>JAQURD010000001.1:90217-343429 GCA_028749115.1 Acidobacteriota bacterium | reverse complement strand
GTGCCAGAGACATTAAAAAACAGGGTAGCTCGATTAGATGCCTAAAATGATAAGAATTTAAGAACAGAAGACGCTCACTAATTAGAAGTAAATAATAAAAGATTATGCTGATTCGTTTTCAGCTTGTGATTATAATGATAATGTTTGCTGCTTCATCTGTCAATCCAAAAACCAGCATTCTAAGATGTTGATTAGGCCGCCTGACATGCACAGCCTGTCAACCTGTTAATAAATAACCCCTGTAAATAAAAAGTTTAATAAGAAGCTTCCTTTTCAGCCCTAAATAATTTAGTTTTGAAGTCTAGCGTTGATGAATAGTTAATGTCCTCTTCTCTTAATCCTTTTCATTGCTACCAGGAGCTAACTCAGTCAAGTTTATCACTTGCTACTCATCGATATCATGTCCGGGTGCTGGGTATTATTAGAGACGAAGAGATAAAAAATCCAGATGAAATTAGTGAGATTACAGGGGCCAGATTTCCGACGAAGAGTTTTAGAAAATGGAAAAAATATCGACCAAATTACGCTCCGACTCTATATGGAGTTGGAAACGATGGTAAGATTTATTTTGTTCTGGCTTGTACGGGATTTGAGGAAAGTTATTTGAGAAGTTATGTTGATGAGTTTATGCGCAAGGCTGATTATTTGCTTAGCTGGCCAAATATTAAAGATAAATGAAACAGAAAACGAGGGCTGCCTACTGTTAGAATAAAATCAATCCGGCAAGAACGAGCTTGCCATCTATGGAAATAGCTGAGGAGAATCAAAATTCTTATATTAGTCAGTCTGTTGATAGTATAAAATCAAAAATGATATATTCAAATTTGATTGAAGATGTTAGAGCTAAAAGGGATAACAAAAAAATATCAATTTTTAAAAGTGGTCGATGAGGTGAGTTTCACTATCAAACCGGGGGAGTCAGTCGGCTATCTCGGTCCGAACGGGGCGGGGAAATCCACCACCATCAAAATGATTGCCGGGCTGCTCGAGCCGACAGAAGGTGAAATATTTTACGGGGGCCGCAATGTCTGGAAGAATCTGGTCTGGTTCAAGCAAAGGCTGGGTTATGTGCCAGAAGAGTCGGCTATCTATTCCCATCTGAGCGCCTATGATTATCTCCTTATGGTGGGCAGACTGCGGGGGCTTAAAGAATCAGTCCTTAAAGCCAAAATCAAAGGCTTTATGGAGGTCTTTGACCTGGCTGGCGATATGTATTCAGAGATTGCCTCTTTTTCTAAAGGCATGACTCAGAAGGTTTTAATAACGGCTGCTCTCCTTCATGATCCGGAGATTCTTCTCCTTGATGAGCCATTGTCGGGACTGGATGTCTCTACCATTCTTATTATTGAAAAGCTGGTGCGCCGGCTGGCGTCTGAAGGCCGCATTGTCATTTATTCTTCTCATCTTCTGGACATTGTCGAGAAAGTTGCCAGCCGGGTGTTGATTCTTTACCAGGGGAAGGTCAGAGCGGATGATTCAGTCGAGAATCTGCGCCAGTTGATGAAAGTCCCATCACTCGAAGAAATTTTCAGCCAGCTGGTTGTTCAGGAAGATCCAGAGACGGCGGCTTCAGAATTGCTTTCTTTAATGAAGAAAAAGGCCTGAAACTTAAGTAAGCTGAAAATAAAAAATGGATGGTCTTAAAAAGCTTCAGTTCAAAGAGAGCTCATTTGTAGTCTTGACCCGTCATTTCTTCCAGCGTCTTTTTCTGAATGATACGGTCTTTTTTGAAGAGCAGATGACCGGCAAGGTGATAAGCATTATAGCTCTTTTATCAATTTTTCCAGCTTACGTCGCCGATTGTCTTCTTTTCCCATATCTCCTGCTGCGGGAGAAACCCCAGGCCTGGGTTGAAATTTCCGAGATGACCAGCCTGAGCATGCTGCTCATCGGGCTCGTCACCATCTTTGTCTGGGATGTAATTTTTCTTGACCGGCAGGATTTTCTGAATTTGATGCCCCTGCCCTTAAAACCACTGACTGTTTTTTCGGCCAAGTTTGCCAGCCTGGTCATGTTTGTTGGATTGTTTGCCATTGGTATTAACTCTCTCTCGTCAATTGTTTTTGCCATGTTTCTGGGACAGGCGAAATACTATGGGCTTTTTTCAGCTTTTCTTCTTTTTCTGACCCATCTTCTCGTTATGTTCCTGGCCGGGGCCTTTATATTTTTTTCCCTCGGTTTTATCGTTGGCTTTTTCAATATCCTTCTTCGCGGAAAATTATTTCAACGGATTTCAGATCTACTGCGTTTTGGCCTCGTCGTCGCCCATATCTTTATTCTTTATTTTTTCTTGATTGATACGCATTTTATTCAAAAGCAGTTTGAAAGCTTTAAAGCCCTGCAGGAGAGTCCAACTACCTTGATGATGAAGTTTCCTCCGCTTTGGTTTGCCGGTCTATATGAGGTTTTGCAGGGAAACCACCAGCCCTTCTTCCAGCAGCTTGCCTGGAGGGCGATTTTAGCTCTGGTCATAGCTGTGGCGGCCTTCTTCCTCATCACCCTTTTTTCCTACAGCGGGCACCTGAAAAAAATATCACCGGAAGGAGCCAAACATTATCGGCCGTCAATTCTACGAAGGCTGGCTGAACCGGTCTTGAATCTGACGATTTTGAGGCGGCCGGCAGAAAGGGCCGTTTTCTGGTTTTATGGCAGTGCCCTGAGACGCAGCCGCCTCCATCGGACCAGGATTCTGTCTTATTTAGGTGTTGGTTTTGGTGTTAGTCTTATTATGTTTGTCTCCACCGGTAAATTGTTCTGGAAAGCTCAAGCCGGTAACATGCTCTCTCTGCCGCTGGTTTTGAGCTTCTTCCTGGTTCTGGGAATAAGAGACGCCACGAATGTCCCGCTCAATTTTGAGGCTAACTGGATTTTTGAAATAACGGAAGCACCGCGGCGCTGGTCTTATTTTTCAGCCCTGCGGAAAAGTATTTTCGTTTTTGCCCTTATTCCACTCTATCTCCTGCTTTTTGTCTTTTATGGTTTTATCTGGAACTGGGCTACTGCTGGTGTTCATTGCCTTTATGACCTGGCTCTGGCTGTCTTGCTGGTGGAAGCCCTGTTTTTTCAACACAGGAAATTTCCCTTTGCCTGTTCTTATCTTCCCGGGAAAAGTAAGCTCTATATCTTCTGGCTGGTTTATGTCCTGTTATTTCTGGGATATGTTTTTATCCCCCGCTGGATTGAACCATATTTTCTGGCCAGGCCCTCCAGATTATTTGGCTTTTATGGGGTCATCATTTTGATCATAGCCGGGCTCTGGCTTTATCACCGCTACTTTTTCTATGAAAAGAACGAAATATTGTATGAAGACAACCCCGAGCCGGCGCTGCTCGAACTCTTCCACGCTACCTGAGCAAATAAATAAAGCCAGGCTTAAGAATAAGAAAAAACTCACTGCTTTTATTCTAACTTTGCGGTCTGATAACCTGGCCAGTTCTAGCCCCGGCCGTCATCCTTAATTGGCAGGTAATCTTAAAAGTCAGCAGCCGTCGGCCGTTAAGAATCAGCTTAGAATCTTAAGTCCCTGCAAAAGAAAATCTATTGTTGTTTTGGCCTTGTCATCCAGTGGGAGAAGGGGAGAACGGCAGGGGCCGCCAAAAAAGCCACGCTGGTCTAATGCATATTTGACTGCGGCAATGCTGTAAGTTTCAGTCACTGCCCGGTTGAGCGGAATAAGCCGGTATTGAAGCTCACGCGCTTCATCTTTCTGGCCAGCTCGAAATAGCTCGTAGAGTTTAACGCATAATTCAGGTGTAACATTGGCTAAAGCCAGAATAGCTCCGGAGGCGCCCAGCTCCAGAGCCGAATAAAAAACACTGCCTGAGCCCGTAAAATACAAGAAGTCAGCCGGGACTTTCTTGATGACCTCCCCCAGGAAAGCAATATTGCCGCCGCTTTCTTTTAAACCGATGATATTTTGATGGCTGGAAAGTTCCAGCACCAGTTCAAGGGGCAGCCAGATCTGTGTATTTTGCGGAATATTATAGAGAATGACCGGAATCTTAACCTTATCAGCTACTTTTAGATAAAAATCCCGGAGGGCCTCATAATTCATTTTTGCCTTGTAATAAGAAGGTGGTCTAACCAGAGCGGCTTCTGCTCCAGCCTCAGCCAGGCGATTGGTAAATTTTATTGTCCAGTCAGCCGATTCCCTGGCTGTCCCGGCGATAATTACTTTCCCGCTGGCCGCTGATTTTTTAGCCTCCCTGACCAGTGCTTCCGATTCTTCATCATCAAGAAAAGCTGCTTCGCCGGTTGAGCCGAGAATGACATAGCCGGTCAATCCTGTCTCGTTAAACTTTTCGATGTTTTCCCGGAATTTGTCCGTCGAAACCTCGCCATTAACAAAGGGCGTGGTCAGAGCAGCATAAACACCTTTTAAACTTTTACCCATAGTTAACTCTCCATATTTTATTGAACCGGATCGGTTTTTTTTATGTTTATTCTAAGTCTTCTGGCTTCTATTTCTCTTAAGGTCTTTTCATCCAATCCGAAATAATGCCCTATTTCATGGAGAAGTACTTCTTCAATTCTTTCTCTGACCTGGTCTTCAGTCCAGCAAAGACTTTCAATCGGCACTTTATACAATACAATAACGTCGGGCGGCACATTGCCATAATAAGAACCGCGGTGATTCAGCGGAACACCATGGTAGAGTCCGAGAAGATTCTGGCCGGGCGGAGAATAGTCTTCCACCAGAATAGCCACATTTCTTATCTGCTTAAGATATTTCCTGGGAACAGCCTTCATCGCTTCCTGGACTAACTGCTGGAATCTTTCTCGGCTGAGTTTCATATTTTAACTTTCTTCCGACTTTTCTATTATAAACGCAATAAATAAAATGGCAATTAGTCCCCGACTCTGAGGCTACTCTCTCTCAAGGCCCAATAGCGAAAATACCAACCTCGGCCTCTTCTCTGCAGGCCAATTGTAAAAAAGTTGCTAACTACCAAAATCTTATTGTCCTCATTCGACAGTTATCTTTTAAATAAAATAATTCAAGCCATGGAGATAAGGTACCAGAGTTTCCTCTTGCCCCCATAGCGGAACAATGGCCGCAATACTATTTCTCTATGCCTTTCCTGGCTCTCACGCCTTTATCATAATAATGCTTGCGGCAAACCATTTCGGTGACCAGGTCAGCCCTCTCTATGATCGATTGAGAGGCATATCTTCCTGTCAAAACAACCTCCACGTTTTCCGGCTTTTTGTCCAGAAACTTATGAACCTCTTTTTCTTTGATTAACCCCAGATTCAGGGCAACGTTTATTTCGTCGAGGATGACAATCTGATACTGGCCGCTGAGCATGGCTTTCAGGCATGTCTTCAATCCCTCTTCAACCAGGTGATAATCTTCCTCCTCGAAATCCTCGGTGACCTTGATAAATTTCTTTCGGCCGAATTGTTCAATGGTGACCAGTGGCTGAAGTTTTCTGGCTGCCTGCAGTTCCCCGCTAGGCTGGCCTTTTAAAAACTGACCAATATAGCTTTTGAAACCGTGGCCAGCCGCCCTGAAAGCCAGACCAAGAGCAGCTGTCGTTTTACCCTTACCATCACCGGTATAAACCTCAACCAGGCCTTTAAATTCAGGAGTTTTTGCTTTTAAGGCATTATTTTGGTTTTTTACCATTGCTTTTTAACCCTGCCAGGTTGATAGTGTTATTTAATCAGAGATAAACTATAAGGAAAGATTAAGCTTGAGTCAAATTTTCCTGATATGTTATAAATAACATTATGAATTGATATGAAGAAGACACAGCGTGAACCGGCTGGCGGCAGTGATATTTTCTGCAGTAAACAGCTAAGATTTGAGTAGTGAAGGGAAGGCAAATCCAGTCGATGATAACAGGTTAAAGGCTGGAGGGAGGCTCGATGAGCAGAATAGATGGCCTGATGGTGGAAGAGGCTAGCCAGCGTATCAGGCATTATGCCCTTGATACTGACCTGACTTTTTCTCCGGTGCTTTCCAGCCAGTATAGCGGTCAGCTTGGCTTTAAATGGGAAAGTCATCAACCGACTGGCTCTTTCAAGATACGAGGAGCAGCAAGCAAGATTCTGGCTAATCTTGAAGAGTGCCGGCGGCGAGGTGTAATAACAGCTTCAACCGGCAATCACGGAGCAGCTACAGCCTGCATCTGTCGTGGTGAAGGCTTGAAGCTTATTATTTATGTGCCGGCCACTATTTCTAAAATAAAGCGTCAAAAACTTGAGAAAAGCGGAGCCGGATTGAGACTGGTGGAAGGATCATGTGAACAGGCAGAAGCTCTGGCTCGCCAGGCAGCCGGAACAGGTGGGCAGGTATTTATTTCCCCTTATAACGATGAACTGGTCATAGCCGGTCAGGGTACCTGCGGCCTGGAAATACTTCGAGACTGGCCTGAAGTAGAAGAGGTCCTTGTCCCGGTTGGAGGAGGCGGCTTGATCGCCGGTGTAGCCATTTATCTAAAGGAGAAAAAGCCAGGGATAAAAATAACTGGAGTAGAGCCTGAAAACTCGGCCTTCATTAAACATTCGCTGACTCTTGGTCGCCTGAGTAATGACTTTCCTGAAAAGCCAACGATAGCTGAAGCCGTAGCTGGCGGCCTGGAAAGTGATTCGATGACTTTTGATCTCATCAGACACTATGTTGACCGGCTATTGACAGTTTCAGAAGAAAGTATCAGCCAGGCGATGAAAATTATATATCAAGACCAGCAGGAAAAAGTCGAAGGAGCTGGGGCATTATCTGTGGCCGGCTGGCTGAGTGCCAGTGAGCTCTTCTCAGGTAAAAAGACTGTAGCGATTGTTTCTGGCGGCAACATTGAACCAGCTCGCTGGGAGGAATTGACTGGCTATCAATAAATAAGTCTAATAAAATCATAGATATTAAAAAGATTTTTAGACAATGAGTGACTAATGAGAAAAAATGATAATGACCAACGTCAATCTTTTTTGAAAATTATTTTGATGATAACGGGAGTCGCTTTGCTTATTACTGCTTGTCATAAAGATCAGAAGAATGGAGAAAAACTTTCAGTTAGTTACCACCTGGGTGTGCTTCTGGCCTATGACTCGCCATCATCTCTGGAAGTATATAACACTATGAAAAAGAATCTGTTAGATTATCAACAAAGAACAAAAGAGACAATTGATATCATGTTAAAAGAAGCTCATGGAGATGTCTCCCTTTTACCAGATCAGGCCAGAAAGCTGGCTCATGAAGTCAATTTAATCGTCGGGATTTCTACTCCTGCCCTTCAAGCAGCCATGATAGAGACTGAGAACATACCGATTGTTTTTGCTTCTGTAGCTAATCCCTATCTCATTAAAGCCGGAAGAACTGCGGTTGACCATGACCAACGGATAACCGGGGTTTGTTCTACCGCTCCGATTAGGCAGGTCCTTGAACTTATTGAGCAAGTTAAGCCGGAAGCGAGAAAGTTCGGGACTATTTGGACACCTTCCGAAATTAATTCTGAATATTATTTAGAGTTAATGAAAGAATCTGCTTTAGAATTCGGGCTGGAGATTATTGTCCAGCCAATTTCTGGTGCTCAGGATCTGGTTCGAGCCGTTCAGACTCTGGTCAGGCAGCAGGTTGAGGTGTTATTTCCTGTTTCAGATAATACGATCAATGCCAATTTTGGTTTAATCGGGCAGTTGGCCGTAGAAAATAGAATTCCCCTGTTTGCTGCTTTCTCCAGTGGAGCCTGGTTCGGTGCTTGCGCTTCTATGGGTTTTGATTTTACTGATATCGGGACGAAGACGGCTGAGCTAATCATCAGGATAAAAGAAGGAGAAAATCCAGCCCGCATTCCGTTCCAATACATTGATCGCGTCAGGTTTTTTATTAACGAGGAGGCCGGGCAAAAACAGGGAGTAAGATTCCCGGAAAAGATCATAAAAAAAGCCGACGGGGTGGTTAAAACCCGGAGTGAAGATGAAATTATGTCCCCCCTGATGGTGGGAGCAGGAAGTGAATAATGAAATTTAAGAAAATTATGAAATATGTTCTTTTAGTCGTTTTATTGGCGGTGATGGGAAGTGCAGCTGGAATTTATTTATTATTACGTTCTTCCCGGCCCGGAGAGAAGGCCAGCCTGGTTATGCAGGGACTTCAGTCTGAAGTCTTAGTTACCTGGGACAGGTGGGGAGTGCCTTATCTTCGAGCTCAAAATGAAGAAGACCTGTTTCTGGCTGCTGGCTATATTCAGGCCCGTGAAAGACTCTGGCAGATGGAGCTATTAAGACGCCTGGCCCGTGGCCGTCTGGCTGAAATTGTGGGGGAAGCTGGGTTGCCTTATGATATAAGAACCCGGGTGCTCGGGTTGCCGGTGGCCATTGAACGCGATTTCGGGAAACTGCCTGATAAAACAAGAAGGCTTTTTATGGCTTATGCCTCTGGTGTCAATACCTATATCAGGCAAATAAAGTGGAACTGGCCACCAGAGTTCATTTTGCTTCGTTTCAGGCCAGAGCCCTGGACAGTTGAAGATAGTCTGTCAATTAAACAACTTCTAGCCATGAACCTGGCTGCTGATTATACATCAGAATTAGCCAGAATAAATCTAATCAGAAAAGCCGGGCCGAAGGCGGTAGAATTGCTGGAACCGGGAGTTGATTTTTTGCCCGATCCGGAAGTCAGGTTAGATGTCCTTAATTTTGGCCGGATAGAATCTATCGATCAATCCGGTCTGGGCTCTAATAACTGGGTGATTTCCGGGGCGCGGACTACTACTGGCTTGCCTCTTCTGACCAACGATCCTCATCTGGCCATCAATGTGCCGCCTATCTGGCTGGAAATGGGCCTGGAATGCCCGGAGTTTAAGGTAGTCGGGGAGACTATTCCCGGCGTTCCGCTGGTGATTATTGGCCATAACCAGCACCTGGCCTGGGGTATAACCAGTTCTTATGTTGACGTTCAGGATCTCTATATTGAAAAGGTCGAATGGGATACAAAATCTTATCTTCGCCAGGGAAAATGGAAGCCTTTAACCATCCGGGACGAAATTATTAAAATTAGGGGAGAAAAAAATCCCCGGACAATCAAAGTAAACTGGACAGATGAGGGCCCCATCCTCAATCCGTTCATCTTAAATTGCGAACTGCCCATGTCTTTACGCTGGACCCTGTATGAGGGCGACCGGACAGCTGAAGGGCTAGAACTGATTAACAGGGCGAATAATTGGTCTGAATTTTGCAAAGGGGTTGAACTATTTGAAAATCCCTCTCTTAATTTTGTCTATGCTGATGTCGCCGGGAATATTGGCTATTATCTCTCCGGCAAAATCCCTGTCAGGAAGAAAGAAAGTGCGGTTTATCCTTATCCTGGCTGGCGGGAAGATAGTGCCTGGACTGGTTATTTAACTCCGGAAGAAAAACCAAACATTTATAATCCTCCTTCTGGCCTGATTGTCACTGCCAATAACAATATTATGCCTGAAGGATATAATTATTATCTTGGCTTCGATTGGATATTACCTGACAGAAAAGATAGAATTATTGAGCTGCTTCAAACTGAGGAGAAGAATTCCCTGGAGAAAATGATGGCCATTCAAAATGATGTTTATTCCCGGCGGGCAGCCAGGCTGAAGCAGATCTTAGGGCAGGTCAAACTGATTGATCCGGCTGCCGAGGAGGCTAAGCAAATTTTACTTCAATGGTCAGGTGAAATTAAAGTAGGGCTGGCTTCAGCTATCTATGAGGTTTTCTGGAATAAATTAGAAGAGCTGACTTTTAGTGATGAGTTCAGCTTTTATTTTCCGGATCTGGCCAGGTATCTGAAACCAAGGCCGGCCGGCCTGGAAAAAATTCTTGACCAGCAGGACGCCACCTGGTTTGACCGGCTGGAGACACCGGATAGAGAGACCAGAGACCAGATTATTGAAAAGGCTATGCTTGAGTCTTTAAAAGAGTTGACCACCATCTTTGGCAAGAACAGAGAAAAATGGGACTGGGCCAGGCTTCACCGTCTGAACTATCAACACCCTCTCGGCCAGAAATGGTATTTTGGCTTTTTAAATGGCGGTGGCTACCCGATGATTGGTGATAGTGATACTGTCCGGGCGAGCATTGCGGCCAGGGATTACCAAACGGTAGCTGGAGCCTCATGCCGTTTAATAATTGATCTATCTGATTTTGATCGTTCCCTGTCGGTTTTAACTTCAGGCGAAAATGGTCATTTTCTGAGTCCTCATTATCAAGATCAAATTTCTCTCTATTTAAATGGCCTGTATCATCCCCTTAATTTTTCAAGCGGAGCGATCAATGAGGTTAAAGAAAAGATAACCAGGCTGATACCAAAAAGCGAGTAGACGATAAAGAATTAGCTCCTTGGTAGTAATGGTCAAAGGCTGTCTGCGCCAGCTGACTTATTTCCCTGGCCGCCTTTTTCCATCTGTTTACTCTGATTGACATTCCTGCCGACTAAAAGCGAGGCTTCTTCCAGGTTAGGGGTAATAAGGTTTATCCGCCCGGCTAGAACTTTAAGGTAGCTTTTAAATCATCCTTATCAAGCAGCCACCGGCCCGAGGAAGAGCGGAAAACAGGATCTGCCACCACCGGCAGTTGCTGATTATCGGCGAGTATGGCTTTAATAGCTGGTATAGCCTTCTTACCTCCTATCATTCCAATTTTTATACCTGAGATTTTAAAATCCATTTTTAAGCAGTGATAGGAACCGGTTATCAGGCTGGTAGGAAGCATTTTATAATCGTAAACGTTAAAGGAATTCTGAACAGTGATGGATGTCGGGATGGCCAGGCCATAGCAGCCAAAATGGCTGAAGACTTTAAGATCAAGGCTGAGTCCGGCACCTGACGGCGGGTCAAAGCCAGCTGGTGTCAGCAAAACTTTTTTCATTTTAATATTTTCGCCTAAATGGTAGCTAATTTTTAGCTGGCTGTTTCCCGGTTTAGCAGGAATTATTTTTTCGTGGTCAAATATGCTAAAATTTTTCTATGAAGGCAAGGCTACATGCCTATATTTCTGGCCGTGTTCAAGGCGTGGCTTTCCGCTTTTTTGCCCAGCATGAAGCCAGGTTGCTTGGATTAACTGGCTGGGTAAGAAATCTTGACGATGGCCGGGTAGAAGTGATGGCTGAGGGTGAAGGTCAGTGGCTGGAGCAATTTCTGGCTGAATTAAAACGGGGGCCAAGGCTGGCCAGGGTAGAAAACCTTGAGATCACCTGGGAAGAGTTTCGTGATGAATTTTCAGATTTTTCTGTTGAATTCTCAGGTTATTAACACCGGCTCTGAAAATTAATGCTTATTTTTTATGACCTGAATGAATTTCTGCCGGCAGGTTTCTGAACAAAAATAATAAGTTTTCCCCTCTCTGACTTCTCTCAAGGCTTCATCTTCCGGTACATAGGTATTGCACATCTCATCCTTAACCATCATTTTGCCATCTGCTGCCGGCGGCTGGTGATATTTCTCAGACCCGGCTTCTCCCAGTCTTTGAAAAAACTTGACTACCCGGTAAACTAAATAAAAAAGAAGCCCAAGAATTATTATCCGGCCAAGCATTCTTAAAATTTATCCGATCGGTTCCTCACTGTCAAATAAAAACGGTTTCTTTGCCCGTATTTTCTTCCTTTTTTATCAGGCTTGCCTTCTGACCAGATAGCTTGTATAGTGAAAGGAAGCTATGGGTCAATCATTTTATTATATTAAGCTAACCGTCTGTTTCTCAGTTCTTCTTTTTGAATTCAAAAAGAGTAATTAGTTTGTGACCGCAACTATCCATGAAGACTAAGCGAAAAAAGCATGAAATTGGCGGTATTAATGGAAAAGCTACCAGCTGATGGTTAAGGGCGGACTGTCTGGAGAAATTTAGCTAAAAATATAGATTGGAAACATGGAGGAAGAATGAAACTTAAAGATTTCTATCAACTGGCGATAACTGCGGGCATTAAAAACGACATGAGGCCGGCTGAAGAGATTTCCAGTCGACTGCAGGTTGAAAAGGAAAAATACAATAAGTTAAGCGATGAGGAGAAAGAGGCGTTTGATCTTGATGCGTTTTTTAATCCTTATGCTGACAGCCGGATTCTGACTGGTAACCCGGAGATCGAAGTCAAGCATCTGCTGGCCGGGATTGATATAGAAGTAGGTGAGGTTCTTCTAGCCCATGTTTTAAACAAAGAGCAGCCAAAGAAATTTGACCTGATTCTAGCTCACCATCCAGCCGGCCGGGCTCTGGCTCAACTTTACCAGGTGATGGGACTTCAGGTTGACCTTTTTATTCAGTCCGGGGTTACTCCTAGCCTGGCGGAGCAATTGATGGAAAATAGAATGGGTGAAGTCGAAAGACGGTTTTTGCCTCTCAATCATAACCGGACGGTGGACGTTGCCCGACTGCTTAATCTACCGATGATCTGCCTTCATACTGTTGCCGATAATTGCGTTACTAGATATCTGACGGATATCTTTACACGGAAGGCGCCAGCCAGGCTAAAAGAAGTTCTATCCATCTTAAAGGAAATTCCGGAATATAGAAAATCCAGCTTGAATGCTGTTCCTCCCCGGATTCTCAATGGTTCAGAGGAAAGCCGGGCAGGCAGGATATATGTTGACATGACAGGTGGAACAGAAGGTCCAAAAGACATTTTTGACCGCCAGGTGGCGGCTGGTGTCAGCTCTCTGGTCGGGATGCATTTCAGTGAAGAAGCACTGAAAAAATGCAAGGCCGCCAAACTTAATGTCATTGTCGCCGGGCACATAGCTTCTGATACTCTTGGACTTAACCTGCTCTTAGACCAGATTGAGACGGCCGCGGGCGAAGGGCTGGAAGTCACTGGTATCTCAGGCTTCGAGAGGATTAAACACGTTTAGCTGGCAGTTGACTTCCAGCTAGAGGTAAGGGTGTTATCAATCTGGCTGATTGGCCAGGCTTAACATCCAGCGGGCAAAAGCTCTGGCATCCTCCAGATCATTTTGGTCTGGATGACGAGCGGAGGTGACGGCCATCTCTGTCCATAACTCATGCTCGGGCGACCGGCCAAGGGTTTCCATGGCCTGTAGTGAAACCTGGCCGCGGCAGGCAAAAGTGCCAAGTATTCTGGCTTTTCCAGCCAGAACTAAAGCTTGTTCAAGGGCTTCCCGGGATAACCTCGTTCCGGGGATCGAGCCATGCGTCATAAAGAGAGCAACTTTCTTACTGGCCGGCAGGTGGCGAAGGAAATTTTCAACCTTGTAGGGAACACTATGGAGATGAACAGGAAATCCAGCAAAAACGAGATCATAATCGTCAACTGATTTTATCTCAACTATCTTTTTTAATTCTTTTGGTTCAGGCAGGGATTGGTAGATCGCTTCTGCTACCTTTTTCGTGTTTCCTGTCAAGCTGTAATAGGTAATTAGAATTTTCATCCCTGTTTCTCCATTAAAATTCAAACTATTATATCATTTTGTCCTGACAGTCTTAATCCCTCAGCCAGGCAGACTATAGTTTAGATAAGCTGCCGATCAGTTACCAGTCGGGTCAGAAACATCAACAATATTAATCCGGCTGATTCTTCATTGCCCGGGGAAAAGTCAGAATAACTCTTGTCCCTTGATCAGGCTTGCTCTCAACTTGAATTGAACCTCCGTTTTCATCAATAATTCTTTTACAGATGGCCAGGCCAAGGCCTGTCCCTTTTTCCTTGGTTGAAAAATTTGGCTCGAAAATATGCTCAGCCATTTCTGCTGGAATTCCAGTCCCGTTATCTTTTATTTCCAGCCTGACAGTCTCAGGAGAAGCTTTCAGAACAAAGTCAATCTGTCCTTTTCCCTTGATAGCTTCAATTGAATTGATTAACAAATTGCGGAGGGCTACCTTCATCTTTTCCCGGTCTCCAAATAAAGTGAAATCTTCTCCAGACTTTCTAAAAGTAATGGTTATCCGCCCTTCCAGTGTGCTTTTATAAGGTTGAACCAATTCCTTGACCAGATTGGCCAGGTCAAAATTTTCTCTGACTGAACCTGATTCACGGGCAAAGGTCATAAATTCCTGGGCTATCCGCCTCAGATTTTCTACCTCTGAAATTATATAGGATATTGATTCTTTTAGAATTTGATCAAACTCGGGATGCCTGTCTTCGTGAACTTTCAGAATGTGTTCAGCTGAAAGCTGTATTGGTGTCAGGGGATTTTTGATTTCATGGGCAACTCTCCTGGCCATCTCTGCCCAGGCTACTTTCTGGCTTAGCTCGGCCAGTTCCTTTTCATGTTCCCTCAAATTTTCAACCATGGTATTAAAGCCGTCGATTAAACTCTGCAGCTCATCTTGAGCCTGGTAATCAACTCTTACCTCAAGATGGCCGAGTCCCACTTCCTGAGTTGCCCGGATAAGTTTATTAATCGGAATAATAATCATCCTTTTGATGGTGCTGGCAAAAAAGGCAATCAGGCCAATAAAAAATACCGAAGAGAATATAAAAAATTCAAGCAGTTCTCCAGTGGCCTGAGATATTTCCTGTCTTTCAAAAGGAAAGGGCAGGCTCAAAAAATATACATGTTGCTGATAGTTAAAGGGGATAGTCAGGGTTTGATAGGAAAACTGGCCATAAGATTTCCGGCTGACAACCAGTGGCTGGTGACCATAGACAATCTGGCTATAGACTTCACCATCGATCAAATCAGACAGCAGGCCTGTTTCAAAAAACTCGCGCCGGCTGGAAGAAAGAAACAATCCCTGACGGTAGAGATTAACATCATTATTGAGTGTTGAGCTGATCCAGAAAACCAGATCTTGTGAAAGTTCGGAGGGCTGTTCAGTTGGCTCCTGCAAGCTAGTAAAATCATAGAGAATGCTGCGGGCAAAATAAGCGCGGTCAGTGGCCTCGTTCACAAAACGGTCAGCAAATATTCTTTCGACCATGGTCTGAGTAAAAAAGATAAAGAAGAAGAGAGGAACAAGAGCCACAGTAAGAAAGGCCACATAAACCCTGGCTGAAAAAGACCTGAAATCTGGCCACCATTGCTTTCTTCTGGCTGCTCCCGGGACGATCAGAAGGAAAAAGAAAATCATATAGAGAAAGAAAAGTTTAAGGAACCCCGTGACTAGCTGGCGATAAGATGCTGGTGGCTGATAAAAAACATAAAAATAGCCATCTTCGAGAGTCAAGCAATAAGCACGGTAATTTGTATTGTTTAAGTGAAGAACTGTCCATAGACCATCTGGCTGTTCTTTTATTTTTCGCCTTAATTCTGGTTCAAGGGGAAAAGCCGGCTGCCGTTGATTGAAGAGCGGTTGACCGCCAGCATTAAAAACGGCCAGAGAAACAGGAAAGTGCTGAAGAGAAGGAAGAGTGTTTAAGCGGAGCAACTCAAAATATGGATTGGCCGTGTTAGTAAACGGCAGAAGAGTCGGATCGAGACTGACCCAGATGACCAGCCGGCCAGCAGCTCCGTGATCACTAACGAAGTCCTGGTAGCCAATCAAAAAGTGCCGTTCCTGTCCGAGGATTTCCAGATATTCCTCGGTGTAAACTGGTTCTATTGATGTCTCCAGATCATCAGTTTGCTCTGTAAATACCGGCATATTTAAGGCAAAAGATGATAGTAATTTCTTATCACCTGATTGGAGGTAAAGACAGGAGTTCCAGTTGAGTCTGGCCAGAAAGGTCCTGTTCCAGAGAGAACGGGCAAAATCCTTATCGGCCGGCTGGCTGAAAAAAGAATGTATTTCCGCAGTTTGCCTTTGCAACTCTAGCAGGGATTGCTTAAGGGTCATTTCGGCCCACGTCTTTTGAGAAGAAACCAGATGCGAAAGAACATTTTCAGTTAAATGTTGCGTCCTGGCCATGGTCAGGACCCGGACTGAAGCAAATTGAAGCAGTACGATTAAAAACAGGCTAAGCAGGATATACCTGTTGTGCCTCCTGATAAGGGCTGTAATACATAAAAATGATAATAAAAAGACAATTTGCCAGGCAATTTTTGATCCGGCTGGTTTTATCAGCAGACAGGCTAGCAATTCAAAAATCAGAATTAATATCAAACAGGCTATCCAGCCAGTAGCTCTAGCTGAACTAGCAAAAAATATTTTTCTTAAAATAACCAGCGGGAAGAAGATAAAACTTAGTCCGGCCAGGAAAAGGCTTAAATAAATAAGAAGAGAGGCTGAATTGAAATTATAATTCAGCAAATTAAAACTGGTGCAGGCTACGATTTGCTTCAAGCTCCAGATAAAGGCCTGAAAGCCAAGGACAAAAAGCAAACTGCTGGCAGCCATCCCCAAAATATTATCTTTTTTGGCCTCTTCCGGTTGTTGTCTGGTGCTGAAACTCGAACCCGGCTTAAGGGATTTGAGGCTGAATAAAGCCAGAAAAAAAATAAAAAGATAGGTCAGAAAAATATCGGCTGGCGAGCCGGTCAGGTTTTTAACGGTCAGAAAAGCAGCTTCCCGAGGTGAGAAGAGCTGCCAGGTAACAAAAGGCTTATATCTAACCAGAATGGCCAGCAGATATCTTATGGTTGAAAGAGTAGCCAGGCCAAGCAGCCACCTGGCCAGTCCTGAAGGCCAAAAAGACGGGCTTTTATTACCAGTCAGCCAGAAAAAAAAGGAAAGGAGTGCGACCAGGGCCAGAATTATGGACAGAAGTCTGACCAGTTGATTGGAATTTAATTTTTGCTTCTGAAGACGAAGAGAATTTAGAGTTACTGTGGCCAGAATTTTGCCTTTTTCATTCCTCAGAGGGAAATAAAGCGTCCGGCTCTCCCTTTCTTCTCTTTGGTGACTCAAATAGGCATCTCGATTTCGCTCAAAAAGCCGGTTAAGGGCCTCGGTGTCATGGAAATATTCCCAGAAATCGAGATCTGCATCTGCTTCTCTGACTGACTCCAGCCTTATATACTGGTGCAAATAGGTTGACTGAAACTGTGGCTGGAAGGCCAATAACTCGAAAACGGCCAGGTAAGTATTTTGCCCGGCGGGCTTTAGGCTAATGAGATATGTTGAGGCGTGGTCTTGAACAACAAAACTTCCAGCCAGCATGTCAGCCGAGGCTTGTGGCCAGCCGGGCAGCAATGCTTTCAGGTTAGCGATGCTTCCATACCAGACCTCGGGATTTAGTTTCTCATCTAAACTCGCCACACCTTCCAGGCCAGGGTTCACCCCGCTTTTTTTGAAAAATTCGAACCTCATCCAGGGATCTTCAGGCAGAGGGCGGGCTAATAACTGTTTTTGCCTCTTGTGCAGCAAGTCAAGGAGACGGGAGAAATCCTGATGAATTTCCTGGGTGGCTTTATTAAGATTAGCCAGGATAGTTTTTTCTGAGTCTGGCGCTGGCTGCTTAAGCCAGAGAGCAAAGATTATAATCAGCATGGCTGACAGCAAACCTGAAATGATCGTCAGGCGAAGCAGGCAATGAGAGTGGTCTCTAAAAAGCCTGGGCCAAACTTGAACCTTTAACTGGCCAGTCATTTAATGTCTCTCAGCCCTTATTTCTTTTATGATAAGCTTTGATGTCCCGTTTCTTTGTCTCTGATTTTCCGGCGTCAGATAAAAATAGAGCCAGAAAAGATATTTCCGGCCATTATCCTTGTTGAGAAACGACCAGCGGGCTTGAATTATTATTCCTCTTCGATCAGCGACCAGTTGATTGGCCGGGTCGATAAAAAATTCAATGGTAGAATTACTGGTCAGGATATTTTTTAGAACCAGATAGCTCTGGTCCGAGGAAAAACAGTCTGAAATCTGTATTGGTTCGGGTAAAGTAACCAGCAGAGGTGAATTTGAAGAAATCAAGGCAGGAAGCAGGGCAGTATTGTTCTGAAGGAAACACCTTTCCAGTGAAACATTGAATTGAGATAAAACAGCCAGAGCGAAAGCAACCACGCTGCTAACCACATAGTTCACTTTACCCTGGCTTTTTCAAGCTTAATTTTTTGTATTTCAAATTTTAATTTTTGTTTTTTTAATCAAGAGCTTGAAACAAATTATTATAGCTTTTCTTCTGGTTTCTGTTCTTCCTGAATAGCAGTGGCTTCACTTTCCAGTTTCTTCTGCCGTATGGAATCTTTTATACCGGAAATCCCGGCAGCGATAGCTATCAAGCCGCCGAAGAAAAGGATGGGTGGAATGAAGCCAAAAACCAGCTCAATAAATTCCTGCCGCCAGACAGAAATAACCAGATAGAGTCCCGCAGCCACGGCTACCAGGCCAAAAAAGATGGCTAAGTATTTACCCATATAAATCCTCCCTTCTTTTATACACTAGCTTCATTTTCAAAATGAATTTTATCAATTATTCAAGCTTCAATCAACAAATTTTATTTAATTTAGCCTGGAAAGGAAATCTCTGCTGATTAGAGGTCTGGTGGCTGACGGTTGTTAATGTCTTTCTCCTGCCTGAAAAAAAGTTAATTCTCTGGCCTGCTGTTGAAAAATTGGCTAGGGACAATTAATATAAAAAGACTGACGGCTAAACAAGATGATAAATATAAGATTGGTCATTTTTGATCTGGACGGGACCATCGTTGAAAATAATTATGATTGGGCAGCTATCAGGTGGGAACTGGGCCTGGAAAGCGGTTCAATACTGACTTATCTGGATAGCTTGCCTGAACCCGAGAAATCACAAAAATCTGCTATTCTTGAAACTCACGAACGGAACCAGACCGAAAGGGCCAAACTTAAAAAGGGTGTTAGAAAATTTCTGAATTGGCTGGGCAGCTCGCGGATAATGACAGCTCTGGTCACCAACAATAACCGTGAGAATACCTGCCGTCTCCTTGACCGTTTTCAATTAAGCTTTGATCTTGTTCTTACCAGGGAAAGCGGACTATATAAGCCAAGTGGGGCTCCTCTGTCCAGAGCCATGGAGCAGCTTAAAGTCAGGCCTGATGAAACGGTAGCAGTTGGCGATACCAGTTATGACCTGCTGGCGGCGCAGGAAGCCGGCCTGGTAAGAGTCTTTATTCTTAAAAGTGCGATGACACCGGCTAACCTGGGCGAGGCGACTGTTGTTTCTTCCTTTGAGGAAATAAGGCGTTGTCTTGAGAAGATATAGCCGCCCTGTTGTAGCCAGGTTCTTGCTGAAAAATCTTATTAACGGCTTATTTCCCGTTAGCCTGATAGACAATTTTACCTCCGACAATAGTATAAATAACAGGTGCGGTTAAAATAGCTTTTGGTTCACGACTGAAAATATCCAGGCCATAAACAGTCAGGTCAGCCAGTTTTCCTGCTTCAAGAGTTCCCTTTATGTTTTCTTCAAAAGAAGCATAAGCCGCACCGGAGGTGAAACACTGAATAGCTTCGGCCAGACTCAATTTTTGCTCTGGAAACCAGCCACCTTCCGGGAAGTCATGCTCAATGTTTTTCCGGGTGACAGCTGAATAAAGCCCCCGGCGCGGATCAAGCGGTTCAACTGGCCAATCAGAGCCAAAAGCCAGGCTGGCTCCGGTGTCCAGCAGTGCTTTCCAGGGATAAGCACATTTTGATCTCTCCTGGCCTATCCTTTGTTCGCAAAAGCGCATATCGGTTGTGCAATGGGTCGGTTGCATGGAGGCTATCACTCCGAGCTCTTTAAATCTCTTACCGTCTTCAGGCTTGATAATTTGAGCATGTTCTATCCTGTAACGCAGGTTTTTCTGACCATGTTTTTTTTGAGCTTTTTCTATGGCATTGAGTACCCAGTTGACTCCCTTATCACCAATGGCATGAGTACCAACCTGAAATCCATGAGCGTAAGCCCGGTCAATCAACTCATAAAATTCCTTCTCTGAATATTGAGCCAGGCCTGCCTGACCGGGAGCATCGGCAAAAGGTTCAAACATCAAAGCTGTTCCTGAGCCAAGAGTTCCATCAATAAAAGCCTTGAGAAAGCCCAGCCTTAAAAACTCATCACCCTGACTCTGTTTAATGTCCAGCTTGAGACATTCGTTCATCTCTTCAACTGGCAGCCAGGCATAAATTCTCAACGTTAGCCTGCCCTCAGACCTGAGCTTTCTATAAATATCAAGCTCTTTCAGATCGGTCGAAGCATGGACATCAGTCAGTCCGAGTTGCCGGGCGTGATCTAAGGCTCTTAGAATGTCTTCTTCTCGGGAAGACTTAATAGACGGCTCAATTTTAATCAGATTCATAGCTGATTCTTTCAAGATGCCAGTTGGCTCGCCTGTGCTTTTATCTCTGAGAATTTCTCCACCGAAAGGATCTGGCGTTTTCCAGTTGATGCCTGATAGCTTCAGAGCCAGGCTATTAAGCCAGGCCGAATGTCCATCTACCCGGCGAATAACTACTGGATTTTCAGGTGCAACTTTATCCAGATCCTTCCGGTCTGGCCATTTCTGTCCAGTGAACAGGGTGTGGTCATAATCACGGCCAAAAACGGGGCTACCAGGTGGCAGCTCTTTTATTCTGGCAGCTATCATCTGCTGGATTTTTTCGATGGAATCAACTCCACGGAAGCTGAGTTCAATCAGAGATTGACCGCCAGATGAGAAGTGAGTGTGGGCATCAATTAAGCCAGGAATAGCTACTCCCTCTTTTAGTTCAATCTGCTGTGTCTTTGAGCCAATATATTTTTTGATCTCCTGTCTGTTGCCAGTAGCCAGAATCTTATCTCCAGTAATGGCCAGAGCTTCAACCCATGGCCTGGAGTTTAGACCGGTAAATATTTTTCCAATAATCACCAGGTCTGCTATATTAACGGCTGCCGGCTTGCCTGGTAAGGCGGCACCGGCCAGTATGATTATGGCCAGGATAAGCAGCAGGATTTGTTTTAAAAATATTTTTAACGGCATGATCGTACTCCTTAAATAAATTCTTCTAATTATACTGCAACCAGTAATTATAATAATCAACCTGATTATCTACCCATAATCCAGGTTAAACTAATTTATTCTTGACACGATTTAATAACTTAATTACCTATTGATTTTCAATCTGCCTTGGAGAAAAATAAGAAACTAAGATAAAAAAGTAGCATAAAGGAAAGAGAGCATGAGAGACAACAAACTTCTGTTAATCCCCGGGCCCAGCCCGGTTGACAGCCGGATTCTTGAGGCTCTGGCCAGACCAACAGTCTCACATTTGAGTCCGGAAATGGAGAAAGAACTGAGCGGGACTATCGAAAATTTGAAGAAAATTGTCATGACCAGGGAAGGGCAGCCATTTATTATAGCCGGAGCTGGGACGCTGGCCATGGAGATAGCTTTATTGAATATCACGGCTGAATCAGACCGCCTGCTCATCTTATCTCAGGGATATTTTGGCCAGCGCATGGTAGAAATAGCTGAGGCCTTTGGCCTCAATTACCGCCTGCTGGAAAGTCCGTGGGGCAGGGTAGTTAAGCTGGATGAACTCAGGAGCGAGCTTAAAAAACATAAATATCAGGTGGTAACGTGTACGCATGTAGATACCGCTACTGGCAGCTGTGCACCGGTGAAACGCTACGCTGAAATTATAAAACAGGAAGCGCCTGAAGCCTTATTAGTGGTGGATGGAGTCTGTGCCACCGGCGGAATTGAAGAAAATCTTGATGACTGGGGAATCGATGTGGTTTTAACTGCTGCTCAAAAGTGCCTGGGTGTTCCTCCCGGCCTGGCTATTGATGTCTTTTCCAGAAGGGCCATGGAGAAGAGGAAAAAACTGCCGAAAGTTAAAGCTTATTATTCTGATATCTTACGCTGGCTGCCAGTTATGGAAAACCCGAAAAAATATTTTTCTACTCCGGCCGTTAACGAAATCAGGGCCTGTTACGAAGCTACCTGCCTTGTCCTGGAAGAGGGACTGGAAAAACGCTTTGAGAGACATGAACGTTATGCCTCGGCTATCAGGAGCGGCTTAAGGTCGCTTGGTTTTTCTATCTATACTGATGAAACCTGCCTGGCTTCAACGCTCTCAGTCATCGGCTATCCAGAAGGGATAGATGACCAGAGCTTCAGAAAAAAGTTAGATGATCACGGCGTAGTAGTCGCCGGCGGGCTTGGACCGACAGCCGGGCAGGTCTTTCGCCTGGGTCATATGGGTAACCTTACCCGGGAAGATATTATTTTTGCCTTTGATGCCATTGAAAAAACTCTTCTCAGCCTGGGCGGTGAGGTCTCTCTTGGCGATGGAGTAGAAACTGTCAGGTCGCTTCTGATAAGATAAACCAGCCTGAGACCGGAGGTCTAGCTCTCAAAATTTAATCTAAACAGGATGAGAACGAGGATGAAGACTGATGTTTATTTAATTAAGGCCAGCCGAGAGGATGGCCCGGAGGTCATAGCTAAAAAGGCTTTAGCTATTTACCGCTCTCTTGGCTTTAATGAGAGAATCGAAGCAGAAGATTTTGTGGCCCTGAAAATACATTTTGGAGAAAAAAACAATACTGGCCACATAAAACCTCAATGGCTGACCGGGATTATAAATGATGTCCTCCAGAGAAGTGATAGAGCTTTTCTGGCTGATAGTAATACACTTTATGTTGGTCAAAGGGCGAATTCGGTTGATCATATACGGCTAGCCTGGGAACATGGCTTCCGGCCAGAAATTGTCCGGCTACCAGTCATCATTGCTGATGGCCTGGTTGGCCGGGAAAAAATAGAAATTAAAACCGAAGGCGGCCAGGTAAAGAGTTCGCGCATTTCCAGTGCTTTTCTTAGTTCGCAGGTTATGATTTGTTTAACACATGTGACGGGGCATGTGCAGACGGGTGTGGGCGCGGCTATTAAAAATCTTGGTATGGGTTGTGCATCAAGAGCTGGCAAGCTTGACCAGCATTCAGTTGTTCATCCCCGGGTCAAAGCTAAGGACTGCCGGAATTGTGGGGTTTGCCTTGACTACTGCCCGGCGGAGGCTATCAGGCAGACTCAGACTCAAGCCATTATTGATGATGAAAAGTGTATCGGTTGTGGTGAATGTTTGGTCGTTTGCCGGTTTGGGGCTGTTAAAATGAAATGGGATGAAGATTCAAGACGCCTGCAGGAGAAAATGGCTGAATACGCTTTATCAGTCAAGAATCATTTCGGAGAAAAAATATGCTTTATTAATTTTATCCTGCAAGTAACCAAGGATTGTGATTGTATGGCTGGCAACCAATCTGGTGTTGTCCCGGATGTGGGCATTGTGGCTTCTCTCGATCCAGTAGCGGTTGATCGGGCCTCAATTGATTTAGTCAACCAGGCGGCCGGCCGGGATGCCTTCAGGCAGGGTTATAACCTTGATTGGTCAATTCAGCTGGTCCATGGAGAAAACCTGGGACTTGGCTCGCAGGATTATGAACTAATTGAAATCAGCCTTGATTGATTTAGTTTCCGGCAAAAATAAGAATATTTGAACCGCCTGATTTTCGGGCAGTGCTAAAGCAGCTTAATAAGATGGCGGTCAAAAAAAGAGAGAAGTATTCCATAAAGCAGCAAGCCCGGGGCGACAGCCGGGGCAGGTATTTTGACACCGGTCAGATGAGCTAGCCGGCCAACCCACAGGGCGCAAAAAGGCATCAGGCCAAAAAAGACAAAATTGTATATACTCAGGATGCGCCCCCGCATATTTTCCGGCGTCTGGATCTGAACCAGTGCCTGGCAAGAATTAAAAAGCATACCCGGGTAGTAGCAGGTATTCTCTCATCCTCTTGTTTTTTAACATGGCTATTATATCAGGTTGATAAACGGTGTCACCCTGACTTTTTACTGTCAGATTATACGGTTTAAGAAATCATGATTCAATAAGATCAAGGCAGGGCGAGCAGGTTTGAAATTAACTCGGAATTAGCCGTGTCATGGTGGCCTCATATATGTCCAGATCTGAGTCAGTAAATAGCACAAACCTGATTCTTTTAACCCGCTTCAGCTTCGGAGCCGTCTCCAGAACGGTTTTTATAGCAATGTTGGTAGCCTTTTCCAGAGGAAAACGGAAAAAGCCAGTAGAGATAGCTGGAAAAGCGACAGATTCAATCTGATGCTCTTCGGCTAGTGAGAGGGCCTGATGGTAACAACTAGCCAGCAATTCATTGGCTGGTTCATCCACTCCGTAAACAGGACCGAGGCAATGGATGACATATTTGTTGGGCAGATTATGCCCGCCAGTAATAACCGCCTGGCCAGGTTCGATTGGTGCTAATGGCCGGCATTCTTCTTCCAGCCCAGGCCCGGCAGCCTCATGAATGGCTCCGGCTGCACCACCTCCTGGCCGGAGATGGGCATTGGCTGGATTAATAATAGCCATGACATCAGGCTGGCTGGCGATGTTGCCCTTGATGCATTCTACGATTACGCCGGAAATTTCCTTTTGCATATTTCCTTGTCCTCCTCAGGAATAAAAAGGCTTGCCGGTTTGAAACTTACAGTCTGAATATAATATATTCATTTGGAAATTCAAGGAATATTTTAGAGGCTTCTCACACCAGTTATTGAAACTAGAAGAAATTGAATCAAGGCAAAAGTTAGTTTCCCGTCTGAACATTCGATAGGAAAGACTGGCATTGAAAATAAATGGCTGGATGATATATTCATAAAAGAAGGGTGAAAGAGGGGAGGTTTATGAAAATAATTAACCAGCGGAAAAAGCAGCTAATTATATTTCTGGCTCTGGCTGTTTGGGACTGCTCTTACACAGGGATGGAATGTCTGTCCAGCCAGGGCGATCAGATTAGGCTTTCAATCTGGTTCGGGCAGTGTCTTAATCCCCACATCAGTTTTATACACAGAGTCTCAAGGCTTTCTTCATGGCCTTCAATCGCTCCCGATTGTAGAGCCTTTCTGCCTACCTCATATAAATTCATCAAAGTCTTACCATGGAGGCATTGAGAGGTTACGATAACTGGTAACTTTCTTTCTCTGGCTTTCCTGAAAAAATTTTCAAATCCATAAGGAATATTGCCGGTTCCATAAGCCCTGATAATTATCCCTTTGATTTTATGGTTGCTAAGCAGAAATTCCAGATCTTCCGGGTCGCAGGCCGGGCTTAGCGTATAAACAAAAATATTAGACTCAAACCCTGGCCAAATTTCAATTTCATGGGGTTCAGTCTTTCTCCTTTTAACCCAGGATTTCAGCTTGATGTCGATAGAGATTTCTCCGGCGTCTTCACTATTAATGCTTTGAAAGGCATCAAGCTTTGACTCTGAAGCCTTACTGGCTCTTGAGCCGAGAATTATTCTTTCATCAAAGATAATAAATACCCCGGAGATATCCATGATGGCTACCCTGAAGGCATTGACCAGATTACGGCGGGCATCGCTTTCAATTTTTTCACCGGGAATCTGACTGCCGGTTAAAACAACAGGCTTGCCCAGGCCTTTTATGGCCAGGCTCAGAGCTGAGGCCGTATAGGCCATGGTGTCTGTCCCCTGGGTGATGACAAAGCCATCATAGTCTCTATATTTATCTTTTATCTGGTAAAGAATGTTATCCCAGTCTGAGGGTCTGATATTCGTGCTATCAATATTGGCTATGAATTCGATGTCATAATCAGCGATAGAATTTAGCCTGGGCTCAACATTTTTGAGGATGCTGATAGCTGAATCCTGGCTATCCGGCACAGCCAGCGAGCCGTCTGGTTTTTCTTCCATAACAATTGTTCCCCCGCAAAAAAGAACCAGGACTCTCTTCTTTTTCTCCATTTTATTCTCCTCAGTCAAAGGCTATGATTAGTTATTTTAGCATTTTTCTTCTAATGGAGTTAAAATACCGGCCCGAAAGGTAAATTTGATAGTCAAATAAATGTTGAATAAACAGGGAGTTTTGAATATCATCATTTTCTTCGACGGGTTGCCCTGGAACCTTTATTAGTTGAATAAGTAACTAATTTTGAATATTATCATCTCTTCCTGAGAACAAGCTGACGGTCATAGGTCTGAGCTAAGGGTTAAAGCGGCCTGAGCTGTGACATCAAGAAAGTGCAGGTTTTTAAGAGGATTAAAGAAATATCAAGAGAGTGCAGGTTAAAAGACTGTCTTGATTAAATGAACCCAGACTAAGGTTTATTTGTATAAAAAAAGTAAGGAGGTCATCATGAAGTTTAAAACCAGGATATTTATTTCGATCTGGCTGGTCGGGCTGATCCTCTGGCCGCTGGCGGCCCTGGCCGATGAGGGAATGTGGATGCCCCACCAGATGAAAATGCTTAATCTGGAGCAGCTCGGGCTCAAGATGAATCCGGAAGATCTTTACCGGCTGGATGGCACTGGCTTGATGAGTGCGGTCGTCAACCTGGGCGGCGGGACAGGTGAATTTGTCAGTCCTGAGGGGCTAATTCTTACCAATCATCATGTGGCCTTCGGAGCAGTTCAAAGAGCGGCTAGCAAGGAACATGATTATATTACTGATGGTTTTCTGGCTCGCTCGCCTGGTGAGGAAATTCTGGCCCAGGGTTACACGGCTGATATCCTCCTTGGCTATGAAGAAGTGACTGCCCGGATTTTAGGCAAAGTCAAACCAAAGATGACTCCAGGTCAAAAATATGAAGCCATCGAAGAAGCTATCAATCAAATTGTAGCTGAAGTGGAGAAAAAAGCGCCAGATATTAGAGCTGCTGTTGTCTCGATGTATAGCGGCAATCAATACTATTTATACCGCTTTAAAAGAATCAAGGATATCCGGGTGGTTTATGTCCCGCCTCTGGATCTCGGCAACTTCGGCGGGGAGGTGGATAACTGGATCTGGCCTCGCCATACCTGCGATTTTTCTTTTTTACGGGCTTATGTCTCCAAAGACGGAGTTGGGACTGACTACAGCCCCGATAATATTCCTTATCAACCGAAAGTATTTTTAAAGCTGTCACCGGCAGGCGTCAAAGAAGGAGATTTCACTTTTGTTATGGGCTATCCAGGCCGCACTTACCGGAACTATACAACCGTTGAAATCCAGTCTGATTTAAATTCTATGGTCAAGAGAATTGAAGATTTCAAAGATATTATCAAATTTATAGAAAAGGCCAGCCAGGGTGATAAGGAAACTGAAATTCGTTATGCAGGTATGCTTAAGGGGCTCTATAATTCCCTAAAAAATATGGAGGGTAAGGTAGAGGGCATGAAGAAAATTGATTTGATTACCAGAAAAAAAGAACAGGAAAATGAATTTTTAGCCTGGATAAATTCTTCACCTGAAAGCCGGAAAAAATATGGTCAGGTTCTAACTCAGATGACTGATTTTATGAAACGCTACGAAGGTTATGCAGCAAGAAATGAGTTGTTGAGCAGTATCCTGAGCCCTTATTTTGGCTCGACTATCTTATCTCAAGCTTATACCATCTACCGGGCGGTGAATGAACGGCAGAAACCAGACAAAGACAGAGAGCCAGCTTACCAGGATCGTAATTTCCCTTATATCAAACAGAGGATTCAACTGGCTGAACGCGGTTATGTGTTTGAGACTGATCGCCAGTTTTTTAAACATCAACTAAAAAAAATGATGAATCTTCCTGCAGAAAAAATCCCGGCTGCCTTCCAGGCCTTAATGGCTCAGGGTTCAGAAAAAGCGATAGAAGACTATGTTGATAACCTTTATAACCAGACTAAACTGGGCTCACCTGAAAAACGCCTAGAGCTTCTTCAACTAAAACCGGCTGAACTTCTTAGAACCAATGATCCCTTTATCCTTCTGGCGGCTGAACTGGAAAAAGAGCTGAAAGTTGTGCGGGAAGAAAGTAAAGCCTGGAGTCAGCAAAGGCAGGATATTAAAAAGACTTATGAAGCTGGCCTGCTCGAGATGAAAGGCGGGAAACTGGCACCGGACGCTAACAGTACCATCCGCTTTACATACGGCCAGGTAGAGGGATACAGCCCAAGAGATGCGGTCATTTATAAGCCAATTACGACTCTCAAGGGAGTCATGGAAAAAGAAACTGGTATTGAGCCATTCTTTGTTCCAGAAAAGCTAAAAGAACTCTATAAGCAGCGTGATTTTGGCCGTTTTGAAGACCCGCAACTTAAAGATGTTCCCGCCTGTTTTCTTAATACGACTAATGTCACTGGCGGAAACTCTGGTTCGCCAACTCTTAATGCCAGAGGGGAGCAGGTAGGGATTATTTTTGATATGACCTATGAGAGCGTTATCGGTGATTATTATATTATTCCGGAATGGCAAAGATCGATCAGTGTAGATATCAGATATGTCCTTTTTGTAACTGAAAAATTTTCGGGTGCAACTAATGTCATGCAGGAGTTAGGTTTCTAATGGCCTGAAGATTTAAATCGCCTGAAAAAATGCTATCATCTAAACCTGAGACCGGGCTTCAGCCCGGACTCAGGTTTTTGTTTAAAGCCAAAAAAAGAAAATAACTGGAGATTAGCAGGTAAATGGTGGTAGTTGAAGGTTTATCCAAAAAATTTGGCAGACAAGTTTTGCTGGAAAAAATCAGTTTTCGGGTTAACCGGGGTGAGAGACTAGGGGTGGTAGGCAAAAATGGGCATGGCAAAACAACTCTATTCCGCCTGCTAGCCGGCCTGGAAGAACCAGATGAAGGCCGGATTATAATTCCGAGGAATTACCGGATTGGCTATCTGGAGCAAGAGCCTGATTTTCAAAAGACGACAGTTTTAGAAGAAGCTCGCCGGGGTCTTCACCACTTAGAAGCGGATCAACTCTGGCGGGTGGAAAAAGTGCTAAACGGTCTAGGGTTTTCTTCCCGGGAGTTTCAACTGAATCCGTTTCAGCTATCAGGTGGTTATCAAGTCAGGCTAAATCTTGCCCGGCTCCTTTTAACTGAATATGATCTGCTCCTTCTGGACGAGCCAAATAATTATCTGGATATTACTTCGATTCGATGGCTGGAAAAGTTTTTGCTTGATTGGCCGGGAGAACTGATGCTGATTACTCACGATCGCAGCTTTATGGACCGGATAGCTACTCACATCCTTGGGCTTCATCGCCATAAAGTCAGGAAGATCGAAGGCAGTACCGAAAAATACTACAACCAGATTGCTCAGGAAGAAGAAGTCTATGAGAAAACACGAATAAATGATGAAAGAAAACGCAAAGAGATGGAGGTTTTTATCAACCGCTTCCGGGCTAAGGCCCGTTTGGCTGGTCTGGTTCAGTCGCGTCTGAAGTATATAGAAAAAATGGGGAAAAGGAAAAAGCTCGAAAAGATAAAAAATATGGAGTTTACTTTTCAGGAAAAACCTTTTCATCATAAATATGCCTTGAGCCTGGACAGAGTTAATTTTGCTTATACTCCGGATAAGCCAGTAATTGAGAATTTGAATCTTCAGATTGGGGCGCATGACCGGGTAATGGTCATTGGACGCAATGGACGGGGAAAAACAACCCTTCTGAAGGTCATGGCTGGCTTTCTTAAGCCGCAGAGCGGTGGAACAATTTTTGCCAGGTCAGTTTCTCTTGGCTATTATGAACAGAGTTATGCTGAGGAAATGAATAATGAAAATACTGTCCTGGAAGAAATTTCGCTGGCTAATCCTGAACTTGAACCGGCCCGCATCCGCCAGATTGCGGGGAGTTTGATGTTTGAGGGTGATGAGGCTCTGAAACCAGTCAAGGTTCTGTCTGGTGGTGAAAAGAGTCGTGTTCTCCTGGGCAAAATACTGGCCAGACCGGTTAATTTACTCCTGCTGGACGAGCCAACCAACCACCTTGATCTGGAGTCAAATGATGCCCTGCTGGCGGCTCTTGATAACTTTGAAGGGGCGGTAGTCATGGTGACTCATAACGAGATGTTTCTGCAGGCTCTGGCTGACCGCTTGATAGTTTTTCAGGACAACAGGATAAATCTTTTCGAAGGGGATTATGAAAGTTTCTTAAGAAAAGTTGGCTGGAGTGAGGAAAAAAGCGAGAAGGAAGTAAAAAATTTCCTGGCCGGGAAAAAGGCCAAAGATATTTCGGCGTCTGTCTCTGACTCCAGCCAGATTTCCGAAGAAACCAGAAAGCCAGCAACTCCTGCTGCTGAGACGCCTTTTAGATGTAAGCTTTCCCCGCGTGAACTGAGGAAACTTCGCTCCGAGGTCATTATAGAAAAATCACGCAGCCTGAAGCCACTGAAAGAGAGAATCTGTCAACTTGAAACTATCATTGAAGAAACCGAGCAAAAAATAGGCCAGGTAACCCAGGACATAATTGAGGCTTCGGTCGGAGGTAGCGGTCATGACGTCGTCCGCCTATCCCGAGACCTTGACCTCAACCGTCATAGTCTTGATTCTCTTTATGAAGAATATACTCAAGTTTATCAGGAATATGAAGGGAAAAAAGAGATGTTTGAAAGAAGACTAGATGAACTGGATAAAATATCATCCTGAAGCTGGCCTGCTGTCTGGCTGGTCTTCAACCGTCATCAAACTTCCTGCTTTTATTTTTTGATAAGTCAGGTATAATATCTGCTTAATAGGTAATTCCTGCTGCAGAAAGCTAAAATTCTGCCCTAAACTATCTGAATTTTATGTGGAAATATACAAAAATGGAAGAACTGGAATAGCTAAGAATGAATGCTGAGTCCAAAAAATACTTCCAGGGTTTCCTCCGCCGGGGCTGTCAAATTTTTTTTGTGCGGGCCTTTATTTCAAGGCATCAAAGCCAGCTAAGACCTCTTAATTTTACTACCTGGTTTTTAATATTGGCCTGTTGCTCTTTTTTGCTTTCGTCTTGCCGGCTTCATTCTGGATCAGAAGAGATCACTGTCGCTGGTTCGACGAGTATTCAGCCTTTTGCTGATGAATGGGCCGAACTTTTTATGAGAAAAAAACCGGGCCTGGTCATAAATATTCAGGGAGGTGGTTCAAGTGCCGGGATTATGGCTGTAAGAGAAGGCTCAGCCGATATTGGCATGTCGTCACGTGAACTAAAGGATGATGAAAAGAGCCTGTCTGAGATAATTGTCGCCTACGATGGCCTGGCTATTATTGTTCACCCCTCCAATCCGGTCAGCAGCCTGACGATCGATCAGGTTCGCAGCATTTTCGCCGGGGAGATTGTTTCCTGGAAAATACTCAACGGTGTGGATAAGAATATAACAGTGGTGGTTAGAGAGGAAGGCTCGGGCACCCGCGGCGCTTTTCAGGAAATGGTCATGGGGCAGAGACGAATCAGCAAAAAGGCGATTGTGGAAGATTCTAATGGGGTGGTCAGGGAAATTGTCAGCCATGACCGGAATTCTATTGGCTTTATTTCTCTTGGCCTGGTTAATGATAAAGTAAAAGCTATTGCTCAGGACGGGATCGAGCCAACGGAAGAAGCCATTTTGAAAAGAGAATACAGGCTGATCAGGCCATTTCTGTTTTTGACCCGGGAGAAGCCTGAAGGGTTGCCTGAAGAATTCATAGATTTTGTCTTATCAGATGAAATTCAATCGAGACTGCCTCAAGATGGTCTTATTCCTGTAAAAAAAATTATGGCTGGCCACCGGTTTTGATGGCGGGGGGAAATATGATAGCCAGGCATGAAGGCAGTGACCGGTTGATAAAAATCAGCCTCCTGGTAGTTGCTTTTTCTGCTGTCTCAGTTCTGGTCATCATTACTATTTTTATTTTTGAGCAGGGCCTGCCCATCATGATGAAATATGGCCTGAAAAATTTTCTCCTCGGCCAGAATTGGTTTCCATCAGAAAAAAGCTTTGGCCTGCTGCCGATGATTGTCGGTTCGCTCCTGGTAACCCTGGGGGCCCTGGTAATTGGTGTTCCCCTGGGCCTGGCCAGTGCTATTTTTTTAACCGAGTTTTCCAATCGGCGGGTTTCACGTTTTTTAAAACCGGTGATCGAACTTCTGGCTGGTATTCCTTCTGTTGTCTATGGCTTCCTCGGATTGATGTTCCTGGTGCCCTTCATCAGAGAAAAGTTTGGGGGTTCCGGTTTATCTGTTCTGGCTGCTTCCATTATTCTGGGCATAATGATTCTGCCTACCATTATTAGTATTTCTATTGATTCTATCAGAGCTGTTCCTGATTCTTACCGTGAGGGCTCAATTGCTCTGGGAGCCACCAGATGGCAGACAGTCAGAATGGTGGTTTTGCCGGCAGCTAGATCTGGCCTGGTAGCCGGAATTATTCTTGGCATGGGAAGGGCCATAGGAGAAACAATGGCTGTTATCATGGTTGCCGGGAATGCTGCTGACATCCCTGGCTCCTTGCTGGCTCCAGTTAGAACACTGACTTCCAATATTGCCCTGGAAATGGCTTATGCCAGCGGAGAACACCGGGAAGCTCTATTTGCCACTGGCGTTGTTCTTTTTGTGATTATTATGATTTTGAACTTTCTGGCCAATCTGGCTGCCAGGAAACAATACAGAAAAAAGTAGAGATAAAAAGTGAAAAAGAGATTCAGGCTGAAACCGAAAGTTGAACAAAAAGCTGTTCAGTTTCTCCTTTGTCTTATGACTTCAATAGCCGTCCTGATCTTAATTTTCATTCTAGCGGTGATCTTAAAGAACGGACTGCCCGAGATCAGCCTGGAGTTTCTGACTAAAAACCCAGCTCATATGGGCCGTGAAGGTGGAATCTTTTCAACCATTGTGGCTACTCTTTATCTGACGGTTATTGCTTTACTGGTGGCTACTCCCCTGGGAGTGGGAACAGCCATTTATCTTACAGAATATACTTTTGAGGGGATAGTCACCCGGATAATTCGCTTCGGGGCTGAATGCCTGGCTGGCATACCATCGATTATCTTTGGCCTGTTCGGTTTCATCCTTTTTGTCAACAAGTTGAAATTTGGCTGGTCAATTTTAAGCGGGGGATTAACTCTGGCCTTCATGGTTTTACCCACTATTATTCGAACCAGTGAGGAAGCTATAAAGAGTGTGCCGGCGGCCTATCGCCTGGTTAGCTATTCCCTGGGGAGTACACGCTGGCAGACAGTGACCAGGGTGGTTTTGCCATCGGCTAGCCCCGGCATTATCACTGGTGTAATTTTAAGCCTCGGGCGAAGCATTGGAGAAACGGCAGCGGTTATCTTTACAGCCGGTAGTGCCCTTCATCTGCCGTCGTCTTTATTCTCATCAGCCAGAACTATGTCTGTTCATTTCTATATTCTGGCCAGGGAAGGTATTTCCATGCCGAAGGCCTATGGCACAGCCGCCGTACTGGTTATAGCTATTCTTTTGGTTAACATCGTAACTTATTATCTAATGGGGAAATATATAACCCGGTCATCACGTGAATAATGGCGGATAGGCAGGGATAAAGAATGAATCTGGATGAAGAGGAAAACAGGGCAATCGGGTGATGAAAGACACAGCTATTCAGGTCATAAATTTCAGCCATTTTTATGGCCAGCAACAGAGTTTGAAGAACCTTAATCTGCAGGTTTACCGGAATGAAATCCTGGGTATAATTGGTCCAGCCAGAAGCGGTAAATCAACTTTTTTGACCTGCCTTAACCGGCTTGGTGATCTTGTCCCGGGTTCGAGAGTTACAGGTAAAATCTTAATTGATGGGCAGAACATTTACTGTCCAGGGATTGAGGTAGCCGCCCTGCGGCGCCAACTGGGCATGGTTTTTGCTACACCGGTTCCTCTGCCGATGAGTATTTATGACAATCTGGTCTTTGGTCCCAAACTCCAGGGTAAAAAATACCGGCTGGATCTTGATGGCCTGGTTGAAGACTGTTTAGAAAAAGCTGGATTGTGGATTGAAGTTAAGGATCGCCTTAAAACCAGCGCTCTAAAGCTGTCAGGCGGGCAGCAGCAGAGGTTGTGCCTGGCACGGGTTCTGGCTCTTAAGCCTGAATATATCCTGCTGGACGAGCCGACTTCAGGCCTCGATCCTATCTCGACAATGAAAATCGAAGACACTCTCCGACTGCTTAAAAAAGATTACACAATTATCCTGGTGACCAATAATACTAAACAGGCAGCCCGGGTGGCCGACCGAACCGCCTTTTTTCTAATGGGTGAGCTGGTAGAAGTAAATGAAACGGGGATTATTTTTACGCGGCCGGCAGATAAACGCACTGAAAATTATATCGAGGGTAAGTTTGGCTGAGGCCGAAACAAAATGATAAAAATTTTGAGATGGAGAACAAAAGACAGAGGCTTATTCCTGTTGGCTGATATAAATTTAAATAAAATTTAATAAAAAAGAAAAAAAAGATTAAAAAACAGGATATAAAAATGGAAGAAGCAAGCAGAAAAGAAAATTGGCCAGGATGTGACTCGAAGAAGAGGAAAACTGAAGACTGATGATAATAAGGTAGAGATATGGCAGAAATGACTCAGCGGGAAAATATTATCGAGGTTAAGTTCCTGTCAGTTTTTTATGGCCAATTTCAGGCTCTAAAAAACGTTAATATCAATGTTCAGGCCAGAAAAATAACTGCCCTGATTGGTCCTTCCGGCTGTGGTAAATCAACTTTTCTCCGTGCCCTGAACAGGATGAATGATTTGATTGAGGGAGCAAGAACTGAGGGCCAGGTTGTCTTTGATGGGAAAGATATCTTTGAACCTGATACAGATTTACTTGAGCTGAGGAGAAAGGTCGGCATGGTTTTTCAGCGGCCGAATCCTTTTCCTTTAAGTATTTTTGACAATGTAACTTACGGGCTGCGGGTTCATGGGCAGACCGCCCGGGGCTTTATGGAAGAAAGGCTTTTCCGGAGCTTGCAGGCGGTTAATCTCTGGGATGAGCTTCAAGATAAGTTGCAGGCTAATGCTCTTAGCCTGACTGGCGAGCAACAACAGAGGTTATGCCTGGCCCGTGTCCTGGCAGTTGAGCCAGATGTCGTTCTGATGGATGAACCATGTTCAGCTCTTGATCCGACGGCTACAGCCAGAATTGAAGATTTGATGTATCAACTGAAAGAAAAATATACTATAATCATCGTCACTCATAATATGCAACAGGCAGCCCGGGTATCTGATTATACGGGTTATTTTTTGCTGGGTGAACTGGTAGAATTTGGCGAGACCGATCAAATTTTTACCAGCCCGAGAGATAGGCGGACTGAAGATTATGTAACTGGCAGGTTTGGTTAAAAGGGAAGCCTGGACTGTTGGAGAATGGTCGAGGAGAAAGCAATGACCAGATATTTTGATGAAGAGTTGCTGGAACTTAATAAAAAATTGCTGGAGATGAGCGGCGAAGTCGAAAGCTTAATAGGGCTGTCTATTCGAGCTCTAAGAGAGTTGAGCCGGAAAATGGCCGACTCAATTATCAAAGATGATGACCGCATTGATGCCATGGAACTTGAGATAGAGGAGAAGTGCCTGAATTTAATTGCCCTCTACCAGCCGGCGGCTGCTGACCTCCGGTTTGTTATTATGTCAATGAAAATAACAACTGACCTGGAAAGAATTGCCGATCTGGCAGTCGATATTGCCGAGCGGGTTAAAGAATTAGCCGACCAGCCGCTGCTTAAGCCTTTAATTGATATTCCGAAGTTGGCTTCTCTGGCTCAGGGGATGGTCAAGGATGTTATCAATTCATTTGTCAATAAGAATACAGAATTGGCCAGATCAGTCATTTTAAGAGATAATGAGGCTGATGAACTCAGGAATCTTGTCCAGTCAGAATTGATTAATGATTATATGAAAAAGGATGCTACTACTGTTCCACGGGCAATTCCTCTTTTACTGGTAGCCAGGCACCTGGAAAGAATATGTGATCATGCTACTAACATTGCCGAAGATGTGATTTACCTGGTCAAAGCCGAAGTGGTTAAACACCGGCCAGGGGCTCTAAAATAGTTCAGCCTGAAAACGTCCATGTTTTGGTCTTGAGCTGAAAACAAGAGATAAGGGGATAAAAAATTGAGAAATTACCGGTCCTGGTTGCTTTTATTATTTTTGATTCTTGTCTTGCTTGCTCCCTTGATTGGGACCGGTCAGGAAAGGACAGATCAAATTCGCCTGGATAGGCCGGCTTACAACCTGACGGTCAATGCTGTGACCATCGCGGTCACCGTGCAGGATAAGCGGGGACGTTATGTCAATGACCTGGAGAAAAAGGATTTTATCGTTTATGAGAATGACGAAAAGAAGGCCATTACTTATTTCGAGCATGATCAGGCCGCACCTTTAAGCCTGACGGTTTTACTCGATGTCAGCGGGAGTATGGTCCTCGAAAATAAGTTTGAGGAAGTCCGTCAAGCCCTGCACATCATGGCAGAAAAAATCCTGGCTCCTGATGATGAAGTGGCCCTGTTAGTTTTTGCTGATGGCCAGGTGGAGATAGCGGCCAGTCATTCGGCTGATAAAGCAGCTTTTCTATCTGCTCTCGATAAAGAAAAAGCTTACGGCAAGACGGCCTTAAACGATGCCGTGGCCGTTTCCCCTCAATATGCTGTCCGGGCTAAAAAGGAGAAGAGGGCTCTACTCCTGGTAACTGATGGTCTTGAAAATGATAGCCAGTCTTCAGCGGGCCAGGCTCTGGAGATCGCCCGCCGGGTTGATGTGCCAATTTATGTTATTGGGTATAAGATACCAAAAGCGGAAGAAATCCTGGCCAGGCATAGAAAATCAGCCAGCCAGAACACGGCCGGCTTAGTAGCCACTCTGGATCTTTTTGCCAGAGCGACGGGCGGCCGGGCCTTCTTCCTGAACACGATGGAGGGACTGCTGGCCTCAATCTATGAGATAAGAAAAGAACAGAGTCATCAGTATATTATCGGTTATACTTCTTATCATGATGATAACCGCTACCGCCGGATAAAAGTGACAACGGTTAAAGGGCATTACAGGCTAAGAACACGCCAGGGGTATTAGCCGGTGGGCGAGGCGGCTCTAAATGATTTTTTTAAATTAGCTGAAAATGATCTGGTTTTGGTTTATAATCGGTAAAATTGAGAAATGGAACTTACTCATTAAGCCTCAAGGCCAACGAAAGGAGATAAGGATGAAAAGAAGCTTTTACGGGTTAATGGTGCTGATCATAGCTGGTCTGGTTTTCAGTTTAGCCTGTGCCACTAAAAAGTATGTTAATACAGAAGTCTCATCTGTAGATCAAAAAATGGCTAGTATCTCAACAGAAGTTGAGGAGACACAAAAGAGGATTAAAGAACATGATGAAAAGCTGGCGACCATCGGCGAATTAATTAACGAGCAGGATTCCCAGATTAAACAGGTTGACGGGAAAATTGAAGAGGTCAAAACCATGATTAAGGGGAATCTTGTTATGAAAGCTACCCTCAGCAACAACGAAGCTAAATTTGCCTTTAACAGTTCTGAGCTGAGCCCGGAAGCCAAAGCAGCAGTTGATAATTTTGTCCAGAGACTAATAGAGGAAAACAAAGGTGTTTATCTGGAGATTCAGGGTCATACTGATAATGTTGGACCGGAGGAAGTTAATCTGGCCATTGGCAAGAAAAGAGCAGAAGCAGTTATGATGTATCTCTATAAAACTTATCATATTCCTCTTTACCGCATGTCGGTGGTCAGTCTGGGGAACTCGGTGCCAGTGGCTGATAACTCCAGCCGGGAAGGCCGGGCTCAAAATAGACGGGTAGAAATTCTTGTTTATGAATAAAAACTAAATAGTTTTTATTTTCTGAGCAGGCTGTCTAAATTCTGTAAAAGGAAGGCGGACAGCCTGGCTCAGGATTTTCGGTTAAAAGTTCAGCTATCTTAACCAGCGAAGAGGGAGTGAGACTATTTCCAGCGGAAGGGATGTTCCCGGCGGAAATCTGGCATAAGATGCTCATCAGACAGGAAGGGCTCTGGCTGAAGAAAGAAATAAGCGAAATCATGGCAGGCGGCGTGGTTCGTTATTGCCTGGTATTCTTTCCGGCTAATCTCGCGCCGGAGTTCTGGCGGGGCCTGGAAGCAGGGATGGTACTGACTCATCAGGCTAAGCCCAACTGAACCTGAGAGGTTTTTAGCTACCCAGTCTATGATTTGAATTGAATCATCCAGGCAGCCGGGGAGAACCAGATGACGGATAATTAAGCCCTGGGTGGCTGTTTCCTGATTATCAAGGATTAGTTCAGGTTGCTGGCAGTACATGTCTTGAATGGCCAGCCGTGCTTTTTCAAAGTAATCGGGTGCAGCTGAATATTTTTTTGATAGTTCTCCGGACATATATTTCAGGTCAGGTAAATAAATATCTATGACTCCTCGCAGTTCCTCAATGACGTCAATCGAGTCATAACCGTTAGAATTATAAACAACAGGAATGGTCAGGCCGTGGCAATAGGCAATTTTTAGAGCACGAAGGACAGGCAAAACAACATGGGTAGGAGAAACCAGATTGATATTTAAAGCACCTTGAGCCTGGAGATTCAGCATTAAATCGGCCAGTTCTTCATCACTGACCAGCTCGCCCTGGTTAAGCCAGCTTAGCTGGTAATTCTGGCAGAAAAGACATTTCAGATTGCAGCCAGCAAAAAAAATTGTTCCTGAACCGCGTGCTTTTCCCGGTCCGCCCTGCCCGCTGATAACTGGTTCCTCACCAAAATGAAGCAAGCTGGTTGAAACTCGAGCTTGATCTCCTGTCTGGCAGATGCCCGCCTGACCACTTGTCCGGTTAACCTGACAGCAGCGTGGACACAGGCAGCAATTAGAAGCGAGAGGGGAAAACCTGGCTAGCGCCCGCTCAATAGATTCAAGCTTGCGTTCCTTAAAAAATATTTTATCCATGATTCTTGGCATTCCTACCTGGAAAATAATCCCGGCTGGTGACCTGAAACTATTAATTTTTTCAATTTGATTATAGCAGAGATTTTAGCTTCTTAAGAGCACTTTAAAAACAAGATCCTAAGTTCAACTCTAAAGAACTGCACTGGTTGAAAAAATATAGGCAGTGTGATTACTTTAAAGGCAAGATATTAAGGTAAACTCTCAAGAAGATTTAAGTCCGGGAAAAGATGGCAAGCGAAGCGGTTTAAGCTTGTCAGCTTGTGAGAAAATGTGTATAGTTAGTCATAAATCTAGCTCAAATTAAGGTTGAGAATTCCAGTCAAGGTTGGGATAAACAGTTGATAGATTTTATAGAAAAATTCATTGATATTCTCATTCATGTTGATCGCTACATCAGCCAGTTTATTGATCAATTCGGGCTGTGGACATATCTCATCATATTTTTTGTTATCTTTGCTGAAACTGGATTTGTGGTTACGCCTTTTTTACCTGGTGATTCCCTGCTTTTTGCTGCCGGGGCCATTGCCGCTCTAGGTGATCTTAATCTTATCGGCCTTTTCCTGTTACTCAGTTTGGCGGCTTTCGCTGGTAATCTGAGTAACTACTGGATTGGATATAAAGTTGGCCCTGAAATCTTTAAGAAAGAAAAAAGCCGGTTTTTCAATAAAAATTACCTAGATCAGACACATAATTTTTACGAAAAACATGGCTCGATAACCATTATCATTGCCCGTTTTATGCCTTTTATCCGCACTTTTGCACCCTTTGTAGCCGGTATTGGAAAAATGACCTATCTTAAATTCTTTATTTATAGCCTGGTGGGGAGCGTGATGTGGGTCTCCCTGTTTTTATTTGGTGGTTATTACTTTGGAAATATACCTGTCGTGAAAGAAAATTTTTCCCTGGTTATTATCGCTATCATCGTTATCTCTTTAATTCCGGCTGGCATCAGTTTTATCCATAGCCGGAAGCAGAGAAAATTATTGGTTTCTAAAGATTCTGATGGAACAACCCGTTGAAAATAAGCCTTTGAATAGTTCCCAGCCTTTATTCCAGATGAATGCTTAACAGGCTGTTGAGCAGTCTGCTATGAAGAACAGGATAAGCTGTCCGGTCAATCTGCAAAGGGGTGACCGACACCCAGCCTCTATCAACTAAATGAACATCCGAGTTTAACGGTCCGGCTGCTTTCGGATGGCCGACACCGATCCAGAAATAAGTTTTACCGCGAGGGTCTTTCTTTTTGATAAGTTCCGGGGCATAACGCCTCTCGCCCAGCCGGGAAATTTTCAGGCCTTTAACGGGAAAAGGGGGAATATTTATATTGAGATAAACCTTAGGCGGAATCTTTTTTCCTTCTAAAGCCTCAATTATTTTCCTGACCAGGCGGGCAGCTGGTTGAAAATCAAAGGCCGTGCTATTAGATCTGACCAGGGAAACAGCCAGAGAGGGGATACCCATAAAAGTTCCCTGAAGGGCGGCGGCCACTGTGCCCGAGTAGGAAACATCCTGACAGCCGAGATTTGCACCTAGATTCATACCTGAGATCAGATAATCAGGTTTGCGTCCCAGAACATATTTCCTGGCAATATAAACGCAATCGGCTGGAGTCCCGTCCACAGCAAAAACATTGGGCTCTGTTTTTTCAGCGCGCAGTGGATGCCTCAGGGTGAGCGCCAGCGAAATAGAACTTCTCTCCCGGTCGGGTGCAACAATATAAACCCTGGCTAATAGCCTCAGTTCTTCGGCCAGAGCGGTTATTCCAGGTGAATTATAGCCATCATCATTGGTTAGAAGAATTAACTTTTTTTTACTGGCTTCTTTAAGTGAAGGTCTGGTCATCTGGTTATGGCTTCTTACAAAAAAATCGGGACGAGCGGATTCGAACCGCTGACCCCATGCACCCCAAGCATGTGCGCTACCAGGCTGCGCCACGTCCCGATATTTTAAAAAGTGAAACTTAATTTAACCTTTTTTCTTTCTTTTTTCAAGAGCCTGTAAAATTTCCATTAACCCTTCTTTAATCTGAATAATGGCGGCCAGCATCTTCTCGGGTGTAACCCTGTCTGTCTTTAAACCGAATTCTTCCTCAATTTTTCTTTTAATACCGGCATTGGTCAGATTGTTTTCTGCCAGCAATTCTTTTATGCGTGAAATGATCAGGACATCTTTTTGACGGTAAATTGGCTGGCCGCTGGCGGTTTGACCGGCAAAAAAAACCGGAAATTCTTTTTCCCAGGCCTGAAGTGTTTGCCGGTTGATCTTTAGCAGCCGGCAGATATCGGTAGCTGAAAAAACAAGCTTGTTGTCTATGGCCTTATTTATGTCCTGTGTTTTCTGGTCCTGACTCATTAGCTAACTTCATCAAAACTCTAACATTTAATACCCGGGTCGTCAAGAACGGCCAGAATAGAGGCTTTAGGTCTCATTTTTTCTTGGGAATAGAAAATTTCTCTCCTGGCAGAAGGATGTGCATGATCATCCCGCGGATACCAATAGCCCGTTCCCGTCCAGGCGTTATCTGCGCTCGGGAAGGATCGTAAACAATGACATTTTTATTACCAATGACATCAAAAGTCTGATCGGGATAAACAATAATAGCTGTCTCTTCGTCAATGCCTATTCCCAGAAGTTCGGGATGGCCGGCGATAACACTGATCAGGCGATTATGGCGCTTGCGAGTGGCAAAATGCTGATCAATGATAACTGAGTTGATCAAGCCTAAGCCACGAGCCAGAATAACATTTCCTGATTCAATAGTTTCAAATTCATGACCTTCTTCTGGTTTTCTAATTTCATCGCCGGTAATCATTAGCTCGCTCATGACCGCTGCTCCGGCACTGGTCCCGCCAATGACTGCCCCTTGCTGATAGAGTTCTTTAATCATTTTGTGGACGGGAGTATCGAGAATGGCCTCAGTGATTCTATTTTGATCTCCCCCAGGGAAATAAATACCACCGCTGCCAGTTAGCCATCTGGCTGTAGAATAATCTTCCGCCTCGCGCCGGCTGAGATTATAAAAAACGACGGCTGTTACCCCCAGGTTCTTGAATTCTTCCACCAGACTGCGGCCAGTTTCTTCCGGTGTAGCGCTGGCCATAGGAAGAATAACTATACGTCCTTGATTAACCCGGGCAGCCAGGTTAATGAATTTCTCCATCATTTCTTCCGAACGGTTCCCACCACCGATGATGAACAAATAACCCTTTGGACGATTCTGAGCGTCAATGGTAAGTGGTGCCAATAAAAAAGAAACCATCATTAAGATCAGAATCATAATTCCGGAGCAGGTATAGTTATTTTGCCTGACTATTCTCATCCTTTATTTCTCCTTCCGCCATTTTAACTGATTTATGATTTTATGACAAAGAGTTTTCGGTTGCTTTACATTAAGCATGACCTGGCCGATAATAAAACAAGATTAAAAAGACAAACAAGTTGACTTTAATCAGGCAAAGAGAAGAAAAGGCTAAATATGGCCAGAACAGACAGGCAGAATAGGAAAAATCAGGCACCCGAGGCCAAGCATGTTCCTTTAGCCGAAAGGATGAGGCCTCAGACATTTGACCGTTTTTACGGGCAGGAGCATCTTCTTGGCCCGGGCAGGATTTTAACTGAACTGATTGAATCCGGCCAGCTTGTGTCGATAATTTTTTGGGGTCCGCCGGGTTCGGGTAAAACTACTCTGGGTATGATGCTGGCCAGGCACTTTGGTTTAAATTGCCTGTTCTTTAGTGCGGTGCTTTCCGGCATCAAGGAAATCAAAGAAGTTATGGCCCAGGCCGAGCAACAAAAGAAAATGTTTAGTCAGCCCATTATAATTTTTATTGATGAAATCCACCGTTTCAACAAGGCACAGCAGTCGGCCTTTCTTCCTTATGTGGAAAGAGGAGATGTTATTCTATTTGGATCGACGACTGAAAATCCTTCCTTCGAAGTTATTGCCCCGCTGCTTTCCCGGACAAGAGTTCTTATCCTCAAACCTCTCGATAAAGACGCCCTGGAAAAGATTATCAACGATGCTCTGACTGATGAAATAAATGGGCTGGGCGGGCTTCATCTGTCCATTAGCGACGAAGCACTTAAACTTCTATATGACCAGTCAAATGGTGATGCCAGGCGGGCACTTAATGCTCTCGAAATTGCCGCCAGCTTGACACACAGCCAGGAAATCGCCGTTAAAGATATAGAAGAAGCACTTCAAAAGAGAATACTTATCTATGATAAAAGCGGTGAGGAACATTTTAATCTTATTTCTGCTCTTCATAAAAGCCTCAGGAATTCAGATGTAGATGCTTCTCTCTACTGGCTGGCCCGCATGCTTTATGCCGGGGAGGATCCTCTCTATATTGTGAGGCGGTTAATCAGATTTGCCTCTGAAGATATTGGTCTGGCTGACCCCCAGGCCCTGGCTTTGACTCTTCAAGCTAAAGAAGCTTATGATTTTCTGGGTTCACCTGAAGGCGAGCTGGCTCTGGCGGAGGCCGTGGTTTATCTGGCTTCTGCTCCGAAGAGTAACCGTGTTTATGTAGCTTTTGACCAGGCGATGAAAGAGGTCGAAGAAAGTCCTTTTGAGCCTGTTCCGCTTCATATCAGAAACGCCGTTACCCCCCTGATGAAGGAAATAGGCTATGGCCAGGATTATCAGTATGCACATGACCACCCACTTTCCACGACTGATATGGAAACTTTTCCTGAAAGATTGAAAGGTAAAAAATATTATCATCCAGGCAACCTGGGCTTTGAAAAAGAAATCAAAAAAAGAATTGATTGGTGGGAAGCTCTGAAGGAAAAAATTCGTAAAGAAAAACCAAAGGAAAAATAACATCTGTCTGGAAAGATAAAAACTTTAGCGAGATGAATAGCCAGCTGGCCTATTTTTTATCAGTAGTTTTTTCTGGCTGTTTGTTCTCTGCTTCTTTTCCTGTTTCACTGCCAGCTTCGCTCTTCTCTCGGACCTTATAGTCAATCTCAAAAGTCTCATCTTCATCCAGTTTATCTTCTGGTATGCTTTTTGCATCTTTTCCCGGCCTTTTCCCGGTTTTTTTCTTTTGTTCCATTTCCTTAAAAAGATAATATACTTCCCAGCTAAGCTCATCGGCCAGGCAGCTAAGACAGGAGCGGGGAGTAGTGGCTATCTCTCCCTCATCAATTTTTTCTTTTAGAATTTCTTTAACCAGTTTTCGTATTTTATAAACCAGGATGTAATTAATCATTAACAAAATAATATCAGTGCTTTAATCATTAGTAAAGTTAGGGCTAGAAATAAAAACTGGCCGGGTGTAATCTATCCTTTTAAACCTCCGTCTTCTGCCGCCAGCAAACAGGCTAAAGAAACCTTAGCCTGCTCCTCGTTATTCTTTTTAAGCTTGCTGGCTACTGGCTAAGATAAAGTCTTAGATTGATAAAAGGGGTAGCCTTAATTTAAAATCAAGACTAAACTTAGAAGGATAATTGAAACAAAATGCCTCCAGATAAGCGGTTAATACCTGGCGTCAGAATGAGAGAGAATGACTTACTTTTCTCTTCGCGGGTTGCCTTAAAACTGGTCTGTCTTGTTTCAATTTTGCTTTTGAGTGTTCAACTTGAAGCCAGCTGGCCAGGGAGGAAGGGCTCCCTTCCAGTGGATAAACTAAAAGTTGGCGATGAGGTTGGCAATGGGCAAAGCCCGGGCAGAAAATTTACGACTGAAGATGGAGCTATTGTCGGAAGAGCAGCGAGCGGCAAGAACCCGGATCTGATTTCTACTGCTAATTTTCAGGGCGAAGATTCACTTTCTATCCTTTTTACTCTGGAAGAGCGGCCAGGCAGCGCGTTTTTTCCGCTGACTGTTAATTTTTTACGCCAGGCTGAGCATGCACCTCTGATCCAAAAGCTGATGGACGATGGGTATACCGGGTCATATTTTGATCAGGCGCTGGCTGATATCGAAGAGCAAAAAGCCGGTCATAGCTCTGGTAAAAGTTCTGCTGGCAAAGCTTTTATTCCATCTTTGTCCACTGCCTGGTTGGCAGAGTCACCTGGTAAGATCACCGGACTTGGCTTCCTTGGCCAGCAGGTTTTATGGGCAACAGAGTCAGGGCAGGTTTTTGTGGCTAAAGCTGAAACAGGGGAAATTGTAAAATCTTTAAATTTAGAAACGAAATTTGTCCTACCTCCAGCGGCTGGGAGTGGCGGTCTCTGGCTGGTGGCAGGCTCGGACCTACATCTGATAAATGAAAAAGGAGAACTCGTTCGGGAAATAGCTGGCTTGCCGGGTTTGATTGCGCCGCCAGTTGAAGAGGACGGGCAGTTGTTTTTAATTGGCCAATCAATCCAGAAAAAGCTTAATGCAGTTTCCGGCCAGCCTGTTTGGCAATCTTACATTTCAATTGATCCATCTGTTCTGCCAGCCTGGGGTAGTTCGTCAATTTTTTTACTGGCTACTTCCGGCTCTATTATTAAATTAGATAAACAAACGGGAATGCTATCGGGCCAGTATAATCCGATTGAGAGAATAAGCAGCCTGGTCAGCCTGCCTGATGAAAAAAATCTATTACTGGGAACCGAGTCGGGGAAGGTGGTCAAATATAATCTGAAGAGTAAAAAAATAAGCTGGTCAGTCAGTCTGGGCAATCAGGCGGTAGAGCAACTTCTGGTTAAAGGCCGGGATGTCTATGTTCTAACTTCAGTAGCTGTTCTCTACAGGTTGAATTCGGGCAGTGGCCAGCTGGAAAACTGGCAGGGGATTCCGGCCAGGCTTTTTGGCCGGCCATTGATTTTTTCTAATGAAATAATAGTTCCAGCTCTGAGCAACCTGCTTTTTGGCTTTGAACTAAAATCTATTCGTAATGCTTCAAGGACAGTTTTACCGGCCGACCTGGCCACTGATTTGGTTTTATGGCCAGCTTCTCTCCAGACGGGCACAAGAGACCTTCTTTTCGCCGGCCTTTATGATGATCATCAGGATAAAAGCCAGGTGCTGGCTTTTATCAAAGAACCGCAGCTGTTGATAGAGGCTTCACCATCTTCACCTCAACTTCCAGGGCAGAGGATTGTGGTCACAGTTAAGGCTTCAGGCTTCAGTCAGCCAAAATACGAGTTTTATCTACGCTCAGGTGAAGGTCAGGAAAAATTAAGGCGAAAAGGCTCAACCAGCAATACCTGGACGTGGTTTCCGGTAAAAGAGGGCGAATACACCATCGTGGTTAAAGTAACAGATAAAAAGCTGACCAGAAGGGCTGAGTTGAGATATAATATCACCCGTTTTTTAAATCAAACAGAAAAAGAAAGGAGCCAGTTATGACAAGAGACGAAGCCCTGGAGTTATTAAAACAACATCTGCACCAGCCGAATCTCATCAAACATTGCTTGGCTGTTGAGCAATGTATGAAAGCTCTGGCCAGAAAGCTTGGTGGTGACGAAGAAACCTGGGGGCTGGCCGGACTGCTGCATGACCTGGATTATGAAGTAACTGAAAAAAGTCCAGAACTCCATACAAGAGAAGCAGTCAAAGTTCTGGCTCAATATAATTTTCCAGCCGAAATTCTACAGGCCATTCAAGCTCATGCCGGACAGGTGCCCTGCCAATCAGCTATGGATTGGTCTATCTATACGGCTGACCCGACCACCGGTCTGATTATTGCTGCCGCCCTGATGCACCCGGCTAAAAAACTGAAAGCTGTTGACCTTGATTTTTTAAAGCGCCGTTTTAAAGAAAAAGGTTTTGCCCGGGGGGCGAAGAGGGAAGAGATTGCTAAGTGTGTCAATCTTGGTTTGACCCTGGACGAGTTTCTGGGTATCTGTCTTCAAGCCATGCAGGCCATAGATGAAGAGCTGGGTTTAGCCTGATAGCTAATTGATATATCATTTTTCCGCTTAATGAATTCCGGGTGGCTAGAGGCAAGATGAATCCAATCATCAGTCTGAGCTTCATTGATTACCTTATTCTGGCTGCTTATTTAGTGATAACTCTGGTTGTTGGTTATGCTCTAAAAAAATATATGAAGAGCAGCGAAGATTTTTTCCTGTCAGGCCGGTCCTTACCAAGCTGGATTACCAGTCTGGCTTTCCTCTCAGCTAATCTGGGAGCTCTGGAAGTTATCGGCATGGTGGCCAATTCTGCCAAATATGGCATCCTGACCGTCCATTTCTACTGGATTGGAGCCATTCCGGCCATGATTTTCCTCGGCCTGTTCATGATGCCTTTCTATTACAATACCAAGGTCAGAAGCGTCCCCGAATATCTGAAGCTCAGATATAACGAAGCTACCCGGGGAGTCAATGCTTTTTCTTTTGCCATCATGACCCTCTTGATGAGCGGCATCAGCATGTATGCCATGGCTTTGATTTTCAGAATGATGCTCGGCTGGTCATTAACTTCGAGCATTCTCCTCTCAGCTCTGGTTGTTTTGATTTATGTTTTCTTTGGCGGGTTATCTTCTTCTATTTACAACGAGGTGATTCAGTTCTTCCTGATCTGGTTGGGCCTTCTGCCGGCGGTTTATGTCGGACTAAAGGCGGTCGGCGGCTTTTCAGGACTGGCCGCCAGACTGCCTGAGACCTTTCTTCATGCCTGGAAAAATATGGGCAGTGCCGCCGCCAACCCGATGGGAGTTGACTGGATGGGAGTGGTGCTGGGACTCGGTTTTGTTCTGTCCTTTGGTTACTGGACAACAGATTTTCTGGTTGTGCAGAGAACCTTAGCTTCGGAAAACATCTCAGCTGCCCGCCGGACGCCGATCATGGCGGCTTTTCCCAAAATGCTGGTGCCGTTAATTGTGGTGGTACCCGGGCTATTAGCTGTGGCTATCCTGCCGGAATACTCACTGGCCCTCCAGGGCTCGGCGACTCCCGATTATAATTCGGCTCTGATTCTTCTGCTGGCTCATTATCTCCCCAATGGTGTGCTCGGCCTGGCTATCACCGGCCTTTTAGCCAGTTTTATGTCAGGCATGGCCGGCAATGTCACAGCTTTTAACACCGTCTGGACTTATGATATCTACGGGACTTATATCAAGAAAAATATGCCCGATAAGCATTATCTGATGATGGGGAAGCTGGCCACCATCTTCGGCGTCCTGTTCAGCATCGGCACCGCTTATATTGTTCAATCGTTTCCCAATCTGATGGATTATATGCAGCTCATTTTCTCCTTTTTCAATGCGCCTCTTTTTGCCACTTTCCTTCTGGGCATGTTCTGGAAAAAGGCTACTCCCTGGGGCGGCTTTTTTGGATTGCTGTCGGGGATTCTAATGGCAGCTGGACATTATGTTTTATATAAATTAAATATCATCCACTATTCAAGTGAAATGGCTGCTAACTTTTTCCAGGCCTGGTGGGCCTGGCTGACTGATTTTGGAGTAACCATTCTGGTCAGCCTGTTTACCAGGAAAAAAGCTGAATCCGAGCTGAAAGGCCTGGTTTACAGTCTAACCCCAAGGACAAAAGGTTCCGAGATGTTCTGGCGCCGGCCTGAGGTCTGGGGTTCGATTGCCCTCATCGTTATGGTTATTTTGAATATAATCTTCTGGTAACTGGCAGGCTAAAGCAGGTTATGGATAAGATGGCCAGAGACCAGAGAAAGGAAGTGACGATATGGCTGGGGAAAAAAGAAGTTCGCATTTTTTTGATTTGAAAATTCCTCTTGGCTTTCTGTTGAGCTTCTATGGCTTGCTTCTCTTGCTTTATGGTCTATTTGGCCCCAGCCACATCTATGGAAAATCTCTTGGTCTCAATGTCAATTTAATCTGGGGAATAGTAATCCTGGCCGTTGGCAGTCTCTTTCTGGGTTTTGCTCATTTCCGGCAGAAGAATTCCAATCAGATAGTCAAAAAAGATTGAGAGCCTGACCAGTTATTATTCTGACCAGCAATATATATATATTTTGCCCGGCCAATAGATACAGGGGCAATAGATATAAGCTTGATTTCTCTTCTTTGACTTTTTAGTTGACTCGAAAAATCTTATTATCTGGCGTTAGATTAGAAGCCTTTACTTTTTGATAATAATAGGTGGCCCATCAGGTATAAATGGTTTATAAATCACTCCCTTTCTTTTTTGCTCAAATTCCTCTTTCATGGCTTGAATATTTCTGGGATTTTCATATAAGTCAACCATGGTGGCGGCCATAACCCGGGCTGCATAAATCATGCCTTTGTGCCCGATAGACATCCCGCCACAAGCTACCACCGGCCAGGCATGCCAGGGAGTATCCAGTGGGGCGGTGGTGGCATTAAAACTTATCGTTGGTACCTGCCAGCTGACATCCCCGACATCGGTTGAGCCTCCCTCCGGATCAGGTTTAGGTACCGTCCAGGGCTGAACAGTTCCATCCAGCCCTTTAGGTTCAACTCCTGAGGACTTCTGAATTTCCTTGGCGAATTCCTGCTCTTCTTGAGTGAATTTTATCGGGCCAAGCCGGATCAGGTTATTAAAAATCAGTTTTTCACCGCTCAGATTGACCAGAGTTTCCCAGTTGCCGCCGTGAACAGTCAGCCGGTAATCGACCTCAGTCATCATGGCTGCTCCTTCAGCCAGATGGCGGGCGCGTTCCAGGAGCTGCTCAACACCTGTTCCTTTAGAGTCGCGGAGCCAGCACCACAGTCTAGCATAGGCAGGAACAACATTAGGAACATCTCCACCGTTAAGAATAGAATAGTGCATACGAACAGTCGGCTTGACAAATTCGCGCATCCGGTTGAGTCCAGTCGTATATAACTCCATGGCGGCGACGGCGCTCCGTCCATTCCAGGGATCTCCGGCGGCATGAGCTGCCCGGCCAAAAAATTCGATGATAAATTCAACAATAGCCTGAGAACCATCAACTGACACTGCGGTTTTTTGACCGGGATGCCAGGTCAGACAGGCATCCAGGTCATTAAACAAGCCAGCCCGGACCATGTAAACCTTGCCACCTGTGGCTTCCTCAGCCGGCGTGCCATAAAAGCGGATGGTGCCTTTAAGTTTTCCAGCTTCCATTAGCTCCTTGATAGCTAAAGCCGATGATAAAGCCGCTGCTCCCAGCAGGTTATGCCCGCAGCCATGCCCGGCCGCCCCGGGCTGGAGGGCTTCTTTAACTGGCTGAGCTCTTTGTGATAGTCCTGGGAGGGCGTCATATTCACCCAGAACACCAATTATTGGACTGCCCTGACCAAAAGTAGCTATGAAAGCAGTTGGTAGTCCGGCTACACCGCGTTCAACTTTAAAACCTTGAGCTTCTGCATAGTCAGCCAGGAGTTTTGATGATTGAGTTTCCTGAAGGGCTGTTTCGGCCAGCTGCCAGATCTGATCGCTCAGGGCGATAATCTCAGTTTTATGTTTGTCGATAGAAGCCAGAGCTTCTTTTTTCTTCTTATCTGTGGGAGTAGTTCCGGCAGCAAAAGAGGAAATTAAAAAAGTAGATAGAATTAGAAAGATAAAGAGGGGAAAGGCATGCCTTTTTTTCTTAATCATTGTCATTATTAATTCTCCTTTCTGGTAGAGAAAACTCACCGAACTAAATATCTAATTAACAAATAATATAATTTAAGGCGATTTTTATTCAATTTATTAATATATTAGCGACTAAGATTCTATGTTCAGCTTATTTATGATGAGGTTAGCTGAAGAGTTGCTAAAAACCTGAATTATTTCCTTATTCAAGGTAAGACAGAGCTTGACTATAGATCAGATGATCTGAACATTAAGAGTAATCCAGGCCAAAATCTAAGGCTCAATAGAAATGTTCAGGCGATGGGTAATGATTACTTAAAGCAAGGTAAAAACCTGCGAATAATGATGTTTCAGCTTACATTTTTCTTTTGACGGGAAGCTGCTGGCTGAATACAATGGCCTTGGTGAATGCATGAGGGATTATATTTATTTGGGGGATAGGCTATTGGCGGAGTATCAGCCACAGACTGGCCAGATTTACTATTACACTTCAGACCAGGTGAACTCCACCCGGGTGGTAACAAGTAGTGAGGGGGTCAGAGTATTTGCTGCTACCTATGATCCTTATGGTGGTATTCAGAAGATCTGGGAGAACTCTTATTCACCGGCGATGAAGTTTTCAGGCAAGGAAAGGGACTCAGAATCGAATCTTGATTATTTTGGAGCCCGCTACTATGGGAACTATTACTACCGCTGGCTGAGTCCGGCTCCTGTCATCAACAGAGACGCTGCCCTGAGCAATCCCCAGAGGTGGAATCTGTATGCATTCTGCCACAATAACCCCGTGACATATTGGGACCCGAATGGGATGGATGTTTTTTATGCAACAGAACAACTAAGATCATTTTTTGGAGTTCTGGCGGCTAGAAGTCAAAAGGTAAGAGATACTTTAGCGTTTTATGAAGGTGAGGGCCGGCCAAATCTACATATTGGGCAAGGAGATGCAGGGAAAGATATAGATGGAGCTAAAGCATATGGAAGTTTTGCAGCAGATATAATTCCAGATTATGGGGAAAATCTTACGAAGCTAAATGATGGTATGACTTTAAAGGAGATAGAAGAGTTTGCTACCTGGTCTGTAAGAGAAGCCACTCTGGTACTTGATACCAGTTTAACTATAAGTATATTTAATCGTGATACTATAAGACATGCCTTGCATGAATTGGGGCATGCTGACCAGGCAGCACGGTCTCCACTCCAGTACAGAAGAAATTTAGAGAATATAAGAGATAAAAAGGGAAATATTCTGAAACATGAAGATAGGCCAGCTGAAATCTATGCCGATCAATATAAAGAAAGTGTATATGGAAGGATTGCAAAATGAAACGCACTTTATTAATCGTAATGGTGATTTTGTGCATTGCCGTGGGTTATATTCAGGGCCAACAGATAGAAAATAGAGATTATGATTCAAAATCGGTTGTTCAAGAACAGCTAAAAGGAATAAAATCTATAACATTATTGGTATATGTCGATTATGAGATACCGGATTACTCAACTATAAAGGACGAAATCTATTCTTTGTGCGCTGAGAAACTTAAAAATGAAGGTCTGGATTTAAACGGTGATCAAAATATTATTCTTCGTATCGATGTAAATTCTTTTCCAATAGAAATTGTAGAATTTGATAGATATTTACTTTTGCTGGTAAGAACAGAGTTGAAGGATGAAGCTAGACTTGTTCGGGATCCAAATTTGGGGAATCCTCATGGTTATATAACGTGGTCAAATGATTGGGTGTTTATCAGCTCATTGGAATCGTTGAGATCATCTATTAAAGAGGAAGTACTAATTCGATTGGAAAGTTTTTGCATCGATAGAGAATGTGCGGAGAGATTTGCATCTAAATAAGAGCCAAAGTTAAATTATTCCAATATTCTGGTATATAGGAATGCTGGATTGGTTAAGATGACCATGAAGAGCTGGGCTATGGCGGGTGGTTGATGAGGAGGCTTGATGAGGGAAAAGAGGAGAGTGTACGGCTGCTTAATGTTATGGAATCGGCTTCGGGGCTAAAATCACTCAGGTTGAGTTCAGGGCTGGGAGCAAGTTATAGTTTTAGCAAGAGTCTGGCCATGCCCGATAGATATCCGTTCGATGTGAGTGATGAAAGCTTTGGCATCAGGGCGAAGAAGGTAGGAAGAGCAGAGAAGGAGGAGGAGACGGAGAGGATATTAAAGCTTCGGTTAGAGCGGTTTATGAAGGGGAAGAGGGGGGCGTCCAGCGGAAGTAGCATTAATAAGCCTGTTCAGAACCAGGTAAGCAGTTCAAATATTGAGATAAGAAAGGCTGGTGGAACAGCGGTCATTACCAATACAGGAGCCAGTATTCTGTCAGTGGGTTCAACCGGAACATATTATGTATATTCTTTTGACGGGAAGCTACTGTCTGAATACAATGGCCTTGGTGAGTGCCTGAGGGATTATATTTATTTGGGGGATAGGTTATTGGCGGAGTATCAGCCACAGACTGGCCAGATTTACTATTACACTTCAGACCAGGTGAACTCAACCAGGGTGGTGACGGATCAGAATGGGGTGAGGGTCTTTGCTGCGACTTATGATCCATATGGTGGCATTCAGAAGATCTGGGAGAACTCCTATATGCCAGCGATGAAATTCTCAGGCAAAGAGAGGGACACAGAATCGAATCTGGATTATTTTGGTGCCCGCTACTATGGGAATTATTACTACCGCTGGCTGAGTCCGGATCCTGTCATCAACAAAGACGCTGCCCTGAGCAACCCCCAGCTATGGAATTTGTATGCATTCTGCCACAACAACCCCGTGACCTACTGGGATCCTGATGGAGCCATTGTTTGGACAGACCAGGTCGGTTATGATGTGATTAAAGCTTCGATGAGCGATGCGTTTCTGGCTCAGAATATTTCTTGGAACGCAGAGACTGGGCTAATTGATGTCAACCGGAGTATCAGGACGGATAACACAAACTATATAGCATTAATGCAATTAGTCGATTCGCCGCAGAAGATAATGGTTTCTGTAACCGACAAGGTCGTGTATGTTGACAGACGAAGTGAAATTAAAGCCAGTATTGTTCTTGATCTGGCGAAACAAGAAACAAGAGGCATAATGTTGCCACCAAGGCATGGTCGGAAAAACGACATTATGGTTAATGTTAAAGATTATATACTTTGTGCAGTAGCTAATATGACTGATAAGTCTTTTCAGGCACAGACTTTAGCTGAAGAGCTATATGGGCATGCTTGGTTGTACGTTCAAGGTTTGCCTTTCTTGCATGAGCGGGGATCTCAGGGCGGGGGATTAGACAAGAATGGCTTCGTTAACAAGTATATCGGGTTAATTAAAGAAAGGAAGTATTAAAATGTCTGGACAAAAATGGAAGGTCATATTAATTATATTGTTTGCAAGTTCGTTGTTGTTTCTGGCAAGCTCGATTTCAGGCGATGGAAATAAAGAACCTTCTTCAATAGTTATGGAATGTCCAGAAGATTTTGCTTCTCAGGAAAATATGAATAAACCAGTGGATCTAAAAGATGAGAACAGTGCTGTTAAAAGTGACCAGACCAAAGCGACGCAAAATCTGAATGGTCAAGGTAAGTTCGATATTAAGTTTTCATTAGACTGCTTTAAGACACCCGACATCTTGCTTCAATTAGACGCATATTTTACGATTTGCTATGTTATGAATATAGATGATAAAGGGCGTCCAACGTTTATTCAAGCTCTTTTTCCAAGTGAAAATATGAAAAAGATATTAGGGGGAGAACTTGGTTCAGAAGAGGTCTTATCATGTATCAAGAACAACTGGAGATTTGCCGGCTTCGATCCTGGTTCAGTCATTACGGTGCTTTTGAGATGGCAAGATCTAAAAGGATTTGAGACGATTATGATCTACAGTGATAAATTTAGGTATGTGATGAGACTCAGCCCGACGGTTTATGAAGATGAATAATGCCGGTTGGGGAAAGATGATTTATTAAGGTTATCGATGTTGATGGGTGAAACGAAACTAATGCGGATATTATTCTCGAATTAGCGAAGCAAGGGACGCCGGGCATAATGTTAGTACCGAGGCATGGTCAGAAAGAAGATATTATGGTTAATATTAAACACTATAGCGCTAACATAAGCGATGAGTCTATACAAGCACAGACGTTAGCTGAAGAGTTAGATGGCCGTGCCTGGTCGTATTACCTGTATGGACGCAGTGCTGGTCGCAAAGGATTGGACAGGAATGGCTTCTTAAAATGTATAATGGGTTAATTAAATAGAGGAGGTATTAAAATGTCAGGGCGTTCATGGAGAGTTATAGTAATTTTGTTTGCAAGTTCGTTATTGTTTCTGACAAGTCCGATTTCAGGCGATAAGAATATACAACCTTCTTCGTTAGCCATGGAATGTCCAGAAGATTCTGCTTTGCAGGGGAATATGAGTGAAATAGCGAATTTAACAGATAAGAACGGTGTTATTCAAGATGGCCAAGCCAAACAGAATGCGAATGATCAAAGTCAGTTTAATATTAAATTTTCATTGGAATGTTTCAATGTTCAGAGAATCTTACGCTTAGCAAGCGGGCATTTTACGATTTGCTATGTTATAAATATAAATCGTCAAGGGCATCCCCGGGATGTTCAAGTTCTTTTTCCAGATGAATCCATAAAAAAGACATTACGGGTAGAACTTGGTTCAGAAGAAGTTTTGTCATGTATCAAGAATAACTGGAGGTTTATCGGCTTCGATCATCGTTCAGCCATTACAGTGCTTTTGAGATGGCAACATCAAAAAGGATATGAGACGATGATGATTTATAGTGATAAGTTTAGCTATATGATGAGACTTATTCCGACGGTTTATGAAGATAAATAAGGCAGGTAAGATAAGTAGTCGTCCGTTCTCAGGTGGGAGCATATGAAGGGCTGGGTCACGATAATAATTTATAGCGAAAAGATGAATCTCTATATAAATCTTCTGCCCGAGAAAAATTAGCCGAAAGGAATCAGTGTTTCTTATAACTCATAAGAGTCTTGGCATCAGAGCGAAGAAGGCAGGCAGAGAAGAGAGGGAGGAGGAGACGGAGAGGATATTAAAGCTTCGGACGAGGCAGTTTATGAAGGGTGAGAATGGAGTAGCTGGAGGAAGTAGCATTAATAAGCCTGTTCAGAACCAGGTAAGCAGTTCAACCATTGAGATAAGCAAGGCAGGTGGAACGACGGTTATTACCAATACAGGAGCCAGCATTCTGTCAGTGGGTTCAACCGGGACATATTATGTATATTCTTTTGACGGGAAGCTACTGTCTGCCATTAAAATCCCGGCAGAAAAGGTGAGCCTCCCCTCAAGGTTTTTTCAGGTGGCCTTTTTTATGGCGGTTACTGTCTTTTTTACCATCGTCCCCACCGAATCGGTCACTGCCAATTCAACTTTGTAGCTTCCTGGTGCAGCATAGACATGGTTAATGGTTTTAGAAACCTGTCCCTGGCCGGTTTCGCTGTTTCCATCCCCGAAGGAAAGAGTCCAATTGCTGACCGGATATGATCCTTCTTCCACCTTAATCGTAAAGTTAAATCCCTGAGATTCGCCTGTGGCCGTGCTTTTAGATAGTTTGGCTTCTGGCGGGTCAACCTTAACCGTCAGGTCAGTATCTGCTGGTAGTGGCTGTTGATAACCATCACTGTCCTTGAGGACGGCCGAGGCCCTGATGGTAAATTTGCCGGTTTGTTTATAAGTGTGCTTAACCAGAACATCTGCTTCTGTCTGAAGGCTGCTTCCGTCACCCCAGTCCAGGTGGCAATCGGCGGCCAGTTTTTTGCCACTGGCCGTCTTAACCGTAGTCTTGATGGACATTTCCTTATTGACATAAACACTGGAGGGCTTGCTGGCAAATTTGAGCAGTGTTTTTACCGGTTGCGACTGATTACTACCAGTCTGGGTCCCGGTTGTCGTTTCCTGTCCGCCAGCTTGGGTCTGCTGGGAGGTAGCGTTAGCCTGTAAGGTCACTGAAGCTGGTATGGCCAGGATAGTATTATCAGAAGCCTTGGCTGTTAAACTGGCCTGGCGGGCTACCTTGGAAGTATAGTTGTCAAGTCTATAGGAGGTGGTATCAATATTAGTAATCTCAACAGGGGTCTGGGTAGGGATGGTAATCGCATATCTGGCAAAGTAGTCAGCATAAGGATATTTTTTCCAGGTGAAGGTAACAGTTGAACCTGATTGTTCAACTTTAAAGTCCCAGAGTCCCTCGCCAAAAAGATTGAATTCTCTGATGGGGCTTTCGCCAATGTTATTCCATTTGTCTTTGGTTTTGATCTTAATCTTGTAGTTACCTGCTTTTAGAGAAGAGCCTTGAATAGTGGCGGCGTGTTCAGACAGGCCGCTACCGGCTAAAGACAGACCTGCTTTCCAGGCGGTCGCAGAAATGTTGCCATCCGGCTTTTGATATTCCAGGCAGCTTTTGGCATTTTCATCATCAACTTTCCATCGTAATTGAATGGCTCGCTGTCCGGCTTGAGAAATATTTATCTGGGATGGAACTGGCCCAGTTTTGTCGGATGGACAGGTAATGGTTACATCGCGGACGGAGGCGCTGGTAATAGAAACAAAATCCTGGGTCGGCATAATATTGGCTGTTGTCGATTCTGGCGGAGCTACCTCAATAGTGAAGATATGTTCATTATCGTCATTAAAGGTCCCTTCTTTGGAAGCCTTTCCCTTTAAGTCTGTGGTCAGTGTTCCAATGGTTGTCTGACCTTCCTTGATGACCACGGTTGCATTTTTGACCACTTGATTGGCCTGATTTTTGACGGTCAGGTTCAATTGATAACTTCTGGGAACCATGGTTACTGATAATCCGTTGAACCGGCCGCAGGGAGTAACCGTAGCATTGACCGTAGTTGTCCTGTAGCCCTCTTTGGAGACGGTAAAAGTGTATGAGCCTGGAGCCAGGCCATCAAAGACCCAGGAACCATTGGAGGCGGTAGTGGTGCTGATATTTTGCCCCTGAGAATTTTTTCCTGAAACGATGGCGCCGGCTAACCCAGTAGCTGCATTCTGATCCTTGTAGACATAACCGCGACGCGGGGCGAGCCTGTCAAGACTGATGACGACCGGCGGCAATTGGCCCTGAGCATTGGCGGCCACCTCCAGCTGGGTCTCCCCACCTTGATAACAGCCATTGGGCTGGACGGTGAAGGTATAGCTTGTTCCTCGCTCAAGTTCTATTTCAGGGCTGATTCCAGTGGTACCGGTACTGACTCCCAGGCTGAAATCCACATCGGTATTTTTAGTCATGATGACCGGAGTATCAGGAATAATTTTATTTCCTTCTGAAGGTGAGACCACGGAGATTTTTACTGTTGGCGGGGGGAACCCTGGCAGAGTAGTAATGTTGCCTGTGTATCCCACCCGGTCCAGAGCCCGGCCAGTTTCATCATTATTAGCAAAGGTCCAGGAGCGAAGATTGTAATAATATTTGGTATTAGGTTCCAGCCCGGCCAGTCTCAGCCGATGATTGGTCTCAAACTGTCGTGGGCCTTCCCTGGTGATCCAGCCCTGGGTCACGACATCGCCAACCTTTTTGACGGCCATGATGTAATTGAGCGATAAATCAGGAGAGGGTGAAAACATGACTTCAGTTGAAGCCAGCTCGTTGGTTGTCCAGGAAAAATCAATATAATCCGAGCCAGCGGTGGCCGACGGATTACTTAAAGTAAGGGTATTACAGGTGGCAGATTCAACTCGTTCCGGGCAGGGGCCGGAGGTGGTGGTGGCAGAAGTTTCTCCGCCCGGGACATTCTGGCCACTCTGGTTGTCACAGGTTACCACCAGACGATAGGTCTTCCCAGGCTGAAGGCCCGGCACAATGACGTTATGAGCGGTCTTAAAAGCATTTTCGACTACGGTGGCGACCAGTGCCTGGCCGTCATAAGCTTTGACCGTGCCCTTTAGCGGTACTGATGGACTGGCCCAGTTGACCAGGACTGAAGTGCAGCCGGGACGGCTATACAGACTCTGAACTAACGCTGAGGATGGCAGGACGGGGACTTCTACCTTGAAGGGGTCGCCAGTAGTATCTTTAACGGCTGTAGTGTAAGTTACCGTTTTTTCTACATTAGCGAGATTGATGGGCACCACCGAAATCTGACAGCTGGCGGTCAATCCCTGGATTAATCTGAATTCGTAGGCCAGCTCCTGGACCTGAATAGTCAGTTTGTCACCGGCATCGATAAAAGGAGTGATGTCGCGGAAGGTTATGGTCTGAAACTGATTGGGGTTGTCAAAGTAAACCGTATACAGGCCGCTGCCTTTTCCCCCCGGAATGAAGACGCGAAAGCTGGCTCTCAGACGGGCGCCCTCTAATTTGAAATAGGGATCGCCTTTTAAGGTCAAGGTGGGGGCCTCATACAAAACTGACAGGGCTTTCTCAGTGTATTCCTCCAGTTTATCGAGAGCCTCGGCATCTGAACAGTAATTGGCCAGTTTAATGAGGCGGACAGCGTTTGTCCGAACATCTTCAGGAATTTTTCCCAGTACCTCGGGAGCCAGGTCTTCAACTTTATATTTCGTAATTTCAACGGTGATTAGATCTCTTTCATTATGATATGAATCGGTTTTACCGAGAGGTAAGCCGTCTTTAGTTGAGGTGTTGACACCGATATTGCTGACCGCACTGGAAATTGGTTCACCGACTTTTGGTATTTTGGCCACCAGCTCCCAGAAATCAAGCGGCAGATCAAACCAGGGTAAACTGATTGGGACGCCGCTGACCCCGACAAATCCGAGCTGTATTTTGTTGGGGAAAGAAAGGCCGAAAGCAGATTGAAAGGTATAATTATCAGTGCCAGCCGGCTCGGCCTTAACGCCAAAGGTAAAATCTTGACCAGACCGGGCCGCCTCTGGATCGTATCTAAAAGTAAGCTTTATCGGTGCTTTTATAGTAATTGTGCCATTCGAAAATAGAAATCCAACTTTGAAACGAAATCCAGTCTGGACGACTGGCAACCAGGGCGACCAATAGGTTTCGGGAACAGGTTTTCCCTGAAAGCTCCATTCGATTGGTCCAAACAGATGGGTAACTTCTTCAGCCAGACAAAGGGCAGGGGAGAGGCTTATGATTATCAACAAAGCAGAAACAAATCTAATCCGGTTGTTCATAGCTTTTGCCTCCCTCTTACATCAGACGGTCATATTTTGAGCCCAGCTTATAAGATACGACCGTTATTTGTTGCTTGGCCGCATCCAGAGTAATGACGAAAGAATAGGGTCTTAGCTGGGTAGTTTCAAAAAAAGACATCATCGCCTGTTTGGTAGCTTTAATTATAGTCGGCTCACTTCCCAGCCGGGGACTGGTTCCAAAATGAGCTGCCAGGAAAGCTGAATGTAACCGCCGTCCATCTTCGGCCGTAAAAACGGAAGGAACCACATAGGTAATTTTGTTTTCAATAACTTCACCGTCATCCCTGGTCTCCGGTTCATGAGATTCCGCAACGATTTTGGCACCTCCAAAAACTTTTTTAAGGACAGGGGCAATAATGCCGTCTATGTCTTTTGAGGTCTCATCAGTCAGGGTCAGGCCGGAGGCGGCAGCAAAGGCAGAATTGTTTTGATTGGCCTTTTGTTTAGCTGAAGCTTGTTCCTGTTCCCCTGACATCCTGGCCAGCTCAGATTGGTCAGCATATTTGGTCGGCTCATCCCCCTCCTTTTGACCGCAGCCCGTGAAAAATACCGTTAGGATACTCAGGATACATAAAGTAATAAGGATTCGAGTAGCCTGATGCATTATTGCCCTCCTGTGAAAAATAAGAATTAATTTTATAAAGCCTACTATGTTTTTAATTGATGTCTCTGCCCTTCTTCTGTTTTTCTGACATCTTATTAGTTTTAATATCATTTTAGCCAAAGAGCTGTCAAACTATATTTTAAGAACAGGTATTACTGGCACAATGGCTGGCAATCCGAGGCAAGAGCTTAAAAAAGTCGGGCCTTTCTGCCTGTCTTTTAGCTGGATCGCCGCTCGCAGACAGCAGAAATCTGATCCAGTCAGCTGCCGATTTCCTTCAGGACAAATTCCAGTCCTAAGGACTTGAGCTTTTCCGGGCCAGGCTTACTTGTTTTTATGTCCCAGCCTCTTTCTTTATAGTAGTTATCCATGATTTTTGAAAACTCATCCCGGTTTAAAACAGCTCCTTTTTTAGGACCAACAGTCAGCGGTTCTTCAAAAAATCTGTCGGGCAGGTTGTCATCCTCCCGTCTGAAACCTTCCCTGTAATTTATTACTTTTTCTAGGTTATAAACTCGTTCTCCAGTCTTCTCATAGTCTTCTTCTGTCCAGACCTCACCGGTTATTGAACTTAAAAGTTCTCTGAGGAGACCAGCTCGGAAACCACCCTGAGCAAACATACACAGCCCGGTGCAGTCGTTCATAGCCGTATTGTTCTGGGCCCGTGGATTGCTACCATTTAAATAACAGGCACCCCGGTTGGCGGTAGCATAACAGACCGCTCTGCCGGTTGAAACATGAACATTCCAGCCGGCCAGCTCATGACCTTTGACCTCAATGGCGAATTTCTGAGAATCCTGGCCGATCTTTTCTGCCAGCTTTCTTACTCCTTTGGAAGCCAGGTCGCCAGCACCTTCTCTCCTCGCTATTTTCCCTATCATTTTAATTGTGGAAGGCACGTCGCCCCATTTGAGGTCAAGCCCGTCAAGAAAAGCCGAATCAATATAGCCTTTCTCATAAGCTTCCATTAGAAAACCGAGAACATTGCCGGTTGAGATCTGGTCGAGGCCGTAATCATCGACGTCGTAAATTGCTTTCATCAGACCTTCAAGATCCGAGATAAGGAGGTTCGCACCCAGCATCGTTCCTGTTTCATGTTCTGGACCACCATGAACCAGACCGGCGTATGGGCCGCTTCTTACCAGCCCTGATTTTTTGCAGGCCAGTAGGCAGCAAAACAGGCTAAATCCCTGACCCAGATTTTCTGTTCAGCTGCTATACCGCTAATTTTAGCGGCCTCCTGGAATGTCCCTTCCCAGTAATTCTTAACAGCTTGAGTGCTGGCGGCAGAAGAGGTCACAATAGAAGAAGCTGTTCCATATCTTCTCCAGCTTTCAGTCAAAGCTGCCCCTTTAAACCCCTGCCTGGCTTCGTCAAGGAGTGAGATAAATCTTTTGTGATCAGCCACTGGCGGAACTCTGGTGCCTCTGATAGCAATGGCTTTAAGGTTCTTGGAACCCATGACGCAACCGGTGCCACCTCGCCCGGCTGCTCTGGCTGCAGTGTGAAGAATAGCTGCATATTCGACCAGGTTTTCACCAGCCGGGCCAATATAACAGGTCTTAAATCGTCTATCTCCAAGCTCTTCAGTCAATTTTCTGTCAAATTCTTCGGTTTTCAGACCCCAGAATTTTTTAGCCTCCCGGAACTCAACTCTATCATCTTCAATCACCAGATAGACCGGCGAGCTGGCTTTACCGCTGATGACTATTCCATCATAGCCGGCAAATCGAATTTCAGGACCTATGAATCCGCCCACATTGGCATAGCTGATGGTGGAAGCGAATTTATATTTCGATTTGATAGGTGAAGTGTGAGGCGATTTAGTGACAACGCAGGCTCTTGAAGCCGAGGGAACTGGCAAACCGGAGAAAGGGCCGGTCATAAAGATCAAAGGATTTTCCGGGGAAAGGGGATTAAGTCCCGGTTTTTTTAGCCTGTCCCAGAGAATCTTCATTCCCAGGCCGCGGCCTCCAATAGATTTTCTGGCATCTTCTGGTGATAACGGTTTTTTATCTATCTTGCCCGAAGCTAAATCAATTTCAAGTATGACACCGTGATAACCGGATAGTTCTTTCATTGCTCTCCTATTTTGCTTCCTCCTGGTAATACCAGAGCTCGGTCAATCTCTCCGCTATTTTCTCTGGAGACAGGCCATAATGCCGGCCATCAATCTGGCCCACTACATAGCTCAGGGCCCCGTAGGGGCAGTATTTAACACACTGCGGGTCACCATCGCATAGAGTACACATCCTTTCCGGATTACCTGTTTTAGGATTGGGAATAATCGCCCCGACTCTTTTTGCCCGGCAGGCATCGGCGCAGCTCTGGCAACCGATACACCTGGCCTTATCATTTTTGATGGTCAGGGTTTTTTCATCGCGATAAAGGGCCTTCCTTCCGGTTTTGGAATCAGGCTCAACCGGGCAGGCCTCAATACAGGGGTTATCACGGCACATTAAGCAGGCTACAGGGATATCAACATCAGGATTAAAGGCCTGAACTCTGATATTAGCCAGATAGGGATTCCCCAACCCGGGCAGTTCCTCTTCTCCGATTTTGATTTTATTATTATAGGCTGAACAGACCGTCTCACACGTCCGGCAACCGGTGCATTTATTATAATCGACCAGAATCATGGCATAGCGAGGGCGGCTTGCTTCTTGAGCCGAAGTTCTCCTGATAAACATGGTGCTAAGAAGTAGAGCAGAACCACCCACAGCAGAACTCTTGAGAAACTCTCTTCTGGTTTGAACCGGCGGGGCGAGACTCAGGATAGTTAATTTTGAATCTTTAACCTTGCCCATTATCCGTTACCTCCTTTAAATACCTTTAAAAAGATCACCACCCTATTTTTTCAGATTCAAATTTATGAGGCTGATCAAAACTGACAAAATTGTCGGAGAAGGAACAAAGATGTCAGAGAAAGCCATCTTTATTAATCTGTATCTTACCAATTATCAATAACATAGTATCTGGCACGCTGCTTGCATATATTAAGGGTGAAACTCATGACAAGGAGGTCAAACATGAGGATAAAAAATTTATTAACCACAGTCACAATGGGTTTTTTAGCCCTGCTGCTGGTTTTTTCTTTGAGTTATGCTCAGGAAAATAGCAGACAGGAAACTAAAACCCAGACTGAAGAAAAAGCCAGAGTCCAGGCTAACGTCCAGGTGCAAGAGCAGGTAGCAGAACAAGTCAAAGAGCAGGCTAAAGAACAGACTAAAGAGCAGGTCAGGGCAGACGTAGAAAAGACAATAGAGAACGAAGCCAGCCTGAATTCTCATTCACAAACCAGAGTGACCAATCAAATTCAAAACAGAATCGAAGTAAAAAATGAGGAACAGGCTCAGGTCCAGCACCAGCTGCAGATCCAACACCAGGTGGAAAACCAGGTCGTTCAAAATGAGGTTATTCTTAATAAGAATGGGACAGGCCAACCAGAAATTGAACATAATCTAACTAATGTCCGCCGCGATCAGGAGCAAGCCCAGATTAAAAACGAGGAAAAAGTGCAGAATCAGAACAGGGTGATGACAAAAGAAGAAGAGAGAAATGCCATTCAGGTCAGAACCAAGGAACAGTCCAGACCAGGAAATAGAGTCAAGACTGGTCCCTATTTTGTTGATGAAAACGGCGACGGGATAAATGATTTTTACCGTGACCATGATAATGACGGGATTCCTAATTGCCAGGATCCAGACTGGACAGCTCCTAAGGACGGAACTGGCTATCAGAGTTCTCCCGAAGGCAACCAGGGAAAAATGCTGGCTAATAAAAACGCCACCAGAAATATGACCGCATCGAGAAATTCCTTCCGGACTCAGAGCAGCCTGACCAGCCAGTTTTGTGATGGGACAGGTCCCAAAGGCAAAGCCAGCCGCCAGGGCAAAAAATAGGGTTTAAAAGATGCTGAGTCTTGAGACTTCAGTCAGCCTGGAGGCCAGTAGAAATCAAAGGAATTCAGGGGAGGAAATTCCTCCTCTGAATTTCCTGTTTTATGGTTTTCTTATAGGCTAAAATGATGAATACAGGCAGAGCTTACCTCAAGTGGCCGGAATTTAACCGGGCTGTCAGGATTAGAGGAGAAGCAGAATGAAAGCAATTAGAATAAAATCAAGAATCAAGTTAAAGACAGGGCCCAAACGCCAGCTGAATAAATATATCTTTTTTTCGGTTATCTGGCTGGCCCTTATTTCTTTAAGACCAGCCTTAATTCAGGCCGGGACTGTCCAATTTTCTCTGGTCCAGCATTCAACTAATAATATTTTCCAGACTTATCAACCCGTCTCTGACTGGTTAACAACCGGCAGCTTTTCTTTCGGTGGTGATTCCAGTTCTCTAGCTCTTTATGGTGGCCTGGATTTTAATTATCTTTATAAATATTCTGGCTTGAGTTCGGTCGGAGGGCAGCTCGGGGTTGATTATCTTATTCCGGCCGGGTCTAAAAGTGCTTTTTATTTAGCTGCCGAAGGACAGGGAGTCCTTTTCAAGGACCTGTACAATAACTTTAGTCATGCCGGGCTAAAGCTTATTGCCAGTTTTAAAAGTTATTTGACCCCGGCTACAGTTTTAAGACTTGAATCACAAAGCATCTACCGCAGTTATAAACTGGGAATATTTGACTACTTTTCAGAAATGATTAACCTGTCACTTGATCATTACTTTAAAACCAGAACAACCCTTAAAGTTGAAGCCAGTTATGGTTACAAGTATTTTTATCACCCTGGCGAAATCGCTATAGTTGAGGGGGAGGCAGCAACAGTAGCTATGATCTCAAGCTGTGCCTCAGTTTATGGCCTGTCTTCCGTTAACCAGGCCGCTGGCTTTTTTATCGCTCAACAGGGCGGACCAGGTGGAGGGCACGGCCATCCGGCCGATAATTATAAGCAGGGAGGAAGTTATAGCCTGCGAGGGATACCGTATCAAACAGTTTATTATACTGACCCGCGGAACATCCAGATCCTGGCGGTCAGCGGCCTTCTGGCTCAAGGCTTGGGCGACAGGGTTGGTCTGAGTTTGGGCGGAATGAAGCAGTGGAATCTAAGGGGAGAAAACCCGTTCAGTGCCAGCGATGAATATTATAGTGTGGAAAATCCAACTTCAGACCTTTTTAGCTGGCAGGGATTTAGCCTGAAGGCCAAATTAACGGCCAGTCTGACCGATCGGCTTCAAGCCGAAATCCAGTATGATTATCTAAACAGGGAATTTCCGGGCCTGGAAAGCCTCGACCTGGAAGGAGTCAGCCTGGGGGTGATAAGAGAAGACAGGCGGCACCAGCTTAGTACCCTGGTTCAACTTGACCTGGCCAGAGTTTCTTTTTTTGTCTCCTATTCTTATATTAGTAACGCCTCGAATGATCCCTGGTTTGACTGGTCAGGAAATTTTATCAGTGGAGGGCTTAAATGGAACCTGAGCGTTTCAAAATCAAATCAACGATAATCCTGGCCATGTTTAGCCTATTTCTTTTGGCCGGCGAGATGCAGGCAGGCTGGCTTCAGGCCAGGCCTGGTTTACCCTACTATAATGTTGACCGGGAAATCACTGTTGAAGGCCAGATTGAGGATATCCGGTTTGAGCAGCGTTACGAGAAAAGAGCCAGTTTTTTGATTCTACAAGTTAAAGACAACAATTCCGGCGAAATCTATGAGGTGGAGACGGCTCCAGCCTGGTTTTTCCAGGTTGACTTTCATCAAGGGGAAAAGATCAGACTGGTTGGTTCTTTGACCGAAGTTAACAGTGGACAGAAAAAATTGATCATGGCCAGAGAAATGAGGCTGCAAAACCAGACCATAACTTTAAGGGATCGCCGCGGCTTTCCAGCCTGGAGCGGTGGTCAGGGCTGGCAAAGAAAAAGAGGGTGATAACCTTTCTTTGAGGTTATCTTTTTAACCAGACCGAAAATGTTATATACTGATTTTATAACTTACACGGGCAGTGGCAAATCATCCTGGTAAATCTGTTTTATTATTGAGCTGGATGGATTATTTTCGAGGGAACTCAGAGACAAGGACCGATTCAAGAAAATCATATCATTTCCCAATGGTATGATGAGTGATAATTGAAAATGACAAGGAAACTTGCTTTATCGATAATGCAGGTTAATAGATGAGGAAAAGGGAATTTCTGCTCTTTTTTATACTTCCGTTTCTGCTGGTCGTAGGGCTTTTTACCCTGCTTTCTAATTTAAACCGCCAATATATTCAGGCTAAAATGCAAGAACTGGCCCGCGACCAGCTATCAGCCACTGCTCTGATACTTAAGGAAAGCATTCGGGCCGGGCTCGAGCGAGGACTACCGGCTTCAGAAGTTCTAAAACCCTATCAGGCAACTGAAGACATTTATTTTATGGCCATCCTGGATAGTCAGGAAAATGTCCTGGACTGGACTTCCCGGTTTGAAGGTTATCTTCCGCTTTCCCAGAAAGAACGTCCCCCTGGTGAGTTATGGATTATCGATTCACCAGAAGGAAAAATTTTTAATCATTATTCGGCCCTGACCACGGCTGAGGGGCGGAAATATTATTTTTACCTTGGTTATTCTTTGAAAAGCCTGGATGTTCTGCTGACTTATTCCAGAAGGAATTTCTGGTATATTTTATCAGCTCTGGCTCTGGCTGGCCTGGTGATTTTTGCCGGACTTTACCGGTTGCACCGCTCCTACCAGCTGGCTGCCACCGAAGCTGCCCGCCAGGCAGAAGAAAAAGAAAAATTTAAGGAGATCTCTGCTTATACCTCTGGTGTTGCTCATGAAATTAAAAATCCGCTGAACAGCCTGGCTCTTCTTTTCGAATACTGGCAGTCTCTGAATTTACCTGAAATCAATCAAGAGCTCGAAAAAGGGAAGAAGGAAGCAGAAAAAATTGCCTCCCTGGTTGACCGTTTCTCTGAAGCTTTAAAACCTGTTTCTATTTCTCCGGAAAAGTTCGAAGTGGCTTTGGTAATCGAAGAGGAAATTAAAGAACTGGATAATCTGGCCGAAGAGAAGAACCTGAAAATTGATCTCAAAGCCGAAGGTGGATTAAAGCTAACGGCTGATCGCTTGCTTTTCAGCCGGGTGGTGGCCAATCTCCTGAAAAATGCCATCGAGGCCAGTCCGGCCGGAAGCCTGATCAGTTTAAAGGCCTATGCCCGGAAGAAAAGTTTAATACTGGAAGTCGAAGATTCTGGCCCGGGTCTTGAAGAGACGCAGGCTGAAAAAATTTTTGACCCGTTTGTCAGCAGTAAAAGCTCAGGCTTCGGAATTGGGCTTTATCTAACCCGTAAAATTGTGGCCGCCCATGGCGGGAGGATTTCAGCCAGCAACCGGCCAGGTGGCGGGGCAGTTTTTAAAGTTGAAATGCCAGGAGGGGAAAGTGGCTAAGGGAGTTATTTTAGTTGTCGAGGATGACGATCTTCAAAGGGAACTTATTTCCAAAAATCTCCGGAGAGAAGGGTATGAAGTTATCTCAGCTTCAGCCCGGCAGGAGGCGCTGGCGCTTCTTAAGGACAATCCAGTAGAAATAGCCGTGGTTGATTACAAGCTCGGCCAGGAATCAGGCCTGGAATTAATCAAAGATATCCTCGCCTCTAATCCTTTAATTACCCCGATTATGGTGACCGCCTTTGCTTCGATCGAAACTGCCGTTGAAGCTATCAAGCAGGGCGCTTATGACTATGTTGTTAAACCTCTAGATTTCAAAAAATTCCTGCTGGTCCTCGACAGAGCCAGAGAACGGTTTAAACTTCAGCATGAAATCTTTGAGCTCAAAAACCGCCTGGAGGAGAAGTTCAGTTTCAAAAATTTTATTTTTGTTTCAGCTGCTATGCAGGAAGTAGCCAGGCTTATTTCCAGAGCTGCTCAGAGTGAAGCGACCGTCCTGGTCACCGGTGAGACAGGCACGGGCAAAGATCTAATTGCCAGGCTTATTCATTTTTCTTCAAAAAGAAGCTCAGGGCCATTTCTGGCTGTCAATATTCCTTCTCTACCTGAGACCCTGGTTGAAAGTGAACTATTCGGGGCTGAAAAGGGAGCTTTTACCGGCGCGACGGAAAGGAAGATTGGCAAATTTGAAGCAGCTTCTGGTGGCACCCTCTTCCTAGATGAAATAGGTGAGCTGTCACCTTCGGTCCAGGTCAAGTTGCTTCGTTTTCTTCAGGATAAAGAGTTTTACCGCCTGGGTTCGACCAAGCCGCTTAAAGCTGACGTCAGAATTATTGCTGCCACTAATAGAAATCTGGAGAAGCTAGTCGGTGAAGAAAAATTCAGAAGCGATTTATATTACCGGCTGAATGTTATCAGGATAAGTGTTCCGCCTCTCAGAGAAAGAAAGGAAGATATCCCGCCTCTGGTTGATCATTTCCTCAGGCTCTACACCGAGCGCGAAGGAAAAAAGACTAGAGGAATATCCGCCGAGGCTCTGCAGATTATTTTGAGCCATGATTTTCCAGGAAATGTCAGAGAGCTTGAAAATATAATTGAGAGAGCCGTGGTCTTCGCCGAAAACGAAATCGTGACCAGTTCCGACCTGCCGGTTTTTCTGGAAATGACCTCGGAAAAAGAGCTGGAGCTGGAGAGCTCAAAGCCTTTGCCTGAAAAGGTTAGAGCGCTGGAAGTCAGAGAAATTAAGAAAGCTCTGGAAAAAGCCCATGGAGTTAAAAGTCAGGCCGCTAGAATATTGGGCCTGACGGAGAGAATACTTAGCTATAAGATGAAAACTTATGGCCTTGAAGAGTAGAAGAAGCTGATAATTTTGTTAGCTACTTGCAGGAGTAACAACGCTATTTTTGTTGGTTGTCTGCCTTTATTCTCGTCTGCCCGTCAGGATAAAAGAACTTGCGTATTGTCTGAGGACCTGGATACCCAATGTATAAACCTAGACGAGAAAAGTGTCTGACAAGATATTTTTTTTGCTCTAACTCCCGATATAGGCGAAGGGGAAAACAATGCCAATTTTCCCGGGGGAAAAGGGAATTATCGTTAAAAGGAACTAATTATGGATATAAGCGCCGAGACACAATTATCTATGTCATGCCGTTATTATCATGTTTTTATTCGGGCTGGCAGGTTGTTCAGGCAGGAGAAGATGATTTAACATAAAGAGAGAACAATGTCGAAAAAGATTCTTTTAGCGATGGTGGACATCCAGATGTAGCCTGTAGGTTGCGGACAAAAATGATAAAAAAAGACGATAAAATAATATTTTCAGGTTGTAAAATCACTCGAATTAGCTACAATTAAGCTTATTCAGGGTTAGTTGAGAATGGAAAATGGGTAAAAAGCTTTATCGCTCCAGCGGACAGAAAATGATTGATGGCGTTTGCGGCGGATTATTAGAATATTTTGGTCTGGATGTCTCTCTGACCAGGCTAATTTTTGTCGGGCTGGGGCTTCTGATGGTCATCTTACCCATGGTTCTTTTTTACCTGATTGCCTGGCTGGTCATTCCACTTGAAGCAAAAAACTAAATAAGAGCCAAAAATAGAAAATCTGATGTCAGAAAAACTATGACCATGAAACTCAGCGGAGAAATTGTTTTCAAGCATGTGGCTGTGGAGGGAGTCTTTAAATCTCGAAAAACATTACTGGCTCACCTCCTGGCCCAGAAAATAGGCGGGCAGTTAGTCCTTGATCAAACCGATAACCCCTACCTCAAGGATTTTTATAACGAAAGGGAGGGAGCAGCTTTTTTAGCGCAACTGATTTTTTTGGCTAATCGTTACCATCAGCAATCACGGCTTCTGCAAAGAGACCTGTTTCTCGACCGGATAATCTGTGATTACTTGCTGGAGAAAGACAAGATTTATGCTTATCAAACTCTAACCGATGATGAACTTCTCGTTTATGAGAGAATTTATAATATTCTGGCTGAAAGGGTGCCCAGGCCTGACCTGGTTATTTACCTTCAAATTTCTGTTAAAACACTGATGAAAAGAATTGAAAGCGAGGGTCAACTGCTGGAAAAGAAACTTTCGGGGAAATATCTCGAAGATATTGTTGAGGCGTATGACTATTTTTTCTTTAATTATAAAGTAGCTCCACTACTGGTGGTGAAGGCTGATGACCTTGACCTTAGCCAGGAAGACCAGCTCTGGGATTTAATTAATCAGATCAGGCAGATGAATAAAGGCACTCTTTATTATGTTCCAGAAAGTTTTCAAGCTAAGAAACAAAAAAGATGATAAAATAGAAATGTAGCCCGGAGGCCAGGCATGGCCCCGGGACTGGAGGCTTCTCCCTTGACCAGGCTCAAGCCTTTACTTCCAGCTGGATAGGCCGGCGGGAGATAAAGAAAGGAGAGACAATGGTTACAACAGGAATAGAAAGAGTTACCATACCATATCTTTATCAGCAGAAAGAACATAAAGAGAAAATCACAGTTCTGACTGCTTATGATTATCCGATGGCTAAAATCCTTGATGAGAGCGGCGTTGATATTATTCTGGTTGGTGATTCGGTAGGCATGGCTGTTCTCGGGTATGAGACTACACTGCCGGTGACCATGGAGGCCATGATTCACCATACTCGAGCTGTGGCTAGAGCCAGAAAGCGGGCTATGGTAGTCGGGGATATGCCCTTTCTTTCCTTTCATCTTTCTCTGTCTGATTCGATTCTTAATGCTGGCCGGTTTATTAAAGAAGCCGGGGCTGATGCGGTCAAACTGGAAGGCTCAAGCCCTGAACGGCTCAAGCTGGTCGAAGCGCTGGTTGAGGCAGAAATTCCGGTCATGGGTCATGTTGGCCTTACCCCTCAATCAATTAGAAGAATCGGAGGATTCAAGGTTCAAGGGACGGAGGAAGAAAAAGCCGAAGAAATTTATCGCGGAGCTTTAGCTCTAGAACGGTCAGGCGCTTTTGCTGTTGTCCTGGAATCAGTGCCTGAAGAGCTGGCTAAGGAAATATCCGCCAGTCTAAAAATTCCGACCATCGGTATTGGAGCCGGGCCTGACTGTGATGGCCAGGTACTGGTCATTAACGATATGTTAGGACTTTCTGCTGGCTATATGCCTAAATTTGTTAAAAAATATGCGGAGCTGACTGAAGTTATTTCTAAGGCCGTCAATAATTATATGCTGGATGTCCGCCAGGGGCGTTTTCCTGATGACCAGCATTCTTATCATCTAAAAAAAGAAATAGCTGGACCATTGCTCAAGAAGTTAAGAAAAAAATTCAGCCGGCAGAATGAGTAAAACTGACCAGCGGGGAAAAAGATAAATAAATGTCGGGAAGGTAAATAATGGAAATTGTCACCACTGTAACTGAGCTCCGTGAAAAAATAAAAAACTGGAAGAGAGAAGAGGAGAGAATTGGTTTTGTACCAACCATGGGTTACCTTCATGAGGGGCACTTGAGTCTGGTGCGGGAGGCGAAAAAGAGGAGTGCGAAAACAGTCGTTTCTATTTTTGTCAATCCCAAGCAATTTGGGCCGGCTGAGGATTATCAAATCTATCCGCGAGACTTTAAGCGTGATGCAGACTTACTGGAAAAGGAAGGTGTTGACCTGATTTTCTGCCCTTCGGTGGAAGAGATGTATCCGGCTGGCTATAAGACCTATGTACAGGTTGAGGATCTTGAGAACAAACTTTGTGGTCATTCCCGTCCTGGACATTTTCGCGGTGTCTGCACGGTGGTGCTGAAGCTTTTTAATCTGATTCAGCCGGATGAGGCTTATTTTGGCTGGAAGGATGCCCAGCAGGTAATAATCCTCAAAAAAATGGTGGGGGATTTGAATCTACCGGTTAAAATCAGGCCGATGCCTCTTATCAGGGAAAAAGATGGCCTGGCACTAAGTTCACGCAATATTTATCTAAATAGTCAGGAGCGGCAGGCAGCCCTGGTGCTTTACAGAAGTCTGGAGTTAGCCGAAAAACAGATTAAAGATGGTGAGAAGCAGGCGGCAAAAATTAAGCAGTCTATGATTGACTTAATCTCGGCAGAGCCTTTAGCCAGAATTGACTATGTCGAAATTGTTGATGTCCAGACCCTGGACAGCCTGGAGAAAATTGATGGCGATGCTCTGATTGCTCTGGCTGTTTATTTTGGCCGGACAAGATTAATTGATAATTTAAGATTTATTTCTGGAGTAATTGAAAAATGAGGACACTCTACCTTAAATCGAAAATCCACCGGGCAAAAGTTACTGAGTCTGATCTGGATTATGAGGGCAGCCTTGGCCTTGATTTTGACCTGATGAAGGCGGCTGGCATGAGGGAATATGAACGGGTCGAAGTTTATAATGTGACCAATGGCGAAAGACTGGCCACTTATCTTATCAAAGAAAAAGCCGGCTCGGGCAAAATTGGCGTTTATGGGGCGGCTGCCCATAAAATTAAGCAAGGGGATATCATCATTATAACTTCCTATGGCTACCTGGAAGAGGCAGAAGTTGAATTTCACCGCCCGAAGATAATTCTTCTTGATGAAAATAACAAAATAAAACAAGTAAAGGATTGAATATCAATCAAGATGATAATTTGGTGCTTCTTTAGTAATAATTACATCATGGACATGGCTTTCTCTAAGAGCTGCCTGGGTTATTTTGATAAACCTGGCTTTTTTCTGTAGCTCTTCTATCGTCCGGCAGCCAGTATAACCCAGACCTGATTTCAGGCCGCCAACCAGCATCTGAATGATGGAAACAGCACTGCCCTTAAATGGCACCCGGCCTTCAATTCCTTCTGGCACCAGTTTTGAGTCGGAAACCGTGTCCTGAAAATAGCGGTCACGGCTGCCTTCTTTCATGGCTTCGAGTGAGCCCATTCCCCGGTAGATCTTGTAGGCCCGGCCCTGATAGATAACCACCTCACCTGGAGCTTCATCTGTCCCGGCTAAGAGATTTCCCAGCATGACTGTGGAGGCACCGGCCGCCATAGCCTTGGTTATGTCGCCTGAATATTTTATGCCGCCATCAGCAATCAGTGGAATTTTATTTTGGCTGGTAACTTTATAGACATCAGAAATCGCCGTGATCTGGGGAACACCAATGCCAGCAATAACTCTGGTGGTACAAATCGAACCAGGACCGATGCCAACTTTAACTGCATCGACACCGAGAGCAATCAGGTCCTCAGCTGCTTCAGCTGTGGCAATGTTACCGGCAATCAGGTTAATCTCAGGAAAATGTTTTCTGATGGCTTTGACTGTCTCCAGCACCCGTTGCGAATGGCCATGAGCTGTGTCCACAATAATGACATCACAACTGGCTTTACACAGAGCAGAAACCCGGTCAAGAACTTCTGCGCCGACTCCAACAGCAGCTCCAACCTGCAAGCGGCCCAGTTTGTCCTTAGAAGCCAAAGGATATTCAATTCGCCTTAAGATATCTTTGTAGGTAATCAGGCCTTTCAGATGAAAGTCTTTATCGACAATTAGCAGTTTTTCGACCTTGTGCCGCTGGAAAAGTTTTTCGGCTTCCTCCAGAGGAGTGCCGACCGGCACTGTCACCAACTCTTTGGTCATTATTTCTGAGACGGAAATATCCAGCCTGTTTTCAAACCTGATATCACGGTTAGTTAGAATCCCGACCAGCCGGTTATTTTCATCAATCACTGGCAGTCCGGAAATTTTGTATTTTTTCATCAAGTCAATGGCCTGACGGATCTTATCCTGAGGACGAAGCGTAATCGGTTCGACAATCATTCCACTTTCATGTCTTTTGACCTTATCCACTTCTTCTGCTTGAGCTTCAATTGACATATTACGGTGAATAATACCAAGGCCTCCTTGCTGGGCCAGGCAAATGGCCATCCTGGAGGTAGTGACGGTATCCATAGCTGAGCTAATGATCGGCGTTTTGAGCGGTACCCTTGGGGTCAGCCAGCTGGAGACATCAGTATCAGTTGGGAGGACTTCTGATTTGGCTGGCAGAATTAAAACATCGTCAAAGGTTAAACCTTCTTTTAAATGTTCCTCGAGCATAGAATTCTCCTGCCTCAGGATTTAACGTTTTTTCTTTTTGCCAGGAATCAAAGGCCTGGCCTGTCTGATTACAGCCCCGGCAGTCGCTCCAGCCTGCGGCCGCTGATAATAAAGAGGACGTTCACGTTGAGGCTGCCTCGGCTGTTGTCCTTCTTCGACTACTGGCTGGATCAGGAAGAGATAGCGCACCGCATCTTCTTCTATCCTATCCAGCAATTGTTGAAACATCTCGTAGCTTTCTTTTTTGTATTCAATCAGCGGGTCACGCTGGCCATAACCGCGAAGTCCAATACCTTCTTTGAGATAATCCATTTCGAGTAAATGATCTTTCCAGCGGGCATCTATCACCTGGAGGAGAATCAACCGCTCAAACTCCCGCATTCTGTCCGGCCCAAGAGCCTTCTCTTTTTGTTCGTATAGACCTTTCAGGGCAGAGGTCAGTTGCTCAAACAGCTCATCATAGGTAATTGTTCCCCGGTCAAGGTTTAGCTGGCTAAGATCAAGGCCGAACTGGGAAAAGACGGCCTGTCTTAAGGCTTCCCAGTCCCAATCATCAGGATGCTTAGTTTTATTGGCATGCTGGTCAAGATACCATTCGACTAAACTATCAATTAGATTCAGATAATAGTCGCGCAGATCTTTACCTTCCAGGATTTCCCGCCGCTGGCGGTAAATTGTCTCACGCTGTTTATTCATGACATCGTCATATTCCAGCAGGTGCTTTCTAATAGAGAAATTCTGGCCTTCCACCTGCTTTTGAGCCCGTTCAATAGCCCGGCTGACCATTGAATGCTGTATCGGAACACCTTCACCCATGCCGATTCTGGCCATCAGACCAGACAGGCGATCTGATCCAAAAATCCGCATCAGGTCGTCTTCAAGCGAAAGATAAAAACGGGAAGAACCGGGGTCTCCCTGACGGCCAGCCCGGCCTCTTAACTGATTATCTATTCGCCTTGATTCATGCCGTTCTGTGCCCAGGATATGCAGTCCACCAAGTCCGACCACTTTCTCGTGTTCTTCACTGGTGATTTTCAGAGCCTGATTATAAGCCTGCTCGTACTGCTCAGGCGTCGTCTGGGAGGGATCGACGCCGGTTTTTTTCAGGGCTTCTTTAGCCAGAAAATCCGGATTGCCGCCGAGGAGAATATCAACGCCACGGCCGGCCATATTAGTGGCAATAGTCACAGCTCCGATGCGGCCTGCCTGAGCAATAATCTGGGCTTCTAACTCGTGATACTTAGCATTAAGAACCACATGCTTGATATTCCGCTTCCGGAGTAGATTGCTCAGATGCTCTGATTTCTCAATCGAAATAGTGCCAACCAGAACAGGGCGCCCGATTTTATTGAGCTCCAATATTTCTCCGACTACTGCCTCCCATTTTTCTTTAACTGTCCGGTAAATGACATCAGGGTGCTCGGTGCGGATAAGAAGTTTATTAGTCGGTATTTCGATCACATCAAGATTATAAATTTGCTGGAATTCGGCGGCCTCAGTGGCGGCGGTGCCGGTCATGCCAGCCAGCTTTTTATACATACGGAAATAATTCTGAAAGGTAATTGAGGCCAGAGTCTGATATTCTTCTTCGACCTTGACCCGCTCTTTGGCTTCCAGTGCCTGATGGAGGCCATCGCTGTAGCGGCGGCCAGGCATCAGCCGCCCGGTAAACTCGTCAACGATAATAACCTGCCCGTCCTTGACCATGTAATCAACATCCCGCTTGAAAAGGAAATGAGCTTTAAGTGATTGGTTAATGGCATGGACCAGATCCATATAATTGAGGTCATAGAGGTTGGGTACATTAAAATATTTTTCAGCGTCCGCCACACCATTTTCATTCAAGGCAATAGTTCTGGTCTTCTCATCCAGAATAAAGTGTTTATCTTTTTGCAACCGGCGGACAAAATTATCAACCCGGTAATAAAGCTGAGTTGATTCCTGTGTTGGCCCGGAAATGATGAGCGGAGTCCTGGCCTCATCAATAAGAATGCTGTCAACTTCATCGACGATGGCATAATTGAACTGGCGCTGGACAAGATCCTCCAGCCGGAACTTCATATTGTCCCGGAGGTAATCGAAGCCAAATTCGTTATTCGTGCCGTAAGTAACGTCAGAGTTATAGGCAATCTGGCGCTGGGCGTCATTCAGGTCATGCTGGATCACACCGACCGTCAGACCAAGAGATTTGTAAATTGGACCCATCCACTCGGCATCTCTTTTTGCCAGGTAGTCATTGACGGTGACAATGTGGACACCTTTACCTTCAAGGGCATTAAGGTAGGCAGGAAGAGTGGCGACTAAGGTTTTTCCTTCGCCGGTTTTCATCTCGGCGATTTTTCCCTGATGAAGAACGAGTCCGCCAACGAGCTGGACATCGAAGTGGCGCATTCTAACGGTTCGCCGCGAGGCTTCCCGGACAACAGCAAAAGCTTCAATCAGAATATCATCGAGAGTGGCACCCTGATGGAGTTTTTCCTTGAATTCGGCCGTTTTTGCCTGAAGCTGGGCATCAGACAGCTGACTGATTTGTGGCTCAAGGGCATTAATAGCCTCGACATAAGGCTGGAGTTTCTTCAGGTCCCGCTCATTCTGGGTCCCGAAAATCTTATTTAAGAGGCTTTTCCACATTTATTATTTTTTAACAGAAAGCAGCTTTAAAGTCAATCAGAGCTTCGCTTTTAATGAGGCCCTAAAAAAGTTTCTTGACATATTCGCCATTGCATAAATAAAATATTATAAACCCTTTACGATTCAATGATTACATTAGAGAAAAATAGCGTGTTCATAAAGAAGGAAAAATATGGCTGAAGGATACTGGTATTATATTAAGGACAATAAACAAGAAGGTCCTGTTTCAGAAGCTACTATTCAAAAAATGTTCGAGGCTGGGATTTTGGAAAAGGACACCCTTGTCTGGTCAGAACCTATGGTAGAATGGCTTCCGGCTTCAAAGGTTGATCCATTTAAGGGGAAAGCCATTTTTACTACACAGACAAGCTTATCTGAAGTCATATCATCTTTCCCTCAGGAATCAGAAATTAAAACGAAAGAGAAAAGCGTTCCCCAGATACGTCCCTGGGTCAGGTTTTGGGCGCGATATATAGATCTAATGAGTTTCTCGGTGGTAGTAGGGTGCATCTTGGAAATCCTTAATCTATCAATTCTTGACATTCCTGACATTGCTGACATTCCTGAAGTTATCATCTTAGGCTTCTTAATTTTATTTTTGTGGATTTTTGAAGAGGCATTTCTTTTATCTGGACCTGGCACGACACCTGGCAAGTGGTTATTAAGAATTACATTGCGAGACTCGTCAGGTGGGAAACCTACATTTTCGAGTGCTCTCCGGCGTAGTTTTTCTGTTTGGTGGAATGGATTGGGAATCGGTTTCCCGATAATATCATTGATAACTCTCTCGGTGGCCTATAGCAAACTTACCAAAAATGGTATCACTACCTGGGATAAGAATGGTGGATTTAAAATTTCGCATCTCAGGATTGGTCCGTTAAGAACGATAATAGCCGTATTCTTGGTCGTTGCTTTTCTTTTGCTGGCGATGCTTGGAAAACAACTTATACTAAATACTTATCTGGTTTAAAAAATAGAGTTAACAGCAAGAGGAAGACAAAATGAAGCTAAGAAATTGCCTGCTTTCGGTGATTCTGGCCTCCATTGTCTTTCTGGGCAGCGGCTGTCGCCATGAAAAGGCTGGCTGGCGCGGAACAATCAGCCAGAAGGATGGGGTAATCACTATCAGCAACCCAGAAAAGCCCATGTATTCAGGACAGGTCATGAACCTGGAAGAAGAACTCATGGTGGGCGGAGTCGGAAGGAGCGGCGAGAGTGCCTTCAGTTCTTTTCAGGCTGTTGACATTGATGAGGATCAGAACATTTTCATTCTATCTACAAAGGATGCGGCTGTTTTTGTTTATGATCGCTCCGGGATATTTATGAGGAAATTCGGTCGCCTCGGCCAGGGACCGGGTGAGTCGATAATTCCTGTGGCTATATCTATTCGTGCTGACAGAGTAATGATCTCTGATCGGGCCAGGAAAATTTCATTTTTTAGGCTTAGTGGGGATTTTATAAACTCATTTTCTGTCGGGCAATATTCGCTGCTGGAAACCAGCCTGGATGCCAGGGGAAACATTTATGGCCTGGAAGCCGGCATGAGCGGAGATAATCCGGCTTTTAAGTTGCTCAAATTTGATCAGGAAATGAAGCTTAAAGGGGAAGTGGCCAGATATTTAGTACCTGAGCCACAAAAAGGCCTGGACCCTTTTATGTCCTCGCCTTTCTTTCAAGTTGGTCCTGATAATACAGTCATTTTTTCACGTCCGGAAAGCTATATTTTTGAATACTATGACGATAATGGAAAGCTTATACGACAGGTTAAAAAAGCTTATAAGCCGGTCAGGATCACAGATGAAGAAAAAAATGAAATGAAACGAAAGCTTCCCAGTCATCAGGGTTCCCGGTTTGCATATCATCCTGGCTGCGGAAGATTTATCTGTAGTGATGAAGGCTGGCTGCTGGTCCAAACCTTCGAAAAATCAGCGGAGGGCTATTATATTTTTGATGTTTTTGATGAGCAGGGCAGGTTTTTAACCAAAATCCCGCTTCCAGGTGAACCTAAAATCTGGAAAAAGGGCAAGCTTTACTGTCGAGAGGAGGATGAAGCAGGCTTCCAGCTTCTTATCAGATATTCGCTTCAATGGAAGAAATAGCCGCTAGCAAAACCTGCCGGCAGTGCTGCAGCATCAAAATTGATGGTTGGTGCGGAGGAAGGGTGGAGGTTGAATTCTTATTTTCAGATTTCCAGATCACGGGTTGATATCTTTGTTTTCCCGGGTAAGTTCAAAGCCGGCGTTATTCACCAATGATTTTGATTAACACCCGTTTTCTTCTCTGACCATCGAATTCCCCATAAAAAATCTGTTCCCAGGGTCCAAGGTCAAGCTTTCCACCAGTGACTGCCACCACAACTTCTCTGCCCATGATAGTTCTCTTCAGGTGGGCATCAGCGTTTGTTTCACCTGTCAAATTGTGCTGGTATGAGCCAGGGGAGTGGGGTGCAAGTTTTTCCAGCCAGGCACTAAAATCATGATGAAGGCCTTGTTCGTCATCATTGATGAAAACGCTGGCTGTAATGTGCATGGCATTCACCAGGCATAAACCTTCTTTTACTCCACTTTTGATGACCGCTTCTTCTACACGGTCGGTTATATTAATAAACTCCTGCCTTTTTTCAGTTTGAAACCAGAGGTAATCAGTCCAGCTTTTCATGTTGTTATTATAGACCTTATATCACTCTGGCGTAAAACAAAAACAGGTTCTAAAGAAACTCCTGGCCAGGCAATATGAAGTCTATTTTAAATTAACTCGCGAGGTAGAAGGCCAGAGCAAATTTTGTGAAAGATTATCTGTCCAATTGCCGACACCTTCTGGCATGGTGAATTTGGAAGGATAGCCGGAAAAAACGGGCAAAATGACCGAAGAGGAGTTTTCTTCCTTGTACCCAGTTTATAAGAAAGGGATAGGCCGGGTCCAGCCCTGTTGTTCAATTTCTTTAAGCCGAAACCCGGCCACATTTTAGTTCGTTTTGTTAGCCTGTCTTCTTTTAATCGGGCTATTTCATCTGGTCGGCAATCTTCCCAGCAGTTCATCAGCCAGAGGCCTGGCATCGTAAATCTTGATCAGGGCTTCAATCAAAGCCTGGCCATCGACCATGACCGAGCGGGAAACTTTTTCTTCATAAACGAAACGGGTTGGCAAAGACTGAATGTTACCATCAAATAGAGCACCGACAAATTCTCCTTTTCTATTAACGACTGGTGAACCTGAATTCCCACCTATGGAATCAATAGTCGCCACAAAGTTGAGGGAAGTATTAAGATTAAGAGATGACTTTTTCTGAATCCATTTTTCAGGCAGGCTGTAAGGTGGTTGGTAATTAAATTTCTGGGCTTTTTGATAAAGTCCAGCCAGGGTGGTATGGAAGGGAATTTTCTTACCGTTTTCTATATAGCCTTTGACCACGCCAAAGCTCAATCTCAGGGTGCCAGTAGCATCTGGCGGAATGGAAGTTCCCTTAAGCTGGAAAAGAGCCCTGGCCACCAGAGTTCCGTTTTTAACTTCGACTGCCCGCACTTTATTCTCATGTCGTTCTCTCAGACCCCGGGCTACCGGGTCAATCATCAGGGCCAGTTTGATCATCGGATCATTAGACTGATAAATTGCTTCTGATCCACCTTCCATTAATTTTTTTCTGAATTCGGGGTCTTTTAATTTAGTTCCTGTAATTAGAGACATGGCTACTTCTTCCGGTGACTGGCAGCCCAGCAGCCATTTGGTTTCCTGTTCCTCAGGCAGTTCTTCCTTTAATTGCTTTAAAGAATCGGTTAGCTTCCAGATTTCAAAATCATCGTTTATCTGGCTCATGAAACCCATCATCCTGCCAGCCTCAGCCATAGGTGGTCTGTTCTGGCTGCCTTTGGCTTCGGCCATTCTGATTAAGGATTTGGCCAAGTTAAAATAAGTTGTATTAAATGCATTTCCTCTCTCGAAAAATTGATACTGTTTAAAAAAGGAAGCAAATTCTTTTTGAGCCTGAGCAATTTCATCCCAGGCCTGGCCAAATTCTTTAGCCAGTTCCGGGTTGGCTGCAATGGCCTGACGAATCTGCTGCTCCTCGGCCAGCTTTTTAGCCATCAGGTCTTTATCAATCAGCCCTGATTGATAACCGGTGGTGGCTTTCAGGCTGTTTTCAACGCCAAAAATCGTATTGCTGGCAATTCTTTCCTGCTCCGGGCCCCTAGTCGCATATTCGTGGAGGATGGCTTGTCTTCTCTTCAGGTTGTTGATGGTAAAAGGATAACTCACGTCACGCAGGAAAAGGAGCTGGTCATAGGTCAAGAGTCTTCCGGTTGAACCAGGATTACCAGAGCAGAATACCAGATCGCCTTCCTTGAGGGGGGTGGTTGACCATTTTAGATAATCCTTAGTTTTTAAAGGCTGGTCATTTTCATAGACCCGGAAAATAGAAATATCCAGGTCATAACGTGGATAAGTAAAGTTATCAGGGTCTCCACCAAAAAAGGCAATTGCATCTTCCACCGCAAAAACCAGCCTGACATCATTGTAGGTTTTATATTTATAAAGGTTATACATGCTGCCGGAATAAAGAGAAACAACCTGGCATCTCAGTCCTGTTTTATCGCTAGCTTCTTTTTGAATCTCAGAAATAGCTTTTTCACGGGCAGCCATAATTTCCTGGGCACTCATGCCAGGCTTTTCAGCTGAGAACACCCGGTCAGTTACATCTTCAATGCCCTGCAGAACCGACAATTCAACTCCCCTGCATTTAAGCTCTTCGGCTCTTGTTCTGGCGTAAAAACCATTTTTGACCAGATCTCTTTCGGGGGTGGACAGGTTCTGAATCGCTCCACGTCCCACATGATGGTTAGTTAAAACCAGGCCATCAGGCGAGACAAATGAGGCTGAAGCACCACCGAAGCGTACTGAAGCAAAGCGTAAATGATTCAGCCATTCATCAGTTGCCTTAAAATTGTATTTTTTGGCCAGATAGTCTTTAGGAACAAGATTATAAGGCCACATGCCCTCATCAGCAGCCAGAGGTAAAATCAGGCAGATGAAAAGAGCAAGCAAGCTTAAAGACAGCTTTAAGTGATTAGAACGGAATTTATTCATGATGACCTCCTGAATAAAAAATTATCTCAAATTTATGGCCAAAATAAAAGCTAAATAAGTCTTAAGTGAGTCAGCTCTTGATACCTATAAAGTCAGATTGAAGGTCGTCTGGTTTGATCACTTTGAACAGGGGTTTTAAACCTTAGTGTAGCTGTAGTGGTCAGTTGGTTGATTCGTCTGGTTGCCTCTTTATTCCGAAGATTGAATTCTGTCTCCATCTGTTTCTCTTTTTTATTGTCCTTACATCCAGTCTGATTCTTGTTGCCAGCTAGCCACTCTACCATAGCCAGATTTCCAGCCATGAAAACAAGTCTGGTTTTGGCTGGATGTTCTGGTCATTAAAAGTCTAATTAAAAAACTCTTTCCCTGGCCAGAGTTAAGTTTGATTTACTCGGGTCCTCCCATGATTTGTTTAATCGTCTGAGCCAGTTTCGGGCCAACCACTTTGGCTAAAGAATCGCGGGAGGCTTTTTTGATACCATCAAGGTGGCCGAAAGCCAGAAATAATTTCTTCTTGCTGACCGGGCCCAGCCCCGGAATACCGTCCAGCTCTGAAGCCAAACTCTTTTTTGACCGGCGCTGGCGATGAAAACTGATAGCAAACCGATGAGCTTCATCCCGGACTTGCTGAAGAAGCTTTAAAGCCCCTGAAGTCGGGTCAAGGCGCAGCCCGCCAGGATGATTGGGAGAAAAGATAATCTCTTCCTTTTTGGCTAAGGAACAAACCGGAATGGATGTCAGATTGAGATTTTCAAGAACTTCTTGAGCAGCACTTAATTGACCTTTTCCACCGTCAATAAAAATCAGGTCTGGTAAAGGCTTCTTTTCCGCCACCAGCCGTTGCAATCTCCGGCTCAAAACTTCCCGGATGGAGGCAAAATCATCAGGACCGGTGACTGTCTTAAGGCGGTATTTGCGGTATTCGGATTTAACGGGCAATCCGTGGTTAAAAACGACCAGCGAACCGACCGATTCGTCTCCGCCAGTGTTGGAAATGTCTATCCCCTCAATTAATCCAGCTGGCCGTTCTAAACCCAGCACCAGGTGGAGTTCAGCCGTTGGGCTGACGCTCTCTTCTCTTTCCAGCAGCAGGGAAGCATTCTGCTCGGCCAGCTCCAGCCTGATCTTCATTTTTTTATTATCTGGAAAAGTAAATCTGACTCGAGCATTTTGTTTCTTTAATTCCTCATAAAAGGCTTTTTGCTGTTCTTTTTTCAGGTGGAAGGGCAGAAGAATTCTATCCGGCACTTCCTGTCTGACGTAAAAATCCTGGAGAGCCCGGGTTAAAGCCTGCTGGTTTTGTTCTTCACCATCAAGCAAGTTTTTCAGGCGTTGGCCGGAGGAAGATCTAATCCGGCCGGCCCGCATATGAAAAATGAAGACGGCGGCTTGTTCAGCCTGGCGTTTATAACCGATGATATCCATGTTTTCCTTAGCAGTTGAGATGACTCTCTGGGTCTCTTTAAGCCTATTTAGGGAAACAATCGTATCACGCCAGTGAGCTGCCTGTTCAAACTGCAGCTCGCCGGCCGCCTTTTTCATCTTCTCTTCAAGTTGCTGCTTCAGCTCGGTTTTCCTGCCTTCGAGCAGTAAGAGAGCCCGATCCACATCCTGCTGGTAAGCCTCCTGGCTGATCAAGCCGACACAGGGGGCGCTGCACATCTTCAGGTCATATTCCAGACAGGGCCGCCGGCGGTTTTTGAAAACAGAGTCTTCACAGGTTCTGATCTTAAGGGCTCTGGTAATAAAGGACATCACCTGTCTGGCATCATCAGCCGGGCTGAATGGCCCAAAATATTTGGCACCATCATCTTCTACCCGGCGGGTGAGAGTTATTCCGGGGAAATCCTCATTGACGGTCAGCTTCAGGAAAGGAAAGCTCTTATCATCTTTCAGCCGGAGGTTAAATTTAGGCTGATAGAATTGGATGTAGTTATTTTCAATAAAGCTGGCTTCCTTTTCGGAGCTGACCAGAAGATAATCGATATCATCTGTCTCGCTCAGAATATTCTGGACTTTAAGGTCTGGCCGGGGCAAAAAATAACTCTTAACCCGGTTACGCAAGGACCTGGCTTTGCCAATATAAATCACTTCGCCCTGAGAGTTTTTGAAAAAATAGATACCGGGCTTATCCGGAAATTTACTTATCTTTTGCTTGAGAGCTTCGTATTTCATTTTTTATTCTGGCCTGGGGCTGTCCAGCTCCGCCCGCCCATCCAGCTCAACTTATTTTTCCTTTTCTGCCTGATATTATTATGTTCTGCTTGATATTATATCAGGTTATGAGGCCAGTCTGGACAAGCTTATGGGCTTCAACCCATCAACTCCAGCTCGCGCTTTTTAAGCTGTTTTAACTCATCACGATACTTAGCTGCCTTTTTAAATTCTAAGTTCCGGGCGGCTTCGGCCATCATTTTCTCCAGCTCTTTGATTCTTTTCTGGCGCTTTTCGGGTGAGAGATAAATATCTTTCTCTTCGGCCAATCTGGTATAATCAACATAATCACGCTCAAAAACGCTGGTCAGAACCAGGTCGATATTTTTGCGAATAGATTGGGGGGTAATGCCATGCTCTTGATTAAATTGTTGTTGGATCTGTCTCCGCCGGTTAGTTTCTTCTATGGCCTTTTTCATTGATTCGGTCATAGTCTCGGCATAAAGAATAGCTCGCCCGGCCATATGTCGTGACGCCCGGCCAAAAGTCTGAATCAAGCTTGAAGCCGAACGCAGGAAGCCCTCTTTATCGGCATCAAGGATGGCGACCAGTGAAACTTCTGGCAAATCAAGTCCTTCTCTCAGCAAGTTGATACCGATTAAAGCGTCAAATTTCCCTTTCCTAAGATCACGCAGAATCTTAACTCTTTCCAGAGTCTCTATGTCAGAATGAAGATAGCGCACATTTAGACCCAGCTCGTGGTAATAACGGGTCAGGTCTTCGGCCATTTTTTTGGTTAAAGTTGTGACTAAGGTTCGCTCCTGGTGTCTGGCTCTTTCCTGAATCTCTCTCATCAAATCGTCAATCTGGCCTTTAACCGGTCGGACTTCTACCTCTGGATCTATAAGGCCAGTTGGCCTGATAATCTGTTCGACTACCTGACCGGCTGCTTTCTTCAGTTCATAGGGACCAGGCGTGGCTGAGACATAAACTACCTGACCGACCCGCTGTTCAAATTCCCGGAAGTCGAGTGGCCGGTTGTCGAGAGCCGAAGGTAACCGGAAACCATGCTCGATCAGAGTCAGTTTACGGGAACGGTCACCGTGATACATCCCGCCAATCTGAGGCACAGCGATATGAGACTCATCAATAATAGTTAAAAAGTCCTCGGGAAAATAATCCAGTAAGGTATAAGGAGGTTGACCCGGCTGCCGCCGGCTTAAATAAAGAGAATAATTTTCAATACCGGGACAGTAACCGAATTCTCCGAGCATCTCCAGGTCAAAAAGAGTTCGTTCTTCAAGTCGTTGAGCTTCGATATATTTCCCCTGAGCGGCAAAAAATTCCACCTGATTCTTCAGCTCTTGCTCAATGCCGGCTATAGCTTCTTCGAGAATGGGCCGCGGCGTCGAAAAAAATGTCCGAGGGTAAATGACTACCCGGTCAAGCAACTGGTTCTTCTGGCCAAGCAGGTGGTCAAAAAAAGATATTTCTTTTAAATGTCCATCCTCAATTTCGAGCCGGTAAGTGAAATCTTCATAAGAGGGAAAAACATCAACAATGTCTCCGCGAACACGGAAGCTGCCCCTTTTCAAGTCATCATCAGAACGCTCATACTGGATAGCGACCAGGCGATCGAGCAGCTCTTTGCGAGTCAGGTTTTGCCCGGTCTCTAAAGAAAAACTCTGTGAATAATAAGTCTCTGGAGCTCCAATACCGTATATGCAGGAAACGGAGGCGACAATAATCACATCGCGCCGGGCATAAAGAGCATTGGTAGCGGCCAGGCGTAACCTGTCAATTTCTTCATTAATCGTAGCCTCTTTAGCAATATAAGTATTGGTGGCCGGGATATAAGCTTCAGGCTGGTAATAATCATAATAGCTGACAAAATACTCAACGGCATTTTCAGGAAAAAAGTGCCTGAATTCCTGGTAAAGCTGGGCAGCCAGAGTCTTATTGGGGCTGATGACCAGAACTGGACGGTTCACCCTGGCTATCAGATTGGCCATGGTAAAAGTCTTACCCGAGCCGGTTACGCCCAGCAGCACCTGATGCTTTTTCCCGCTCTGGAGACCTTCGGTCAGCTGCTTAATAGCTAGAATCTGGTCACCTTGAGGAGAAAACTCTGAATACAGGCGAAATGTTTTCATTTTGACTTAAATTAAAAAATACTCTCTACTCTTTTTTCTTTAATTTAACTTATCAGAGGAATCCTCGCTGTTGTTAACTGCTTTCTTACCCTGGTGATAATTCGGGCAGTAAGTAGCATTAACCATCTTGTCTTCTTTTAATTATTATATCAGAAAATTGGCAGACAGGGGTGGATAGCCCGATAACAGGCAATCAGCCAGACCACTGTCAGGGGTGATAATCTTTTGAAATTTTTACTGTTCCTTTGAATCTGGCTCCGCTCTGAACAGAGAGTTTGGTAGCAACAATATCTCCGGTGAAAAGGGCTGTCTCGCTGATGACTATTCTCTCGGCCTGAACCTGACCTTCAAGCTGACCAAGAAGAAAAAGGTTTTTCACTTTGATCAGGTCAGCTTTAACCCGCCCAGATTTTTGAACGACAAGATCATGAAGAGCGAGATCTATAGAGCCATTAAACTGGCCCAGAATTTCCAGATCCTCATGGCCAGTCAATTTCCCCTCAAAAGCCAGATTGGCGCCCAGACGGCTGGCAGTTCTGGCTGGAGCTATTTCGGTTGTTGGCTTTTTTTCGTCTATACTCATTTCAGTTATCTCCATTCTTTTCCATTATATTTTATTATTACTTTGAGTCAATTAAAAAGCCCTTATCCAAAAAGATTTATTAATGAACATAATAAAAATCATGAAGCAGGCCGGTTTAATGGATGACCATCCTGGATTTCTTTATTGACAGAGGCCATCTATTTGATAAAATTCTGATGATTAAGATTCTCAACCTGCGAAAAGAGTTAGCAGCTTTTAGGATAAAGTGGGCGGGCATAACTCAATGGTAGAGTACGAGCTTCCCAAGCTCGGAGTTGCGGGTTCGAGTCCCGTTGCCCGCTCTTTTTTTAAGGTCGTGTGATGTTAGATTGGTTTCTTCTCTTTGAGCCAGAGCCTCTCCCGGGCAGCTGGAATATGGCTGTCGATGAATATCTTTTTCATCAGGCTCAGCGAACCCAGGCTACCTATATCCGTTTTTATACCTGGCTCAGGCCAACGGCTTCTCTTGGTTGCCATCAAGAGGTCAGCCGCGTGGTCAACCTGGAGGAATGTAACCGGAGGGGAGTGGATGTCGTCCGGAGAATGACCGGGGGAAAGCTGGTTCTGCATCATCTTGAAGTTACCTATTCTGTGGCTTCAGGTCAGGCCGGTGTTTTTACTTCCACGCTGGAAGGTTCCTACCGGTTAATTTCAGAAGCCCTGATTAAAGGCCTGGAGCTGATGGGACTTCAGCCGGCACTGGCTTCTTCTACCTCCAAGGCCTATGCCCGGAGTAATTTGCCCTGCTTTGCTTATCCGGCCAGAAATGAAATAGAAATCACCGGCAAAAAGATAATCGGCAGTGCTCAAAAAAGATCAGGCAGTTATTTTATTCAACATGGCTCAATTCCACTGATGTCTGAACTTGAGCTGCTCATGGCTGTTTCTTTTGGCCTGCCCCAGGCCAGGCAGGAAAGGATGACGTCCATTTCCTCAGAACTGGGGCGAACAATTAGCTACCAGGAGGCGGCCGGCTATTTTATTGAGGGTTTTAGATCTTATTTCGGTTTTGAATTTCAACCGTTGAGCCTGGCCCCATCTGAATTAGATCGAATCAAAAAAATCGAGACTGATAAATACGGGCATGCAGACTGGACACTCCGGAAACTGGCTCCCGGGCTAATTTGATTTTTCCTCCTGGTGGTGTTAAGATTCAAGTTCAGGAAGAAAGAAGGAGCCCATCATGAATGAGATTGAAGAATTGATAGGTCTTGATGCCACTAGCCTGCCACCTCTTCAACCTATGCTCTATGATGACCTCCATCAGAATGTCTTAAAGAACCTTCACCTGGAACTGGGCAGCGGCCCGGTTTTGTTTCTAATTTCTCCCTCTTATTCTGTTCTTAATACTGTTCCCAATGACACTGTAGTGGAATTTTTGAATAAAAAAGAGAATTTGCTTAATTATCTCAAGGAATATGTCATTCAAAATCTGGCTATTTATACAGTTATTCTGGAGATGAGCAGTTATTTTATTGAGCAAAATAATTATCTGGTTCTGGCCAGATTTAGAGAAAAGGGAAACGACGGGCGGAAGTATGAAATTAAGTATTACACCCATGAACCCAAAGAACTCCTGTCGAGCTATAAAGACAAAATTTACATCGGGCGGGATTTTATTGATCTTTTTAATTTTAAAAGAAAATACTGGGGGGTGAAGGATTTTGTCATTTCCGTTAAGGACCAGTATGACCGGCTGCTTGACCGGGCTGAAGCCCGCCTGGAAAATCCGATGGAATATAAGTCATTTTTCCAGGAAATTAAAGAATCGATAAATGAAACTTACACTGAGAGTATGCTTATTCTTCAGTCACTGCCGCCTCATCTTGATCTGGATAAAATGTCAGGCAAGGAATTGATTGAGATTAACAGCCAGTATCGTGACATTACCCATTTTCTGGTCGAATTGAGAGATGAGGTAGATGAATTCGAAAATTTATTAAGATATAAAAAAGAAACAGAATTTGTCCGTTATGTAACCAAATTTAAAAAAGACTTAACTAATCTAATATCTTACCTTAATATCAAGATAAATGGTGTCCTGGGTTATAAAATTACCAATTTCCGCTTCAAACATTCCTGATATCAGGTTCTAAGTCTTGAATTTTCTGGATTCTCCTGGCGGTTTGATCATAATCTAAAATCTAATTACTTAATTACCTGTCTTTGGTTATCCCGGTTTTTACCTGGCCTTCAGGATTAGAGGATAGAAAGGAGGGAGGCTGCCCTGGAATTAATCATAAACTCTGTCTTCATCCTCTCTGTCCTTATTATCTTTTCGCTCATCCTCAATTGGAATGGCTGCGGCTTCTGGCTGACTGATTTCAATATCTCCATAGGCGGTGCTGAGTTTTATTTCGGAGGTAGCTGGAGATGATTGAAAAGCTCTGACTAAACTGAGTCCATTGGTTGAATTTTCGTCGGGTGGAACAGGCAATTCCCAGTGAATTCTTCCCCCCTTTGACCGGGCTTCCAGACGGGCCACCTGACCGGCTGGCCAGATGAAGTCCAGATCCCCATACTGGAGGCTGGCAGAAATATTGTGATCGAGGCTAGCCGGAGATAAAAAAGCGTCTCCATGAGCCAGATTTAATTGTAGATTTCCTCGAAAGTTTTCCAGTTTGACATCTTCATAAGATGTCTCTATAAAGATTTTTCCAGCCTGAATCGAGTTGAAATTAATTTCAGTACTTTTTCCCCTGAGGCTAATATCGCCATTTATCCTGGTCAATTTAACTGGTTCATAACTGCTTTCTATTTCAAGCTGTCCCGTTAGGTTGTCTATCTCGATTGAAGAGTGATGCCCTCTGATTGTAGCCTGGCCTGATTCGCTGATATAGACTGGTTCATAGCTACTCTCAAGGGAGGAAGGCCCGGCCAGTCTTAGTGCTTTTATTGGCGAGTGTCTCGAGGTGACTTTTAGCGAATTTTTAAGATCAAAAAGCTCTATCTCCTCATGGCTGGCCTCAAGAATTACTGGACCGGCTATCCGGACAATAGAGACAGGCGAATGGCTGGTTTCCACCTGGCAGACTCCGCCAATATCAATTAATGAGATTCTTTCATGAGAATTGCTGGCTTTAACTTTACCCGGGATTTCCAGCAGGTCTACCTGGCCATGTTCATTATTGACTTCGGCCTCTTTGACTTTAGTGATTCTGACCGGGCCAAATGAATTGGATATCAGGACTGAAATTGAGGCAGGTACATTCAGAGTAAAATTAAGTGAAAAGTTTTTCTGACGAAAATTGTTGCGGTTTGTAGTCAGAGTAAGCCTGGTTCCGTCTTTAGTGGTTAGCAGCTTGAGCTTTTCCGCTACTTGCTGTGCTTTTTTTTCGTTCTTGGCCCAGACTGTTTTTTTGAAAGTCAAACTGATATCTGAACGGTCAGTGCCTTGGATTTCTATCTCTCCATGGCTGTTAATTATTTCTATCAAATCTGCCGGCTCAAGAATTAGATTCTCTTCAAATTCATATGGTTTGGCTGTTAATCCAAAGTGGCTAGCTGACCAGCCGTCTTCTACGGTCAGGTGTAAATTTCCAAGGTAATGGAGGCCGACTCCAGCCAGAATGATGAAGATTAGGATTATAACTTCCTTAGCCCTCATCTTCTTTATCCCTGTGTTGCTTTTCCGCTACTTCCTGTTTAGCTGCCTGACGGTCTTTTAAGCCGTAATAGAGTTTATCAGCACCCCAGATGATCAAAATTAACGGCCAGAATTTAAAGATAAATTCCCAGGCATCATAACCCATATTGTCCAGCAGAAATAACAGGCCGATGGCGATCAGGATTACTCCCCAGATTAGGTTATCTCTACGTTTTTTAGACATTATTTCCTCCTGCTCCTTTTAAGATTTCTTAGCTGAAAAATGATCAATAATGAGTTTGAGGCCAAGTCCGACCAGAATTAGAGGCCAGAAATCAATAAATGATTCATAGTCAATAAGATCGAAATTAGCCAGAAGAAAGAGGCCGCCAAGTAGAATCAGGATAATTCCCCAGGAGACTGAGCCAGGTTTTGATATATGAGAAATCTCGGCTTCGTAAGACAGTTTGACCTTAGAAGCTTCAGTTATTCCGGCAGTCTCGGGCGTGAGTTCTGTACATTTAGCCTCATTGACAGCATCAATTATCTGAAAAATATAGAAGCCGGCTAATAGCAGGGCAACAAAAGGTTGCCCTCCGCGCCCCTGGATGGAGATCAGTCCGGCAAAGATGATCATCATGACTATTCCTTTCAGGTAACTCCCATTGTATATGGCACCTGCTCCGGGGAATAAAGATAAGATGCCTGCCAGCGCTGGTGACCTGGCGGGCTTTTTTTCTTCGATCTTAATTTTTTCCTCCACGTTAAACCTCCTGTTTAGTTTTGACCAGGCTTTTTCAGCCTGTCAGTATCAAGAGAAGCTAATAAGCTCTCTTTATATCCATTTATCCGGTCAGTTAGCACGCCGGCTTTGACCAGAACTTTTTGAGTCTGGCTATATGCCCGGTGAAATTCCAGTGAAAGAGATTTTTGGAAATTTCTGCCCGGTTGGGTAAAAAATGTCAAGGAAATAAAAATCAAAATAATTGTTAGGGAAACCAGCACTGGCTGAAAAGCAGGACTCAGCCAGAATGGCCGGCTAAAAATACCACGGGCTGTCCTTTCTCTCCTGCCCGCTGACTGAACTTTGAGCCCTGTTTTAATAGCCACAGAATCTGGAATAGAATAAATTTTAGCCAGAAGAGCTGGTGAAGGTTCTATTTCTGACAGGCTGGATAAAGACTTATTGATGGTCTCTATCTCTCGGGCTAATAGCCGGCAACCCGGACATTCAGCCAGATGGGCCTCAATTATGATGGCTTGAGGCCGGCTTAATTCGCCCTCAAGATAAGCGGGCAGAGCCTTCCTGATTTGTTGGCAATTCATATCTTGCCTCCACTCTTATCAAGAATTATTCCGGCCAGTTGCAATCGGGCTCGATTAACCCGGCTTTTGACTGTTCCTAAAGGAACTTTTACCTGCCGGGCAATTTCCTCATAGCTCAGACCTTCGATCTCTCTTAAAACCAGGGCCATTCTCAGGTCAGATGGAAGCTGTTGAAGAGCCTGTCTAACCAAAAAAAATTTTTCCTGTCCGAGGTACCTGTTTTCGGGGTTATCGCGGTCAGAGGATGGCAACTCGGGTTGATCGCCATTAAACCGTTGTGATTTCTCAATTTTGTTTCTTCTGAATTCGTCAATCAGGTAGTTTCTGGCTAGAGTCAAAAACCAGGCAGTAAAATCATGCTCTAAATTATATCTGGCCAGCGACCTGTAAAGTTTCAAGAATATATCCTGAGTCAGGTCTTCTGCTTCCTGCCGGCTGCTAGCAAACCTGTAAGCCAGGTTAAAAATCCTTTTTGAATAAGAATCAACGAGCATTTTCCAGGCTCCTGAGTCTCCACGGAGACATTCTTGAACTAATTCTTTCACTTCCACGCACGTCATCCTGATAGACGAAAAATTAGACTGAAAAGTTCCTTTGCCCTGATTATTAGTATCCAGGCAGCCGGGCGGCGGGAGCCCCTGGAACAAGGTTAACAGCTTAACTGCTTGCCAGACCGGCTATAATTCAAAGATAATACATAAGAAGCAAGCCCGGATGCAACTTTTTAGACAGGGTTAATGTTTATGAATAAGAGAATGGATGAGCAGGAACTGATGGAAAAAATTAAAAAAGGTGACGAAGTGGCCTTTGCTGACCTGATGATTTTGTATAAAGACCGGGTGGTAAATTTCCTTTATCAGTTCACCGGTGATTATCAGGTGGCCGTGGATTTATCTCAGGAGACTTTTTTGAGAGTTTTTTTCAAAGCAAAAAAATACCGGCCGATAGCCCCGGTTTCGTCCTGGATATATGCCATTGCGGCCAATTTAGCCCGGACTGAAAGAAAAAGAATAAGCAGAAAAGCAGCTATTTCTCTCGATGATATAAACAATTCTTACTCGGCAGGCAGTTATTCCCTTGATCACAATGACCCCGGATTAATGAGAAACGTCAAACTGGCACTTGAACGGCTTCATCCGCGTTACCGGCTGCCTGTCATCTTGAAGGACGTTGAGGGCTTTTCTCAGGAAGAAATTGCCAGTATGCTCAAGCTGCCTGTGGGAACAGTCAAGGCCAGGATCAGCCGGGGAAGGGAATATTTGAGAAGATGGCTGGAAGAAGGCCGGGAAATTAAGAACAGGGGTGAAGGGGATGAAATAGGTAGTATGAAATGGCCCAATGATTAAAAAAAAATAGATGGAGAGTGGAAATGGAAGAAAAGAAGTATGTCAGCCAATTACCCGGAGTGCAGGCTCCGGCTGGCTTTGAAAGTCAGGTATTAGAAAGGTTAAAGGAGAAAAAAGCCAGGGCTGTTCATCGCCGCCGCTGGGAATGGGGTTTTACTGGAGCGGTAGCCGCGGCTCTTCTGGTGGCCGTCTTGCTCTCTCCACATCTCAAACAGCCTGAATATTCGGCTCGCCAGGTTAAAGCTGATAATTCTCCGGTTGAAACTATCCGGGTGCTCGAGCCTCTCAATTTAGAAAATGAGATGTTAAGAGCAACCGATGAGCCTCAGACCTTGTTTATTCTGGAAAAGGTATCTGACCACGGGCTAATTCATCAGGCCAGGTACTAACCGGAATGTAAGGAGAAAATAAATGAATAGTAAAAAGCGCATCACCAAATTGATGAAGCTGGCTATTATTATGTTTTGTCTTACCTCATTTCCATTTATGGCCCGGGCTGCCGCTGAGCCAGGCGGGAATGAGGTCAGGCAAATTGTAAAAAAAGCTTCTGCCTCAGTAGTCAGGGTTGAGGTAAGAAATGGCTTCAGGCGGATAGCCACTGGAGTCGTTATAGATAAAGATGGCTATATTGCCACTACCGCTCTGATTTCACCCCGGGGAGAAAAAGTTAGAGTGATTAATCAGGAAGGTCAGCCGGCTGAAGCTGATTTTCTTGGTTTTGATCCCGAGAGTAGGATCGCTTTCCTTCAGGTCAAAGAGAAGAAATTGCCGGCTATTGCCATGGGCAGGACAGCTGATCTTGCTCCTGGTAGCTGGGTTTGTGCCCTGGGAATTTCGCCTGATACTGGCATTCAGGTTACTCAGGGAATCGTCAGCTCGCTGGCTGAAGACAGATTGAGGCTGAATATCTGGATGACACCAGGCATGAGCGGTGGCCCTGTGCTGAACGAAAAAGGGCAACTGGTGGGTTTACTCCGCGGGGTTTATGCCGGGGATAGGTTGTTTTTTCCTGGTCCTGATGAGGGTGATGCTTTAGGCGGGAACTATTTTTTTGAGCGGATTGAACCTCAAGCTAGCGGTATGGCTATGGCCATAACTGTAGAAATGTTGAATGACATATTTAAAGATATAAAGACTAAAGGAAAGGTGGAAAGAGGCTGGCTCGGAATTTCTATCACTGAAAATGCGGAGAATCAGGTAATCATAACTGATGTGGAAGATGAAAGCCCGGCGGCTCTGGCTAAACTCCAGGAAGGCGATAGAATAATAAAAATAAATAGCCAGGAAATCAAAGATTCAGATCAGCTAATATCTGAAATTAGAAGTCATCATCCGGGTGAGAAATTGACCCTGCTAATTGACAGGCAAGGTAAGCAACTCGAAGTAGAGGTCAGGCTTGGTAATCTACCAGAGGAAGAAGCTTTTAGAGAACTGGAACTTCGCTTTCCAGAGATTTTCCGGCCTCTGCCGCCACCAGGGAATGTGCCCTTACCGCCCAAATCTTATGGTCAGAGATTTGAATTCGGCTTGCAGAATTATAAGCTGATTGGAATTTCTTTAGAACAGTTGAATCCGGATCTTTCCAGATATTTTGGTGTAACGGACGGCCGCGGACTGCTGGTGACCAGCGTTTCTACGGGCAGTCCGGCAGAAAAAGCTGATCTTAGAGTAGGAGATGTCATCATCGGTGCTGATGGTGAAAGGGTTGAGAGTCTCAGAGCTTTGTCCAGGTTTGTCGGGAAAAAGAAAAAAGGCGACAAACTTGCTCTGGAAATAGTTAGAGAAAAGAAAAAGATGAAAATCGAAATAGAAATACCTGACTCCATTCTCAATGAAGGGCGGGATTAATTATCCTGCCCTTCTCTATTCTTTATTGGTAATCTCAACTGGTCACTTTTTTTCATGAAAGGGACGACGTGGGCGCTCATTAGCCAGCCAGATTTTTAATACTTGTTCAAATTCAGGGGAAGGAAGCCGCCGCTCTGAGTACCAGCCTTTTGTCTGCCGTTGGCGGAAGGCTTCATAAAGAATAATGGCTGCCGAGACTGAAAGATTAAGGCTCTGGACAAGGCCAACCATTGGAATGTGGATTTGATAATCCGCCAGGGTAAGGGCATCGGAGGATACGCCTTCAGCTTCGTTGCCAAAAACCAGAGCCAATGGCTGGCAATAATCTATTTCTGTGTGAGGCACAGCCTGGCTGGAAAGAGTAGTAGCTGCCACTTTTAATCCCTGGCTTTTTAATAAGCTCAAGCACTCTGCTGTTGATTGATGAAAATGGATTAAAAGCCATTTTTCAGCTCTGGTCGTGATGGCTTCATTGAAGACGATATTTTCAGGGTGGGGAGAGATAATGTGCAGGTTCAGGATGCCGGCTGCTTCACAGGTCCTGGCCACGGCACTGGCATTATGAGCGATGGTCACCTCCTCGAGAACGACATGAAGATCAGGCTGCCGTCTGGACAGAACTTTTGTTAGCTTTTCTTTTCTGGCTTCGGTTGTCACACAGCATTTATAGCAGAGCTGCCCAGGGTTGACAACTCGTATCGTATTATTAAAAGATAAAAGAAGGAGAGGGTGGTTGATAGTCTCGAACTGAAATAACTGACAGAAGGAATAGGCAGGGGTGGGGATGATGTTCCTAAAAGACCTGGCATCCTGGCTGATGGGAAATATTTTTTTTAAGGTTTGTCCCACCTAAGAAGACAAGAAGATTTTATAGCTGAAGATTTCGGAGTATAATATAAAATATCTAGTGGCCTGAAACAAAAGGTTAATGATTAAGATCCTGGTAATTTCCTTAGAGGCAGAAACAGTAAAGAATATCCGGCAGTTTTTGGCTGCGGATGAATACGAGATATTCTGGGTCAGTCCGGAAGAAGATTGTATCTCCAGAATTAAAGATATCAGGCCCCGGGTGGTTATTCTGGAAAGAGGTCAGCGGCTGAATGAAGCCTTTGAGAGATTGCGAAAAATCAAGGAGTATGATCAGCTTCTGGAGGTCATAATCCTGGGGCTGCCAGAAAGAGAAACCAGAATAGCGGAGGTGATCAGAGCTGGTGCGCTTGATTATCTGGAGCAGCCGTTGAAAGTTGAAGCTCTGGTCGAAAGCTTGAGGAAACTTGGAGAGAAAATTTCTATCCGCCAGGAAACCTACCATCTTGAACGAGAGCTGACTGGTAAATACCTGTTTGAAGGAATGGTTGGCCGCCATCCGGCTATGTTAGAAATATTTTCTATGATAGAAAGATTGGCTAAACATCAGATTACAGTCTTAATCACCGGCGAGACAGGAACAGGAAAAGAATTAGCCGCCAGGGCCATTCATCATCTCAGCGTCCGAAGTCAAAGGCCGTGGGTAGTGGTCGATTGCACTTCGCTGCCTGAAAGTCTGTTTGAGTCAGAAGTATTTGGCTATGAACGTGGTGCTTTTACTGGCGCTGATCGCCAGAAAGCCGGACTGTTGAAAGAAGCTGATGGCGGCACGATTTTTTTTGATGAAATAAGTGAGATGCCGATGACCAGCCAGGCCAAACTGCTGAGATTTTTATCAGAAGGGACTTTCAGGCCTCTGGGCAGCAACCGGTCAGTCAAGGTTAACACCCGGGTGATCTGTAGCACTAACCGGAACCTGAGGGAAGAGGTGAGGGCGGGGCGTTTCAGAGAAGACCTGTTTCACCGGATAAATGTGGCTGAGATAAATATACCAGCCTTAAGAAAAAGAAAGGAAGATATTTCTCTTCTTTGTTATTATTTTATAGACCGTTATAATGGGCGTTATGGCAAGGCGGTCAGGGGTATTTCTAACCGGGTAAAGAAGATTTTATTTGAATATGATTGGCCTGGGAACATCCGCGAACTGGAAAAGGTTATAGAACGGGCGGTGACATTGACAACCGAGAATTTTATAGATGTCCAGCATTTGCCAGAGGAGTTGCTCAATAAAGTTAATAAGATTGAACAGTCAGAAGGGGAAGACGAGCCTTATCCCTATGGTCATCTAACACTGGCTGAGATAGAAAAAAAGCATTTGCTGGAAGTACTTAAAGCGGCTAATTTTAACAAACAAAAGGCAGCCAGCTTGCTCGGCATTACCAGGCAAGCTCTTTACCGGAAGCTCAGTAAGTATGGCATCTCCGTTTAACGAGCCTGGCTAATCCATTTAATAATCTATAAATTGGTTTTGATAATTCCTGTCTGTTATTTTCCAGGCCAAAAATGATATGGATCTTTGGATTTTTTCAGCGATCAGGCTTGCCTGATAAAACAGCCTCATAATTTTACTTCAACTACTCGGCCTGCCCGGACAGATGTGTAACGAAACCGGTCATTTACCTGATAATTTTACAATGCCTCTATTTTTAATAAGTTAGCAGAATACCAGTCCCTATTAATGTCACATTTACGGACACCTGGTGAGCCCAGCCAGTCGGGCAACTTATTTATTATCAATTAGTTATATATGAGATTGCTGGCACGTAAGTTGCTTATTAATAAAACGGAAAAGAGGAGATAATGGAGTACAAAAAGATAAAAAGGCAGGCTGGAAAAACGATAATAATGGCAGTGGCGGTTGTCTTGCTGATTGCAGGCCTTCCAGCCTATCTTCAAGCAGGTTCTTCCACTATCGCCAGATTCTCGGTTGAAATCAAAGAATGGCTGGTTCTAGAAATTAATTCAGGAGCGGAAAACTTATCTGATTATGGAAATAGTGAGGCGGCAGTCTCAACCTGTATTATCGTTGGCCAGCCTGTTTATATCAAGGCTTTGTTATCAGCCGGTAATGAAAAGACCGTGTCTTTAAAAGGAAGCATCTACCCGGAAAGCCATGCCAGACAAAATGAGACTGTTCTTTACTGGGTAGGGGGAGCAGATCTGAGCGGAGCCGGTGCGGTTTCTCTTCAGGAAGAGGTGACTTTTGCTATCTGGAAAGGACAGGGTTTAAAAAATGGAACGTTAATTTTTTGGGATAGTGGCCAATCGGGCGAGACTAAATACAGAGCGGTCTTCTCAATCAGTGCTATTTGAGATTTTCAGAGTGTTAAGGAGGTTAAAAAGTATATTATTTTAAGATTAGGACGAGTGAAGAGAGGAGGATTTAGGGCTCAAAAAGATAAAAATCAGAATAAATAATATTTGCGGCCTGATACTTAGGCTAAAGAAAATTTCTTATGTCCTCTTGACACTGGTTTCCTCCTAAGGTAAAATTAATTAAAAATTCCATCCAAGGAGGATTGCCAGGTGAATAAAAAGGCAATTGTTTTTTTAAGTATTATCGGAGCGATTTTATTATTGGGTAGTGCTAATCTAGCGTTAGCCCAGGCCACTCAGGATGTAACTTTTTCAGTGAATCTAGCTGGTCTTTATAGTCTCACCATTGACAAGACCGCCATAACTTTTACTGATGTTCCCCCGGCTGATATGTCTAATCCAGGTACTTTGTCGATTAGTGCTAACGAAAATCCGGTGACAGTGACTGCTGCCGCCATCACACTTTTGGAGCCTTTAAAGCTAACGGTAACTGTTTCTGATGATTTTGGTGATACTGTTCCGGCTAGCACTGTAAGCTGGGAAGTAGCTTCTGGTAGTGGCTATGTGTCGGGTAGCCTGTCAAAAAGCACGGCCGTGACCGTCGGTTCCTGGTCAAGTGCCATTTTGCATTATCATGTAGGAACGCTCAACTTTAAGTTTCTCCGTAACTATGCTACCCAAAAACCGGGTAACTATTCTCTGACTGCTACTTATACTCTTTCTGAAGTTTGAACCCTATCTATTAGGTAAAAGCTGGGGGAGAGAGAATTTATCTCTCCCCGCAATTTCATAATTAATTGGTAGGCCTCTTTCTGGATATTGGGCAAAAAATTGATGGGCAAATGGATAAAGGGGAAGACGATGGTTAAACCTGGCTCTAAAAGTAGATTTTTCCCTGAGACTATAGCTATTTTGGTAGTGCTGGTTTTATTGCCGACAGGTCTTAACTCTCAGATTTCTTTTGGTGTTACGACTATAAGGTTTGACCTCAAAGTTAAACCAGGTGGTCAGACAACTGAGATTATTCAAGTTAGAAATAATTCTCCCAAACCAATACGGCTTAAGGTTTATGCTGAGAATTGGTATCTGGCCGAAGATGGGACAAGAAATTTTGTCGGCAATCAGCCTGTCTCCTTTTCCTGCCGGGACTGGATCAAAGTCAATCCTTTTGATTTCAGGCTTCAACCAGAAGACTTAAAAACTGTTCGCTTTACAGTGACTGTCCCGTCAGGGACAGAACCCGGTGGTTATCACGCCGCTATTTCTTTTGAACAAATTCCTGAATCTCCAGTGAGTGGAATAAACCAGGTAGCCCTTTCAGGAAAAATTGTGGTGGCTATCTATATCTCAGTAGGTAAGGTCCAGCCAGAGGGCACTCTGGAAGATCTGGTTTTTGAGTCTTCAGGCAGCGGGCAATTGATCAAACTCAAGCTGATAAATTCGGGGAGAACACATTTCAGGCTAAAAGGTCAGATTCAAATCAGAACAGAAGAAGGAAAGGAACTGGCCAGAGTTGATATTCCCGATGAGCCTGTTCTGCCAGACAGCCAGCGCTGGCTGTCCTTGCGGCTAAAAGAAAATTTGCCGCCTGGCCGTTATGAGGCTGAAGCCAGACTGGATATTGGCCGGGATGAACTCCTCGGGCTGATAAAAGAAATTACAGTGAGATAATCTGACGGAAAAAAAATGAATAAAGTAACCTCTCTTGTCAAGAAAGAAGGCAGTAAAAGATGGAAATTAAACAACTGGCTGATATTTCTGTCTGTCTTTCTGGGTCTGGGTCCGGCCTATCTCTCCGGTCAGAATACCAACCCGGTTAATCTGAGAGTGGTGGTGGAAAAGCGTTTTAAGATTGAAGTCAGCAGCTCAATGGTTTCTTTTATGCCTGGTTTCCGATCAGTTTCACCTCAGATACTTCAGGCAAGAGAAGATAGCTTTACTCTTACTATCAAGACCAATTGTGATTCTGGCACAACTGTCTGGCTTGTGGCCAAATCAGATCTGGTGGATAGTTCCAGTGGTATTACTATCCCCATTAACAAGATAAACTGGGCGGCAGAAGGCCAGGGCTTTTACCCGGGGAGTCTGAATCTGGCTTCGCCCTGTCTTTTAGCCAAAACAAAGGGAGCAGGTATTTTTACCGGCAATCTTAACTTTTCCTTTGCTGAAAGTCCCAATTTTGCGCCGGGAAGCTACCGGGCTAATGTAACTATCCTGGTGGAGGGTATATAAAGGAAAATGAAGCTAATGATTAAGTGTCAGTGGGAGAAGACAGGACAACTTTTTTTTCTTTCCCTCCTTGTTTCAGTTCTAGTTATAACCAGTCTTTATTCTCAAGAAAATATTCAGGGTTCTCCCTGGGGGCTGACGCTCAGTGTATCTCCAGCGACGATTGTTTTTAACTCGGCTGACCCCGACCTTCAGCCAGTAATTCAAGCTAACACTTCTATCAGGGTGATGGTCACGGCTGAACCGCAGAGAAGCTGGAATCTTCAGGTCAGAGCTGAGGGTAATCTGGTAAGCAACGGCGGCAAAGTGATTCCTATTAATTGCATTTCCTGGACAGCCACACCCAACCCACCCTTTGGTGACGGAGTTCTATCTCCAGGTCAGAATATTATGCTGATAAGTCAGGCCAGGGGGAATATAGAAGGGGAATTGTTTTTCTATTTTCGAAATTCATGGGAGCAGGCAGCAGGCGAATATAATCAGGTGATTAGCTTTACCGTCTCCTGGATTTAGACGGTAGAACGGAGATGAAAAATAGCAGGTCGAACCAGAAAGAAAATCACAGCATCAGAAGAATCTCTGTCCAAGAGTGGTGTTTTCTATCTTTTTTCTTGGTGTTGCTTTTTGGCTCATCTGTTATTTATGCTCAGCAGGGTTATCTGAACTTTTCTTACTGGAACCGTAGCCGGCTATACTCTGTAACCGGGCCTTATTATTTTAATGAATATGAAAATATACTGCACCTGGATCTCTACCAGAAGACTCTGAATTATGGAAATTTTACCGCCTGGTTTGACGGGCGGCTTTCTTCTGGCCAATTTGAAGCAGCTCACTGGTACCTAAACTGGAAAGGTTTCCAGGCCGGAAAACTGACTTTTAATTTAACTCTGGGGGATCATAACTTTCAGTTTACCAACCTGGGCTATCGTTTCACCAATTATTACCCCGCTTATAATTACCTCCGGGGGATAACTGCTGGCTTTCAGCATAAAAAGTTTGGCCTGGATTTTATCAGTGGAAAAGTGGCCAGGCTTACCGGGCTGCTGGGAAATTTTTATTCATTAACTGACCAGACGGCTACCGGCTTCCTTGGCCATTTTGAGACAGAGGATAAATATTATCTTGGTTTTGGCTTTCTGCATAGCGAAAATGAAAAAAGCTGGAGCGGAGAATTGCTGACCCGGAACAATGATATTCTTATGTTAGAATCAGAACTCCGGTTTAATGAGGGCAGTAAGCTGGTCATGGATACCAGAGCCAGTTTTACTGAGGGGGGAACTGACCCGGCAAAAATTACCGGGACTTCAATTAGATTTGGCCAGCTTATCAACCGTAATCGCTGGTCTCTGGAAATCAATTATCGCCGGGTCGATGCTGAGTACAGGGATTTGAACAGCGAGTTTGTTTATGACCGCGACCAGGAAGGCCTGTTCACTTCCTGGCGTTACCAGCCCTGGCGGCCTGTTTTCCTTTTTGGCTCTTTTGATTATTACCATAATAATGTCAACCGTTTACCGGAACTTAACACCACTGATTTCTACCGGGTTTATTCCGGTTTTTCATTAATTAGTCCTCCCTGGCCTGAATTGACTTTCAGACTTGATTTTAGTGCGGCTGAATCACGCCGGCAGGATGAAAATTACCGTAGCTTCTTGAGCCCTGGTTTCTATTTACAGCTAGCTAAGAAATTTGGCGAGTTTTATCCCTATTTGAGAGTTAATTTTCACCATTACAACGACCGGGTAGAAAATCAGCGTGATTTTACCTATCCATCGTATTATTTTGGCTTAAGATATAATTATCAGAGAAGTTCTTATTTTTTAATTGAGGTTGAAGATAGCCGCTATTATGACTATCTTAAAAACAGAACTTCCACTCTAGACCGCCTGCGGCTGGCTCACTATTCGCCTTTTTTTATGGGAACTGATATTTATGCCGAAGTTTCCTACCAGGACTCAAAATCATGGTATTTTACCACCCAGTCCAGGAAAGGTATTGAACTCTATCTAGGGCTGGGCAGGATATTACCCTGGGGAATTAGGGCCAGACTTGATTTACGAACTAGCTGGCCTCTCCAATCAAACCAGCCTGCTAATTACTGGTTGACCTTAAAGTTAGACCGCCGTTTCAATTGGGGAGAAATGCCTGTTTATCATGGCCGGACGCCAGGCCCTGTGCTGACCGGAACTGGAAAAATAGATGGTCTAATTTTCTGTGATGAAAATCTGAACGGGGTTTATGACGAAGGGGACAGAAGTTTTTCTGGCATTGATTTCCGCCTCGAAGATGGGAGCAGTGTTAGTTCAAATCAGGAAGGTCATTTTCTTTTTGATCGGGTGCCAGAGGGCCTCCACACCATCAGCCTTGATGTCCGAAATATTCCGGCTCAATATTACCTGTTAAGTCCTGAACGGCAGATGGCGGTAGTAGAAAAGAGAAAAACCTCGAGGATAAATTACCTTCTGCTAGAAGGAGCCACCATCAGCGGGATGATTTTTGAAGATGTCAATCAAAATAATTTGCTGGATGAACAGGATCTACAACTGAAAGATGTCCTTGTCATTTTGAGGGCAGTCAAGGAAGAAGAATTAGCCGAAGCTATAGAGCAATTAAGAAGTGAAGAGCTGACCAGCTATACCGATGAGAAGGGCCAATTCGTTTTTGAGAACATTCTGCCTGGTTCATATGAACTGTTTATTGATGAAGAAACCCTGCCCAGGGGAATAAAACTGCACACTGAACTGCCGCTGAAAGTTAAGCTCAAGCCTGGAGAGATAGTCAGTACTCTGACAATTATGTATCTGCCCAGACCTGTCGTGTATTCAAATGGTTCTCTGAAGAAAAGCTAGTAAGAGAGCATCTAAAAAGCTTAAAAAAAAGTCACAATTCCGCTATAATCAGATGAAAGCCGGAGTGGCGGAACAGGCAGACGCGCTGGACTCAAAATCCAGTCCGATTCACTTCGGGTGTGGGTTCGACTCCCTCCTCCGGCACTTCTTCTGAGAATCAGACAGCTCAAGAAGAGTCTTTTAATCAATCTTTTCCTGAAATATGAGATAAAAGATAAAAAATGTTAATCCTCCGTCCTAATCTGACTTAATGTGTAATCTGGCCAGAGCCTCAAGAATCTGGCTGTCATTAATCTATTATAACCGTGATATTAGCTTTATATATATTATAGAGGCCGAACTGTTTTGAGTCAGATATTTCTGGAAAAGTGTTGTTAGCCAGAAAATTGAGCGGTTAATTTATTTGTTGACAACCATAAGCTAAAAAAATATAAACAAGACTGGAGACAAGCCAACTGAAAGGCATAATGGAAAGGAGGCCTAAACGTGGCTAAGCAATTTAAATTATTTTTTAATGCTCTTTTCTGCCTTTTTTTGCTCGTTTCTTTTGGGTTTGCTCAGGAGAGAGGTTCAATCAGGGGGCTGGCAAAAAGTGTTGATGGTGTGGCTCTGGATAATGCCACTGTGGTGATTTCTGGCCCGGCCTTACCCATGGGGAGAGAGTACATAACCGGTAGAGATGGTAGTTTTATATTTCAGGCTTTGCCACCCGGAAAATATACTCTGGTTGTTACTCACCCCGAAATGATTGATTTTACTGCCCAGGTCATCGTAGCTATGGCTAAAGAAACATTTGTCAACGCTCTGATGCAGCCCCTGGGTAAGATTCACGAAGAGGTGACAGTTGTGGCGGCGACTCCAGTTATTGACCTCAAATCAACTGAAGTCTCATCTAACTGGGTGTCCGATATAGTTCAGAAATTACCACTGGGACGTTCCTATGCTTCGCTTTTTCAACTGGCTCCAGGTGTCGCTGATAACCGTGATTTTGCTCCCAATGCTGGTGGTAACAAACAGGATAATATCTATCTTTATGATGGATCTAACATTACCAACCCCTTTTATGGATATCTCGGGGCTAATTTTTCAGAGCTGGATATTCAGGAAGTTAACATAAAGAGGGGAGGGATAAGTGCTGAGTTTGGCCGTTCAGCCGGCATGGTCACCAATGCCATTACCAAGTCAGGCTCAAACAGGATTTCTGGAACTCTGCGCTTTATCTTTGCCCCAGCTGATTTAACCTGGGATAGCCATGATCCGAATTTAGTTACCAAGTATGACTCTTATTCACCTTCAATTGGCATAGGAGGGCCAATCATTAAGGATAAAATCTGGTGGTATGTTTCAGCTAATTTACCTTATAACAGAACAAGTGGCCGGATAAATAATCTTGGGCCGGTGCCAGATACCAAGACAACTTCCACCGAGTTATTTGCTAAAATTACCGCCAACCCCTGGCGGTCACATTTGTTTTCAGTCAGCTTTAGAAATAACGACTACACAGAAAAAAATGCTGGCATAGGAGTCAATGATCATCCGGCGGTGGCCATTAACGGGGATGGACTCTCCAGAATTATCTATGCTTCCTGGGTCTGGACAATTAATCAATCTACCATACTGGAAGCCAAATATGACCATGTCAATGAAAATTATAAGAGTGTGCCCATAAATGAACTGGGCTATTTGCCTGAACCTTTTAATTATGTAGAACCCTGGAAAATGGGCTATTTTAAAACGGATACTGGTTATATTGGAGGTGGGGCCACTACTACTGGTCAATATGTTGGTGCGGCTTCAGAATATAATACCCAGAACTTTTTCCGTAATGAATTTAAGCTGGTTCTGACTAAATATCTGGATTTTACCGGTCATTCCCATGTGATCAAAGCAGGTTTCAGCTATGATGACGGCGGAGAATATCTGGAACGGTTGACCAATGGCTGGGGAAGTATTGTTACTGCTACCCGTAATAGCCAGGATGCCTTCAGAGCCCGTTATTATTCAGAGCAGCCGGCTCAGGATTCCCGCGGGCGAACTTACGGCCTGTTTCTTCAGGATAACATCACCATCGGGGAACGTTTTACACTAACTCTTGGCTTGCTAGCTAACCGGGATGAGTTTAGCAGTAAGACTGATGAAAAGCGCACTTTCTTAAAATTCAATTTTGATAAGGAACTCCAGCCCCGTTTAGGATTTACTTTTACTCCCAGCCTGAAAGTTGGAGATAAACTTTTTGCCAGTTATGGCCGCTACAATAACATGGACAACAGGTCAATTGCCAGGGCGGCCGCGCCCATCCGCATTTACCGGACAGAAGCTTATTTTTCCAGGGTTGATGGTAGTCTGATTGAAACTGTTGTCCAGGGCAATGAAACTGGCAAGATTATCCTGCCTGATCTCAAACCGATGTACACAGATGAATTTGTGGCCGGTTACAGCCGTCCGCTGCCTGATCACTGGAGTGTTGAAATCTGGGGCGATTACCGTTATGTCGGGCATGTTATCGAAGATTTTCCTACCCGCAATCGTGATACTAATCCATCCAGCTACGTTTATGGCAATCTTGATGGCCAGTTAATGTCCTGGGAGAATTTGCCACCAGAGATTCAGGCGTTGATCCCTCAGGCTGGTTTTACTGATTTTTATGCCGGCAAGGCAAGGAGAACCTATAAAGCCATAACCTTTGAATTGAAAAGACAGTACGCTGATCGCTGGTCATTTAACCTGTCCTATACACTCAGCCGGCTGGGCGGCAACTGGGATCTTGATTATGCAGCCGGGACAGCCTTATTCTATGCCTCTTCCTACATAGAAGATGCTCCTGGCCTTTATCTGAGCGATCCCAACCGTAGTGGAAAATTGTTAGGCGACAGGACGCATGTTTTAAAGTTATTTGGCACCTGGGAATTTGCTCGCCGTTTCAGTCTGGGTGGCTATCTGAGAATTCAAAGCGGAACTCCGTGGGAAAAACGCGGGCTTGATTATTATGGCAACTATTATGCTTACCTCGAACCGGCTGGTTCTCACTCCACAAAAACCTGGGTTAATTGCGACCTGCAACTGGCCTATGAAATCCCCCTGGGTAAATTCAGGGGAATGATTGAAGCCAGGATGATGAATCTGTTTGATATGCAGCCAGCCCTGAGAGTTGATGTTCGCGGCGATCAGCCGACCTATATGATGCCTACCTCTTTTGCTCCACCACGGACATTTATGCTGACTTTTTATGTCTCATATTGAGGCAGCAGATTTTATAGAAGTGCTCGGGTTTAAACCTGTTTAAAGCCGGGAAAACAATTAAACGAAGAAAGATTGCCTGAAGGTGCCCGAGTTTTATTATGGTTTGTTAGCCTGTTTTTTTTCTGCTGCCAGAACGCCGGCTGACATATATTCATCGGGTGGAAATTCCTGAATCCAGACTTTAATGGAGTCAAGGGGTGCCTGAATTGATTGATGAACAGCAGCGGTGACAGCAGTCAACAATGCCTTTTTTTGCTCTTTTGTCCGTCCCTGAAGCAGGTGAATTTCAACCAGTGGCATGATTTTTCTCCTTTCTTAAGACCAGGTTAACTTCTTTTTTCTCTCCGGATTGAAGTTTAAAAAATAGCAAACGACAGAGAACAGAGCCATCTGCCTGGCGATTGCCAGTAACGAGGTTGTACTGGCCGGGTTCAAGCTGAAGTTCAACCGGAAAGGAGGCTAATAAAGGATCATTTTCATAATTGAATGTCTGATAGCGGTGACCATCGAAACGGCCAAGGGTAAAATGCGTGTAATAAACAGGCCGCTCAAGGCCAGCTACTGGCTGGTATGTCAGCCGCAAACTGGCTGTTCCTTTTGTTTCTAGCGGTGAGGCTTCTTTCTCTTCTCCTTCAAGTTTGATTTCCACCCAGTTCCCAGCCATGAGGAAAGCAGCCTGTCCGCTGACCTGGTTTATTCTGGCCGGAAAGCCGGCTGTCCGGGCAATAGCCACCAGAAGAATTTTAAGCGAATAATCATCAGCCCGTCCCAGCTCCAGAACCCGGTCAGGGAATAACGGCACCTGATAATAGTTGCTATCATCCAGTTTAATATTTTTTCTTATCCAGTCTTTTATCAAATGAGGATTTTCTCGGAATTCTTTTTGCTGGCTCTGGCTGAATTTCTGCTGAAGGTTTGAACGCCAGGCTGTCAATAATTCCTGTCCGATTCTGGGTGAAACGACATAAAGCACATAGGTGTCATCATTCAGGCCAGCCATTTTTTCTGGCCTTAAGGCCAGATGGTGGAGCAGAACGTTAGCCGGCGTATCCCTTAAGTCCTTTTCGGATATAGCTCCAAGAAGCTTCAGGCCAAGAGCTTTTTCTACGGGCTTTAGATTTTCCAGGAATTTAATAATTTCCTGCCAGTTTCCACGGCTTTTTTGAAGGTAGGTCCAGGCTGTATCAGCCGGGAAGCCCTTTTCTTGAGCCCACTCGCGGGCTTTATCTTCAGAAATAAAAGTGGCTTCATAAGCCTGGCGGATAGCATCTTCCTGACGCAGACGTTGATTATTTTCCTCAACCCGGGCCTGGTCTAAGGGAGGAATGTTTCTGGCTACCGGTGGAATAAAATCGAGATCAACTTCCTCATTACCCAGCTCACCTCTGTTAAGAACCAGGACGAGCGGGCCAATCTGGCCTGTCGTAACTTTCTTCCAGGCGACCTGTCCGTCTTTTTCTGCCCAGATAAACATATCACCCAGGCCGGTCGTAATACTGGCTTCTCCCTCCTCATCTGCCACAAGGCTCACCACCGGGTAAAATTGAGCATAATTATAGAGACAGAAATCAACTCTTGCTCCGGGAACAGGCTGACGGGAGGTGTTTTTAACCTGAACTTTTAATTGAGTAATTGGTGCATAAAAGGCCAGTTGATTTATACGGGTAAAAAGCTCGGACCTGGTAATGATTTCTTCTGGCCCCTGATACTGGCCAAAAACAGTGGTATGGACCATCATGGCCCTCATGGCTGGCCCGGTGAACCAGCCGCGGTTAAGTTCGGGCTCTGGCTCACAGGCGCCAAGATAGAACCAGCGGCCGTTGACCCAGACTTCCACCCAGGCATGATTATCATCAGTATGAGCCCACCGCGGGGTATAGACCTGCCTGGCAGGCAAGCAGACAGCCCTTAAGGCAATGACGGTAAAGGTTGATTCTTCACCGCAGCGACCGAAGGCTGTCCTGACCGTGGCCAGAGGGGCAGAAGTCCGCTCATCAGTTCCCTTATATGTGACTTTTTCATGACACCAGTGATTAACTTCCAGAGCCGCTTGATACATATCTAAATTTTTTATTCTGTCTTTAAGCTCATCAAAGAAAGCCTGCCTGGCTTCATCTGGATTTTCGTTATTAACGCGATAAGGCAGCACAAAATGACGGAAAATATCTTCAGGGATAATCTTTCCCCAGGAGAAAAATTCCCTGGCCTCCAGGGCTGATCTGACCTGATTCAGAAAATACTGTCCATGCAGATTGGCCAGATCACTCAGCGGCATAAAAGCATATAAGAATTCCAGGGCTTCTCTTTCCTGGCGCAATAAAGTTTTATGGAAGATGTCAAAAAGTGCCTGTTTCCGCCCGGCAGCCATAATTATTCGCTTCTCAAATTGTTGATGGACAAGCTGGCGATACCCAGGGTCAGAAATAAAGTGTGGTGATGGCCGGCAGCGGATGGCTACTACTCCCAGGAGGATTATGGCCAGAACAAAGGCAGAGGCCATAAAAAAACGTTTGACAATTGGTTTCTTGTTATCCATACAATCTACTTAAATCATTTTGTTGATATTTTAATCTTGACTCTAATCTGATTCAAGATGGCGACTGACTTGATTTTATTCGGAAGTTTATCTTAGAGGTCTTTTTGCGTGGCAGGCTTTTAATCAAGATTGATTTTGTCAGCTATAGTTGATAGTTTATAATTTATTTAGCTTCAAAAATTAATAAAAGGTCAAAATAAATTATTTTTGGAGAAATAAGATGAGAAAAAAGGATTTTAGAGCTTTCATCAGTAATAACAATTTTAAAAATAATTTCCTGACAGCTTTGTCATTTATAACAATCATAATTTTCATTCTGAGTTCAAGTTGCCGGCCAGGTGACCAGGATGCCTCTAAACAAACAGAAGTCAAACCACGGGTTAAGCCCGGGAGTGAAGTTTTTCTGGAAAAACATCTGGCCCTGGTCAAAGATAAAAAGGTCGGACTGATTACCAATCCTTCTGGTGTTAATCCAAAACTGGAAAGCACTGCCTGGCTATTTAAAAACAATCCAGAAATTAATCTGGTTGCCCTTTATGGGCCGGAGCATGGTGTCAGAGGTGAAGCTCAAGCCGGTGAATATGTTCCTTTCTATTTTGATGAAAAATTTAACCTGCCGGTTTTCAGCCTCTATGGACAGTCGTTAAAGCCAGAGCCTGAGATGTTAAAAAACATAGATGAATTGATGCGTCATTTTGATACCAGGTCGGCAGGTAAGATACCGGAAAGCAGCATGATTAAGGGGATAGATGTCCTGGTTTTTGATCTTCAGGATATTGGCACCAGAGTCTATACTTATCTGGCCACGATGGCTCTGGCTATGGAAAGCTGTGTTGAGCTTGACGTGGATTTTATTGTTCTTGACCGTCCGAATCCGCTAGGCGGCAAGATTTTAGAAGGTGCAGTTTTAAAATATCCTGAATTCAGTTCATTTGTCGGTCTCTATCCGATTCCTGAAAGGCATGCTATGACCATAGGGGAGCTGGCTCTGTTATTCAATGATAGGTTCCTGAAAAAGAAGGCCAGGCTGACCGTTATCCCGGCCGAAGGCTGGAAAAGAGACTGGTGGTTTGATCAAACAGGACTGCCCTGGGTTATGCCTTCACCCAATATGCCGACTCTGGAGACAGCCACTGTTTATCCGGGCCAGGTCTATTTAGAAGGAACCAATCTCTCAGAAGGGCGAGGCACTACTCGTCCTTTTGAACTTTTCGGCGCTCCCTGGATTGATGGCTGGGAATTGACTCAAAGGCTCAACAGACTGCAACTCCCCGGAGTTATTTTCAGGGAGGCCTGGTTCAGCCCGACTTTTTCCAAGTTTCAGGGTGAGAGATGCGGCGGCTGCCAGCTTCATGTTATTGATCGGGAATCTTTCCGGCCATTTTTAACCAGCCTCTGGATCATAAGAACAGTCAGAGAAATGTATCCGGATAAATTTAAATTTCATCCAGAGTATTTTGATAAGATCATGGGTAACTCTGATATCAGGCTGGCCCTTGAGTCGGGTGAGAGCCCTGAAATAATAACAGGTCATCTGGAGGCAGAATTAAAGGCATTTGATGACTTAAGACAAAAATATTTACTCTATTAAGCGAACTTTTAGCAATCAAAGAAATAATGAGCTGAGCTGAAGCCAAACCAGACAAAAATTGACTGATGAATGGTGCCTAGAATCTAACAGCTACCACAAGCCTCATGACCTGCTGATAGACAGTTCAGAAAGAAGAGTTGACCTTTCAGCCATTCAGCCATAATGATTGTAAATAAAATGCTAAAGAAGGTTGCTATCAGCTCAGGTTTTCCCTTAAAATAATAACTCAACTTTTTCAGATAATTTAATAATTTAACAATGGAGGTAGAGAAAGATATGAAGGAAAGAGAAAAATTAGCCCTGAGCAACCCGGTTTCGCTTCTCCTGCACAAAGAGCCAGCCGATTTTAGGCGGAAAGACTTTTTAAAACTCATTGAAATAAAACAACTGGAAAGGATCACTTTTCACTATGTCGGGCTCGATGGAAAACTGAAAGAGCTCAAGGTGCCGGTGGCTAGCCTCAGCCAGGCTGAAACCATTCTGGCTGAAGGGGAAAGAGTTGACGGCTCTTCACTTTATAAAGGCCTGGTTGATATGGGGCTGTCAGATTTGTATGTGCTGCCGGTCTATAAATCAGCCTTTCTTAACCCTTTTGATGAGCGCAGCCTGGATTTTGTTTGCCGTTATCTTGATGGCCAGGGACAGCCCATTCCTTTTGCCCTCGATAATATTCTAGCCAGAGCTCACCGCTTATTCCAGAAGAATTCAGGTTTGGAGCTCAGGGCAATGGGAGAGTTAGAATTTTTCCTGCTGGGCGATTTTGGCCCGAAAATTTATCCGGTTGAGAAGAAAAGAAGTTATCATGCTACTTCGCCTTTTGTTAAGAGCGGCCATGTTCTGGATGAAATGGTCAGGTACATTACGCAGATAACCGGTGCAGTCAAATATGCTCACAGTGAAGCTGGTTATGTGGACAGCGTCAACAGCTATCTTGATGAAATCAAAGGCAAGCAAGCCGAGCAAGTGGAAATAGAGTTTCTGCCCCGGCCGGTTGAAGATATGGGGGATTATTTAATCCTGGCCCGCTGGCTGATCAGAAACGTAGCTTATAAATATGGAATGGTAGCCACCTTTACTCCGAAGATAGAGGAAGGAGTGGCTGGCAGTGGCCTTCATTTCCACCTCGAACTGGTTAAAGACGGTTTAAATATCATGGTTGGCCAGGATGGACAGCTCAGTCAGGAAGCCAGTCGGCTCATCGGCGGGTTGTGCCATTATGCTGATTCTTTAACAGCTTTTGGCAATACAGTTTCATCTTCCTATCTCCGACTTGTGCCCAATCTGGAAGCCCCAACCAGAATTTGCTGGAGTGATCTCAACCGTAGTGCCTTGATCAGGGTTCCTCTTGGCTGGACTGGCCTTAAAAACCTGGCCAGGCTGGTCAATCCGGCCGATCGAACTGGCTATACCAAGAAGCAGGGCCGACAGACGGTTGAGCTCCGTTCTCCTGATGGCAGTGCTCTTATTCACCTTTTACTGGCTGGTCTGACCATGGCGGCTGATTGGGCTTTCAGGCCTGATATTCCCGTTTTCCAAGGAAGCCAGCCTCTCGAACTGGCTGCCAGGCTATATGTTAAGGGGAATATCTTTGAAGATCAGAAACTCCTCGAAACATTACCTAAACTTCCTGGCAGTTGTGTCGAATCTTCGAGAATTCTCAACGAAAAAAGAGAATTATATGAGCGGGATGGGATTTTCCCCCCAAGCGTTATTGATTATGTGGTCAGAATGCTGCAGGCGGAGAATGATGAATTTATGAATAAAAAGCTGCTTGATCTGCCGGCTGATGACCGACTGCATAAAATCAGAAAGATCATGCATAAAGACCTTCATAAACACTGAGCTGGCCAGAGTTAAGCCTGCCGGATTTTCAATTGACCTGAGCTCCTGGCGGGCAGGATAATTTTTGAAAGTCAGATTCATCAAGGTTGTATTTTAACTTCGTGTCTCTTGAGTTTTAGGCTCAGCCCAGATTTTAGACATGATTTTGATCAGGGCCAGAGTGCTGACCACGAATAACAAGCTCCAGAAAATACCAAGATTCTGCCGGCCATAAATATAAGCGCCGGCACCGAACAGAGCCGAATAGACAAACAAACATCCCGTCACCCAGCCGGCCAGACAGAGTGTCAATTTGTCAGGCGAAGCTTCCAGGTTAGCTTCCTGCCTTATTTTTTTCCAGCCAGGGCCAGCAGGTTTTACCAGCTGGTAAAAAGAGATTAGCTTGTTTTTCTCAACTGGCCTGGTGAGGTAAGTTACTGCCAGCCAGACGACAGTGGTAAAAGCGATGGTAATTAAAAGTGTGATGTGTGACGGTATCGGATGACCGAGTTTACCACGGACAAAAAAGAAAACGGCTACACTAAAGGAGCTGGCCATAGCGGCGATTTCCGACCAGGCATTTATCCTCCACCAGAACCAGCGTAAAAGGTAAATCAGACCTGTGCCGGCTCCAATTGATAACATCAGGTCAAAACTGGCCTTGGCCGATTCAAGAATGAAGGTTAGCAGGCTGGCCAGAATCATCAGAACAACTGTCGTCAGGCGGGCTACTCCGACATAGTGCTTCTCTGAAGCTCCTGGGTTGAGAAAGCGGCGGTAAAAATCATGAACGAGATAGGAACTGCCCCAATTTAAATGAGTTACTAAAGTGGAGACATAAGCGGCCAGCAAACCGGCAACCATAATCCCCAGAAACCCGTGGGGCAGAAAGCGGAGCATGGCCGGATAAGCCATATCATGGCCGATTAATCTTGGATCAACATTAGGAAAAGCCAAATGAATATCGCTCAGATTTGGGTAAATAATAAAAGAACAAAGTGCTACCAGGATCCAGGGCCAGGGTCTGATGGCATAGTGAGCAAAATTAAAAAACAATGTTCCTGATAAAGCGTCCTTTTCACTTTTAGCAGCCAGCATCCTCTGAGCAATATAGCTGCCTCCTCCTGGCTCAGCTCCTGGATACCAGACTGACCACCACTGAATAAAGAAGGGAATAATGAAAATTGATAAAGCTATTGACCAGTCGCCAAAGTCTGGAAGAAAACTGATTATCTTCGGATTGAGCACCTCCAGCTTCTGGAAAAGACCTGGCAGGCCGCCAATTTCTGGCTGTTTCAGAGCAAAAATAGCGGCGGCAAAAGCTCCAGTCATGGCGATACCGAACTGGATTAAATCCACTACCAGTACCCCCCATAATCCGGCAGTGGCGGCAAAAATGACATTGATGATACTGCAAACGATCAAGGTTTTAGTCATTGGCCAGCCAAGAATGACATTGGCAATTTTAGCGGCTGCCAGATTGACTGAAGCCATGATGACACAATTGAAGAAGAGCCCAAGATAGATGGCTCTAAAACCCCGGACAAAAGAAGCCGGCTTGCCTGTATAACGCACTTCATAAAATTCAAGGTCAGTTAAGACCCGTGACCGGCGCCAGAGCCGGGCATAAAAAAAGACGGTCATTATACCGGTTAGAAGAAAGGCCCACCATACCCAGTTGCCAGCGACATAGCCATTATTGCGGACAATATTGGTAATCAGATTGGGAGTATCAGTACTAAAGGTTGTAGCCACCATGGAAATCCCGATCAGCCACCAGGGTGCAGCCCGCCCGGAAGTAAAAAATTCTGCCGTGTTTTTCCCCGCCCGGCGGCTAAGAATAAGTGGCGGCAAAAAGCAGATGACAATAGAAAGGGTGACAATCAACCAATCAACTGTATTTAACTGCATGCTCCGGTCCTTTCCGTCTTAAGATATCAGTTGGAATTTTATACCACAGGCCAGAAAATTAAGTCAAAAGCTCATTTATATGTCCAGACATGTTAAAATTTCTGCCACTCTGGTTTGTGTTCATAGGCCCAATGGTAATAATCAATCTGGTCAAGCTTAAAAGCTGCCTCCTTATCGAGCAGCATGATGGCTCTGGGGTGTAGCTGGAGAGCTGAAGCTGGAACCATGGAAGTCACCGGCCCCTCGACTGCCCGGGAAACCGCCCTGGCCTTTTTTTTACCAAAGGCCATTAAGAGGCAAATTCTCGCCTGGAGGATAGTTCCTATCCCCATGGTAATGGCATGATAGGGAACGTTCTCTTCAGCTTCAAAAAAAATCGCATTGTCTTTTCTGGTCTGGTCGGTCAAAGTCTTAATTCTTGTATCTGAAGACAGGGAAGAGGAGGGCTCATTGAAGCCAATATGACCATCTGTTCCCAGCCCCAGAATCTGTATGTCCAGTCCGCCTGCAGCCTTTATATCTTCTTCATATTGACGGCAATAAGCCTCCATGTCGCTGGCCAGACCGTCAGGGATATGAACATTTTCAGGCTTAATATTCACCTGGCTGAAAAGATTTTTCCACATAAAATGGTGAAAAGAAGCAGGATGTTCAGGTGCCAGACCAACATACTCATCAAGATTAAAAGTAATACTGCGGCTGAAGTCCAGTCCTTCTTCCCGGTGCATTTTGACCAGAAACCGGTAAAGCAGTAAAGGTGTACTGCCTGTGGCCAGTCCGATAACCGGCTTCTCTTTCTCTTTTATTATCCTGCTAACTAATCTGGCAGCCAGCAGGCTGGCTTGTTCACTATCAGCCTGAATGATAACTTCCATGAGTTTATCTCTCCTTATTTTTTTGAGTTCATTTTTATTTTTTTATTTCAGGCAGGGTGGCGGCGGCCACTGCCTGGCCTAACCGGCGGCTTTTTTCATCAAAGAGATGAAAGGTAATTTTTCCTTTGAGTTCAGGGAAGTCTGTTTTTAAGACACTTTCTGCCTGTTGCTTAATCAGCTCGCCTCCTGAACCGGAAGTTACCCGTCCGAGAATCAGCAAGTGCCGGTAATCATAAAAAAGTGAGTAAAGATGAGCCGTGTAACCCAAATAAACACCTATATCCTGGAAAATCCTGGTGGCGGTTTTATTGTTTTTATCAGCCAGAAACTGGACTTGCATTAGCCTGTCAGGAAGTTTCATCCCATCGGAGAAACTAAACCCTGCTTGAAGAGCCAGTTTGTTCACTGCTTGCTGAGAAAAATACATGGCGCCAACGCCAAGATCGCCAGACCATTCATCTCTGGCTGCTTCCGGATTGAGGTCAAGCGGAGCAAAGGCCAGCTCGTCCAGCCAGCCTGGCAGATGGCCAGAAGGATCAAGGTAACCGCCTGCCTGGCTTGAGCCCATAGCTACCCCCAGAACAGCCGGTTCTTTCAGGCTGAGATAACCAGTCAGGGCAGTGACTTCACCGTCGTTAATGACCTCTAAGGGAACTTCCCATTGGTGCTGTAAATCCAGGAATAAATTTTTCACCTTCTGATCGAAAATGTCCCTGGGAACAGCACGGAAAAGAGAGGCAATTCTTACCTGGTTATTGATGTAAATACCAGCAGCACTTCCCCCAATCGCATCTACCCGTGGCAGACTGGCGGCAGCTTTTTTCAATCCTGCTTGAAGATGCTCAAAATGGTAAGCCGGATCAGCTTCTGCCTGTGGCTGCCAGGGAATTTCTTCACTAAAAACTACGTGGCCATTATTAAGAGCAGCCAGCTTAAAATCACTGGCTCCCAGGTCAAAGCCCAGGCGGCAGCCGTCAAGATGGCCGCCGAGAGAAATGGCGCTCTGACGCTCTTCTGGCAGTTCAGTCTTTTTGACTTTGACCACAGTAAACGGCTGGTTATAGACGGTGCTCATCAGATCAACATCAAAGGCCCGCTCTCCCTGTGGAGAATAAAGATTTTTTATCTCCTGATAAATAATTTCCGGACCATAAAAGTAAATTTTAAAAGCACCTTTTTGCCACAAAAGAAATTTGATCAGCCTATCAACAAACCGCCTGGTCAGCGGCAGGTTTTTTTCGCTCAAAGGTAGAAGGTTTGTTTGCCAGCGTGAAATTAATCCATTTTCCCGCTCTAGAGCCAATCTCATCTCTTCCTGGCTGGAGCCGGCGGCTGCTTGGTACCAGCTAAAAAACAAGCTAAGCGGGAAAAAACCTGGATCAAAAGCCGGAGAAATTGATAGCTTTGATTTTGCCCTTAAAGTTTTTAGCCAGTCCATCCATTAACCTCAGTTTCAATTAAAAGAATTATAGCAAAATTGGCTGTTCAAGGACCTGATTTCATCAGGCAAAAAAGAGCTAGGTCATTCATTATAATTGATTATCATAATTGACATACCCCTTTTTCTAAAATAGCATAAAAGCAGGCTCTGGTGGCAACTTTAATTTTTTGGAATGTTTAATGAAGAAAATTTTAAGACTAGAAGCAGCCGGCTGGCGAATGTTTATTATTACCTTTATTTTTTTTCTGGCAGCAGCCCGGAGTTTAGCTGCAGACGAAAAAATAAGCAAAGCCTTAAAAGCTGGTGAAGAAAAAGCAGGGACCTGGTGGATGAAGCAGACAGCCATGTCAACCAACGGGCGCTTAATTAGCCTCAAATCAAAAAAATGGTGGAAAAAGGCTCTTGCTCTTGAACCTGGTGAAAGTTTTATTATTCAGGAAAGAGGAGAGGCTAAAGACAGAATGCTGGTCAGGGCTGAAGCTTTTCAGGCTGATGATGGCTATCTGGCAGAGGTTCTAACCTGGATCATTGATGATGATGCTAACGGCAGCCTGTTGACGGGAGGCGACTATAGCCAGGACTGCTATCTTTATGATCTTAACCGGGATGGACTGGTTGAGGTCATGATTGATTATGTTGACGAAGATGATGACGGACAGGCCGATTTTATGGAGATCAGGCTTTATGAGCGTGGATATCTCAGTCTCATGTGGGGCGGTTATGATTATGAAAAAATAGGGGAAATTTTTAAATTTAGAACGCCATTTGATCTAATCTCAGGCAACTTTTTCAAGAACCTGACCGGCGATAAACTATATTTTAAGAATGTCTTTAATCCTCTTACCGGAACTTTCTGGCCGGCTGATTTGTGCCCGTTAGCCAGTTATGATTTAGACCAGGACGGGTTGAGTGATCTGGTTATCCGCAGCCATGTGCAGCCGGCCGTGTCTAAGGATAATTTTATTGAACCGGTAAATAGCTGGTTGAGGGAGCTTAAAGATCCGGTTATTAAAAGCCTTGAAATCAGTTTTGATCTGGCTGGAGAAAATAGCCAGGAAAAACCTTTTGATTATGATGTTGGCCTGCTTCAGGCAGGTAGCCTGCCCTTTGATTTAGAGTCAGCCAGAAACTTTTCTCCATTGAGGCGTCCTCCTCAAGAAGTTTACTTTATCAGCCGTGAAAATTTAAAAGCATTAGCCTTTTCATACTCGCCTCAGGCGGTGGGCTTTTCCTGGCAGGAGTTTTCTACCAGCTCAGCGGCAGGGGCAACTTCAAGTCTAGAGAATCTCGGGGAGGGTGTTGGCTGGCTGCCGGAAAGAGTCAGATTACCAGGCAGTTCTTCTTATCTTCAGAAATGGAATATCAGAAGGGAAGTCGCTCCTGATTTAATTGGGCCAGTTGAATTTTATTATAGTGAACTTGATCAGAAGATTCATTTATTTGGTTCAAAAGAAGGCTGGTGCCAGATCGGAAACATGGCTGGCTGCCCTGGACTTGGAGAAATTCGTTATTTTGATACCGACCAGAATGGTTTTTTTGACCGGCAGGAAATTTATTTGATTAATAGCTCCAGACCTGTCCTGATTATTTCCTCTGCCTGGGCAAAGGTCAGGAAAATTCCCTTTGACCTGCAGCATCTTCAGGAATTTTATAAGAAGGAAGTCCTGCCAGCAGCTTTTGACCGGGATCACAGATTGCTGACGGCCATGAAAGAAGTCTATAAATATGAGCCTCCAGCTGGACTGCTGGCCGGAATCGAGGCGGCACCTGAAAATGAGAAACGTTATCTCCTTGATGTTTATTGCCTTCTTTATTTTATAAATCTCAGGGATCATTATTTAACTCTGGCTAATCAGATTCTTTTCCAGACAGATATCAGACCTGGCCAGAGGCCTGGAGATCTTGATCCCTCCAATGTCCGCAGTCCAAGAGAGGTCGGCTCTTTTTTAAAGTCTGATACTGCCTGGCAACTGGCCAGGCTAATTAGCCGTCTCGATCAGGCCTGGAGCCGGGTTGACCTGGCATCAATTCTTCAGGTTCTACGAGAGATTAAGAGCCTGGAATTATAGAGTTTACCCCCTCGCTATTTTAAACAAAAAAGCAAAAAACAAATCGAGGGCGACCGGCAAGCAGCAAAAATGCTCTTTTAGCCTGACAGACGGGCTTTAAATCCCTTGCCCAGCACTTCATGGGTATCATTAATAATAACAAAAGCTTCAGGATCGGTCTTTTTTATAAAAGCTTTGAGCTCGGCCAATTGTTTCCGGTGAATAACCGTGATTATGATTTCGCCTTCGCGGTTAAGATAAAGAGAGCGGGATTTTAAAGCACTGCCGCTGCGATCGAGACTGTGCAAAATGAAATCAGAAATTTTTTCCGGCTGACTGGAAGTTATGATTACCATTTTGGAAAAATTCCAGCCTTCCAGTACCACATCAATCATCCTGGATGAAATAAAAAGAACAATATAACCATAAAGCGGGGCTTCGAGCTGTTTGAAAACCAGGCCTGAGGTAGAGATAATTATGAAATCAGTCAGCATAATGCCAATGCCGACTGTTACTCCCAGATATTTGTTAAGTATCAGTCCAATGACATCTGAGCCTCCGGTCGAGGCTTCCCCTCTGAAGACCAGGCCGAGGCCGATGCCAAGAAGCAGCCCGCCATAAATAGCAGCCAGTAGCATATCATCAGTACCGCGGGGCCATTTAAGAATCTGATTGAAAAAATCAATCAAAAGGGAAGAAGTTATCATACCAGCCAGGGTGGTGAAAACATATTTGCGGCTGAGAAATCTATAACTGATAAGAAGAATTGGTACATTCAGAACAATGATGACCAGGCCGACCGGCAGGGGGAAAAGATAGTTGATCATAATGGAAATGCCAGACAACCCGCCTGGAACTAAGTGAAATGGAATTAAAAATAAAGTATAACCTATTCCCATTACTATTGAGCCCGAGAGGATCAATAAAAAGTCCAGGCTCAATCTTTTTATAGCCGTCCTGTCAGAAAGAATTAGTTTTTTCATGTTTTGCCCTGCCGAAATAAAGTTTTATGATTATTATCACTTTAGTTATTATCTGTCAAACCGCAGGCTTTTTCCCCTGAAGACTGACTGTCGGCTGTTTACAAACAGGAGAATTTAAGCTATTAAATTACTTTAATTTGATTTTAGTGAAGGCGGCTAATGGTCCGGTCAGGCCAGATAAATGAACCTAATCATTTCTGGACCTTAGATTTTGTCCTGGGCCTTTCAGCCTATTTTTTTCTCTATCTGTCGATCAGTCTCTTTTTTATTCTCCCACTTTTTTTTAAGCAGTTTAATCCCCGGACAAGCCAGGTGGGGCTCATCATGGGTATCCACAGTGTTACTGCCATTTTAATCCGACCTTTTTTTGGCCGGTTGATCGACAAGCAGGGCGGTAAGAAGATTTCACTTCTTGGGCTGATTATCTTGATCAGTGTTGTGCCTTTCTTTCATCTGGTAAAAGATGCTGGCTACTTGCCGGTAATTCTACGCGCCATAACTGGACTTGGCTGGGGTATCAGCATGACAGCCAATATCGCCATGTGCACAGATTTAGCTCCGGTGCAGAGTGTGGCCCGATCAATTGGTATTGTCGGTGTGGCCGGCCTGATTGCTAATGCGGTTGGTCCCTCACTGGGTGAAGAGATCATCACCCGCTGGGGTTTTCCCTGGCTGGTTAATTTTGCCCTGATTTTTCTTGTTCTGTCTTTAATCCTGGTTCTGGTGACCAAAGAACTTCCCAGAGAAGAACTGGATGAGGAGCTGGCAGCCTCCGGACGCGAAAAAAGCTGGAAATACGCCACCTGGTTTATTTTACTTATTATTGGCTTGATGCCGGTTGCCCATGGCTCGGTCAGGGGAGCCATGATTTATTTCATGCCTTTGCTGGTAAACTCTCTTAAACTCGGCCGGGTAGGGCCATTTTTCATTGTTTTTTCTGCTGCCGCTATCATCTCACGCTTCCGGTTTGGTGGAGTTTCTGATCAATATGGCCGAAAAAAGGTGGTCTTTATTTCAGCTCTTTTGATTTGCTTTAACCTGGTTTTGATTTCACAAATTAACAGCCAGTGGCTTTTGCTCACTACCGGCTTCCTGGGCGGCTTCGGCCAGGGATTAATATTCCCCGCTTTGAGTGCCTACCTGATTGATTTCATGGGTCGCGGTAATAAAGGCCTGGCTATAAGCCTTTATAATTCCTTATTTGATGCCGGCATGGGGCTTGGTTCAATATTTTATGGCTGGATGTCGGAAATAGTTGGGCTGAAACACATGTATCTGGTTGCTGGCCTCATTTTGCTGGTGATTAACCTCTTTTTTAATTTTATAGCACCAGAACCAGGCCGCCGGCAAAAAACTGCCTGGAGAGGAGATTAGAAATGGAAAATCTCATGAATTTAATCAGAAAGAGGAGAACCATCCGCCAGTTTCAGCCACGGGAAGTTTCTCTTGAAATCTTATATAAACTGATTGATCTCGGGCATCTGGCTCCTTCAGCCTCCAACCTTCAACCACTGGAGTTCCTGGCGGTGACTGATCAGCAAATCAGAAAGGTGGTATTTTCCTGCCTGCGCTGGGCGGCCTATATAAACCCGGCTGGCGATCCACAACCAGGGCAGGAACCAACTGCTTATATCATTATTCTGGTTAATAGTCTGATCCGGACTAAAGGTTTTGAATATGATGTTGGAGCAGCCGCCGAAAATATTATCCTGGGTGGACTTGCTGCTGGACTGGGCAGTTGCTGGCTGATCTCTATTGACCGTGACAGACTTTGTCCTGTTCTGGGGCTGCCTGAAACACTTAAAATTGATTCAGTCATTGCCCTTGGCTACCCGGCAGAGCAGCCAGTTGTGGAAAACTATAGCGGTTCAGTTAAATACTGGAAAGATGAAAATGCTTGTCTGCATGTGCCAAAAAGAAACCTGCTGGAAGTTGCTCATTTGAACCTTTATGGCCAGAAATTTCCTGAGGACTTTAAATTTTAGGAACCGGCCACTGTCATTTCAGCTACCTTGATGGTCGGGCCACAGACCGGGCTATAAAAATTCAGGTCAGAGCCAATCATTTCTATAGAGTTCAATATTTCGCCCAGATTACCGGCAATAGTGATTTCAGACACGGGAAAGGCTATTCGACCATCCTGGATCCACAGGCCAAAAGCGCCCCGGGAAATATCTCCGGTTACAGGATTGAGCCCCTGTCCTATTGTCCTGGTCAGTAACAGGCCCTTTCTGGTCGAGCTGATAATTTCATCTGGAGAATAAGTTCCCCGTTTAAGATAAAAATTATTTGGCCCGATGCCGTTTCCATCAGCATTGCCAGTGGAACTCAGGCCCAGCTTTCTCCCGGCATAGGTATTGCAGAGAAAGTGCTTTAAATATCCTGCCTCAATAACAGTTGTTTTTTGAGGAGGAACTCCTTCGGCATCAAATGGTCTTGAGCCAAGTTTTCCAGGCAGCAGACCGTTATCAATGATGGTTAGGTTTTTATTCCCTATCTTTTCTCCGAGCCTACCTGCCAGAAAAGAAGTTTTCTGATAGACAGCCTGGCCCGACAGACAATGAAAAAGAAAACTTAGTAGCCAGGAAGTCATCATTGGCTCAAAAATAACAGGAACTTTTTGGGTCTTTAGCTGGCGGGGATGAAGCTGACGCACAGTTCTGTTGATTGCCTTTCTGGCTATTTCTTTAGGAGAAGCCAGATCTTTAAAATGGCGGGCAGCGGAAAACCAGTAATCTTCAACTAATTGATTTCCCTGACCAGCCTGCAGGCCAAGACTCAGGCTGGAGTAAGTCTGAAGATAGTTGCCGCTAAAACCATTGGAGTTGACCAGAAAGGTTTTAAGTTCATTGGTGACCAAACGGGCTCCGAAGGAATTTGTGATTCGCCTGTCAGCCAGGCCTATTTTTTCTGTTTCTGCCGCCAGCTTTATTTTTTCTTTGGGTTTTAGTTCAGTCAGCGCCGGGTCAAAGAGTTTTAATGATAACTCTTCAACTTTATATTTAGGGTCTTCTGGCAGACCAGAAAATTCATCAGCTTGAGTCTGGCTGGCCCTCTTGACAGCTTTTTCAATCAGAGAATGAAGTGCCGGCCGGGAAAGATCGGAAGTGCTAAAAGAAGCTGTTCTTTTATCTTTAAAAATCCGCACCGAGCAATATTTAGAATCTGCCTGAATGAGATTCTCCACCTGTCCCTGCCTGGCTTGAACTTCGAATTCACGGCCATCGTAGATGGTGACCTCAATTTCATCAGCTCCTTTGTGGCCTCCAAAATCGATCAGCTCCTCAGCCAGCAATCTGAAGTTATTATTTTTCTTGTTCTGCCTTTTCATGGCTGTCCTCCTATAGTCATGCGGGTAATTTTCATCGTTGGACAGCCATCGTTAACCGGGACTTCCTGACTCTCCTTACCGCAGGTTGCTGTCTGCAGCCCAAATTCGAGATCTGAGCCGACCATTTCCACTTTTTGGAGAATGTCCAGGTTATTGCCGATCAGGGTCGCCTGTTTAACCGGCCTGGTCAGCCGGCCGTTTTCAATAAGAAAACCAAGGCTGATAGAAAAAGTAAACTGGCCAGAATCTTCCACCTGGCCACCTGACAGATGGTTGACATAAAAACCCTTTTTGACTGACTTGATTATTTCCCCCGGTGAATATTCTCCCCGGGCAATATATGTGTTACTCATTCTTGGTAGCGGCCAGTTGGTAAAATCTTCTCTGCGCCCGTGTCCGTTGGCCTTTTTCTCCATTAACCTGGCCGAAAGCTTATCATAAAGGAAATCTCTGATGGAGCCTTTCTCGACCAGAAGAGTCTTTTCCGCCGGGGTCCCTTCATCATCAATATTATATGAGCCGCGAAAACCAGGGATGGTCGGATCATCATAAATGGTTATCTGTCCGGAAGCTACCTGCTGGCCGAGCTTATCCCAGAAAATTGAAGTCTTTTTCCTGATAAAATCAGCCTCAAGGAGATGTCCAACTGCTTCATGAACCAGCACCCCGCTATGCCCTGGAGATAGAATCACTGGCCATTGTCCGGCTGGGGGCTCAACCGCTTCCAGCAACAGGCAAGCTTCACGAGCCGACTCTTCTCCAATCGCCTCAGGTGCCAGCGACTGATTGAAGAACTCCAGGCCGACCCGGCCTCCGCCCCCATAATAGCCGGCTTCACGGCGTCCGGACTTTTCTGCCAGGGATCGAACAGCTAGCTTGACCATCGGCCGGCAGTCTTTAATTGATAACCCTTCTGAATTTAGTATCCAGACATGCTGAGTAGATTCCCTGTAAGTTACCTGTACTTTTTTTATGGCCCGTTCATAATTCAGAGCGGACTGGTAAGCCCTCCTGACCAGGTCAATCTTTTCTGCCAGGGAAGAAGCAGTGGCCAGGTTTTTAACCCTGACCGCCTGGCTTTTGGCCTTGACCGGCTTGAAACGAATATTTTTCTGAGGTGGCTTTCCTGTCCCGGCAATGGCTGCCGCCAGTCTGGCTGCCTCTATGAGTTTTTCTTCGTCCAGGTCATTAGTATAAGCATAGCCAGTCCGTTCTTTTTTAATTACCCTGATACCCAATCCCATGCTCAGGTTTTCATCTGTTTCTTTTATTAAGTCTTCTTCCATGGAAATTGACAGAGATGTCCGGTATTCAATGAATAAATCAGCAAAATCACCGCCGCTGCTCAAGGCGTCCATCAGAACTTTTTTAAGAAGAGAAGTATCCAGGCGGAGAGGATATTGATAGACAGAGTTGCTCATCAATCTCTTATTCAATTTTGTTAGCACCCAACAAGAAAAATTAAAAATTATTTTGCCATAAATCATCTGAATAATCAAGATAATCAAGAGAAACCACGGGGCACTGTCTTTAGATATGTTCCTTTATTGACTCATCAGGAAACAATTCATATAATCAACATCTCATGGATGTAAATCTTAAAAAACTTGACGCCTTGATTGCTCTGGCTCTGGATGAGGACCTGCCTGCTGGTGATATTACTACTGAAGCTATTGTTTCCCCGGGGTATCTGGCTTCCGGGGTTTTCCTGGCTAAAGAAAACGGGGTACTGGCTGGTCTGGAAGTGGCGGCCAGACTGATGGCAGCCGTTGACCCGGCCATTGAATTAAGAAACGCTAAAAAAGATGGCTATGAATTCAGGGGAGGGGATATTCTGGCTGACTTTTCTGGTCCAGCTGTTTCAGTCTTAAAAGCTGAAAGAAGCGCCTTGAATTTTCTTCAGAGATTGTCAGGGATTGCTACCATTACCAGGACTTTTGTTGAAGAGGTAAAAGGGACAAGAGCTTCTATCCTGGATACCAGGAAGACAACTCCTGGCTGGAGGGAGCTTGAAAAATATGCGGTCCGGATTGGTGGCGGGAAAAATCATCGAATGAGCCTGTCAGATATGATGCTCATTAAGGACAATCATATCAGACTGGCCGGGGGAATAAAGGCTGCCCTGGAAAAAGCCAAAAAGCAGGTAAGACCGGGGATAAAAATAGAAATTGAGGCAACCAATCTAGAAGAGGTGGAAGAGGCGCTCGAGGGGGGAGCGGATATTATCATGCTTGATAATATGGAGTTGAGTTTGATCAGACAAGCGGTTCGACTTGTTTCTTCACTGGTTCCGCTGGAAGTCTCTGGTAAAGTTAACCTGAGCACGGTTAGAGAGCTGGCACTGACCGGTGTTGATTTTATTTCAGTTGGAGCTCTGACTCATTCCTTCCGTTCGGTTGATATTTCACTTGAATTTGATTAAAAGGGCTGGTATGACCAAACGAGTCGAGGAAGAAATATACTCTGATCTTCTGGTGATTGGAGAAGGAATAGCGGGCGGCATTGCCGCTCTGGAAGCAGCCAGGCAGGGATTTGAAATAAACATTGTGGCCAAGTCGCCAGGCATAGAAGGCTCAAATACTTTTTGGGCTCAGGGAGGCATAGTTTCTTTCGGGCAGGATGATCAACCAGAACTGTTGAAAGAAGATATTCTTAAGGCAGGTGATTATGTTAATAGTCCAGAGGCAGTTGATCTGCTGGTAGCTGAAGGGAAAAAAGCTATAGACCGGATTTTGATCAACGAATTAAAAATACCTTTTGCCCGTTCTTCTCCTGATAAACTCGATTATGCCCTGGAAGGCGGACACTCACGCCGCCGGATCCTTCATGTGGCTGATGCTACTGGGCGGACAATTGCTACTGCTTTATATAACCGGCTGAAGGATTTTCCAAATATCCATTTTTATTTTGACCACACGGCTGTTGACCTGCTGACCAGTCCTCATCATTTTCTTGATCCTTTAGCCGCCTACCGGGAACCTTCCTGTCTTGGGGCTTATGTCCTTGATAATAAATCCCGGCGGGTTAAAAAGTTCATTGCTGCTTATACTATTCTGGCTACTGGTGGGTGCGGAGCTATCTTTGAATTTACTTCCAATCCGAAGACGGCTATCGGCTCTGGTTATGCCATGGCCCAGCGGGCAGGAGCCAGAATTGTCAACATGGAATATATTCAGTTCCACCCGACTGCCCTGTATCACCGTGAAGCTGATAATTTTTTAATTTCTGAATCGGTCAGAGGGGAAGGAGCCAGATTAAAAACAAGAGATGGACGGACATTCATGGAAAAATACAGTCCGCTCAGAGATTTAGCTCCCCGGGATGAAGTTACCAGGGCCATTTATCAGGAAATGATTAATACTAATTCCAATTTTGTCTTGCTAGATCTGGCTGGACATACCCGGGTTGATATCAAGAAGAGGTTCCCCTATATTTATCGCACCTGCCTTGGCTATGGCATCGATATTACCCGGCAGCCTATCCCGGTTGTACCAGCTGCCCACTTCTGCTGCGGCGGCGTCCTGGTCGATACGTGTGGCCGTTCTTCGTTACCGCGGCTTTTTGCTGTTGGTGAAGTGGCCTGTACCGGGCTTCATGGGGCCAACCGGCTGGCTTCAACTTCTCTACTGGAAGGACTGGTCTGGGGGATCATAGTAGCCAGGTATTTAGCCGAACACTTTGAACCGGCACTTAGCGGTTATCCCGGCCATATCCGTTCCTGGCGTTACCCTGAACAGGAAGAGCCTATTGATCCAGCTTTAATCTACCAGGACTGGGCCACCATCCGTTCGACCATGTGGAATTATGCCGGTATTATCCGGACAGCCAAGCGTCTGGAAAGAGCTCGGGCTGATCTTGAATACTTGAAGCACCGGGTGGATAAGTTTTATCAGGAAGCCCCGATGGATCCACAACTGGTAGAACTCAGACACGGCTTACAGGTAGCCTTGATGATTACCCTGGCAGCTCTGGCCAATCCCGAAAGCAGGGGAGCCCATTTTCGGCTGGACTAACCCGCTTCTGAAGTCCATTTCAAAAAAGTCACCCGAAAATCTGGCAGTTTGGGCTGACCTGTTTTATAATAAGAAAAATTTAGTAACGGCTGGAGTTAAGTTAATGGCTGAGAAGAGTGATCTAAAAAAGACTCTGAACTTGCCTCAGACTTCCTTTGCTATGAAAGCCCAACTGGTTCAAAAGGAGCCTGAGATTCAAAAAAAGTGGGAGAAAATTGATCTTTATCATAAAATTATAGCCAGCCGGACAGGCCAACCGGCATTTATCCTTCATGATGGTCCGCCTTATGCCAATGGCCATATACATTTAGGCACAGCTCTCAATAAGATTCTTAAGGATTTCATTGTTAAATCTAAAACGATGCGAGGCTATTTTTCTCCTTACATTCCTGGCTGGGATTGCCACGGCCTGCCCATTGAAATCAGGCTAGATCAGCTCCTCGGCTCAAAAAAGAAGGAGATGTCAATAATTGAGATAAGGGAAGAATGCCGTCAGTATGCCCTGAAATTTATTGATATTCAGAGAGAGGAATTTAAACGCTTAGGGGTTTTCGGGGAATGGTCAAAGCCCTATTTGACCATGAACCCGGAATATGAAGCTGATATTTTGAGAATGCTCTCGGCTTTCTTTGCCTCTGGTAATGTTTATAAAGGCAAAAGGCCGGTTCACTGGTGTTTGCACTGTCAAACAGCTCTGGCTGAGGCGGAGATTGAATATAAAGATACCAAATCACCTTCGATCTATGTCAAGTTTCCTTTGATTTCAGATTTGTCTCAGGAATTCCCGGCTCTTAAAGGGAAAAAGGTCTCGGTTATTATCTGGACAACGACCCCCTGGACTCTGCCGGCTAACCTGGCCATCGCCGTTCACCCAGAGTATGAATACGTAGCGGTTGAAGCCGGAGAGGAAGCTTATATTATTGCCCGGCGGCTTCTGCCCGTGGTTGCTAAGGAGCTTGGCTTTAGAGATTATAAGGAACTAGCGGTTTTTCCCGGGAGGAAGCTGGAAGGCCTCAAGGCAAAACACCCTTTTATTGATCGTGAGTCTCTGCTTGTCCTGGCTGATTATGTCACCCTGGAGGATGGAACCGGCTGCGTTCATACCGCGCCAGGTCACGGTTATGATGATTATCTGACTGGACTGGCCTATGGGCTTGATATTTATACGCCTGTGGATGAGGAAGGTAAGTTTTTACCTCAGGTGGAAAAATATAGCCGGATGAACGTTTTCCAGGCCAATGCCCTGATTATTGAAGATATGAAAAAGGAAGGGACACTTCTTAAGACAGACGAAATCAGCCACTCCTATCCCCATTGCTGGAGATGCAAAAATCCGGTTATTTTCAGAGCAACCGAACAGTGGTTCATTTCTATGGATAAAAGCAACCTGAGGGAAAATGTCCTTGATGAGATAAAAAAAGTCAGGTGGATTCCATACTGGGGCGAGGAAAGAATAGCCAATATGATGTCCGCTCGGCCTGATTGGTGCATTTCCAGACAGAGGTCCTGGGGAGTCCCCATTCCTGCTTTTTATTGTGAAAACTGCGGTCAGATTCTGGCGGATGAGCGCACGACCAATTTTGTAGCCGATATTTTTGAGAAAGAAGGATCAAATGCCTGGTTTAAGAAAGAAGCTTCTGAACTGCTGCCTCCAGAGACAAAATGTCCGGTGTGCCATTCAAGCCAGTTCAGAAAAGAAAATAATATTCTCGATGTCTGGTTTGAGTCCGGAGCAAGTCATGGCCTGCTGGGAAAAAAGCCGGAACTTCCCTGGCCAGCGGATCTCTATGTCGAGGGACATGACCAGTATCGCGGCTGGTTTAATAGTTCCCTGGTGATTGGCGTGGGGGCACGCCGGGGCTCGCCTTTTAAAACCTGCCTGACCCATGGTTTTGTATTAGATGAACAGGGTCGGGCCATGTCTAAATCGCTTGGCAATGTTATTGAACCGGGAGAAATCATTAAGCAGCATGGTGCTGAAATATTGAGGCTCTGGGTAGCCATGCTCAATTATAAAGAGGACGCTCGCTTTGGCCAGGAAATTCTTCAGCGCCTGGTGGAAGCTTACAGGAAAATTAGAAATACCTGGCGGTTTCTTCTGGGCAATCTGTCTGATTTTAAGCCGGCTGAGGACATGATTCCTTCCGGGAAACTTCACTGGCTTGACCGCTGGATCCTGGAGAGAGGGCATCAGGTGGCCAGTAGAGTGGTGGAAGCTTATGATCAATATGAATTTCATATTGTTTTTCATACTCTTTATAATTTCTTTACTGTTGACCTGAGCGCATTTTATCTTGATGTTATAAAAGACAGGATGTATTGCTCTGGAACCAGGTCGGCTGAGAGGCGTTCCGGGCAGACAGCTATGTTTCAAATTCTAAATAATACTCTCCGCCTGATGGCTCCAATTGTACCTTTTACCAGTGAAGAGGCCTGGGAGGTCATGCCGGCTTACCCTGGAAAAGAAGAGTCGGTTCATCTTAGCACTTTTCCTGAAGAGAAAAAGGCCTGGCTGGCTGATGACAGTATGAAGAAGGTTGGGCGGTTGCTGCACATAAGAGCTGAAGTTCAAAAAGAACTAGAAAAGGCGCGGGAAGACAAACTGGTGGGAAATTCGCTGGAGGCACAGATTGTCATTCAAGCACCGCCCGGGGATTTTGATCTGTTAGCTGAATTCTGGCCAGACTTACCCATGATTTTCATTGTTTCCGCGGTCGGCGTTGAACCGGTCTCTACTAATGAATTGAAAATCATGGTAGGCCGGGCAGCCGGACAGAAATGTGAACGGTGCTGGAATTTTTCAACCACTGTTGGTGAGGATCCTGATTACCCGCAGGTTTGTGCCCGCTGTCTTCAGGTACTCAAGGCGGATTATAAGATAAATGAAAATTAAAAATTATTTCTATTTTTTGTTTATTTTATTCTGGTTGGGCGTTGATCAACTGACCAAGTACCTGGTAGCCAGATCTATTTCGCTTTATCAGGTTGTCACCGTTATTCCCGGTTTTTTTAATTTAACCAGAGTGCATAACCGGGGAGCAATTTTTGGATTCCTTGGTAATAGCCAGCACTCTCTGGGCAGGGTTTTGATAAATCTTGGGGCCATGTTCGCTCTGGGAATTGTCATCTATTATTTTTATAAAACGCCGCGGGAGATGATTTTTCCTCGCTTGTCGCTTTCTCTGATTATCGGTGGAGCTCTGGGTAATATTATTGACCGCATTTTCCGCGGATATGTCATTGATTTTCTTGATTTTTATGCGGGACATTTTCACTGGCCATTTTTTAATTTAGCGGATAGTTGTATTACGGTTGGAGTTATACTCTTGATTTATAATTTGTTCAGGAGCAAAGGTCATGCATCCAATCCTTCTTAAGCTCGGACCACTGACTGTCCATACCTATGGCTTTTTTATGGCCTTAGGCGTGGCGGCCGCAATCTGGTTTGTTTATGTTCAGGGTAAAAAAGCCGGCTTTGACCCCAATAAACTGATGGATGCGGCTTTCTGGATAATTCTGGTTTCGCTGATTGGAGCTAAGCTAGTTCTTCTTTTTGGCCGTTTTTCATTTTATGTCAACAATCCTTCTGAACTGGTTGGCCTGGCCCGTTCAGGAGGCGTTTTCCAGGGTGGATTAACTTTTGGCGTTATTTTTGCCATCTTTTACTTTAGAAAGAAAAGGATACCGCTCTGGCCGGTAGCCGATCTGATTGCTCCGGCCATTGCCCTGGGGCACGGTTTCGGCCGCCTGGGCTGTTTTTCTGCTGGTTGCTGCTATGGTCGTGAATGCTCACTGCCCTGGGGAACAGTCTTTAAAAATGAATATGCCCATGAACTGACCGGCATTCCTCTAAATACTCCTTTGCATCCTGTCCAGCTTTACGAAGCTGTCCTTAATTTCTTGAATTTTATAGTTCTTTTTATCATCTTTAAAAAGAAAAAATTTTCCGGGCAGGTCTTTAGTTTTTACATTATAAATTATTCTGTCATCCGTTTTCTTACCGAGTATTTTCGCGGGGATCATGGAGAAGGAACATATATCATCCAGGGGGAGAGCGCTCTGGTCAGTCTATCCATGCCGCAGTTCTATTGTTTGATTGGTCTGGTTGCTGGCCTGGCTCTGTATTTTATTCTAAAACCAAGGAAGAGTGATTAAACACAGTTTTCAGATTAGCGCTTCTGAGGTTAGAAGGTTAGACCTTTATCTAAGGGACAAAATTACGGAAGTTAGCCGGGCAAAAATTCAGAAGGCCATCAGAGATGGTCAGGTGAAGGTCAATGGCCTGGCCGGAAAACCTGGCCAGAAACTCAGAGCTGGCGACCTGGTGGAAATTTCACTGGAAGATAAGCCTCCCACGATAGAACTTGAACCGCAAGAAATAAAGCTGGCTATTATTTATGAGGATAGGGAGATTTTAGTTCTGGACAAACCTTCCGGGCTGGTCGTCCATCCGGGAGCAGGCATTTCCTGCGGGACTCTGGTCAATGGCCTGATTTTTTCTTATCCTGAAATAAAAAACGTTGGCTCTCCTCTGAGGCCGGGTATTGTTCATCGCCTTGATAAAGAGACATCTGGCTTGATGGTGGTAGCCAGAACGGAGAGAGCTTATTATTCGTTAAGGCAGCAATTTGAGGAAAGGGCGGTTAATAAAACTTATTTAGGCCTGGCCGCCGGCCGCTTCAGGAATAAAAAAGGCATAATTGACCTGCCCGTAGGGCGGCATCCGGCCGAGCGGCTAAAGATGTCAGTCAGCAGCAGAAAACCCAGGACAGCTATTACCAGGTATGAAGTTTTGAAAGAATTCAAGCATTCAACTCTTCTCGCCTTAAAACCCTTAACGGGAAGAACACATCAGTTAAGAGTTCATCTGGCTGCTACTGGTCATCCACTGCTTGGTGACAGGCGTTATGGCCAGGGAGGAGAAAAAAAGCGTAAACCTGTTTCCCGTCTGTTTCTTCATGCCTTCAGTTTATCCTTCGAACATCCGTTAAAGAAAGAATGGCTGGAATTTAAGAGTCCTTTGCCTCCAGCACTCCTGGAAATCCTGGAGGAAGAAGCCTCAGGAAAATAATCGTGCCTTTTCCTTGAGTCTAAGCAGTTTTTTTACTATTATATATACTTTCAAGAGCCAAGAATTGCTTCTTGTGCTGGAAAAAGCAAATCACTGGAGGAACAAGGATGAAGGATTATAGCCCAGAACAGTTGAGGAATATAGCCATCATCGGGCATGGCTCTTCCGGCAAGACTTCTTTGACGGCAGCCATGTTATTTAATGCCGGAGTAACCAGCCGGCTGACTAAAGTTGATAAGGGCAATACGGTTACTGACTACGATCCGGAAGAGATAGAGAGGAAGATTTCCATCAATTCCACACCCTGTTTTGTCGAATGGAAAGACCATAAAATTAACCTGGTCGATACTCCAGGCTATTCAAGTTTCCTCTGGGATACCAGGTCGAGCTTAAGAGCCGTAGATTCAGCTCTGATGGTAGTTTGCGGGGTAGCCGGAGTCGAAGTTGGGACAGAAAAAGTCTGGGGGATGCTGGAGGAATTCAAGCTACCCAGGATAATTGCTATCAATAAACTTGATCGTGAAAATTCAAGTTTTAACCGGACAGTCGAAGAGATTCAACAATTTTTTGGCAGGCAAGCTATTCCGGTGCAAATTCCTATTGGCGAAGAAAAGAATTTCTCTGGCGTTATTGATCTCCTGAAGCAGAAGGCCTATATCTTTGAAAAAGATGAAAGCGGCCAGTTCAGAGAAACTGAAATTCCGGCTGAGATGCAGGCGGAAGCCAAAAAACGTTTTACCCAACTCGTCGAGACTGTGGCTGAAACTGATGAACAGCTAATGGAGAAATATTTCGAGCAGGGTGAATTGGCTAGCGGGGAACTTATTCAGGGATTGAAAAAAAGCGTTTTCCAGCACCAGCTTTTTCCGATTTTTGCTGTTTCTGCTCTGATCAATATTGGAACTCAACTGGTTCTTGATGGCCTGATAGATTTGATGCCTTCACCGGCAGAAAAGGGCAAGATAAAAGCCAGGATCAAAGGCCAGGAAGAGGAATTGGATTTAATACCTGAGGGGCCTCTGGCCATGCTGGTGTTTAAAACCCTGTCTGATCCTTATACCGGACGGATTACCTTGATGAGAATTTTTTCTGGAAAAGTCAATTCTGATGCTACCGTTTATAATACCAATAAGGAGATTGAAGAAAAGTTAGGCGGCTTATTTTATCTTCAGGGAAAAGAGCAGATTCCTGTCGGTTTGGTCAAAGCTGGTGATATTGTCGCTACTGCCAAACTTAAGGGCACCTTGACTGGTGACACTTTATGTGCCAAAGGTACCGGGATTGAATTTGAGCCGATTAAATTTCCCGAACCTTCAATTTCTTTTGCCATTGAGCCAAAAACCAGGGCAGATGAAGATAAGATTTCTCAAGCTACGCACCGCATTACCGAAGAAGACCCGACGATTAGAATAGAAAGAGATCCAGAAACCAATCAATTGTTGATCTCTGGCAATGGCGAGTTGCATGTCCGGATTGTGACCGAAAAGTTGAAAAAACGTTACAATGTTGATGTCGAACTCAAGCCGCCAAAGATCCCTTACCGGGAAACGATCAAAGGGAGATCAGATGTTCAGGGTAAATATAAAAAGCAGACCGGCGGACGCGGCCAGTATGGCGATGTAAAGATTAAAATGGAAGCCATGCCCAGGGGTAAAGATTTTGAATTTGAGGATAAAATCTTTGGCGGAGCTATCCCAAAAAATTATATTCCCTCGATTGAGAAAGGAATTCAGGAAGCCAGAAAGAAAGGCGTGCTGGCTGGCTATCCAGTAGTTGATTTCAAGGTGGTACTCTATGATGGTTCCTACCATGAAGTCGATTCTTCCGATATAGCCTTTAAGATAGCTGCTTCCATGGCCTTTAAAAAGGCGATGAAAGAAGCCAGACCGACCATTCTCGAACCGATTATGAATGTCGAAATCTATACGCCAGAGGCTTATATGGGAGATATTATGGGTGCCCTTAACGGGCGTAGAGGAAAGGTTCAGGGCATGGAGCAAAAAGGGAATATGAGAATTTTAAAAGCTCTTGTCCCGATGTCTGAAATGTTAGATTTTGAGCCTACTTTAACCTCAATTACAGGCGGACGAGGTTCATTTTTAATGGAATTTTCCCATTATGAAGAAGTACCAGTTCAGCTTCAACAGAAAATAATTGCTGAAGCGGTTAAAGAAGGCCGGGTAAAACCAGAAGAAGAATAAGAAAGATAATAGACAGATTTAAGATTAGAATCAGTAATTAATTAAGTTTAATCAATATTCAGGGTCGGAAATATAGTTTTCTGGACGATGGAGATTCTAAGCTAGTTCAGCGTGCCTCTTTTGCTGAGTTAAAAGTCCACTGGCATTCCAAGGTCACAGGTCAGAAGATGCTGGAGACTAAATCTTATGTCTTTTTATGGCTTTATCAAGAGCTTAGAAAAAAGGCAAAGCTACTTTCTTAATTCCGCCTTTTAAGTCTTTTTTATAGTTTTTTCACACGCAGGCAGTTCCGGCCAGCCCTAAAACTTCAGATTTTGCATTCAGCCACAGTCTTGCTAACTGAAGTGACAGTCTTAGCAAATTGAGCTTTTTCTTCTTCTGTCAGCTTAATCTCATATATCTTTTCCATACCCTTAGCACTAATCAGACAGGGAACGCCGATAAACAGCCCTTTAACGCCGTATTCCCCTTCACATAGAGCAGCACAGGGGAGAACACGGCGTTTGTCCTTAAGATAAGATTCTGCTATGACAATAGCACTCCAGGCTGGGCTGAAGAAAGCTGAACCCTTGCCAAATAGTTTGACGATTTCAGTTCCTGCTTCACGGGTTCTATCAATTAACCGGTTTATTTGTTCGGCCGAAGCTAACTCAGTCAGTGGAACCCCTCCCACGGTTGTCAGGCGGGGTAGAGGAACCATGTCAGGACCATGGCCGCCAAGAACTGTGCCGGAAATATCGGCTACCGATACACCAAGTTCCATAGCAATAAAAGCTCTCCACCGGGCAGTATCCAGAGTACCGGCCATACCCACAACCTGGTTTTTGGGAAAACCAGTTATCTGGTGAAAGACATAGACCATAGCATCAAGCGGGTTAGTAACGATAATACAAAAAGCATGAGGAGCATTTTGTTTTACACCATTGGCTACATCAGTTATGATCTTTATATTGACATTCAAGAGATCTTCTCTGGTCATGCCAGCTTCTCTCGGCTTGCCGGCCGTGACAATAACCACATCTGCACCTTCAATGTCCTTATAATCCGAGGTGCCTGAAATATTGGCATCATAATTGCCATGAGGGGCCATTTCCATTAAATCAAGAGCCTTGCCTTTGGCCACATTGGCATACTGAGGAACATCCAGAATAACGATGTCACCCAGCTCTTTTTCGGCAGCCAGCATAGCCAGAATTTGACCGATTTGACCGCCGCCGATTAATGCTATCTTCTTTCTCATGAGTGACTCCTTATAATGATAATTTTTGTTAGATTATTTAATAATTTGTTTTAGCTCTTAACGTAATTTTCCCAGGTTGCTTTTAATTTTGGATTTTTTAGCCAATCTATCAGGTAATCGGTGAATTCTTTACCAGTGGCTCCATTAGGTCTTCCGGTAATAACCAGCTTCTTCTCATATTGCCCGCAAATGTCTAGAGCCATCTCAAGCTGACTGGCCTTATCCTGATAGCCGAGATGCCCGATAAGCATGGCTGCGGCCCTGATCATGCTGCAAGGATCGGCATATTGAGCCCGGCCTTCTTTAACCATCCTGGGAGCTGAACCATGAATAGCTTCGAACATGGCATATTGTTTTCCAATATTGGCACTACCGGCTGTGCCAACGCCACCCTGAAATTCAGCTGCCTCATCTGTTAAAATGTCTCCATAAAGATTGGGCAGAACCAGTACCTGGAATTCCCGGCGCCTTTTTTCATCCACCAGCTTGGCTGTCATGATATCAATATACCAGTCATCGGCTTGAATTTCCGGATATTCCTTGGCAATACGGTAGAAGTTTTCCAGGAAACGCCCATCTGTGGTTTTAACTACATTAGCCTTGGTAACGCAGGTGATTCTGTTCTTTTTGTTTTTTCTGGCATGCTCAAAGGCCAGCCGGCAAATCCGGTCAGAGCCAGGGCTGGTGATGAGCTTAAAATCAATAGAAATATCTTCATCTACATCCAGACCATAGGGACCAAGGGCATAAAGATCTTCAGTGTTTTCCCTGAAGAAAATCCAGTCAATACCCTGTTTGGGAACTCGGACCGGTCTGACATTGGCAAATAGGTCAAGCTCTTTCCTTATGGCCACATTACAACTTTCAATATTTGGCCAGGGATCACCTTTCCTGGGGGTGGTGGTCGGGCCTTTAAGCGTGACCTGGTATTTTTTTATTTCAGCCAGGACATCATCGGGAATGGCCTGGTTGTGAGCTGCCCGGTTTTCTATGGTTAAGCCTTCAATTGTAGCCAGGCTAACCTTGCCTTTTTTCAGCTCATCCTCTAGCATGTAGCGAAGGATACGTTCAGCTTCAGTAGCGATATAAGGGCCAATGCCATCCCCGGGCAGGATACCGATCTTGATTGGCGACAACTGGCGGTAGTCAATCCAGTCAGGTGCAGACTTAAGCTTGTCCATTCTTAACATCTGGTTCTCCAGCAACCGGCCAAAGTGTTCCTGGGCTTTTTGAATAGCAGTCTTATTAATCATTTTACCTCCTGATTATTTTATTAATTCTTAAAATTTTATTATTTCAGCCCGATAAAATCAATCACTTTTTGCCTAACTCATAGCTTTTACCTGGATGGCAAAGAATATGCTGCTGGTTTTCTATTCTAATCGATGTGAAGTCTTTGACAAAATATTTTAGAATTCATAAGATATAAAAAGAAAGTTTCGGAAGGTTATTTATATTTTCAGGAGATAATTGAATGCTGGATGGTTATTATCAAAAAGCCGAAGAAAGGAAAAAGACGGGCTTACCGCCTCTGCCTCTAACTACAGAAGAAACAAGTGAGTTATGCCAGTTGCTGGAAAATCCTCCGGCTGGCCGGGAAAAGGAGCTAGTCTATCTTTTGGAGCAGAGAGTTTCGCCGGGAGTTGATCCTGCCGCCAGAATCAAAGCCAGCTGGCTGGAAGAAGTAGCCCTTAAAAAAAGGCAATCGCCTGTTATCAAGCCACTACAAGCAGTTTTCCTGCTTGGCACCATGCTTGGTGGATATAACGTTGAACCTCTGGTTGCTTTTCTTCAAGATGAATTACTGGCGGAAGAAGCAGCTAAAGCCCTGGGGAAAATTATTCTGGTTTATGGAGCCTACGATAAAATTATTTCCAGGCAAAAGGCGAGTTCTTATGCTAAAAAAGTGCTGGCTTCCTGGGCCGGGGCAGAATGGTTTCATTCCCGCCCGGCATTTCCTGAAAAAATGGTCTTAAAAGTCTTTAAAGTTGACGGAGAAATAAATACAGATGATTTTTCTCCTGCCAGATATGCCTGGAGCCGCCCTGATATTCCTCTCCATGCCATGACTATGGGTGAGACACGCTTTCCGGGAGGAATAGAAACTATCAGGAAATTCAGAGAAGAAGGATATAAGGTCGCTTTCGTTGGCGATGTCGTGGGCACTGGTTCTTCACGTAAATCTGCTTGCAATTCCCTTATGTGGCACATTGGTGAAGATATTCCCTATGTTCCAAATAAAAGACGCGGGGGAGTAGTTATCGGCGGGTTAATTGCTCCCATCTTTTTCAACACGACTGAAGATTCTGGCGGGTTACCGATTCAAGCTGAAGTAGGCGAGCTCAAAACCGGTCAGGTCATCGTCATTGAGACCGAAACCGGGACGATTAAAAATGAAGCCGGAAAAGTGTTGAGTAAATTTGAATGGAAGCCGGTGACCATTAAGGACGAATTCCGGGCAGGCGGGAGGCTAAATCTGATTATCGGGCGTCAACTAACTGGCCGGGCCAGGAAGGAGCTAGGACAGGGTGAGGCGGAATTTTTCACTAAGGTAATAAACCCGGAAGTCAAGCCTGGCCAGGATTTCACGCTTGGTCAGAAAATCATAGGGCGTGCCTGCGGTTTGGAAGGAGTCTTGCCCGGGACAGCCTGTGAACCAAGGATGACGACAGTTGGCTCTCAGGACACCACCGGGCCGATGACAGCCGACGAGCTTAAAGAACTGGCCTGCCTGGAGTTTCAAACCGAACTCTTCATGCAATCTTTTTGCCACACGGCTGCTTATCCCAAGCTAACTGATGTCAACATGCATCAAAGTTTATCCGCCTTTGTTATAGAGAGGAAAGGAATTGCCCTGAAACCTGGCGATGGTATTATCCACTCATGGCTTAACCGTTTGCTCCTGCCAGATACAGTTGGTACGGGTGGAGATTCGCATACACGCTTTCCTGTTGGCCTCAGTTTTCCTGCCGGCTCCGGGCTGGTAGCTTTTGCTGGCGCTCTGGGTTTTATGCCTCTTGATGTGCCGGAGTCGGTACTGGTTAAATTCTCAGGAAAACTCAATCCGGGGATTACGCTCAGGGATGTGGTTAATGCTATCCCTTATTTTGCCATTAAAAAAGGATTATTAACTGTGGCCAAAAAAGGCAAAAAAAATATTTTCAATGGCCGCTTGCTCGAAATGGAAGGCCTAGAGGATCTGACTGTTGAGCAAGCCTATGAGCTAACCGATGCTTCGGCCGAAAGGTCAGCCGCCGCCGCTGTCATTTCACTCCAGGAAGACAGAGTCATTGAATATTTGAAAAGCAACATAGCTTTAATGAAAAGAATGATTGAAGCTGGTTATCGAGAAGCTGGCACCCTGGAGAAAAGAATTAGAGCCTGTGAAGACTGGATAAAGAATCCGGTTCTTTTAAAGCGAGATGCTGAGGCCACTTATGCTGCCACTCTGGAAATAGACCTGGCTGAAATTAAAGAACCAATTCTGGCCTGCCCCAATGACCCGGATGATGTTAAATACCTGTCAGAGGTAGCTGGAGATAAAATAGATGAGGTTTTTATTGGCTCTTGTATGACTAATATCGGTCATTTCCGGGCAGCGGCCCGTATTTTTGAAGGAGCTGCCTATCCGGCAGCCAGAATCTGGATTACACCACCAACCAGGATGGATCAAATGCAGTTAAAAAAGGAAGGTCTGCTGGCTTCTTTTGCCCAGGTAGGAGCCCGGGTCGAAATCCCGGGTTGTTCTCTTTGTATGGGTAATCAGGCCAGAGTCAGGCCAGCCAGTACTGTCATTTCTACCTCGACAAGAAATTTTGATAACCGGCTGGGTGATGGAGCCCGGGTCTATCTGGGGTCAGCCGAGCTGGCCGCTATAACTGGTATTAGAGGTGAGCTTCCTTCAGCAGCTGACTATTTCGCAGTGATGGAAAGTAAAATATTGCCTGAAGCTGGTGAAATCTATCGTTATCTGGAATTTCACCGGATGAAGAATTTTAGCTTGACTTAAACTTGAAGACAGGGAAACTGGCCAATGAAAATCTGAAACAGGCAGGAGAAAAATGGCCATTATCAATCTGAAGGGGAAAAAGGCTTTAATTACTGGAGGTTCAAGGGGAATAGGCCGGGCGACAGCCAGCTTTTTGGCCGGAGCCGGGGCGGAAGTGGCCATTCATTATAGGAATAACCATCAGGCAGCCATGGAGGCCAGGCGGGAAATTGAGGCCCGGGGAGGAAAATGCCTGGTAGTGCAGGCAGATATAACCAGCCAGAAGAAAGTAGACCGGATGGTGACTGCCTGCCTGCAAGCCTGGGGAACTATAGATATCCTGATCAATAATGCCGGCATCTGGACCTATGGTGAGATGGGAAGTATGACAGAAAAAATCTGGCAAGAGACCATGGCTATTAATCTCGATGGCGTTTTTTATGTAACTAATGCTGTGGTTCCGGTTATGAAAAAAAATAAACGAGGCTGGATAGTCAATGTGGCTTCGACCGCTGCCATAAGGGGCGAGGCCTTTTACTCTCATTATGCGGCCAGCAAGGGCGCACTGGTGGCTCTGACCAAATCCCTGGCGGTAGAACTCGCTCCCTATAACATTCTGGTCAATAGCGTTGCTCCGGGCTGGGTAGATACCGACATGAATGCCCGGGTTTTTACCGATCCTGGATTTAAAGAACAAATCAGGCAATCAATACCGCTCAAGAGAATCCCCGGTCCGGAAGATGTAGCCGGACCAATACTATTTCTGGTCTCTGACCTGGCCAGGCATATAACTGGTGAAACTTTGAATGTCAATGGAGGAGCAGTTTTAGTTGGCGGTTAAAATTGTTGAAAAAATTCAACTTTTTTGCTATTTATAAGACAAAAAATAAGGAGGGACAAAATGGAGGAGGTGGAAATTGGTAGAATCAGTCATTATTTTTCGAAAATTCAGGTAGGAGTAGCCAGAATTACTGGTGACAGGCTAAGGGTGGGAGATATCGTTCATATCAAAGGGCGCAGCTCGGATTTTTTCCAGAAAATTGAATCGATGCAAATCGAACACCTGCCTGTTGAAGAAGCTGGAGCAGGCGAAGAAGTTGCTTTTAAGGTTGATTTACCGGTTAGAGAGAACGATGTAATCTTCAGGGTTCCGGGATAATTTCTCATGGAAGAATCTGGACTAAATTTAAAATTTAGGTTGACAGACAGGGTTTTAATATGATATTTAGAGGGGAAAATGGCTAAAAGGTTTATCTCTATAGTTCTAGTTCCGAACTGGAAAACAAGTTTTAAAACAGTAAATATCTCTCAAAAAGCGGTGCGCCTGATCTGGGGTGCTGGTGTGGCCTTGGCTATAATCTTTGTCTTCTTTCTCATTGATTATTTTTCGATGACCATGACCAAGGCCAAATACAATGAACTCCTTAAAGAGACGGCGGCTCAAAAGGAAACGATTTCCACTTATGAAAATACAATTGCCCGGATGAAAGAGACTATCTCCAGCTTTGAAAGTTATGCAAGAAAAATCAATGTTCTGGCTGGTATTCAATCTCCAAATAATATAGAAGGAGAGCCCGGTATTGGCGGTGGAGAAAGGGTTGACTCTAATTCAGGTGGCAGGTCCGGTAAGGAAGTTTCTCCTGGAGCTATTCAGTCCATCAAGCAAAGGGCAGAATCTGTTGAGAAAAACCTCAATTATATGTATCAGTTTTTTGAAAACCAGTCCGTAACTCTGGCTACCACTCCGACTATCTGGCCGGCCATTGGCTGGGTTTCTTCTTCCTTTGGGCCGAGGATTGATCCCTTTACTGGCCGCAATGCCTTCCATACGGGCCTTGATATCGCTACCAATCTTAATAATCCGGTAATGGCTACGGCTAATGGAGTTGTAGTTCAGGTCGGTTTTGACAAGTATAAAGGGAATTTTGTATGTGTCAGTCATGGTAATGGATTATCAACAGAATACTGGCATCTTCAGAAATATATAGTCAAAGCCAGTCAAAGAGTTGAGCGGGGTCAGGTCGTGGGGTATGTTGGCCAGACAGGCAAAGCACTTGGGCCGCACCTTCATTATGAAGTTCATTTAAATGGCAAGCAAATAAATCCGATTGATTACATTATCGAAGAGTAGCTGCCTGCCGCCTCGTTTTATTATTGATTAAGACAGCCAAAAGGAGAAGGTTGTATCCTGGGTAATTCCTTCAGCCAAGTTTTGTTCCGCTTTTAATTTTGCCACTCAAGCTAAAGGCATAGGCGCTCATTTCCTTTTTGCTCTGTGGCTTTATTTTTTCTATCAAATAGGTTGTGTTCTGGCCGCAGGAGATATAGAGGCCTGATTTATCAACATGGAGGATTTCTCCTGGAGAAGAGGCAGAGAATGTTCCCGGAATAGCCTGCCCGCTTAAAATTTCAACCTTCTGCCCGTGGAAAAAGCTATAAGCTCCTGGCCAGGGGAAAAAAGCCCTGACTTTGAGATCTATCGCTCCAGCTGACTCCTGCCAGTCAATCTTTCCTTGATCTTTGGTTAACTTAGGAGCATAGCTGGCCTGCTCGTGGTCCTGATCAATTCTTCTTATTTCATTTATTCTGGCCAGGGTATCTATCAAAAGTTCTGCCCCAAGATAGGATAGTCTGATCTCAAGTTCATGGGCATTTTCTCCTGGTAGAATTCCAACTTCTTTTTGAGCCAGGATTGGGCCTTCATCCATTTTTTCATTCAGTTCAATAATAGTCACACCAGTCGTTGTCTCTCCACTTAAAATAGCCCACTCCACCGGTGCCGCTCCCCGATATCTGGGCAATAAGGAAAAATGGATGTTAAGAGTTTTTAAAGGAGGGAAATAAATGATAGAAGCCGGTATGATCTGGCCATAAGCCACGACCACATTGACATCAGGCCCGGCCTGTTTGATAGCTTCTAACACTTTATCATCCCTCTTGATTTTTTCTGACTGAAGGCAGGGTAGTCCATGATTCTGAGCAAAGACCTTAACGGGCGGAGATGTCAGCTTTTTCCCCCTGCCAGCCGGGCGGTCAGGCTGAGTAATAACCAGTTTTATCTCGTGTCCCACTTGAATTAAGCTATTTAAGGCCGGCAGGGCAATAGCCGGACTCCCAAAAAAGACTATTTTCATCCTTTCAAACCTTTCTCCTCTTCTTTTCTTAGCCTTTTTTTTATCAAATTTTTCTTTAAAGGAGAAAGCCGGTCAATAAATAGCCTGCCTTCTAAGTGGTCTATCTCATGGGCAAAAGCTCTGGCCAGAAGATCTCTGGCCTCAATTGTCACCTCCCGTCCATCGAGATCATAACCTTTAACGATTACTAATTCTGGACGGACAACTTTCTCATATATCCCTGGAACTGACAAGCAGCCTTCTTCAGCCAGGCTTTTACCTGATTCTTCCTTGATCTCAGGATTGATCAGGATAAAGAGTTCATCTTTTTTTTCACCGGCAGACAGATCAACAGTAATCAGCCTGATTCCCCGGTCCACCTGAGGAGCAGCCAGGCCAATCCCCGGAGCCGCCTGCATGGTTTCCACCATGTCCCGGGCTAATTCTACAATTTCCTGGGTGATACTGGCTATGGGCTCGGCCTTCTGAGCCAGCCGGGGGTGACCGATTTTAATTATTTCAAGTTTAGCCATGATAAATTTATTTTATCTCAGCTAAAGGACGGTGGCAAATATGCTCGCCACCAGAAGAATAACTTTTTGCTAGCCCTGGATAATGCCTGCTACTCAGACAACAGCCGATGGCGGTGGTGGCTCATCAGGGGCGCCAGCATTTTTTAAAGGAATAGATACCAGGTACAAAGCGATTAAAACCAGGACAGCCAGGCCAGCTAGATAGCTTGGATGAGAAAAAATTATGGGTATATCGCGGCCAACTACACCCTGGAGGAAGAAAAATTTCCAGGCTGCCCGGATAAGACCGGTAAGAGCTTCACCGGCAATTAAGCCGGCAGCCAGGAGAATCCCAACATTTTCCACTCTGGCCTTTTGAGCCGGATTAAATTTTCTTCTGGCTGTTGTTCTATCAAGAATCCCCTTAATCATTCCGCCAACGAAAATAGCAAAAGTAGTTTCAAGCGGCAGGTACATCCCTACGGCTACCAGCATGGGTGAGCTGACTCTAACCAGAATCAGGGCAAAGCCCATCATCATGCCGACAATAACCAGGGGCCAGGCCATTTCGCCCCCCACAATTCCCTGAGTAATGGCGGCCATTAATCCTGCCTGGGGAGCCGGCAGATCCTTACTTCCGAAAGTAAAGGCGCCATGGAGAATCATTAAGGGAAAATAGAGAACAAGAGATGCAACCAGCACACCCAGAATATCTCCAACCTGCATTTTCCAGGGAGTGCCTCCAAGGATATGTCCAACTTTTAGATCCTGAAGCATTTCACCGGCTACAGCCGAGGAGACACAGACAACAGAGGCCACGCCCAGAACAGCCACAATCCCGCTTGTCCCTTTAGCCCCAATGAGGACCATTAACAGGCCAGCGATAATTAAAGTTGATAGAGTCAAACCCGAAATGGGGTTATTGGAAGAGCCAATAGTGCCAACCAAGTTGCCAGAGACAGCAGCGAAAAAGAAACCAAAAATGGCCATGATAACTGCGGCTACCACTGCCGGCACATAACTTCCGATAAAAATCTTATAAACAAAAATCATAAGAATAACTGTTAGAGCCATTAAAAATAAAACCAGTCTAATATTAAGGTCTTTTTCGATTCTGGTGGTAACTTCTGTCTGTCCAGCTGCCTTTTTAACATCGCCAATTGATCTCTTAATGCCGGTCATCAGGTTTTTTCTCATCTTGAAAAGGGTATAGCCAGCACCAACCAGCATGCCTCCGACCGCAATGGGTCTGATGATGAACTTCCAGACATTGCTAATCAGATCTGGCCAGGGAACACTGGCCATAGCCATGGAGGAACCATAAAATTTTTCAACCAGTTGAGGCCCAAGAAAGTACATTAGAAGCGGTGCAAATAAGCCCCAGGCCAGAACGCCGCCGGCAAAGTTAAGTGAAGCCAGCCTTGGTCCAATAATATAGCCAACGCCGATATAAGCTGGTGAAATGCCAGGGCCAGAGACACTGACTACGCCACCTGTGCCGACAGTTCCTGCTTCTTTTGAGGCTCCCAGGCGAACAAAGCTGGAGCCGATCTTTCCTAATTTAATGATGAATTCTTTAGAGGCAGAAAATAACTGGACTACACCCAAAGAATAGAGGAGGGCACCGACTCCCATCGCCTGAAATAAGTGTTTGGCACCAGCACTGCCTTTCTGGCCAGCCTTGTGGATTTCAGCCGCTGCAACTGACTCTGGAAAAGGCAATTCCGGATCGGTAACCATAATGCGCCTCAAGAAGGTGACAAACAAAATACCCAGGAGTCCGCCGACAAACATCAGAGCGGTTGACTGAAGATAGGCACTGAAGGAGTTAAATTTTGTCCAGACGCCAGTGATCAGAAAAGCCGGAATAGTAAAAATAGCTCCGGCCGCTACTGACTCGCCAATAGAGCCAACCGTTCTGGCAATATTTTCTTCAAGAATAGAACCTTTCATTATTTTCAACAGAGCCATACCAATGACGGCAGCCGGGTAAGTAGCAGCAATGGTCATACCGGCTCTGAGGCCAAGATAAGCATTGGCCGCGCCGAGAATAATTGTCATGACCAGTCCAAGCAAGATAGCCCGGAGGGTAAATTCTCTCTGTTCAGTCTTTTCTGAAACAATAGGCTTTTGATCCATCGGCCTCTCCTTTCTATTCTTTTTACTTATGTATATTAAAAAATTCAGGGATAAGTCAAGACAATTTTATTAGCTGGTTTGTGCTCATAACATTTGCCAGATATTGTATTTTATGTTAAATATCTATTTTGCTAAAGTTACTGGTAAAAAGCGAGGATGAGCATGAACGTCTGGAAGTGGATAAAGGGCAGCCTTTTTTGTGATTTAGCTATTGACCTGGGAACGGCCAATACTCTGGTTTATCTTAAAGGGAAGGGTATAGTAGTCCAGGAGCCATCAATTGTGGTCCTGAATATTCAGAGTGGCAAGATTGAAGCTGTCGGCAACCGGGCGAAAGAAATGCTGGGCAAGACGCCAAGCAATATAGTGGCTGTTAAACCGATGAGAGATGGTGTGATCGCTGATTTTGAAATTGCTGAGCGGATGCTGGACTATTTTATCAGACAGGCAATGAACAACCGTGGCTTTTTACTGCGTCCGAGAATTGTTATTGGCATTCCAACTGGTATTACTCAGGTAGAAAGAAGAGCAGTTAAAGATGTCGCTCTCCGGGCGAAAGCCTCTGAAGTTTATATTGTCGAACAACCAATGGCGGCAGCTGTGGGGGCTAATCTGCCTATCTCTGAACCTACTGGCAATATGATAGTTGATATCGGAGGGGGGACAACGGATATTGCGGTAATTTCATTAACCGGAGTTGTTTTTAATCATTCGATAAGAATTGCCAGTAATGAAATGGATGAAGCTATCATCCAGTATTTAAAAAAGAAATATAATCTGTTAATCGGCGAAAAGACAGCTGAACAGGTTAAATGGCAGATAGGCTCAGCCTATCCTCCAGATGAATCATTGACCATGGAGATTAAAGGCAGGGATTTGAGGGAAGGTATTCCCAGAACTATTGTCGTTGATGATCAGGAAATCAGAGAAGCTATAGAAGAAGTGGTGTCCGGCATATTAAATGCCATTAGAATTGCACTGGAAAGAACACCGCCTGAGCTTTCCGCCGATATTATAGATCGGGGAATTGTCCTGACTGGCGGGGGAGCCTTACTCAAAAATCTGGACAAGAGATTGAGAGAAGAAACCCAGCTACCTGTTTTTTTAACTGAAGACCCGCTAACCTCAGTAGTTATGGGAGCGGGCAAACTGCTGGAGGATCTGGATCTATTGCGCAAGATTTCCCTGGAATGAAAATAATTTTAAAGACGGATGTCACTATCCAGGCTGGCTAAAAATAAATACTTGATAGGAACCTTCCTTCTTTTTTTCAATTTAATTTTGATTTCAGTTCAGATCCCTCCCGGCAGCCATCAGAGCTTGCTGGAAAAAGTTTTCTTTGCTGCCTTTTCTCCGCTGCAAAAAGCAGCGGTTTCTACTTATAACTATTTAACTCAGAGCTGGAAGAACATAGTGTTTCTAAAAAAGGCACAAAGAGAAAACCAGGAACTTAAGAAACAAATATTTTTTCTCTACCAGGAGAGGGATCTCCTGCTGGAACAATTCAGATTAAGACTGGCCGAACAGCAACTTGAAAATAATTTGCAATGGCTTGAGACCTCTGTTCTCCCGGCCAGGGTTATTGGACTTGATACAGCCAATTATTTCCGCTCACTGGTCATAGACCGCGGGTCAGATGACGGGGTAGTTAAAAACCTGCCTGTCTGTGATCATCTTGGCCGCTTGCTGGGTAAAACCACCGAGCCTGTTTCGAGCCATACGGCAAAAGTTAGCTTGATTACCTCAGAAGACAGCGGTGTGGCAGTTTTGTCGGCCACAGACAGGATGCCGGGCATTCTTAGCGGTGATGGCCAGGGGATGTGCCTGATTAAATATATTATGGCCTCTTCTCCTGGAGGAATAATTGGTGATGAAATATTGACATCTGGCTTCGATCAGATATTTCCAGCGGGGCTTAAGGTAGGCAAAATAATATCAGTTGCTAACGAGGTAGGCCTGTTTAAAAAAATTAAAGTCGAGCCCTATTTTAATTTTAAAGAGTTGACCCTGGTGGCTATCTTAAAAAACAGCCCGGAGTTAAAAAGGTAAAAACTGGTGAAAATCAGAAAAGGCCTGGTTCTATTTTTAATACTTGTTCTGGCTTTTGTTTTGTATTCCTTGCTGGGCAGGCTTAGCCCTGACCTTGTAGTTTTAATAAATACCTTCAGTCTGGCTGTTCTTCTGAGCGCCATGATTTACGGAGAGGTAGAAGGGGCAGTAATGGGGACGGTGGCTGGACTTCTGGAAGATTCTTTTTCACATAGTGTCTTTGGCCTGGCTGGTATGAGCCTGACCATTACTGGCTTTTTAGCTGGCTGGATCAGCCACAAAGTCGATCTTAATTCTTTTGGCAAAAGGACGGCTATTTTGTTTTTCCTGAGTCTTTTTCAGCTTTTAATTTGGGCTATTCTTTATGGCCTTATTTTTAAAAAGAGCCTGCTTTCTAGCCGGCCAGGCCTTTATTTTCAGCCGGTCATGAATGCTATAATAGCAAGTCTATTAGTTGGCCTGTTTCACCCGGTTAAAAAAGTTACAGGCTGATTGAATTTTTAAATGGCTAAAATTTACGAGGATTTGAGCCTGATCATAAAAAGATCCAGGCTGACTTTTATTATCCTGGTTATAGTTATATTTCTGGTTATGGCCTTTTACTGGAAAATACAGATCTTTGATTATAAAAAATACTTGAAAATGTCAGAGGCTAATTATTTACGCTCTTTGCCCAGCCCGGCCCCGCGTGGTTTGATCTATGACCGCCAGAAGATTATTCTGGCTGATAACCGACCAAGTTTTAAGGTTTCTATGCTTAAACAATCGCTTAAGAATAGTTATCAAACTATCGAGCGGGTGAGTGGTCTGTTAAATTTAAGGCCGGATGAGCTAAAGGCCAGAACTGAGCGCTATAGCTGGCTACAGAGTTTTGAACCTGTGGTCATCAAAGACAACCTCAAGCTGGACGAAGTAGCCGTCATTGAGGGGAGAAAGGAGGAATTTCCCGAACTTCGTCTTCAAGTGGAGCCCAGGCGCTATTATCCCTTTGGTCAGACAGCAGCACATGTTCTTGGCTATCTGCAAGAAGTTTCAGCTGAAGAAATAAAAGGAAGTTCTCAAAGAAAATGGCGCGGTGGTGAAATGGTCGGGAAAGCAGCCCTGGAAAAACAATATGATGACTATTTGACCGGGCAGGATGGCCAGTTGATAGAAACTGTTGACAGCCTGGGCCGATCTATGGGTGAAGTAAATAGAATAGAGCCAGTTAAAGGAAAAGATCTGATTCTCTCTATTGATTTAGACTTACAGAAAAGGGCGGAAGAGCTTCTTCAGGGAAAAGAAGGTGCAATTGTAGTTCTTGATCCCGGAACAGGGGAGTGTTTAGTCTGGGCCAGTTCGCCCTCTTATGATCCAAATCGTTTTATCAGCAGGTTTTCTCCTGATGAATGGATGTCAATTATGAATGATCCGGCCGGACCCCTTGAAAACCGGGTCATTCGCGGCTTATATTCTCCTGGTTCGATTTTCAAGATCGTAACTGCTCTGACTGCCCTTCAGACAGGATTAATCTCTGAAAGAACGGCTTTCTTTTGCTCGGGTAGCATAAATCTTTATGGTAAAGATTTTACCTGCTGGTTCAAACCAGGTCATGGCAACCTGGATTTGGCTGAGGCCATAAAAAACTCATGTAATATTTATTTCTACCAGTTGGGACGGAGTCTAAATATTGATATTATTGCTAATTATGCCCGTAGCCTCGGCCTGGGGAAAATTACCGGTGTTGATATGCCCGGGGAAAAGGAAGGATTGGTACCTTCTACTGACTGGAAGAGAAAATCCCAGGGAGAAGCCTGGTATCCAGGTGAAACTATTTCTGTGGCCATAGGCCAGGGACCTGTTCTGGTCACTCCGCTACAGATAGCAGCTATGACTGCCTGTCTGGCTAACCGGGGGATAAAAGTCAAGCCCAGATTGACTCTGGTTGATAATCAGACGGAGCTTAAGCGAGAAAAAGCAGACTTGAGGCCCGAAATATTTGAAAAAGTTATTGAAGGCATGTGGCGTTCGGTTAATGATGGCGGTACAGGACATGGTGCCTATCAACCGGGTTTTGATATCTGCGGCAAAACTGGATCAACTCAGGTTATAAGCCGGGAACAGGCTGAAAAAATGGTTCAAAGAGGAAAAGAAGCTCTGAAAACGCATAGCTGGTTTAGCGGCTTTGCCCCGAGGTACCAACCTCAAATTGTTGTCACCATTCTGGTCGAATTTGGTGGTCTGGGCGGTCAGACAGCGGCACCTATGGCTGGAGAAATTTTTAAAGCTTACCGGGAAAAATATGTTAGACAGACGAATCTTCAGGGAAATTGACTGGCCGACTATTCTATTAATGGTTCTTATGGCCATTATCGGGATTTTCTTTGTTTACAGTGCCATCTATTATCAAGCAAGTCAATATGTCTGGCGGCAGGTTCTCTGGCTGGGGGTCAGTCTCCTGGCTCTGTTTGTTTTGCTTATGATCGATTACAAAGTCTTGCTGAATTTTGCTTTTCCTTTTTATGTCTTCATGAACGTTTTGCTTATCCTGCTCTTGATCCTCGGTACGAGAGTGGCCAATACCCGGAGCTGGCTGGTCATCGGGCCGTTTCGGTTTCAACCTTCGGAACTGACCAAACTGGCTGTCATTCTTTTGCTGGCCAGGCTTTTTTCAGACTACAAGGAAGATGTGATGTCTTTTAGAGCTTTCCTTTTAAGCTCTGGCCTGGTTGGCCTGCCTTTTATATTAATTGCCATACAACCTGATCTGGGGACAGCTATAACTTTTCTACCAGTCCTGCTAGGAGCCTATATTCTTGCCGGCTTACCTAAAAAATATGCAGCTATTATTTTAATTGTTGCTTTTCTAGTTGGTTTTTTTGGTTGGAATTATATGCTTAAAGATTATCAGAAGAAGAGAATTGAGACCCTGCTAATGCCCGGCCAGGATCCTCGCGGGGCTGGCTATCAACTCCAGCAGTCGAGAATAGCCATCGGCTCAGGTGGCCTGACAGGCAAGGGGTACCATAAGGGAACTCAGAGCCAGCTTCGTTTCCTGCCGGCCCGCCACACTGATTTTATTCTGGCTGTCATTGGAGAGGATCTGGGTTTTTTGGGTATTCTAGGGATTTTTATTGTCTATTTTATCTTTCTCTACCGGCTATTTTCGGTTAGCCAGCTTTCACCTGACCGGGCCGGGGTTTATCTAGCCTTTCTTTCAGCCATGCTTATTGGCTGCCAATTCTTAATTAATGTCATGATGATTGTCGGACTTTTTCCTATTACAGGCATTCCTATTCCGTTTTTAAGCTATGGCGGCTCATCTCTTTTGACCAATGTTTTACTGGTTGGCCTGGTAGCTAATGTTAGAATGCGAAGATTTGTTTATGTCAGGTTCTAATCTATGATTTGCCGAAAGGAAAGAGCTGAAGATGAAGAACAAGCTGACTCGATTAGAAACAGAAAAACTCGAGTTACTCTGGCGTGAGGTGCAGAAACCAGGCCGTTATATTGGCGGTGAATCAAACCAAATCAAAAAGGATCCTGAGTCAGTAAAGATTAAAGTGGCTCTGGCTTTTCCTGAAGTTTATGAGCTTGGCATGTCATATCTCGGCCAGAAAATTCTATATTTTATTCTTAATCAAAGGCCAGATATTCTGGCAGAAAGAGTCTACGCTCCCTGGCCTGACTTCGAGTTTCAGCTCCGGAAGCATCAACTGCCTCTTTATTCCTTAGAAAATAAAATTCCTCTGGGCAGTTTTGATCTGATTGGCTTTTCTCTCCTCTATGAACTTAATAATACCAATTTATTGAATATGCTTGAACTCGGGCAAGTTCCCAGGCTGACTGCTGATCGCCAGCTATCACATCCACTGATTATAGCTGGAGGTCCGGCTGCTTTCAATCCAGAACCACTGGCTGACTTTATTGATTTCTTTGTGTTGGGCGACGGAGAAGAGGTCTTTCTGGAGATAATTGATAGATTTTTTGAAGTCAAATCTGAGGCAGGCAGCCGGGAAGAATTATTAAAAAGTTTTCTCAATATCAAAGGGGTTTACGTGCCATGTTTTTACCAGGCCGAGAAACAGGAAAAAAGCTTTTTGCTTGTTCCCAGGCCAGTGAGCGGAGCACCAGATACAATTGAGAAGAGAATTGTTTATCCATTGGATAAAGTCAATTCGGCTGAAAAAATGGCCGTTCCTAATATTCAATCTGTCTTCGACCGCTGGCAGGTGGAAGTGGCCAGGGGTTGCCCATGGAATTGCCGGTTCTGCCAGGCAGCTAGTCTTTACTTTCCTTACCGTTACCGCCCTGGCCAGCAGGTTGAACATCTGGCCTATTCCGGTTTAAGACAGACAGGTTATGAAGAACTATCGTTTATCGCTCTGTCTGTCGGCGACTACCCTTATCTCCAGCCATCAATAAAAAATTTGCTGCCTCTTTTAGAAACCCATAAAATTTCAATTTCCCTGCCTTCACTCCGGCCAGAAACACTTTCCGGTGAAATAGTTGAAGACATAGTAAAGATTAAAAAGACAGGTTTTACCCTGGTGCCAGAAGCCGGGAGTGAACGCCTCCGTAAGGTTATTAATAAGAGGATTACCAATGAACAGTTAATGACTGCAGCTGGCTATGCTTTGGCCCACGGCTGGAGATTGCTTAAGCTCTATTTTATGATTGGCTTGCCAACCGAAAAGGAAGAAGATCTGGAGGCTATAATTGATCTTATTGCCCGCTTAATAGAATCAGGTAAAAAGATCTTTAGGGTCACCCCGGCGATTAATCTGACTGTTTCTTCATTTATTCCCAAACCGCATACACCTTTTCAATGGCTGCCGATGGAAGAACCGGCCAAACTGCTGGAAAAACAGCATTATTTGAAAAATCAACTAAAACGCTGGAAAAAGATTGAAATAAAAGAATCGAAAGTTGAGACCTCTATCCTGGAAGCTGTTTTTTCTCGCGGCGATCGGAAACTAGGCCGCGTCTTGGAAGAAGCCTATCAGCTGGGAGCAAGATTTGATGGCTGGCGGGATGAGTTCGATTTTAATCTCTGGAGGGAAGCTTTTGACCGCGGCCAGATAGATTACCATAATTATCTTCAAGCTATCGATCCAGCAGCAGCTCTTCCCTGGGACATAATCAAAACTGGACTTAAAAAGCCTCATCTATGGGAAGAGGCTCAAGCCTCATTAGAAGCCAAATACACTCCGCCCTGCCAGGAGAAAACCTGTTCTGGCTGCCAGGCCTGCTACTGGCCTCAATATAAATCAGCCAGATCATCTATGGTCAGTCCCGGATCAAGCCCTAGACCTGCCATTAACCTGATTAGTAGTAGTGAAAAAGAAACAGAAAAACTTTCGCCTGTTTTTCGCTACCGGGCAACTTATGAGAAAAGAGGACTGCTTCGCTTTATTTCGCATATTGATTTATTAAACCAGATAGAAAGAAGCTTCCGGAGGGCTGACCTTAAATTAGCTTTTTCCCAGGGATTTCACCCCAAAATGCTTATTACCTATGGCCCAGCCCTGCCTCTTGGCCTGGAAGCTAAGGCTGAAGTTCTGGAATTTAGAGCTCATGAACAGCTTAACCAGTCTGAATTTTTAAATAAGATTAATAAGGCCACACCCCAGGGGCTGTCTTTTCTTGGCTTGAAAGATTGCCCGGCCGAGTGGCTGCCGCTTTTCCGGGATATCAAAGGATTGGTTTATTCCTTGAATCTTGAAGATCCAGTTGTTAAAGCTATTGATTGGCTGCCAGAAAAATTGGAGGCTGGCTATCTTAATTACTTTTCAGCCGGATATGAAGGGCAGGTGAAAATTGAATTTAAACCTGAGGTTCAGCGCCTGTTTTTTTATTTAGCTTTTAATTTGCAGAAACCTCTCCGCATTCAAGACATCGTTGGAGCTTTGCTGTCTATAAAAAATCCAGTCTATGCTTTAACCCGTGAGTATCTTGTCTTTAGTCAGGGCTTTGACTCCAGGCAATTGACATGACTGTCTGCTTGCAGCATCATTTTATGAGTCTGCAACTTTTTTTAATAATCTGGCTGCCCTCAGGCCCGCAACAAAGGTAAAGATCAAGGGCCGATAAATTGGCTAGAAAATTCCCCCAGAACTGAGGATAAGGTACCTGGTTGTATTTTTGAAATACTAGCTTCAATCCGGCTGCTCTAAATCCAGAGATATCAAAATGGCAACTAGCCAGATAGGGAAAAAGTATTTCAGACGCTTTTACCTCTTGGGCTAAGTCAATTAAAAGCTGTGGTCCACGTCCAGTTAAGCCGACTTCTGACTGTAAGAGAAGGGGAGAAGCAATTCCAAGCCAACTTTTAAGCTTATTTATTGATTCTAAACACAGCTCGAGGAATCTATCCTGAACCAGCTCAAAAACGGCCTTAAGCTGAAGTGAAACAGATTCATAGTGTATAGAATGTCCATAGTAATGTTTGATCAAGGCCAGGAACTTTTTTGCTGATGTTTCTGGCTGGTGAAGGCGGAGCTCACCGATAGTTTGCAGGCCAAGGCCCTTTTTTCTCAGCGGAAGAGACACCCAGATTTCTCCAGACGGCCCTTTTAGACGGTTACGGTTAACAAAGGTAAAACCGCGAGGAAATTGAGTCTGATCAAGAAGGATCATAAGATCAGAATTAAGCTGACGACCAAAAAAACCACCATAGGGAATGAAAACCGGCTGACTAAAAGTGACTCTCATGATTAAACCTATTTAATCCAATATTATCTAATATGATCATACTCAGGTTGAATGCTGGGCTGAGTTTCTGGACAATCACCGCTTTCAATATCACCGGCCAGAACTAAAGCAACAACGGCTTCTTCCTTCCTGTCTTTTTGCTCCTTCCGCCTCAGCTTCTCTTTATATTATACCTCTAATTGCCTTTGAACTATTGACAAATTATTTATCTTCCCTTGACGACTTTTTTGTAAATCAATATTTAAAGAAAGGCTAAAGCAAAATGTCTTTTCCTGGCTATCAGGTTAATTAATAGATAAAAAAGGTATCAGCCGTTTATATAAGTATAATTATTTTAATATTCCACTTGACGGCTGGAAGTTAAGGGTCTATATTTAATTAAGAAATTAAAAAGCTGGCTAAGATGAAAAGAGAAAAAGCAAGAACACAAGACCTTCTCTTTCGGGTGGTGTCTACCAACCAGCCAGTAATCTTTGTTTTATCTTATCATGCCAATAATAACGTCCCCCTCTAGGGGACGTGTCTATTTCTACCTGCCATTAAAACCTTATTTCCGGTTAATTTTTATTGATCTATTTTTTTAGCAAATCACCAATCAAGGAGTAAAAGATGATTGACACTGATAAATATATTCAGCAACTTGCTTCGCCCCGTTTGCCTCTGGCCATTTCTATCCAGACAAAATTAATTACACTCATTCGCGAGTTTTTGGTGGAGTCAGGCTTCCAGGAGCTTTTGCCCGTGATCATTTCTCCTATTACTGATCCTTTGACTGACTACCGGGTGAGGGGGGAAGTCGAATGTTATGGTTTTAAATATCAGATTACCAAAAGCATGATTTTTCACAAGCAACTGGCCCTGCGTACTGTTCCCAAAATATTTTGTTTTTCGCCTAATGTCAGGATTGAAACGCCCGATAGAAAAAACAGTGGCCGTCACTTGATCGAATTTGTGCAGCTTGATCTCGAAGTCAGGCAAGCCAGCCGGCAGGAAATAATTGAGCTGGGCGAGAAACTATTTTCTCGGGTTATTAATGGTATTAAAAAAGAGGCGGCTAGTGAGCTAAAAATGCTCAAAAGAAAATTACCGTCCTTCCGGCCACCCTTTGAACGGATTAGCTATCAGCAGGCGGTCGAGACTTATGGAGAGGATTTTGAAATGAAGTTATCAGAAAAACTGGCCGGGCCAGCCTGGCTGGTGGATTTCCCACTTGAGCACCGGGAATTTTACGACCGGCAGGATGAAAAAAAACCTGGTCTTCTGGTTGACATGGATTTAATTTACCCTGAGGGCTTCGGCGAGGCTTTATCCGGGGGTGAAAGAGAATATCAACCAGACAAAATAAGGAAACGAATCCAGGAGAAAGGCATTGATTTAAGAACCTATGAGCTTTATCTCCGGCTGGCTGACCGGGGGCTTTATCCTTCAGCCGGTTTTGGTTTTGGCCTTGAACGCCTGACCAGATATGTCTGTGGTTTTGAGGATATAGCCGAGGCCAGATTATTTGCTAAAAAGCCAGGTGTCTACGGCTTGTGAACCAAAGGTCTGACTCATTTTATTAACATTAGCTCCGTCTGGGGATGATCCAGAAATTCAGCCCCGGTTTCAGTGACCAGGACCATATCTTCAATCGTGGCTACGCCTCTCCCGGGCACAGTCAATCGGGGCTCAAGGGTAAAAACCATGCCCGGTTCTAAGGGCTGAAAAGGTTTGTCTGCATATTTTTCCCAGGCTGGTCCAAGAAGAGCTGTACCATCATGGGCAAATCGTCCAACCTGATGGCCAAGAGCATGAGGAAATTCCTCATAGCCGGCTTCGGTGACAATTCGTCTGGCCAGTTCGTCAATCACCAGACCTTTGACCCCTGGCTTCATGGCTTTTCTGGCTTCTTCAATCGTTTTGGTAATAGTTTCAAAGCCTTTTTTGACCTCAGGCGGAGCTCCTTTTTCACCTTTCTCCATGATATAAAATGTTCTTTGAAGATCTGAGCAATAGCCATCAACTTTGATTCCAAAATCCATATTGAGAAGATGGCCAGGTTTGACCTGACGGTCAGTCGGGAAGTAGTGAGCCTGGGCCGTCTCCGGTCCGGTAAAGACAGCCGGGCACGTACTTTCCCCCCAGGCCGTGGCCAGATGACGCTGCCTGACCTCATTTAGCATGAAGTCAGCAATTTGTTTTTCGGTTTTCCCGGGAGCAATAAACTTTTTGACAAGCTGGAAAATATTTTCAGTCTCAGTAATAGCTGCCTTGATAGCCTGAAGCTCAGATGGTGACTTTCTCTGTCTCAAGGCTGAAATTATTTTTTCTGCCGACACCAGCCTGTTTTCAAAGCCAATTTCCTGCAGTAGCTCATAGAGCACTAAATACAGACCATGAGTCAGCCCGTCGCTAATTTCACTTGTTTTCGAGTAATTAATAGCGATGGTCCGCGGCTGAAGCTCCTTCATATAATGTTCAAATGGCTCCTTAATGCCAGTCACATAACTGTCCACTGAGTCATAGGCCCCGCTATCTTCAATAGCCCTTTTATCATACAGGCCAACGATAGCTTTTTTTCTCCCATCCGAACTGATAATGAAGGCTGAATGCCAGGTAACATGGCTGGGAGCCAGAAAAACAAGAGTCGGATCGCCGCAGATCTCGCTTTCCCGGGTGAAAGTTATCCAGCAATCAACTCCGGCCTCTTTAAGTATATTGACAGCCTGTTCAGTCTTTTCTTTGATTAAGACTTCTTTTCTTAGCATCTTGATCCTCCCTCCAGATGATTCATTTAATTTTTTTTATTGTCCGTATCTTTCCAGTTTTTTCATGGATAGCAGAGCCAGGCCGCCAGCCAGAGCCAGCAGGCCGGCCAGAAGCAGAAAATATTGATGGTGAGGAAACTGGCTATAAAGCTTTCCCAGCAAACCGCTGCCATAACTCCCAATAGCTGTGGCCACAAACCAGCCGCCCATCATCAAACCGCGTATCTTATCCGGTGCTACCTTGGAGACATAAGATTGCCCCATAGGAGAAATCAAAATTTCAGCAATGGTGACCAGAAAATAAGTGCCAATCAGCCAGAGAGGCGACATGATATTGAGGTCTTTATTACCTCCTTGCCGGCAGGCGATAACCATAATTAACATGGCTGCGAACATGAAAGCCATACCATAAAAGATTTTTTTCGGGGTCGACGGCTCTTTCCCCCGCTGGCGGAGGCTGGTTAAAAAGGACAGCAGGAGCGGGGTTAGAATCAAAATAAAAAATGGTTCAAAGAATTGATAGGTTTCAGGTTTTAGCCAGTTTATCCTGACAGTTGAGCGGTCGGCAAAAAGAGTCAGCGCAAAGCCATTCTGATAGAATCCTACCCAGAATAAAATGACTATCGCAAAAAGAATACTGAGAGTTAAAATTCTGTCTGAAAAATCTCTATCCTGGTTGCTCTGAAGGGTAGTAGCAGAATCAGGTATCGTCTCTGCCGAATTAGAGACAGAAGATGTGTTTTCTCTCCTGTCTCCAGCCTGATTCTCCTTTATTCCTTTCTGGCCAGTTAATTCTTCGGACTGGCCAGGGTTAAAATCATCGGCTGGCTTTAGAAGGAATTTTCCGGCCTGAAAAATAACCAGAGCCATAACCAGGCCGCCGGCTGCCACCCAGAAAGACAGGTTATAACTATGGAACACCGCGCTATTAACGGTAGCAATAATGGGAGCAATCATGGCTCCCAGGTTGACCCCCATATAATAAATATTAAAGCCGGCATCTTTTAACTCAGGCTGATTTTTATAGATATTTCCGACCATAACTGCCATATTGACTTTAAAGATGCCTGTCCCGATGGCAATCAGCAGCAGTCCTAGAATAAAAGAAATTATCTGATCTGAAGAAGATAAGGCCAGTCCAACATAGCCAGCGGCCATCAAAATGGCTCCGACCCGGATTGTTTTCAGGCGGCCAAACAGGCGGTCTCCCAGCCAGCCTCCAATTAAAGGGAAAAAATAGCACAGGGCGAGGAAGGCACCGTACCAGTCACCTTTTTTCGAGTCATTCCAGCCCAGAACCTTATCCATATAAAGGACAAGAATAGCCATCAGCGTATAGAACCCAACTCTTTCCCACATTTCAGTAAAGAAAATGTAAGCGAGACTTTTAGGGTGTTTTTTAAGCATATCTAGACGATTCCTCTCCACATCAAAATAACCATCTTGCCATATACATCCAGACAATGGCCAATCTTACCTAGGCTAAAAGTCAGGTTGTTCAATCGTTTTTGGCTTCAAATATTAGGCAGCCAGTTTAGCCATTTTATACCAGAACAAAAAATCAGGCAATTTCATATCTGGAAACCTTAAGACCAGGTAAAGGTTCTACTTTCCCTTGATAAACATGCCAGTATAATTCACGGATTTCTCTTAGTTTGTCATAAAGTGGATGTGTCTTCATTGGAAGATGCTGCCCTACTACCTGCAAATCATTATCTATTAGAACAAGCTTGTCCGCCCGGTTAAGAATACCAGCCGTTCCTACACTGGTTACCGCTACCAGTTCATTCTTCTTGACCCGATTAAGCAGCTCTCCGAAAGTAAAGGGCCTTTCTTCAACCTTAATTTTCAAGCTTTTTAGAATGGCTACCATGCTTTTAATAGTAATAGAAGGAAGAATTAATTTGCTTTCGGGGATTTTAACCACTGTCCCATCTTTCAGAGCCAGCAGGCAGCAGGAAGAATCCCATTCAGATATTTCTCTTTCTTCAATTGGCAGATAAGGTTTATCATCCAGAAAAAGGACAGCAGCTGCTTCTGGAACGATGCTTTTGGCCTGGTCCAGAGCCTTAATACTCATCAGATAATTTATTCCCAGCTTTAAGCAGCCGGTGCCATTGGCAGCAAGAGCTCTAACCAGATTGGGAATAACGACTCCGGTGAATGGTTCACCCAAATATCGATCATACATACAGGTGACCGCCCTGATCGCCGGGAAATTGGGGAAGGTGACACCCATAGAGTGTTCTTCATCAAGTGTAAATGGACGAAGATAACCCTGAACTCCCTTCACCGTCATTTCTTCCAGAAAGGGCCTCATGACCGGGTGAGAAAAATATTTACGGATAAAGAGATCCTCAAGTTCTTCTTTAGCCGGCACAATAGACTGCTGCTCGCGGCTAAGGTTAAAAGCCATACTCTGGCGAAAGCGCTCAAGATTCTGCTCCCAGTTAACAAAAACCAGTTCGATTTTTCCTCGCTCATTACGGTGGCAGAAGTATCTAATTCCCTCGAAGCAAAGAAAACTGGCATAATAAGCAGATCTGGTGGCGGCATAGGTTTTAGCCTGAGCTTCAAACATTTCAAAGCTTTTATCGTAGAGAAAATAGCGCATCTGTCCTGCCGCCCATTTAGCATTTTCAAAATTTGCCATTTTTTGACTCCTTTATGATTTATTATTTTAATAAATAAAAATATCTTTGATAGACCTCAAAGACACTCATCGCCAGTCATCAATAAAAAGAAAAGTTTCAGGTGGTGAACTATCGTCGGGATGATCATAATCTCTAAAGATGAGATCGCTAGCCAGGCTGGCAAGGTGAAGCCTGCCAGTCAGTTGGTGGTGAGCCTTCTGGTAATAACTTATATTAATTTTTTCCCCGCCCGGCTGACGCCCGGGCAGGAACCTGCCTTTGGTGGCGGGCTTAAGGCTGGAGATAATCTCAGGTTCAATCATGATATTAAGATATATTATTATAAAGTTTCAGTAAAAAATTCAAATAGATATTTCCACTTATCTTCCCAGCCTAAAATGATTTTTCTGGTGAAAACCTGTTTAAAAGTTTTTTTATTTTAAGTAAAATATCAAACTTACAGGACGTCAGGCAATCATCCTGGTCCAGGATACTGTCTGGAAATGAATAATTTCCAGTGGAGGGTAATAAATGAGAAGCAAGGCAGCTTTAATTTTGATTATCTTCTGCAGCCTGCCTGGAGCAGCCGGTATTCTTCTGGCTGATTCACTATTTCAGGTGGAAGAGCCTGTTTTTCCACCGCAGCTTCGGTATTACATGTGTTATCGCACAGCTCAACCTTTGACTATTGACGGCCGGCTGGAAGAGGCGGCCTGGAAAAAGGTCTACTGGTCGGAAGATTTTATGGATATTCAGGGAAAGAGCAAAGCCAGGCCAAGGTTTAAAACCAGGGTTAAAGTCCTCTGGGATGAAGAGTATTTTTATATTGGAGCTGAGCTGGAGGAACCTCATGTCTGGGCTACTTTGACCGGCAGGGATGATATCATTTATCTGGACAATGATTTTGAAGTATTTATCGATCCGGATGGCGACACTCAACATTATTATGAGCTGGAAATAAATGCTCTGAATACCGTCTGGGATCTGCTTCTGGTCAAGCCCTACCGAGATGGAGGGCCGGCCATCCATAGCTGGGACATCAAGGGGCTAAAGACGGCAGTGAGCATTAATGGAACCTTAAATGATCCTAAAGATAAAGATAGGGGATGGTCAGTTGAAATGGCTATCCCCTGGGAAGTGCTGAAAGAGGCTACTCCTTTTAAAACTAAACCAGAACCGGGCGATTTATGGCGTGTGAATTTTTCGCGGGTAGAGTACCGGGTCAAAGTGATTGATGGAACCTATCAGAAAGAAAAAGACCCTGTCTCCGGAAGAGATTTACCTGAGGACAATTGGACCTGGGCACCTCAGGGACTCATTAATATTCATTATCCTGAAATGTGGGGTTACGTCCAGTTTACTGCTACTGAAGCTGGAAAGACCAGGGAATATTGTGATGAAGACGGGGAGGCTGAAGTCAAATGGGCCCTGCGCAAAATATATTACCGGCAGAGGAAATTTTATGCTGAACAAGGGCGGTGGGGAGAAAAGCTGGCAGAACTTAATTTAGCTAAGGACAAGCAACTAAAAGTTAATGGTTATAGCCATCCTCCTCTTATTCAGGCGACCGATAATCTTTTTGAAGCCAGCTATACGGGCAAGAATGGACACAAATGGCACATCCGGCAGGATGGACTGATTTGGAAAACCAGTTCGGCCCCGAAATAAGAGGGTAAAATGAAGAACAACATTAGACTTTTTTTTATTTTAATTTTGATCATTATGGGAGCTTCACAGCCAGTCTTAGCTGAATTGCCTCTGCCAGCTGCCAGGCCGGAAGAAGCAGGTATGAATTCCCATAAGCTGGCTGCCTTAGACCGGTTGATGTCAGAGGCTTTAGAGAAGAAGGATTTTCCGGGTGCGGTAATTCTGGTTATCCGCCAGGGAAAAATTGTCTGGAGAAAGGCCTATGGGCAAAGCCAGCTTGTTCCAGCCGTTGAACCAATGAAAATTGATCTGTTGTTTGATCTCGCGTCTATGACCAAGCCTCTAGCCACTGCTACTTCTATAATGATATTGGTTGAACAGGGAAGGCTCAGGCTGTGGGATAAAGTTAGAACTTATATTCCTGAGTTTATCCCCTATATAAAAGAAGGTGGCTTGCCGGGTGAAGAAGCGAGGTTGTTTCATCTTCTTACCCACACTTCTGGTTTGCCTCCTTATACTGATCCAAAGGAAGTGGCCGCTAAATATGGAGAGCCCTGCCCGCCTGAACAGTTAGTCAAACACCTGGCCAGTCTAAGAAAAGAATCTCCAGCCGGTCAGCAATTTGTCTATAGCTGTTTGAATTATATTACACTGGGCGAGATTGTTAGGCTTGTTTCAGGTGATAATCTGGCTGAATTTTCCAGGAAACATATTTTTGAACCTCTTCATATGAAAGATACTATGTTTAATCCCACGGCTGAACTAAAACCAAGATGTGTGCCAACCGAGGTAATTAACGGGCGGGCGCTCCGTGGAGTTGTCCACGACCCGCTGGCTCGCCTCCAGGGCGGCATTTCAGGCAATGCTGGCCTGTTTTCCACGGCTGACGATCTGGCTGTTTTTGCCCAGATGATGCTAAATAAGGGCGAATTTAAAGGAGTCAGGATACTCAGCCCTCTAGCTCTGGACAGAATGACTGAAGTTTTCCCACTCCTGACCTCTTCAGGCCGGGGTTTTGGCTGGGATATTAACACTGATTATTCAACTGTCCGGGGTGACCTTTTTAGTTATAAGTCTTTTGGGCATTCGGGTTACACCGGAACTTCTATCTGGATTGATCCGGAGACTCAGACAGCTGTTATCTTTTTAACCAATCGTGTCCATCCTGAAGACGGGGGAGAAATCATCGCCAGGAGGAGTGAAGTAGCCAATATCGTGGCTGGCTCTATTATAAAAAAGTAATATTTTTGAATTTAATAAAAAAAACTGGTATTCTTATTAAAAGATATAGTGGCTGGAGGGAAAAAATGTCTCCCCTGAGTTTTAATTATGAAATAAAAGTTAAGTCTGCCTATGAAGTTCTTTCACGGGCGGTGAGCTTATTTCAGATTTATCTTGATGATAAGACCCCAGCTACTTCCTCTGAATATTACCGGGCAAAAAGCCTCCTGAATGAGGGGAAAGTTATCTATGAGGAAATCCTGAAGGAATCTAAAAAACTCCTTGGGCCTCTACCAGCCTATTCTGCCCCTGAATACCAACAATGGCGGGAAGAAACAACCAGAGATGTTAAGCTGATGCTGGGTGATAAAGTCGAATATGAAGAGATTAAAAAAATGATGCTGTCAGATTCCTGCCTGCCAAAACTTTTTTCCCCGGAAGAATTAGAAGCTTATCTGGGACGTTATTATGACCAGCAGCAGAGGGGGAAAAGAAAACTAGAAAATCTAAAGTGCCGGCTGGTCATCGCCCGCTTGAATGACCTTATTCATCAGGCGGAAGATTTATTCACTCAGGCTAAGAAAAAGCTTCAAACCTCTCTAGCCGGAAGCCAATAATTTATTTACAGCCGCTCTCATTCTTAAATGAGATGATAGTGCCAAAAGGAGGCGGTTTATTATCTTTTTTTACTGGAACACTTGCTTCAAAATTTCTACCAGATCTAGAGCATCAGTAACCTGGGTAAGAGGAATATTGTTCTTCCTGGCTATTTCTGTAAAGCGCCCATCTTTATTTCCTTCGCCAGTAACAATCAAGTAATTTACATAAGGAGCAACAGCATCAATCATACGCTCATTGTCACTGCCGGCCGCTCCTCTTTTCGAGCTTCCGCCAAGATGAACACCTATAGTAAATATTTTTTGTGCCCGGCAGTAATTAAGCAGTGATTTCAGGCGGGCTTCTTCTGTCTCCACTGTCAGACCGGAAGCGCCCATGCCTTTTAAACTGGCGCCAATAGCAAAAATAACTGTGTTGTAAGGAGTACCCTTAGGAAACTTAGACAAATCAGTATAAACTTCGGCATGGAAACCAGAACCAGATTGCCGGTTGCCAAGGCCAGTGCCTGAGGCCAGTATTTCCACTGTTGGCACATCACAATAATCATAGCCAAGGCCCGCCTCTTCCAGGATAATATTGACGGTGGTGACATCTGAGCTCTGCCCGGCAGAAGTAGTCAGAATTGGCAATTTAGCCTTAAGAATGGTCTGGCTGTTAATGGCCGGGTTGATAAATAACAGAACTCCTAAAAGCACCAGCCCAACGACCAAAATTTTAGTTTTCATTTCCCTGTCCTCCTTTATTTTTTCCCCTCTGGTTCAAGCATGATATCTATAGCTTTGACCGCCTTCTGCCAGATATCAGGGAATGATGGAAAACGCCGTTCATAGGTTCTCTTTTCAATATCATAATGATAAAGATGATTATATTTTATCAGCAATTGATCACCCAGAGTCCACCAGGCTTTGACCACAGTTTGAGCATTATTAAGGCAGAAACCGGTCATAAACTTAATAGCTTCTTTCGGACTCTTTTTATAAAGCTCGGCTGCCCGGCGGTCAAGATCGGGCAACTGGTCGATAACCGTCTTTTCATACATTAGCTGGGCAGCAGCAACATCTTTTATGGCCTCTGAGTAAACAACCTGAGTATGATAATCTACATAATCAAATGCCCAGCGGGCTGAATCCCGGTTTATTTGCCAGTGATCACCAATAGAAAAAGATCTGGGCAACTCGCTGACACCGGCATAAAAAGGCATGTAACAGGCTGTATCCTGGGCACCAAAAGAGATCCAGACCAGGCCGCCAACCGGATTGGGAAGCCAGCCCCGGCTCTGGGTAACAGTCGTGTATTCAGCCCGGCTGTCGCAGATATTCCTGGTCTGGCGGTAGTAATTGGGGTTTTTAAATGGCCCGCCCCGAATTCCTGTTGTTGGATCATAAGGGGTGCCATAACTTTTATCGCGGGTAAAATTGATAATATCTTCTACCGACAATTTCCTGTCTGGTTTAACCGAGAAAGGCAAATCCATATTTGGTGTAGATGGAGAAAGCTGGAGAGAAGGAGCCACCAGGTCGAAAAACCGCCACAGGCGCTGGTATCTGCCCTGCGAACCCTGGGCACTCTCATTAATCGGAGAATAAGCTCTTTTCCAGCTAAAAGGCCGGCCGCTCTTTGGATCGTATAGTCCATTTTCGACAGCACAGGAAATTGCGTTGGGAGAAGCCATAAAATAATCGGGACGGTTAAGATCGATCTCGCCGATTCGTGATTCATTCGGGCAGATACTAACCTCATCATCCGGGATCCTCTGAGCACACCAGACAGCTCCTGGCTTGCCGGTCCTGGGGGACCAGAGAGGCCCAACAGGCAGGATTTCAAATATCCAGACTTCATTCGGATCGGCTACGGCCAGCATTTCGCCCGAATCATAATAACCATAGCCGTATTTTTCGGACAGCTCTCCCATAATTTTAATTGCTTCACGAGCAGTTGTGGCTCTTTCCATGGCGATTATAGTTAGCATGGTGAGGTCAAAAGCAGGAGTTGGGGTCTCGTTTTCCAGTTTGCGAACTACACCAATCGTTGATTCACCAAGGGCTACCTGATTTTCATTGATGTAGCCAAACATCCCGTGATGATAGGCATAGGTGTGAGCCACTTGAGGAATTTCCAGGCCGGTGAAATCATTTTTATAGAGGTCCCATTTTAGGCCTTCTGCTGGCGACCAGGCTTTAAACTGAGATATATGATAAATTTTCCGTTTCTCCCCTGGTTGGTGATCCGCCGCTGGCACATGCCTCCACGTCCAGTCACATTGGCCGCAATCACAGGTATGAGTCGTGATGGTTGACCCGTCGGTTGAGGCCAGCTTGCCAACGAGAATGGAAGTACAGTTGTCGGCTGGTTGCCCCAGTCCTAAATCTGCTACGTTTTTTTCTGCCCGCACAGCCGCCAGCAGCGCCGCCAGGCTAATTAAAAGAACGGGCAGAAACAGAAAATAAAACCTCCTGGCTTTTTTTGTTTTTATCTTCATCTTTTTAACCTCCATCTTCTTTATAAACTTTCTCTCTCATTTAGTCCAATAGAGCATCAATAATTCTAACTGCCTTTTTCCATCTAGCCGGAAATTCCATCGGTTTTCTTTCGACTGTTCTACGCTCTAAATCATAATAACCAAAGTGATCAAACTTAACCAGCAGTTCATCTCCTAATTGCCACCAGGCCTTGACTACCTGCTCAGCATTGTTCAGACAAAAAGCGGTCAAAAAATCAGCTGCTTGGCCAGGATTCTTTTTATAGATTTCAAGGGCTTTCTGGTCTATCTCAGAAATTTGCTTTAAGGCTCCATCCTCCCAGGTACTCTGGGCCTTCTTGACTTCTTTCAGAGCAGGTGAATAACAAACCTGAGTATGAAAATCAACATAATCAAAAGCCCAGCGGGCAGCCTCCCGGTTCAGAACAAAATGATCACCCAGACTGAAAGAACCAGGCAAAGCCTTCAGGCCGGCATAAAACGGCATAAAGCAAGATGTGTCCTGGGCCCCCCAGGCCAACCAGACAATGCCCCCAACAGGGGCAGGTAGCCAGTTTCTGCACTGAGTGACAGTCGTATATTCGGCTTGCTTGACACTGATTAAACGGGCTGAAGTCTCATAATTAGGATTATTGTATGGTCCCCCTCTTATGCCGCGGGTTGGATCAAAAAAGCTTCCATAACCCTTGTCCCGGCAGAGATTCATAACATCTTTAACAGAGAGTTTACGATCGGGCTTAACAGAAAATGGAAAGTCCATATTGGGGAGGGAAGGAGTGAATTTTAAGGAAGGAGAAATGAGATCAAAGAAACGCCACATTCTGGCCCGTCTCCAGTTGGAGGCAGCACTGCCTGCCGCCGGCGAATAAGTTTTTTTCCAGCTAAATGGCTGACCACTTTCTGGGTGCCAGAGGCCATTATCCACCGCATACGAAATCACATTAGGAGAAGCCATAAAAAAATCAGGTTGATCTAGATCTATCTCGCCAATTCTTGACTCGTTCGGACAAATGCTGACCTCGTCGTCCGGCACCCTCTGAGCGCACCAGATGGCACCAGGCTTACCGGATTTTTGATTCCAGAGAGGGCCGACTGGCATGATTTCAAAAACCCAAACCTCCTCCGGATCAGCTACGGCCAGCATTTCGCCTTCATCCTCGCCTCCATAGCCATATTTCTCAGCCAGCGAGCCCATCAATTTTATGGCCTCTCTGGCTGTCCGGCATCTTTCCATAGCCAGCATAGTTAGCATGGTCAAGTTCATGGCAGGCGTTGCTGTTGGGTTGGACATTTTTGGGCGGTTACCTATGGTTGATTCGCCCATGGCCAGTTGCTGATCATTCATGTAGCCAAAGACTCCGTGCATATAGCCAAAAGTATGAGAGATTTCAGGGATTTCCACTCCGGTAAAATCATTCTTTATTAAGTCCCATTTCCGACCTTGATCTGGCGGCCAGCTCTTAGTCTGAGAAATCCTGAATATTCTTCTGGTTTCTCCCGGTTTGTGATCTGCCGCTGGCACATAACGCCAGGTCCAATCACACAGACCGCAATCGGCTGTGTGGGTGGTTATAGTCGAGCCATCGACTGACGCTCTTTTGCCAACCATGATAACCGTGCATTTATCATCAGAACCAGGATAACCATTTGATAAATCGCCTGCACCTGGCTGGCGGGCAGAAAAAATCAGTAGCAATAGAAATAGCAGGACGGTTAATCCGCTCAGGATTGTTATTTTTTTCATGAAGGTTATGCTCCTTTAGTCGGGCCAAAAACCCATTGTTTTAAATTTAATCTTCTCCGCTAATTTCCTTACCTGGCCACTGAACAATCTATTAAGTTTTTGGCCAGGCTTTACCTGTTCATTCAACCATCCGGCAGTGTGGATCTGCCTCGGCCGGATTATGAAAATAATAACCAAGGCCATTTTTAAGGACATCAGCATAACGGGGGACATTATTAATGACAATAGCCCGTTCAGGCAATTTTTTTGAGTACTGTTTCATAATCTCCAGGCTGACTGATAGATGCTGACCAACCCGCTTTTCCAGCGGCCAGCCAGACTGGTCGTAGGGAACAAAAAGCTTTTTCTTTTTAGCCAGGCTTAAGAGAAATTCATCCTGGCCGGTAAGATATAATTCCTCTGTTTTTGGGCCAGTTGGTTGATCAAGAAAAGGAAGAGGAGCCTCCAGAAGAAAAGGTAGAGTATCAGAAGCATCGCCTATTTCCCGGTGAGATAATCCACGATAGCCTTCTGGCGATGGTTCAACATGATTTTCAAAACCTTCTTTTGATTTGACGGTCAGCGAGGCCATAATGGCCAGGCGGGTAGATTTTTCCGGGGCGACAATGCAATTGGTAACAGCATACATGGTTTCTGCTCCGTGAAGGTCGATAGCCAGATCAACTTTGTTTTGCTTGAGAAGTTCCATGACCGCAAAAGTTACCTGTTCCATGGGCAGGCCATTTTTCCGGCCCGGCCAGGTACGGTTGGTATTTCTGATATCCAGATAAGAAAGCATCTGTCTTTCCGGGTAATGAATATAAACGTCCGGGTCAGGCCATTGATCAAGGGGAGAGGCATCTCTGTTACCCATCCGGAAAGTTCTTTTACCCCAGAGAGTGGCGACCGAAAAATAAAGCGGATAGCCTTCTCCCGGACGCGTGTTTAGCCCGCCGCTGTAATTGAAAAAGGGAATGAGGTAGAGCGTGCCTTTTTCGACGATGGCATTTTCAATCATGACCAGTACCGATAACATACCTTCTGGTTCATTGGCATGTGTATTGCTCATAATTAATGCCTGGCCGCCTGGTTCCTTTCCCCGAAGAATAAAAACATCAGTATCAGCCTGACTTCCGCTTATGGCCGGGAAGTACTGGCTGAGCTTTTTGACTTCACTAACTCCGGGCCCCAGGACAACGTCAACTCGAAAATGGCGGTGTTGCCAGAGGGGTAACCCGCCCGTTATAATCAAAATGATAAAAACTCCTATAGCTATGATTTTAAATCTCAATAAAGCTGTTTTCATGATTTACCTTTCATTTAAAACGCAACAGGCGAGCTACAAACGGGACCAAAGTTATGAGATAAAGCACAATTCTATCTTTGCTTGTCCTTTCTTCTAACAGGTTTTTGAAGGTTATAGCTACAAAAAACAGACATAGTAGATAATAAAAAATCATGATAATTTTGGCTATCATTGCTCTACCTATTTTACCTAGTCAAAATATTTTTCATCAGTTCATCTCTCCACTTCACCTAACTAATGACCAGAAAGCTTAATTTCGAGCTAAAGACGATCATCAGGATGCCTGTCGCCGTTATAATCAGCCATGGTAGCCAGGCTTTTTTAATTGATGACCAGTAAGAACCCTTATAGCCTGAAACCATCAGGCTCAACCGGCCAATAAGTGCCGTTGGCGGCAGGCCATCACCCAGAGGCCAAAGCAAACTGAGTCCAGCGATAACTATTGTCGGATGATAACCAAGTGAATTGAGATACCAAACAAGCGGAATACCAATAATAGCTGCCCCGCCATAGGTGAGAATACCTTCGGAAAATGGAATGATGACCGTCAGGAGAAAGAATAAAAGCCCGAGAGGAATAATCAAGACAGAATAGGAAATCAATCCTTTGACTCCAGTAGCTGCCATAACCTGCTGTAGCATCCCGACTATAACCATGATGGAGAGAAGAGGCAGTAACTTGTCAACTGTACTACTGGCCACCTTGATTAGATTGATTTTCACCGGACTCAAAAGATAAGCAGCCAGTGAAGCTATGATAAATTCTAAGGGCAGGCCAAGGATGGGGAAAGAAAACGGCCATAGGCGATAAGCTATGACCAGACCAAAAAAGACAGCAAAAGGCAAGAGCAATCTCAGCCAGTTCATACCCGGAATAATTTCTATTTTTTCCAGAAATTCATTTAATTCGGCTGATTGTCCCTTTCTCCGGCCAAGAATAAGAATGGTTATGGTCCCCAGAATAAGGACAGGAATAGCCAGAGGTAATTCAAAGCCGACATAAGGTATAGCCGTTCCAGCGCACAAAATCATAGCCCAGATATTAACCGGTGGAGCAGCCGCGGCCAATCCGGCCAGAATAAAGAGTATAGCTGGAATTTTCTTTTCATCTACGCCCAGCCCCTTCAGGGCTAAGGCCACCGGAGCTCCAACTACCAGGAGAGAAACGCTGCCAGCACCGGTCAGGGCTCCAGGAACTAGCACAATTATCATCAGGAGGAAAAGAGCCAGAAACCTAAAACGGGCAAAGCTGGCTACTGCTTTCCGCACCGCATAGTTTATACCGCCTGATTCTTGGATAATAGTAATGAATAAAGTAGCTGAGAAAAAGACGAGAATAACATCAAGGTAGGTGAAACTGCCTTCAACTAGATGCCGTGGAATTTCTGCCAGTGCAGGAGTTTTAAACAGTGCTCCGGCCGCGGCACCAGCTAAAGCCGAGATAAACAGGCTCAATTCCACTGAAAGCCTTTGCCATTTGGCTACCGAATAAGCACTGACTATGACTGCTGAGATAATTAAAGTTTGAATGATCATTAAAAAAATCTTACTTATTTGTTTTGAATAAGGCAAATAAAAGTTTCAAAAAATTGCTTCCACCTTTAGATGATAACCTTCGGCAGCAGCTTGTAGCTCTTTTTTGACCTGCTCAAAATAGCTATCAGAAACATGAGCCTGGAGCTGCTGCTGACGGTAGAAGTTGATAAAATAGCTCCGGTAATTCAGACGATCAATAAAAATTTTATCCACCAGACCGCCGACTAAAGACATTAATCTTGCAGGATTTTGAGGCAAAATCGGGCCGATGAAGGCAAAGGTTTTAAAGTTCAGTTTTCTTATTTTTTCCAGGGCTCTGATTCGCCTGGAGATTGAAGGGGCGCCAGGTTCGAAAAGGCTCGCTATCTTGTCACTATCAGTCGCAATGGAAAAACCGAGTTCTACTTCTTTTATCTCCTGGAGGAGATCGAGATCGCGCAGAACTAAATCAGATTTCGTCTGAATAAAAACCGGGAAATCCGAGTGCCTGATTTCGGCCAGGCATTTTCTGGTCAACTGATACTTAATTTCAGCCGGCTGATAAGCATCACAGACTGAAGCTATCCAGATTGTCCCGCGCCTGGCCCGGACTAATTGACGGCTGAGCAGCTCAGGCGCATTGATTTTAGCTTCGAGAAACTGACCCCACGGCTCAGTGTGCCCAGAATAACGGGGCATGAATAGGGAGGCATAGCAATAACGGCATCTGTGGCTGCAACCGGTATAAGGATTAAGGCAATAATCGAAGACTTTAGACTTATTAAGTATGCTTCTAGCAGTTTTCTCAGTTATCTTCACTATATTTATGATTATCACAAGCTGACCCTTGATTGAAAGCCCAGGTAGTAAAAAGTTTTTGGCCTGTAACTTGACGCATCTTTTTTTCCTAAAAATAGTTTATAATAGAGCAGAGAAAGGCCTAATGCGTATGCAATAAGGAGGCAAGGATGTTTCTTACTAAAAATAAAAAAACTATTAGCTGCTGGCTTATTTCTGGCTTTCTCCTTTTGGCCATGGCTTCCGGGCTGCAGGCTCAATATTTCGGTCGGAACAAGGTTCAATACAAGAAATTTGATTTCAAGATTATGAAAACCAAACATTTTGATGTGTATTTTTATCAACAGGACACTGAGGTTGTAAAGCAGGCGGCTGAGATGGCGGAGCGCTGGTATGCCCGTTTCAGCCGGATTTTTAATCACGAGCTAAAAGGACGTCAGCCTCTTATCATTTATGCCAGTAGCCCCGAGTTCCAGCAGACAACGGTTATTCCTGAACTTATGGGTGAAGGAACTGGTGGTGTAACCGAGTCCTTTAAAAGAAGAATTGTCGTGCCTTACGGTGTTACCATGGCTGAAACCGATCACGTTATTGGTCACGAGTTGGTTCACGCCTTTCAATATGATCTGGCCGGGCAGGGGCATTCGGATGATGCCAGATATACCGGTGCTGACTTAAGAATCCCATTATTCCTGATCGAAGGCCTGGCTGAATATCTGTCTATTGGTCCCTATGACCCAGAAACTTCCATGTGGATGAGAGATGCCTGGAAAAGAAAGTTTCTCCCTCAGATTAAAAAGCTTGAAGACTATTATAAATATTTCCCTTACCGGTATGGCCAGGCGATCTGGGCCTATATTGGCGGCCGGTACGGAGATGAGATGATTGGTAAGATCTTCCGGATGTTGTCCAGAACTAATGATTACGAGTCTGTTCTCCAGGGAGTTCTGGGAGAGCCTCTTAAAAAAATATCTGAAGACTGGCATAAAGCCAATGAGGCTGCCTATGGACCCCTGGTGCCATTGACTCAAACTCCTGATAAGTACGGAAAGCTGTTATTAAAAGGCACAGATGAAAATGTTTATAACGTTTCCCCGGTTCTTAGCCCCGATGGTCGTTATATGATATTTCTTTCTTCCCGTGATCTTTTTTCTGTCGATCTTTACCTGGCTGAGGCCAGGACAGGCAAGGTTATTAAAAAATTAACCTCCACAGCTATTGATCCTCATTTTGAAAGCATTCAATTTATCCGGTCGGCTGGATCCTGGGAAGCCGGCAGCCAGCGCTTTGTCCTGGGGACAATTTCTCATGGCAAGCCCTACCTGACTATTATCAATATAAACAAAGGTAAAGTTGAAAAAGAAATTCCTTTTCCTGAACTGGGTGAAATCCTTAATCCTTCCTGGTCTCCTGACAGCAGAGAAATTACCTTTTCGGCCTTAGCGGGTGGGGTCAGTGATATCTATATCTATAATCTTGAGGATAATACGCTAAAAAAAATGACCAATGATAGCTTTGGAGATATTCATCCTGTCTGGTCGCCGGATGGGACAAAAATAGCTTTTGTCAGTGAAAGATTCAGTGCCAATATAAACTGGCTGGATTATGGGCATTATGAGCTGGCCCTGCTGGACGTCGCCACGGGTGAAGTAACCAGAGCTCTGGCTTTTCCCTCAGGTAAGAATATTAACCCCCAGTGGTCCGCTGATGGTCAAAGCCTCTTTTTCCTGTCTGATTACCAGGGTAAGACTGACCTTTTCCGGCTGGATCTAGCTGACGGGAAAATTTATCAGATTACCAACTTGTTTTCTGGAATTGGCGGAATAACTCAACTCAGCCCGGCTTTCTCTTATTCAATCGGGTCAGGCTTACTGGCCATGTCAGTCTATGAAAACGGCTGCTATTCGGTTTATCTGATAGAACAGCCAGATAATCTGGCCGGCCAGGCTACACTGGCTCAACTTGATCAAAGACCAGTTGGGCTTCTTCCGCCCCGTCAGCAGATGGAAGGGGCTCTTTTAGGATTACTGCGCAATTCTCTCTATGGTTTGCCCAAAGAAACCGATTTTCCGGTCACCAGTTACAAGCCAAAGTTGAGTTTAGATTATGTTACCCAGCCGACGGTAGCCGTGGGCGTTGACCGTTATGGCACCTATGCCGGCGGTGGAATAGCTGCTATCTGGAGTGATATGCTCGGTTATCATACCCTGGTTACTATGGCACAGACTGATAACCAGCTCAACGATAGTTATGCTCTGGTTGGTTATCAGAACTCTCAAAAACGTTTGAACTGGGGACTGGTGGCTCAAAGGGTTCCTTATGTTTATGCCTCCTATGCCGCTTACTATGATGAATTAGAGGGGACCCCTGTTTATGTCCAGGAGGAATACCTGGATCGCCAGATAAATTATGAAATTGGGGGCTTCGCTTCTTATCCACTTAATACCTTCCGCCGCCTGGAATTTGGTACTGGATTTAATTACATTGATTTTGACCGGCATCTTTATCGTTATATTTACGATCTAGATCTTATCCCAATTGGTTACTATGATTTATCCATGCCCGCCCCTCCCAGTATAAAGTATGGCTATGTGTCTGCTGCTGTAGTTTATGATAGCTCTCTTTTTGGTGCCTGTAGCCCAATTATTGGTCAGAGTTATGTCCTTCAGGCTGAACCGACTTTTGGTAATTTAAACTTCATTTCAGTTATGGCTGATTATCGCCGTTATTTTGTCCCGGCCAAACCTTTTACTCTGGCCTTCAGGGTTCTCCATTACGGACGTTATGGGAGCGGCTCGGATGACAGTCGGCTCTGGCCTCTATTTCTTGGCTACGAAAGCCTTGTCCGGGGTTACGATTATAACAGTTTTGAGTACGATGAATTTGATAGTGAAAGCCCTGATGTTTTTGATTTTAACCGGCTGGAGGGAAGCCGGATGTTAGTCGCCAATGCTGAATTGAGGTTTCCAGTTTTTGGCTTACTTGGCCTGGGTAAAGGCTATTATGGTGTCTGGCCGCTGGAATTTTTGGCTTTCTATGATATCGGCACCGCCTGGTTTAATGGCGAAAAGCCATCAGTTTTTGGCGGATCGAAAAAACCAGTCTCAAGCGCCGGCTTTGGACTGAGAACCAATTTCTTCGGCGTGGTTGTCCTGGGGCTTGATTATGTCTATCCGTTTGATCGCCCAATTAAAGGCTGGCATTTACAATTTACTATTTCCCCAGGCTTTTAGCCCTGGACTGCTCAAGGTTGAATATTATGAATTCAGGCATTCTTGTGCTGGTGAATATCTTCAGACAGGGTGTTTCACTAAGTTTTTAAATCTAATATACGCCGGCTAAAACCATTAATTCTGGTGAACTGGTCAGCCGGATTAATCAAAAAGGTCTATCTGATAGCTATATCAAGCCTCAACAGGCTGCCAGTAGGAAAACACCCAATAAGATTCTATTAGCTGACCTCTAGCCAGGCTTAATCATGATAGAGAGAAGCGATAAATTATTTTAACTCTTAAAGAGCCTGCTTCCTGGCCAAATATTTTAATAAAGACCAGATAATGACCATGACTGCTGTTTTGTGTTCCAGCTATTTCTGTCCGGCCAGAAAATAATTAATATAATATCCAAAGCCAAAATATTTGCTATTTTTTTTAGTCTATGCTAATCATACTTAAAAGGAGCGGGTCAGCAATTTCAGTTATGGAGAAAAGAAGGGAAAAAAGACTCGATGAAGAGAACAAGGTCGTGCTGCATGTCCGGTGGAATAAAGATCATGAGGTTCAATCATTTTATTCTTTTTCACGAGATATTTCGGCCGGCGGCTTACGAATCATGACGGATTCACCCTTGCCGGTCAGAACCAGGTTAAAAATGGAAATTATGCTTTCCGATTCAAAAAAGATAATTTCTGGACAGGTCGAGGTCCGCTGGATCAAGAGCCTGTTTGAGGATGAAGTTTACGAGATGGGATTAGAGTTCATTGACCTTGATCCTCAGAGCAAAATTTTCCTGATGGAGCATGTCTATAAGAAAATAATTGATCATTAAGCCTTGTAGGCTGATAAAATATTTGATTAACAGATAAGAACTGCTTAATCAATAGAGTCTTAGTTAAAAAGTGAGAATATTAAGAAGAGCAGTGATAACCAGGAGGAAACGAAAATGGTTAAGGCCAGGCCAGTTTTAAGCCAGTTAGCGGCTGGAATCTTATTGTCTGTTGTTTTTATTTTTTTATCTTTGCCGTTAGCTGCCCAGGAGGAAGATTTTTACTTGCCCCTTATCAAGGCCGATATCTACGTTCAAAAAGACGGCTCCTTCCTGCTGGATGAATATCTGACTTTTGAATTCCAGGGAGATTTTTCCTGGGCTTCTCTCTGGCATCCTCTGGAAGTTAGAAAGGGTAAGCACCAGAGTAGCAAAGTGGACATCGCCAATTTTCAGGTGAGAGATGAAAATGGGCAGCCTTTACCCCTGGAAACAACGATTAACGGGGAAAGATTAGAAGCACGCTGGCATTTTCGAGCCAGGAATGAGCGCCGAACTTTTCACGTTTCTTATCTGGTCAAAGGGGCCATACTCGATTATGCTGATATATCAGAATTGTACTGGCAGGTGATTGGCGATCAGGTTGACCGGCCAACTGCCAGAGCAGAAGTTTTTGTTCACCTGCCTGAAGAGGTTAAAAGCCTGGAGGATTTTCTTGTCTATGGCCATGGACCGCTGTCGGGAAAATCGGAGATCATAGACCGTCGGACGGTAAAATTTCAGGCGGTAAATATCCCTGCTCATCAATTTTTTGAAATAAGGGTAATCTGGCCAGCCAGGCTGGTAGCTGGAGTGCCTGCCAGTGGCTATACCCGGGAAAAAATAATAGAGGAGGAACAGGAGCTGGTAAGAGCGACCATGAAAAAAGCAGAAGAGGCCAGAGAAGCAGAACAGAAGATGAAGCAGACCTTGAAGCAGCTGGGACTCGCCTGGGCAAGCTGGCAGATTGTTGGGCCGCTTATCTGGCTGCTTTTTTATTTCTATTTCTGGAAAAAAGTCGGTGAAGACTATCACTTCGATGATATTCCTGAATATTACCGGGAAATGCCATCAAGCTTGCCACCAGCTCTAGTTCAGGTGCTGAGAAAACAGGGGGGCAAAGTCGAGCCCGTGGCTTTAACGGCTACTATCTTTGACCTGGCCAGGCGGGGATATTTAGAGATTGTCACGGAGCAAGTAGAAAGAAAAGGCTTATTCGGATCTAAATTTATAGATCAGGTCATTTTTATTTTGAAAAAATTTTCTAAAAATCAGGCAGGTTTGAAAGACTTCGAGCAACAGGTTCTAGATTTAATGTCTGAGGCCGCAGTTGAAAATGGCCTGAAGGAAGAAAGCAGATTAAGCCTGGACGACTTCACTGCTTATCTAAAGAAATCACCAACAAAATTTCAGACCTGGTTTCAAAACTGGAGTAAAGAGGTGGCCCGCCAGGCTAAAGAACTGGGTTTTATCGAACCTGCCAGTCACAAGGCTTACAAGCTCTTTTTGTTTATTTCTCTGCCTCTGGCTGTTATTACTTTCTCGCCAGTATTGATAGTTATGGTTATAGCTCTTTCGCCCACTCTTAAGCGCCGCCGAAAAGATTGGGCTAAAGAAAACAAACTATGGATCGCCCTGGAAAGATTTTTAAAGGATTTTTCTGATTTTAAGGAAATTCCGGCCGAAGCCTATAAACTCTGGGATCAGTATCTGGTTTTCGGCATTCTATTTGGACAGGCGAAAAAGCTGGTTAAAATGATACCTGAAATTCTAAGCGACGAGAAAGCGGTTAACACTGCCTGGTTAGGTGGGCTGGCCTCGGTTTCTGCTGCCAACCAGAAAATCAGTTCAATTTCTGACATGATTGCTTCTATTGAAAGAGCAGCAACGGCTATCAGTCAAGCCAGCACTTCGGCCGCACATTATTCTTCGGGTGGGGGCGGCGGTTTTAGCAGCGGTGGCGGCGGAGGTGGCGGCGGAGGTGGCATCTCGGCTGGTTAAGAGGAGTCCGATATAAAGGTGGTTATTGATAAAAATCTTAAGGAGAAGGAAAGATAAATGGAAGAAAAGAAAACAAGGACAGAAGAATTCAAAGTCTCTGGCTCTGAAATTCTGGAAAAGATTAAAGAAGTGATTAAAGAAGGCAACGCTCACCGGATTATTTTTAAGACAGAAGAGGGAAGAACCTTCATGGAAATTCCACTGACAATTGGCCTGGCGGGAACATTGATTGCTCCCCTGTGGGCAGCCATCGGGGCGATAGCTGCTCTAGCCTCTAATCTGACTATTGTGGTCGAGCGTGAAGAGAAAAAAAGCCAGTAGAATAAAAGCTGTAAAAAACAGGAACAGTCCAGAATTAGTCTGAAGCTGGCTTAAGCCTGCTTCAGGGCGGTTTCTGTTTATAGGCAGGGGAACAATATATTTCAATAACTGTTATAAAAAAGATAAGAAAAAAGTTATTGGCTAAAATATCTGGATAATTTAGAATTGAAGTAGCAAAGAACAAAAACAGAATAATGAGGAGGCAAGAATGAAAAAAAACATGGGGGCTATGGACAGAACAATACGGACAATTCTGGCTATTATTCTGGCCATTCTGGTTATTGCTAAGGTCGTTCAGGGAGTGCTGGCTTATGTCCTGGTAATTCTGGTCGCTCTTCTGCTTGTTACCAGTTTGATCGGCTTTTGCCCTCTGTATGTCCCGCTTAAGATTTCTACCAATCGCCGGCCGAAAGCCTGATATAGCCGGTTAGAGTCTTTTATTTTAACCAGCAGTTGGTATAAATATTCGATATCAGGTTAAAGGGCTAGTCTGATTGATTAGAGTCCTGAACTGCCAGACAGCTCAGAAGCCAGGCTTAATATCTTTTAGTGGCTAAAAAGATGTTTCAAGATTTATAATTGCGCTGGTTGCCCCAAGATCAGGTTTAATTGATCATGGCCAAAAACCAAAGATAGGCTAGAGGCCATCTCCCCGGAAGGACGGGGAGTGGCCAGCCTGAATTAACTCTGTTAACTAATCTGCTAATCCCATTATCTATTGATTGAAAACCATCCGCGTTAATTGTATAAGGCTTTTAGACAAGCCAATAAAGGAGAGAATAAAATGCTTTCATCAGAAATAAGTAAAGCTGGCTTTTTTCCAGGTGCAAGGTTTTTTGTTAAGAGCAGAGTCTATTATTCGGTAATTCTGGCTCTTTTCATGTTCAGCTTTAGTTCAATATTGCCTGTCAGCCTGAGAGCAGATCAACCAGGAGCCCTGAATCTTAATCTTATGCCTTATCCGGCCAGGGTTAATTTAACAGGCGGGGAATTTCGCCTGACTGAAAAATTTTATGTTGGCGGACATGTCAAGCCAGACCACCGGGTTTTTAAAGCTGCCTGCCGTTTTATGTCAAGATTAGCTGCACGAACCGGGCTCTTTTTTGAGCAGGATTATCTAGCTGGCCAGCCAGTCAATGATCAGACGGTATTCCTCTATCACTTTGAAAGACCAGGCCAGCTTGTGCCCGGTGAGGATGAATCATATCTTCTGGAAATAAATCCGGAAAAAATTGAGCTAAAAGCTAAAACTGATCTCGGCCTGTTACACGGTCTGGAAACACTGCTGCAGGTTCTGTCTGCTGACAGTGCTGGCTATTACTTTCCCTGCCTGCAGATCGAAGATAGCCCCCGTTTTACCTGGCGTGGACTGTTAATTGACTCCAGTCGGCATTTTATGCCAGTAGAGGTTATCAAAAGAAATTTGCTGGCCATGTCAGCAGTCAAACTCAATGTTCTTCACTGGCATCTGTCAGATGATCAGGGGTTTAGAGTAGAAAGCAAAAGTTTTCCACGGCTTCATCAACTTGGTTCGGATGGACTGTATTACCGTCAGGCAGAAATTATAGATATAATTCAACTGGCCTCTGACCTGGGCATCAGAGTTGTTCCCGAATTTGATTTGCCCGGGCATTCGACCAGCTGGCTTGTTGCTTACCCTGAATATGGCAGTCTCCCGGGTCCTTATCAGCTAGAGAGAAAATTCGGGGTTAGCTCTCCAGTCTTTAATCCAGCTGAAGAAAAAACTTACAAATTTTTTGACCGTTTTTTAAAGGAAATGACCTTTCTCTTTCCTGATCCCTATTTTCACCTGGGAGGTGATGAGGTTGAACCGAAGCATTGGAAGGAAAATCCTGAGATTCAGAAATTTATGAAAAAAAATAAGATTTCCGATGAAGCTGGCCTGCAGGCCTATTTTAACCGTAGGCTTCTTCAGCTATTGACCAAATATCACAAAAAAATGATTGGCTGGGATGAAATTTATCAGCCCGGATTGCCGAAGAACATTGTTATCCAGTCATGGCGCGGCCAGCAAGCACTGGTGGACGGGGCAAAAAAGGGCTATCAGGGTATCCTGTCCAATGGCTATTATATTGACCTGGTGGAAAGTGCAGAAAGGCATTACCTTAATGACCCTCTTCCGTCTGATTCACTCCTTACTCCGGAGGAAAAAAAGCTAATTCTCGGAGGAGAGGCCACCATGTGGGCCGAACTGGTTACTCCTGAAACGGTTGACTCCCGGCTCTGGCCGCGAAGCGCAGCTATAGCTGAAAGATTCTGGTCTCCAAAGGAAATTAGAGATGTAGATGATATGTATAAACGCTTGAGAATAATAAGCCTGAGCCTGGAAGAGAATGGAATAAATCACCTTAAGAATCAACCAATGATGTTGCGCCGGCTAGCACAATCTTATGAGATTGGAGGGCTTGAGGTTCTGGCCAGAGTTGCCGAGCCGGTTAAAGGTTATGCCCGTCATAGCCAGGGGAAAACCTATAATTCTCTGGCTCCTTTAACCCGGTTTGTTGATGCCTGTTTTCCCGAGTCACTTGAAGCCAGAGACTTCAGGCAAAAGGTTGAGAAATTTATTGGCAATCGGGATTTAAGACAGGCAGAGGAAATTAAAGGCTGTTTCCGCCTCTGGCAGGAAAATCATCAAAAGATAGTTAGACTGGCCAACTTTTCTCCAATACTTAAGGAAACAGTCCCATTATCCGCATCATTGCTGACATTATCTCAGATAGGGGTTGAAGCTGTTGACCTTTTGATGAAAGGTAAGCCTGCTGAGCCATCATGGCTTGAGGAAAAGTTTAAGCAATTAGAAGAAGCCCGGAAATCAGTTGCTGAATGTCAGCTGGCTATCTGGCCAGGAGTTAAAGCGCTTCTCGACTGCCTGAAAAAATAGTATCTCAGTGGCGGTTATTTTAATTTTTCTTCGCTGACAAAGGAACGATAAGGAGAGAGATAGGAAAGGACTTCTTCATCGGCTGGCTCTGGCTTCTCGGAAACCAACCTGGCTAAAAGCTCAGCCACTCCCGGTCCAAGCATAAAACCCTGCCCGCACATACCTGTCGCCAGCAAGAAGCCCTCCACCTCTTTTGTCCAGCCAACGATAGGAAAGCCATCGGGCGTCATAGGATACAAACCACGCCAGGTTCGCCTGACCCTGATATTTTTTAACCTGGGCATAAGATCAATCATTCTTTTAGAAACCATGGGGAGAAACTGGCTGGTTTCTCTGACATCAAAGCCCCAGATGCTCGGATTGGGAGTAATGCAAAAGATAATCTGACCGGTTGCATGTTGATAAAAATAATAGTTAGCCGAGCCAGAAACAGGGCGAATATCAACCACCATCGGGTGAAAAAACCTCTGAACTGGCTCGGTGACCGCAGCTTCATGAGAGTCAGGTGTGACTGGAATAGCCACCCCGGCCATTTTAGCTACTTCTGCTGCCCAGGCTCCGGCAGCATTAATAACAATCCCGGCACCATAATGACTATGGTCAGTCGTCACACCTTTTATTTTTCCGCTTTCTATTTTGAGGCCGACAACGTTTTCCTGAAACCGGAACTCAGCTCCCGCTTTTTTAGCCCGGCAGTAAAAGGCTTCGTTGGCCAGCAGGGGAGAAGCATGACCATCATCAGGAGAAAGAGTACCACCCCGGAGATCATGCGGATTGAGATCAGGCAGAAGCTGCCTTAATTCTTTAGCTTCCAGCCAATCAATATTTAAGCCAAGGCTCTTCTGAAGAGGCAAGACTTCTTTTAGAGTTTTTTCTTCTTCTTCACGGTAAGTAACAAAACAATAGCCGCCTTTATACCATTCCAGGTCTTCACCATATTTTTCTTTCCAACCGGAGATAATATCAAGGCTTCTCAGCCCTAAGCAGATTTTTGCCGGGTCAGAATGAGTGGCCCGCAGTCCGCCTATGGCTCTCTTATTCGAACTCTGTCCCGGACTCGAATTTTTCTCCACAACAAGAACCTTAAAACCGGCCCTGACCAGAAACAAGGCAGCCGGGGTACCAACACTGCCAGCACCAATAATAATTACATCATAATTATTCCCTCCCATATCAGGGCTTCCTTTCTTCATTTTTCATGTTTAGGCCAGCCAGAACCCCGAGGGGGACTTCAATAAACAAAGGCCTTTTAGTCTGATCAATTATTTCATTTTCAGGCACGCCTTCTTCTCTGAAGAGACGGTGAACAAGGGGAGTGCAGGTCTTGGCTCCACAGGGGCCCATCCCGGCTCTGGTTATAGTTTTAATTTCATTAATATCTCTTACTCCGTCTCTGATCAGTTTTCTTATTTCTCCGGCTGTTACCCGCTCGCAGCGGCAGATGATAGCTTCATCCGGAATATTTTCTACATATTTTTCATCAGCTCTTTCTATTTGGGTCTGAAGCCGCAAGCCGCTAACCTTTTTGGCTACCTCTTTTGGCACCTGAGCCTTAATAAGAATGGTGCGATCATTAACCTTAATAGATTTAACTGAATTCACCCGTGACCGGGCTAATTCCTGACCTTCTAAATCAACCAGAATAATTTCCTGGCCGGGATTGATAGTTTCTTTTAGAAACTCAAAAGGAATGGTTACTTCCGGCCAGTCTGGATTCTGACGGTAATCAACTAAAGTAATGGCCAGGCCCGGGCAGATGACCACACAACGTTCGCAGCCACTGCAGCCTCGGCTGTCGTTTTCTTCGCGGTAAGCCGGTATTTTTCTGATATCATTTTTGTCGACTTCGATTAACTTCCGGGGGCAGACGGCCGAACAGGGATCGCATGGGATTTCCTGAAGACAATGGATTACCGGCATGATTCCAGTCTCCTTCTCTAGATAGCTTTCCGGATAAGTCTGACCGGGTTTTGATTTCAGAATTTCGGCTGTCTTTTCCCATGTGTCAGGAATCTGCCCTGAATACTGGCCAAGATCTCTGGCTATCTCTAAACCGCGGATTTTTCCGGAAAAAATGGCAGCCGAAGCTTCAGCGATTTCTTCGGCGTCACCGGCGGCATAGGCCGGGAAGCCGAACTCCCTGGCTTTTAAATAAAACTCATTTACCGGATCAAGCCCAACGGCAATCAGCACTGTATCGCAGGCATAGGTCTTTTCTGTCCCCTTGATCGGTTTGAACTGTTCATCTACTCTGGCAATAGTGACCGATTCAACTGATGCCTGGCCATTAGCACTTAAAATCGTATGAGAAGTCAGGATGGGAACGCCCAGGCGAGCCAGTTTATCCTTATGGACTTTATAACCTCCAACTTCAGACATGACTTCGATCAGCCCGACAACCTTGATCCCGGCTTGGAGAGCATGATAGCCAGCTATCAGGCCAACATTACCGCCACCGACAATGAATAGTTTTTCAGTTGGCCGGACGAGGTCGCGATTGACCAGAGTCTGAAAGGCACCAGCCCCATAAACACCAGGCAGTGTATTGCCCGGGAAAGCCAAGGATTTTTCCCTGGCTCCGGTTGCAGTCAAAATGACTTCTGGCTTGACCAGAACATATTCTTTACCCTCTTTCAGGATTCCAACTTTTTTATCGCTAAAAGCAGCCAGGGCGGTCGTTTGCAGCCAGATGTCAACCGTCGGAAATTTTCTGACCTCTTTCTCCAGTCTGGTAGCCAGATCAATACCACGAGTTCCAGCATAAACAGCCTCCACTGAGCCAAAGAAGCGGTGAGTTTGCAGGATAAGCTTTCCCCCGAGGCGGTGCTTATCATCAATCAAAAGGCAATTAACGCCACGGCTGCCCAGTTCAATAGCTGCAGCCAGGCCGGCCGGCCCGCCGCCAATGATCAGGACAGTAACTTCAACTTCTTTAATTGGATGAAACTCGGCCTTCTCTTCGGGATTGAGCACTGGTAGTTCGGGCAAACCAAGAAGCGGCTGGATTTGCATTCCCGGTTTAATCATTTCCATACATGATTTAACCGGAAAGCCATCAACTAGAACCAGACATTGAGCGCACTGGCCATTTGCACAAAAAATACCTTGAGGAGCGCCATCTTTGTGATGAAAGCCAAAGATTCTGATGCCGTTGGCAAAAAGCGCCGAGGCAATAGTTTCGCCTTCTCTGGCTGTTAGTTTCTGACCACGCCAGTAAAAATTAAATAGAGGCCGGTCAGTGACCAGGAGGATTGGATGTTTATCAAGGCGATTGTTGATCAAAGGAGACTCCTCTAATCGAGAATGCACTATTTAAAAATCAAATACCAGATAACTAAAATATCCTTATTAAAATTAAGAGGTGGATTATATCACAAGATAAAATTAGATAGAATACAGGGCAGGAAAAAACTGGCCAGGATTCACACATAGAAAATTTAAATAGAATGTGCTTAAATAGAAGAACAGTTGTGAGAGAAAATGAAAAAAAGAGGCCTTTTCTCCATTTTATTAGCCTCCATATGCCTGGTTATGAAGATTACACCTGACAGGATTGTTGTCCTCCATGGCGGCCAGGGATTTATGTCTTCTCATAACTGGCTATCATTAAAAAATGTTTTAAAGTTTCCCGGAGTTAAAATTTTTGCTGATAGTTTTAATGAGTGGAGGAGCAGAAAAGATTGGCTGGCGATGGCAACCCAATAAAAGGAGAAACGTTGAAAAGAAAGCAGTTATGGTTCTGGGCAGTGCTAAGCCTTGCCGTCCTGTGTATTGTTTTTGGCCTGTGGGCTGGAGAATTTCAGATCGTCTGGCAGAAAGCCAGAACTATTTGCCTCGAGTGCATTGGGCTTGGTTAAGACCTGATAGAGAAATTAGCCATGGCTATGAAAAGAAGAGTAGTACAGCTACTGGCCGCACTGGGTTTTAATCTGGATATCCCTTCGCTTCTCAAAGGCCAGATCAGTCAGGTCAAAACTAAGGGCCTTTGCTTGCCGGTTCTTAATTGCTATTCCTGCCCAGCAGCTATCGGGGCCTGCCCGATCGGTTCACTTCAGAATGCCTTTGATTCTTTAAGATACAACCTGAGCCTTGGTCATAAAAAGATTGGCCTTTACGTGGCGGGCAGTCTGGGACTCATCGGTGTTGCCGGCGGCCGCTTGCCCTGCGGCTGGTTATGCCCTTTTGGATTTTTCCAGGAAGTGGTATATAAAATCCCTATCCCAAAATTAAAAATACCAGCTTTTTTAAGTTATCTTAGATATGCTGTTCTTCTTATCCTTGTCATTTTGCTGCCCTTATTGATTGTTGACAGCCTTGGCTTCGGGCTTCCCTGGTTCTGTAAGTGGTTATGCCCGGCCGGGACCCTCGAAGCGGGCATAATTCTGGCTTTATTCAATCCGGGTATAAGATCTCAACTTGGATTTCTTTTTACCTGGAAAGCCAGCTGGCTGGGGCTTTTTTTCATCTGGATGGCCTTAAGCGAACGTCCATTTTGCCGGACGATCTGTCCTCTGGGGACAATTCTCGGCTTTTTTAATAAGATAAGTGCTTTTCAGATAAAACTTGACCTTGATAACTGCCTTCGATGTAATGCCTGCCAGAGAGTTTGCCCGGTTGATATTAAGATATATGAAAACGCCGCTAATTCACGCTGTGTCAGATGCTTGAAATGTCAGGGGGCCTGCCCGACATCCTGTATTTCATCAGGCTTCAAGCTTAAAGGGAATAAATCTCCAGGAAAAAAGGCAACTTGTGCCGCCGAAAACAGATAGGAACAAAAAATTAGAATTAGAAAACTTCCCCTGCACTCATATAGATGCCGGAAGTGCCTCCGGGCCCGAAAGCAAAATCAATCCTAATGTTGACTTTTTCCCGGGGTATAACCTTAAATCTGAGGCCAAAGCCAGCCGAATATTTTAGATTATCCCAGGAAAAATGTTTAATACTATCAGCCAGTGTTCCCAGGCCAGCGAAGGCTACACCACTCAGCTTTTTCCAGATAGGAAATCTGTATTCAGTCTGAAAAGCCAGTATATTGTGGTCACGAAAGCGGCCGCCATAATAGCCTCTGAGCAAATTTCCCCCTATCTTAGGGAATTTGTAGAACGGGACATTGCCACTTGCCGTTTCTAAAAATCCCTGCAGAACAAGAACCTGTTTGGCACCAACTTCAAGATAACGACGGGCATCTAAGACAAAGTTGAGATAATTAAAACTGCTGCCGAATATTCTATTATTCCAGAAGCCAAAGAACTGAAGATAATAGCCAGAGGAAGGGTAAAAAATGTTGTCCCTGTTGTCATAGTTGACAATCAGCCCCGGTCCAGAGATCCAGCCGCCCTGACTGCCCGGAACTAATCCTTGATCAATAAGTTTACCTGGTTCTTTCTCAACTATGTAAGTTTTTTCCAGATGATATCTAATCCCCAGGTAGAGCGGCAGGTTATGGAAAAATCTTCCCTGATAGCCTAATTCCATAAAATAGGTTTGAGGGGTGTACTCTTCTACCTGATCTTCGGTTGTCTGAGGTCCAATGCCCCAGAACTTAGTCGGAAATCTTTCTGCTAAAAAATTCGCCGCCAAAAAAAAAGAATTATTTTTAAGATAAACTTCAGGTTTAATCTGGAAACTATATTGCTTCATCAGAGTATAAAGCCCAGCAAAATAAAGAGTACTTGGCCTGGTTTCTTTAAAAACCAGCCCAAAGCGGTAAGTCAAAATCCCGCCCGCTCCAAAAGCCAGTTTGGTTTCTGGCGTGTAATATAAAATAGGCAAGGCTGTCAGGCCAATTTTCTTGCTTTCTGTCTTTTCTTCTTCAGTCTGGTGGTCAGCCGGCTGGTCAGCTTTATCTTCGGCCAGAAGAGGCATAAGTAAAGAGAAAAATAATATGGCCAAAATCAGGCTAACGGTAAAAACCGGTCGCGACTGCCTGAAGTCTTGATCTAGTTGAAGCATAAGCAGTTATCTTAAATGGATTTCAACCGGCTGTCAATATCATCTGGCTATTATACATTTAATAATTTGCCCTGCCGGTTCATTCTTCTTCTTTTCACCAAAAGAGTCTATTCAATTGTGCAGAGGGCGTAAAGACAGGCAATTCACTTCATGGCAGTTGTTTGCTTTTCAAATTAAGTCTAAAATAATCTTCCTGATGGAAAATGAAAAAAGGGATATGTTTTTCATGAAAAAGGCTCTGGCCGAAGCTAGAAAGGCTGGAGCTAAAGGCGAAGTCCCGGTAGGGGCGGTTCTGATTAAAGATGATTATATTATCGCCCGAGGGCATAATCAATCAATTTCTCGCTGTGATCCAGCCGGTCATGCTGAAATTATCACTCTGAGGAAAGCAGGCAGGAAGCTTATGAATTACCGGCTGAAGGGCTTGACCTTATATGTAACCGTTGAGCCGTGCCCGATGTGCTTGGGGGCTATTCTTCAGGCTCGAATAAAAAGGCTCGTCTATGGAACAAATGATAAAAAGCAGGGAGCCATCGTTTCCAGGTTAGCCATTCCACTTAAGGAGTCCAATCATCAGCTTGAAATTTGTTCAGGGATATTGAGCCAGGCTTGCAGTCATCTGATGAGTGAATTTTTTCAAGCCAGGCGGCGGATGAAAAAAGTTTAAGAAAAGTTGAAAACTTGAAGAAGTTAAAGTAAATTACAGGCAAAGGAGAGGTGGCCGAGTGGTTGAAGGCGACGGTCTCGAAAACCGTTATTCCGGTTAATTACCGGAATCGCGGGTTCGAATCCCGCCCTCTCCGCCAGTCAGGAAATAATTGCCCTGAACTGAGGTTAATATGGAAAAAATAAACATCATTCTAGTTGGCTTTGGCCATGTCGGTCGGGCTTTCTTTGAACTTCTCAAGACAACATATGATGCCTGTCAGTTTCGCTATGGCTTGCAGCTTGAGCTGCGGGGAATTGCCCGCCAAAAAGGCATTATGCTTCTTTCCAGTACTCAAAAAGTTTTATCTCCTTCATACTTTTCAGAAGGAGAACTCGATAATCTGGATGACTGGATAAAGGAAATTACTATTTCTGATTTACTGAACGAATTTAACCAGGGAGTTCTGGTTGATTGCACTCCTTCTAATCTGACCAGCGGCGAGCCTGGCCTGTCTTTGATCAGACTGGCTCTGGAAAAAGGCTGGCATGTGGCTACCGCCAGTAAAGGGGCACTGGTGCTGAAGCCCGATGAGTTAAAAGACCTGGCTAAAGAAAAAGGGTTGGTTATCAAAGCCAGCGCCGCCGCCGCCGCTGCTTTACCAACAATTGATGTTGGACAGCGCGCACTGGCTGGAACTGAGATAATGACAATGGAGGGGATACTGAACGGCACCACCAATTATATCCTGACCAGAATGGCTGGCGGTCTTGATTTTAACCAGGCTCTGAAGGAGGCCCAGGAAAAAGGCATAGCCGAGCCTGACCCGTCAATAGATATTGATGGCTGGGATACTGCGGCCAAAATGATCATAATTGCTAATGAAGTGCTGGATAGCCGGATCAAACTGAGTGATGTTCAGGTCAGAGGTATTCGTGGAATCAACCGGGATATAATGGAAAAGGCAAATAGCTTGAACAAGATTTTAAAGCTGTTCGGAAAATGTTATCAGGAAAAGGCAGGATCTCCCTGGAAAATTGAAGTCGGCCTGGCCCTGCTTGAACGCCATCATCCCCTGGCCATGATTAATGGAACAAGCAAAGGCATTGTTTTTTATACTGATACAATGGGCTGGATAGCTGTTAGCGGCGGACAGTCCAATCCCAAAGGCGCAGCCGCAGCTCTTCTGAAAGATATAATCTCAATCTACAGGCCATAGTTTTTTTCTGTTCCTGGCAAATTGATTTCGTTGAATTATTTTGGTAACCTTTCTTTTTGAATAAAGTTTGAGCCGGAGAGGTGTCCGAGCGGTTTAAGGAGCACGCTTGGAAAGCGTGTGTAAGCCCGAAAGGTTTACCGCGGGTTCGAATCCCGCCCTCTCCGCCAGTTAATTTTTGGAAAGGAGCTATGGATGGATAGCCAAGATTACATTATTCTGGAGGGTATCTATGGAGCCCATAACTATCTGCCGCTGGATGTAGTTATTACTAAAGCCAGAGGTATCTGGATGTGGGACATAGAAGGGAAAAAATATCTCGATTTTTTAAGTGCTTATTCAGCTGTTAACCAGGGACATTGTCACCCCAGAATTGTCAAGGTGCTGCAGAATCAGGCCAGGAAGTTGACCCTGACTTCCAGAGCTTTCAGGAATGATCAATGGCCTCTTTTGGCTAAGGAGCTGTGCGAATTGACCGGATTCAACATGGTTTTGCCCATGAATTCTGGGGCAGAAGCAGTGGAAACAGCCATCAAATTGGCCAGAAAATGGGCTTACCAGAAAAAGGGTATCCCTCAGGATGAAGCAGAAATCATTGCCTGCACTAATAATTTTCATGGACGAACTGTCACTATCATCAGCTTCTCAACTGATCCTCTTTACCGTCAGGATTTTGGGCCATTTACTCCTGGTTTTAAAATTATTCCCTTTGGTGATATTGCCGCCCTGGAGGCAGCTATTACTCCACGGACAGCAGCCTTTCTGGTTGAACCTATTCAGGCTGAAGCTGGAATTTTAATACCACCAGATGGTTTCCTGAACAAAGCAAAGGAAATCTGTCAAAAAAATAATGTCCTTTTTGTTGCTGATGAAATTCAAACTGGACTCGGCCGGGTCGGCAAAATGTTTGCCTGCGATTATGAAGGTGTTAAACCTGACATCATGGTTATCGGCAAATCCCTGGGCGGAGGATGTTATGCTGTTTCGGCCGTTTTATCAACCGGCGAAATTATGGGATTATTTAAGCCTGGTGAGCATGGTTCAACTTTTGGCGGTAATCCATTAGCCTGTGCTGTCGCTCGAGAATCCCTTCGAGTTATTCAGGATGAGAAACTGGTTGAAAATGCATTCGAAAAAGGCTCTTATTTTTTGGAAAAGCTTAGAACCATTAAAAGCAAGCATATAAAAGAAATCAGAGGCCGCGGCCTGCTGATTGGCCTTGAGCTTTATCCTGAGGCAGGCGGGGCTCGCCGTTTTTGTGAAGAGCTGATGAAAGAGGGACTGCTCTGCAAAGAGACTCATGAAAACGTGATTAGATTTGCTCCGCCATTAATAATCAATAAAAAAGATCTGGATTGGGCCTATAAAAAGATAAAGAGAGTCTTTAAAAAGCTAAACTAAAATGCCAGACAGCTGCCCTTTTTTAAGGACAGCCGGGAGGATAAAACTGACAGATCATGGCTTTTTTATAGGTTGAACAAAGTGAAAGGCTTAATACCCGTTTTTTGCAAAGCTAAGGACGGGAGGAAAAGATGAAAAAATCAATTCTTTTAGTGGCTCTGGCCCTTTTTCTTTCAGTTAGTTGTTTGATATATGTTCCGCCTGAAGAAAGACCATCCAGTCACCCATATGAAACGAGCTCTTATTATGGGCAACCGGTAGCTCCGGAAATAACCTTTGGCTATATTTATAATTATCTGGACGGATTTGGTTTCTGGATAAACTACTCTCCATTCGGTTATGTCTGGGTGCCAAAGGGAGTGGGTGCCCGCTGGCATCCTTATATTCATGGCTACTGGGCCTGGACCGATTATGGCTGGACCTGGGTTTCAGCTTATAAATGGGGCTGGCTGCCCTTCCATTATGGCCGCTGGGGTCGGGACGCACGTCTGGGCTGGTTTTGGGTGCCTGATGTTGACTGGGCTCCAGCCTGGGTCATCTGGAGATACAATGATATTTATCTAGGCTGGGCACCTGTTCCTCCTGATATCCCATTCAGGCCGGGATATGGATTTGACTGGAGAAACAAGAACATCCACTATGAGCTGTGGGTTTTTGTAGAAGGCCGTCATTTTCATGATCGCCATCTGGCAAATTGGGTCTTACCTCCTGAAAGAAACAGAACAATAATTAATTCAACAGTCATCGGCGACCGGGTTAGAATAAAAAATAATGTTATTGTTAATGATGGATTGAGTCCGCAGCAGGTAGAGAGGGTAACGGGCAGGCCGGTAAACAGCGTAAAGTTAAGAGAAATCAAGCAACCAGATGAGGAAAAGGTCAGCCAGAACGAAGTTAGAATATACAGGCCGGTTATTAAAAAAGAATCAGTTACGCCGGGAAGAGTTATGAGCGGAGAAGAAATAGAGCAAAAGGTAACACCAGACAGGTTAAGCTACGATACAGACTCTCTTAATTCATATCATCAGCGAGAACAGGTCTTACTGGAAAGAACTCAGAAAAAGGAAATAGATAAATTAAAAAAAGAGGCTGATAAAGAGATTAAAACTGCTTCTCCTCAAGAAAAGCAAAAAAAATTAGATGATCTCCAGCAAAAAGTTGAGCAGTTGAAACAGCAGCACCAGGAGGAAAAACAACAGCTCTTACAAAGACAGGAGAAGGAAAAGAAGACTATCAATCCAGAATCTTTAAGACAAAAAGATACTTAAAAATTGAAATTAACTCTGTCCATTAGCTTCGCGAGCGCCATGATAAGACAACCAGAGAATTGAGCCTAAAATCAGCAGGCCGCCAGCCAGCGTTTTTAAGCCAGGCTTTTCTTTAAGTATCAAATAACCGAGAATGATTCCATAAACTGGTTCCAGCAGGCTAATCAGACTGGAAACTTGGGCTTCAATCTCCCTTAAACCTCTAATAAAGAGGGTATGGGCCAGGGCTGTGCAAAAGACTCCTAAAAAAATAACCAAGCCCAGGCTTTTTAGGGTTCCCGGCCAGGTGAACTTCTTGAACAGGAAAACAGGCAGTAAAAAAAGCATGGCCAGGATTTCTTGATAAAAGGCCAGAATCAGGCTTGAGTAGTGTCTGCTCAGCTTTCGATTGATAATAGTCAGCCAGGAAAAAGAAAAACCAGCAGCCACTCCCCAGAGAACTCCAATAAAGACGGTATTCCTTAAATTGAATTCTGGAATAATCAAATATATTCCCGAAAGGCAGATGACAGCCAGAAATAAATTTATTTTTTTAAACCGGCTGGCCAGAAGCCAGGGTTCAAGGAAAACTGTAAAAATAGGAAAAGATGAATAGGAGAGCAAACCAATAGCCACGGTTGAAACCTGAATTGATTTAAAAAATGCCGTCCAGTGAAAAGCGAGAAGAAGCCCGGAACAAACAATCAGGCAGCCATCAAGCAGTTGAGTCGGCCAGGAAATTTTTTCAGATTTAATTTTGATAAGCAAAAAAAGAGCAAAACTGGCCAGCGTTACCCGCCAGAAGGTCAGGCCATAAGAGGGCAAGTCAACCAGCTGACTAATGACGCCCGGAAAACCAAATAAAAAAACAGCTAGATGAACAAAAATCAGACCTCTTTTTCTTTGATTCATCTCAGCCACATTGTAATCTCTTCCTGGCCAAAATTCATCCCGGAATCAAGCTGGCCAGCGCATTGTTATCAGTTGAATTTTAGACTGATTATGATAAGATAAAAATGATTTCTATTCAGACTTGAGAACATGATGGAAGAACTGATTAAGAATAGTGCGGGACCTTATCTGGTCCTGGCCAGAAAATACCGGCCAAAAACATTTGCTGAAGTTATTGGTCAGGGGGCAATCGTCAGAACACTTCAAAATGCTATAAAAGAAAATAGAATCAGCCATGCCTACCTATTTTCTGGCATGAGGGGCGTAGGTAAGACGACAGTGGCCAGAATTCTGGCTAAGGCGCTTAATTGCCAATCAGGACCCGCCCCCGAGCCCTGTAATCAATGTGACCTGTGTCAGGCTATAAATGACGACAGACTCATTGATTTTATCGAAATTGATGGTGCCTCTAACCGTGGTATCGAAGACGTTAAAGCCTTAAGGGAGAGCATTCAATATGAGCCGATGCATAGCCGCTACCGGATAATTATTATTGATGAGGTCCATCAGCTTAGCCGGGATGCTTTTAATGCCCTGCTCAAAACTCTGGAAGAACCACCAACCAGAACGATATTTATTTTTGCTACAACTGAATTTCATAAAGTTCCAAAAACTATAATTTCCCGCTGCCAGCATTTTGTTTTTAAAAGATTATCCAGTCAGGATATTGCCGGCCACCTGGGGTATCTGGCTGGCCAGGAAGGGATAACCATTAGCTCCTATAGTCTTAAGCTAATTGCTGAAGCAGCCGACGGGAGCTTGCGCGACGCAGAAACTCTGCTTGACCAGGTCATTTCCTTTAGCGGTTCTAAAATTCAAGATAAAGAAACAGAAGAAATCCTGGGGATTATCAATCATCAATTGTTTGAAAACTTTTCACGGGCAATTATCAGTGGAAAGGATGAAGAAATATTCAAGCTGGTCGAAGATCTGGTTTCGGCTGGTTACGATTTAAAATATTTTTATAATGGATTGATCGAGCATTTTCACCAGCTTCTACTGGTGAAAATAATTAAAGACCAGGTCAAGCTGACTTTTTTGTCCGAAGAGGAGCTAAAGCAGCTCAAGGACATTGGTCAAGAGTTGCAGGCTGAAGAACTCCTCAGGTATTTGACCATCCTGCAGGAAGGAGAAGCTGGCCTAAAATATTCAGCACAACCAAGGATTTTTCTTGAAGCCCATCTGACCAGGTTATGTTATTTATCGCGGCTGAAGCCTCTGGATAAGATACTGGCAGAAATTCAAGATCTAAAGGAAGAGCTGCAAAGAGGTCAGGTTCAGAGAACAAATTATTCTAACACGGCGGTCAGTCCAGCTAGTAAAAACCGAAGCTCTGTCCGCAGCTCAGAGCTGCAGAAAACTAATAATAACCAGATAACGGCAGGCAAAAATGGCCAGCCTCTTCTGGGACATCCCGTAGCTGATGAATTTTATTTCCGTTTGATGAAGGATAAGCCGGCGCTGGCGCCGATTTTGAAAGTCGCCAATAAGGTTGAAGTCAAAGATAAAACTATTCAATTTATCTTCAGTCAGGATAAGAAGCATTTTGCCGTGATTATAGAACAAAATCAGTCTTACCTTGACAGGCTGGCAACAGAGCTGAATGGCTATCGTTTTGAATTAAAGATAGACGAAACAGATAAACAAAAAGTTTCTGAGAAAAAGCCGGGTAATGAAAGCACAAACGGCATTCCGGCCCGCCATTTAGAAGCCAGACAGGCAATAGAGGATCCTAAAGTCAAGTCACTTCTGGATGGCTTAAAAGGGCAGGTTATCTCGGTTAAAAATAAGAAAAATAATGGGAAATAATAGTATAAGGATATTATAAGAGGAGCTTAAATGAAAAATCTGGCCGAACTGCAAAAAATGATGAAGGCGGCTCAGGAGTTTCAGGATAAGCTGCAAAAAGAGCTGGCTGAAATACAAATCGAGGGCTCAAGCGGCGGAGGAATGGTGACAGTGACTCTTGACGGGCACAAGAATTGCCTCAAAATCAGGCTCGAGCCAGAAGTCATTAATAAAGAAGATGTTGACATGCTTCAAGATCTTATCGTTTCTGCCTATACCGAAGCCGCATCCAGAGTAGATGAAGAAGTTTCAAAAAAGATGTCAGGTTTTACCGGCGGGTTGAAGATTCCTGGTTTATGAATGATTAGAAATGTTTGAATATGTTCAGCCCCTCCATCAATTAATTGAGCAATTAAGAAAGTTCCCGGGAATCGGGCAGAAATCTGCTCAACGGCTGGCTTTTCATATCTTAAGTCTGCCAGCAGAAGAAGTTGAAAGTTTAATAGAAGCAATTACCGAAGTTAAAAAAAGCCTCTTCTATTGTTCGGTTTGCAATAATATTACCCAAGTTGATCCCTGTCTCCTGTGCACTGAGGCGCAAAGAAATGACGAGCAATTATGTGTCGTCGAAGAGCCGTTTAATGTTGCCTCTATTGAGAAAACCGGTATCTACAATGGACGATATCATGTTCTTCTTGGTTCTCTGTCACCGATTAAGGGGATTGGACCGGATGAATTAAGGCTGGAAAAGCTGGTCAAACGCTTGAAAAATGGCCAGTTTAAAGAATTAATCATTGCTACCAATCCAACTGCCGAAGGAGAAGCTACTTCTGCTCTTATTTTACAGATGGTCAATGAGTTGCCAATTAAAATTAGCCGGCTGGCCATGGGCTTGCCGGTGGGCGGCGATCTGGATTTTGCCGATCAACTGACCATCAAAAAAGCACTCGAAGGACGGACAGAAATTAAAAAATAAATCTCAAAAACCGGTTAGAATAAAGGCTGATATTTGATATAATAATTTCTTTAAATTAACAAGGAGTATTTTTATGTCTAAAAATTTTAAGGCTGTCGATGGTAATACTGCTGCCACCCATGTGGCTTATGCTTACTCTGAAGTCGCCGCTATTTATCCTATCACTCCGTCTTCAACTATGGGTGAAATGGCTGATGAGTGGTCAAGTCAAAGCAAAAAGAATATGTTCGGGCAAACAGTAGAAGTTGTCGAAATGCAATCAGAAGGTGGAGCAGCTGGAGCCGTTCATGGCTCTCTAAGTGCTGGCTGTTTGACTACTACTTTTACTGCTTCTCAGGGTTTGATGTTAATGTTGCCTAACATGTACAAGATAGCCGGGGAGCTTCTACCGGCTGTTTTTCATGTCTCAGCCAGATCGTTAGCCTGCCAGTCTTTATCTATATTTGGAGATCATTCTGATGTCATGGCTGCCAGAAATACTGGTTTTGCCCTGGTTGCCTCCGGCTCTGTCCAGGAAATTATGGATCTGGCCACAGTCAGCCATTTAGCCAGTCTAAAAAGCCGGCTTCCTTTTCTTCATTTTTTTGATGGTTTCCGGACATCGAGCGAGGTCCAAAAGATAGAACTTATACCTTATGAAACACTGGCTGAGCTGTTTGAACCACAGTATCTTGAGGCTTTTCGCCAGAGAGCCCTTAATCCCGAAAAGCCCATGATGAAAGTCGGCGCCCAGAATCCTGACGTTTATTTTCAGGGCCGGGAAACGGTTAATAAATATTATGAAGCCACTCCAGCTATAGTTCAGGAATACATGGATAAAGTGGCTAAAGTTACCGGCCGTCAATATCATCTCTTTGACTATTTTGGCTCATCCGACGCCGACCGGATCATAATTATGATGGGTTCCGGTGGGGAAACAGCTGAAGAGGCCATAAATTATCTGATCAAACAAGGCTATAAAGTTGGCCTGGTTAAGGTGCGTCTCTACCGGCCTTTTGAGGCGGCCTGTTTAAGATCTGTTATTCCTGCTTCCGTTAAGAAAATTGCTGTTCTTGACCGGACGAAAGAGCCCGGCGCACCAGGCGAACCACTTTTTCTGGATGTAGTTTCTGCTCTGGCTGGTAAGGACATCAAGATTATCGGCGGGCGCTATGGCTTATCTTCCAAAGAATTTACTCCGGCTATGGTTAAAGCCGTTTATGATCACCTGGCGGGAGAAGCTTTCCATGATTTTACTGTTGGCATTGAAGATGATGTCAGCAGAAAATCATTACCAGTGGGGCCAATTCTTGAAACTGAGCTTGAGGGTACAGTGCGCTGCAAGTTCTGGGGCTATGGTTCTGACGGGACAGTTGGCGCCAATAAAAACTCTATCACTATTATTGGAGACAATACGGATCTTTATGCTCAGGGCTATTTTGAATATGATTCTAAGAAATCAGGTGGCGTGACCATTTCTCACCTGCGGTTTGGTAAACACCCCATTCAATCAGAATATCTAATAAATATTGCTGATTTTATTGCCCTCCATAAGCCGGCTTATATTGGGCGTTATGATGTTCTCGAGGGAATCAGGCCAGGCGGTGTCTTCCTGCTAAACTCATCATGGAAAAAAGAAGAAGTCTTTGAGCACCTGACTGAAGATATGCAAAGAACAATTATCGATAAAAAAATTAGAGTCTATAATATTGATGCCTTTAAAATTGCTCAGGAAGTTGGTCTCAAGACAAGAATAAATACTATTATGCAAGTTTGCTTTTTCAAGATTTCAGGGGTTTTACCTGAGGCAGAAGCTATCGACCTGATCAAAAAGGCCATCTATAAGAGCTATCACAAAAAAGGTGATGATGTAGTTAAGATGAATATGGCCGCCGTTGATCGGGCTCTAGAAGCTTTAGAAGAAGTCCCGGTGCCGGCTAAAATCACCCAATCTGCTCCTGTTCCCAGGCTTCTTCCTGACGGGGCTGATGATTTTGCACGAAAAGTGATTGAACCTATTATGCATTTTAAAGGTAATACCATTCCTGTTTCCAGTATGCCTGATGATGGCCGGATTCCAACCAACACGGCAAAGCTAGAGAAAAGGGGAGTGGCTGAACTTGTGCCTCACTGGCGGTCAGAGCATTGTATTCAGTGCAATCAATGCTCTTTTGTCTGCCCTCATGCGGCTATCAGGCCAAAACAGATTCTGCCGGCTGATATGGAGAAAGCTCCGGCTAGTTTTGTCACTCTGGCCTCTAACAGTAAGAATGATAAAAATTTAAAGTACCGTCTTCAAGTTTACATTGAAGATTGTGTTGGCTGCGGTGTTTGTGTGGAAACCTGTCCGACCAAAGAAAAATCACTGATCATGGTGCCTCTTGAAGAGGAAAGGGCTGCTGGACAGAATGAGAATGAAAAGTTCTTTGAACAGTTGCCTGATAGCTGGCTGGATGGAAATAAAATTGAAACCATCAAGGGTTCACAATTTTTGACTCCTTTGTTCGAGTTTAGCGGAGCCTGTGCTGGTTGCGGAGAGACACCTTATATCAAGCTGGCCACCCAGCTTTTTGGCCCTAGAATGATAATTGCTAACGCTACCGGCTGTTCGTCAATTTATGGCGGAACTTTTCCTGCTTCTCCCTATGCTATCAATAAGGAAGGAAAAGGGCCGAGCTGGGCTAACTCACTTTTTGAAGATAATGCCGAATACGGTTTTGGGATGAGACTAGCTGTGGACGTCATCAGGAAGGAGCTTCTGGCCAACATGAATGCCGCCCTGGAGGCGGGTCTTCTACCAGAACTGGGTGATGCTTTTAGAAAAATGAAAGAACTCTGGAATGACCGGGGTGATGAGGTCAAAAATCTGGCCAGGCGTATTCAGGCTCTTTTGCCCGCTGCTCTGGCCAGAAAAGATACAGCTTATCCTTATCTGGCTAAAGTAGCTGAATTTCAGGATTATTTCGTTGATAAAAGCATCTGGTGTGTCGGTGGCGATGGCTGGGCTTATGATATTGGCTATGGTGGCCTGGATCATGTCATAGCTATGAACCGGAATGTTAACCTGTTAGTTCTTGATACCGAAGTTTATTCCAATACCGGGGGCCAGGCTTCGAAATCAACTCCGCTTGGTTCAAGGGCGAAATTCGCTTCTTCTGGCAAGAAAACAGGCAAAAAAGATCTGGGCCGGATGGCCATAAGCTATGGTTATGTCTATGTGGCTTCAGTAGCCATGGGAGCCAATATGAATCAATGCCTGAAGGCTTTTCTGGAAGCTGAAGCCTATAATGGGCCATCACTGATTATTGCCTATTCTCCCTGTATCAACCACGGAATTGACATGAGCAAGTCACAGCAGGAAGAAAAACTGGCTGTCGATACCGGCTACTGGATCCTTTACCGTTATAATCCGCTGCTCATTAAGGAAGGTAGCAATCCCTTTATTCTTGATTCGAAAGAACCGAAGATCGATTATGAAACTTTCCTGAAAAATGAAATCCGTTACCGGTCAGTCCTTCAGGAATTTCCGGATATAGCCAGCCAGTTGTTTGCTCAGGCCAAAGAAGAAGCCAGAAGAAGATTTGAATATTATAAAAAACTGGCTGAGGGTTGATTCAGGCCAGAGGCCAGATTGGCAGCTAGCCAGGAGCCGGCCAGATGCCCGGTAGTGGTTACCAACAGCGAAAGCTGAGATTATTTATATTATTATCAACAAAATGCTGAAGGTTGGCTCTTTTTTCCCTGCTTCAGGCATTTTTATTATTCTAAATTAAAAACTAATCGATGATTAGTTATGTTCAGATTATGTTAAAATAATAAGATGAGTGCCAGAATAAGAAAGAACAGAATTCTAATCGTCGATGATGAAGAAAACATCCGCAAATCATTGAGAATGATTCTGGAATATGAGGGATTTATCATATATGAAGCCTCCGACGGAGTTGAAGCCAGGCAACACCTGGAGGAACATCCAGAAATTGATCTGGTTCTTCTCGATATCAAACTACCGGATATTGATGGCCTGTCTTTATTAGCTGAAATAAAAAAAAGACCGTTATCACCAGAAGTCATTATGATTTCCGGGCACGGAACCATTCCCATGGCTGTGGAGGCGACTAAACTGGGAGCTTTTGATTTTCTGGAAAAACCGCTCCACCGGGAAAGAATTATTCTCAGTTTAAACCATGCTCTGGAAGCGAGAGAGCTTAAATCAACCTTCCAGGACTTTAAGAAACGGGCAGAAAAAAGGTATCAGTTAATTGGTGAGCATCCCCTGATGAAAAACCTTTCTCAGGAAATCTTAAAGATTGGGCCAACCAATGCTACGATTTTGATCCAGGGAGAAAGCGGAACAGGCAAAGAACTGGTGGCCAGAGCTATACACAGCCATAGCTTAAGGGCAGAAGAAAATTTTGTTCAGGTTAACTGTGCAGCTATTCCTGAGGAATTAATTGAAAGTGAGCTTTTCGGGCACGAAAAAGGAGCTTTTACCGGAGCAACTGAGAGGCAGGCCGGGAAATTCGAGCTGGCTGATGGCGGCACCATCTTTCTCGACGAAGTCGGCGATATGAGTTTGCGTACTCAGTCTAAAGTCTTGCGCGTGCTGGAAGAGGGAGAAGTACAAAGAGTCGGGTCAAGTAAAATCATAAAAGTTGATGTCAGGGTTATTGCTGCCACCAACAAAGACCTGAAAAACGAAATGAAAGAGGGACGCTTCCGTGAAGATCTGTATTTTCGCCTAAATGTTGTGCCCCTTTATGTTCCTCCTTTAAGAGACAGAAAGGAAGACATCCCGCTTCTGGTTGACTATTTCTCCCGTTTATTTTCTGAAGAGAACAACTTCAAGCCAAAAAAATTTTCCCCTGAGGCCCTGGCTGCCATGATGAAATATCCCTGGAAAGGGAATGTCAGGGAATTAAGGAATCTGGTAGAACGGTTGATTATCCTTAATAACAGGGAAATCATCACCATCAATGATTTGCCGGATTATCTGGTGGAAAGGAAAGAGCTCTATTTGCCAGATTTTAAAAAAGTGACAACTCTCCACGAAATCCGGGATGAAGCCGAAAAAACTTTTATTCTATATAAACTCAAAGCTAATGACTGGAATGTCTCCAAAACAGCCAGAGAAATTGATACTCCGAGAAGCAACCTCTACAAAAAGCTTGAACAATATGGTATAAAAATAATGGCTGGTGCAGGCGAAGCGGTCGCTCCTTCTCCTGGAGAAGGGGAGGAAAGTCCGAACTCCACAGGGCAGGATGGTCGCTAACAGCGACCCCGGGTAACCGGGGGAAAGTACCACAGAAAACATACCGCCGGTTTCGATTCGAAGCCTGGTAAGGGTGAAAAGGCGAGGTAAAAGCTCACCGCTCTAAGGGTGACCTTAGAGGCAGGGCAAACCCCATCCGGAGCAAGACCAAATTAACCCCAATCAAGGATGGCCCGTCCACCGGGGTGGGTAGGTCGCTTAAGCTGTTAAGCAATTAACAGCTAAGACAAATGACCGCGGCAGCTTCAAGCTGTAACTGAATTCGGCTTACGTCCTGCTCCAGCCTTTTTGACAAAAACATTTTTTTTGCTATAATTCAACCAGATCGCGGGGTAGAGCAGTCAGGTAGCTCGTCGGGCTCATAACCCGGAGGTCGCTGGTTCAAATCCAGCCCCCGCTACCATCTTTTTTCTTTAGTAAATTTTCGCCAGTAAAAGCCACTTCTTTAAATTATTATTTTAGCTTTAAACTTTAAATCTGCCTGAAATTGTTCTATGATAAAATTTAAAAAAATAGTTAGCCAGGAGGCGATGTTATGTTTAAGCCCGAAGTTTATCAGCTAAGAAGAAAAAAACTAAAAAAGTTGATGAAAAAGGGGATCTGTTTTTTCCCCGGCAATGATGATAGCCCGATGAATTATGCTGCTAATGATTATCCTTTCCGTCAGGATAGCACTTTTCTTTATTTCTTTGGCCTGGATTCTCCGGGCCTGGCCGCAGTTATTGATCTGGACGAAGGCCAGGAAATAATTTTTGGCGATGATGTCACTCTTGAAGATATTATCTGGGTTGGACCGCAACCACCACTAAAAGAGCGGGCTAAAGCCTCTGGTTTGAAGCTAGTTAAACCTTCAAGCAGTTTGAATGATTATCTCAAAGAAGCGGTCAGGCGGGGCCGTCAGATTCATTATTTACCGCCTTACCGTGGAGAAACAATTTTGAAAATGAGTTCGTGCCTGAAGATAGCACCTGACCGGGTTAAAGCAAAAGCTTCCATTGAATTGACGAAGGCGGTGATCAGCTTAAGATCGATAAAAACGAGGGAAGAAGTAGCTGAAATAGAAAAGGCTCTTCAAGTCACCAAAGAAAGTTACCTCACTGCTATCCCTGAGATCCGACCTGGAGCCAGAGAACAAGAAATCCTGGCCTTGATGGAACTGGTTATTAAAGCTAACGGGCTGTCTTTTGCTTTTCCACCCATTATTACCATCAATGGCCAGATTTTTCACAAAACCAGCTATGGCGACAGGCTGCAAAAAGGGCGCTTTCTGGTCATGGACACCGGCTCTGAATCTAAGCTGCATTATGCCTGTGATATCACTCGCTCTGTCCCGGTCGGAGGCCGTTTTAACCAGAGGCAAAAAGATATCTATGCTATTGTCCTCAAAGGACAGGAAGAAGCTATCAAAAGTATTGCTCCCGGTGTGATGTTTAAAGACATTCATATTAAAGCTGCCAGGGTTATGGCAGAAGGACTAAAATCTCTTGGACTTATGAGGGGAGACTCAGATGAGGCAGTAAATCAAGGTGCTCATGCTTTATTTTTCCCCCATGGCCTGGGGCATATGGTTGGGCTGGATGTCCATGATATGGAAAATTTAGGAGAAGATCATATTGGCTATGACCGGAAAGTCAGCCGGAGCCAGCAGTTCGGGCTTAACTATTTGAGAATGGCCAGGGCTTTAGAGCCGGGTCATGTTATGACAGTAGAACCCGGCCTTTATTTCATTCCTGCTCTATATGAACAGTGGAAAAAAGAGAGAAAATTTGAAAGATTTATAAATTATGACCGGGTAGCCAAATTTTTAGATTTTGGTGGTATTAGAATTGAAGATGATGTTCTGGTTACCGCTAATGGCCATAGAGTCCTTGGCCCGCGGCCCGGAATACCAAAAAAGATCTCTGACCTTGAAAGCTTATTTTAATCCTTAAGGGTAAGAAACACATATTCTAACGATGATTCTTTTTAGATACACAAAAGGGCTGGCAGGTTAATGATTGCTTGGTATGTAGTCAATACTAAGCCCAGAAAGGAATCACAGGTTGAATCATTGTTCGGTCAAGCAGGTTTTACTATTTATCTTCCGCGTTACAGCCAGGACTCAGTCATTAAACCTTTTTTCCCGGGGTATCTCTTTTTAAGATTCAATTATCCGAAGGACTATCAGAAAATTATCTATACGAGGGGAGTGATCAAGGTTGTGGGCAATGGTTACATTCCGGTGTCAATTGAACCGGAAATTATCACCGGCCTTAAATCACGCGAAAAAAATGGCCTGATAGAATTGATGAAATACGGAGAGGATCCGCAACCGGGCGATGAAATCCTGGTAATGGAAGGATCTTTAAAAGGGCTAAAAGGCATATTTTACCGGGAATTGAGCGACCATCAGCGAGTGATGATTCTTTTAAATTATGTTTCTTATCAGGGATCGATCTTAATCAAAAAAAACAAAATAAAAAAAATAAATTCTCAGAAAGTGTCCAACTCCAGTTTGCAGAGAAAACTGATGGATAAAAGCAAGTAACTCAGGGGGAAGCAATGTGCGGGATTTTTGGGATTATTTTTAAGACCAGCCAACCTGACCTGGGCAAAATCTTAACAGCAGCTGGTGAACGGTTGACTTATCGTGGCTATGATTCTGTCGGTCTGGCTACTTTTGAAGGAGATGCGGTTGAAATCAGGAAAGATGTGGGACAGATTGAGGAAGTGGCCAGAAAGCTTAAGTTTGAAGAGATGAGTGGTTTTAAAGGTATTGTTCAATTGCGCTGGGCAACTTTCGGTTCTCCACGGAGGGAAAATGCTCAGCCCCATTTTGATTGTCAGCAGAGACTCATCGGCGCTCATAATGGTAATATCGTCAATACCAGCCAGTTGATTAAGAGCTTGAGCCGGCAGGGCCATCATTTTATGGGAGAAAACGATGGTGAGGTCTGTGTCCATGCCGTAGAAGAAGCCTACAAAACAACTGCAGATCTTGGCCTGGCCATAGAACAAGCTAACCGGCTCCTTCAGGGTGATTATGCTCTATGTATGACCGAGAAAGGCTCGCCGGTCATGTATGCGGTGAAAAAATATTCCTCTCTTTATCTGGGAGTGGGCGAAAATTTCATTTGCTGCTCTTCAGATTTGCCTTCGATTCTACCCTTAACCAGAAAAATAGTCACCATTAAAGACGGAGAATATGTCGAGTTTAAGGCAGATGACTATAAAATTAAAAACTTGCTAACTGGTCAGGAAATAGCAAGAGAGCCTTATAAAAGCCATCTCGATATTGAACAGGCCAGGAAAGGTTCTTATCCCCACTTTATGCTTAAAGAAATTTATGAGCAGCCAGAAAAGTCTAAGGCACTAATTGATTTTCTGAGGCAAAAAGAAAATATTCAGCCGGTAAGCTGCCAGTTAAAGAAAACCAGCCGCTTGTTTTTAATCGGCTCTGGTTCTTCTTATCATGCCTGTGTCTTTGGAGCTTTTTTATTAAACTCCCTGGCGAGGGTTGAAACTGTGCCTGTTATAGCAGGTGCCTTTAATGAATTTTATCGCCATCTAGATACTAACAAAGATGCTTTCATCCTTGTCTCTCAGAGCGGCGAAACTAAGGATGTCATTAATGTTCTCAATCACTTAGAAAAACTGGAGACTCAAAACATAGTGGGCCTGGTCAATGTTTTAGGATCTTCCCTTCAACTGCGCGTCAAGAATTTCTTACCCCTATTAACCAATCTGGAAATTTCGGTTCCTGCTACCAAGACCTTTCTTAATGAGACTATTGCCTTTCTTCTTCTGGCCAACGATCTGGCCCGGGAAAAGGGGATAGAGGTGCCGCTGGCCAGCCAGGACATCAATTTGCTGCCAGAGCTAATAGCTAAGACTCTTGACCAGAGCCTCAATCTTATTCGCCGCCTGGCTGCTCGACTCAAAGGCCAGAAACACCTTTATTATCTGGGCTATGGCCCGTCCTACCCGGTCTGTCTGGAAGGAGCCCTGAAGCTTAAAGAGGTAACCTATCTTCCGTGTGAGGCGATTTATTCTTCTGAATTTAAACATGGCCCGCTGGCTACCATTTCCCGGGGAGATTGGGTCATCTTGTTCAGTACCAGCCAGGATGCGGCTATGAGTATTTCCCATATGAATGAGGTCACCTGCCGGGGCGGCCGGGTAGCCTTAATTGCACCAGAGAATGAAGCCTTGAAACTCAATGCCAGTTTTATCATCCCGCTTCCAACTGATAATTATTATTTGAGCCCAATCCTGGGTGCAGTTACCGCTCAGCTTCTGGCTTATGAGTTAAGTCAGAAGCTCAACCTTGACCCGGATAAGCCAAGAAATATCAGCAAGACTCTAACTGTTGATTGAAAAACAGTCGTCCAGGCTAAAAACCAGGAACTAATAACTAGTGATGGCAGGTTGAACAATTAGATGATGAGCAATTTGAGCAACTGCCTGAGCCGCTCTTTATCTGGCTGCTACTTCCGCCAATGCCAAAGGAAGAAACAAGCTTTTTAACCTGACGGCTCTGGCAGTGTGGACAGGTAATATCTTCTTGGTGCATCTTAACCAGAGCTTCAAACCGCTGTTGACAGCGAAGGCATATATATTCATAGAGTGGCATCTTGTAACCTCTTTTGAATTATACCTAAGAAGAATAATTTGTTAAGGCCCAGCTGTCGATTATTACCTGGCCAGCAGACTGGACACAGTTTAAGACAGAGCGATGACTTCCACCTCAATTTTTGCTTCTCGAGGCAATTTAGCTACCTGAAAAGCAGCTCGGGCGGGATATGGTTCTGAAAAATATTGAGCATAGACAGCATTCATCCGGCTGAAGTCGTTCATATCAGACAGATAAACTGTAGCTTTAACCACCTGGTCGAGTGAGCTGCCCCCCGCCTGCAGAATGGCCCGCAGGTTTTTAAAAACCTGATGTGTCTGTTCTTCTATCGTCTGGCCGACAATTTCTCCCTTGGCCGGATCAAGAGGAATTTGTCCTGAAACAAATATAAAACCTCCGCCTGATATTCCTTGAGAATAAGGCCCGATAGCCGACGGGGCCTGATCAGTCTGGATAGCTTTCTTCATTATATTACTCCTTGATCTGGTGGCAGGCTGAACCTTTTTTCTGCCTATGGCAAGGAATCCGGTAGCCAGCCACCATATAAACTTTCTCCGTTTCAAGACTTTTAACTACTGACTCAAGCTAATTCTTTTAGAGTCTCAACTACCAGCTCCCAGAATTTGCCGACAGACTCTATATTAACTTTTTCTTCTGGCGAATGCGGGTATCGGATAGTTGGTCCAATAGAAATCATGTCAAGATCTGGATATTTTTCACCAATGATTCCGCACTCCAGACCAGCATGGACAGCTTTAACTTCTGGCTCTCTTTGAAATAAATGCCGGTAAATTTCAATCATTCTCTGCAGCAGGGGCGATTTTAAATCTGGTGTCCAGGCTGGATAGCCATCAGGTTGATTTATTTTAGCTGCAGCTAAAGTGGCATTAGCCTTGATGACCAATCTGACAGCCTGAAGAGCAGAACTTACCGAGCTACGGGTATTACAGATAATCATCACTCTTTTTTCTTGAGTTTCAACTATGGCCAGATTGGAAGAAGTCTCAACCAGGCCGCTGATCTCAGGATGCATGGCTATTACTCCGTGGGGAAGAGACAAGATTAAATTAAGCAATCTGGCCTGAGATTCAGACGTCAGAAGGTAGCCGGCCTCTTCACTCTTCTTAATCTCGAGATTTATCTCCGGCTCGGTCACCCGGTATTCGAATTTAATCGCTTCCATGTCCTTCTTAAGCTGCAGGATCAGGCCCTTTTGAGCAGCTGGCTCTATGGCCAGAACAGCCACCGCTTCCCGCGGGATGGCATTTCTTTTGCTGCCGCCATGAAAAGAAACTAAGTCAAATTTAAACCTGGCAGCGGCCTCAGACAGCAACCTGGCCAGCAGCTTTATAGCGTTACCACGGCCCAGGTTAATATCCAGGCCAGAATGTCCACCGTGGAGGCCTTTTAGCTTGATGACTAAAAGATTCCTGTTTTTTTTCGCTTTCCGTTGGACAGGAAGTGTCAGTTCTGAATCTGCCCCGCCTGCACAACCTATGGTAAAGGTTCCTTCGTCTTCGCTATCCAGATTAAGAAGAATTTTTCCCTTCAGCAGGCCCTTTTTAAGCTGATAAGCACCTGTTAAGCCGGTTTCTTCATCAATCGTGAAGAGACACTCAACCGGCCCATGAACCAGACTCCGGTCTTCCAGCACAGCCAGGCAGGTGGCCACACCAATTCCGTTATCAGCTCCCAGGCTCGTCCCCCTGGCTTTAACCCACTCACCATCAACCACAGCTTCTATTGGATCATGTTGAAAATCATGTTCAAGCTCGGAATTCTTTTCACATACCATGTCAAGATGGGCCTGCAGAATGACACCTGGAACCTGCTGGTGACCGGGACTGGCTGGCAGACGGACGAGAACATTGCCGACCTTATCTTTTTGAGCCTCAAGCTGCCAGTTAGCCGCTAGCTGGCAAATATGATTGGCCACCGCCTGTTCGTGCCCAGAACAATGCGGAATTTTCAAAAGCTCAGAAAAGTGTTTCCAGATATTCTCTGGTTTTAATGAAGTAATTTCACTGGCCATATTTAACTCCTTCTAAGAATTATTCCTATGTTATAATATCTTTAAAAAGTAGAAGTTTTCAAGATTTTTAAAATAAGAAGTCAAAGCTGATGAAAAAATTTTTAGGCCTGCTGTTATTGATATCACTGATGCCAGTTTTGTTCGCCAGCTATTATTCCAGTTTCAACCCCGAACCAGGCCTGCTAATTGTCACCACAATTTTTCCTTTAAGTGAACTGGCAAACGAAATTACGGCTGGCCAGGACGAGATTTATCAGTTGATTGCGACCTCTTCTGAAGTCCATGATTTTCAACTGAGACCTTCAGACCTCTCCAAATTGATATCTGCCCATGTGCTGGTTAGAATTGGCAGCCAGCTTGAACCCTGGCTTGATAGAATCGAAGCAGGTTTAGATCCTAAACAATTAGCAGTTGTTAGCTTTACCGAAGTGCTGAAGAACAATAAATATCCGGGTTTGAGGCCTGAGGATCCTCATCTCTGGCTGGATTTCGAGGCCGACCAGCTCCTGGTTAAAAAATTAACAGAGGTTTTATCTCAGCTAAATCCATTAGGTGCAGTTGCTTACCAGAAAAACAGTCAGGCTCTTCTGGAAAAATTAAAACAGCTTGACCACCAATACCGCCAGAGTTTAAGCAGGTGCAGTTCAACTGAACTGGTAATAGCCGGGCATCAGGCTTTTGGTTATCTGGCAGCCCGCTATGGATTGAATCAGATTTCCTTGACTGGTCTAAACCCTGAAGCACAACCGACTCCGCGAAAACTTCAGGAAATTATTAATCTTATCAGGGCCAAGCACATCAAAGGAATCTTCTATGAAAGCTCAACTTTGCCTGAATATGCCAGGGAAATCGCTGCAGAAACGGGGGCTAGACCCTACCGGTTATCTACCGGTGTCGATCTGAGTAAGAAAGAAATTCAGGAGAAAAAATCTTTTTTAAGCCTGATGGCAGATAACCTTAAAATTCTTATCGAAGGATTAGGCTGTGATCAGCAGGACAAATAAAGAAGCAAATAACTCCGGAACCATTATCAGGGTTAAGTCTGTTTTCTTCAGTTATGATGGGCCGCTTATTCTAGAAGACATCAATTTACCTGTCAACCGTGGTGATTTTCTGGCCATCATCGGACCCAATGGCTCTGGCAAGACAACCCTGCTCAAAATTATGGTCGGTTTGCTCAAGCCTCAATCCGGTCAGGTTTTTCTTTTTGAGCAAAAACTTGAAGATTTCCGGGAATGGTTTAAAGTTGCTTATATTCAGCAAAATGCTACTTATCTCGAGTCAAAGTTTCCTATTTCGGTCGGGGAGGTAATTGCTTCCAGTTTATATGCCAGTCGGATAATGAAAGGTAAACCATCAGCCTGGGGCAAGGAAAAAACGTTGCAGGTACTCGAACTGGTTGGCCTCTCTGGCTATCAAAAAAGAGTGATGGCCACTTTATCAGGCGGCCAGCAACAGAGAGTATTGATTGCCCGGGCCCTGGCATCTGAGCCGGAGATTATGCTACTGGATGAACCGACAACTGGAGTTGATCATCACACCCAGGAAAATTTTTATGATCTTCTCGGAAAGCTTAACCATGACTATCAGCTAACCATTGTGGTCGTCACTCATGATTATGGGCTGGTTAATAAACATATCAATCAGGTAGCCTGTTTAAACCGGAAATTGATTTATCACGGCCGGCATGAAGAATTCTGCCAGTCATCGGCTTTTAAAGAACTTCTAGAAGGTGGGCATCATCTGATTGTGCATCAGCATTAAGAAGAGGGTCAGATGCTATCAACCGTGATTACTTCTGGTTTTTTCTGGCGGGCAGTTCTGGCTGGTGGCTTTCTGGCTGTCGCCTGCGGCCTGCTTGGAGTTTTTCTCATCCTACGCCGGGATGCCATGATCAGCCATGGACTGGCGCATGTGGCCTTTGCTGGAGTGGCCATCGGCCTTGTCTTAAATTTTCTACCTCTTGTTGTTTCTCTTCTTGTCTGCGGGGCAGGTTCATTATTCATCCTGAAGCTAAAAGAACAGACCAAATTGCCTGGTGATGCCGCTCTGGCCATTCTCAGCAGCGCCGGTATGGCGCTGGCCATTTTCCTGGTGTCCTTAAGAATGAATTTTGGAGTCGAATTAATGGGTTATCTTTTTGGAGATGTTCTGGCTATCTCACCAGTCGAGGTCTGGTTATCAGTTGCTCTGGCCTTTATTGTCACCATCACCATCTTAGTTAATTATCATCAGCTGCTTTATATGACTTTTGACCGGGAGACAGCCCGGGTAGCTGGGGTGAAAGTAGGGAACCTGGATAAAATACTGGTCATTTTAACTGCTATCACTGTCGTCCTGGGTTTAAGAATTGTTGGTCTCCTACTGGTCTCAGCTCTAACCGTGGTACCGGCCGCCTCCGCCCTGCAGCTATCCAGAAGCTTTCACCAGGCGTTAATCTTAAGCACTATTTTCAGTCTGACTTCTATTCTGGCTGGCATCGTCCTGGCCTATCTCATTAACCTGCCTGCCTCAGCTGGTATTGTCTTCCTGTCAATAATTATTTTTCTGGTCATCGTGGGGCTAAAAGGACTTCCCCGCCTCTCAAGAAGATAAAGCTGGACAGAAGATAGATTTTCTTTTCGTACTTATTTTTCCGGGGTTAATAATTTAACCATCAATTTTTCAATTATTTGAACTTTCTTTTCCATTTTTTGCTTTAATTTTTCTGCCTGGTTGAGAACCGTTTTCTTAAAGGTCTCATCTTTAAGGCCAGGCAGGTTGATTTTGACATTATAATAGGCACCCAGGCCAGTCGCTCTGGCCGTCAGGCCGGCCACACCGGCATCACTCGCCGAATTCTTATTGCCGGAAGTGACAACCTGGTAAGCCAGCTCAGCCAGCTCGATTGATTTTTCTAAAACAAACAACGGGACCCGTGTGGCCTCTTTATTGGCTCTTTCAACTGCTTCTTCTTTTTCTTTTGCCTGTTCTGGCGTTCCCTTTGGCAGGCGATAAGCCTCCATCACTCGATTAAAAGCCTTGGTATCAAGGTCAACTGCTGCTAGTAATTGTTCTTTCAATTTCTGAGCCCTGATGGCCGTCAATTTCATTGATTCATTGACAGATTCATAACCTCTTTTCCCCACGGTCAGATTAGCCACCATAGAGGACAAAGCAGCCGACAGGCTGCCGCATAGGGCGGCAGCACTGCCTCCGCCAGGAGCAGGCGACTCCATCGATAGCTCATCAACAAAATCAGTCAATTTCATATCAATCAGGCCTGGCGGCGAAGGAAATTGATATTCAATTATTTTTTTAGCTGGATCAAATGGAACAATATCACTCAAGCCAAGAGATCTAACAGCCATCCTTATTATTTCCTTTTCAGGAAGACCAGGGCTCCTGCCCTGTTTTTCAAGATAGTAGCTCCCGGCCATCAGAAGAGCTTCTTTCGGGATTAAGCCAACCAGCTCACTGCCTGTTACTCTGACACCCATTTTCTGGGCCAGCCGGCAAGCTTCATCAAAGACGATATGAGGCGGAGTTATTTTATAATTAGTTAGATTGATAGAAATCTGTGCAAGCTGATATTCATCAATATACCAGCCAACAGCTTTGACTTCCTTGAATTTTCCAGGGATTTTGACCGGTTGCCCCTGGCGGTTATAAACAATCTGGCCATTTTTATCCTTTTTTATACGGCCACTTTCTCTCAGACAAGAGGCTATCTCCTGAGCAATTTTCCTGTCTCTGGTATTTAGATTTATGTTATAAGCAATCAGGAATTCCCTGGCCCCAATCACTGTTGCCCCGGCTGCTGGATTAAAAATGGGCTGACCATAATCAGGCGCCCAACGAGGATATTTCAATTTTTCCGCCAGTCCCTCATATTCACCCTGCCTGATAGTAGCCAAATTCTTCCTTTCTGACTTCTTAGCTGCTGCTTCATATAGATAGACCGGTATTTTCAATTCTTCGGCCACCTGTTTTCCAAGTTCATTAGCCAGACGGACACAATCTGCCATAGAAACTTCAGATACTGGCACAAAAGGGCAAACGTCAGTAGCACCAATTCTTGGGTGGGCACCGCGATGTTGCCTCATGTCAATTACTTCAGCTGCTTTCTTAATAGCTTTAAAGGCGGCCTGCTTTACACTTTCCGGCGAGCCAACGAAAGTAACCACGGTGCGATTAGTGGCCTCACCCGGATCAACATCGAGCAATTTGACTCCCGGTGTATTTTCTATTTCTCTCACAATAGCTCCAATTTTTTGCTGGTCGCGGCCCTCACTAAAATTAGGAACACATTCAACGATTTTCATTCCTGACAACTCCTTTTTCACAGGTGGCTTTAAGCTGCCCTTCCTGATCATAAACTTCGATTCTTTCAAACTTTTTCAAAGAATCAAGACTGGCCTGAAAATCACCGCTGATAACAATCAGGGGCTGCCGGGTAAAATACCGGCGGGCAGCCAATTGAACCTTTTCGCTGCTGACGGCCAGCAGGTTCTCATAATATTTATTCCAAAAATTAGGCGGCAGCTTAAAGACGAACTGTAAGCTGATTCTTTTTGCCATTTCTTGCGGTAACTGATTCTCCAGTGGAAAGTTGCCAGCCAGGTAAGCCTTGGCCTTCTCGAGTTCCAGAGGATCAATCTTCCCTTCAAGTAAAAAATTCAATTGAGACATGACTTCCATGACCACCCGATCAACCAGTTGAGGAGAAGTTTTAACCCTGATCCAGAAAAGGCCATTATTCTTAAAAAATGACAGATGGCTGAAGGCATAATAGGCGAGACCTTTTGATTCCCTCAGATTAAGAAATAGACGGCTGCTGGGAGAACCTCCAATTAGTTGATTTAAAACAAGCAAATCATAATAGTCCTCGCTGCCCAGGGGAGAAACAATATTTCCAATAAGTACAGAAACATCAGGTGAGGCCAAATCAAGGAAAGACACTGCCTGATAATTTAGGTTATCCACAACTGGAACTGGCGGGCGTTCAACAGGATGGGCGGTCCAGCGACTAAAAGCCTGGCTTATCTTACGGCTGGCATTATTTAAATTTATATTACCATCAAGTACAACTATTGAGTTATTCGGACGGAAAAAACGCTGATGAAAAGAAACCACATCTTTCTGACTGATATTTCTGATTGATTCTTCATCAATAACAGCCGGATTGTAACCAGTTCCCGCAAATAGCTTTAACAGGAAAAAATCATAACCAGATTTTTCTGGATCCTTTCTCCTGGCCACTTGTTTATAATAAAGATCTCTTTTGACGGCGGACAGCTCCTGTGTGGAAAAAGCTGGCTCATAAAAATAAGTGCCGACCAGGCGAAGAACGCTTTCGAGATTTTCTTCTAGGAAAGAAAAACTATAGATGATATAATCTGCTCTGACTTCAATACTACCACTGAGACCGAGTGTCTCCATTTGCTCTTCTAAAGCTGAGGAATTGAGGGAAAGAGTTCCCCGTAACAACATCTGAGCAGTAACTGTGGCCAGGCCAGATAACTGGCGGGGAGAATCATTTTCACCAGCTTGAACAATAATCAGCAGATTGAATAAAGGCCGGTTAAGCCTGGTCATGGTAACTATTCTTAACCCGCTGGTTAGCAGGCCAGATTCAACCGGTGGAAATTTCATCGGATTTAAGGGATCAGGATAGGGAGGATTTCGCCGGAAACGTTCTTGAGACAACAAAGCTGAGAAGCAAAAACTGAATAATAATAAACCGGCCAGCCAGTATTTAAATCTAAGACTTTCTGCCAATTTCATTAACTTACCTGTTACCTGGGTAAGATAGTCAAAAAACAATATTTCCCTTCTTTTAGATATTTTCTGGCCAGGAGCAGAAGAAGAGAGGGAGTGATTTTGTTAATGGCGGCCAGCTCATAACTTATGTCTGGCAACTGACCTCTGTCCAAATAATACTCTACCAGGGTTAGAGCCCTGGCCTGGTTGGTCGTCGTTAATTGACTTAAAAAATCGAAACGGTATCGGCCTTTAGCTCTGTTCAGTTCACGGTCTGAAACCAATTCAACTTTAAACTTATTTAATTGTTCAACAATTAATTTTTTTGAGAGGGCAATCATAGCTTGATTATTAGCCAGAAGAAATATTTTCAAGGTTATAAATGCTCGCCTTTTTTCCAGATTGCCGCTTAAATAAAGTGCCAGTCTTTGCCGGTTGACTAGCTGGTTATAAAGGCGGCTTGATTTTCCGTTAATTAGGAGGTATTCAAACAACCTGAGTACCGGCAGTTCTTCAGGTGATGATCCGTCGAGTCTAAGGCCAAACTCCAGGGCTGGAGTCGAAACCAGAGGGTCAATAATGGTTTGATCTCTTGAAGAATAAACTGCAGCAAAGCCGGCGGCCGGATAAGAAGGTTGTTCAGCTCCACGGGGAATAGTCTCAAAATATTTTGTTACCAATTCTCTGGCTTTTTCAACCTTAACATCGCCGCTAATGCAGATAATAGCATTATTGGGAGCATAATAACGGCGATAAAAGGCCAGGATATCATCAAGAGTGATATTATTTATGCTTTCTTCATTACCCAGAGGTGAATGCCCATAGCTAAAATCTGGATACAAAATTTGATCCATTAGAAAAAAATAACGGTCATAAGGCTCTTGCAGGTTTCTTTGCTGGGCATTAGTCAGCATCATCTCCTTTATTCTGGCTACTTTGGCTTCATTAATCTCAAGAAAATTCATTCGTTCAGATTCCAGCCAGAGCACCAGCCCTAACTGATTCGAAGGAACTGTCTCATAAAAAAAAGTCTTATCAAAAGTAGTTGAAGCATTAAGTTCGCCACCGGCATTCTGGATATAGATAAAATGCTGCATCGAACCAACATTCTGTGAGCCCTGAAACATCAAATGCTGCATCATAAAAGCCAGCCCGCCTTTATTTTCTGGATCATTGATTGAGCCGACAGCATAGGCAACGACAACTGAGATCAGCGGCAAGGAAGAGTCCTCACAGACAATTACTTCTAATCCATTTCTCAGCTTAAACTGATTAAGCGAATAAGGAAATTCAGGTGATTGAGCCTTAAGCTGATCGTTAACCAGACCAAAAAGCAAAAAAATTATAATTGCCCGGACTACTGCGGAAGTTTTATCTGTCTGCCTCTTTAAAACCATCATGACTAAAATAACAGATTAAAAATATCATAAAATGACAGAAAATTAAACCAGAGTTATTGAAATTGAATCTTATTTATGCTAAAAGAATGAGCTAACATAATTATTAGTCAGGCCTAAAAAGGAGGTGACAGATGACAAAAAATGGAAAGTATTTTTTCACTTCTGAATCAGTAACGGAAGGTCATCCCGATAAAATATGTGATCAGATTTCTGATGCTGTGCTCGATAATCTGATTGCCCAGGATCCAAAAAGTCGCGTAGCCTGTGAGGCTCTGACCACAACAGGACTCGTCCTTATTGCTGGTGAAATTACTACCACCGGCTATTGTGATTTCCAGAAACTGGTCAGAGAGACAGTCGAAGATATTGGCTATGTCAAGGCTGATTATGGCTTTGACTATAAGACTTGCTGTGTTCTTTCTTCTATCCATGAGCAATCACCTGATATCGCTCTCGGAGTGGATGAAAAACCAGGACACGAGCAGGGAGCAGGAGATCAGGGTTTGATGTTTGGCTATAGCTGCCGGGAAACAGAAGAGCTGATGCCTTTACCAATTATTCTGGCTCATAAACTGGCCAAACACTTGAGTGAAGTCAGAAAAAATAAAACCCTGCCTTATCTCCGGCCTGACGGCAAGACACAAGTGACAGTTGAATATGAAGGCCTGAAACCAGTCCGGGTAGAATCTATTGTCATCGCTGCCCAGCACAATGCCACTGTTGATATCAAAGAATTAAGGGAAGACATTAAAAGAGAAGTTATAAAAAAAGTCATTCCAGCCCATCTTCTGGACAAAGATACCTGGAACAAAGTTTATATTAACGGCACTGGCCGGTTTGAAATTGGCGGCCCTCTGGCCGATACTGGTATGACCGGACGTAAAATTATAGTTGATACTTATGGCGGTTTTTTCAGCCACGGAGGAGGGTCGTTTTCTGGCAAAGATCCAAGCAAAGTTGATCGCTCCGGCTCTTATATGGCCAGATATATAGCGAAAAATATTGTAGCTGCCGGCCTGGCTGATCGAGTGGGTGTGCAGATGGCCTATGCTATTGGAATAGCCGAACCAGTCTCGATTATGGTTGATACCTTTGGCACTGGCCGGGTGAAAGATGAATTAATCGAAGAACTAATCAGAGCCCATTTCAAAATGACTCCCAAGGGAATGATAGCGCAGCTTGACTTGCTCCGGCCAATTTACAAAAAAACCGCCTGCTATGGCCATTTTGGCCGGACGGAGCCAGAGTTTTCCTGGGAAAAAACTGATCAAGCTGAGATTCTAAGACAGGAAGCCGGGATAAAATAAAGGTGCAATTAATGTCGCCTGTTTGGCCTCCTGATGAGGAGAAAGAGTATGGACTATGATATTAAGGATCTGGCTTTAGCTGGTGCTGGACGATTAAGAATTGAATGGGCCGGTAGATCAATGCCGGTTTTAAACAAGATTAAAGAAAGATTCAAAAAAGAACAGCCTCTGCGAGGCCTCAGGATTTCTGCCTGTCTGCATGTAACTTCTGAAACAGCTAATCTGATGACTGTCCTTAAGGCCGGCGGAGCTGAAGTCCGACTAGCTGCTTCCAATCCGTTGAGTACTCAGGACGAAGTAGCAGCAGCTCTGGTTAAGTATGAAAAAATTCCGGTCTTTGCCATAAAGGGAGAAGACAATAAAACATACTATCGCCATCTCCATCAGGCTCTGGCTCATGAACCTCATCTAACCATGGATGACGGAGCCGATCTGGTGACCACTATTCATGAAAAGAAGCGCCAGCTAATCAAAAATATCATTGGTGGAACAGAAGAAACGACTACTGGTGTTATCCGTTTAAGAAGTATGGCCAGAAGCGGCGTTCTTTCTTACCCTATCATTGCTGTTAATGATGCCTTGACCAAGCATCTCTTCGATAACCGTTATGGCACCGGACAGAGTTCAATTGATGGTATTTTGCGGGCTACTAATATATTACTGGCCGGGTTGACCGTCGTTGTCTGTGGCTATGGATGGTGTGGCCGGGGAGTAGCCAGCCGGGCCAGGGGAGCCGGGGCTAGAGTGATTATTTGTGAAGTTAATCACCTCAAGGCCCTGGAAGCTCTAATGGATGGTTATGAAGTAAAGCCCCTGAGGGAAGCAGCGGTTGAAGGAAATGTATTCATTACTGTTACTGGCAATAAGAATGTTATCCGGCTGGAACATTTCAAAAGAATGAAAACTGGAGCAATAATCACCAATGCTGGCCATTTCAATGTGGAAGTAGACTTGACCTCCCTGAACAAAATTAGTGTCAGGCGGCGAAAAATCAGAGAATATGTGGAAGAATATCAATTGCCAGATGGGCGCTTGCTTCATGTCCTGGCTGAAGGGCGGCTGATCAATCTGGCCGCGGCTGAGGGCCATCCGGCCATGGTTATGGATATGAGTTTTGCCAACCAGGCTCTAAGTGTTTTATATCTCAAGGAAAAGGGGAAGAATCTTGAAAAAAAAGTCTTCCCTGTGCCTGAAACCATAGACAGGGAAATTGCCAGACTGAAATTGAGTTCAATGGGGATCAAAATTGACCACTTAACCCCGGAGCAAAAGAAATACCTCCAGGCATGGAAAGAGGGCACCTGACGAGCAGGCTGAGGCTTTAAGGTGGGAAAAATCAATGGCTCCAGTGCTCAATCTTCTTTAACCAGTTTTTTTAGTTGCTCGAGATAATCCTTAACCTGATCGCGATCAGCCTGATTGGTCAGCCTGGGTAGTAGTTTTTCAAAGTTTTCCTTTGATTGCCGGTAGCGGCCATTATCAAACTGAATTTTAGCCAGACTGAACAAAAAGCCCTGGTCCTCCGGGACAATTTTCACCGCTTGAGCAAAGGCATTTTCTGCTTCTTCCAGATCACCCATTTTTTCCAGAATCAAACCACGCAGGTGATGAGCCATAGCATTCCTCATTTGAATCTGAATGGCTTTCTGAACATGATCATAGGCTTCTTCTAATCTTTCCTGAACAAAATAGAGACGGGCAAAATTATAATAAACCGAGGATTTGTAGGCATAGCCCGGGTCAAGCAGGGCCTGGCGGTATTCAGCTTCAGCTTTATCATACTGCTTGAGCTCAGCATAAATCATTCCCAGGTTATTATGGGCTTCGGTAAATTTAGGGTTGAGGGCCAGAGCCCGGCTAAAAGCCTGAATTGAAGCTTCAAAGTTAATCTTCATTGATTGAGCCAGCCCGAGGGCATTCCAGGCAAGATAATTATTGGCATTAAGCGACAGGCTCCGGTTTAAACATTTAATGGCTTCATCAATATTATTGTTGTTTAGATAGAACAGGCCCAGATTGTATTGATAATTCGGATCCTTTTCCTGCTTATTTTTTGATTGGCTCTGGCTGGAAGCACAGCCAGTTAAAATCAGTAAAAGACAGATAATGATCAAAAATGATATTTTGTTTCCCCTCATTCTTTTCCTCCTGCCATGTTTGGTATTATTTTTCATATCTTTTCTTCTTTCAAGCTTCTCGACATAAGTTCTTCCAGGGCTTTATGAGCCGGCTTAGCCAGATAAAGGACTTCATAGACCTGCCGGCAGATAGGAAGCTCAATTTTTTTCTGATGAGCCAGTTTATTGACAATCAGTGTATTCCTGACACCTTCTGCCACCATTTTCATTTCCCCCAGGATGGTTTTTAGCGATTTTCCCCGGCTGAGCTCCCGGCCCACATGATAATTCCGGCTCATTTCGCTCGAACAGGTTAAAACCAGATCACCCAATCCAGCCAGTCCAGAAAAAGTTTCCCTTTTGGCACCCAGGGCAAGACCCAGACGGGTAATTTCCACCAGGCCACGAGTAATAAGAGAAGCTTGAGAGTTATGGCCATAGCCCAGGCCTTCTGATATACCGGCAGCAATGGCAATAATATTCTTTACTGCTCCTCCAAGTTCTACTCCAACGACATCAGACGAAGTATATATTCTTAGTTGCAGGCTCGAGATAGTTTCCTGAATCTCACGTGCCAGATTTATGTCATGGCTGGCTACCACCAGGGCTGTTGGCTGGCCGGCCACCACTTCTCTTGCAAAGCTCGGGCCAGACAGTACCGCTATCCTGTCCTTTTTATGCAAGGCTAAAACTTCTCCCATAACTTCAGTCATTCTTTTTAGTGTTTTCTGTTCAAGTCCCTTAGTCAGGCTGACCAGGACCTGGCCCTTTTTTAAATGTTCGGCCAGCCTGGAATAGATTAACCGGCAGAACTGGGAAGGCACAGCTATAAAAATAAAATCAGCTCCTTCTACTGCCTCTCCCAGGAAACGATGGAAATTAACGGCTGGAGGAAAGAAAAATCCAGGTAAAAAAGTCTTGTTTTCCCGGGTTTGAACAAGTTCAGCATAGACTTCCTCTTCACGAACCCACAATTCGGTAGGAAAGCCCAAACGGCCCAAATAATAAGAAAAGGCTGAGCCCCAGCTGCCAGCCCCGATAACACTCATCCTAACCATTAAGTTTCTCCCCGATCTTTCTCTCTGCGCCAGAGAGAAGTCTTCTTATATTTTCATGGTGACGGCTGAGAACCAATAAAAAAATTAAAAAGGCAGCCACTGCCGGCAGATAACTTTTTTCAAGAATGGCGGTCAGCGGGGAATAGACCAGTAGACCAGTTAGAGTAGCCAAAGAGACATAACGGAAAATGGCTATCATCATGACAATTATGATCAAAATTATTATAAAAGCCAGGGGGGAAAAATACAGAAAACCGCCAAGAGAAGTTGCCACTCCTTTCCCACCTTTGAATTTAATAAAAACAGGGAAGCAATGTCCGGTCACGGCTACAACCAGGGCCAGCCAGGCAAGCCGCTGATCACCCAGCCACTGGCTGGCCAGAAGTGCAGGAATAAAACCCTTCAAAAAATCAAAGAGCAAGACTGGAATGGCAGTTTTCCAGCCACGGTAGCGTAAGACATTGGTGGCTCCGGTTGAGCCGCTGCCGACCTCCCTTATATCCTTTCTTGCTGTCATTTTTACCAGGAGATAACCAGTGGGCACCGCCCCCAGGAGATAAGACAATATCAGAAATATAATTTTCATGACAATAAATGACGGCTTAAAGCCCGGTATTCCGGTCCTTGAGGATGTAGAATACTCTGGAAAAAAATTATGTTCTCGATTAACATCGAACCAAGTTCCAGTTGATTATTATTGACCAATTCATTGGCTAATTTTTGCTGCTTTTCAGGTATTTTCGCCCGGCCCACTGTCAGGTGAGGGGAGAAAGACCTGCTTTCTTTAGGAAAACCTTTTTTTTCAAGCTCATCTTCCATATCTTTTTGCAGAGACAAAAGTTCTTCTCCGCCGTCTATACCCACCCAGACTACACGTATCCGGCTTGTTCCGGACGGAAAACTCCCCAGGCCTTTTAGTTTTAAATTAAACGAATGATGCCGGCCGACCACTTTTTCCATAGCTCCTTTGACTTCTTCCACCTCCGAATCAGATATCTCACCTAAAAATTTTAAAGTCAGGTGGTAATTTTCCCTGGCCACCCATTTTATATCTCTGCTTAGCGGTTTTAAGTGATTGACCAGAGAAACTAATCTGTCTTTAATATCAGGTGAAAGATCTATGGCTATAAAAGTTCTCATAGAATTCAAGCCTATTCTTTATGAAATTTCTTTAACTTTAACCTTAACATATCCAAGGCTTTTTGAGTAGCCTGAAATTTTATCTGACGCCGGCTACCCTGAAAATGGTTTTCGGTTACATCCACTCCCTTGGGGCAGGCCAGGCCGGTATAGACCAGTCCGACAGGCTTTTTTGCCTGACCGCCTCCAGGGCCGGCAATGCCGGTAATAGATAAGGCAAAATCGGCCCCAGTCCTCTTCCTGACACCAACCGCCATGGCTTGCGCCACTTCCCGGCTAACTGCACCTTTTTCTCTGATCAGACGGTCAGGAACTCCCAGGAACTGGCTCTTGGCTTTGTTGCTATAGGTGACCAACCCGGCCAGAAAATAATCTGAGCTGCCAGGGACGGCCGTAATTCTGTCAGCCAGCAGGCCGCCCGAACATGATTCTGCACAGGCCAGAGTCCTCCCTCCCAGGTGGGAAAACTCAGTCCCAATAACTTCCTCCAGGGCTTGTCCGTCAGTCGAAAAGACCTTCTCTCCCAGCAGTTTTAAAATTTTGTCTTTTATCTTATAAAAAATTTTCCTGGCTGGATCATTAATATCTTTTAAAGGCAGCGTTAATCTTATCTGGACTTCGCCTGGCGAGGCTAAGATTGTCAACTCTAACTCAGGCGGCAACAAGCAGTAAATTGATCTGATCCGGTCTTCTACCCAGGATTCACCAGCCCCGGACGTCTTAATGACAGTCTTCAGTACATACTTATTCTGGTAAGGCTGAAGCTTCTCTATAATTAATTTCTGAACCATGGGGCTAAACTCTCCAGGAGGGCCGGGTAGAAGGGCTAGAATATGAGTTTTAGTTTCCAGCCACTGACCCGGAGCTGTGCCATTGGTATTCTCAAGAATTTCTGCTCCTCTGATGACATAGGCTTGCTTCCGGTTGGAGGGAGTCATCTTCCGTCCACGGGCAGCAAAACGCTGCTTGATTTTATTTAAAATCAAAGGGCAGAAGACAAGAGGCTGTTTGACCACCCTGGAAACTGCTTCTCTTGTGCGATCATCAGCCGTTGGTCCCAGGCCGCCGCTGATGAAAATTAACCTGCTTCTATTCAGTGCCACCCTTAAAGCACTAATTATATCCTCTAAACGGTCACCGACCACCGCCTTATATTTTATCTTTAGGCCAAGGCTCTCCAATCTTTCTGACAGAAAAAGAGAATTAGTTTCAGGGTAAGAGGAGGTCAGCAGCTCACTGCCAATGGCCAGATATTCAATTTTTTCTCTAATTTGGTTTATACCCTGTCTGGCCATGGTTAACTCCCTATCTCCAGGTTAAAGACAAAAAGCTGGTAATAACCCCGGTCAGGAGTCCAGCTGCCAGGTCATCAGCCATAATACCCCAGCCTGACGGGATTTTTTCTAACTTTTTTATACCTAATGGCTTTATTATGTCAAAAAAGCGAAAGAGTAAAAATGAGGCAGCCAATAATTTCCATTCCGGTTTAAGCAGGAAAAGAGCCAGTAACTGCCCGGCCACCTCGTCAATAACGATTTTACCCGGATCTTTGAGATTGAGCTGACGGGCATAAATAGTTGAAAAATAGATTCCAGCCATGACTATTAAAAGCCAGAGGATCAGGTAAAAAGGCCAGGCTAATTGGCATAAGAGATACTTATACAGCAACACAACCAGTAGACTGGCCATAGTCCCTGGAGCCAAAGGGAAAAAGCCGAGACCAAAAAAGGTAGAGATAATCTTAGACAGTTTCATCATTGATAGCCTTTCCAACCAGGTCGTAAGTTAGAGCCCGGACGATTTTGACCCTGCAAAAGTCACTTTTTCCATTTGAAGACAAGAGCGGCCCGCTATCCTTGATAATGATCCGGCCATCTACTTCGGGTGCCTGAAATTTTGCCCGGCCATATAGAATATCTGGCTCTGATTGTCTTCCGGCCATTCCTTCGACCAGAACATCAAGAGTTTGTCCCTTGAAAGTGCGGTAAAAATCTCTTGAAATTTCTTTTTGGATAGCCATAATTTCACGCCGCCTTCTTTCTTTCTCTTGAGGCAGGACTGTTTCTTTCAAATTGAAGGCGGCTGTTCCTGGTTCAGACGAATAGCTAAAAACTCCCAGGTGCTCAAACCGGGCTTCCTGCACAAATTTTTTTAACTCAGAAAATTCCCTTAGGCCTTCTCCAGGAAAGCCAACAATCAGAGAAGTTCTGATTACTGCCTCTTCGACACGGTATCTTATCTTATCGAGCAATTTTAGTGATCTTCTGGCATTCATTCCCCGTCCCATCTTTTTGACTACAGTCGTTGAGGCGTGTTGAAAGGGGAGATCAAAATAGGGGCAAATTTTCTCTTCGTTCATTACCCTCAGCAAATCATCAGTAATTTCCTCTGGATACCCATATAGCCATCTGATCCATTTAATTCCTTTAATTGAGGCCAGCTTTTCCAGCAGCCGGGTTAAACCGCCCGTTTGCCCTAGGTCGCGGCCATAATAGGTACTATCTTGGGAAACCAGGTTTATTTCCCTTATACCTATGGAAACTAAATTCTTTACTTCAGACATTATCGAGCTAACGCTCCTCGACTTATAAGGGCCCTTAATCATGGGAATACTGCAAAATGAACAGCCATGAGAGCAACCTTCAGAAATCTTGACATACGCCCAGTTGTGTCCGGTAGTTATCACTCGGGGAGTCTGGTGGTCAAGCAGGAAAGTTATCTGGCGGGCGGCCAATCTTTCTTTTTTCAGAAGCTGCCCCAGGCGGTCAAAATCCGTGACACCTGACCAGATGTCCACACGGGGATATTTAGCCTTTAAATAATCTCTATATCTCTCGACATAACAACCAACTACAGCCAGGCGGCGCGTAGGATCTTTTGCCTTCCAGGCCAGAGCTTTTTCAATTGCCTCCTGGCTTTCAGCTCTGGCCTCCTGAATAAAGCCACAGGTATTTATAACGATGACTCCGGCTGTCTCCAGGTCGGTGGTAAAGCTATACCCCTCCTTCTTCAGGCAGCCCAGCATGACTTCTGAGTCAACCAGGTTTTTAGCACAGCCAAGGGAAATCAGCGCTATTTTTGACATCAAGCAGTTCTCAGGGGTATATCCTATATAACAACCTCGGGAAAGGAATTGTTTCTCTGATATGGGCCAATTTACAAAGCCAGGCAACAGTTCTCTCCAGACCAAGCCCAAAGCCGGAGTGAGGGAAAGTTCCATAGCGCCGCAGATCTGTATACCACTTAAAAGCCTCAGCCGGCAGGTTGAATTCCTTTATTCTCTGTTCAAGCAAATTTAAATCGTGAATTCTTTGTCCACCGCCAATTATTTCACCAAATCCTTCAGAAGCCAGGAAATCAACACCTAAGGCCAGGTCGGGCCGGTCTTTATCAGGCTGCATATAAAAAGCTTTGATTTTGGCTGGAAAGTGAGTAACACAGACTGGCTGGTCAAAAATCTCGGAAAGCTTTGTTTCCTCAGGGGCTCCAAAGTCATCTCCATAGGCAAGCGGCGAGCCTCTTTCCTGTAACAACTTGACCGCCTGATCATAAGTTACTTGAGGAAATGGCTTGCTGATTCTTTCGAGAGGAGCAGTCTCCCGCTCTAAGATCTCCAGATCAGCCCGCCGTCTCTCCAGAACTCTTTCCAGAATAAACATAATCAAATCCTGTCCGAGTTCAATGATATCCTGGAGGGTGGCAAAAGCTACTTCTGGTTCAACCATCCAGAATTCGATCAGATGGCGCCTGGTTTTTGATTTTTCTGCCCGGAAAGTCGGGCCAAAACAATAGACTTTGCCAAAAGCTGCTGCTGTTGCTTCGTTATAAAGCTGGCCGCTCTGGCTGAGGTAAGCTTTTTGATCAAAATAAGAGGTTTCAAACAGGGTAGTTGTACCCTCACAAGCATTTGGGGTCAGGATGGGTGTATCCATCAAGCGGAAACTGCGATCATTAAAAAAATCTCTGATGGCCCTGACCGTTTCAGCCCTGACCTGCAAAACTGCATGTTGTTTTTGAGATCTTAACCACAGGTGGCGGTGCTCCATCAGAAAAGCAACTGAATGTTCTTTTGGTGTTATCGGGTAATCCTCAGCAATTTGAATGACTTCCAACTCTTTGATTTCGAGTTCGTAACCGCCTGGAGCCCGCTTATCTGTCCTGACCAGGCCCCGGACAATTAGTGAAGATTCCTGAGTGAGCCCGTCAAACAACTGGAAAAGAGGAAAATCCTTATTTTCACTGAAAATTGTTCCTTGAATTATCCCGGTTCCATCCCTGATTAACAGGAACCGGACTTTACCGCTTGATCGTTTGTTATAGACCCAGCCCCGAATTTCGACTTCCTGCCCAGCATATTGATAAATATCTTCTATATAAACCCACTTCATAGTGCTGAAATTATATCAAATTAAGCTTTTAATTCAATGACCAGCAGAAGAATGCAGTCCTTTTTCAGGCTTCCACTTACTGACTGGCTTTGCCTGATGTACCGGCACCTCCGGTGTTTTTAGCTCCGACTAATTAAAATCTATACTGGCAGAAGTTGAAAAAATTCTCAGTCTGTTTTAATTTAGAATCTTAAAGCCATGGGTGAAATAAAAAAATTTACACCGGTAAAATTAATCTGCGGATTGATTTATTCTCAGGATTTGATGAAAGAAAAGACACTAAATATTCTGACTGAAAAATTTGGCCCGGCCGATCTTCTCAGTGAATCTTTTCCCTTTAATTTTAGCCATTATTACGAAGAGGATATGGGCCAGAATCTCAGGAGATGTTTTATAAGTTTTGCAAGACTGATCGATCCTCAGGAGCTACCACCGATTAAGCATCAAACCAATGAAATTGAAAATGACTTCAAAATTATTTTCCCTGGCCTGAATCGTCCAGTTAATCTTGATCCTGGCTATCTTAAAGCCGCCGCCCTAATCATGGCTACTACTAAAGATTTTTCTCACCGTATTCCATTAGGCGCCGGGATTTATGCCCATCTTGAACTTTTATTTACCAGAAAAAGTATCATGACTCTCGACTGGACTTATCCTGATTTCCATCAGGCCGGTTATCAGAATTTTTTCCTGCAGGTCAGAAAGATATATTTAACTCAGCTCAAAAAGCCAGAACCATGAAAGCCACAGGGTTTAATCAGCCTGATTAAAAATTTTATTGATTGGAATTTTCTCTGAGACCATTGATAATTTCTGGCACTTCAATCAGAGCTCTATCAATGTCTTGTTCAGTATTGAAACGGCCAAGAGACAGCCGGAGTGCGGAGGCAGCCAGTTCCGGATTAAGGCCTATAGCCAGAAGGACAGGGGAGACATCTCCCGAACCCTCTGAACAGGCCGAACCGGTTGAAACATAAATTTCACGTACAGCCAGAGCCAGGAGGATAGCCCCGGCGGCCAGGCCGGGAAAAGCATAATTTAATGTACTCTGTATTCTCTTTTCTGGATGCCCGTTGAACCTTATCTCCTTTATACTATTTTCCAGACCGGCCTTCAGCCGGCCGGCCAATTTTTCTATTCTTTCTCTGTCTTTCCGCCCCTGATTCATCAAGATTCTGGCTGCCTCTCCAAAGCCAACAATCCCGGCTGTGTTTTCTGTGCCTGGTCTCAGCCCGAATTCCTGATGCCCCCCGTGGATAAAAGGTTTAATGTCTGTTCCTTTTCTCACATAAAGGGCACCAACTCCTTTAGGTCCATAAACTTTATGGGCGGAAAGGCTTAAAAGATCGATACCCAGCCTGTCCACATTTACTTCTATCTTGCCAAAAGCCTGAACAGCGTCAGTGTGAACCGGCACTCCCTGCCGATGAGCAATTTTAGTCACTTCTTCCAGAGGTTGAATAGTCCCGATTTCGTTATTAGCCAGCATAACAGAGACGAGAGCAGTTTCAGGCGAGATAACTGAATTCAGAAAGTTGAGGTCAATTAAGCCATATTGATCAACTGGCAGGTAATGAACAAGATAATTGTGATTTTCAAGATAGCAAGCGGTTTTGAGGACGGCTGGATGTTCGATAGAGGAGGTGATAAACTCTCTTTTTTCGGGCCGGGCTTCCATCATCCCGAGAATAGCCAGATTATCAGCTTCTGTTCCTGAGCCGGTAAAAATAATTTCCTGGCGACGGGCACCAAGAGCAATGGCCACTTGCTCTCTGGCTTCATTCATCAGGCCTTTAACCTGCTGCCCCAGAGGGTAGAGCGAGGAAGGATTACCAAAGTGCTCCTTGATAAACAGGATCATCCTGTCAGCTACGCGTGGATCAAGCGGAGTCGTCGCATTATTATCCAGATAGACCATTTAATTCAGCCTGCCACTCGCCATCTGGTTATATTTTCCCGTGATTTTACTGTACTTTTCTTAGCTGGCTAACAGGAAATTGGATCTAACTCTTCTTTGCAAAATTTTCCTTTATGATCTTGACGACTTCCAACCCGGCTCTTTTCTGTCCCTCTTCAGAAGCAGCACCAAGATGCGGAGTAGCTGTCACCCGGGGATGATCAATCAGACTGAAATCCTGAGGCGGTTCCTGACTGAAGACATCCAGGGCGGCCGCTTTGACCTGTCCTGAATTGAGAGCCTCGAGCAGGGCTTTTTCGTCAACGACACCGCCACGGGCAGCATTGACTAGAACCACACCCTTCTTCATTCGCCCAAACTCCTTAGCACTAAGAATTGGTTCGGGTGTTTTAGGCACATGAAGAGTTATAATATCTGACTGAGCCAGCAAGTCGTCCAGGCTGACTTGCTTGACCGCCAGATCAGTCTTAATGGGAATGACATCATAGGCCAGAATGTTTAAGCCAAAGGCCAGAGCCCGCCGGGCAACTTCCAGCCCAATCCGGCCAAAACCAATAATCCCCAGCGTTTTGCCATATAACTCAGTTCCGGTAAATAGCTTTTTCTCCCATTTATGCTGCTTCATAGAGAGATTAGCTGGACCATGATGCCTGACCGCCCCAATCATCAAACCGAGGACATGCTCAGCTACAGAAATTGAAGTAGCCGAAGGAGTATTGGCCACGGCAATGCCTTTTTCCTTAGCTGCTTTAACATCAATGGTATCAAGGCCAATTCCCGCTCTGACAATTAATTTTAAATTTTTACCTGCCTCAATGACTGGCCTGGTGATTTTAGTCGCACTTCTGACGGCAACGACTTCAAAATCAGGAATTATCTTTACCAGGTCGGCTTCATTCAACCCGGTCTTGACACTGACATCAAAACCTGCAACAGCCTTAAGTTCCTCTATAGCTTCTTCATCTAAATGATCAGCAATAAGGATTTTCGTGGTCATGACCATCCCTCCCTTAAAATTTTCTCAGCCGCAGCAACCGAAGCACCCGGCTGAAATTGACTGTAGCCAAGGTCAAGCAGAGTCATTTCCAGAGCTGACAGGGCAGTTACAATATCAAATCCACCCATATAACCTAAGTGGGCAATTCTAAAAAATTCACCCTTATGAGGGTCCTGAGCATTTGAAATATAAGCCATATATTTGTTCTGCATAGTTTTAACCAGCTTATTACCATCAATGCTTGCCGGAGTTTTGATAGCAGTCAGGATATTGCCTGGTTTTTTGGCCAGCAGCTCCAGGCCGATGGCCTTCACTCCAGTTCTGGTTGCTTCACCCAGAAGAACATGATGCTTCAAGAGATTTTCCAGACCCATATTCTTAATCAAGTCGAGCGCCTTATTTTGCTGGATGATAAGAGATATCGCCGGTGTCCAGGGTGTCGTCTGCTTCTCAAGATTCTTCCGGTATTTTTTAATATCATAATAAAACTTGGGCAGCCTGGAACTTTCTACAAATTTCCAGGCTTTGGGACTGAAAGCAATATAGGCCAGACCGGGTGGAATCATAAATGATTTCTGAGAACCGGTCACCATGACATCAATTTTCCATTCATCCATTGGACAGGGTGTAGCGCCCAGGCCTGAAATCCCGTCAACCACCAGAATGGCATCTGTTTCCGAGACAACCTCACCGAAGCCTTTAATATCGAAAATAGCTCCGGTTGAGGTTTCAGACAGGGTAGTAAAGACAGCCCTGACACCAGGATTTTTCTTGATTTCATCGGCTAGTTTTTCCGGGGAATAATCTTCACCCCAGGGAATAATAACTTCCTTAGTGTCGAGTCCAAAAGCCCGGCAAATATTGCCCCATCTTTCTCCAAATTTTCCGCCATTAATGGTTATGACTTTGTCACCTGGCGAGAGAGTATTGATAACAGCAGTTTCCATAGCTCCTGTCCCGGAAGAAGCCAGAATATAGACATCTTCTTTGGTTTGGAAAACATACTTTAAGCCTTCCGTCACTTCCATAAAAATTTTACTGAACTCCGCTGTCCGGTGATGGATGATTGGCTCAGCCGCCACGGACAGAACTCTGTCTGGAATCGGAGTTGGACCGGGAGACAGAAGATAATATTTTTTTATCATGATAATTCCTCCTTTTGATTTTTATAATAAGATTATAGTAAAGCTCAAAACAAAGCCGAAGTCAACAGCCTAAAATCATAAACCGATCAGAAGGCTGGTGAGAAAAGCCGTCCTCTGAATAAAAGATGGAAGAAGAAGATGCTCATCCAGAGCATGAATCCCTTCTCCTTCGGGACCGAGTCCATCCAGAGCAGGGACTCCCGTCTGGGAGGCGATGGAAGCATCGGAACCGCCACCGCTGCGGCCAGCTTCCAGCCGAAAGCCGAGAGAGGCAGCGATAGACGAGGCCCGCGCAAAAAGGTCTCTGGAGGCCGGGCTGAATTCCATAGGCGGCGTAAAGCTGACGATAGAGGTCTTAATCCTGGCCTGGCGATTAGTAGCCCTCAGTTCCCTCAAGAAGGATTTTATTTGAGTTAAATCGCGGCCTGTCCAGAATCTAAGGTCAATCACTGCCCAGGCTTCTTCAGGAACAACATTAGCCTTTTCGCCACCCCCAATTAGACCAAGATTCGCCGTCAGTCCATTTATTTTCAATTTTTTTAGCCTCTGCCACTGAATGATTAATTCTTCAACTGCATTGATCCCTTTTTCCGGGGTACTGGCATGAGCCGAGCGGCCACTGGTTTCAATTTTGATGACCAGCCGTCCCTTCCTTTGCATTTTCAAAGCTCCTCCCGGTAGAGCCGGTTCAAGGCAAAGGACAGCTCCCGCTTTTTTTGCCAGCGAAATAATTTCATGACGAGCTGCTTCGTGGCCAGTTTCTTCTGCTGAATTAATAAAAAGCCAGATTTTTCTGCTTAACTTAAGCCCCAGGCTATTTATCGTTTTTAAAGCCATGACGGCCAAAACCAGGCCAGCTTTCATATCAAGTGCACCCGGACCGTAGAGATGATCACCGGTCAGGTAAAAAGGCATCCGGTTAATGGTGCCAACTGGCCACACAGTATCAATATGAGTTAAAACTAAAAGTGGTTTTTTGTTCTCTTCTAATTTTCCAGCCGGATATTCGGCCAGGAATAAGTCTCCAATTTCCCTTTGTGGAATTCTCTTTATCTTCACTCCGAATTGATTGAGTTCAGAAATAACTGCTTCTGAACATTTATTGACAGCTTTTTTGTCTGAAGTGGGTGATTCAAGTTGAACCAGTGTTTTAAGCCTGCCAACCATTTCTCCCTGCCGGGATTTAAAATAACGAAGATAATCCATCTTATTTCCTGCTCCCAGGCCTGGTTACTCCTGAAAAACCTAGTTCAGGCAGACCAGCCTTATATTTCTTGTTTTTATTATAACGGCTCTATGATTTTTTTTAAATTAAAATTAGTCAAGAATAAAATATTAAAATAATCCGAGTTCCTCTCAGTTAATATTGATTTGGGACTTGAAATCATTTAAATTTAAGTAGTGGAACAGAAAAAGATAAAATGGAAAGCAGCTGCCCTTCTTGTTTTTTGGACTCTCGTTTCTGGACCGGCCTTGCAGGGCCAAATTAATCATCCCTGGAAAAATACTTTTATTGGTGCTCTCGACCCGCAGTCGTGGCCTGGCCTGGTCGTTATCAGCAGCCAGCATTCAGCCTATGCTTTTAGTCCGGTCGTTTACCGGGGTAAAGATAAAGCCGAATTTCAAGATTTTTTCTATCTAGTTTCTGAGGTCGGAGATCATTCACCTGATGGTTCCTATGCTTCCATGAAATTTGATATGCATTTGCCGTTTAAAAAAGGCAACGAAACACCTGTTTATCTTAAACCGGCTTTGCCTGAAAATGAAATGACTATTGAATGGAGCCGGCGGGATGAAAACACAGTTATAGGCAAATATCATTTCCCTCGCCTCGTCGATAAGGTCACACTCATCTTTTATTTTCCCTGGGATTTTAAAGGTTGGTTTAGATACCGGCCCGAAACTGGCTGTGTTTATGGGCAGAGCCCGGGGCCGCCAATCAATTGCTATCTTTGCTGGCTGAGCCAGACACCGGAAGAAGTTAGAACAGTTGGCTCTGAGCTGCATCTTCTTTTTAATTCCAGAAAAAGCTCCGAACTTTTTTTTGTAGCTTCAGCTGGCCAGGCACCTGAATCGATAGCTGGCCATATTAGCCACTTTCTAAAGATCAAGACTATCAATAGCCTGGTGGCTGAAGAAAAATCACGATATCAAAAAAAGAGAACTGTAATTAAAGGCCTCTACGAAGGCAGTTCGGAAGCCATTGCCAATAATCTTTTCTGGCTGGCTCTTTATCAGAATGGCCACCATCGCTTATATACACCGGCTGGAAGGGGATGGATTTTCCCCAGGCCAGATGGCCAGCCTGATGATTGGACTATTTTTGCGTGGGATTCGTTTTTTAATTCTTTGGAAGCTTCAATTGAGGATACATACCTCGCCTTTGATATTGTCAGATCTGTTTTAGAAACTCAATACGAAAATGGCAATATACCTAACTGGCGAGGCCGTTATGGCGGAGCTGAGGACCGATCACAACCACCTGTCGGCAGCTATGCCGTTTTAAAATTATTCCTTAAAACAGGGGACTTAGAATTTTTAAAGGAGGCTTATCCTTATCTGGTTAAATGGCATCAATTCTGGACTTCAGTTTTACCAGGAGGGCAGGTACGCCGCGATGGGAATAACAATGGGCTATTAGAATGGGGGAGTGACCTGGATTTGACACCTAAGGAAGTTCCTCCCTGGGAAGAAGAGGCCGGTGGCAAACAGAAAGCTATGTGGGAATCAGGTCAGGATGACCTGCCCAACTGGGACGAAGCAACCTTTAATTACGTGACCGGTACATTAGAAATGGATTCCGTTGATCTCAACAGCCTCTATGCTCTTGATTCTTACTGCCTGTCTCAACTGGCCAGTTTCCTTGGTAAAGAAGCAGAACAAAATGGATTTTTGCGGGAATATGAAAAGACCAGAAAATTGATGAATAAGCTTCTCTGGAATGAAAAAGAAGGCTACTATTTTGACCGTCACTGGAACGGAAGTTTTTCGGCGCGCCGGGCAGCTTCTAATTTTTTCCCATTAATAGCAAAAATCCCTGACCAGGGTCAGGCTTTAAAAATGTTAAAGCATCTTCTTAATCCGGCCGAATTCTGGGGAGATTATGTTCTGCCGACTATTTCCAGAGATGATCCGGCTTATCCAGATCAGCAATACTGGCGGGGAACTATCTGGCCTCCTACGAATTATCTGGTTTATGAGGGGCTGAAAGCCTATGGTTATGATCAGGTAGCTGCTGATCTGGCTGAGCGAAGTTCTAATCTCTTTCTGAGAATCTGGAAAAATTATGCTCTCTGTCCGGAAAATTTTGATTCCCGGACAGGTGAAGCAGGAGGCCAGCGCTATCAGAGCTGGGGACCTCTCTTTGCCCTGATAGCCATCGAAGAATATCTCGATGTCACTCCCTGGGACGGCTTTAGATTCGGCCAGTTACAACCTAAGACCAAAGGATCACTGAAAAGGATAGGTATTCTTGGCAGAAATTATGAGGTTGAAATTTCTCCAGATGGAATAAAGTTAATAGAAGAAAAAAAAGAGCTGATTAAAACTGACGGTCCGGCTGTTTTCCGTCATTTTCTCTATTCTGACCGGGAGATCTCGTTTGAAATAAAAAGCCTGAAAAAGAGAAAGATAAATATTTCCCTTGGGCAGGAACGGCAAGGTCAGCTAATTCTTGATGGAAAAGAAGCCGGGAAGTTTGCAGGCAGCCGGCTCAAGCTTCAGGTGCCTGAAGGTGAACACCGCCTGGTAATTATTATCTCTGATTAAAAAATCCTGAGTACACTTCACCCTGAAATACCTGAAGCTATTATTGTTTAAGACACAGGACTGGATAGCCGGAAGCAGTTAACTGCCTGGCTAATTGTTCAGCTTGCTCCTGGCTACCAGCCCTCAGCCGGACGCGATAAAACACCTGGCCGCCAGTTGTTTCATAAGTAGAAATATAAACATCTTGAAATTTCTCTTTAAGGTTTTGACAGAGAGCTCTTGCCCTGTCTGGATTTAAGAAAGAGCCAAGTTGAAGAATAAAACTGCCTTTTTCGATCTGGAGATCAGGATTTTGAAAACCAACAACTTCCAGCCTGACTCTGGCCGTCCCTGGCCCAATCAAACCGAGCATCCTGGCTGCCGCATAAGACAGATCGATAATCCTGCCCTTAATAAATGGACCGCGATCATTAATTCTAACCGTAACTGTCCGTGAATTCTCCAGGTTGGTGACCTGGACTACAGTCCCGAAAGGCAGAGTCTGGTGAGCTGCTGTTAAATCTTCCATGTCAAAAACTTCCTGGCTGGAAGTCATCCGGCCGTGAAAACCAGGACCATACCAGGACGCTTCACCAACTTCTACATAGCCGGCTGGCGGAGCTGTCACTGGCTTTTCAGTCCGGCATGAATAAGACAGGAAAAACAGCCCGGCAATAACCAGAAAGAGATAGCCTTTCCTCAACATGATCTTTTTCTTTTATAAAATTATAGAATGCCTTTGACTTGACATCAAGCTTGTTTTTCAGCTGGAAATAATAAATAATTAACAGATAGGTCAACCGACAGGAGTAAAAAATGAAAAAGAATGAGCTGAGAAAACTGGAATTGCCGGAATCACCCTACCGTGATCTTGAATTCCTGGAATCTTTAGAGGGCCGGACTTTAAGAATTCTGAGTGAATATGTCTGGCCAATGGCCCGGCTCCAAAAATATAAAGTTGAAAGTACTGTTCTCTTCCTCGGTTCGGCTAAGGCCAACCCTGGCAGCTCAGATAGCCTTCTGGATAAATATTACTGGCAAGCAGAAGAGCTGGCCTACATGATTTCTAAATGGGGTATGACTTTGAAGCCAATAGGCAGAAAATATGTTGTCTGCACCGGAGGAGGTCCGGGAGTAATGGAAGCTGCTAACCGTGGAGCTACCAGGGCAGGAGCTAAAAGCATCGGGATGAATATTTCACTTCCTCAACCCCAGCTTCCCAACCCTTATATCAGTCCAGAACTCAATTTTACCTTTCATTATTTCTTCATGCGTAAATTCTGGCTGACGTACAAGGCTAAAGCAGTTATTGCCTTTCCCGGCGGCTTTGGCACCCTCGACGAGTTTTTTGAAATAATCACTCTTCTGCAAACTGGCAAAGTCTCACGGAAAGAAGTTCTCCTTATTCTTTATGGAAAAGAATACTGGGAAAAGATAATAAATTTCCAGAAGCTGGTCGAAATGAAGGCCATTTCAGCTGAAGATGCTCAGATTTTTACTGTCTTCTCAACGCCGGAAGAAACTTTTAAATATTTAAAGAAAAAACTGCCTGAAATAGGCGGCAGCGGTGACAGATGATCAAGGAGTTTTAACTGGCTTGCCTGTTTTTTCTTTCCGCCTATGGATTAACCAGAACAGCAAACAGCCGGTTAAAATACCTGCTAAGTCAGCCAGCCAATCTGTCCAATCGCACTGCCGGTTGCGCACAAATAACTGATGAATTTCATCACCCAGACCAATCAACAGGCCGGTCATGAGGCTTAGATAAAAAGCCAGAAAAGTCTGATGGGCAAAATAACGGTAAAAGCCGAAAACGAGAAGGACTCCAAGGATGGTAAACTCAGTCCAATGGGCTGCTTTATCCCAGTAAGCAAAACTGAATTTTACTTTCAAAGATCTGGACGAAAGAAAAAATATTAAACTGCCATAAACCGCGGCAGGAAGAAAACAAATTAATTTTCGCCATGAACCCATCTAAACATTACCTCAGCTGATACAGGCGATATTTTAGCAGTCTTCAAATTAAAAGCAAGCAAAGGCCAGCAATTTGTTCTTTAATTAACGGCCATTTTCTGATATATTAAAAACAAATAGGTGGTAATATGCAAACAACAAAAAAAATTTTTACAGGTTTAGAATATCCTGGCAGGTTTATAATTGGCGGCCAGATTAAGGACTCAGATGATGTTTTTGTGGTCTATGGTCTGACCGGCCGTTCAACCGCCAGTCAGGCCAGACAAATGATAAAGAGAGATAATGGCATCTGGGTAGAACCAACTGATCCCCAGTTGATAGCCCGCGGTAATCCTGATCTACTGATCTACCCGGCCATTCTATTTAGTCCAAGGGGAGTGGCAGCTTCGAATGGCCAGCAAACTCTGGATATCATCGGGTCCCTGGAGGCCACTCAGGAACCTGTCTTAGCTCTGACACATGCCCTGAAAGACTGGAAATACGAACCTGATGAGCCCATCTATACTCCGAGAATCAGTTTGGCTTTCAGCGGGGGATTTAATCTTGGCATGAGCCTTATTAAAAGAGGGGAATTCGGTCAGGTTATTAGAGAATATTTTGAACTCCCGCTCGTGCCTGGAAAAGGCTGGTTGCTCATGACTTACATGGGAGTAAACATTGATCCGGTTCCTTCTTATTTTGGTGAACCTGCTTCTCTTGAAATTTCTGAAAGCCGGGTTGATGAGCTGGTCAGCAGTATCTACGAATCACTGGAACCAGCTCCAGGAAAAAAAGACTTAAGAGTGGCCGTGGCCTGCTTGATTGCTTCGGCTACTGGCCTGGAAATTCAGCAGATTAAAATCATTAACCGGAAGGAAACTTGATTATGGAACAAAAGAAAGAAAGAACCACCAGAAGTCAATATCAGACAAAAGTAACTGAAGATTTTCCACCGGCTTTGACCGTGGGTGACAGCCATTTTGTCAAAAAATTATCAATGCGTTATGGAGAAAATCCAGGCTATCCAGCCGCTTTTTATCAGGAGGAAGGAGCCAGTGGCCCGAATATGGCCACGATAGAAGTTATTCAAGAAGGAACCAAGGGCTTGAGTTACATCAATGTCGGCGACATGGATCTTGGCCAGAGGCTGGCCAGAAAACTGGCCACTATCTTTCCTGGAAAATCAGTAGCAGTTATTATTAAACATGAAATGCCCAGTGGTGTCGCTCTGGGCGAAAACAGCCTTGAAGCTTTCCAGAAAGCCTGGCAGACAGATGTTCTATCTAACTTTGGCAGTGTCGATGTTTTTAATACTGCCATTGGCCAGGAACTGGCCAGCTTATTGGTAGAAAGTGCCAGAAATATAGAAGTCGTTTATGCGCCGGCCTTTACCAGGGAAGCTTTAGATATCCTGAGCACCAGGAAAGTCCTAAGGGTTGTCCGGATGGGAGCCGCGCCCAGCCAGCCAGCCATAGATAATGGCCTGGAGTTTAAAAGAGTAGCTGGAGGCCTGCTTGTCCAGAAGAGATTTGATTCAAAGATTGTTTCACCTGATTTTATTGACGTTGTATCTAAAAATAGACCAACTGACAGTCAAATCAAAGCCGCTCTGCTATGCTGGACGGTGGCCTGTTTTACCAGATCAAATGCCATTATTATTGGCACAGAAGATAAAATTCATGGAATAGGTTCTGGACAGAGAAGCCGGATTGATGCTGCTGAAGATGCCATTCGCCTGTCGGCTCGCGGCTATGGCGCCCGGGACTGTGTCATGGCTTCAGATGCCTATATGCCTTTCCCTGATGTGGTGGAATTAGCCGCTAAGAGTGGAATTACCGGTATTATCTATCCACTGGGTTCTATCAAAGATCAGGAAGTCATCGACCGGGCTGATGAACTTGGCCTGGTTATGATGGTGACCAGAAAGCCAGGCGAGGTAGATTGTGAGAGATGTTTCCTTCACCGCTAATTGAGAATGCCTGAGTTCCCTGGACCAATGGCTTCGTATAAATATGAATCAGGTCAGTGCCAGAAGCTGGCTTATGTTATCCAGAAGCACACTGCTTCCCATCTCCATTATGATTTAAGGCTTGAGTCTGACGGAATATTAAAAAGCTGGGCAGTTCCAAAAGAGCCGCCAGCCGCCGCCGGCCAAAAAAGGCTGGCCATACAAGTCGAAGATCATCCACTCGGCTACGAAAAATTTGAAGGCCTGATTCCTGAAGGACAGTATGGAGCCGGCAGGGTTGAAATCTGGGATCAGGGTTATTATCAGCTTCAAAATAAGACAGACAATAAGCTGGAAATTCTTCTGTCTGGAGAAAAACTAAAGGGCTTATATAGCCTGATCCGTTTAAAGGGGAAAAATCGGGAAGAAAAAAATATGTGGCTTTTTTTTAAAAATCAAGACCAAAAAAAACAACCAAAAATCAGAAATAAGACTGGAGAACTCAGTTGCTAAGGACATTAAAAATATTAAAAAAAGTTTTACCAAACAATCGGCTGGCTATAGTCAGTATCTATTTTTCCCAGGAAACAATTTAAGATGTTTGTTAATTTTGTCTGGCATTTTCATCAGCCAATTTACCGGCAACCAGTGACAGAAAAATTTATTCTGCCCTGGGTAAATTTCCACACAACTAAAAATTACTGGCCAATGCTGAAATTAATTGAGGAAAGTGAATTTCCCTGCACCATAAATCTGGTTCCGTGCTTACTTGAGCAGATTAAAGATTATCAAAGCCAGCAAGCCCGTGACCCTGTTCTTGATTCATTGATCAAACCAGCCAGAGAGTTATCTGAAGAAGAGATATCAAGGCTAAAAAGATTTTTCCCAAAAGAAACAGCAGAAGTTTCACCGGCTAAGCTGCAGGAAAATGTTTTGCAAAGTTTTTTTTCACCTTTGCTCTCACCGGAGAAAAAGGATAAAAAAGAGCTCCTTGAACTGAGGCAACAAATTTTCTCTGATCTGTTTAGCTACTTTCAGCGGCTGAGTCATAAAAAAATCCTGGAATTGACCATTTCTCCTTATTTTCATCCTCTTTTGCCTCTTATAATTGATCTCGGTCAGGCCCGATCTGAAGCACCTGAATTGCCTGATTTTAAATACGGTCAGGATGCCCGCTGGCAACTTCTAGAAGCCAGAGAATATTTCAGGCAGCTATTTGATTTTGTCCCGGCTGGGCTCTGGCCGTCAGAAGGAGCCTTAAGCCAGGCAGCTTGCGAAGAAATAGCGCTGGCCGGCTTCGCCTTGACCTTTACTGATGAACATCTCCTGTGGAAAAGTCTCAAGACTGACCCTCAACCCGGGCTTCTCTATCAGCCATATGGCTGTGGCGGAACAACTATCTTATTCCGGGATAGGGAATTATCAGATTTGATTAGTTTTGAGTATCACCGCTGGCCGGCCGAGGCGGCTGCCTCTGACTTGCTCAGAAGATTGGAAGCCAGAGCCAAAATGGCGGGGGAGAAAGCCATTTGTTCCATTATTCTTGACGGAGAAAATCCCTGGGGAGCCTACTCAAATAATGGGATAGACTTCTTACAGCTTATTTATAATAAAATAAAGGATAGTCAGCTTCTTCAGCCCTGCCTGCCTTCTGGCTACCTGGCAGAACATAGCGCAAAAAGGAGCCTTAACCTGCCTGCCGGAAGCTGGATGAGTGGTTTTTTCAAATGGGTTGGGCATCCTGCTAAGGTCAAAGCCTGGAAACTCTTATCTGAATTCAGGAAGAAATACGGATTTTCCAGGCCAATGGCAGTGGCCGAGGGCTCCGACTGGTTCTGGTGGGCTGGAGAAACGCAAGAAAAAGAATTTGAGGCACTATTTGTGTCTTATCTTCAGCTGGCCAGAGAAAAGAGCGGTAAAAATGAATAAGATTAAGTTTCTTTTTGCCATTCACAATCATCAGCCTCTCGGCAATTTCACTTCTGTTTTTGAGCAAGCTTTTTCTCAAGCCTACTGGCCATTCCTTCAAATGGCCAGTGAGCACCCTGGCTTTAAATTTGCCCTTCATTTCACCGGCTTCCTCTGGGAATTCATGCTTGATAAACACCCTGAATGTTTCGGCCTAATCAGGCAGATGGTTGACAGTCGTCAGATTGAACTTTTAGGCGGCGGGTTTTATGAACCGATTCTGACCCAGATTCCAGCAAAGGATCGTCAGGCTCAGGTAGATATGATGAATAATTTCTTACTAGAGCAATTTGGCGTCAGGCCAGCCGGCCTCTGGCTGGCCGAGAGAGTCTGGGAACCTCATCTGACCAGTTTTCTCTGCCGGGCTGGTTTCAGTTATACGCTACTTGATGAGGAACATTTCCACTATGCTGGCCTGGAAAATATTTATGGTTATTATCTGACTGAAGATCAGGGTCTGACTCTTCCGGTTTTTCCGATTGACAAAAAATTGCGTTATTTGATTCCATTCAGGGAACTGGACGAGATTGATACTTATTTTCAAAAAATAAAAAATCAAGGAGCCAAAGCAGCTATTATTGGTGATGATGGAGAAAAATTCGGGCTATGGCCTGGAACCAGCAAATGGGTCTTTGAACAAGGCTGGCTGAAAAGTTTTCTTCAATATCTTGAGTCCAGTCCGGTCGAAATGATGTCTTTTTCAGATTTTATACAGCAGCATCCGCCGCTTGCCCGGGCTTATCTTCCTCCAGCTTCCTATGAAGAAATGATGGAATGGGTCTTATCTCCAGCCAGTCAAGCAGAATTTATCCAGCTAAAAGCCAGTTTGCCGGCCGGCAGCCGCCGCTTTCTCAGAGGCGGGCAGTTCCGTGACTTCAGTTTGAAATATCCAGAAAGTCATCATCTGCGCTGCCGGGCACTTCAGGTTTCGGCTGAAGCCAATAAGAATAATTCTAAGGAAGCCAGTCGGGACCTCTATCAGGCTGAATGTAATGATGCCTACTGGCACGGGATTTTTGGTGGCTTATATTTGCCTCATCTAAGGCGGGCCATCTCCAGTAAACTTATTTCGGCTGAGCTCAAATTGCCATTTGATAGCGGCTGGACAAGGCTGGATTTTGATCTTGACGGCCTGGATGAATTTGAGTTAAAAATCCCGGCTTTTTTTATCTGGGTAAAACCGTCATCTGGTGGTTCAGTGATTGAAATTGATGACCGTTTTGAAGCTCTAAATTTGACTGACATCCTGACCAGGCGCCAGGAATTTTATCATCTTTATTCAACCAGCGGGGGACAGGCTGGCGAAGCTAAATCGATTCATGAAATGAACAGGGCTATGCCGCCAGAAGCTAAGAAATGGCTGGCCTTTGATAGCTACGAGCGACATTCTTTTCTGGATAGAATTTGTCCTCCGGATATTACCCGTGATGAGTACGGGAATAGCTATTATCTGGAAGGTGGAAATTTTATAGGTAAAGAATATAAAGCCCGTCTGGAAGGAGATGGCTTAATCCTGGAAAGAGAAGATGAGGCTGGCCCGAAAGTCAACCAGGGCAGGCTGAAGATAAAAAAAATCATCAGGCCAGGTCAAAATTCATTGCTTTTTGCCTGGGAAATAGAAAATACCGGACTAAGCGAGCTATCTTTTTCCTTTATTTCTGAATGGAATCTGGCCTTATTTGAAAATGAGTATCAGATTAAGCAAGACAGGATAGTGTTTCCTGGCTGGCATCTGTCTCTAGAAACGGGCCACCAGGCTGAAATCTGGGATTTTCCTATAAAAACAGTTTCCCAATCAGAAAAGGATTTTGAGGTTATCACTCAGGGAATTAGCTTCCACTTTGTCTGGCGGTTAAAGCTGGCAGCGGGAGAAACCAGTCTGCTTTATCTAACCCTTAATCATAAACGGCCGGAAGGCTGCCTCTGATCACCCTGTTAGACTTTGAATTTTAAGAAATTATTTTAAAGCAAAATTTATGTGTTATAATAAAAAATAAAACCGTGCCAAGAGCAGATATGACTGAAAAATTCAACAAAAACAAGAAATATTTATGCTTTGTTCTTCACAGTCACATTCCTTATGTAGTTAACCACGGCACCTGGCCCCATGGGACTGACTGGCTGTTCGAGGCAGCAGCTGAAACTTATCTGCCACTACTGGAAATTTTGCTGCGATTGGAGAGGGAAGGACTAAGGGCTGGTTTAACCATCAGTTTGACTCCTGTTCTAATCGAACAGCTCAATAGCCAGGCCTTCAGAGAAGGTTTTGTTGATTATCTAAAAATAAAACTTGAAGCTGCCGCCCATGATTATCTTTATTTTCAGCGAACAGGTGAAAAGCAGCTGATGAGCCTGGCCTCATACTGGCGGCAATGGTATGAAAAAATTTACCAGTTGTTTTTAGATGATTTTAAGGCTGACATAATTTCTGCTTTTGCCCATTTTCAAGAAACAGGTTCCATTGAAATTATGACCTCGGCCGCCACCCACGGTTATCTGCCCCTGCTGGCCAGCGACCAGAGTGTCAGGCACCAGATCCAGCAGGGGAGATTTGTATATCAAAAATATTTCGGGCGTCAGCCAGCAGGCTTCTGGCTACCAGAATGTGCCTATCGTCCCGGCTATGCCTGGCAGCCACCGCTGGGAGAATCTAGAGCTTATGAGCGGCTGGGAGTAGATCAGATTTTAGCTCAGGAAAATCTTGACTATTTTTTTGTTGATAATCACTTGCTGCGGGGTGGTGAGACCAGAGGTGTTTATCTTGAAAGATTTCCGGCTCTCCAGGATTTATGGGAAAGGTATAGAGAAAACTATCAATCTGGCCCAATCAGGCCACAGAACCCTTATCAGCCTTATCTGACCCATCCAGCCGGCGTGGCTTTTATGGCCAGAGATGAAATCACCGGTCAACAGGTCTGGAGCAGGCATTCTGGTTATCCTGGAGACGAGTATTATCTTGAATTTCATAAAAAGCATTTCCCGGGGGGGCTGCGTTACTGGCGGATAACTTCTTCTTCCTCAGATCTGGCTGATAAACTTCCCTATGAAATAGAGGTTGCTGCCGCCAAAGTGGAAGAGCATGCCCGGCATTTTGTCTGGCTGCTGCCGCAGGTTTTAAAGGATCAAGCACAGGGAATAATCGCCTCACTGTATGATACCGAGCTCTTAGGACACTGGTGGTTCGAAGGGCCAGAATGGCTATATCAGGTCATAAAGAAGCTTTCTCAAACTGAAACAAATATTAAACTGGCTACTGCTTCTGGCTGCCTCGAAGAAATTCCACCAGGGATTTTGGTTTCCCTGCCTGAAGGTTCATGGGGTGAAGGCGGCTTTCACTGGATCTGGCTAAATGATAAGACATCCTGGATCTGGTCAAAAATCTACGAGCTGGAAAAAAAATTCTGGCCGGCTTTTGAGGATGGAATAAAATCAAGCCATTTAGATCTCAGGCTTTTAAAGCTTTTATGCCAGGAAAAATTCCTGCTGGAAAGTTCAGATTGGCCTTTCCTGATTTCTACCATGACAGCCAGAGATTATGCCGAGGCCCGGGCTAGCCTTCATTTTGAACGGGCTATGAAACTCCTCAGCCTGATCAGCCGAAGCACCAGCCTGACAGCCGAAGAAAATTTCTGGCTGGAAAAAATCAAGTCGGAAGATTCTTTATTCAGGGAGGTGTTGCTTCCTGATGGAAACATCATATAAAAAAATTCTGGTCATGATCTTGTGCGGAGGGAAAGGAGAAAGGCTCTACCCTCTGACCAAAGACAGGGCTAAACCATCAGTCCCTTTTATCAGTGGTTACCGGATTATTGATTTCAGCCTGTCCAACTCTTTGAATTCCGGCTTCAGAAAAATTGCCCTGCTAACCCAGTACAAATCACTTTCGCTTGAAAGGCATATCCTTCAGGGCTGGAGCATTTTCCACCCGGAAAGCAATGAATACATAATTTCACTGCCGGCCCAGGGCCGGTTCAGTGAACACTGGTATGAAGGTACGGCTGATGCAGTTTTCCAAAATATCTATACCATCCAGCAGGAAAACCCTGATCTTATTCTGGTTCTTTCCGGTGATCATGTTTATCGCGCCGATTACCGGAAACTGCTGAATTTTTTCCTGGAGAAAAAGGCAGAAGCCGTAGTTATGGCCCATACCTGCCTGGCCGGTGAAGCCACCCGCTTTGGAGTTATCAGTGTTGATAGCCATCAGCTGATCACCGGCTTCAGCGAAAAACCTAAAAAACCGGCTGCCTTGCCCTGGTCACCAGGGCTTTCACTGGTGTCCATGGGCGTCTATATGTTCGAAACACCAGTCCTGGTTAAAGCTCTGATCTCTGACGCTAAAAATCCCAGATCGAGCCATGATTTTGGTCATGATGTCATGCCCGAATTAATAAGACGGCATAAGACTTTTGCCTGTATTTATGAAGATTACTGGCAGGATATTGGGACAATAGATGCCTACTGGCAGGCTAATATGGATTTCCTGACTGCTCATCCCCCCTTCCGGCTTAATGATCCTGACTGGCCAATCCGCACATATAAACCACAGTATCCTTCTTCTTTTTTCCTCGATGGTGAAATTGCTAATTCTATTGTTGGTTCAGGCTGCCAGATTCTTGGCGGTCGGGTTAAAAATTCAATTCTTTCGCCGGGGGTAACAATAGAAAACGGGGCAGAGGTTGAGGATTCAATAATATTTGAGGGAACAATGATCAACAAGGGGGCTAAGGTCTGCCGGACTATTCTGGACAAGCAGGTTGTTATTTCGCCTAATTTCTCAGTCGGTTTCCAACTGGAAAAAGACCGAAGCTATTTCAAGATCAGTCCTGGCGGCATAAGAGTTATACCAAAAGGCTGGAGGCTGGAATGATTGAAAGATACAGCCTACAACCAGGTAATTTCGGGGGGGATACCCCCAAAGAATTTGTCTTGCTATCGATCATTGCTCAGAGCTTTTTCCAGCCTTTCTCACTTGAAGATAATCTGTTAGTCATCCTGACTGCCCTGACGGCTGGTTCGGGCATTGGTTTTAACCGGGCCATGTTATTTTTAAGAGACGGAACAAAATTGAAAGCAACTACCTGGCTGGGGCCAAGATCTCCAGAGGAAGCAGAGGCCATCTGGACAATGCTATCTTCACCGGGAATTGGTTATGCAGAAGTAGTAGCTTATAACCGGGACCTGGTCACCAGAATGGTAAAAGATATCCAGCCTAAGCTGAAACTATTTATCTACGATCTGGAAAGCAAGTCCTTGTCCTTGCCGGCTCTGGCCGCCTTTAAAAAAGAAATCATCCTGGTCACCGAAGCCAGAAGCGAGCCGCTGGTTGATCCAGATTTTATCAATTTTATTCAGGTGGATAGTTTCTTATGCTTGCCCCTGATAGCTCAGGAAGAAGTCCTGGGAGAAATTGTTGTCGATAAAGGTATTACTCATGCTCCAATTGAGGCCAGGGATATTGAACTGGCCAGGCTCTGTGCCCTGCTGGCTGGGAATTACATTTACACGACTAACCTCTATAAAAAAGTAGTTGAAATGGAAAAGATGGCTGCGCTGGGGGAAATGGCAGCTTTTGTTTCTCACCAGTTAAGAAATCCGATCGTGGCCATTGGCGGTTTTACTCAACAAATGCTGAGCAGTCCCTGTCAACCAGAACGGTGTCATCGCAATCTTAATATCATCCTGGAACAGGTCAAACACCTTGAAGATATTATTTATAAATTGAGTCATTTTTTGAAAATCACCATAAGGGAATTGCAACCGGTTGATGTCCAGTCAATCCTCCCTAATCTGGTTGAAAGGCCCGACATCAAAATTAAAGCAGCTAAAAAAACCATTTCACTGAAAATGAGCGAAAATCTGCCCTTAATTCTGTGCGATCCCGTTTATTTTGAAGAAGCTGTTGTCAATATTCTGGATAATGCTCTCGATGTTACTCCCGAGGGTGGCAAAGTTTATTTAAGGGCCAGACCTTATAACAATAAATATGTCTTGATCATTATCAAGGATAGCGGTCCGGGCCTCGACGAGAAAAGCCACGATAAATTGTTCAGCCCTTTTTACACTACCAAAGAAAATGGCACCGGGCTGGGATTACTGTTTGTCAAGCGGATTATAGACATCTGTGATGGAAAGATGGAAGTTCAGAGCAAGTCAGGTAGCGGAACCATGTTCAAACTTTATTTTAAAGTCCAGGAAAGGAGACTATCATGAAAAAAATACTTCTGATCGAAGACGATCAGGCCTTGAGCCTCCTTTACGAGGAAGAGTTAAATAAGGAAGGTTATTCACTAGCTATTGTCCATGATGCTGATTCGGCCCTGGAACAGGTCAAAAAAGAAAAATTCGATTTGATTATCACCGACATTAGAATGCCGGGAAAAGATGGCATAGAACTTATTGCCAATGTCATGGGGTTGCGCAAGGATATTCCAATTATCATCAATACGGCTTATCAGAGTTATAAAGATGATTTTATGACCTGGGCGGCTGATGCCTATATTATTAAGTCTTCTTCTCTCGACGAATTGAAATCTAAGATTAAAGAACTAATCGGCACCTGATCTTCAACTGTTTTTTATTATTCATATAAAAGGATTTGAGCTCATGCCAGAATTACGAAAAGACATGTTAACCGGAAGATGGGTAATCATCTCTACCGAAAGAAGCCGGCGGCCAGATGATTTCCGGCCGACTGTTAAATCTGAGGTCAGCCGGGAAAACCTGGCCTTCTGTCCGTTCTGCCCGGGTAATGAAACCAAAACCCCGCCGGAAGTATATTCCATCAGAAATGACGGCTCCAGTCCAGATCAGCCAGGCTGGCAAGCCAGGGTAGTTCCCAATAAATTTCCTGCTCTCCTGCCTGGCCTTCTTCCTCCTAGAAAAGCCAGGGGCAGTTATCAGTGGATGGAAGGCGTTGGGGTTCATGAAGTGGTGATTGAAAATCCAGACCACAATCTGGAAATGGCCGATTTGCCTCCCGGGCATTTAGGCCAGATCATCAAAATTTACCGGCAGCGGACTATCGCCATTGAACAACAGTTTCATTATCAATATGTTCAGATTTTTAAGAATAAGGGCCCGGAAGCAGGGGCATCGCTTTCTCATCCGCATTCCCAGATCATTGCCACACCCATTGTGCCGAAAAGAATTAAAGAGGAAATTTACGGAGCTGAAAGATTATTCCGCAATTCTTTCCGCGAATGCGCTATTTGCCGGATGGTACGGGAAGAACGGCAATCAGGCGAAAGATTGATTTTTGAAAATGAATCTTTTGTTTTGATCTCGCCTTTTGCTTCCAGGTTTCCCTTTGAAATGGCCATCGTTCCAAAGAGGCATTCAGCCTTTTTCCGCCAACTGGCTGATGAGGAAATTACTTCTCTGGCTGAAGTTTTAAAGCAGGCTCTTAGCCGCTTAAAATTTCAGCTGTCTGATCCGCCCTTCAATCTGGTTTTTCACCAGGCTCCCAATCCTCAGGTAGCTGAAAAAGCCTGGCCGGGAATTGATTTTTATTATCACTGGCACCTGGAAATCTTACCTATCTTGACCAAGGTGGCCGGCTTTGAACTGGGCACCGGTTTCTATATTAACCCCGTTCCTCCAGAATCAGCCGCTGAATATCTGAGAAAAAATGAAATAACCTAAGAGCTGAGTATCTTTAGATAGAGCTCATAGTAACTTGAAGCTGATTTTTTCCACGAAAAATCACTCTTAAAAGCGTTGTCGATTAATTTTGGCCAGTAAGGCTCTTGCCGGTAAAAGCTAAGAGCCAGGTCGAGAGCCGCTAGCAAGGCGTTAGTCTCATACTTCTCAAACAGGAAACCATTACCCTCCAGCCGCTGGGGATTAAAGCCTTCAACACTGTCTTTCAAACCGCCGGTGCTACGGACAATAGGAATAGTTCCGTATCTCAGGCTGTACATCTGGGTCAGCCCGCACGGTTCATAACGGGAGGGAATCAGGAAAAAATCGCTACCGGCATAAATAAGCCTGGCCAGCCGGTCATCAAAAGCAATTTTCAGGCCAAATCTTTCTGGATATTTTCTAGCGGCCTGGATCAACATGTCCTGAATTTGTTTCTCGCCTGTCCCCAGGATAATCAAATAAAAGTCTCTCTTTAATATTTCATCCAAACTCTTGACCAGCAGGTCAAAACCCTTTTGTCCGGCCAGCCGGGAAACCAGTCCAATCACCGGCTGCTGCCCGGCAGGTTCAAAATTAAATGCCCGGAGAAGTTCCTGCCGGCAGACAGACTTTCCCTCCAGGGCGTCTGGCCTATAATGGGCAGGCAGAGCGGGATCCGTCGCCGGATTCCATTCCTGATAATCTATACCGTTTAAAATTCCAAATAATCTATCTGATCTTTTCCTTAATACTCCATCAAGACCAAAGCCGAATTCTGGCCTTTGAATTTCCTGACTATAGGTTGGGCTGACTGTGCTGATGGCCTCTGCATAGAGCAGGCCTGCTTTCAAATAGTTTACCTGGCCATAAAATTCCATATCTTCAGGATTAAAAAGGTAGTCAGGGAGACCTGCCTGGCCAAGAATTTCAGGCGGGAAAATACCCTGGTAAGCTAAGTTATGGATGGTAAAAAGCGATCTGGCATTCTTATAAAGGTCATCCTTGTTCAGCAAATGTTTTAGATAGGCTAAAGTCAGGGCCGACTGCCAGTCATGGGCATGGATCAGATCTGGCCACCAGTTGAGAGGTTTAAAACTCTGCAGAGCCGCTAAACAAAAAAAAGCAAAACGCAGGCCATTATCGGGGTAATCACCGTCAGGTGTTCCATAGAGATAGTCCCTATCAAAGTAATAATCATTTTGTATTAGATAAACCTTAAAGCCATCAGCCTGATATTCACAAATTGAAAAGGTGTTTTTAGTTTCGTCAGGAAACAAGTTCAGCCTGAGATTTGAAGCTGCAGATTTCAACTTGAGGTTCTTATTTCTAATTTCCCGGTAAAACGGCAGCCAGACCGCCACCTCCAGATGGCTTTCCTGGCTGAGAAATTTGGGTAAGGCTCCAGTTACGTCGGCCAGACCACCGGTTTTAGCCAGTGGAGCCATCTCTGGAGTAATAAAAGCAATTTTTAAACGGTCAGTCTGATCCATCATTTAACCTCGAGATTTAAATTGATTCTTTCAGGAAAACTATTTTTGAAAAAAGTTCTGGTAAATGCGAGTCATAGACCCCATGCGGACTGAGCGCCCAGCCAACAGAAGGCTCAATTTTCCGGCCGTTAGCTTCCAGAGCTTCAAAACGGAAGAAGTTCATGAGCCAGGTATCACCATCAGCCGGGGGTAGGGGACGGCCCTGAGCCAGGAGCTCCAGTCCAGACCAGGGAAAAGCCAGTTCAACTGTCCAGCCACGGTCTAGATCAGATGAATTATTAATTGTGCCATCAAGCTTGACCGCCCATTTCAGCCCGGGGAAATCCCAATCCATAAATGCCCAGCGGCGGCCACGCGGGTGACGGCCATAGCGGCTGTTATCCTGAAAACCGCCCAGGATATCTACTTCTCGCCTCATCAGGTCAAATTCAGAGCGATCAAAAAAACTGCCAGGCCTGAGGGCTTGTTGCCAGATATAAAAAACCTCATAAATGGTTCCCAGGGCATTAACTTGAAGCTCATAATAACAGTCAGGCCCGGCGATAAAAATCTCAACATCATTTTCCAGCCAGAGAAATGAATCACGTTGGCTCAGTCTGGCCTGGATATTAGGTTCCTCCACCCAGAAGGCTAAATAAAAATAATTGTCATCCCAGAGGGCAGCTACCCTGGTATCCAGGAAGGCCGGCTGGCCGGTAACCAGGTCGACAAACCTGGCCGAGCAAGGTGCTTTTTTCCAGGCCGGTTTTTCCAGGTCTCCATTGATCTCAGGAGCTACAGGAACCCGGTAGCAAGAATAAACTCGTGGTTTTATCTTACTGGCCAGAGATTCTGCTTTGAAATCTGCCATCATTTATTCTTTCTTTTTTTATTCTTTAGTCTTCAGTCTGAAAAATTTCTGGCTATTTAAGCTTCTTAGAATTTTATCAACAATCACCCTGATTGACAACCGGCATTAAGGCCAGTCTGGCCTGCCTTCTACCAGGCCAGCTATCCTTAAAAAAATAAGCGAGAAAGTTCTGGTCAGAAGCTGAGCCCCCGGCTAACCTGGGGCAACCAGGTATTGAGTGTGTTTTTTTCCTGGGCAAGGATCCTGTTCAAGTTGACAGCCAGCTCAGCCTGAAGCAGAATTAGTTGAGCCGGACACACTGACTGGAGACATTTGAACCAGGAGAAAGAATATGTCATTTCCTTTTATGTAAACCTTTAGCCTTAATTAAAGCCAGGATTTTTACCTGGCAAAAAGAGGCGACCTGCTTGTTCAGCCAACGATTATAAGGTGAAAAGATGAAAAAACCTGGAACGGAGAGGGGAGGAAAACAATTTGAAGGCAGGGGAGTAGTACTCAAGCCAGGCCGGGAAAAATCCGTTCATAACCGCCACCAATGGATTTTTTCTGGAGCTATTCAATCTTTCCCTCCGGCCTTTACCGATGGGAAAATTTATCCAGTTTTTTCAGCTGGCGGACTGCTTGTCGGTTATGGCTATTTTAATAGAAAGTGTTCTCTAACTGGCCGGCTGGTGAGCCTTGGTCAGACAGGTCCGGAAGAGGCCATCCGGAAGAACCTAACAAAAGCTATCAGGCTGAGAGAAAAGGTTTATGGTCAGGCAGAAGCCTGCCGTCTGGTTAACGGCGAAAGTGATTCCTTGCCAGGGCTCGTCGTTGATCGCTACCAGCCAGGGCTGGTCATCCAGATTTCAACTCTGGGGATGGAAAACCTTAAGCCCCTTATGGTTCAGCTCTTATCTGAATTGATTAAACCTGCTTTCATCTATGAAAAATCTATGGTTCCTTCGAGAAAAGAAGAAGGATTGGAAGAAAAGGAAGGCCTTTTGACCGGCCAGTTGCCGGAACCACTCATTATCAACGAGCAGGGCATAAAATTCAAAGTTTATCTGACCGGGGCTCAAAAGACCGGCTTTTTCTTAGACCAGCGGGAAATGAGGCAGCTGGTAAGAGAAATAGCCGCCGAGAAAAAAGTTCTTGACGGTTTCAGCTATACGGGCGGTTTTGCCCTGTCCGCTTTAAAAGGACAGGCCAGCCGCGTCGATCTTGTTGATTCTTCACATCAAGCACTCGATCTGGCCAGGGAGAATATGGCTTTGAATGTTTTTCGAGACTCTTCCTTCAGGTTGATTAATCAGGATATGTTTGCTTTCCTGAATGAACAGCCTAAACTGCCTTATGATCTGGTCATTCTTGATCCGCCAGCCTTCGCCAAAAAAAAAGCGGATCAAAGGCAGGCCAGCCGGGCTTATCAGCGGCTGAACTATCTGGCCATGTCCAGGATGAAAGCAGAGAGCTTTCTCCTGACTTTTTCCTGTTCTTATTATATCAACCGTGAATTATTTCAGAAGATAATTTTCCAGGCTGCCCTTCAGGCTGGCCGGCAGGTAAAAATTATAACCTCTAACCGGCAGGCCTATGATCATCCGGTAAGCATTTTCCATCCAGAAAGTGATTATCTTAAAGGTTTCTTGCTTTATATAAGTTAAGATATCACTGTTCATAAAATTCAGATAACTGATTGATAATCATACAGATACATCAAGCTATTAAGCTTGGAGCCATCAGCACCAACCCTGGCTGTGGCCGGAATAGTTTTTCTGAATAAAAAATATTTGCCCGGCATAGGCAAAATTAATATAATCAAAAAAGGAGAAAGAGATGAATTTTCAGGAAGTTATAAGAAAAACACACCGTGTGGCGGCAACCTTGGGTTATTCTGTCTTTGGAGCTCTGGTTATATATTTGGGGCTGGAAGAATTAATCAGGAACAAACTGGCACCCTTCTATGGTTTTTTATCTGTTTCGAATCAACAGATTTTAAGATATATTTTTTATGGCTTAGCGGCGGTGTCGATTATCCTCGCCAGAGTCCTGCAATCGCTACTCCTCAGAAAGAAGCCAGATGACACACCTGAAAGCCTGTTGAATAAACTACACCGGACATCAGTTATTATGGTTATTATGAGCGAGCTGCCGGCTCTGTTCGGCTTATTCCTGTTTTTGGTGGCCGGGTTTAACCGTGATTTTTACATTCTTTTGATTATTTCCGTGGCTGTGCTGTTTATCTTTTTCCCGAGGCGCCACGCCTGGGAAGAATGGATTGAACGTCAAATCTAAATCAAAACAGGGCCATTCTTGGCTGATAATTTGGTGAACCATTGAAAGCCAAGTTTCGTATAAGTTTAAAAGAAGATAACCCGAAATTAATAAGTCTTAGCTTACAAGCCAGGACCTAACTTTAATTATAAAAGCCTTTATTGAATATTTAGGTTCTTAAAGAGAGGTTAGTATGAAAAGAAAAAATTGGTCAAAGGCTGGAGTGAAATATTTTCTCTTTTTGATGATCTTGTTTCTGTCTGTCATCCCTGGTCTTGCCCAGGAACGGCCTGTGCATTACAACCTGGAAGTTGAACTTTTGCCGGAAACGGCCAGCCTGCAAGCTAAAGAAACCATCGTCTGGACTAATTTAAGCCGGGACTATGTGCCTGATATTCATCTCCACCTTTACTGGAATGCCTTTAAAAATGAACTCTCAACTCTGGCTAAAGAAGCCGGCCAGGACAAAATATTGAAAAGATTCAGGATAAAAAAGGACGAATGGGGCTGGATAAAAATAACTTCTCTAACCACAGCTGATGGACAGGATCTCCTGCCAGCGGCAGTTTTCATCAGTCCCGACCAGCCGCCCAATCCCCATGATCAGACTGTCCTCAGAGTGGTTTTACCTCAGCCGCTGGCCCCCGGACAAGCAGTTAACCTAAACATCGACTTTCAGGCCAGAGTACCGAAAAACGGGTTGCGAACAGGCTATTTCCGGAATGGTTTCTTTATTTCCCAATGGTTTCCCAAACCAGGTGTTTATGAAGAGGGCCGGGGCTGGAATTGTCATGAATACCATCTTAATTCTGAATTTTATGCCGATTTTGCTGATTTCCAGGTGAAGATTACCGTTCCAAAGGACTTTGTGGTCGGAGCCTGCGGGCAGGAGATGGAGAGAACTGAAGAGCAGACAGCGGGAAAGGTCACCTATACCTATGCTCAGGAGAACATCCACGACTTTGCCTGGACAGCTTCTCCACGGTTTATCAAACTTGAACGCTGGTTTAAAGGAGAAGAAGAGGTCACCCTGCAGGAATATCAGGAGATGGCGGAGCTCGTCGGATTGACAGTTCAAGACATCAAGCTACCTGATGTGCGGATGATCCTGCTCATTGAAAAGCAGCATAAAAATCAGGCTGACCGGCACTTTCAGGCTCTAAAAGCAGCTATAAAATATTACGGTCTGTGGTATGGGCCTTATCCTTATCAGACAATAACCATGGTTGATCCTCCGTTCCGGACGGGGAGCGGTGGAATGGAATATCCGACCCTTTTAACCGCCGGGACTTCCGTCATCCTGGAAAAAGAGGTGCTTTCTCCCGAACAAGTAATCATTCATGAGTTTGGCCACAATTACTGGTACGGACTGGTCGCCAGCAATGAGTTTGAAGAAGCCTGGCTGGATGAAGGTATAAATACCTATTCAACTTCAAAAGTCTCAGCTTTAGCCTATGGGGCGGGGAAGCCTTCCCTGAAAGCCATTGGCTTACCTTTAAGCTGGATGATCAAGCTACCAGCTGTCTATGACTGGCAATTAGCCAGAATTATTTCTGCTCCGGTGGTTAAACTTGATCCCATCGTCAATGCTTCCTGGAAATTCTATAATTCAGGCAGCTACGGACTTAATGTTTATCACCGGGCAGCTACCTCTCTCTACACCCTGGAAAGACTATTAGGTGAAAAAACCTGGGCCAGAGTCATGCGCACCTATCATCAGAAATATCGTTTTCAGCACCCGCGGACAGAAGATTTTATCCGGGTAGTCAATGAAGTTTCAGACCAGGATTTAAGCTGGTTCTTCCAGGAATTTTTCTATGGAGCTAAAGATTTTGATTATGCCATTAGTTATGTCGAAACCAGACTGAAACCTGAGAAATACCAGGGGATATTTGATGATTTATCAGGCAGAACTTCTGGCCAGGCGAGTGAAACCACCGGGCCAGCTCCAGGACAGAAAAAAGACAAGTTCAAAGCAAAGATTTATGAAACAATCATAACCCTGAGACGATATGGCGAGATTAAGCTCGCTCCAGGCTACGCCCTCAAATTACAGGTAGAATTTGAAGATGGCAGCACTGAAGAGAGAGAATGGGATGGCCAGAACCGCTGGATGCGCTTCAATTTTGAAAAACCGGTAAAAATCAAGCGGGCGGTGCTTGACCCTGAAGGTCTCTGGTTGGTAGATACCAATTTATCCAATAACAGTTATGCCCGGAAAGGTCCGGCCACAAGAATCCTGAGTGCTACCGGTAGCCTTGTCTGGCTGATGCAGAACCTGCTGGTAACTTTTTCTGGCTGGTTATGAGGGAAAGGAGAGATTAATGAGTTCTGGCCATTATCTTAAATCTGGATTTAATCAAGCTATTTCTAAGTTAAGGCTGTCTATTTACCTCTGGCTAATAATAATTATAATTTCTCTGATCATCATCGCCCCGATAAGCTTTCAGATCAGAACCAACCTGCGTCATCTAGACCTGCCTCAAAAGGCTTTAATGCCGTTTGAGCTAAACTTGCTCGAGATTATCCTGGCTAATCAGAGTCTTCTCAGTTCATATGCAGTTTTTTTCATGGTCATACTCTTGTTTTCAGGCCTGCTTTCCGTTTTTCTCAATGCCGGGCTTTTTGGCCAGATGCTCAGCCAGGGAAAGAGACCTTCTTTTCAGAACTTTCTATCTGACGGCTGCCGGCATTTCTGGCAGTTCCTGCTGTCGCTAATCGTTTTTATTCCCTGCCTGCTAATATTTTTTCTCCTTTTTAAATTGCTCTCAGCTCCACTTAATCTCTGGTCAGCCAGGGCAGTCACCGAATGGCCAGTCATTTTTGCCGGCCTGTTGAGAGGCCTGGTATTGGCTCTCCTCTGGTCGGCCTTTAAGCTTTGTCTGGATCTGGTTAGAATCATCATGATTACTGAGTCAAAAAAGGTCATAGCTGCCTATTTTTCAGCGCTTAATTTCTTTAAGCGGCACTTTTTGCGCCTCTGGGGCCTTTATTTGCTCCTTGGACTGGTGGTGATTCTTATCTCGGTCATCTTGCTTCTCCTGAACAAGCTATTTTCGTCTGTCCAGCCCGTAGGTCTTTTGATGCTTATACTGCTTGGCCAGGCCTTTATTTTATTCAGGCTGCTGGCCAGACAGGCTTTTATCGGCCTGGAGTTCAGTTACTATTCTGTTAAAAAAGAGAGCTCAGATGATTAAAGTTAAATTCTTGGGAGCAGCTTCTCAAGTCACAGGTTCCTGTTATCATCTTTCTTCCAATGGTCTAAATTTTTTAGTGGATTGTGGCCTTTATCAGGAAAGAGAATTTCTCGGACGCAACTGGCAGCCATTCCCACTACCTCCTGATAAAATTGATTATCTGCTCTTAACCCATGCTCATCTTGATCATAGCGGATTGATTCCGAAGCTGGTCAAAGAGGGATTCCGGGGAAAAATTTTTTGTACCAGGCCAACGGCTGAACTCCTGCCTATTGTTCTTTATGACACGGCCAAGCTACAGGAAGAAGATGCAGAAATAAAAAGAAAGCGCCACCAAAGAGAAGGGAGGACCGGACCCCATCCGGAAGTGCCCCTATATACATCACTTGAAGTGGATAGAGCCTTGTCGCTCGTGGAAGCTATTGATTATCATCAAGAAATTGCTCTCAATTCTGACCTTAAAGTCATTTTCCATGAGGCTGGTCATATTATTGGCTCATCTATGGTCGAGATCCTGGCCGGCGGCAACAATGGCGATCCACACCGTCTCGTCTATTCCGGCGACCTGGGACAATGGAAAAAGCCTTTGGTTCGTGATCCCGAAACTTTCCAGGAGGCTGATTATGTCTTTCTTGAATCTACTTACGGTGACCGGGACCATGAAGAGGCAAGTGAGATCCCGGAAAGGTTGGCACAAATCATTAACCAGACTCTTAGCCGCAAAGGTAACCTGGTTATCCCAACTTTCGCTATCGAAAGGGCCCAGGAGTTAATGTATCATCTAAACAACCTGGTCAGGAAGAGGAAAATACCGGCTATTCCGGTTTTTCTCGACAGCCCGATGGCCGTCAATGTAACTGATGTTTTCAAGCATCATCTGGATTGCCTTGATGCTGATGCCAGGCATCTTTTTGCCTCCGGACAGAATCCATTTGAATTTCCCGGATTAAAGCTGGTTCGTGATTTCAGAGATTCTCAGGCAATTGCCAAGATGAAAGCACCTTCGATTATTATGGCTGGCTCGGGCATGTGTACGGGAGGCCGCATTAAACAGCATCTGGTAAATAATATTAGCCGGCGGGAATCAACTATCCTGTTTGTTGGCTATCAGGCGGAGGGAACCCTTGGCAGGCAAATTCTCAATGGCCAGTCTTCCGTCCGGATTTACGGTCAAAATTACCAGGTTAAAGCTTTAATAGAACAAATTCAGGGTTTTTCTGCTCACGCTGATCATAAGCAGCTAAATAAATGGCTCAGTTATTTAAATCAACCGCCAGACCGCCTCTTTCTGGTTCACGGTGAAAAAGAAGTTATTGAGAACTTTTCCCGTGAACTCAGGGAAAAAACAGGCTGGGTTATAGAGACACCGGTTTATCTGGGAGAAGCTTCTTTAGGCTAAACTGGCCCGCCGACACATTTCATCTCTTCTTTTTTCTCTTCTTTTTTGTCTGGTGTTATTTCTTTTTTTCAAATTTGGGCAGCCAGGTTATTAATTTCTCGCAAGAGAGGAAACCTAAGGTCCCAGCCGGGCATTTTTTTGAACAGCATCTGGAACCACCAACGCAGCCTAATATATCTACAAATTCAGGATGGTTTTCTCGGGCCTCAAAAACCTGCTTTGAACATAAACATGGCAGACACCACCCAGTACAAATAGTGGCATGAACGGCCGTCGGCCACAGAATCATTTCTCTTGCAATGTACACAACTAGAATCTCTCT
>JAQURD010000001.1:0-90117 GCA_028749115.1 Acidobacteriota bacterium | reverse complement strand
TTTCTCGGGCCTCAAAAACCTGCTTTGAACATAAACATGGCAGACACCACCCAGTACAAATAGTGGCATGAACGGCCGTCGGCCACAGAATCATTTCTCTTGCAATGTACACAACTAGAATCTCTCTCATCATCCCGCTACTGCCAAAGCTCATCAGATGGCCTAAAGGCCTGACCTTTCATCTTAAGCTAAATCTACAGCCGATTATAATTTGATTATTTTAAAGGTATACCAGCGATTTTAACCCCTTTCCGCCCCAAAAGGTAAATAAAATATTTTACAAATTTGCAGGTTATATCAACCATAGCATCCCCGTATTTTATTTATTATCAACTACTTAGCAGCATGTCGGCCAGCCGACATTTTTTATAATTTTTATATTATACTTGTTTTTTTTATCTATTTATGTATAAATTTTATTATAAAAAAATTTATGGAGGCCAGTTTGATAATCGCAGTGACCAACCAAAAAGGAGGAGTAGGGAAGACCACTACTTGTGTTAATCTGTCTTCGGCTCTGGCTCTAATGGGAAAAAGAGTCCTTCTGGTCGACATGGATCCTCAGGCACATAGCACGATTTCAATTGTCGGAGATCCCTCTCAATGCGGCAAATCATTATATGACGTCTTAATGGATAAAACACTTAATATTGCCGATGTAATTCTTAGATCGACTGTTCCTGGCCTGGATGTAGCTATTTCGAGGATATCTATGGCCAAATTGGAGCCATCATTAATCGCAGAGTTTGATGGCCATTATAGGCTAAAGGATTCACTTTCTCAGATAAAGGATGATTATGATTATATAATTATAGATACGCCCCCTACGCTAGGCCTTATAACATTAAATGCTCTGGTGGCTGCTACTCATATATTGATCCCAATTCAATCATCTTATTTATGTCTCGAAGGAACTGACGATTTATTAGAGACAATTGATAAAGTAAAAAGAATCGCAAACCCGTCGCTTGATATTATAGGAGTAATTATTACCCTTCATGACAAAAGAACAAATTTGTCAAAGGATGTCGTTGAGCGTATAAATCAGGTCTTTGGTGCTAAAGTCTTTAAGACATACATATCTAAAAGTGTAAAATTAGAGGAAAGTCCAGCCTATAAGGAAAGCATATTTACTTTTGCTCCGGATTCAATTGGAGCAGTTCAATATAGAAAAATCGCTGAGGAGCTATTAAAACGTGGATAAAATTAAAAAAAGTGGCCTTCCTGATTCTTTAACCATGAGGCATGATCCACATTTCGTTGAACTTTTGTATCAAAAATCTGCTGCCCCAATGGTGCGATTAATCCCGATTGAAGAAATAGAACCCAATCCGCGGCAGCCAAGAAATGAGCTGGGGGATATCCAAGACCTTATGCAATCAATCAAAGCAAAAGGAGTTCTGGAGCCAATACTTGTCCGGGCCAGGGCTGGACGGTTTGAAATAATAGCGGGAGAGCGCCGTTATCTCGCATCGAAAAATCTCGGCCTAAAAGAAATTCCATGCCTCGAGATGGATGTTAATGATCAAGAGGCAATGGAAATATCCTTAATCGAAAACTTACAGAGAAAGGATTTAGACATATTTGAAGAAGCAGACGGCCTGAAGGCCTTAATAGATCTCTATAAATATAGCCATCAGGACCTCGCCTCACGAATCGGAAAATCAAGATCCACAATTACTGAAATTATATCCGTCTGCAGGATACCAAATGAACTAAGGGAAAAGCTTAAGACAGCCGGTATTAACAGCCGTAGTACTATCGTTGAAATTTCAAAAATTGACGATCTCCATCTGATGTCGAGAGCCGTAGAGCAAATTATTGAAAAAAGATTATCTCGCTCAGATACTCGGGATTTAACCAAGTTATTTAAAGAAAAAGAAGAGCACGAAAAAACAAAACCCTATGTTTTTAATTACGTCCCGCCCGATAATAAGGCATTTAAACTAAGAATAGAATTTAAAAAACAGATAGTTACCAGGCAGGAATTGATTTCCATCCTGGAAGAAGTTATTCAAAAATTAAAATCATCATCAGAAAAAAGGGCGCAGTAAGAATTTAGTTATTAGAGAGGCCTTTTAATTCTTATGATAGATTATTATTCTATTTATACATGGCAAAAGGGTTGACTAAATCCGATTATAAGGCTTATAAGATAAGTCAAAAAGTGTCCGCTGCCTGGCCGATCAAATTCGGTTTGAGTCAAAAGAAAGGTTTTTTAATATTAGTTTACATAATATAACTTATGCGACCCTTTATATCACTATGTATCTATCTCTTTATTTATCAACAACCTACCAAACTGTTAAATACTTGCATAACTCATATGCCCGATTCTTGTTCAATTGTGGAAATCTTAGGCCCTGGCCGGCGCCTATAATAACAGCCTCCATTTAATCTCAAGCCTCATCATAGCCTTAACAGCAATCAATAATGAATAATAATAGCCGACACATGATCAGTATATTTTCTTTTTTCCCCAGGATAAATAATGATCAAAGGCACTTCTTATATCAATATATCAGCTATATTTGGCTTAATAGCCGCCGGGCCTTCTTATTTGGAAATTATATTAAATATCTTAAATAACGATAATGGGCAATTCTTGATGTTATAATTCCCCTGCCGTCAATTTACCGACAAAATCAGGTTAACTGTTTTATTGATATTCATCTGCCTATAAACAGGACCAGGCCTTTTCTATATCAACCTGATATAATTTTTGCTAATATTTTTTTTATTCAGGTTTCAGGAGAACATTCTGAAGCCAATATAGTTGATTTAGTTATGATTGCTATATGAAAAGAATAAGAACAAATATTTATATAATATGACAGATAGCTATACCCTTTTTTATCCTTCTTTCTACCCGAGTCTGTAAGCAACTGGTTTCAACTATAACCAGTTAAACATCCAGTCCAGATTCCTGGCTGGCTTTTTGAGCTCTACTTGGGTATTTCCGAGTTACAGCCCCTTGCTCATTGATTCTAAAAAGTCGCCATTTGTTTTAGTTTTTGATAATTTTTCCAGTAGCAATTCCATAGCCTCAACTTCATTCAGCTGACTCAGAATTTTGCGCAGTATCCAGATCCGGTTAAGGTCTTTTTCCGGAATAAGTAGTTCTTCTTTTCTGGTTCCAGAACGGCTAATGTCAATGGCCGGAAAGATTCTTTTATCAACCAGCCGCCTATCAAGATTTATTTCCATATTTCCCGTTCCCTTAAATTCCTCAAAGATAACATCATCCATCCGGCTGCCAGTATCAATCAAGGCTGTAGCCATGATAGTCAGGCTGCCACCCTCTTCCACTTTCCTAGCTGAGCCAAAGAATTTTTTTGGCTTATTTAAAGCATTAGCATCTATACCGCCTGACAGCACTTTACCTGATGGAGGGACAATGGCGTTATGAGCCCTGGCTAGCCTGGTAATAGAATCCAGAAGAATGACTACGTCTCTTTTTAACTCAACCAGTCTCTTGGCCTTTTCCAGAACAATATTTGCCACCTGAACATTTCTTGTTGGCGGCTCATCAAAAGTTGAAGCTACAACTTCCCCGCTTACACTGCGTTTAAAATCAGTTACTTCTTCCGGTCTTTCGGCAATTAGCAAAACAATCAAAAAGATTTCAGGGTGATTTTTTTCAATTGATTTAGCAATGGTTTTAAGCAGAGTAGTTTTACCCGCTCTTGGTGGAGAGACTATTAAGCCTCTCTGTCCCTTCCCTATTGGAGTCAACAACTCCATAATGCGGGCATTCATATTTTTGGAGTTGCCATCTTGAAGTTTTATTAATTCGTAGGGATAAACTGGTGTCAACTGTTCAAAATGAACATTATGCCTGGCTTCCAGCACGATATCAGGATGCATGAAGTTAATCGCTTCTATTTTTATCAGAGCAAAGTACTTTTCACCGTTTTTAGGCGGCCTGACAATACCCGAGATGGTATCACCTGTCCTTAGCTGAAATTTTCTTATCTGCGATGGAGATACATAGATATCATCCGGGCTGGGAAGATAACTGAATTCTGGAGCCCGCAGAAAGCCAAAGCCATCATCCAGACATTCCAGTACCCCTTCTGAGAAGAGCATTCCCTGTTTTTTCGCCTGGGCCTCAAGAATTTTGAAAATAAGGTTGTGACGGCTGGCATTTTCTATTTCTTCGTCTTCCATGTCCAGAGAACCAGCAATTTTCTTCAGGCCGGACAGGTCTTTCTCTTCTAGTCCAATCAGGTCATATTCTTTCATCTTTTACACCTCAATGTTTTTTAAACTTATGTTTATTAATTAATTATTTTAGGAAATGGATTTCTACCCCTGGCGAATATTAATTAGTTAAACCAGGTTCCTTAGCCACACCTGATGGAGCCCCTGGCTCAGTGACAGCCGCTTCATTTTTATCCTTTTTTTCTTCCTCCTGCGGCCCTTTCTTGGGAATAAACTCTCTGGTCAAAGCCAATTCCAATACCTGATCCATGTTTTCAACCAGATGGATTTTTAGATTCTGCCTTAATTTTTTAGGCAAATCTTTTAAATCTGGCTTATTATCAATGGGTAAGATAACCTCGGTCATGCTCTCGCGGTAAGCAGCCAGTAATTTCTCTTTTATTCCCCCAACAGGCAATACTCTCCCCCGTAGGGTGATTTCACCGCTCATGGCTACCTTCTTTTTGACCGGGATGTCGGTTAGCAAAGAAACAATAGAAGTGGCGATGGTAATACCTGCTGAGGGGCCTTCTTTGGGAATAGCTCCTTCAGGCACATGGATATGGATATCAAAATTTTTTTCGACTTCTTTTCCCAGGTTAATTTCATATAACTTGCCCCGGACATAACTGTAAGCAGCCTGAGCAGATTCTTGCATAATTTCCCCCAACTGGCCAGTTAAGGTCAGATTCCCCTTGCCATGTATTTTTGTGGCTTCAAAAGTTAACAGCTCGCCGCCAAATTCAGTCCAGGCCAAACCTAAGGCTACACCTATTTCATCCTGGCGGTCAATTTCGAGCCGGCGATATTTTGGGACTCCCAGATATTTTTCGACGCTCTTCGGAGTCAGTTTTTCATGATATTCCCTGCCTTTAACTACCACTTTTTTAACCATTTTCCGGCAGATAGAGGTAATTTCTCTTTCCAGATTGCGAACTCCCGCTTCGCGTGTATATTCACTGATAATTTTCATAATGGCCTGGTCGGTAAATTCTAAATTCTTAGCACTCAGCCCATGAGCTTTTATTTGCTTGGGGATTAAGAAGTGCCTGGCAATTTGTAATTTCTCATCTTCCGTATATCCGGGCAATTTGATAGCTTCCATCCTGTCCAGGAGCGGCCTGGGTATCGGATCTATCGAATTAGCCGTGACAATAAACATAACCTGAGATAAATCAAAATCTGTATCAATAAAATGATCGAGAAACTCTCTATTCTGCTCTGGATCGAGAACTTCCATCAGAGCAGCCGCCGGGTCTCCCCGGTAATCCATGCTCATTTTGTCAACTTCATCCAGCAGAAAAACAGGGTTCTTCGTCCCGGCTCTTTTTATCATCTGAATGATCCGGCCCGGATAAGCACCTATATAGGTCCGGCGGTGTCCTCTGACTTCAGCCTCATCTCTGATGCCACCCAGAGATAAACGGATAAATTTTCTGCCTGTCGCCCGGGCAATTGATTTCCCCAGTGAAGTCTTACCTACCCCGGGCGGCCCAATAAAAGCCAGAATGACACCCTTCGGATTTTTGACCAGCTGGCGAATAGCTAGGTACTCGAGAATTCTCTCCTTAACCTTTTCCAGACCAAAATGATCTTCATTTAAGATTTTCTCCGCTTCATTTAAGTCCCGTTTTTCTCTCGATTTTTTGTTCCAGGGTAAGGAAATTAACCAGTCAAGATAGTTCCGGCTAACTGTGGCTTCAGCTGACATCGGAGGCATGCTTTCCAGCCTCTCAATTTCTTTCAAAGCCTTATCCTGAGCATCGGCTGTCATCTCGGCTTCAAACACTTTCTTGCGCAATTCCTCGATTTCATTAGGCTGTTCTTCTTTTTTAAATTGACTTCCGGGAATAAAAGCCTTTTGGTTTATATCCCGCATGGCCACCTTTCTTCTTGGACTGCCTGAGGGAGTTTCCCTGGCCGGTGCATTTTCCAGTGATTCCTGGAGCAAAAATTTGAGCCTTCTCAATCTCTCCCCGGTATTAACTGTCTCCAGCAAATTCTGCTTTTCTTCAAGGGGCAGATAGAGATTAGAAGCAATAATATCAGCTATTCTATCAGTCGAGTTTTCTCTCAGTGCCGGAGTCATGGAATCAAGGCTGGTATTATGATTAATCTTTAAATATTCCTCAAATAGGCCCAGAACCCTTTTCAATAAATCCTGAACTTCCGGTGAGACCTCTTCTGCTGCTTTCACTATTCTGGCTGTGATCTGATAATAGGGATAGGTGCTCAGGTATCTATCTATCCTGGCTCTGTTCAGGCCTTCAACAATAACCTTCATATTTCTCTCATCAATTTTGGCCGTCCGGATAATACGGGCAATTACTCCAAGAGAATAGATGTCCTTGGGCAGTGGTCCATCGAGAGAGGCATCCATCTGGGCGGCCAGAAAAATCAGCTTATCCTGCTCATAGGCCTTTTCCAGGGCTTTAATGGAAGAAGGCCGGCCAACAATGAAGGGGACAAGAGTAGCTGGAAAAACAACCAGATCCCTGAGCGGAATTAAAGGGACGTTCTTCATTAATTCAGAATTTTCTAAAGAATCGGCCATTTTAAGCTCCAATTAGCTGTTTATATTTTTCAGAGTCAAGGGGTTGTTCCTCCACTATTTCCCTGGTTATAACTATCCCGGTTTTTGCCTTTCTTGACGGCAGATAGAACATTAGCTCGAGCATCAAATCTTCCATCATTGCTCTCAATCCCCTGGCTCCAAGCTTTTTTTCTACTGATTTTTCTGCAATGGCTGTCAGGGCATCCGGGGTAAACTCAAGTTTTACTCCCTCCATTTGAAATAACTTCTGGTACTGTTTTATTATAGCATTTTTTGGGCCAGTCAGAATATCAACCAACTGGTTCCTGTCCAGATCATGGAAGATAGCTATAACCGGAATGCGTCCTACTAATTCTGGTATCAGTCCATATCTGATCAAATCCTCGGGCATTAAAAGCCGGTAAAGATCATCCTGGGTCAGGTCTTTCTTGAATTCAGACTTAAAGCCAACCCTGGATTTTCCTAAGCGCTGGGCAATAATCTTGTCCAGGCCAACAAAAGCCCCTCCGCAGATAAACAGAATATCAGTTGTATCAATTTGAATAAATTCCTGATAGGGATGTTTCCGGCCGCCCTGAGGGGGGACATTGGCCACTGTCCCTTCTATTATTTTCAGCAAAGCCTGTTGAACGCCTTCTCCTGAAACATCACGCGTAATAGAGGGGTTCTCGCTTTTACGGCTAATTTTGTCAATTTCATCTATATAAATTATTCCTCTCTGGGTCTTTTCAATATCCTGACCGGCGGCCTGATATAACCTGAGAATGGCATTCTCGACATCTTCACCCACATAACCAGCCTCAGTCAGAGTAGTGGCATCAGCCAGGGCGAAAGGCACTGACAGCAGCCTGGCCAGAGTCTGAGCCATGAGAGTCTTGCCAGTTCCAGTTGGGCCAATAAACAGCAGGTTACTCTTGTCGATTTCTACTTCGTTTGAACCTCGGGGCTGGCTAATCCTTTTATAATGATTGTAGACAGCCACAGAAATTTTTTTCTTAGCTTCTTCCTGTCCAATTAGATACTCATCAAGAGCTTTTTTTATTTGAACAGGTGTCAGGTTATCTTCTTTTTTAGGCCTGGCCTCTGCCTGTCTGGCCTGCTCAGCTTTTAAACTGGCACTGGCCAACTCGATGCAGTGTTCACAAATATAGACGCCCTTAGACCCGGCTATCATTCTTTTCACCTGAGTCCCGGGCCGATGGCAGAAGCTGCACCTGATGACCGAATCAGAGTGCTGGCCGTTAACTGTCATTCTCAACGCCTCGCTTAAATCTTGAATTTAATAAGCTTTGTTTTTCAGGACAAAGTCTCTTTTCTGGAACTGATGATCTGGTCAATCAGGCCATATTCTCTGGCCTGATCTGGAGTCATAATAAAATCACGGTCAATATCTGCCTGGATACGGTCAAGAGACTGACCGGTATGATGCGATAGAATCCTGTTTAGCGTTTCTCTCATCCTTAATATTTCTTTCGCCTGGATAGCAATATCACTGGCCTGACCCTGAAAACCGCCGAACGGCTGATGAAGAATGATACGTGTACTGGGCAACGAGAAGCGCCGGCCAGGGCGGCCAGCGGCCAGCAGTACCGCCGCCATACTGGCTGCTTGCCCAAGGCAAATAGTGGCGACAGGTGAAGAGATAAATTGCATTGTATCATAAATAGCCAGGCCAGCGGTAATATTGCCCCCTGGCGAGTTTATATAAACTGAAATTTCTTTATCCTGTCCTTCTGCTTCCAGATACAAAAGCTGAGCAACGACTAAATTGGCCAGATCGTCGTTTATTTCCGTCCCCAAAAAAATAATCCGGTCTTTTAATAGCCTTGAATAGATGTCAAAACTGCGCTCACTGCGCCCCTCAGATTCGATAACAAAAGGAATTAAGGCCATTGGCAAGCTTTATTTTATTATAACCTTCTCTTTTAAAAAGTCAATGCCCTTTTGCAACAGCAGGTTAAGCTTCCATTCCTCTTCCCGTTCTTCTTGATCTAAAGCTGATTTCAGGCGGTTAAGAGGAATATTCCGCTCTTCAGCTATTTTTTTCAAATCTTCTGCATACTCTTCTTCAGAGACCTTTAATCCTTCCTTTTCAATTATTTTTCTCAGCAAAAAATGATTTTTAAGGTTTTTCTCTGCTTGTTTTCTGGCCTGCTCTTCCACCTTCTGACGAAGCTCAACTGGCATTTTACTCCAGTCGTCTTCTTTAAATTGACGCCTAATTATCGCCTGTTCCTCTTCTTTTACCAGACTATCCGGCAAACTCAGGTTGATATCGGACGCCAGTTTCTCCAGAAATTCATTCAGGGCCTTATCAGCTATCTCCTGCTGACGGTGTTTAAGCATATCCTGACGAATCTTTTCTTTTAGCTCCTCCAGACCAGAGACCTGATCGATCGTTCTGGCCAGTTCATCATTTATTTCTGGCAGTTTTTTTTCTTTTATTTCCATCACTTTAATCCGGTATTCAATCTTTTTACCGGCAAATTTCTTTTGAGCATAATCTGATGGATATTCTACCAGGAAAGTTTTTTCTTCTCCCTGCCGCAGCCCAATCAGGGCCTCGTTTAGCTGAGACTCATTTTCAGGATGGCCGGCCAGAACTACCACCTTATCAGCCGGCATAAACTTCCTGGCCTCCAGGTCTTTGGCCTGAATCTCAATAACCACATAATCATCCTTAGCTACAGGTCTGTCATTGACTGGAAGATACTCGGCAGCATTGGCCTGAAGATTTTTTAACACTTCCTCTATTTCTTTTTCCTCTATCTTTACTTCTTCCTCTTTTACCTTGTTTTCCAGGTAACTGGCCGGCAGGTCAATGGCTGGCCAGACTTCAAAGGTGACCTGAAACCTAATCCCTTTCTCCAAATCGAAATCAAGTAATTTAACAGTCGGCACATTAACCGGAATAACACCGACAGACTCCAACTCACCTTTTAAGTACTCCGGCACAAGATTATCCAGAATAGTTTCTTTAATTTCAGCAGCAAACATCCTGGCTACCATTTCCCGGGGGGCATGCCCTCGACGGAAACCTGGCAGTTTGATTCTGGCCACATAGTTATTAACTACTTTTTCATATTCTTTTTTTACTTCTTCCGGCTGAATTTCAATCTCTAATTCACGAACCACCGGGCTAATAACTTTCAAGCGTTCCTGAGAGACATTCTGTTCCATTTTTTACTCTTTAATCTATAATAAAATTAAGGCTGCAACTAAAACCCTGACTTAATAATAGGTACTTAGTGGGCAGAGCGGGAATCGAACCCGCACTCCTTATTCAGGAACTAGGTCCTAAGCCTAGTGCGTCTGCCAATTCCGCCACCTGCCCGTTATCAAAAAATAACTGAACTATCTTTAAGCGTGGGGCCGATTAAGAAATTTTAATATCATAGATTGCTCTTTTAGTCAATCATTCAGCCTATTTTATCAGCCTGCTCAGACGGTCAGCCAGGTTGCGGTCAAGCTTCTGTAAAACTTTAAGGACTTCCCTGGCACTATATCTGTCATTCAGACTGAGATAGACTAAAGCCAGATTATATTGAGCAGCAGGATTATCAGGCTTAAGCTGAACGCTTTTTTCCAGGTAAGGCATGGCCTGTTCAAAATTCTTAAGCAGCATATATTCCAGGCCGGCACTTAGCCAGCCGTTAGCGTCTGCCGGCGCCAGGCTGGTATATTTCTTAAATGCCTCGGCCGCTTCCTGGTGCCTGTTCATTTTACTGTAAATTAGCCCTAGATTATACCAGGCAGAAGTATAATCATTTTTTAAAGCCAGACAGTCATTAAGAGCATTAGCTGCTTCCTCAAAACGATTCAATTTATAGTACAGGATACCAAGATTATAGATGGCCACTTCGCTTTTTGGATTTAATTCAACAATCTTCCTGGCCGCTTCCAGAGCTTTATCATACTGGCCAGCCTGATCATACATCTGCATAATCTGGTTGTAATAAAAAACAGCATCAGGCGGATTAAGCTCAATAAGCTTTTTGAAAACCTGTTCAGCTGCTGTATTCTCTCTGCTGGCGGCTAGCATCAAGGCCAGGTTGTAATTGCTGTTTATATCTTCCGGTTTTAATTTAAGAGCTTCCCGGTAGGCTTCGATGGCTTTAAGCAGTTCATTATTCTTTTGATAAGTCTGAGCAAGTCTAAACCAGCCAGGCCAGGCACGCTCCGCTCCGTTTTGAAGATATTTCAGGTAATTGCTGGCCGCCAGATCATAAGCTTTAAGCTCTTCATAAGCTAAAGCTAAATCAAATAGGACTTCTTTCGTTTCCAGCCCGTTAGCGATAGCTTTTTCCATCAATTCGGCTGCCTGTTTAAAATTCTTTTGCTGCAACAGATTTAAACCCAGGCCATAAAGAGCCTCAGGTTCATCAGGCTTAAGCTGAATAGCCCGGCTAAAAATATTATAGGAGTTAGCATAATCGCCCAGTTGATAATAACTGCGGCCAAGGCAGAGATAGACCTCAATATTATCTGGTTTTAACTTCAGATATTTTTCGAAATAGCGGCTGGCAATGGCTGGCTCATTTAGAAGATAGGCGGCCTTACCTGCCAGATAGCTACCTTCCAGTGTCTCAAAATAAACCTCTTTAACCACACGTTCAAGCTCGAGGCCCTTATCAGATTGGTTTAAAGCCAGGATTGACTCGACCGGCACCCCAAATATAATGCCAGATTCCGGCACTATAGCCACGCCGACAACCTTGTTTTGCAAGTCAAAAATTGGTGCTCCGCTGCCTGCCTTTTCCAGATTCATAGCGATGGCCATTACTCTTAAACCACCCTTGACTAAGTCCAGCCAGCCCCTCATCTCACCTGAGGTAATAATAATCTGTCCCTTTAATTCAGCCAGTGTCGACAGGTGCGAGCCAGAGCTTAGCTGCTCCGACTTTCCAGCCGGCATTGGCTTAACATTCAGCTTATTTTTCAGACGGACAAGTGCCAGATCATACAAGCGGTTTTGAGCAACCAAAGCTTCTACTCTGGATTTTTTTCCTGAAGAGCTTTTAACCTCAGCTTCAGCTGCCTGAGAAATACAATGATAGGGAACAACCATCAGATTCTCTGTTAAAGCCAGCCCGCACCCTTCGCCTACTATGTTCTTATTATAGTCCCAGGCTACTATAGTTACCACCGCATCTGAATATTCAGTCAGACTTTCTTCAGATGACTGTTGGCCTTGAGCATGAACCAGGGGGGTCATGACAGAAGAAAGCACTATCACCATAAGCAAATGATAGTATTTTTTCATTACGCCTCCTTCCATTCTTTATGCTTTATATTTATATTATCCTTTAAGTTAATGTCAAATAATATGTGCAATAACTTAAAATTAAGATAATGAAAGCGTTAAAGTGGGCAGGATGGATAATAACCAGCCTGATTTCAGGCCTCATCCTGGGTGGAATTTTTCTGGGGCCATGGCTGGAGACAAGATCTAGTGCCCTGGCCAGCTTGGTTTATACCCTCTATTCACCCTTTTGCCACCAGCATCCCCTTAGAAGTTATTACCTGGCCGGCCGTCAGTTGACAGTCTGCAGCCGCTGTACCGGTATTTATGCTGGCTTTTTTTTGAGCACTCTTCTCTACCCTTTCTGGTGGAAAAGGTTGAAGAACTGGATAGAAGCCCGTCCCGTTTTAATAGTGGCCTCAGCCCTGCCCATGGGTCTTGATGTTTTATTGTTTATCCTGGGTCTCTGGAACAGTCCTCTTTTCATCAAAAGTTTAACAGGCTTTATCTGGTCAGGCTGGCTGCCCTTTTTCTGGTTTAAAGCTTTAAAGGAACTTATCAGACCCGCTCTCTAAAAGATTGAATTTGCAAAACTCTTCCTTAATTCATAAAATTAGATGATTTTTAATGAAAGTGGTTTGAGGTAAGGCATGGAAAAAAAGCACCCTGAGTATTTTATTCCGGCTTTGATAGGCGGAGCTCTGATGGGCGCAGTATCAGCTACCCCCTTCCTTAATTGCCTTTGCTGCCTCTGGATCGTTGCCGGAGCAGCTTTTTCTTTCTATCTGATGAACCGGAAAACAGCTTTCCCATTGAAATCTGGTGATGGCTTGCTGGTTGGGGCTCTGGCCGGTGTGATTGGCAGTCTGGTCAACGCTTTGTTAGGCATTCCTCTGTCTTCTGTCTATCTAAAGATAAACGACATGGTTTTGACCAGCATTTCAAGGTTCATGCCAGAAATGCCAACGGCCTGGAAGAAACTGCTACAGATGAATGACCAGGGGGCAGATGTGACTTCCATGCTCCTGAGCTTGCTTTTATCCTCTTTATTTTTTGCTTTTTTTGGAGCTCTGGGCGGATTGGTTGGCTATTCATTATTCAAAAAGGAACCCCAAAAGGAAATAAAGGATGAGACACAGATTGCTGAAAACCCGGGTGATAGTCAATCCAGCCTCTAATCGCGGCCGGACCAGGCACCGCTGGTCAGAGATTAAAGCTCTGCTGAAGCACTTTTTAAAAGATTTCAAATATGATTTTACCGAGAGGCCGTTTCAGGCTACTGATTTAGCCAGGGAAGCAATTAAAGATGGAACAGAGCTTCTTATCGGAGTCGGGGGTGACGGGACAGCCAATGAAATTGCTAATGGCTTTTTCGAACAGCGAGTAATAATTAATCCTGAAGCCACACTTGGCCTGGTTCCTTCCGGCACGGGCTGCGATTTTACCCGAAGCCTGAATATCCCCAGAAATCTGAAGAATGCTGTTAAATTTATTTCGGAGTCACCCGGGCAATCTATTGATGTTGGCCGTGTTACTTATTGTGACCAGAATGGCCAGCCAGGCAGCCGCTACTTTTTGAATATTGCTGATTTCGGCCTGGGTGGAGAAGTTGTCCGCCAGGTCAATGGAAACAGGCTGGAAAGAAGGGCAGCCAGTTATATTCTCTGCTTGCTTAAAACCATGCTGACTTTTAAAGGCCAGCAAGTTAGGCTTTCAGTTGACGGCCAGGCTACAGTTTCTGACCATTACCTGATTGGAGCCATTGCCAACGGGCGCATCTTCGGCCAGGGCATGAAAATAGCTCCCAGGGCTAGATTGAACGACAGCCTCTTTGATATTGTTCTGATTAAAAGCCTTTCCTTTTTTGAATTTTGTCTTAATGGCTGGAAGCTGATTAATGGCAGTCATCTTAATTACCATAAGGTTAGCTGGCGCCGCGGTCAGAAAATTGAAGTTTTCCCGGTAAAGGCAGAACCTGTCTTAATTGAGCTTGATGGTGAACAGATTGGCACCTTGCCAGCTTCTTTTGAAATAATTCCCTCTTCCCTTCAGGTTAAGGGGTTTTTGAAATAAAAAGGTGGTGGCGGGCTGCCCCCCACTCAATTTTTCCGGCCCGGAAGATAATATGGATTGTTAGTCAGGCACAGCTGGCCGTTTTCATCATAATAGCGGTAAATAATGGTTTTGGTTCTTATATATTGATTTTTGTATTCTACTCTTTTCAGATAGTTTTTAGTTTCTGAATAAGGAGGAATACCATTATGTTTCTCGACTGCCTGCTGCCCGGCATTATAGGCAGCCAGAACAAGATTTCTGTTTCCTTTATAGTGTTTCACCAGGTCTTTTAAGTATTTAACTCCCCCTTCAATGTTTTGCTCGGCATCAAAAACATTCATCACCCCGTATTTCATAGCTGTCTCTGGCATGAGCTGCATTAAACCGAGAGCTCCTTTTTTAGAAACAGCAAACTGATTATAATTAGACTCAGCTCTGATGACGGCATGGACCAATTCGGCCGGCAGGCCATGTTTAGCTGCCTGTTTTTGCACTAAAGGATCATATCTAGCCTTTAAATCTTCCAGACGGCTTGAAGCCAGGCTGCCTGAGAATATAATTAGCAGGCCAGAGATCAAACAGGCCAGCTGACATCTTCTTCTCAATATTTCGCCTCTTGGTTTCATTAATTTATATTATTTATAAACTTTTGGCCTGGCCCTGAACATCACCTTTTGGGGTGATTTTACAACAACTGTTCGATCAGCTCTACCCCGGCTTTTAGTACCTGCTCAATATTTTGCGGCTGGTTACCGCCGGCCTGAGCAAAATCAGCCCGCCCTCCGCCACCGCCGCCAATCACCGGGGCAATTTCTTTTATAATTTTATTAGCCTGAATTTTTTTAGTCAAATCAGCCGTCACTGCTACCACCAGCCAGGCCCGGCCATCACTGGCTGAAGCCAGAACAATAACTCCAGAGCCAATTTTTTGCTTCAAACTATCTGCATAGCTTCTTAAAGCATCCAGATCAATTTCTTCCAGCTTCTGGCTAACGAATTTGATGCCTTTAATTTCCTTAATTTCAGGCGGCTGGCTGGCCGGATTTAGCAGCCTTTTTTTTAGCTTTTTTATTTCTTCATCCTTTTCTTCCAGGCTGGTCAGTAATTTTTCCACTCTGGGCAGAATTTCCTGACGGCCAGCCTTTAGAAGCTTTTCCAGGCTTTTTAAGCTCTTCTCCAGTGCCCCGACATAACTTAAGGCTTCTTGCCCGGTCAGAGCCTCAATCCTTCTTAGCCCGGCAGCTACACTCGATTCAGCTGTTATTTTGAATGATCCTATCTCCCCGGTATTCTTTACATGGATACCCCCACAGAGTTCCCGGCTGAAATCACCGACCTTAACCAGTCTGACTTTTTCCCCATATTTTTCCTCAAATATGGCCATGGCTCCTTCAGCCAGCCCTTCTTCCAGGCTGGTCACCTTGATAGTCACAGGCAGGTTTTCCATAATCTTTTCATTGATAAGTTTTTCCACCTGCTGGATTTCTTCTTCACTTAAGGGAGCAAAATGAGTGAAATCAAAACGCAGCTTTTTATCATCAACTAAAGAGCCTGATTGCCGGACATGATCACCGAGAATCTGCCTCAAGGCAGCATGAAGAAGATGGGTTGAGGTATGATTCCTGCTGATCGCCTTCCTTCTGGCTGTATCCACTACGGCTTCAACTTTTTGCCCGGCCTTAATCTCACCGGCCAGAACCTTGAGCTGGTGGACAATGAGACCAGGAATAGGCATGAAGGTATTTTCTACCTCTCCGGAAAAACCGGAACTTTTCAGTAATCCCCTGTCTCCCACCTGGCCGCCACTTTCCGCATAAAAAGGAGTTACCGAGAGAATTATTTCTCCTTCCTCTCCAGATCTCAACTGATCGGCTGATCGTCCATTCCGGATAATGGCCAGAACCTCTGTTTCGTCTACCCTCTCTTTTTCATAAAAAACCGGATTGATTTTAAGCTGTTGATAAGCATTATAGATTGATTTTTCTTTGAGTTTAGCCTCGCCTTCCCAGGATAGCCTGGCCCTTTCCTTTTGATTTTCAAGCTCCTTCTGGAAACCAGCTTCGTCCACTTCCAGATTTTTTTCCCTGGCCAGCTCCTGGCAAAGATCAAGGGGGAATCCAAATGTATCATAAAGTTTAAAGACTTTCTCACCCCCTATAGAATGTTGGCCAGTTGCTCTGGCTTCCTCGGCATACTGCTCAAAATATCTCAGCCCGGAATTAAGCGTTGATGCAAATCTTTCTTCCTCTGCCAGACAAACCCGGCTAATATAAGGCAGGCTGGTCAATAACTCCGGATATGGCTCCTTCATGATATCCGCTACCGTGCTGGCCAGACGGTAAAGAAATGGCCTCTCCAGTCCAAGAAGGTTGCCACGGCGATAGGCCCGCCTGATCAGGCGCCTTAAAACATAACCGCGGCCGTCGTTAGCTGGATTAACCCCATCTCCGACAAGAAAAGTAATAGCCCTGATATGATCAGCTATTATCCTGATATAAACATCATTTTCTCCGCCGGCTGGATAATCCTGCCCGCTTTCCTCACAAATTGCATTGATGACCGGAGTAAATAAGTCAGTCTCAAAATTGCTGATTTTTCCCTGAAGAACGGCTGCCAGGCGCTCCAGCCCCAGCCCGGTATCAATTGAAGGCCGTGGCAGGGGGTTCATCTGACCCTGTTCGTCCTGGAAAAACTGCATAAAAACCAGATTCCATAGTTCGACAAAGCGATCACTGCCAGAAGCAATTAGATCAGCAGCCGTGCCTTTTTCAATATTTTCTCCCAGATCATAGTGAATTTCCGAACAAGGCCCGCAAGGACCGGTCTCTCCCATTGCCCAGAAATTATCTTTTTTTCCGAATCGAAAAATCCTGAAGGCAGGAAGGCCCAGGTCATGATGCCAGAGATTAAAAGCCTCCTCATCTTCTTCATATACGGTTATATAAAGTTTATCGGCAGGCAAGCGGAAAACTGAAGTTATCAGTTCCCAGGCCAGGGCAATCGCTTCTTTCTTGAAGTAATCACCAAAAGAAAAATTGCCCAGCATTTCAAAAAAAGTATGGTGCTTGGGCGTCCGCCCGACCTGCTCCAGATCATTATGCTTACCGCTTACCCGCAGGCATTTCTGGGCTGTTGTTGCCCGCTTGTAGCTTCTTTTTTCCAGCCCAAGAAAAATATTCTTGAACTGATTCATGCCGGCATTGGTAAACAGTAAAGTCGGATCGTCTTTCGGAATCAGAGAAGAACTGGGGACAAGGCGATGACCCCTTTTTTCAAAAAAATCAAGAAAAGCAGTTCTGATTTCATTGGCTTTCATGTAGTCTAACTTTCCTCTTCATCCCCTCCTGCCACATGTCCAACCCGTTCAACTTTGACCATTTCGCGCTCCATCTGTTCAAGAGCAATGTCCATTGTCGACTGGACCCCCATGACCCTCAGTTTAAAAGCATCCGGATTGGAAGAATACTTTATCCCCTGCTCAAAGGAGATATATCCATCACGGTATAGCTGATATATAGACTGATCAAAAGTCTGCATGCCATATTGTGAGACACCGGCGGCGATAGCGTCTCTGATAAATGTAGTTTTATCACGGTCAATAATACATTCCTGAATGTAGGCAGTCGAAACCATAACTTCCACGGCCGGCACCCGCCCCTGTTCGTCCATACGCGGCACCAGACGCATGGAAATAACAGCTTTAAGAACGCTGGCTAACTGTAATCTAACCTGGCGCTGGTGATGCGGCGGAAAAATAGAAATAATACGGTTTATAGTTTCCGGTGCATCAAGAGTGTGCAGAGTGCTCAAGACAAGATGCCCGGTTTCAGCCGCCAGCAAAGCAGTTTCAATCGTTTCCAGGTCCCTCATTTCACCGACCAAGATAACATCGGGGTCTTCACGCAGGCAGGCTCTCAAGCCACGGCTGAAACTCTGCACATCCATGCCGATTTCTCTCTGATTGATGATGCTTTTTTTATCTTTGTGGAGATATTCAATGGGATCTTCAATGGTAATAATATTTTCACGCCGGTAACTATTAATATAATCAATCATCGCCGCCAGCGTAGTAGTTTTGCCACTGCCTGTTGTCCCCGTCACTAGAACCAGTCCCCGGGGTGCGAAAGCTATTTTTTCTAGAATTTCAGGCAGTAATAGATCTTTAATCGATTTTACTTCCAGAGGAATAATTCTCAGGGCTACGGTCAGGCTGTTTCTCTGATAAAAAATATTTCCTCTAAACCGCCCAAAGCCTGGCAGGCTGTAAGCCAGATCGATATCAAATTCTTCTTTTAATTTCTTTTTCTGAAAATCATTCAAAATCTGATTCGCCAGATCTTCTGTCTCAACCGAGCTTAACTTGGGGAAGCCGACCAGAGGAACTAATGTTCCATGAACTCTGATCGTAGGATTATTGCCAGCCTTAAGATGCAAGTCGGAGGCATCCCGCTCTATGGCTATTTTTAGAAGATCGTCAATATTCATTGTGCCCTCCCCTTATTTCCCATTTTTCCCATAGCTGAAATCGGCTGCTTGAAGTTTTCTTTTTTTTGGCCGGATTCAACTCGTCTTTTCTACTCTTCCCACAGCTATATTTTAAAGACAGAACCGGTTTAATCACCTTAAAACCTGATTTTGCTTAAATACTATAACAGCCGGTTTTTAAAGTCAATTCAAAGACTGGTCATCTCCCCTTTCAGACTTTTTCCCCGCAATACGGGCAAACCTTGGTCTTATAAGGAAGAGGGCGCCGGCAGTTCCAGCACAGATCCGATTTCCTCTGTTCCCTGGCCTTAATTCTGGCAAAAATGTCATCCAGCTCACTGCTCTTCTCTTCTTTTCCTCTTAGCCTGGACAACTCTCTTATTATCTCTGAAGCCGTTTGTATCCGGTCTTCAACCCGGGCAGATAAACATCTCATAATTAAAGTATCAATTTCTTTGGTGACTTTCATATTTTTTAGACGTGGCGGTGTAATTTTTCCCTGCTGAGCTTTTTCCAGAATCTTAAAAGGATCGGGATCAAAAATTGGCGGCCGGCCGACAATCATCTCATAAAAGATACAGCCAATCGAATAGATATCAGAAGCATAAGAGGCCTTGCCCAGAAACTGCTCAGGAGCCATATAAGGAGGTGAACCTATCCGTGTAGAAGCATATTGAGCAGAATTTAGCCAGGCAGATGTCCCGAAATCGGTTATCTTAACCGTTCCTTCCTCAGAAATTAGAATATTGGATGGTCTCAAGTCGCGGTGAATTATCTTATTCTGATGGGCATGTTCCACACCATAGGAAATCTGCTTGACAATATCCGTCGACCGATCACTATCAAGAATTTTTTCTTTCTCAAGAATCTTTTCCAGAGATTGCCCCCTGATATATTCCATAACCATAAAGAAGACGTCTTTTTCTTTTTCAGCTGCCAGAACCCTGACAATATTAGGATGGTTGAGGGCAGCCTGTAGCCGGGGCTCTTTAAGCAGCTTAAATAGCTCGATTGATTGCTTATGGGGAACCTTAATGGCTACTTTTATATCAAGCCAGGTATCTCTCGCTAAATAAACAGAGCCAAAGCCACCGCTGCCGAGCGAACGGAGAATCTCATATTTGCCGACTTTCTGCCCCTGTAAAAACATCTTACCAGTTCCAGAAATGTGAAATTAGAGTCACCGCTGAAATTACGGCTGTTTCGGTTTTCAAAATCCTCTCTCCCAGGCTGAAACCTCTAAAATTGGCATTGAGCAGGACTTCTCTTTCTTCCTGACTCCAGCCGCCTTCCGGTCCAACCAGCAGAACAACTGAGTCTGGTTTGGCCTCTAGGAGTATATCACGAAAATAGGCTTGACTTCTTTCATCGAGAAATATTTTTTGCTCTGCTTGAAAATCATAAGATAAAACATCTTGAAGACTCATCACCTCATATAAAACTGGCAGGATAGCTCCTTTGGATTGTTTTAGAGCCGCTCTGGCAATTCTTTCCCAGCGGCTCTTTCTGGCCGGTAATCTATCAACCGGAATTTTAAAAGAACGGGCGGTTCTAAGAGGAAAAATTTCCCCTACTCCAAGTTCTGTCGCTTTTTCAATAATAATATCCATCGTTGCTGGCTTGACCAGACTCAAGCCCAGAATCAGTTTTGTTTTCAAATTCTCTTCAACCAGCCTGATGGGCAAAAGCCAGGTTTTGTCTTCTTCCAGGCTGATGACTTCAGCCAGGATTCTTTTCATCTGCCCGTCAGTTAACCAGATTTTATCTCCCGGCCTGACTCTCGCCACCCGGGCTAAATGAAAGTGCTCATCTCCCTCCAGACAAAATTTAGTCTGCCCGGACGGAAGCCCGGATATAAAAAATTGATTACTGGTCATGGGCCCGATGACCAGCGAGGTCTTTATATTTTTGGAGCCAGGTATTGTCTATCTCATCAAGATTTTCTCCCCGCAGCTCAGCCAGCCTGGTCAATAAAGCTTTTTGCTCTCTATCCAGCTTTTCCGGCGTCGTAACTTTCACCGTAACATAGAGATCACCACGGCGGTGATCACCTATTTCCACCAGCCCGCCATTCTTGATTTTAAAAACGTCGCCTGATTGAACCCCAGCCGGAATTTTTAAGATTTCTGATTGCCCATTGAGAAGAGGTATGGCCAGCCTGGCTCCCAAAGCAGCCTGGCTCAAACTGATCGAAATCTGCGTATAGAGATCTTTCCCTTTTCTTTCAAAGAAGGGATGAGTAGCTATCCTGACCAAAATATATAGATCTCCTCTGGACTGGCCGGCCGTCCGAGCCTCGCCTTCCCCGCTAATCCTCAGCCTCGTGCTGTCCTCAATTCCAGCTGGTATTTTAATTTTTAACTGCTTTTTCTGTTTAACCAGGCCGGTTCCCCTGCATTCTTCACAGGGATTCGCTACCACTTCGCCCCGGCCATCACAATGAGGGCAAGTCCTGGCCACAGTAAAAAACCCCTGTTGATAACGAAGTTGACCGCGGCCATGGCAGGCCTGGCAAACAGTCTTTTTGGTTCCTGGCTTAAGGCCTGATCCATGACAAACCGGGCAGGCTTCATGCCGGCTGAGACTGAACTCTTTTTCAACTCCGGTAGCCGCTTCCTCCAGATCTATCTTAACTTCCAGAACCAGATCCCCGCCACGCTGTGTCCTTGCCCGGCGTTGTGTTTCACCCCCAAAGAATTCAGAAAAATTAAAACCGAAGAAATTGCCCAGAATATCACCAAAATCTTCAAAAATAGTGGAATCAAAGCCGCCAAATCCCTGGTAGCCCTGGCCCTGTAACCCCTGATAGCCATAGCGATCATAAATAGCCTTTTTTTCCGGATCAATTAGAACACTATAAGCTTCCGCTGCTTCTTTAAATTTTTCTTCGGACTCTTTGTCACCTGGATTCCGGTCGGGATGATATTTCAGTGCCGCCTGGCGGTAAGCTTTTTTTATCTCTTCAGGACTAGCGCCCCTCGATATGCCAAGTATTTCATAATAGTCCCTGTTTATCATGACCGTCAGTCACCTCCTTCTTCTGCCTGTCAATGATCTTCTCCAACTCTTCAGGCAGCAAGCCGGCAGCAGGTTTAACTATTACTTTTTGCTCACGGCCCGTACTCACATCACGAGCTGTCACCTTTAACAGGCCGTCAGCATCAATCTCAAAAGTCACATCAATTTGAGGGACTCCGGCAGGAGCAGAATCAATTCCTACCAGATCAAAGGTGGCCAGAGATTTATTTTCTTCCGCTTTCCGGCTCTCACCCTGGAGAACATGAATCTTGACCCGTCGTTGATTATTTTCGACAGTGGTAAAAGCCATTGTTTTCCTGGCAGGAATAGTAGTGTTCTTTTCTATAATTTTCTCAAAGCTGCCATTTTCAGTTTCCAGTCCAAGAGAAAAAGGCGTAACATCCAGGAGCAGCACCAGATTATTGATGCTGCCCCGTATGATTTTAGCTTGAATGGCTGCTCCCATGGCCACAATTTCGTCCGGATTGATTCTGGCCGCGGGCGCTCGCCCAAAAAATTCTGTCACCTTTTGTCTGACCAGCGGCATTCTGGTCTGGCCGCCAACCAGAATAACCTCATCCACCCGGCCAGGTTCAACTCTGGCTTCCCGCAGTGCTTGCTCACTGATAGCCAAAGTCCTATCAACTAAATGACCTGTTAATTTTTCCAGATAACTCCGGCTAACCTTTTTTCTAATATGAAAAGAGTTATGATCAGTTGAATAAATAAAGGGCAGGTTAATTTCTGTCTCGGTGGTAAAAGACAGTTCTCGTTTAGCTTTTTCTGCCATCTCTTTGATTCTCTGCAGGGCAAATTTATCCTGGCTGAGATCAATCTGATTCTCACACCAGAAATCTTCAAGTATGGAGTTTATCACGCAATTATCAAAATCATCCCCGCCCAGGAAAGTATCACCGCTGGTGGCCAGGACATGGAAAACTCCGTCATTTATCTCAAGGATAGTTATATCAAATGTTCCCCCTCCAAGATCAAAGACAGCCAGCAAGCCGTTTTTCCGGCTATCAAAGCCGTAAGCCAGGCTGGCCGCAGTTGGTTCATTTATTATCCTGATAACCTTAAGCCCGCAAATTGAGGCGGCATCTTTCGTCGCCTGCCGTTGATGATCATTAAAATAAGCTGGAACTGTAATAACCGCCTCTTCTACTTCTGTTCCCAAAAAACTTTCGGCACAGACCTTCAAATAACCAATGATAAAAGAAGATATTTCCTGGGGAGTGTAGAGCCGACTACCGGCTTCAATTAAAATATCGCCATTAGCTGCTTCAATCATTCTATAGGGCAATTTTTGCCTGATCTGTTCCATTTCAGGAGAATTGAATTTTTTGCCAATAAGCCTTTTGACCGAATAGATAGTCTTATCAGGATTGGTGATGGCCTGTCTCAAGGCAGCCAATCCAACGAGCCTTTCCCCGCTGGCCGTGAATGAAACTACAGACGGCGTGGTATTGTTACCTTCAAGATTGGGTATAACTTCTGGCCTCTCTCCGTTCATATAAGCAACGCAGGAGTAAGTGGTTCCCAGGTCTATTCCAATTAACTCAGCCATACCTATTTCTTCTTAGGCACCAGCACCCTGACCATTGCCGGGCGCAGCAATCTATCATGAATTAAATACCCTTTTTGCAATTCTTCCTTAATTTGCGGCTCGCTTACCTCATCAGATTCTTCTGAACTCAAGGCATGATGAATAGCCGGATCAAATCTCTCTCCTTCCAGCTCAATAGGTTTGACTCCGTATCTGGCCAGCAGCTTAAGCAGCAGGCGGTAAATCAGTTCAATCCCTTCTTTAAGTGTTTTACCGTCTGTTTCATCAGACATTTTTAAGGCACGTTCAAAATTATCTATGATCGGCAGCAGTTCTTTAAACACACTACTTAAAGCATACCTGGTATATTCCTCTTTTTCCCTGGCCGTCCGCTTTCTCAGGTTATCCATTTCGGCCAGAGTCCTTAATAATTTATCTCTCAACTCTTCTAACTGGCTTTTTAACTCCGAAATTTCCCTCTTTTTTGTTTCAACTTCAAAGATGAGACTCTCTATAGTTTTATCCCTGTCACCACTTACCTGCTCTGACCCGGCGGTCACTGGCTGTTCTCTTTCTTCTTCCTCGCCAGCCGTTCCTTCACTACCACCTGCCTCAAGATATTCTATTTCTTCTTTTTCTTCTAATTCATCAGGAGCAGGCGGTTTGTTTTCCAGCTCTTCTTCTTTGCTGGCCGCTGTTTTAATCTCGCTGGCTTCTGATGCCGGTTGATCGTGGTCTTTTTTAATTTTTATATCAACTTTTTTCCCGCTCATAGCTCAACACCTCTTTCCAGGCTGGAAATGGTACTGGTCAGATGCCTGGCAACATTGTCAACCAGGGGTATTATTTTTTCATAAGGCAGCCTTTTTGGCCCGATAATCCCCAGAGAACCTAAAACCTGACGCCTGTTACCATAATGCGACAAAATCAAACAACAATCGGCTATTTCCGGCACCATCAGCTCTGAGCTCAGAACAACCCTGACTCTTTCCAGGCTGATCAAATCTGAAAGCAACCTGGCCAGATTGGCCTTTTCTTCCAGATTCTGGAAAAGTGATTTAAGTTTTTGGAAATCAAAAAGTTCCGCTTTATCCAGCAACCTGGCCGTCCCCTGCAAAAATATTTTCTTTTCCTCTTCTTCGGGCAAAGGATAACTCCGCCATAAGGCCACCAGTTTTTCTACCAGATCCTCATACTTCATCTTAAGCTTGGGCAACTCACGGAAAAGATAATCCCGGACAAAGGACAAATTCTTGCCCCTGAAGTTCTGGTTAATATACTCGGCGGCCTGATCAAGTTCATTCTGGGTAAAAAGGATTTTAGTACCGAATATTTCAGTTTGCACCAGGTTAAAAGTCGATAACAGAATTATCATAACCTTATTATCTTTAAGTTTAATTAACTTAACCTGATCAAAATTTACCTGAGAAATATGCGGGGAAATGACAAAAGCCAGATTATCTGAGTTATTAGCCAGTGTCTGGCTGACCTGAAGCAATAATCTATCAAGCTCGCCCGAATTGACGGCTAGATTTTCAGGGCCGATCTTAACTTCTTCCGGCCAATTATAATGGGTATAGTTGAGAAGATGATTGACATAAAACCTAATTCCCTTATCAGTGGGAATTCTGCCGGCTGAGGTATGAGGCTGATAAAGGTATTCCTCTTTCTCCAGCTCAGCCATAATATTGCGAATAGTAGCTGGTGAGATAATATTGTTCATTTTCTGGGCCAAGCAGGCAGAACTGACAGCTTTACCAGTTTGAAGATAGAGTTCCACGCTTAAATTCAGAACTGTTTTCTCTTTGTTTTCTAATCTATTATAAGACATAGTGACTTCTAATTATCTTATTACCCCAAAAGGCAGTTTTTGTCAATCCAGCCGTGGTTCTACTGGGGTATTTCTATTTGAGCAGCAAGCCGGCATAGCCCACAACTTGTTGATAATCGCCTGTCCGGTCACCCGAGGTCTGGTATTTGACCAGCTGTCCCTCTTTAGCCCCTAAGGCCTGAGTAGCCACCATCACCGCCGCTGTTGGTTGAAAACCGCACATAGTGAGACCATAGGAAGTAACCAGTTGAAAGAGCCCTCGCGGATCAAGCTTCCGAATAAAAGAGATAGCCTTATAATCAAGCTTTTCAGCCATTTCCTGACTGATATAATGGCTCATGTCTGTACTGGCCACCAGCAACACATCTTCCTTTAAGCTCTTTATGGCTCTGGCCAGAGCCTGCCCCAGTGCCTCCAATTTTTCATAATCTGCTTCATAGGATACCAGAATGGGAACGATAGATAAATCTGGTTGAAAATACCGGAGAAACGGGATCTGGACCTCAATTGAATGTTCTTTCCGGTGGGCTTCTTTATCCCTGGAAATAGAGCTGCTTTCAGACAGAATTAAGTCCGCCAGAGCAGCGTTCAGCGGCACTTCACCCAGAGGAGTAAGCCAGCCGTCGCTGTCATCAAGAGCCAGCAGAGATTCTATCGGATGATGGGCTGGCCCCAGAATCACCACGTTGCCCGGAATAATAATTGATGAATAAACCGCGGCCGCCACCGGTCCTGAATACTCGTAGCCGGCATGAGGTGAAATAGCTCCATAGGCTCTAATCTTTTTAATTTTGCCCGGCAGAAAAGATTCAATAGTTTTCTTGAGGAGGTTAGGTTCGGCAGGATAAAAATAACCGGCGACATATGGTTGTCTTTGCATTTTAATTTTTAGCCCTCCTGTCTGGAGATTAATTTAAATTAAATGTTTTTCTTCCTTAAACTCGATGTGGAGAGCTTTTAATTCGCTTAGAACCGGCTCATAAATTTCTGAAGCAGTTGGAATAAGAACTCCCCGGCTTTTTATCTTATCCTGAAGGATCAATTTCACCCCTATAGCAACGGGCAAACCAACCAGCCTTGACATTGAGCTATGGCTACCTGGCAGGCCAAAATCGATCAGGGTTGAGACTAATTTTTCCTGCTGGCCAGAGTTGTAATTGATCAAGAGTTCATGCTGCAGGATATTCATATCCCGTTCATCTTTTTCATACTGCATTTTGTCCCACATGATGGCCGTCAGCAAATCAAGAGGTGAACTCTTCTTAACGGGCAGTGGCCTGGTGCTGAATAACCCAAGCCAATCTAAGGCCCTGATGGTCTCTGAATCTGGAGCAAGTCTCAGTTGTGAAGCAACGGCTTTCCTTAAATCCTCTCCTTCTCTAATGCCCAGCCTTTCGCGCAGAAAACCGGCATAAGTGGTGGCAGCCCATTCCCTTTCGTTTATATCGAGAAGGCCCAGCTCGCCAATTTTTTTCAGTTTGAAGCACCACCCCGGATAACGAAGGGTCCCTCTCAAGACCGTTCTGGCTTCAGGAATATCATAGATTTGCCGGTAACTGACAGAATTCCGGTTAGGATAGGCTTCGAACAGGCCCAGGCCAGGAATCTCTACCAGTTCAAAATGGTCAAAAAGCTCCTCGGCTGGTATGACGACTTCCTGTCCATCTTTTAAATATTTGGCTTCATTTCTACCTGCCAGCAAAACTCCCCTGGGGCTCCAGGAAAATTTGTAGCCGAATGGATTATTATTGGCTTCAGGCGCAGGCAACCCGCCACAATAGGAGATAAAGCTCGTAACTTTACCGCCGGCTGTCCGGGCCTGATCCAGACAGTGCATGGCTTCCATATGATCCAGGCCTGGATCAAGACCGCATTCGTTCAAAAAAATAAGCCCTTCTGACCTGGCCGGCCTGTCGAAATTCCTCATTTCCGGGCTGACATAGCTGGCTGTGACCAGGTGCTTTCGAAGCTCGAGGCAAATACTGGCTACATAAGGATGAAAGGTATAAGGCACCATGCTGGCCACGACCTCGACCCCGGCCAGGAGTTCTTCAACCTTCTTCTTATCCCTCAGGTCAAGATGGAAAGCCTGACCTCTGGGATGCTGCCCAACCAGCTGCTTAGCTCTTTTTTCATCGAGGTCAGCCACCTTAACCTCCACATCTCCCAGGTTAAGTAAATACTCAACCAGAGGCCCTGCCACCAGTCCTGCTCCAAGCACACAAACTTTTTTCATATTATTACCTTCAGTCCTTTCTCTTCAACATTTTTATTATTTCAGATCTTTTATATATTCATTCAAATACTGATAATCGGGAGTCAACTCTCCCCGGTAGGTAATCACTGCTCTTTTAACCACAGGGTCAAGCTCTATTTTCTCGAAAGCCTGTTTAAAATCTGCCTTAGCTAGATTGGGGATATAGGTTTTCAGATGCTGACTGAAATAAGTCGAGGATTCAAGCGGCAATTCGGCTGGCAAATTATAGACTGCCATGACTACTGGCCCCCGCCCCTCAAAGCTATCAACTGTCTGCCCGCTTACCGGATCAAAAACATAAACCGGATGTTCTGAATCAGTCGCCCGGACAGTGCATTCCAGAGAACCATTTATATCACAGGTAATATCACCTATGACCTGAAGCCTGGGCTGAGCCTGGCTGCTATAAAGGTTTTCTAAAAACTTTCTGGTCACAAATCTGGGATATCTTGGCGTCCAGAAAATAGCATTGATCAGGACATTGAGATAAGGCAGATAATTTTCCGTTACCGGATAATATTTTTCAGGCTGACGATAATAATCATTAAGATCAAAAGAGAAATCTTCCTTTGGCCTGACCATATCCTCTTCTTTAAAGACGGCTTTATAGACCCGATGAAGCGAGAAATACCCCTTTTCTACTGTCTCAGCCAGTTCAGAAGCCGGGATTTCGACCGCCGGCAGTAAATCATATATCTCCTGAGCCCCCTGCGAAACATGACCATAGCCAAAAAAACCGCAGATAAAAGGGCCAACCTCTGGCGGCAAGCCTTTCGCCTCTATTTCCTTCCCTATCTGCTTGATATCCTCTTTGAGTTCGGTCAAGTTGCTATAATTATTGGCCTGTCTTATCTTAAGAAATGGAGTCCTGATTCCAAGTATTTTTAACCTCTGCCCGTAAGCCCAGAGAGAGTCAACCAGACCGGCATGTCCGGCATAGTTACCAAAAAACAGAACTCTTCGGCCCTGTTCATCAGTCATTTTTTCGTAGTCGATAAGCGTACAACCCAAATCAATAATCTTTTTTAGCATCGGCATATTATGAACCTGGCCCTTAATCGTATGTGAAAAGAAGACATAGGTTTTGCCTGGCTCCAGCTTACTGATAGGAATTTCTTTAATGGCCAGGACGACCTGACTCGGGCAGATATCCTCCTGGACAAAAGCTCCGGAGGCCAGATATTCACTGTCAGGAAAGACCCTGATGGCTGATGGCTGAACATAAAATTCTAAATCATACTGTCTGATTAACTCCTTGAGGTGAGCGGGGATTAGCGGCGCGCGCCTTTCATAGCGGCTGATATCCTCCCGCCTGATACCAATGTTGTTTTTCATAGGACTGGTCCTTTCTTTTTTATGGTGAAGTAAGAAATTATTGACTCTGGAACTTAGGTATTATTATGTCATATTATGAGAAAAGAGGTCAAATAATTTCGTCCTCTGAAGTGGTTAAAATTGAATCTTGGTATTGACGCTATCTATCTGTTTGTCCATAATAGTCAGGATGATTAGCTTTTATAATACCCTGTCGGGGGAAGTTGAGGAATTCAAGCCGAGACTGGCTGGCCAGGCCTCTCTATATACCTGCGGCCCGACTGTCTATGATTACCCTCATATCGGCAACTACCGGGCTTATATTTTTGAAGATCTACTGAAAAGATTTCTGTTGTTCTCCGATTTTAAGGTCACTCATGTCATGAATATTACCGATGTGGATGATAAGACCATCAGAGGTGCTAATAGCCTGGGAATGCCTCTCTATGAATACACCAAAAAATATACTGAAGCCTTTTTCGAGGATATTAAAACACTCAGAATCCTACCTGCTGATTATTACCCCCGGGCAACCGAACATATTGATGATATGGTCAGGATGATCAAGGGTTTGCTTGATAAAGGTTATGCTTATATCAAAGATGGATCAGTTTATTTCAGTCTAGCTAAGTTTCCCGATTATGGGAAATTATCAAAAATAAATAAAGATGAACTTAAGGCCGGAGCCCGGGTGGAAACCGATGAATATGAAAAGGAAAGCGTTTATGATTTTGTTCTCTGGAAAAAAGCCAAACCAGGTGAACCTGTCTGGGAAACAGAATTCGGTCCAGGCCGTCCGGGCTGGCATATTGAATGCTCGGCTATGAGCACCCGATACCTCGGGCCAAATTTCGATATCCACTGCGGCGGAATCGACAACATTTTCCCTCACCATGAAAATGAAATCGCCCAATCTGAAGCCTTTTATGGTCAGAAATTTGTCAATTACTGGTTACACTGCCATCATCTGGTCGTTGATGGAGAAAAAATGTCCAAATCCAAGGGAAACTTTTATACCCTGCGTGACCTTCTGGCCCGGAATATCGATCCGGTTGATCTGCGCTTCTTTTTGCTTTCCACTCACTACCGCAAGATGCTAAATTTTACTTTCGACAATCTGGAGCAAGCTAAAGCTTCCAGACAGAGAATTATTGATTTTCTCTATGAACTGGAACACCAGTCACTGGCTGAAGCCAGCCAGCCAGAGTCAGAGCCTCTGGCGGCCGCGGCTCTGACTAACTTTAAGGAAAGTCTGGCAGACGATCTTAATATCTCGGCTGCCCTGGCCGCTCTCTTTGAGCTTATCCGGGGGACTAATTCAAGATTGGCCAAAAGCCAGCTTAGCCGGCAGGCAGCCAACCAGGTTCTGGCTGCTATTTATCAGATGGATCAGGTTCTGGCTGTCCTGCCAGAAAAAAAAGAAGAGGAGCTTACGGCTGAGATAATGAAAAAGATAGAGCAAAGAGAGCAGGCCAGGCTGGAGAAAAATTTTGCCCTGGCGGACTCTATCCGTCAGGAACTTCTGCAGCAAGGCATCATGCTAGAAGATACTAAAGAAGGAGTCAGGTGGAAAAAGATCAAATAGGCTCACTGCCTTTTGGCCGTTGGGGCGAGGAAGTGGCAGCTGATTATCTTCAAAAAAAGGGTTATCAAATCCTGGAACGGCAGTATCATTTTCATCATACTGAAATAGATCTTATTGCTCGCGATGGTGGCTATTTAGTTTTTGTAGAAGTTAAGGCGAGAAGTTCAGCTGATTTTGGCTCGCCGGAAGAAGCTCTGACGTCCTGGAAAAAATATCATCTCCGCCGGGCGGCTGAGGGATACCTCTATCTTAATAATCTAAATAACATTGATTGCCGCTTTGATGTCGTTAGCATTTCTTTTAACCCCGGTGGTCAGCCAGAAATAGAACATTTCGAAAATGCTTTTGAATAATTCAGGTTCAGCTTTATCTTTTTGCCAGGAATAGAAATAGGGCAATCATTAAGGATACAGCTGCTGATCAAACAGCTAGTTGCTGTGGTGCCTCTTCTATTTTTTTAATTGCTGAGGCATCGCCAGTTGACCGGGCCAGTTCAGCCACTGTTTCATGGAAAAGCGGGTGTACCAGGTCGGGAGCAATCTCATTCAGGGGAATCATAATAAAATTTCTAAAGCTCATTCTGGGATGAGGAATCATGAGCTTCTGAGTTTGAACGACTGTCTTTTCTGCCAGCAGAATATCAATGTCAATAACTCTTGGCCCCTTATCAAAAGTCGGCCGACGTTTCATTCTCTGTTCAATGTCTTTAATTAAATCAAGAAGAGAGATGGGATTACAGGCGATTTCAACCTCCAGAACCTGATTATAAAACCAGGGCTGTTTTTGATAATCTACCGGCTCAGTCTCATAAACCGAAGATTGCTTCAATATTCTGGCCCCCGACTTTTCTATCATCAGCCGGGCCTGCTTTAAATGGCGACCACGGTCACCGAGATTGCTGCCAAGAGATAGAAAATATTTCATTTTAGCCATAAATATTAGCACCATTCAGCTAAATTTCAATACCTTAAAGAAAAATTCTGAAATTTTTTTTGAGCCAGCCCTCTTGCTCCTGGCAAGACACGCCCTGACTATTCAAGCAGATGACGATTTTCTGATTGATAATCTTCTCTCATTTTAATAGTATAGATAGTTGATTTTCAAATATGGAAACAAACTGTAATTCCAGACGGTGTCCGTCAGTTTTCTGCCCGCTTCGTTCCCTCACTTTAAAATCCAACTGGAGGTTTCAAGATGAGTCTAATTTATCTGGATAATGGAGCCACTTCTTTTCCTAAACCGGAAGAAGTTTACCAGTTTATGGACTATTTTTACCGGCATTTCGGTGTAAATCCCGGACGCTCCGGCTATGATCTCTGTCTTGAAGCTGGACAGCTCGTTGATGAGACAAGAAAGCTCTTAAATGATTTCTTTGGCGGGCCAGATCCGAACCGGCTGTGCTTTGGTTATAATTCAACCGATGCCCTCAATCTGGCTATCTTCGGTTTGCTTCAGCCTGGGGATCACGCCATTACCACCACTCTTGAGCATAATTCAGTTCTCCGGCCGCTATACCACTTATCATTAGCTGGAGTGGAAGTCGATTATGTTCCTTTTGATAGCCAGGGTTTCGTCGATCCAGATGACATCAAAAAGAAACTAAAAACTAATACTAAACTCGTCGCAGTTAATCATGCCTCCAATGTTATTGGCACCATCCAGCCTGTCAGGGAAATCGGACACCTCTGTCAAGAAAAGGGTGTTACTTTTCTTATTGACGCCTCACAGTCAGCCGGGAAAATTCCCATTAATATGAAAGACATGAATATAGATGTCGTGGCCTTTACTGGCCACAAATCTCTCCTCGGGCCAACGGGTATTGGCGGATTGTGCGTCGGCCCGGAAGCAAATATCAGAATCACCCGTGCCGGCGGAACAGGCGTCCGTTCAGCCCAAAGAACTCATCTCGAAGAATATCCCTGGCGGCTGGAATATGGCACCGGCAATCTCTTGGGCCTGGCCGGCCTGAACGCGGGTCTCAAGTGGGTTCTAGCCCAGGGGCTGGACAACATCCATGAGCATGAAATGAAACTAACCGGAAAGTTAGTTGAAGGATTGAAGAACATAGAGGGTGTAACTCTTTACTGCCAGGATCATCTCGACCGCCATATTGGTGTTATCTCCTTCAATGTCAAGGGGCTTGAAGCTCAGGATACGGGCATCATGCTCGATGTTGATTACAATATTGCCTGCCGGACGGGCTTGCACTGTGCTCCCCTCGTTCACGAGCAACTCGGCACAGATAAAATCAAAGGCTCGGTCCGCTTCGGAGTCGGACCATTTAATACTGAAGATGAAATCAAGACAACTCTCCAGGCAGTCAGAGAAATTGCCGCCTTGAAAAGATAGAGGACGGAAAAAATAGCAATCAAACTAAGATAGTAAACCTTCAGGTCTTAAACACACCCATCAGGTTTGGGCAGCCCGGCCACCTTGCAGGCACCTCTGGCCGGTCCCGAGGGGAAAAGCTGATAGATATGCTTTAAGTTAATCCCGGTTTCATTAACCATCTTCCGGATCATCGGCGCCTGGCCTTTCTGCAGATAATAGTCGCGGATATAGTTAACAATTTTCCAGTGTTCTTCTGTCATCTGCTCAATACCTTCAGCTATTCTGGCCAGTTCTTCACCAATCTCTTTATCCCAGACTTCAGGATTAGTGAGAAATCCATCTTCATTTAGCTTGAGCTTTTTTCCTTTGATTTCCATTTCCGCCATAAACTCTCGCTCCTTTCCAGGCTGGATAAAATTATAGTTAATTTTCCTATGAAGCTACTCTGGCTGTTTCTCCGGCAGCCAGACGGTAAATGTTGTTCCGGCCCCAGGCGCACTCTTCACACTTATCTTACCCTGATGAAGCAGCACTAGATGTTTAACTATGGCCAACCCCAGGCCGGTTCCACCTGTTTTTCGCGAGCGTGATTTATCAACCACATAAAATCTTTCAAAAATTCTGGGAAGCTGCTCTTCGGCCAGGCCAATACCTGTGTCAGTCACTTCCATTTCAATCCCTTGATTTTTATTTCTCAAAGTGACTGTTACCCCACCTTGTTCTGTATATCGGATAGCATTATCAATCAGATTCATGACCAGTTGTTCCAGAAGGAATGGATCAGCTTCAATAGTTATCAGCGGTTCCTGGTTAACCTCAAGAGTTAGCCCTTTTTTGGTAGCCAGAGGAGCATAGATTTTCACTACTGTTTGGATTATCCCCGTAAGGTTAACCTGTTCCTTTTCCAGCTTTTCCCCTTTTTCTTCCAGTTCTGACAACCGGGCTAAATCTTCAATTAGCCGGTTTAGGCGATCCGTATTTCTTCTAATAATATCAAGATAGCCATGTCCCTCAGGGCTGAGATTTTCTTCTTCCAGAGCTTCAATAAAGCCCGTGACGGCAGTCAACGGAGTTTTAAGTTCATGGATTATATTAGCCTGGAATTCCTGTTTTTTCCTGGCCAGATCAACTAAGTCTGTTATGTCAGAAAACCTCAGCAAGACATGCTGGCGGCTTCGAAGCCAGTTCGCCGAGCAGGAGAAGAAGCGGCCATTTCTTTCCATCTGGGCCTCAACTGGACTTAATTTCTCTTTAGCCTGGCCAATCAGTGCATTCAATTCTGGCCAGCGGAAAACTTGCCAGTAAAACTCCTGGCTAAAATCTATATCAGGGAACATCCTCTTAAGGCTGTGGCTGGCCAGAATAATCTTTCCTTCCTGATCTATCAGGAGCCAACCTTCTCCGCTGGCCTCAAAAAGCCCGTTCAGGATTTCATGTTCTTTGTTCAGATGAGAGGCTATCTCTGCTTTTTGTGAAATCAGATGCCTTACTCCGCCAGCTAATTCACCCAGATCTCTGAGGAGTGTAGCCCGAACAACCACCCCCTCGTCAGAGCTTTCCCCCTGGCTAATGACCGACGACAATTCGTATAAAGGCCGGAATAGTCTGCTAAGCAGGAAATAAATCAATCCCCAGCTCAACAGCAAACTCAGGCCAAAAACAGCCAGGAAATACTTAATAGATGGCCGGTAATACATCGCCGCCAGGTCAAGATCACGGCTGATGCGGCAAGCGCCGATAATCTGCGAATCCCGCCTGACAGGGACAGCCACGTAGAACATCATCTTTTTCAGGGTATCACTGTAACGTGAGCTGGAGCCAATCTGACCCGCAAGTGCCTGATAAATCTCCGGCCGGTAACGGTGACTTTCCAGGGCGGCTGCTTCTTTTTCACTGTCAAAGGCCACCCGGCCAGTGACTTCAATTAAAGTGATCCTGACATTGCATAACCTGGACTGAGTAAAAAGAAGCTCGCTTAATTCTTTGTTATCAACCTGTAGGAAAGAGCGAATTTCTGCCGTTAAAGCCAGAGCCAGCTCCTGAAGTTCAGCTAGCTCTCTTTTTATTTCAATTCTCTTTTCCTGATGAATAGTAACCACGGCCATAACCGTGATTACTATTAAAGCTACCAGCCACAAAGACAGAAGATGGCGCCAGAAAAACCTTTTTAGCTTCATAACAGAATCCCGTTTAACTCCTGAAAGGCTGAATGGCCCGGCAGTACTTTGATGTCAGAAAGCGATGACATTATAGTTAATTTTAGTCTAAAATAAAAAACTTTTTAAATCATTTCTTCTATGTTAAAATTTTAAAGAGGAGGAAGACGATGGACAGGCTAGCCGTTTTATTTCTAATTTTGTTTTTGGGTTTGATACCACTGCTGGCTTTTGGCCAAAAACTGGAAGAAGATATTATCAAGACTTCGGCTGGCGATTTAAAAATCACCTTTATCGGTCATTCCAGCTTGATTTTGACTTTTGGGGATAAAGTCATCCACTGCGATCCGGTGACAAGCGAAGGTAATTATCAGCAGCTTCCCCAGGCTGATCTGATTTTAATCACCCATGACCACTATGACCACTTCGACCTGGACGCCCTGAAAATCCTGAAAAAGGATTCGACTATTATCGTCGGCCCGGCCAGTTGTCAGTCTAAGGTTACCAGCTTGAAAGTCATGAAAAATGGCGATCACCTGAATCCTCTCGGACTGGAGATTGAAGCTGTGCCGGCTTACAATCTGGTTCATAAGAGGCCTGATGGCCAGCCTTTTCATCCGCGGGGAGCTGGTAATGGTTATGTCATTACTTTTGGTGATAAAAGAGTTTATGTAGCCGGTGATACTGAAAATATCCCTGAAATGAAAAACCTCAAAAACATTGATATTGCTTTTTTACCTATGAACCTGCCTTATACCATGACCCCGGAGATGGTGGCCGAAGCCGCTAAATGGATAAAGCCGGCCATTCTTTACCCTTACCATTATGGCGATACCAATACCTCGAGGTTAGCTGCTCTCTTGAAAGATACACCGGAAATAGAAGTTCGTATCAGGCGGATGAAATAAATTGACCAGTGAATAATCGCCACTAAAATCACGTCCTCAAATTCTGAAATAAGTTAAATTCCCGGCCGGGCTTCAGCCAGATGTTTAAGCTGTCTTCTGGCTTTTAGTATATTTCATATATCTTAAATTTTTTGTTGAGCAGCTTGACCAGCTCCATTGTCCAGAGTGGCAAGGAAGATAAAACAATAACCAGTACCCAGTCAAATAAGGTCAGATTTTCAGTCTTAAAAATCTTTTGCATAAACGGGACATAAACAACCGAGAGCTGAAGGACAAGAGAAATCAGTAAAGCATAAATCAGCTTCAGATTGGTAAAAAAGCCCAGTTCAAAAATTGATTTCATCTGGTGACGGGAATTCAAGGCCTGGAAAAGCTGGGCGACAGCCAGAACGATAAAGGCAGCTGTTCTGGCCCGGCCCACACCCTCTTTTTCAACAAAAAGAACATAAGTGAAGGCAACTAAAGAACAAAGTGCGATAAATAAGCCCTGAACAGCCATCAAGCTGCCTCTGTTTCTCTCTATAATTGGTTCATTGGGCTTCCTGGGCACTCGTTTCATAATATCTTTATCAGGAGGATCAAAACCTAGTCCCAGAGCCGGCAGGCTGTCGGTGACCAGGTTGACCCAGAGGATTTGAATAGGTAAAAGTGGCACCGGCCAGCCTACCAAAGAAGCCACGAACATAACCATAATTTCGCCCAAATTGCAGGACAGAAGGTAATGAACAAACTTTTTGATATTGTCATAAATAGCCCGGCCCTCTTCGACTGCGGCTACGATGGAGGCAAAGTTATCATCAGTAATAACCATATCAGAGACTTCTTTGGTTACATCAGTGCCGGTAATACCCATGGCCACTCCGATATCTGCTTCTTTAACGGCCGGAGCATCGTTCACTCCGTCGCCGGTCATAGCCACCACTTCCCCCTTTTTCTTCCAGGCCCTGACTATCCTCAACTTATGCTCAGGGGAAACGCGGGCATAAACTTGAATTTTTTCTACCCGTTTTTCCAGCTCCTCCTGGCTCAGGCTGTCCAGCTCTTCTCCACTCAGAGCTTCCGAGCCTGGCTGAAGCATACTCATCTCTGAGGCGATAGCCATAGCCGTGATTTTATGATCACCGGTGATCATCACCGGCTTGATGCCAGCCTGGAGGCATTTACCCATGGCTTCAATGGCCTCACTTCGGGGGGGGTCAATCATGGCCACCAGGCCGGTAAAGACCAGGTCTTTTTCTATGGAAGAAGCGTCCATCCTGTCGGGCAAAGAAGGCATTACCCGGTAAGCACAACCCAGGACCCGCAGAGCCTGTTTGGCCAGGCTATCATTAACTTCCAGAATCTTTTTTAACTCTTCCTGGCCGAGGGGAACTTCCTCGCCATTAACCAGCAACCGGCTGCAATTCTGAAGAAGAATATCCGGTGCCCCTTTTACATAGGCCACATATCGCTCGCCAGAGCGCCTGATCATGGTCATCATTTTCCGCTCGGAATCAAACGGAATCTCCTCGACCAGGGGCTCCTCGTCTTCCAGTGTGTTTTTTTCCAGACCAGCTTTCAATCCGGCTGACAGCAAGGCCCCTTCCGTTGGATCTCCGGCGATTCTATACCTCCCATTTTCCTCAACCAGAGAAGCCGAATTGCAGAGAACTCCACAGGTTAGAGTTTTTAAAACCTCCGGATAGTCGGCTGGATTAATCTTATCTTTTCCGAGGATAAAATCTCCTTCAGGTTCATAACCATTCCCGCTGACCGTAAACAGCTGCCCGTTAGCATAGACAGCTCTGACCATCATTTCATTTCTGGTCAGCGTGCCTGTTTTATCAGAACAGATGACAGTAGCTGCTCCCAGAGTTTCAACGGATGGCAATTTCCGGATAAGGACATGGCGTTTAACTAAACGTTGAACACCCAGGGCTAAGGCAATGGTCACCACTGCCGGCAGCCCTTCCGGTATGGCTGCTACCGCCAGGCTGACTGCCGTTAAAAAGACTTCAACTAATTTCCCGCCCCTGAGCCATTCCAGCAGAAAAACCACTGCCACCAGCCCAAAGCAGAGATAAACCAGCAACCGGCCGAATTGCTCCAGTTTCCTCTGGAGAGGCGTCGTTTCCATGGAGATTTCCTGAATCATCCGGGCAATTTTGCCCAGTTCAGTTGACATGCCAGTCTGAACAACAATAGCCATAGCCTTGCCAGCCGAAACAGAAGTGCCAGCATAGACCAGATTAGCCCGGTCAGCTAAGGGGATGTCTTCCTCCTCCAGCTCGAGGCTGGTCTTATAGACCGGTGTCGATTCGCCAGTCAAACTGGCTTCCAGAACGGAAAAATTAGGAGTATGTGATATTATCCTGGCGTCAGCACTTATATTGTCGCCGGCCTCCAGTTCAAGGATGTCTCCAGGAACTACCTGGCGGGCAGGAATTTGAACTAACTGCCCATTCCTGATTACCCGGCACATCGGGGCGGCCATCTTTTTAAGAGCCAGCAGAGCCTTTTCTGCCTGGTATTCCTGAACAAAGCCAAGAATGGCATTAAGGATGACGATCGCCACGATGGCCAGGGAATCGATCCACTCACCCATCAGACCTGAGATGATGGCCGCTCCGATTAAAACCCAGATTAAAAATGATTTAAACTGATCAAAAAAGACAGACAGGGGCGAACGGCCCGGGGCTGCTTCCAGCTCGTTTGGGCCATATTTCTCCAGGTTTTGGCTGGCCTGCTCTGAAGTCAGGCCTTTTTTTAAATCGGTACCAAAATGAGCGGCAATTTCTTCTGCCGAATATTTCCAGAACTTCTTCTCTGATGACGGCTGTTCCATTGACCTATTCCTTTTCTATCGTCTCATAAAAAGCTAATAAATTTTCTTAAGATTATATCATCTAAGCCATAAAAACCGGCCTAGCTTTTTAATTCTAAGTATCCAATTTGAAGTTAATTATCGGCCGGTTTCCACCAGCTCTTTCTGGTCATTTTAGTTTATGGCTCAGAAAGTTTCCTAATTTGTCCAGAACTTCCGCTACTACCGGTGATTCGAGCTTCAGTCCTTCCGACGGCATCCGGGCCAGCTCGACGCTAACTGGAATCCGAACTATTAATTCCGTTCCAGACTGTTTGGCCAGTTTCTCAGCCTTACTTTGACCATAAAAATTTGTTGGCTGGCCACAGTGAGGACAGATAAAATAGCTCATATTTTCTACCAGACCGAGAGCCGGGATCTTAAGCAACTCCGCCATCTGGATGGATCTGGCCACAACCACCGAGACCAGATCCTGGGGAGTGGTGACATAAATAAATCCATTTAAGGGCAAAGACTGCATGACGGTGATGGCCACATCCGATGTTCCTGGCGGCATATCAATAACTAAAAAGTCCAGCTCTCCCCAGAGAACTTCACCCCAGAACTGCTGGATAGCTTTACTCAAGAGTGGTCCCCGCCAGATAACAGGCTGCTCTTCGTTATCAACCAGAAAGCTGATGGACATGACTTCGAGCCCCTGCTCAGTTTTCACCGGACAAATAAAATCGCCCGCCACTTTCATTTCATACTTGGGAAGATGCATCATCCGGGGAATGCTGGCCCCGGTAATATCAGCATCGAGGATGCCGACTTTATAGTCTTTTTGTTTTAGAGCCAGGGCGGTCAGATAGGTAACCGTGGACTTCCCCACTCCGCCTTTTCCGCTCATCACTCCTATAAGATGTTTGATTTTATTCGGTCCGTCCTGCTTTTCCGGTTGACCCATCTCTTCTCCAGCTGACTTCAATTTTTTTTCATTATACACCTACCCGCCTTAATGCTAAGAACAGATAATAGGTTTCACTTTACAGGAAACCGAGCTATTTTTTTACTGGATAAGGTGGCACCGGCGGAATATTCTTCTCTTTGGTCTTAAGTTCTTCCAGAATAACTTCAATGGCTTTGTTCAGTTGCTCGTCGATTCCCTCATATTCCTTAGCTGGATCATTATCGACAAAAATATCAGGTTCAACTCCTTCACCTTCAATTATCCACTTGTTACCTTCCAGGCTATAAGGAGCGAATTCCGGCTTATTTAAAAAGCCGCCATCAACGATAGGTAATGTGCCGCGAATTCCGACCACTCCGCCCCATGTTCTCTTGCCAATCAGCAGACCTAAATCATAGTGTTTAAAACGATAGGGAAAGAGATCCCCATCTGAGGCAGAGAATTCGTTAGCCAGACAGACTTTCGGCCCCATGATGACCGCGGCTGGATCCCAGTTTGGAACTGAACCGCGGGCGACCTCAATAAAAGCTGCCTGCCTTATTAATCTTTCAATCAGCATGGGCGAAACATTGCCACCGCCATTACCCCGCACATCAATGATCAGGGCCTTTTTATTGACCTGAGGATAAAAATGCTTGGCAAACTCATTCAACCCGGGAACACCCATGTCAGGAACATGAATATATGCTACCCGGTTATCAGTGGCTTTAGCTACCACCTCAGCATTTCTTTTGACCCAGTTGTAATAATAAAGGCTGTTTTCCCTTTCTATGGGCACAATGACTACTTCTCTCGCTCCCTTATCAGCCGGCTGAGAATTGACTTTGAGCGTTACCTGCCGTCCGGTCGTATTGACCAGCAGCTCATAGATATTTTTGACCTGATTGACCGGCTGGCCATTAATAGCAATTATATAATCACCTTCTTTAACTTTAACACCCACTTCAGTCAATGGCGAACGCAGGTCTTCATCCCAGTTCTGGCCTTCCAGAATCTTTATAATCCGGTAATAGCCAGTAGCCTTGTCTTTCTCCAGTTTCGCTCCGAGCTGGCCTACGTTGACTCTCTGAACAACTGGCAGGTCGCCTCCGCCTACATAAGTATGACCGCAATTGAGCTCGCCAATCATTTCCCCGATCACATAAGTTAAATCAGCCCGGTGATTGACCGCCCTGGCCAGAGGCTCATACTGAGCTTTGACTTTTTCCCAGTCAACGCCGTGCATATTAGGAGCATAGAAGAAATCTTTCATCTGGCGCCAGCATTCGTTATAAATCTGGGCCCACTCAGCCTGACGGTCAAGCCACATTTCCAGGCCGCTTAGATCCAGTTTATCCTCAATCTTTACCGGGGCCGAAGGCAAATCAATGATGGCGTAATCGCGATGCTGAGCCACCAGCATTTTCTTCTGATCAGTTGAAATAACATAAGCATTGACCTGACCCAGATCTTTCTCTTCTCTCTTGCTAAGATCATAGTATTTGAAACTGCTCTGGCGGTCAGCCATACTTCTTCTAAGATAGTAAAGCCGGTCACCGGCTGAGGTCAAAGATGAATATCTCGCCACCTCAATCGGCAAGGCGACAATTCTATCTTTAAGGCCAGCCTCGTCCACTTTGACTGCTACCTTCTCAGCAACTGGCCTGGCTGGTGCACCAGCGGCCTTTTCTTTATCAGATTTTTCTCCTTTAGCTCCCTCCGCCGAAGCTGCAACTATCTTGACTTCATCACTTTTCGGTTCAAAGGGTGATTTAGTTTCAGCCGCTAAGGTCACCAGATAGATTCTTGACATAGTTAAATAGGCATGATTGAATTCTGTCCGGCTATAAACTGGATTAAAATCGCGGTCAGAAACAAAGAATAGATATTTTCCGTCGCTGCTAAAGCAGGGTGAATAGGAAGAATACCAGTTATCTGTCACCTCCATAGTTTTTCCATTGGCCAGCGAATAAAGATAAATTTTATCTATAGAATTAAGCTCCTGCTGAGAATAAGCCACCCAATTAGAATCAGGTGACCAGGCATAATCGCTGATTTCCCAGGCTTTCCCCTTAGCCACCTCTATTATCTGTTTTTTATCAATATCAACGAGCCGCAGGCGGAAGAGTCTATCAGACCAGAGAATCTTTTTACTATCCGGTGACCAGAGAAGTGCATATTTATAGCTATCAGAATTAAAAGTTAATTGAACTGCCTGGCCAGCACCATTCTGGGGGATGATATAGATCTCATCTCCTCCTTGCCGGTCAGAAATAAAAGCAATCCAGCGGCCATCCGGCGACCAGGTGGCATCCCGCTCATGAACACCGGGAGTATTGGTCAGATTGCGGGTATTGCCGTTTTTAGCCGGAACAGTGAAAACCTCTCCGCGAGCTCCAAAAAGAGCCCGGGCTCCATCCGGGGCCAGATCAAAACCGGTAATTTTATCAGCCACCTTAACCAGTTCGGCCCTCGACCCGGATTGATCATCAGCAATATAGACCGGGATTCTACTGACTTTTTCACTGGATAGATCAAGCTTGTAGAGATAGCCGCCGTTTTCAAAAGCGATAGCTTCCTGGCCAAGCGAAGGAAATTTTATATCATAATCCTTAAAGTCTGTTACTTTCCTGGTATCTTTTGTCTCGACATCATAGGCATAAATATTTAAACGCTTCTCTTCCCCACGGTCTGAAAGAAAATAAATTTTCTCTCCGCTCCACATCGGGATAATATCAAGAGCTGGATTATTGGTTATGTTTTCAGTTTTTTTATTTTTAAAATCATAAATCCAGACATCATCAGCCATACCGCCGCGATACCTCTTCCAGGTACGGAATTCACGGAAAATGCGATTAAAAGCCAGTTTTGAACCATCCGGTGAAAAAGAGCAAAAACCGCCACGCGGCAGTGACAGTTCCTCTGGAAATCCGCCATCCTTTGAGACCAAATAAAGCTGGCCGTTAAAATCATTCCACTCAGCCTGACGTGAACGGTAAACAATATTCTGGCCATCAGGCGTCCAACCAATGACTAAATTATTTGGCCCCATACGGTCAGATATATCGTCACGGGCCAGAACCGGCGTGTAAGTCAAACGGGTGGGGTTGCCGCCTTCGGCCGGCATCAAATAAACCTCTCGGTTGCCATCATATTCCCCTGTAAAGGCAATATATTTACCATCAGGTGAAAACCTGGCAAAAGCCTCATAACCCGGATGAGATGTTAGCCTTCTGGCTGTTCCGCCCGAAGCTGGAACTGAATAAAGGTCACCAGCATAAGAAAAAACCACCACATCATCATAAATCGCCGGAAAACGCAGCACCCTGGCTTCCTCACCAGCCAGCAGGAATGAAGTTTTTGCTAAAAAAATTAATAAGAAGACTGCCGGAATTAAAAAATAAGAACCAGGATTTTTTCTGTTAAAAATAGCAGACATTGAAACCTCCTCTCTGATTAGTCTTTTTGATTATATATTTGGCCAGATAAAAGTTGCAAGAAAAAAACTAAACAGAAGATTATCACTGTTAAATATGAATAGGGAATGCAAAAATCTAATAAGAGCAATTGACTATTCTGGAATTTTTATCTATTTTTATGAGCTAAAGCCCATGATCCAGAGTTTTTCATGTCTTTCACCCGTCCTTCAAGCCCTGATAGCTACCCTTTTTACTTATTTAATGACCGCCGCTGGATCAGCCTCAGTCTTTTTCCTGAAGACTACCAGCCGGAAACTTCTTGACTTAATGCTGGGTTTTGCCGCTGGCGTCATGGTGGCAGCCAGCTTCTGGTCACTACTGGCACCAGCAATTGACATGTCAAAAGGAAAAAGCCTTCCGATCTGGCTGCCAGCAGCCGTGGGATTTCTGCTTGGAGCTGGCTCACTTTTTGCCCTGGATAAGATTTTGCCCCACCTTCATCTGTTCCTGTCCGAACAACTGGTTGAAGGCTTAAGAACTCACTGGAAAAAGACGACCCTGCTGGTTCTGGCCATCACTCTTCATAATATTCCAGAAGGCCTGGCGGTTGGCGTGGCCTTTGGAGCAGTTTCTCTCTCGCTGCCATCCTCAGGTACATTAGGCGGAGCCATCGCCCTGGCCATAGGTATTGGGCTCCAGAATTTGCCAGAAGGACTGGCTGTTTCCGGGCCCTTGAGGGCAGCCGGCCTTAGCCGGAAAAGAAGCTTTTTCTTAGGGCAACTGTCCGGGCTGGTCGAACCGCTGGCCGCTGTGCTGGGCGCTCTGGCTGTTACCAGGATAATATCCATCCTGCCTTATGCCCTATCTTTTGCTGCCGGGGCAATGATTTTTGTTGTCGTTGAAGAAGTTATTCCCGAATCTCAAGGCTCCGGTGAATCAGACTTATCAACGATTGGCCTTATAGCTGGTTTTATCCTGATGATGATTCTTGACGTTGCCTTCTCATAACACTTGATTGTTGGCTGCTCTTTTTTGCCTTCTCTGTTCAAGAAGTGAATAGACGACCGGAATAACTATCAGGGTGATAAAGGTTGAACTGGTCAGGCCGCCGATGACTACCCGGGCCAAAGGTGTCTGGACTTCGCTTCCTTCACCAATACCCAGCGCCAGGGGCATCATGCCAAGAATGGTGGTCAGGGCAGTCATCAGGATTGGTCGCAGCCGTCTGCGGCCAGCTTCTTTGATAGCTTCCATCATCTCAAAGCCGTCACGGCGCCTTAAAAGATTGGTATAGTCCACCAGTAGTATGGCATTATTGACGACAATACCACCCAGCATGATCATGCCAATATAGGCCTGGACGTTGATGCTTGTTCCGGTCAGCAATAAAATAAAAGCAACTCCAATAACAGTCAGGGGCACAGAGAACATGACGATGAGCGGATCCCGTAGAGACTCATACAGCATAGCCATAACCATATAAACCATAAAAAGCGCAAGGATAATACTGATCATTAATTCACGGTTGGCTTTCTGCTGTTCTTCATAATCACCGGTGAAACTGATGGCAAAATTAGCTGGCCGCGGAATAGTCTTAATAGCCCGCTGAGCATCCCTGATCACCGAACCGAGATCCCTGTTGGCAATTTCGCCTGAGACGTTAATGATTCTTTCCCTGTCTCTTCTCTCTATTTGCTGCGGGCCACGCCCGCTTTGAACTTCAATCACATTTCGCAAGCTAACCTGTTCCCCATCAGAGTTGGTTATAGTCAGATCGAGCAAGTCATTGACATCAAGCCGCTCTGAATCTTTAACCTTGACCAGAATTCTGTATTCCCGACCAGCTTCTCTAAATTGACTGGCCTGTGAACCAGATAAAATGGTGCTGATAAAGGTCCCGATTTGATTGACCGATAATTTCATTTCAGAGGCTTTATGCCGGTCAATAACCAGGCGTTGCTCCGGCGTTCCTTCTATCCGGCTGATACTGACGTCAGTTACTCCTTTTATCTTTTCCACCACTCTCTTTACTTCCTGAGCCAGGTTCTGGCCAACTTCCAGATCATAACCCCGAATCTCAATCTGTAACCTCTCTTCGCCGCCGCCACCCCTCATGCCAAACATCATCTGCCCGCCGGTCGCTCTTGTCCTGATAATAGCTCCCGGGACGTTGGATAGTTGCCGGCTAAGATCAGCTGCTATATCCATGCTTGACCTATTTCTTTTGGCCTTTGGAACAAGTTTAAGGGTAATGCTGCCACGGTTAGCCCCTCCCCGCCAGCCGCCACTGCCAGCCCTTTCTTCGATTGATTCAATTTCAGGCACCAGCAGCTTGACCATATTCACCACTTCCCTGAGCTTTTGATCCATAACCGATAGCCTGGTACCTACCTCCATTTCAATTGTAACTCTAACTTCGCCCTCGTCTGTCTGGGGCATATATTCCTGGCCGATAAAGCGGAAAAGGAAAACACTGATAACCAGAAGGAGTCCTGTAATCCACAGCACCCGGAAGCGGTGATGGAGGCAATAGTCAAGAAGCCTTTTATAACCGTTTTCCATATTGGAGAAAATCTGTTTCGCTTTGACTGCCAGTGTCTTCTCCGGATCATGTTTACCAATATTGTCGCCCTTCAGAATTTTACTGGCCAGCATCGGTACCAGGGTGAGGGCCACGATCAGCGAGCAAGCTAAAGAAAAGGCCACCACATAGGCCAGCTGCTTGAACATAATACCGGAAGCTCCCCGCACAAAAAGCATAGGCAGAAAAACGATGACCGTTGTCACCGTGCTGGCAATGATGGCTGAGGTCACTTCTGTTGCCCCATCTACCGCCGCCTTCTGCAAGGACACACCACCCTCCCTCATCCGGAAGATGTTCTCCAAAACAACGATGGAGTTATCAACCATCATGCCGATCCCCAGAGCCAGGCCGCCCAGGCTCATAACATTCAGGGTAAAGCCGCCAAAATACATCAAAGTAAAAGTAGCAATAATCGAAATCGGGATCGACAGGGCTATAACCAGAGTACTTCTGAGATTGACCAGGAAAAACAGCAAAACCAAAACAGCCAGCAAGCCGCCGTATAAGGCTGAGGTGCCCACGTTATTAATGGCATTCCTGACATATTTAGCATTATCTCTTAAGACAATGAACCTGAACTGGGGATAGTCTTGCTTGACGTATTCCAGTTCTTTATAAACTCCATCAACCACATTGACTGTATTCTCTCCTGATTGCTTGTAGATAGATAAAGAAATGCTTGGCAGGTCGTCAACCCTGGCTATTCTTGTCACCCGACGGTTGGTATCTTCAACATTAGCGATATCTTTTATCCTGATAACGCCTCCATCTCGAACGGCGACAATAGTTTCTTTAATTTGATCGATATTGGTATAAACCCCGGGAATGCGGACTGTAATTTCATAGTTGCCTTTTTCGATTGTTCCGGCTGGTATATCAACGTTTTCCTGCCTGATCTTGCTGATAATTAAATCGAGAGGCAAACCAAGGGCTTTAACCTTATTCGGGAAGATATTAACCTGGATCTCCCTTTCCAGGCCTCCCCAAACATCAACTGAAGCTACTCCCGGTACCCTTTCCAACCGGTAAGAAATCTGTTCATCTATTATTCTTCTAACCTGAAGGGGATCAAGTTCGGTCAGAATGCCAACCGTCAAAATCGGACTTTGGGCCGGGTCAAATTTTCTCAGCGTGGGTCGCTGAACTTCTTCCGGAAATCTCCCGATAATTCGGTCAATTCTCTCCCTGATCTCATTAGCCGCTTCGTCAATATTAGTTCCCCACTCAAACATGACCCGGACAGTGCTCCTGCCTTGTGAAGAGACCGAAAAAATTTCTTCGACTCCAGGGACGGAGCTTAAAGCTTCCTCAATTGGCCTGGTTATTATTTGTTCCATTTCTTCAGGGGCCGTATTTTCATAGGAAGTGGAAACATTCAAAGTCGGAAAAGTGATATCAGGCATCAGGTCAACTGGCAGGCGGCTTAAAGATATAAAGCCAAGAACCAGTATAACCAGAATAAGCATGGTGATAAAAACCGGCCGCTTTATAGAAAATTCAGAAAGGCTCATTCTTCTCTCCCTTAATTAGATGAATAATCGAAAGACAAATTAAAGCCATTCAGGTTAACTGCGTGCTCTAGAAAATTCGTTGCCTGACTGAGAGCTATCAGCCTGGACGCCTGTCTCCGGCAGAATGATACCCATGCCATTCTGCAGTAGATGCTGCCCCAGAGTAACCACAAAGCCAGAAAGGTCAGATGGCTCAATTACTTCTGCCTTTTCTCCTTCCACAATTCCTGTTTTTACAGGCTTGAAATAGGCCTTCTTATTTTCTAGGTCAGCTAGAAAGACACCCTGCAAATTGCCCCGGCTAACAATGGCACTATAGGGAACCATTAAAGCATTTTCCCTGCGGTCAAACTCAATCTCAACATTGACAAACATACCGGGCTTCAGGAAATTATCTTCATTGTTGATATCAACTTCTACCCTCGCCTGCCTGGTCGTTTCTCTGAGCAGCGGTGCGACTCGCGTTACCTGGCCATGGAATACTCTGTCAGGAAAGACACCAGAAGCAACAATCACTTCCTGCCCGACTTTTATCCTGAAGTATTCCTTATCGGTGGCATAAATCACAGCCGTAATTGGCTGAAGCTCGACTATCGAAATAATGGAAGTATTAACTGAAAGCAAGGCTCCTTCATCAACATATCTTTCACCTACATAGCGAACATTTCCCCCGGTTTCCCAGGTAGCAATAATCCGGGTATAAGAAAGCCGTAGCCGGGCAGTTTCCAGAGCTGCCTCACGGTTAGCCACCTGAGCTTCGGCTACCTTAAACCCAGCTTCCTGGGATTGATACCGGGCCTGAGCAGCATCGTACTGAGCATCGGAATAAATGCCTTTCACGTGAAGAGTCACAGCTCTTTCCAGGTCTTTTTTAGCCAGCTCAAGAGCACTCCTGGCCTCCTCGAAATTTGCTCTGGCCACCTTCAGGTCCGCTTCAGCCTGGGCAACCTGCTGCTGGTATTCATCATCATCAAGCTGAGCCACAACCTGCCCCCGCGTGACTTTATCTCCTATATCTACATAAAGCTTTTTAAGCTTGCCGGAAACCTTCGGGGCAACGACAAATTGAGATTTGGGAATTAAGGTGCCAGAAAACCGGCCGACATCCCTGATCAAGCCATTCTCTATGCGGCTCAAAACAACAGCCACGGCTGGCTGGCGGCCGTTAGTTGCCTGGGCTTCCTTAAAAATAACCTGCCCAACTCTCCATAATAGCAAGACTATCAACAGGCCTCCAGCTAGCAGGAGTACCTTCTGAGTAAGACTCATTTTTTTGACTTTTTCCAGTAATTTCATTTCTCTGTCTGTCTCCTCATCCAGTTTATCTTTAATATCTAAATATCTAGCCAGAATTATTCCATACTCATATCTAAAACAGAAACTTGCTGGCGCTCACGGCCGGCGCCCATGACCTGGTCAAGGTAAGCTAAAGAGACGTTGTAATCAATCAGGGCCTTCAGTTCCATTGTCTGGGCATTGGCCAGATCCCGCTGGTACTGAAGAACGAGATAGTTGGTACTCAGGCCGACTTTAAACTTTTCCTCTTCCGCCGTGAGTTTCTGTTCGGCCAACTCGCGGGCTGTGCGGTAGGCCAGGGCTCGTTGGTAGTTAGTTTCAACGGCTCTGACGGCATTGGCAATTTCCAGGTCAAGCTGCAACTGCTGGCTTTTAAGCTTCAGCCTGGCTTGTTCCAGATTGAGTTTGGCCTGGGCATAATTAGCTCTGGTCACAACATTGCTCAGCGGCAGGGTTAAGGTCAGGCCAATTGACCAGTTCTTATATTTAAAATTAAAAGCATCCTTTAAAGCATCTGACTTTTTTCCTGGTATCTTGCCAATGATCACTCCCGATAGAGGATTATCATCTTGATATAGTAATTGATCTCCAGAGATCCCCGGGCTCCAGTAGCCAAGTACAAATTGAAGGTTGGGTAATAGCTGGTTTTTAGCATAACCGAAATTGAATTCCTTGTTTTTCACCTCGGTTCTAACTGCCTCGAGATCTGGCCGCTTTTCCAGGGCAATATTAAAGGCTTCTTCATAAGTGATGTCCCTTTTTTCAACTGAGGGAGAATCAGTGGGAATAATCTGAACCTTTTTGGCCATCTCCGTTTCCGCCGCCAGGTTAATGACTGCTTTCAACTGGTCCTCATAATTCTTGACCAGGGCTTCGGCCTCCAGAATATCAGCCTGGCGGGTGCTGACTTCGCTTTCAGCGGTTAGAAGTTCAATCGGAGGCAAGGTTCCTGCTTCTATTTCGACCTTGTTTTTTTCCAGAAGCTCTTGAGCCAGTCTTAGTGATTGCTGGCGGACTTTAAGATTTTCCCTGGCATAAACCAGATTCCAGTAAGCAAGCTCAACATCATAAATCGTCTCCTCAAGAATCTTTTGAAAATTCTCTTCAGATATTTCCTGGCTGTAACCGGCGACAATAATATCCCGCCGGCCGTACTTCAGGCCAAAATCACGCAGGAGGGGCTGGCTAAAGTTCAAACGAAGGGTGCTCCCAAAGCGAGGATTAATCGTCTGAAAACTACGATTGCTATCATTGACATAGCTATAAAGGCTGGCTGAAAAGGAGCCACCTGTTGGGAGATTTTCAGAAAGCTGAATGGTATAATCATCCTGCTTGGTGACCACCACATCAGAAGCCTCAAGAAAAGAGTAAGAAGCAGTCTTTGTGTTTTGATTATTATAATTGAAATTAATTGACGGAATAAATTTTTCACTGGCTAAAGTCACATTTTTATCAGCTATTTGAGGCGTAATCATCTCTGCCTTCAGATTAAGATTATTTCGCATGGCTTTAAGAAGGCAGTCATCAAGAGAAAGTTCCATTCTATTTATCTCTCCCCCCGATGATGACAGCTCCGTTGAGCTCCTGTCCTGAGCATAGCCCGCCGGGACCAGGGTAATGTTCACCTGGCTTAAAAAAATTAATAACCAAAGAACACAAGTTAACCCAGATCTAACTATAAGCCTCTTCCTGACCATTATGCCTCTCCTGATATTTTTTTCATTTATTTTATTATCAATAACTTATAAAATTCTTTAGCCTATAATATAATTAGCCTATTGCTTTTGACGCTAAAAGCAAAGTTTTCTTCCAGAACAAATACCTTTTTCTTTTTTTATATTTTTGCACGGGGATGTAAATGGCCAGATTAATCCGTTCTTCTATAAAAGGAAATCGAAAACCATGATAAAGAGCGAAGGCTTTCTTCCTCTTATAGTTTTATAACTGGCTTTTTAACTCTAATTTAATTTTTCCTTTAAATCATTAAGCCAGGCTTCATTAACTTTAAAACCTGCCTGAAGGGCTTTCTGAGCAAATTCCCAGCTCAAATGATACTTACCCTGATGATAATAAATCACGGCAATATTATTATCAATTAATCCTTTCTGGCTGTCTTCAGGATCCAGGGCCAGGGCCTTTAGAAAAAGCTCCAGGGCCCGCTCCTCATTTTTAAGTGACAGCTCTACCATGGCTAAATTAATAACAGCCTCCACGTCTTGCGGGTCAAGGTTTAATGCTTTTTCCAGAACTGTTCTGGCTTCTTCAAACTTATTCTGCTGAGCCAGGGCAATGCCCAGGTTATTATAGGCAAGACTCAGGCCAGGCTGAAGGGCTACCCCTTGCCTGGCTTCCTCCTCGGCTTTTTGCCAATCCTTTATATTCAGGTAAGCATAGCTGAGATTTACACTGAGAGCCGGGTCTTTAAAACCGAGTTCTCTGGCTTTTAATAGAAATCTGATAGCTTCCTTCATCTCTCCCTCGTGCAAATAGCACAGGCCAAGTCCGCCATAAGCTTCAGCCATATTGAAGTTGATTTTAATGGCCTGTTCAAAGCAATTTCTGGCTTCAGTCCAGCGGCCCAGATCAATCAGGCTGATTCCCAGGTTATAATAAACCTGGGCAGATTCAGGTGCCCTCTCGAGTGCCTTTTGATATTCACCGATAGCCTCATCTGGTTTTCCACTCTGACGAAGGATATTGCCCAGCAGATTCATGGCCTGGCTCGACTCTGGCTCAAGCGATAAAGCCTTTTCAGCGTATTGCCTTGCCTTCTGGCCATTTTTTTCCCGCCAGTAAATTTCTCCCAGATTCAAATAGGCTGAGGTATAAGCCGGAAAGATTTCAATGGCCTTAAAAAATTGTTCCTCCGCTTCATCCAGCCTGCCCTGTTTAAAATAGAGATCACCAAGATTATGACGGGCTTGAGCCAGATAAGGATTAATTCTTATCGCCTCCAGATAGGCTTTTTCTGCTTCAGCAAACTGGTTTAACTGGCTCAAAGCTATGCCCAGGTTATATAAGGCATCGGAAGAATCAGGTTTAATATCCAGGATTAACTTATAAAGGTTAACAGCCTCTTGCAGCCTTCCTGCCTGCCTGAAGGATACCGCTTGAAGGTTCATCGCTTCCAGATCAGATGGAGCAAGCCTCAAAGCCTCTTCACAAAAATTTATTGCCCGCTGATAATCATTCTTTTCTAATTCAATCTGGGCTAACATCAGAAAAACATCACTCAGGCATCGAGTCTGCTCGCTGGCTTCACCGGCGGGGACAGGTGCCAGTAGCGGTTTTACCTGGCTTAATTGTCTTATATTTTCTCTAATCTGTAGATATGTTTTTTCGACATGCATACGAATATCAAGTGGAAAAGGATTAGCCAGAGACTCAAAGCTCCTTTCCCGCATAAGCTTGATTATTGCCTGATTACTGGCATCAAAATCATCTCCTTTTCCCGAACAGCTCATAACAGAAGCTGGCTCCGGAACATGAACAGCCCCAAAGACGTGGCCAAATTCATGCTTGATGAGTTTCCTGAGTTTTGTCCGGTCAGAAGTATAAACAATAATTACTACCGAATTTCTAAATAAGGCCAGCCCTGAATATTCAGGCTGAAGATTAGTCCGGGCGGTTACCGCCAGCACTAAATCGGCTTTTTTCCCCGGCAGGAACAAATTAGATTTTTCTACCAGCTCCTGAATATTATGGCTGCCTTTATCTGCCTCCCAGGAAGACCAGCCGGCAGGAATAAAAGTCAGGCCAAAAAGAGATTCAAATTCATCTGAAATTTCTGCCAGGCTTGATTCCACCCGGTTCATAGCTTCTGGGGAGTGGTTTAAATCGTCATCGGCCAGTAATTGAACTCTTATCTGGCGGAGGCCATTGTTAACTGGGTTGCTTATATCCCCTGCTATGCTCGCTCCTTCGGCAGCTGTCCCACTCCAGGCGTAAGCAGAATAAACAAGGCCAGGCCAGACGAGCAAAATAAATATCAGAAGCCAGATAAAATTAAAATCTGTTCTGAGTGCAGTCTTAGCTTTTGTTAATCCCGGCCACCTAATCATTAATTCTCATTGATTTGAAAAATCATAGCTATGGCGCACGGCGCACCTTATCTTCTCTTTTCCCCTGAGACCGGGGAGCCAGCCCGTCAGGTGTTAAAATTGCCTGAGTACCCACCTCATCTGAGCTGGCAATAACCAGGCCAGTGCAATCAACTGCTTCAAAGCGGTAAATATAATTCTTCCCCTTATCCAGATAAGTATCAAGATAAACAAGGTGGCCATAGCTTAATTCACTTTCAGTAAATTCCTTTCTCAATTCATAACTTCCACCGCTTATCTTACGCCACAGTCTATATTTCGTCACCGTAAAAGGAGCAGATTTATTGACCACCACCGTTATCCGGCCATAATCCCGCCTGATAATCCAGACTCTTTCTGTCCGTCTTTCGACTCCCAGTTCAATGGTGATAGTGGGAATAAAGCCTGTGCCAGAGGCATTCAAAGCAGCAGTCGGATTATTCGGATCATTTGAGTCTACATTAAAAGTAGCACTCTCGGCCCCGGTGCTTAGCGGCGAAAATCTGATCGTTACCGTCTTCGAGCTAAGCGGAGAAATGGTTAGAGGCAAAGCCGGACCAGCATAAGTAAAATATGTTGAACCAGAGCTTCTGGCCACAGCCGTGATGATCAGCTCAGCTCCGCCATCATTATAAATAGTTGTGGTCAAATCCTGATATTCACAGACATTTACCTGGCCAAAAGCCACCTCGCCGATAGGCAGTCTTATTTTTGGCTTATTTTCTGGAGTGGTCACCGTAGCTTCATTTGAATAGGCTGAATTGCCGGCAGCATTAAAAGCTCTTACCCGATAATAGTAGGCAGTCATCTCGGCTAATCCACTGTCATTATAGGTAGTTACCCCTTCGCCGGTTGTTCCAACCTGCTGATAGGTGCCGCCACTTCCTTCTTTTCTTTCTATTTTAAATCCTTCTTCATTAAAAGAATTATCCGTCCAGCTTAACCTCACTTGAGAATAGGACAAAGGTGTAGCCTGAAGGTCTGAAGGTGCTAATGGAATGGTCAGAGCCGGAGTTGTCACTGAAACTTCATTAGAAGAAGGAGAATCACCGCCAGCATTAAAAGCAAAAACCCGGTAAGTATAGGTCGTGGTTTCAACCACAGTTGTATCTGAATAAGCAGTAGTATTAGCCGGGAGAGTAGCCACTGTGCCCCAGTTGCCGCTGCCTGCTTTTCTCTCCAGCCTGAACCCTTCTTCTCCGCCCGACTTGTCCTGCCAGGACAGGTTAACCTTTCTTTCATTAATAACTTCGGCCGTCAGATTGGCCGGAGCAGCGGGAGTAGTTAGAACATTAAGTTCATTTGAATAAGCTGATTCGCCGGCATTGTTATAGGCCTTTACCCGGTAAAAATAACTTGTCCCTTCATTAAGGCCGCTATCTGTATAGACAGTTACATTAGGTCCCAGGCTGGCGATTTGAGCCCAGCTCGTGCTGCTTGTTTTTCTCTCAAGCTTAAAGCCATCTTCGTTCTCCGAAGTATCATTCCAGGCCAGGCTGATTTCGGTTTGAGAAGCAGAGGTCTTTCTTAAATTGACAGGCCTCGCTGGAGGCAATTTAAGCCGGCTGATAAAAGCATCTTCAATTAAGTAACCGCTGCCCGCTGGTGGCTCTAAAAACGGTCCGACCAGAGTTGGAAAATTAGGGGAGGTAGTAAAACCGGTCAGATAGCCAAAGCCATGGTTATCAAGAGCTACCCCATTAGCCTCCTCATTTCCACTGCCTCCCAGGTAGGTTGAATATTGAATTCCTGACCCGCTGGCCCCAACTACCGTCATAAAAGAATCCCGGCCGCCGGCATAAGTGAAATAGCTGCTGCCAGCTAACGGGAAGTCACTGGAATCCGTGGCTCCAGCAACTACAGCTTCTCCGGCTGAATTAACAGCTACTGATAGGCCAAAATCGCCAAGCCCACCGCCCAGAAATCCGGCATAAACCAGGGATGAGCCATCAGCCTTAACCTTGGCCAGATAGGCGTCGCCACCGCCATTATAGGTGGTGTCAGGACCACCGCTGGCAGGAAATCCACTGGAAGATAAGGTAGTACCAGTTACATAGGCACAGCCAGCACTATCCACAGCAATGCCCGTTCCATAATCATCTCCTGTTCCCCCGATATAACCACAGTAGATCAAAGATGAACCTGAAGAGATAACCTTGGCCACAAAGGCATCCCACCCTCCAGAATGGGTTAATTTTGGTCCAACTTTCACCGGAAACTTGTGGCCAGGAGTCGAGTTAGTATAACCGGTAACATAAATATTGTTACTGCTGTCTAAAGCCAGCCAGCAACCGGTATCATTCTGACTGCCACCAATAAAACCACTAAATTCGAAAGTATTGGCAGCTGCGGCTACCCTGGTCACAAAGACATCTTCCCCTCCATTATAGCTTTTATCAGGCCCGACTATCGCCGGGAAATCACTGCTTTTGGTTGTGCCCACTAAGTAAGCCCGGCCAGAAGTATCTATGGCCACTGCATAGGCTAAGTCATCGGCAGCTCCACCAAGATAGCTGCTATAAATCAGAGTATTTCCAGCCGGACTTAACTTGGCGATAAAGGCATCACTAAACTGAGTAATGTTGCCATTGTAGCTTGTATCCGGGCCAACTAAAACCGGAAAATCAGGAGAAAAAGTATAACCACAGATATAAGCGTAACCGGAACTATCAACTGCAATGCCTGTACCGCCGTCATTATAACCTCCACCTAAGTAACCGCAATAAACCAGTTGCCCGGAAGGGTTGACTTTGGCAACAAAAGCATCTGTCCCCGGGGAAGGGCCATTGAACACCAGTTCCGGCCCAATGACAGTAGGAAAATCCATAGAACCAGTCCAGCCGGTAATATAAGAATTACCCAGACTATCAACAGCTACGGCCATAGCCCGGTCATTGGATAAACCGCCTAAATAGCCGCTGTAAATTAAAATAGCCGGATCAATGATAAGTGGAAGCGACCTGTCATACTCGCCCACCCTAAAGCCATAATTTATTGAGACCAGGCCAGAAGCTTCAGTCTTCTCATCATAAATTACATATTCAACGCTGACTGATACTTTTTGTCCGTTTTTTACTTGATAGGCCAGAGGCGGCTCGTCAAAAAACTCACCTGCTTCTGTCACAATCTGAAGCTCACCATTTCTATTTAGACTGACGCCGGTCGCTCCGGAATATTTCATTCTGATAGATGAAACATCCGTTTCTGGCCTGATGATAAATTCTGATTTTAGACAGCTCTCTTCTCCATAAAAAGTCAGGTCAACCCCGGGCCACACTTCCCGGTATTCAACCTGCTGGCAGGCGGCCAGCCCTGTCTTCCAGTTTTCAGGCTTTCCTCTAAAAAAAGAATAAACCGGGCCATTCTCAGGCTTTGTTCCTGCCGGCTGGCTGAAATCATTAGCACCGACAAAATCAAGCCGGATTGTCTGCCGTTTAGTTTGAAGCTCTCCATCTGATTCACCAGACTGATCAAACCCGAAGAGTGAGATGGTTAAACCATCGTCTGTAAAATAAATATTTTTTTCTTTACCAGCAATATAATATTTTACACGGTTATCAATTTGGCCCTCATTGGGAATGAAATAAACAAGCCAATTCTTCCCCTTGTTAAATGAGACCGGCACAGCCGGAGAAGATGCTTTCAGCTCATTCTGGCCTGGCTGGCTTACTGATTGAGCTTGTTGGCCATCTGCAAATGTCCCGGCGATGAGCAGGATGCCCGCCATGGCTGTAACCAGAATCGGTATTACCAGCTTTGATTGTCTTATCAAGTCTCTAGTTTTTACATTCATTTTTACCCCCTGCGCCATAAAATCTCTACTATTAAGAATTATCTACTTCTATTCGTAGAATAACAATTTGGAATACTATCCGTCAACCTTTTATTTCTTTCTTTTCCAGGATCAAAAATTTTATTTGTTATTCTTTCTCTATGGCCTTGACATACCGCTTCTATCCGTATAAGTTTAAGTATGAAAATAACTTTTATTATTAAATTATAATACTAAAGAGGCTAAATGATATGAACGATGACGACGGAAGCCCAGGTGGCAGCCAGGCAGCCTTTTATTGTCAATTGAAGGGTGCAGGCTGGCAGGTTAGTCGTTCACTGGCCGACAGAATGAGACCATAAACGATTCACCTCCGGCCTGAATCTCAGGCAGGTCCGGCTGACGGAGGTGAATCCTGATGATAGTAAGAATTGAGTTTCCCCCCAAAAAGAAGTTCCGTGGCTGGTTGCCTTTATCACCACCAGTATTAGTTTCTGGTTCACTACCACGAACAAAGAAATCCTCCATCCAGTGGACTGTATCCCGGGCTGCAAATTTGGCACCTCTCTCTATATTAATCCGGAGGTCAGCCTGATGTCACCCAACAAGAAAGGGATATGGCCTAGATTGCTGAACAGCCAGGCCAAGTCCGGGAAAAAGGCTCAGCTTCTTAGAGATATCAGCCAGTCTGAGCAGCGGCTCATTGAACTCTGCAGCCAGCCTCTTCCCCTGACATTTGCCCAGCTTGAAACCTCACTTAAAGGCCTTTCCTCTGATGAAGCCGAAGAACGGCTGAATGAGTATGGACCAAATGGACTCACCAGCAAAAAGAGATTGAGTTTCTGGGCTGATATCGGTCGCCGCCTTAAAAGCCCCTTGGTCATTCAACTTCTGGCTATTGCTATTATCTCAGCCATAATCGGTGAATCTAAATCAACCATTGTCGTCAGCCTGATGGTCCTGCTGAGTATTGGCCTCTCCTATGTTCTTGATCATAGATCATTTCAGGCAGTGGAAGCACTGGGCAAAAGGGTTAAGTCAAGAACTCTGGTTTTAAGGAATGGAATTGAGACTTGACCCGGCCGTGGCTGCCAGCCAGAAGGAATTTCTGGTCAAGCTGTTTCAAACTGGCTGGTTTGTGGAATCTCTTCTTACCCAGACTCTGATTGTTCACATCATCCGGACAAGAAAAATACCCTTTATTCAAAGCCGGCCTTCATCTCAGCTATTATTGACCACGCTGGTTATCATGCTAATTGGCGCCTGGCTTCCCTATTCGGCTTTAGCCCCGGTGCTCGGCCTGGTGCCACTGCCAGCTACTTACTGGCTGTGGATTGCCAGTTTCCTTCTCACTTATTCTGTTCTGGCTCATCAGGTAAAAGGCTGGTTCTTTAAAAAGTTTGGAGGTGTATGATGGATACTTTACTCGATGCTCTACAGGAAGGCCGGCTCTTTGAGCTTCCAGAAAACGACAAGACGCATGCACTGCAGTTTTTAGCCCATATCATTGAAGCTTTTCCGGAAACGCCGGCTGGAACTGATGTGGTCGGTCTGGTGCTAAAGCGGGAAGAAATAGCCAATACGGGTCTCGGCCAGGGCTGGGCTTGCCCGCATGCGCGTATGCGCTATGAAGAGGACTTGAAATGCGTCATTGGCTGGAGTCCAGCCGGCATTGATTATGGTGCACCGGATAAAAGGCCGGTCTCCATCATTGTCATGCATGTCGTCCCTGATAACCAGCGCAGTCATTATCTAAAAGAAATTTCTATTCTGGCTAAAGCACTGACCACCTACCATGATGTTGGTCGAATCTATCAAGCAAAAAACCTGGATGATGTTAGACTTTACCTGCTGGACATGATCGAGACTACCAAGAGTTCAGTTGCCCCGGATGCCAGAGCCAGAATGATCAGCCTCCAGACCAAGCCGGTGGTGGCCATTCAGCCCTTGCCTGAGCTGAACAATTTAATCATTGAACCAGTGACTGTTATCACCGCTCCGGATATGAAGCCGCTTATCCTGTCACAAAATCCTTTTCTAACTGAAAACCTGGAAGGAGCACCCAACCTGGCGGAGAAACTCGAGAGCGAGGGCATCTATCAGAATGGAGGCTGGCGCCTTCTGCGGCGTTCAACCGTGGCCTATCAGAAAGGGCGACTGGCTTATGATTGCCTGGCTGTGAAGATGATCAGCAGCAACTCCACCAAGCCATCTTCCTAATTTTATTTTTTAACTTCAGGCTATTATCCAATTGGATAACAAACTAATTAATTAGATAACTAATTTTGCTGATGATTCAACCCGATCCAGCCCAGGCAAAGAAATATAACTTAGCTTTGGCGTAGCCGCTGACACGATGGAAAAAAATATAAACAATCTAGGCAAAATAAATATTTGGATGACAAATAAAAGCCTGTTTTATCATTTGCCTGATTTTATTGGTATAATATGAACGGTAGCAAAAATGAGAATGGAGGGCAGATGAAAAAGCAACAGAAAAAAGGTTTTTTGTATTTGAGTGGATGGGTTCTGGCCGGCAGCAAAAAGATTAAGCTAAAATCAGGATGGCCACCATTAGTCTTTTACTTCTTGACCATGGCCTTAATAATTGCCAGCCTGGCCTGCGCCGTCAATCCAGTTACTCAGAAAAAAGAGTTTATGCTTCTCAGCCGGTCGGATGAATTGGCCCTCGGACAGCAAACCGATAAAGAAATCATCGGTACCTATGGAGTTTATCAGGATGAGACCCTGAACCAGTATATTTCGGGGGTCGGCAAGAAATTAGTCTCAGTCAGTCATCAACCTGACCTGCCCTTCACCTTTAAAATCATGGACAGCCCTGTGGTCAATGCTTTTGCTGTTCCTGGCGGATATGTTTATGTAACGAGAGGGATTCTGGCTTATCTCAACGATGAAGCTGAGCTGTCTGGAACTATGGGACACGAAGTGGGGCATGTGACTGCCCGGCATAGTGCTCAGCTTTATACCAGGGCCCAGGCAGCCCAACTTGGCCTGGCTCTTGGTTCGGCTCTGTCCAGAACCTTCCAGAAATTTGCCGGGCTGGCCGAAGCGGGCCTGAATGTTCTCTTTCTTAGTTTCAGCCGGGAGCATGAAAGGCAGGCTGACGACCTCGGTGTGCTCTATGCTTCCCGGGCCGGGTATGAAGCCAGCCACATGGCCAATATGTTTGTAACTCTGGAAAGGCTCAATCCCTCCTCTGGCAAAGATGGGTTGCCCACCTGGCTGTCGACTCACCCTGATCCGCCGAACAGAGTCGAAGCCGTAAGAAAGGCCGCGGCTGATTGGAAAGCGGCTAATCCAGGAGCCGGCCTGGCTGTCAGCCGCGATGACTACTTGAGAAAGCTGGACGGTCTGGTTTTTGGAGATGACCCCAGGCAGGGCTATGTGGAAAGTCAGGTTTTTTATCACCCCGGGCTCAAATTTCAGTTCCCGGTTCCTGCTGGCTGGAAGGTCAATAATACTGCTTCGCAGGTTCAGATCATTTCGCCTAAAGAGGATGCCGCCATCATGCTGACTCTGGCTTCTGAAAAAACCACGGAGGAAGCAGCTCAGGCTTTTGTCCAGAATAATAAAGCGACTGTCTTGAGCTCCGAACTTAAAACTTTGAACGGCTTTGAAACCAGGAGATTGAAATTCACACTAAAAACAGACGAAGGCAATTTAGCCGGCCTGGCTAATTTTATCAAGAAAGACGACCGGGTGATGATGTTCCTGGGTTATACTGGAGACAGCAAATTTATCACTTATTCTGAAATTATGTCTGATACGCTGAATGGTTTTAAACTGCTGTCTGACCAGGCTAAAATAAATGTTAAGCCAGAGAGAATTAAAATTATCAAAGCCGCCAGAGCTGATAGCCTGTCCAATCTCCTTAAGCCTTACGGTTACAATCAAGACAAACAGAAACAGATTGCCGTGATGAATGCCATGGAACTTACAGATAAGGTTCCGGCCGGCACACTGCTCAAGATTGTAACTAAATAATAAGGCTGGAGTAATATACAAGCCGGGCCTGATCTCAAGGATTAGAGCCTAAAGGGCGGGAAGGCTAATGTGCCTGCCCTTAATGTTTAATTTAAAACGGCAGAATGTGGTTATAATCAAGCTTTTATAATCAAGCTTTTATTTTGTGCGCTTTTTTTGAATAAGAACCTGACACCAAAAGAGATAGACAGTGGTTTGTGCGAAATAAAAAAGGGTTGTCTGCCTTGAATCCTAAAAATATAAGAAGGTCATCTTAACCAAGTTCTTATCTGACCTGCTTATTTTGAATAAGATTTTAATCCTTAAAGAGCTATAAGGGATTTGGAAGAAAATCCGAGCTTTAAAATATTAGTAAGCGCGCGGGTTAACAGTATGTCTTAATGTTCTAAGCAATAAGATATGTCCGCCAGTTAAACCTGGCAATGAAATTGGTGGTGCTCCAGGAAATAAAAAATCTCATCCAGGCTGAACTGGACTTTGCGCTGGAGGGCTTGGGCAGTGTTAAAAGCATTATGAGGGGTGAGAATGACATTAGGATAGGACAGCAAATCGACTATTACTCTCGCCTTTTCTGATTCCCCGGTTTTATCAGTGCGAAGGGCAGTGGCAACAGATGGCTCATCTTCAAAAACATCAAGGGCCAGGCCGCCGAGATGCCCCTCCTGGACAAGACGGAAAAGATCAAAAAGAGGGGCGTGCTCACCACGGGCCACGTTGATGAAGATGACGCCGGGCCTGGCTTTTTTAAGCAGGTCATAAGAAAAATAATTGACGTTCTCATCAGTGAGGTTCATAGCACAGATAATAATATCAGCCCAGGCCAGACCTTCATCGCGCTGCACATAGGAAACAAAATCATGACGATTAACAATGTCCACTCCCCTGACGTTCATTTTGAGTCCATGTCCGATTCTAACTATTTCTCCACCAATCCGGCCAACACCAACGACCAGCAGATTTTTGCCCTGAGCTTCCAGGCCCGTCAAACCGTCACGCTGAAAGTGTTTGAACTGCCGGATTTGTTGAGGCAAGCGCCTTAACAACGATAGCATAAGAAGAATGGCTTGCTCGGCTACAGCCCGGGTAGCATATTCCTCAAGGTAGCCCAGGGCAACCGGAGATTTTATGGCTTTTTTATAAGCTTTAAGATGATCAAAGCCGGTCGTCCGGCTCAGAACCCCATCAAGTTTATCCTGCCACTCGGCCGGAATTGACGATTGCGTCCTGATGCTGATCAGCCTGGCCGGTGGGATTTTATCACCGCTTTCCTGAATAGTCTTGTCTGTCAGGTCAAACAGCAGTTTCCCCTGGAGAAGATCTATGATTAACCTTGCTTCTTCCTCGAAAGCCTCATAAAAATAGATATCCATAGTCTACCTCAGGCTATATTAAGTCATCGTTTAGCTATTTTCAACCGTGGTGACATAAATCATAGATATTGCTTGCCTGCATGGAGAATTACGTACGGTGTCTAACAAAAACCAGAAGTTGAGACAGAGTTAACCTTATAAAACTAAATAGCCTGAAGACAGGCACTAAATACCTGTAAACCAGAATCAAATAAGATTTTACCAAGAAGAAGTGAGAAGAAATAGAAATCAAGCAGGGATTGATCCATACTAAAGAACACTCTTCGCTGGTCACAGAGTCGGTTCTGGTGATTGGATGCTAACACTTTTTTTTTCTCCCATCCCGGTGATAAATATCGTTATGTGGTTCGCCTGGGGCTACAGTTCGAATAAAAATCAATGCCAAGCTAACGAGGCTAAAGTCGGCTTACCCTGGCCGCTGGTTTTTTTCCCTTATCTTTATCTTGAGAGTCTTCTGAAAAACTAAGATTATACCTGACCGCTTTTATTTGGGGACAGAGTATCACGTCACCTTGATTATTGCTGGGCTTTGGGATTAACAGCAAAGCAGCCTTTGTTTGCCTTAACCGTGAGCTTTTCCCAGGTGACAATAAAGTCATATTTCGGGCCGGCTTCTTTTTTGAGAGTAACTTTAACTTGATTAGTCTCAACAGGGTATTTTGCTGGTTGTAAAGGCTTAATAGTAAAAAGCAACTTAAATTCACTACCCAGCTTATTAAACACATCAGCAGGAATAATCACCGAAAATCCGCCTTTTTCATCAGTCTTGGCATTGGTTTTGCCTGAAGATTTTATAACCACCGGTTCCAGCTGCTCAATAGTTATTTCAGCTCCAGGAACTGGTTCACTCTTGACAGTTGGCCTGGTAGCGGTATTGACAGATTGAGGAAAAGTCTGAGATTTATTATTCTTTCCTGGGCTGAATGAATAGCCTATGGTTATCAGCCAGGTTCTGGTCCGGCCATATCCAGGTTCTCCAGCTTTTTTAGCCAGTTTATTCAAGCCAGCATCATAACGTCCGTCAATTTGAATTTCTCCCGGGCCCGCTTTCAGCATAATACCTGCTCCAGCACTAATTCCATATTCAAAATCCTCAGTACTACTTCCAAGGCCATATTTAGTTTCATCAGAAGTATTCTCATACCTGGCAAGAGTATTCAGTCCAAAATAAGGACCAGCAAAAACATAAGGAGATATCTTGGCATCAGAAGCACCAAAATAATGCTTAAGCAAAACAGGAATCTCTAAATAATCATAACTGTAGTCGAAGGCTTCCTCACTTTCTGTGGACTTAAAATGAAATCCTTTCTGAACATAAAGGATTTCAGGCTGGAGAGCTAAGCCTTTGAATAGCTCAAAACTAAAATATATACCTCCGTTCAGCCTGGTTCTACTATTGAAAGAAAAGCCGCTAAGAGCAGGCCCTTCATGGCCAAAGCTTGCCAGACTAACACCACCCTTGACGCCAAAAACGAAGGCGGATGATGGTAATGAAAGTAAGCTAACTAAAAAAGCACTAAGAACTGATAACTCAATAATCTTTTTCCACATTGTTTTTTTCCATGCCTCCTTTTTATTGGTTTATTGCCCTGCCATACATTGTATTTGTTTTTACTAAAATTAGCCACAAAAACGGTGACGTGATACTCTGTCCCCCTCAATGGTCAATTCAAAAACGGTGACGTGATACTCTGTCCCCCTCAATGGTCAATTAGTTACTCTAACCCAGGCTTATTCCTGGCAGCATGAATAAATTTGCCAGTCTTAACAACAATTTAAGTGTCGGCCGAAGCCCTGCTTAGAAGAGGCAATTTAAATGGTAAGACAAAAGAGAATTGATTTCCCGTCAGGGACAGAGTATCACGTCACCGAATGATTTATGACAGCGGCTGCCGATCGAGCCAGCCAGTCGGCCATCCTGAACAATCTGAATGACTTCACATCTGTTGGCACAATCCTGACATCTGAAATTTGAGATATCAAATCTGGCCCTGACCACAGCTTCCAGCCCTTTAAATTTTGTTTTTTCGGGCATCTCTTCCATAGCCATCTGGGCTATACCTATCGCTCCCATCAAAGCACATTCCGAAGGCACAATCACCTCGTGCTGAATTTCTTCCTCTAGCGCTCTGACCAGGGCTTTATTTAGTGCCGTTGCCCCCTGGAAAATATAAGGAGGCTTCAATCTCCCACTCTTACAAATCGTCAGATAATTTCTGATCAGTGCCCGGCAGACTCCCATCAGGATGTCGCACTTATCAGCTCCGGTATTTAATTTACTGACGACAGCTGATTGGCAGAAAATGCCGCACTTCCCGGGCAAATCAAGCTGGTTCCGGCTCTTTAATGCCATCTCGCCAACCTCTTCAATCGGTATGCCCATTCTGTTAGCAATGGCCTCAATCATAGCACCGGTCCCACCAGCACAGATGCTATTCATGCTGAAATCCGCCAGAATGCCATCCTCAACAATCATCAGCTTGCAATCCTCGCCACCAATTTCAAAAATCGTCCGCGCTTCAGGGTAAAAAGACAGCGCAGCTACTGTGTGGGCCAGCACTTCTGTCCTGACGATATCGGCTCCAACCAGCAGGCTGGCAAAATTTCTTCCGCTGCCTGTAATCCCGCAGGCGGCTATTTTTATTCCTCTTCCCGCTCCTGTTCCTGTATCTGCTTTTATGCCCTTAGCCAGCCCTTCCAAGGCCTCGACCAGGCTTTCAGTTATGCCTTTATTTCTGAGATAGACAGAGCTAATAATTCTACCTTCTTCATCGAGCAAAACACATTTGATGGAAGTACTGCCGACGTCAATGCCCAGGAAGATTTCTTTCACTTTTTTCTCCTTTTTATTAAATCAACAAAAGTTTCCAGACGGGTTTCGAAATTCATCTCACTCTTTGTCTCGTCTATGGGCAGTCGGAGAAGTGGAATACTATGCTCGAGGCAGATTTTGTCCAGGATCGGTTCAACCGTTGTCTCTGGCATGCAGCTCAACGGGAGAAGATGAATCAGACCGTCAATTCCCCTGTCAGCCAGATACATGGTGTTATAAATATTCTCAAAGCCATGTCCTCCCAACTGTCCATTTAAATAATTTTTCGCTTTCCTCTTATAAACCCTTTTTTCGCTGCCCTCGAGCCGCAAGCAGGCCTTAATGAAATCTGAGATACGAACAGTATTAAAAACATTAACATTCAGCTCTTTAAGCCTTTTTTCAATATCAAGATTGATGGCGGGCTCCAGGCAAGTAAAAATTTCACCGACAATACCTATATTGACATTCCTCTTATCAAGCGCTGGCCACGTTCCTTCGACTTTTCTCAACTCAATCCAGCCTTGATGTAGCTTCTTTAAAATAGCTACATAGGAAAGGCGCGGGTTAAAAGTCTTAATAAGTCTCAAGATGTTGACAAAGTTGACATGATAAAGCTGGAACTTATAACCAAGCCGCCTTAACGTCAAATCATGTAGCGCCCAGTAGTGCCTCAACCGGCACCTGCCTCTGGAATCGAACATAATAAGGCTGTTTGCTCCCGCCTCGATGGATTCGATAAAATTGCCCAGCGTTATCTTGAAGGGATAACACATCATGTCAGCAGAATACCGCACACCAAGCTTGACTGTCCGCTCGGTGATGGGTGGAGGCAGCAAGACCGTCAAGCCAAAACTTTCCAGTAAATCACAAAAGACCTGAGTGTATCTTCCAATTCTTGGAAAGCAGAAAACTTGCTTTTGATTTTCCATTGGTCTATTCGGTTAGGGCCAGATGAATTTTATTGTTGCTTCTACCCGTTTTCAGCCTGGCCCGAATTTTAGCAATTTTCGCATAAAACTCAGGCGACGATCATAATGAAAGCGAAATAAAATATAATCAACTAACTTGCCCTACTTGATTTCCCCACATTTACTATCTCTTTTTTTATGCTAAGTTGTCTTTCTATAAATGTCAAGCAAACCACCACTGGCTTCAGGGTTTAAACCTGTAAAGCGAGTTTCATGCTGCTTTACTGGCCTTAAACCAACGGCAAACAGCCTTTAAAAATGAAAATATTTTTTATCTCAGCTAACTGCCTCATGATAATGTGCATCAGGCAAGGCTTCAGTGATTCTGTCTTTATAGGAGCTGCTACAATTGATGAGAATAAGACTTTTAACATCCGTCATTCTTTTCTCAGTCAGAACACCTCTCTCATTTCGCCACCATCTTTTTTGCCTGGCCTGATTTTTAAGCGTCTCAGTAGATATAGGAAAATCCCTCTGGTCGCTCAAATTCACATCATACCTGGCAATAGGTGCCCATGGTTCGGTAAAACCATATTTTCCACTTAATATCATCCAGAAAAAACCCTTATTTTCTATTTTGTTGTCTTCTGCCCAGGCCAGAAAATCATGAAACTTCTTCCCCCGGTAAACATATCTGGCTGGAACAAAATCAGGAGCAGTCGGATCCACATTCCAGACTTTATCTCGCGTGCCGGAGACAATCAAAAGTGTCTCCACCGGCTCAAATTTTAAAATTTCAGGCAGACTGATGGCCGTGCCCTCCAGATGATATACTCCTTTCTCTATCAATCTGGTTCTTATCTTGTTAATGGCTTCCCTGGATCTTTCCCTAAAATCGGGCAGCGGCAACAGGTATTCGGCTTTCTCGTAGAAATCCATGGCTTCTTCCAGCTTATTAATCTTTTCATATTCCTGACCGATATTAAAAGCTACCAGGCCTTCATTTGACTGGCCAAAAAGCTCGACCAGACACTCAATGACTTTTTCAGGCTTGTTGTTCTTCTGACATTCCTTCATCCTTTTGTTGACTGTTTCCCAGTCTGTCATTCTTTTCCTCCTTTTTTATTATTATCAATTAATTTATAAGCTTTTTAGTCTATTAATAACTGCACCTTTGACTGGAGAAATTATGATTAAGGATTTTATTGGAATGCTTTTGCTGCGGCCGCCTGGCCAATTACCAGTGCATCTCGCGGATATATTAAAGGATATGCTAAACAAGATCACAATTATGATAGCCTTTAAGATGACCTTTTATCCTTCATACCCCTCATATTTTAATTTAATTCTGCAAAATCAGAAGTCAAGTTTTCTTTGCTTCCAGCTTAATTTCTTTGTTTGTGATTTTTTCTTGCTTTTCTTTTCTCTTCCAGCTTGAAGGCCTTTAACCGGTGAGAAGCCCGCTTCTTACGATTAAAAAAAAGAAACTCAGGCTCAAAATTACTAATTTTAAAAATGGTCTAGAGACTGCCTGGCTGAGAATTATTGCCCCTCAAAAGCAGTCTTTAAGTTGCCTGGATAAAGTTAACTTAAATAATTTATTTTTTTGCAAGATGAAAACCCGGGCGGAAACACTTTTGATTGCATCTAGTTCCGAATACAAAAAATCGCCCTGGTCAGAAGTGCGGATATTTTTTCCCGAGCTCAGAGAATCCTGCGCCATCCTCTCTTCTTAGAAGTTTCTTGCCCCCCAAAAAACACCAAATTTGTCAGCCGGCTGAAGGAGCCCGTAGGCTCCTCCAGCCGTGACAAACTCTAAGCCAACAATACGTTCTTACAACTTAATAAATCGTAAAGTAACCGTCACTAAAGTCATATATTGAGCTGTTGCTATAGTCGCGGATCATAATTCTGTAGGAAGATGAGGAAGTCAATGAGTAAGGAATCGTCCAGTTGTAGTAACCATAAGAAGCTTTCCGATAAGTGGTAATCCAGCCAACGAATGTTGAACCGCGATATAGCCCGATGGCCACATAGGAAGTGGTAGAAGGAGCTGTCCAGGTAATGCTGTAAGTGTAGCCGCGATACCACCATTCACCTCCATTAGGTCTGGTCACCTTAATACCTGAAGCAGCGTTGACAGTCAGAGTGACGGTATTGGAATTAACACTACCATACGAATTACTCACCTTCACATAGAACTTCGCACCGTTGTCGGCTGAAGTTGTGGCAGGAGTGGTGTAGCTGGCAGCCGTCGCACCACTAATGGCTGTGCTGTTCTTGTACCACTGATAGCTTAATGGAGCTGTGCCCGTAGCCACTACCGAGAAAGTGGCTTTCTGGCCAACAGTTACTGTCTGGTTAGTCGGCTGAGTCGTGATAGTAGGAGCACCACCAGAAGTCACAGTCAGAGTGACGGTATTGGAATTAACACTGCCCGCTGAATTGCTTACCTTCACATAGAACTTCGCACCATTGTCGGATGAAGTTGTGGCAGGAGTGGTGTAGCTGGCAGCAGTGGCGCCACTGATGGCTGTGCTGTTTTTATACCACTGATAGCTCAATGGAGCTGTGCCCGTCGCCACTACCGAGAAAGTGGCTGTCTGACCAACAGCGACTGTCTGGTTAGTCGGTTGCTGGGTGATAGTAGGAGCAGTAGGAGTTGTTGAGCCATAAACTACATAAGTGGAATTCCGGCCTACCAGGTCACTGCCATAGGCCAGTCTGATATAACCGCTTTCACCCCAACTTGTGCCCCAGGAATTCTTAACATAGAAGCAACCCTGGCTATCGTCCCAGCCGGTGATGCAGACGATGTGGTTGAGTTGACTGCCCGTATGAGTCCAAACGCCGCCTGAATAGCTGCTCCAGCTTGAAGCATCAACCATGGTGCCAACCGGGCCGTAATCATAGATCTTTTGCTTGATCTGAGCTACTGTCGGATTATGAGTTCTACTGGGAGTGGCACCATCAGAAACATCATCAGTATAAGCCCAGCTTTGAATCTTTTCATAAGCAGTATGAGGTGGATTGCAGGCTACATCAGCAGCTTTATAAGGAAAGTCGCTTTCCAGACGGGCACCAGCACCAGATTCACCCGAAATATACTTGTTCTTAAAATAGTCTAACGGCCAGCCAGTGCTGCCATTGCAACCCCAGCCTTCACTGTTGCATGAAACCAGGTATTGCTCTGAATAATTTCGGGTTATCCCATCCTTGATAAGAACGGCAGCTTCGACAGCGGCAACGGTGCCAAAGGCCCAGCAGCTTCCGCAGTTCCCCTGATCCCTGACCGCGGTAACCTTACCCGAATCACGCCAGTCAAAATGAGATGGTAAGGCACCTACAATTACTTCCTCCTTCGGAGGCTTGACCGCCGGCGCACTCTTCACCTTGTTCTGCAACATTCTGATGTCACCAATATAGGCACCCTCAGAATGCACATAAACACTCTTCGTCTTAAAATAGCCACTCTCCCATGGACGACGCAATACCAGCTGAACCTTTACTGCTCCTTCCCTCTTCCCGACGAAACGTATAACCTGCATCTGCGGTGCACCCGGCATCGGTTTGATGTTGCCTGAAACAGCTTCAAACTTAGGAATTGCCTGGCACAGAGCGTTCTGCTCTTCAATCATCATGATGGTTCCTTCAATCTCGTTCCGGTTGGCAACCTCCCACACGTAACCCGTTGAGGGATTAGCCTGAAGCTTTAGCTCAACTACACTCGCCGCTGGAAGCTGAATTTCCATTTCCTTCATCGATTCATCCATGATGAGTGACAGGACGTTTTCCGACAAAACATTGATGGCTTGCTTGCCATCAGCCGCACACAAGACCAGGGCGATCAATAAGATCACCCATACACAGGATTTTTTCATCTAAATCCTCCTCCCAAGATTTTTATCTATAGTTAAACCTCCAATTGTTTTCACGATTGTTTGATCTTAAGGCGTATTCTTTGCCAGCTCCTGAAAGTAATTTATCCACACTTCCTTAGATGTGTCCATAGAGTTCGTCCGGAACATTATCGTGGCCAGTAGGTTAGCCATCAGATCGATTAGTTTAAGTCCGGATAAAATATCGAGCGGTGTAGATTGGAAATTCCAACGATATCCCCTTCTGCCAAAATTATTCAAACTTCGAACCCTCCCTCAGACCTAACAAATAATCAATATACCCCCGAACAATTATATTATCAGCGAATCAACCCTTCGCCCTAGAAAAATTTCTTTACCATACAGAAATTGATTTGTCAAGTAATTTTTTTAAATTGTTATTTATACTTGAAAAGTAAACCATTATGCTTAAAAAATGAACTGATAATGAAGCCTTTCATCCTCCTTCAGCAGGAGTGCATGAAACAGATTTATCATCACTTTATTGCCCTCAGCCTTAACAATGGCTTCTGACAAGTACCTGTATACAAAGCAAACTGCAGCTTTGGTTCTTCAACTCAAAAAGTATAAGTGCCTTGCTTTAAAGTATTTGTCCAATTAAAAAAGGTGTAACTTACCGACGGTATACTGTCGCAAAGATCTTTTAGCCAGCCAGCCATTTGAACTCCGCCCTCAGCTTTCAATCCACCTTTAACTGCATAGCCAACCTGATTAGAGCTGCCAACCGAAGCATAAACTTCTCCCCCCAACCAAGGCGTTAATTTTACAAAAGGTCCAGCTATGTTATAGACATAAGCGGCCAGGGTAAACGGCAATCGGCCTTCGGCATTGGCCTCAACTTTAGCATCGGCGGTGAAATTCACGCCAGAACAACTGGGACTAAAACTGGTAGTCTTACTCCAGCCATTCTGATATTTCACCGTTAAAGAAGTATTCAGAGCAAAGGTAGCACTCAGGTTAAAATCAATATCTCCACTTACTTTGGCGTCAGCTTCGGCATCAAGTTTAGCATTTAAATACAAAACAACAGGGACGGCTGACACCCAGAAAGTCACTGTCTTACCCCGCTCAAATAAAGTTGTTGACCAGTTTTTCTGAACAGAAGCACCACAATGGGCATTAACAAAAGGGCTAATGGACGGGACCAAAGAAAGTGTGGTCTCAAATTTTTTTAATCTATATTTCCAATTGCACCAGCTAATCTTAACCCACTCATGTTCCCAGAGCAGCGAAGCACTAAAAGTTAAAGTAAGTGTTACGCCTGGCGTAATAGTGAGAGTTTGATAGACAAAATCATGAGTCAGACGCTCTCCCGACGACACCGAATAACTCCAGTTACCGGAGAAATCGTCTTTAACCGGGTGTGGAACCGGCCGGCTCAACTCTTCTTTGGCCTGAGCGATTTTCTCATTCTCAAAGAAGACATCAAAAGCCGTATAATTTCTGAGTTCTTCAAAGACCTGATCATTCATCTTTTCGTCCAGAAACTTTTTTGGCGGTATCCCCTTGGTCATTATGGTCTCATCCAGAAGAAAGCCCTTTTCGCTCTTTTTTAAATAGGCTTTATAGGTGGAGCCACCGCCAAAATCAACCGACCAGGCATCATTAGGAGATTTATCAAAAACGGGCTTGATATCTTGAAGTTTTGAGCCCTCTGGCAGCACAACTTCAGTGCTTCGTTCAGTAGCCAGAGAATTTTTTTCTGACCCCAGAAAGGCCGATTCAAAATATTTTGAATCAAGCTCGTTTTCAAAATATTTTAAGAATACTTTTTCGCTAATCTGGCCCTTCTCATCTACTATTCTTTTCCGTGAAAAAGTTAAGTTGCCATTTTCTTTTTTTATCAGGCCGGCAGCTTTCATCCTGATAGTTGAGGTGAAGCTTTTTCCGTCCTCTTTTACCTCCATTTCCCTGAAGGTAAACTGAGGAGAGGTTCCATAGAGAAAATAATATTCTTTGGCAATCTCGCTGACGAAGGAATTAAACAACTTTTTGTCTTTGACCATGTCTTTATAATGCATAGAGTAAACTCTGGCCAGATCCGGACTCGGAACGTTTTCAACTCTGGTAATCAGGGCCGTGCCATCAGGATTAATTTCAATTTTGTTATCAATAGATCTCTTAAAAGTTTCTGAAAATGAAATCAGTGGAAAAGCTAAGAACAAAATAAAGAAAGCCACCAGAAAGCTTTTGATTCTAGACATTTTTGCCCTCCTCTAAAACTAAAAAAGATTTTAAAAGCTTCCTTTCTCTTCAAAAATCTATTCTTGACTATTTTCTATTTTCCTTTAATTCTTCGTTGTTTATTGGGGCCCTTTCAATTCGCCTTAATTTGATTACTATCTATAACTTTATTAGGCCCCTGTCAAGTAAAATTTATCCATCAGCCAAAACGGTTAGATTCTTAACTAATCCACTTGATTTTTATCTTTTGAACCAGCTTTTTATCGGGAAAAGAAAAGTAAACAATCAGTTTGATTGAGACAATGTTTTATCTTTCTTACTTCCAGCCTACCGGGAAAAGATACAACGGGTCTTCTGTTATTCCCAGCAGCCTTTTCACTTCGCCATCATTAAACGCACCTACCGGAACAGTTCCGAGACCGAGGGCTGTAGCCTGAAGCATTATATTTTCACCGACATGTCCTGCTTCCATATGTACATAGCGCTCGGCCCTGGCACCATATCTGGCCCTGGTTCTCCCAAAAACAGCCGCCACTACAATAGTCGCCGGTGCTTTAAAAATCATTTCCTGTCCCAGGGCTGCATTAGATAGACTCTTCCTCAAATCTCCCTCTTTTATAAGCTCAAGGCTATGTTCTTTATTTCTGTACCTGTAGAGTCCCGGCTTCAATCCTTCCACCTTACCGGCAGCGATGAAAATTTCAAGAGGGTAAGTGGCTCCAGCCGATGGAGACGCCCTTCTCCCACTGGCCACAATCCCTTGAGAAGCCCACAGGAGCTGTGAGACCTCTTTAAGAGTCAGTGGAGTATCTTTATAACTCCTTATGGACATCCTCTCGTTAATGGCGCGTTCGACCGAAAAGCTGCTATCCTTCGCTGGAGCTGGCAGTTTTATTACCATATTCTCCCCCATTAAAAGAATGCTTAGAATCAAATTTAATACTAAACTTACCATAACACCTCCTCCGACGCCTTTTATATTTTATACGATCCTTTAGCAGATCATTCAACTGGGCTGCTTCATACTGTCGCCTTTTCATAGCGGCGGCGGTTATACGAAACCTCTGTTAAGTTATGGTTTGAGCTAAGGCCTGAGCTATGGCCATTAACATTTTGCCTCTTATTGCCCTGTCCAGTGTTTTGGAGGCACTTCAAGAACGTGAGTTATGATTACAGAAAAAAAGGAATATCCTATATTCCTGGAATTTATATTTCGACCCGGGCGGCTTCCCAGCTTATTTTCGTGAACCCCGCTTTTTAGGTTCCTTTTTTAAAGAAAAATAGACAAATCCGCCGAAATAAACCCCCAGCATCAAGACCATCATGATCACCGCGCCGGTACTCATCCTGATTTTCTCCTTCTTTTGCCTATATCGCTCATGTTGCTCACCCTCTTGGCTCCTTTCTCTTGCCTCTCCTCTTTTACCTTTTCTCTTCTACCTCTTCTCTTTTAGCTCACCAGGCAAATCGGTTTCCGTCAGCCTGATCTTCTCAGAAAACCATTTATTAAGAAGAATCACCGCCAGTATCAGCAACGACCATTGCAGCACCATCGTCCCGGGGCTTAATTTCTTCCAGGGATTCCACCAGGAATCCGGATACCAGGTAACAGCCTGAAAAACCCACCAGCCAAAAATAATAACAAAGATAATAGGAATGGCGATAACACAAACATTGAACCATTTTCCAACGTGGATCCAGCTGCTCTCATTGATCATTCCGCGGACATTATTGATACCATTTTTATAAACTGCATAGGCAAAGAAAATACCGGAAATCAGAAGCCCGACCCCCCAGACCATGTCCTGGTTATCCTGAAAAGAGATGCTCCAGGCAGAGGGAATGCCCAGGATGAAGGCGACCGCGGCCGTAATCAGGGTTGCTTTTCGGCGGTTGATTCCAAAGTCGCTCAGGTTCAAAACCGCCAGCTCGACCATGGACAGCAAGGAGGCCAGAGCGGAGATAGCCAGAGCTAAAAAGAAAAGCCCGGCCAGAAGCGACCCGGCCGGCAGGTTGGGGAAAAATTTCGCTAAATAGATAAACGTCAGTCCGGTATCCCCCGACTGCAGGGCCTGCAGAGCCACTTCCTGGCTGGGTGAGACGGCGAAGACCAGCGGCAGAATGCCCATGGCCGCCAGGAGTGATGAGCCCGAGTCAGCCAGAGCAATAACAAAGGAGTTGGCCCCGATGTCGTCCCTATCGGACATATAAACGGCATAGGTCAGCATCAGCCCCCAGCCGGCGCCCACCGACCAGGCCGCCTGGGTAAAGGCGTTAAGCCAGACCTTGGCTTTGAGGAGACCAGCCAGATTCGGCCGGAAGAGATATTCCAGGCCTTGAACCGCATGGGGTTTGGTCAGCACCCAGACCATCAGAATGGCCAGAAGGACGATAATGCTCGGGACGATGATTTTGTTGGCCCTTTCCAGTCCTTTCTGCACGCCGCCTATGATGATAAAGGCGGCGATGCCTATGGCGATGAAATGAAAAAGAATTGTCTGTTCAGGCGAGCTGGTGAAATGCTTCCAGAGGGCCTCTGAATCAACGCCTTTTCGGATAACTCCCGTGACCCCATAGGTTAAATAGCGTATCGCCCAGCCGGTGACGACCGAATAATAAAACATGATAAATATGCAGCAAAATCCTATCCAGGCACCCATCCAGGTGGAACGCGGTCCGACAAATTTCTTAAAGGCACCGATTGTCCCCCGGCGGGTGGTTTTCCCCATGACCATCTCGATCATCAACAGCGGAACCGCCCAGACAACGGTAGCAACGAAAAAGGCAATGAGAAATGGCCCCCCATCATTGGCAGCAACTACCCGGGGAAAACGCCAGATATTACCGGCTCCGAAAGCCATGCCCATTGAAGCCAGAATAAAACCTACCCGGCTACTCCAGTTATCATTTTGTCCAGCCATGCTTAGGACTCCTCGTTGTCTTTTTGTTAACCAGGTCTTTATATCGAAGACTGATCTTCATACCAATTGATGATTAATTACATGGCCAGGTTTTCCTGAGAGCAATTGGCGAGAGAAAATAGACATCAAGGCCGATGGCTACCTGTCTGGCGTCGGCTGCTCTTCGATCCAACTGCTTAGCCATCCTGATGCGTTTTTTATTCATCCCGATATTTATAATAAAAATAAAAAACAAAATAAACAGAATTTTTTTTGCGTTTTTGACCTGGACGAAGCAACAGTTAACCAGGACCTACGGAAAGTTTATAAAACCAGACTTTCAACAATAAATTGACATCGCTACCTTTGACAGGCCCCTAAACTCCAGTATAAAGAGAAAGAGAGGCGAAAGGCTAACAATAGGAACTATTTTTGATTATTATTTTTGGTGTTTGTCATGGTCTCTGCCACCGCCAAGCTAAGGGCTAATGGTGATTACCATAATGGTCTGAGAAGCAGGCTTTTCCCGTCTCGCCATTAGCTTTTTCGCCAGAGACTTGATAACACCAGGGCTCAATAAGCAATAGATACAATTCTTTTTCCATAAACGCTTATGACCGCGCTGTTTTCAACCATGGCTCCCATGTTTTGATGGACATGCCCATGAAAAACATATTTAGGCTGCTTATCGCGGACATATCTCAAAACTGCTTCACTTCCCAGATGAGCATAATCTTTTTTGTCGGTCAGTCCTGGTAGTGGGGCATGGCAGATGAAAATATCAACATAAGGAAAATTGCTCAAAATTTTCATGGCAGCCAGGTCGTCCCACTCATAGGGGCCTGTGCCTTTATAGGTTGGAACGCCCTGCCAGCCTCCAATCACCCAGTTCCGGTGCTGAACAATTTTAAAATGGACATCAGTCACAAATTTGGGGAACGGAGCCTGGGAGTCATGATTGCCCTTGACAGCAAAAATCGGTTTTCTAAAAAGTTCATAAATATCTTCGAGAACCTTGAACTGGATATCCCCACAGGCTATGACAAAATCAATTGGCGAGTTGAGAGGTTCGTCAAAGCGGAAATTATCATAATCAGCGATAATTAAAACTTTACTCGGGAAGCCAATCATGATTCTTGCCAACGATTATACAATAAAGTAAGCCAAATTGAACCAACATTTTTTTAGTCGGCAAAAGATCAAAAAGATTCAATGACTGACTCCATCAAAAAATATTCCAGACTCAGTAAGATACCGGGAATCTAATAGCGGCAGCAAAGGCTAGCCCTCTAACGCAGAGATAAGCCGGGATAGTTCTTTCAACTTAGTTCTTTAAACCACGATTAATGAGATTTAATTAAGCGTTAGCTTAGAATCTACCCCTGCCTGGTGCCGAATTTTCGGTACCATTAGGAGGCCGCCAGGATTGTTTTATCGTTCTTATTTCCAGCTTATTATTTGCAGGTTACTCCCAGCCTACCGGGAAAAGATACAACGGGTCTTCTTTTATTCCCAGTAGCTTTTTCACTTCGCCATCATTAAACGCCCCTACCGGAACAGTCCCAAGACCAAGGGCTGTCGCCTGAAGCATTATATTTTCACCGACATGTCCCGCTTCCATATGTACATAGCGCTCGGTCCTGGCCCCGTATCTGGCTCTGGTTCTCTCGTAAACAGCGACCACCACCAGAGTCGCCGGTGCTTTAAAAATCATATCCTGTCCCAGGGCTGCAGCAGATAGGACTGGCCTCAAATCTCCCTCTTTTATGAGCTCAAGGCTATGCTCTTTATTTCCGTACCTGTAGAGTCCAGGCTTCAATCCTTCCACCTTACCGGCAGAGATGAAAATTTCAAGGGGATAAGTGGCTCCAGCCGATGGAGACGCCCTCCTCCCGCTGGCCACAATCCCCTGTCCTGCCCACAGCAGCTGCGAGACCTCTTTAAGAGTCAGTGGAGTATCTTTATAACTCCTTATAGACATCCTCTCGTTAATAGCGCGTTCTACTGAAAAGCTGCTATCCTTCGCCGGAGCTGGCAGTTTTATTATCATATTCTCCCCCATTAGAAGAATGCCTAAAATTAAATTTAGCACTAAATTTACCATAACACCTCCTCCAATGCCCTTTATGTCTTTATTTTATACGATTCTTCGCCCGGTTATTCAACCGCTGCCTGCTGGTAACTTTTCATAGCGTCGCTGGCCAAGCAAAATCTCCTGCTGAGTTGTTGACGAGCCTACGGCATAAGCTATGCCGAAGAACATTTTGCAATCTGTTGCCTTGACAGGTATTTGAAGATCACTGTAACCGTAATTTTGAGCTTCATCATTAGAATAGTAGGAGACAGAAGTCAGCAAAATCAACTCATCTAAAAAGAGTTGTTTTTGTTTTTAATCTAACAAGGCCATTTTGGGACAGAGTATCACGTCACCTTTTGCACTTTGGGTCTTTATAAGATACCATTTTGACCGCAAATCGGTTCCCTATAGGAGACCAGAACCGTTTCTCAATTTTCAGCTAATGCCTTTTACCGCTGGATAAAGACCACCTATCCGGTTACCAAACGGACGGTCATCAATTATGCCAAATACCTCGAGGATTCGCGATTGTTCATTATGCTGGCCAGGATGTCATCTTCACTCAAAGAGCAAGTACAGAGTCCGAAAAAAGTCTATCTGGTGGATGTCGGCTTGAAAGAAGTATTTGGGTTTGGCCAGAGCCGGGACACCGGGAGGAGACTCGAGAACACTGTCGTAATAGAGCTGATGCGAAGAAAGGCCAGAAACCCCAGACTGGATGTCTTTTTCTGGAAGGATGCAGGCAAGCGCGAGGTGGATTGCATCGTGACCGAAAGCGGGCATCCAGTTGATCTTATTCAGGTCTGCGCCAACCTCTCTGATATAAAGATAAAGGAAAGAGAATTCCGGGCATTGGTCACAGCTTCTAATGAACTGAAATGCTCCGAGCTAAAAGTTGTAACCATGGATGAAGAAGGAGAGGAAACCGTAGAGAAAAAGAAAATTAAGATCATACCAGCCTGGAAGTGGCTTATTGGATTAGAGACATAATATTACTCTCTTTTCCTTTGTGAGATAAAGAGAAGGCAAGCTTAGTTCAACGTTCAAGGGATGGGATAAATCAGGGAAACTCTATTTTCTGCCATATTAAAGTTTGCTTGAACAAGATAGCCAGTTCTGCGCATAGTCAACACAGCGTTTATTATGGTATTTATCATTCTCTTCGTTTAATTAAATCTATGCTGCTGGTCGCCTAAAATAAAAGAATAAATAGTTACAGATTTAAATCCGCTAAGCACGGGATTTATCACTTTTAAGCTTTTTCTCCCACCATTCCGAAATTATATCCCAGGCGTTAGTGGCAATGGTCGTTTCTTTAGCTGACATTTTAACATCTTCATAAAGGCCAGCATTACGTAAGTTGCATATGGTCAACATCAAGCCCGCCTGGAGAGACGGAATAAGGCCGTCTTCTCTCAAGATGTTGATAATTTTGGATATGCTTCGTGGCGGTTTCTCAGATTTATTAGCCGCCCATATCTGCTGGCATATTTTTACTATGGCAGCACGTAGACGATCGATTTGGCCAGTCACATCTTCTATACGCCCGATGGAATAAGCACTCGCCCTGCTGTTTTTCTTCAGCTCGGCGTTTATTCTGATTTTAATAGCCTGGCTTTCTTTGTTTAAAATATTTATCTTTTTTTCTTTTTGGCATTTTTCACATGACCCTTCCTGTCTGATTAATTTCCCCTGGCTCTCAAGTTTTCTGCAAATCTGGTTCACCTGCTGACGAGGATGGATACCTAACTCTACTGACATACAATCATCACAGTAGCTCCCCGGATAAATCTCGCCAAGTAATTCTAATATCATTTCAGAGTTGCTCATCTTACTCACCCCCTATTTTGATTCTCATTACTGATTGCATTTGACCATATATAATCAATTACCCTTTGACTCCTGCCAAGTCTTTATCAAAAATCCTATTGCCGATTCAGTTCTTACCATTAGCGCCTCCATCTGCTGAAGTGAAAATGGACATGTAATAGAATGCGTCCCTTTTTCAAGCAAGTCTATTAAACTTAAATATGCTGCATTATCTTTGTCTATGAAATCACCAAATGGACTATAATTTATGTTCCGGCAAATATAAAGCAACCGAGCTCTTCTTGTAGGCTTGCCATTGTGGCAATGCTCAGGCAAACTTGACCAATTTCTAATATCTTCATCTGGAGCAATTCTGTTTAGCACAGTTAGTAGCTCCCTGAGAGAAACAGAGAGATGTCTGAATGCTGCCGGGTTTAGAGTTAATGGGGTTTCTTTTACACCATTCCATATGTCTGTTAAGTTTAGAGCAATCGAGTCAAGAAGATACGGCAATTCATCTCTCGCTCCCTTTGCTAAAACCAGATTTAATGATACTCCTGTCTCATTGAGCTCCCTTGATGCACTAATTGCTTCTAGTAAACGGCTATTATAAAAATATTCGACCGGAGGCAAAAGAGTAACCTCAAGCGGAAGTGAAAGAAAAGATAACTCTTTCTCGACTAAAGACTTATTAAGTAAATTATAACTCCGAGTAAAAGCAAGATTATGCTCATAACCAATATTCTTCATAGCTGAAGATACTGAAATAAGAGAGCCAAAATTCTCAGGCCTTACACTCAAAAGTGTCTTCTCGGCAAGTAAAGAAATTTCCGAAACTCGAGCAAGCTGAGATTGGATCCCTAATAAGACTTGCTCAATAGAAGGTTCAAAGGACAGTCCATAATATCTCCTTATTTGTTCTGGCCAGCTATCTGGTAATTTAATTGTTCCTAATATAAAAGAATTCAAATAGGGCTCTATTGAGAAATGAGGAGTTGCATCATTGATTTTGCGTGCCAACTCAGCAAACCCAGATTTTGCTTTATCAAGTTCCTTTATCAAAGGTTCAATGTCCCTTATCGATTTTATTTTTGTGATCTTTTCACCAACCATGCGCTGCAATTGCGTTGCATTGTCAATCATTTCAGCAATTGATTTATATTTTTCGCTTAACTCTGATAAAGATTTAGTATCTATACTATGCCTCTCTTGCCTTTATTTTATATAACAACCCTCAATCACAGTTCTATTTTGGGCCTATGTTTTTCTGAACTCTAGCTATCATTATCAATTGAAGCTACAGGCCCAACTAAATAGCCACATATTATGCATTTATGAAGTTTTTAGCTTGGGTAAGAAGATCCTGATCAACTAGCACTTCATGAAGTTTCTTTCCGTATTTACGTGATAGCTCAAATGCGTCTCTCTGAATTCTATCCTGAATAGCCTCTGGTCTGAGTGTTGCACCGCTATTAAGCACTTTCCTTTTTGCAATTTCAAGAAAGCATCTTTCTGCGACCAAATCTGCTATCATGACCTGAGCTGGTAATGTTTTCTTGTATTTACAATCTTCACCCAGATAAAGTTGAACAGATGGGAAATTGACATAAATAATTACTTTTCCAGTTTCCTCACTATAAGATGTTCTTTGAAGGGGCTCTGGATCAAAACTAAAATCAGGCTCACTAAACATCCCCTTATGACCTTTCTTCTGGTCTGCTTCTTTCGATCTGGTATGAACTTCTAATAAAGCTATATGCTCATCACATTCTGCCGTAATCATACCGTCTTGGCCATCTCCTTCACCCCATACTTCGATTTCATTTTTAGCGACATGCCTTACAGCATCCGATTCATTTACAACTATCTCAATATCAGAAACATTGATTGATTCATTATCTGAAGAAATTTTTATTCTACTCCCACCTTCAATGATCTTTATATAAACAAGAAGATAAACTTTTCTTGGCTGATTAGGACGAAGCGTAACACTCTCAGGTTGAAATATCATCCCTTCATCCAGCAATACATCCTTCTCAGGAATGACAGAAATTTTAGCCTCAGAAAATCTATCACTGGTTTCTGCCCTTAAGGTTCCGTTAACATTGGGTTCGGACCCCTCAACAGTAACATACTTTCTTATAATTCCGTCCCCATCATCTATGCTGATATGTATATTAGGCGTCAAAATTTTGATTTTCGGGTTGCTACAGCCTATTTTTATAATTGAGCCATGCCGCACTATATTGGTATTTAGGCGAATTTCAAAAGCATAGCGCTTCCCAACGGTTATATTCGCTGACTTAGGATATAAACTAAAGCCATCAGGCGGATCCTCGATCCTATCAGATAAGTTTGTACCAAGATTCATTACAGTTTGAGCCTCTAGCTCGGCAATTTCATTAATCATATGAATAGCATTCTTGTATCTGATGCTTTCTTCAATATCAATCTTACTCTGAGCTTCGCGCTGCCTGCGTAATTTTTCCTCTCTTACTTTCAATTCGAGCCGTTTTTCAATTTCAGTTACAATAGCCGAACAAAATGGATGTTTTAAGTCTAATCCATCCCTTTCTTCTCTAAGAACGGCTTCTTCGTTTTCGAGTAACCGTCTAAACTGGCCGATCCGGACTTCTCCGAAAAAATAAGATGCAAGTGGTTCGCTCTCATATTTAAACAAAGAAATGTCCAGAACTGCATTTTTGTCATCGGTAATCAGCAATCCGCCATCACGATCATCTCCTATTTGCGTAAGTTCCCTATCAGCTCTCCAAATAGAAATATGAATAGGGAATAGTCCATATTTGCCAAATTGAACACTAAAATCTTCAGATAAAATCTCTCTTCCCTGAGGAAATTGATATCTGAGAAGTCTTTTTTTACCGGTTTCACCATCGATCAGGTAAACCTTTCTATCTGGGTTAGTCATAATTTTGCGCAATAGATAATTTTTCGATAATTCTTCTTGCACAGTGCTTAGTTGAGGAACCGTTACTGAATTTCTTGGATCGGCTTTAAAATAAGCAACCGTACCATTTTCATAAATCTTATGAGTATCTCTTAGCACTTGATTACATAAAGTAGGATCAGATATCTCATAAATTGGCCTGCCATCCTCAATAAACAGCTTGCATTCCGTATAATAACCGTCTTTAAATGTACATATTTTCCCCTCCGCCATTGATGCCAAAGCATCTTTTGCACCTTGACCAAAATAGCCTCTTACACTTTTCCCGGATTTTAGGCCGCTGGTCGCTGCTCCATATTTCTTAAATCCATTTCTCACGTCATCGATTGACATACCCTCTGCATGATCTCGAACGGCAAATAACCCGCAATAACTTTCTTTTCTATATACTATCTCGATTAATCCGTCGTGACTTTTGTTCTCTTCCTCCAGTCTGATATAACTATCATCTGAATTGGTTATAAGTTCCACAAGCGCCCTTATTACATTCCCTCGAATCGCCTTCCTTATACTTCTAATAGTATGCCTTGGATCTGTTTCAATGACTCCTCTTTCCATTCAATTGTCTCCTCTTCATTTTTTGTTGGTTAAAAACCTCTTAAATCGTTCCTCAAGCTTACTTAAAAACTTTAATATATCATCTCTTCTTAATTCAGAAGCATATGCTTTAAGTGATTCTAAGTTCTCCCGTAAGGTATCCTTAGAAGAATCAAGTGTGCCTTGTAAAAGATAGCAAAAGTCGGCTTCCGTAATGGCCTGCTCTAATCCCTTTGCATACTTTTGGTAAGCCGGAGAAGAAAGCATCTCTTCTAGGATTACTTCTTTTCTTCTAGTTTTAGATAGAGCCTTCCCCTTTTTTGCAGCTTTCCCCTCCAATAGATTTCGGGCTTCTTCTATAAATTTCCAGCTTTTTTCTGTCAATGTAAACCCTTGGCGAATTTTGCCTCCAATCCATAATTTTTTCCTGTCTGTACTGCATCTCCAGAGGCAAGTATAGACTCGAAGAGAGTCAGGATAGTCTGGAAATCCTATTAAAGAAAATTTTGCGGGAAACAACTTATAAGCCGCAACAACGGCATTTTCGAAGGACAAATCAACCCCGATGTCTTCTAATTTGGCCAAAGTGTATATTATGAGGTGATCAAGGCTTACATTTTTGTATCTTTCTAAATCGAACGCAGAGAGAGATTTCATTTTTGATATACCAGGGGATTTAATGTTTGTTATTTGCTTCATAGATTCTCCCATTTATTTTTTCTTTTTTTTATAAATTCTTTTTGATATCTAACAGCATATTGTCACCATATCTGCTATGAGCCCATTGGGTTTATGACAGAGATCCACATATTCCGATTCCGAAGGAACCTTGGTCTCATAACCACGCATTTGCTTTACAAAGTCTTTTCTGTTATTTTTTTATATTCCTCAACGATCTGTCAAGCAAAATTTTTACTCCTGTCAGGGGGGTAGACGAACCTGGCCACTAGTGTTTAGTAGGTTTATAAAAAGCACGGCCTATTGAGGCATTAAATATTTAACCAAACTAGAGAAAGGATTTTATGAACTTACACAGATCAAAACTTAATAACGGCTTGTTCAATAGAGGGATAAAGGTCGTCTATTTGTTGTTGAACGTCAATGGTTATTTTTAGGGCGGTAACAATCTGGCAGTATTTCTTAATTTCGTCGAGGGATAGAATCCTCCCCTTTCTATCTTTTAGCCATTTACTGCATACTTGATACCCGCCGATTTGATAAGACCACACTTCAGGCGGAACCGGCTCAAAATGCTGGCTTTGATTTATATAAACTCTTCCCTCTTTATATATGACTTTTTCAACTCTGCCATTGCCATGACCTTGAAACCTGGCTATTGGAGTCTCAAGCTCATTGGCTTTTAAAAGATGTAAATCCGCCAGTCTTTTTCCAAGGGCAGCAATCTGTTTAAAAAGTCTGACGTCGCTGGTAAAAGGTATCCGGGGAAAATCCATTTTAAGGAATTCTGCATATTTTGAGCGATATGTGTTCGAATAAAGAACAGCATAGAGATAATAGAAAATCTCCTCAGGTAATAAATGCCATTGATAAAGTTGCTCAAGATATTCAATTATTTGTTTATTAATATTTATTTTTCTTTCTGGTTGGCCTTGGTGCTGATGAAGAATTCCGTTATCAGTGTAGATGTAAATTGGGAAAATATTCGAGATAGAAGTAGCTGAAGTTATGCAGTGAGCATCTATTATTGTATCGGTTATAAACACAGGCTGAAATCCTGATTTATCCATTTGTCTTGAGGTAATCAACCCAAGGTTTTCTTTTAGCATATGCTGCATTACCTCAGGACGAGGCATGCAAATGAAGCCTCTCGACCTACCGGTGTAATATGTATAACGAACATCAAAAGGTCGGTAGAGAATCGGAACAATCTTATTTTTGTCCAGACCGCTGTCCATAAGATCTTTTTGAGCAAATTCCACTTTCCAATCTCTTACATCTTTCCCAAGCTTATAGGCCTGCCGTGCCAGCTCTTTATCCATCTTCGAAAAAGTTGAGACTGTGGCCCAGGCATCGTCCCGGCTCCAGTGTATTGTCAGATTATCACGAGCTGTAACGATTCCCACACTGTTCAGCTTAAAGATGTCTGTAATTTTGGGATAACTTTCGTAGGCCTCGATCAATGTTTCATCGCGAGGAATAAAAAGATAAAAGCCCAGTTTTGGAGATATCTCCAGCCAATCCGTCGTCTCGATATCATTTTTTCTAAGCCAATCATATTTTTTTTCTCTCAATCCCCATAGCTCTGAGTGATGGACGCTGCAACTTTCTTTTGGACTCTTCTTTTTTATAAAAAAGGCAATAGCAACTCCTTGCCTAATATCAAAAACGTTTTCATCTGGTGAACCATCGGGGCATATTTCTTTCTTCAAAGAATTGCCATGTAGATCGAGAATATAAATTTCATTAAAGCTTCTCATCAAGCTCCGTCGCATCCCTCGGAAAGTTGGGTTATCAAGATAGCTATGATTAGTGATAAACCCTATAATCCCCTCGCCGGCCTGGTCTATTTTCCACTGCGCAAAACGGATAAATTTGACATAATCATCTTGGAGCCATTTTGGATTTTTTTCTTTAAGAGGCTTCCCATCGACCGTGTAGTAGCCATCATCTTTGCTTCCATTGGCCAGTGTATATCCCTTTTTCAATAAATCACTTATCCAGGGGCCCTTATTGGCTGAATGTCCGGAATAGGGCGGATTTCCAAGTATGACGAGAATTGGTGTTTCTTTTTTGACCTTTCCTGCCAGGTGAGACTCTTCTGAAAGCGAGGCCATACCAGGTAATGTCGATTGAGCTAACTCTTCCATCTCTAATGTATTAGTCAGATAAAGTTTGAAGCGCTCATCTGCTTCGAGTTTATAGCCGAGCTCTTCCAGCCAAAAAGACATCTTTATATGCCCTATAGTATAAGGAGCCATCATAAGCTCAAAAGCATAGAAATTTTTTAAAACGTGCCCCTTGATAAAGCTGCCTTTTGCCCCTTCTCCATATCTTTGAACAAATTCTTCTACAGCCAGTTTCGTGGCTTCAGCTAAGAAGGTCAGGGTTCCAGCAGCCGGATCCAAGACGGTTACGTTAGGCTGAGCTAATCCTTCAGGTCTAGTAAAATGAGTTTTCAGAATTTTTTGAAGGGAACGGACAATATAAGAAACTACCGGTTCAGGAGTATAATAAACCCCTCTTTTCTCCCGCGTCTTGGGGTCATATTCTGCCAAAAAGGTCTCATAAAAATGAACGATCGGGTCGCTCCCTTTGCCTTTACGAAAATAATCATCAAGAATTTTATAAACATCAGTTACAGCCAGGACTTCTGAAATATCATCGATGATCCATTCCATCTGAGAGGGAAGGCTTCCTAAAGATATAAACTGGAAAACATCCCTTAAAATGCCAATAGTCTGAGGAATATAATCATAAGCCAGTTTTCGGTTAAATTTGTCTTTTGACCTTGTCCTGGCAGCAAAAAGCCCATAAGTAATTGTCTGAGAATAAAGGTCAGCAAACTCCTCCTGTGAAAGGCCAGCGATCAGGAATTTACGGAAAGCTTCATAAAACCCTGAAAGATTGGTCTTCCCGGAGCTGCCTTCTTCTCTAAGTTCCTGGGCTACGACTTCATCTCTAAGGAATCTAGTACGTTTTGCCAGCTCAATAGCCAGGGATCTGGCATCATAAACTTTAGGCAAAGAATAAGACAGAAACCTATCCAAGAAGGCAAAGAATTTGGCTTCATTTTCGACAGGTGGAATCTGTCCGACCTGATAGATAATGGATGCCTCACCTATCCGAACAGAATCTATCAAAGTGCCATTTCTATAAAGTCTAAAGTCAAGAAAATTTGTCAGGATAATATTGGGAAATGTATTGATGTAACGTTTTAATTGTTCCGTTTGCTCGATGTTATCAAGATCACCTATTTTGGGGGATTTGGCTTCAATGTAACCAACAATATGCTGCTGCCCATCCCAGATTCGAAAGTCAGGATTACCGGCTTCTGTCTTTTTTGGAAGTGTAGTTATTTTAATTTCGGGATTGCCAGTAGAATCTGCATATTCTTTGAGGAGCCTTTCCAGTGTTGAATAATAGCTCTCTTCCCTATCGTCCCCTCTTAAAGCAATTTCAGTTATTTCTTTTAAATAGCTCTTGAGCATTCATGTCTCTCCTGTTTCTTATTATGAGTATAAACTGGGTGTTTGAAAATGGTCAAGAAAAAGAATCCTTAATAAGAAGTACAATTCTTCCAGCCAGATAAGTAAGAAAAAGAAACTAAAAAAGTGCGACACTATCCGAACTATTCTCCCAATGCTGGGAAACAGCCTTACTGGGCTCAGATATCGCTTACTCTGCCTGTGCCGCTAAGACACCTTCCCCTTGGATACAATCTCTTGACCCGAATAAGAACTTAACTTGACACGCGGCTGCAACCTAACTTACGATTCCGAGTGATGAAATAAAATTGGTAAACGGGAGACAACAGCAGAAAACAGATTTTGTACAATTGTAAGAGGAATGAGAGCCTAGATTCAATGCGCCCAATTTTGGCGGCCCTTTACTATTATCTTGTGCTAGGAGCATAAAATGAACGAAACTGACGAAAAACAAATGATCATCGAGTCCTTGGCCCCACATATATTGATAATTAATCTTCGGAGTGCGAGGTAGTTTATAAATGATTTTACAGAGCATATGCGCAGCTCTGGTGATGTTAGCTACTTGGATAAGGATAAAATGCTCTACGAGTTAGTATTATTTTCCCTTTGGAATCTTATTACCATGAAATGTCCCGATTATCTACTTTCAGCTATCATACATGACTTCGTTGAAATTAGGGTTTTGATAAAGAAGCCTTTTTGAATGATTTCGGAGAAAGATCGAAATCTTATTATAGTGTTTTTCAGAAAAATGATAAGGAAAGTAACCCTCTTATAGGTTTAGCATTTTTTTAGCCACTAACACACATAAGAACTTAGTATTCGAAATGGATTTCACAATAATGTTTCCAGCATATTTTTTGGCTAACACTGAAATGAATGGTGAGGTAATAAAAATGTAGAAGGAAAAATATCAGATAGAATAAGCGATACTTATTGAAGCTCTATCTAAAAAATTTGATGGAATCAAATGGCCAGGCAAATTTTTGAAGGCTGGATGCGGCTATATTAAGTTTTATTCCCTATTTGGTCATCCTAAGCGAAAAAACTCCTCACTTAAATTAGAGCCTCTAAAAATGCTTGTTTTCGGCTACTTACTTTTTAAAACAAATGGCATAGCTCAGGATAAGTTGCATTTTTATTATGGATAGATTATTGGCAAAGTAATTATATATCATGAACAAAAAAACAGAATTTCAAGTCTAATAAGGCTTCCTGAAACGCATTGTCGTAATCATTAATCAATTTTTTTCCTAACTAGCCTTAAGTATCTGGCATACTCTGCCATCAAGAATTCAGTAGCAATATCAAATACTTTATACTTCTCAATCTTAAGTTTCTTAGGTGTAGTTATAACCACTATCCCACCTCTACTATCAAATTTCTGGGCAATAAAACTCCCAATCAATGCCCTTATATTATTTGGATAATTCTCCCAAGGTGTTTCCGAGCCAATTTGCTTTAATTGTTCCGCTATGTTTGGGTCAGGCGGCAGGTGGATTTTCCCCTCCTTCATTAATTTCATGAATTCTTCTTTTGCTTCTTTCCATCTGTTGCCCAAGAAATAAAACTTTTTTCCGGGTATAACATAATTTAAGGCATTCACAGCCTCCTCTGGATCAATAAGATCCCCTTCAATTTTATCCAATTGAATCTGCAATCTAAAAATGATAATCATCATATCCACTGACAACTGCTTCCCCACTTTTGCATTCAGAATTTCTTTAACCTCAACTCCATTCTTTTGCTTTTTTAATACAACGATGTATGGCTCATAGACACTATCTTTAGTTCCCTCACTGGAAAAGCCCATTGAGCATTCTCCATTTTTTAAGCTTTCAATGCCCTGGAAGGCCATCCAAAAAGCCCTGATTATAGGGTGGGGCAAGTAATTTGGGTTTTTCCTGAGTTGCCTTGAAACATAGTCCAGAAATATTCTCATTCCATCGGCGAATATATCCATCTCTTTAATTGTTTTCATAGGATTTCATCAATAGATTAATAAAATCGCTTTCTCTCCCTATCAATTCTTGAGTAATATTCTTTTTCCTACTTACCAGCCTATTGATATCACGCCCCACAGTTAGTAACGAAATTACATCCCTCAAAACTGGGATAAACCCAGCGATAAATCCTAATGTTGTGATCGGCATGTCTTTTTTTGTTATTTTTTTTACTTCACTTCTTAAATCCTCTATTTCTGCTTTCTGTCGCAGAAATTCCTCTTGTAGATTCTTCTCTATTTCTTTCGATACCTCGATAAGTTCCCTATCACTCTTAGCCTTTAAATCTGTTATACCTTTTCTAATTACACTCCTCATATATTCCAGCTTGTTCTCCTCTCTAAATTTTTTTAAAGCAATAAGCGGAACTTTGGTGATCCATTCAAACTTTTCCTGTTGAAGAGCTGAAGCAATTGAAGCATCCATATCTATGCCGCCGATCTCATAGTTAAAAAAGAACCATGCCAATTCATTATCATAAATGGGCTCTGCAGTAAGCTTCTCGCAGAAGAATTTATGCTCTTGAACTCGAATGAACTGAGATCTGATATATATACCAAAACGCTCACCGACAGTACGAATGCTGATTTTTAAATATTTCTGACTATCATAAAATGCCCTAAGAAAACTATCAAATGATTCAAATTGTTTGAACTCATTTGGCAATATTTCTTTTTTTTTAATAGCATTAAATACATCTTCAGTTGTTTCTAGCCGGTGCATATAATCGAAACAAGCCTCATTATTGACCAAATCGTGCCCAAACAAATCGCTGATATAAGAAACGAATCCTGCCTCGCCAGCTTTCAATAATATTTCCCTTTCCTTCTGTGTAATAATGCCAAGATTAATCGGAAGTATTAAGATTATCCTTTCTCTGGTATCTGCTAAAATTAGTTCCTTTAGTTTCCATATATTAAAAACATTTCTAATAAGTCTATTGATATAGTACTTATTGTCCATTGTAATTTGTTTCTGCATAAGACAAAGACTATAAATCGGATCGGGCAATATTACAGTATCAATATAAAGTGCACTTTTTTTAACAAAATTTTCCAGGATCGGTGGTGAAATATTTCCAGAATAAACACACTTTAGAACATTTCGATCTTTAATAATATAATCCATAATGTTTTTTATATTATCCCTCCAATATTTCTCGATTGCTAAACCTATATCTGCAGTAGCATCAAAAATAAGATCCGATATTAATGGATAGTTGGCCATATCCATGCCCAAATTAATATGACTATCTTCTTCTGGTCCCAGGTAATGCTTAATATTCCCGAAATAGTCTTCTATTATATCAAAATACCCTTGATAAATTTTTATGATGTCCATCTTTCAGCGGCTTAGACAGCTTATTACGCAATTACATTAACATAGGCTATTTATTGTTTCAATAATAATAGTTTAGCTAGGATAAAGAAACGGAAAGCAAGAAAATCTTCTTTCCTTCCGTTGTTGCAAGGAGGTGCTTCCATTTACCCAACCAGTGTTGAAAAAGATCTGAATATTCATAGTGCCTTAATCAAAGCTATATATAGCAAAAGCTAATTCCCTTGAGAACCTCTGTGGTGATCACGTCTAGTTTCAAGCGTGAGCTAAGGCTTTTCAGACTTCATGAAATCGGTCATCTCCAGTACCTTGTTTGACCATCCGCTTATAATTTCTAAGCCGCAGCCGTGGTTATAAATCACGGGCTACATGAACTCACCAGTGCCCTGGCTATCTATGTCTGAGCCGACGTTTAGAACCCGATGATCAAGTCTCGCTCTTCAATGAGGACTATAACTTTTAGGTCAATGATAGAAGCGGTTGCATTTCCTAACTCTAATATGGGAACCAAGAAGGGACACTTTTCCTTTGGCCCTATTGGGGAGAAGTTGGTGGTTGGGGTGAACCTTTGCTCTGCCAGCATATAGAGTATCGGTTCGTCCGCCCCCCTAGAATTGATCACGCAGTCATCTTTATCCCCTAACAGCTTCGGGCCGCTACCATACGTTGCAGCTGCGCTTTAGACGGTATATGCATTTCTTATTCACCTCATGTAAAAAGAAAAAGGTTCCCGAGGCTTATCTCAGGACGCTCGGTAAAAGGACGCTGCGAAAATATAATTACCCGCCAGATAAACAAGAAAAGGCCACCCAGACTGTGCTGAGCCAGGCTGAGCTGCTGTCAGAAAACTGGGCTGCAGCCTGAGTGAGGCGGATTATTTTTAATTCGGGCGGTAGGTCGAGGCTTTACGAGCTAGCGTGAATGTGAATAGCCGTCAGAATCTATCCAGGGATCATCTTAACATTCGCGTTTCTTGAATAGACAAATTTCCTTTTTCTTTATTTTACCCTTTGACATTTGTTATCATTAGGGCAGAAAGAAAAGCTTATTCAAAATGCTCCAGCCAGAATGTTTAGCACACTTCATGAGGTAATTTGCTAACGGATTGCATCGTTCAAGTGATGGTTATAGCGACTGTTGCGTAAGGTAAATGGTTTCTTGAGATGGAGTCTTTTTGCCCTATATATTTATTTGATTCTTTATGCTTATTGAAGCTAAAAAAATAAGCACTTTTAAGGAGGAAGGTTATGAATAATCG
>JAQURD010000017.1 GCA_028749115.1 Acidobacteriota bacterium | reverse complement strand
AGACATTTTTATACCAGGGAGATATCCAAGATTACTGGTGAGCCTTTAAATGCAGTAAGACGAGAGTTAGGTTATCTGGAAAAGGCGGGATTGATAAAATCACATAAAGAGGGAACACTGAAATACCATAGCGTTATTAAGGAGTTCCCTTTTTATACGGAGCTTAAAAAAATCATATACGGAACGGTCGCCCTTGGCGACTACTTGAAAGACAGGTTCAAGGATTCGGAATTAATAGAACTGGCTTTCATTTATGGGTCGGTAGCCAGGAATGAAGAAAAGGAAAAGAGTGATATTGACCTTTTTATCGTGGGAGAAATTGAGGAGAGCAAACTCCATGAACAACTATCTAATATCGAAAAAGAAATTGGTCGAGAAATAAATTATACTCTGATGACGAAAAAAGAATTCATGGAAAGAAAGGCCAGAGGAGACGGCTTCCTCCAGCGAATCATAGGTGAAGAAAAGTTAGTCTTAAAAGGTAACCTGGATGTCTGTTGAAGAACTTATTAAAGAGGGGAGTATCTATCCATTCGAAGCGACTCATGGTGAGATAGAAAGAGCAATGGAGATCGCCAGGCGCGATCTGAGCCTGGCCGAACGACTTGTCGCCGAGAATATGGATTGGTGCTTTTCTATTGCCTACAATGCTGTCTTCCAGGCATGCCGGGCTTATATGTTTCACCTGGGATATCGGCCGGCCAGCTCTGAAGCACATAAGACTACCTTCAGATTCATGCAAATTGTTATAGAAGAGCCATTTAAGAAATCCATTTCTTATTTTGATCAGGTTAGAAAGAAACGTCACCGTACTCTATACGATGAACCTGGGGTAATCAGTGAAAGAGAAGCAAAAGAATTGCTCAGAAGAGCCAGAGAATTTCTGGAATACACAGAAAGTAAGTTGTCGGGGAAATAAAATCATCCAATTTCAAAATAATTTTCAGAAGATAAGAAATTCTGGCCAGGGGCCAAGTTCTTTTTCCAGAATGTCCTGTCCTTCATTCCAGAGATCAAAAGTAACCAGGATGTTTTTCATGAGTTGTTGACTCCTTTCTTTCCTGATTTAAGAAGTAGCCTTTTTTCTTTAAGAATTTTTCCCTTATTATCATTTTCAGTCCTATTTCTGGGCGGAGTAAATAGTTACGACGCCAGCCGTCAGATTCAGACAGGAGAGATTCCTGAGGCCACTTTGCCGAATCAGGGCCATCACCTCTTCAGGCTTCAAAAAGCTAAAAATTGATGAGGCTAAATAGCTATAGGCCCGGGCCGAGCCTGAAAATAACCTTCCGGCCAGCGGCAGATAATTTTTTAAGTATAAAGAATAAAGGCCATAGGTCAGCTTATTTGTCGGGAGCGAAAACTCAAGGATAAGGAGCCGCCCTGAAGGCTTGAGGACGCGTGCCATCTCGCTTATTCCCCGGGAATAGTCCGGTAGATTCCTCAGACCAAAACCAATGGTCACCAGGTCAAAAGTCTGGTCGGCGTAAGGAAGATTGAGAACGCTTCCTGTTTCGAGTTTGATTTTTGTAGCCAGATTCAGCTTTTCTATTTTTTGCTGCGCCCGGGCGAGCATCCCGGCCGAGAGGTCAATCCCGGTGACGTCACGAGCGCCGCGGCGGGCAAATTCTATGGCTATATCTCCTGTGCCGGTGCAGACATCGAGGATTCTGCTATCAGGCCGGAAGCAAGAGAGGCTGACCAGCCTCCGTCTCCAGGCACAGTCAAGGTTAAAACTCAACAGGCGATTTAAAAAGTCATAATTTTTAGCTATGACTGAAAATAGCTCAGGTGTATTGTCTTTGTTCATTTTTTGCCACTGAAAAGCCAGGCCTCTTTCCTCGTCTTACAACTCCATTATCACTAACGAAAAGTTACCTGACCATGGCAATCATATCTTCTCTAAATTCCGAAAAATTAACAACAGCAAGAGTTCACTTTTCAAGCTTATATAACACAAATGAGAAAAGTGCTTGACAAGGTGTTTTTTTTTTTACTATGAACATGGGCAAAAGAAAAAAGAATGCTTATTTTCTCGAGATTAAAGGAAATTATCGTTAAAAGGGAATCAGAAGAGATTACTCCAGCATCCAAAGGCAAGTGTCTAATCTCATTGAATATTATCTTTTTTGGCCTGTTTATCGTGTTTTTATTCGGGCTCACTGGTTGTTCAGGCAGAGGAGCAAAATACAACTATATCAACTACGAAAAGCTAAAACTTCCTGATAAGAGCCTAAAGCTGCGATCAAATGTAATTAATAAGTTTGAGATTAACTGGGGAAGTGAGTTGGAAATAATAGGAGATTACCTGTTATTAGCTGATAGTAAAGCTGACGAGATAATAAAAATTATCGACCTGAAAACAAATGATTTAATAAAATCTTTCGGAAGGTTAGGCCAGGGACCAGATGAATTTATTGGTTTGAGCCAAATAATTCCAGATACGGAAGAAAAAGTAGCCTTCTGGGCATATGACATCACAACCAGAAATCTAAAGAAGTTCAACCTGGAGGCTATTTTCAACGATAACTTTTATCCTGAAAAAGTTATTGTCATGTCGGCCAGCAAGAGCGGGCTGCCTTTGCGCCTAACAATGAATGGGAATGGTAAAATACTCGCCACGGGGTATTTTTTCAAAGACAGAATAGGAATCTATGATCTAGATGGCAATTATATCAGGGGGATAGGCAAAGTTCCAGTGAAGTTAAGGGATGAGAGGTTTGCACCTCAGCATTCACATGGATTTGATGGTCACCTAACTTTTAACGATGGCACTCAGGAAATCTTCGTAGCCACAAGATTAGGTTCCATTGTGGAGAGATATAGCTTGCATGGAAACTTGATTTCGACCTATACGGGCCCTGATTTGTTTTTCCCCGAATATGAAATCGTTCCAGCTGGTGACTATTATACAATGACCTATAATAAAAAAACTAGATTTGGATACCTTGATATAGATTACAGCCGAGCACTTAATAAGATATTTCTTTTATACTCGGGGGAGTATCAATTCAACCAAAAGAAGATTGCTGCTAATTATAGCGACACCATATATATATTTGATGTTGATAAGGAGTCAATTATAGAGCAGATTAAACTCGACAGAAAGATTCTTAATATGACCCTATCTCACGATGGCTCAGCCATTTTCGGACTTTCAGAAAGCGGGGATATCCTAAAATTTAAATATGATACAAATTAGCATGGGAGATAATTTAACATGAGGAGGAAATGATGAAAAAAAAGATTTTTTTATTAGTATTGATTGTCGTGGGTACAATCATTCTAACAGGTTTAGTTTCGACTTTTTCCTGGTCGGAAGTGGACGCTGCGACATGTTGTAAACATTCCGGTGATACTTGTGTAATCGGTAGCGTCGTATTGTGGGATAAATATTACTTACCACAAGGTCCGTGCGACTAATATGGTATTACGGACCTGAAAAAAAGGACCAAACGAGATATCTCCCATTCCAAAAAAAATCAAAAGACTGATTTTGCTGGTCATAACATGCGTGATAATAGGCCTTCTATTGTCGTATGAAATAGAGCTTCACCTAAGGGAAAGCATCTTCGAAAGCCTGAATTCTCAGACCGGAAATATTTTTATAGTCTCTGATAATATAAAGAGATTCATAAACAGCGGAAATAAAGATTTTTATGTTATTTAATATGACCCACGAGCAGCCGAAACTGAATTTAAATTAGTTTACGAAATAAATTTTGATTGCTCTGTTTGTATGACAAACTTGATTGAAATATATAAGTTCTATCAAGAGCTATCAAACATTCATAGGCTAGACTTCTGCCTGGTAACGAAACAAAAGTCAGATAGCTATATAGAATACTGGCTTGATCAAGTACTTAAACAATATGATCTACTGATAATTCGACAGGATATTGGTCTTGAAGGATTCGGTCTTTATCTTTTGGATAGTTCAAATAAAATAATCATAGCAGGAGACATAATAAAATATCCCTTTTTAAAACAAATATATATAAACAAATTTAGGACTATAGTTCTCCCTAAAGACTGAAGAGGAACTTATTATCATGGCGTGATTCGATGACCAGTCTCCCTAAGTTAAGCTGGCATAAAAGATAGTTTGGGTGCCCCATAATTTGGACAAAAAAAGAGTGTGTTGGCAAGTGGGGCAATAGTCTTCTACCCTTTGACCGCTTGCAACGCCACTCTGGCCTTAAAGGTCACTTTATAATATTGTTTGCTTTTTATACTGGCCATTTTACCATACCTCCTTGTGCGTTATGGCAAGCTAAAATCCACTTTATCACGCTGTCCAGTTTTCATGGAGCATTTCAGGCGTTAGACTCGTGAACTGACTTGGGGGTAGAGCCCTTTATATTTGCTTAGCCAGCGTAAAAGCTGGCCTATAAGATAATTCGCAAATTAGAGCGGAGGCGGAAGACATCGTAAGGCCTTGCTTTTAAAGAGATTAATCTCAAGAAAGGAGGAGTGAAATCGCGACGGCTAAATCGAGAATGAAACTTGGCATGGGCAGAGAGACCTTTTCTCACCTGTTTCTTCTCGATTACAGTTGAGAACGGCCAGTGCTTTAACAGCCTTTTTAAGCCTATAAATTCACCTCACCAGCGGCCGAACAGATAGGGTTCTATCCGGTGCGAAATAACGGCGGCCGAAAGCCAGAGCCACATTGACCAGCCCCAGCATGACCGGCACTTCTATGAGCGGCCCGATGACCGCGGCCAAGGCCTGCCCGGAATTTATCCCGAAGACAGCCACCGCCACAGCAATGGCTAATTCGAAATTATTACTGGCCGCCGTGAAGGACAGGCTGCGGTTGACAGGCTGGCCAATTTTTTGTATAGAATAATAAAAATGGGCAAAGTACTTGAACTCGACCGGGTTTATAAGGCTTATAAGTTCGGTTTTATACCGAAGAAAAAACAGGTTCTAAAGGGCATCTCGTTTTATGTCAATGAAGGCGAGATATTTGGCTATCTCGGGCCAAATGGTGCCGGCAAAACAACCACCATCAAGAGCATTTTGAATTTGATTTTCCCTGATGCTGGCCGCATTACTATTTTTGGCGAAGACTCACTCAAGCCCCGGGCGCGAGAGAAAGTCGGTTTTCTGCCTGAAAATCCATATTTCTACGACTACCTCACCGGGCGTGAATTTCTGGCTTTTTACGCTGATTTGCTGGGCATCCATGGCCAGCAAAAAGAGGAAAAAATAAAATATTTTCTAAACCTGGTCGGGATGGAAAAAGCCGCCGATCTCCAGCTAAGAAAATATTCCCGGGGAATGCTGCAGAGAGTTGGTCTGGCCCAAGCTCTGCTCAATGATCCGGCTCTGGTTATCCTCGACGAGCCGATGGGCGGTCTCGACCCGATTGGCCGTAAGGAGTTCCGCGATATCATCGTCAATCTAAAGAAGGAAGGGAAAACCGTCTTCCTGTCTTCGCATATTCTGCAGGATATCGAGATGATCTGCGACCGGGTGGCCATTATCCTGGCGGGTGAAATTGTCAATCAGGGCTATCTCGGCGATTTGATTTCAGAAAAAGTTCTCTATACCGAAGTGATAGTCGCTGGCCTGCCAGCCTCCGAATTCAGCCACTTAGGAGAAAGTGTCTCCACCAGCGGCAATCGGGTTCTGCTCAAAGTCTATGAGGAAGAGCATATTGACCGCATTATCCGCCTGGTGCAGGAGAAAAATGGCAAAATCATTTCGCTTATTCCCCGGACTGAAACTCTCGAGGATATTTTTGTTGATCTGGTGAAAAACCAATGAAAATCTCAACCATTGCCAGCAACACTTTTAAAGAGGCTAAACGCGACCGGGTTTTATACCTGCTTTTATTCTTCGCCATTTTGTGTTTTCTTCTATCGCGTTTTCTGGGCCTGCTGACCGTCGGCGACCGGGTTAAAATCATCAAAGATGTCGGACTGGCTTCGATTTCGCTCTTCGGGATGCTGATGGCCATTCTGATGGGCACAGGGCTGGTTTATAAGGAAATTGACAAGAAAACTATTTTCACCCTGCTGGCCAAACCGATTCACCGCTGGGAATTCCTGCTGGGAAAATACCTCGGCTTAGTGCTGACGATTTTTATTATGACCGTCCTGATGTCTGTCATTTTTCTGGTTGTTCTCTTTCTTCACACCTTTACCATCGAATGGAGCCTGCTCTTAGCCATCCTTTATATCTTTTTTGAGTTGTGCCTGATGACGGCTGTTGCCCTGGTCTTTTCCACTTTTACCACGCCGATTCTTGCTTCGCTCTATTCGCTGGCTTTTTATCTTATCGGACATCTGTCCTGGAGCCTTGAACTTTTTATTAAAAAAGTTAAAAGTGGTGGCGGCCGGGCAATTTTAAAAGTGCTGTATATCATCCTACCCGACTTAGAAAATTTTAATTTCAAAACCGAGGTGGTCCACCAGCTACCAATTCCTACTAAATTACTAGCGGTTAGCTTTGCCTATGGGCTGGTTTATACTGCTTTTTTGCTGCTGCTGGCTATTTTGATTTTCAGGCGGCGTGATTTTATTTAGATTCGGGTTTTTTGGGAATGTTTGAAATTTCCGAAGTCAAAAATATGACCGTTTGATAGACGGAAAGATAAGATAGAAAGACAAGATAGATAGGCCCTGATAACGGGACAAAGATGAAGGTAGAAAATAAGACCGACACCTTAAAAGCTACTGGCCGCGAGCAGTCGCTGGAAAAAATCATCATTGTCGGCCTGCTGCTTATCTCGCTGGCTCTTTTTTCAGTGCTAAAAATTGAAACCGATAAAGTCTCGCGGAAAAAAGTGCCTGGTTCTTCCATTATTTATCTCCCCTCGGGTAAATATCTTAAATATGCCACCTTTGGCTATTCGTCACTCGTGGCTGATCTGATCTATATCTGGGCCATCCAATACTACGGCTCCTTCGATATCCCCGACCGGTTTAACTATCTTGAACATATTTTTTCTATCATCGCTGAGCTTGACCCAAAATATGTGGATCCTTACGAGGTGGGCGCGCTGATTGCTGTCTATGAAGCTCACGACGCCAACCTGGCCTTTAAAATACTGGATATGGGCCTTGAAAAAAATCCTGACATGTGGATTTTTCCCCTTCAAGCAGGTCATATTGCCCAGATGAATCTTAAAGACTATGAGCTGGCCCGAGAGTACTATAGAAAAGCCATGGAAATCCCCGGCGCACCCTCGATTGCCAGGAGGCTTTATGCCAGCTCCGCTTATAAAACGATGGATTACCAGGAAGCCTGGGCCACCTGGCGCGAAGTCTATGAAACGTCAACTGAACAGTGGATTAAAGATATCGCCTCCAATCAGCTTTACCGCATCAAGGCCACAGTTGATACCGAGGCCCTGTCTTCGGCCGTCAAACAATTTAAAGAAAAATACGGCCGTTTCCCGGCTGATCTGAATCAACTGGTCCGGTCCCGACTAATAAGAGAAGTTCCGCAGGACCTGGATGGTCATGATTATCTTTATGACCCGAAAACCGGTGAAGTTAAAGCTCCGAGGATCTGGTGGAAACGTTAAGGATTATTTTCGTCATCATTATCGGGCTGGTCTGGGGTAGTTTCCTGAATGTGGTAATTTACCGCCTGCCACGGGGGCAGAGCCTCATCACGCCACCTTCGACCTGCCCATCCTGCGGGCAGCGAATCAAGTGGTATGACAACATTCCAGTCCTGTCTTATCTTTTTCTGGGCGGCAAATGCCGTTTCTGCCGGAATAAAATCTCGATTATCTACCCGCTGGTTGAAAGTCTGACCGCTCTTTTATTTCTTCTGGTTTATTTTCATAATCTGAGATTTTTTGATCTGCAGTTTTTCACCGATTGCCTTTTTGTCAGCAGCCTGGTGGTCATTGGCTTTATTGATTATTATCACCAGATTATTCCGGGCTATATTACCCTTCCGCTTCTGGCTCTGGCTCTAATTTATGCACCCTTCCGCTATGATCTTAGTTTTAAGGAGGCTTTGATCGGGGCCCTGGCGGGCGGAGGCTTTTTGCTTCTGGTCTATGCTGTTTATTATCTGTGGCGAAAAAAAGAAGGGCTCGGTCTGGGCGATGTGATGATGATGCTTATGGTCGGGGCTTATCTTGGGCTTCCCCTGACGATTCTCACCTTACTTTTTGCCTCCGTTAGCGGAGCGATTATCGGACTTTTGCTGATGAAGTTTAAAAAGAAGACACTGCAATTTGCTTTGCCATTCGGGAGTTTCATTGCCTTAGCAGCAGTTGTGGCCCTTCTCTGGGGCCAGCCTTTAATCAGCTGGTATTTGAGCCTTTACCGGCACTGAGCGCGGGATTCTGCACGCCTGACAGAATCTCCCTGCTTTTTCCCCTTACTTAACTTATTTCTGTGCCGCTTTTAAAAAGAAATGAAAAAGTAACATAAAACCTTCATCGAATTATAAAATCACACAGGGTACTTTAAGTTTTGTTTAAGATTTCGGGATCTGAAAAACGCTGGTAAATTTCTCTCTTTCTCCGGATTTAGATCAGTGACTTTATTTGTGCCTCTGAAAAGAGATTTTTTGCGGGTCCATTTATCAAGAGCAATTTCCAAACTTTCTTATACACTTTCGGTAAAACTATTTATGTCCTGGACAGCCACGATAATAATGCGGGACAAATAGAATCAGATAAAGAGATTGGACAGATGTGTATAAGCAAGAATGGATCGGCAATATTTCGCCTGGCTATGAATAAAATTTTGAAATTTGATTATAAAGCCCTTTATCACATTCGACCGGGTCAGTCTGTGCCGATTTTTTTTCTATGAGTAGAATTCTCTCAGTCGAACGAGTAACTTTAAACTCTTCGCTGACTGGCAGGCCGGGGACCCAGGCAATTTTCCCGCCTGAGAGAAAAACTGGCAGCACATCGCGCTCTGCCTGAGGGATTCTCCTTTCGCGGAGGCTCTCCTTTATTTTCTTCTCACCACGAAGTCCGAGCGGCTGATATTTATCGCCCGGGCGGCGGTTTCGAACTTCAAGTGGTAGAGTCACTTTTGAGGCATCGAGGCAACACCTTTTAGCATCATCAAATTCAAGCTGGCTCAGTCTGCGAGCTGGCGGTAATTTTTTAACCGAAATAAACCTGGCCACAAATTCAAGACCGTTAGAAAGCCGCAAAGGACTTCGGCCGTCCCAGTTAAAAGAAAAATCTTTTGGCTGTTTAGTCTTTTCTATTTTTCTGAGCCAGCCCGCCTCCCTCACCAGAACCTGGCGTCGCCCCCGGCTGAACTTCTGTCCATCTTGAAGAGTGAGGACCGCCTGCGTCTGGTGAAAGGTCAGTGATTCAAGTCCAAATGCTGCCTTCAAATATTTTCTCACGAGCCTTCTCGCCAGACCTGGCGGCATTTTCTCAAGCTTGCGAAGATTAAGCTCAAGATGCGAAGAATCGCCGCCTGTTACTTTTGTCCAGATTTTTTCCACCGTTGGAGACAGTGCCTCATTTTCGCCCTGAGCAATAAGAGCCGTCTCCGCCAGGTGGGCCGTAATCGCCGGATCAAATTCTTTTTGGAGGAGCGGAATAAGTTTTAGTCTGATTTTGTTTCTCAGAAATCTTTCGTCCTCATTGGTTTCATCCTGCCTGAACCCCAAATGATTCTCCCGAAGGTAATCTTCTAATTCCCTACGCTCGAGACAGAGCAGTGGCCGCACAATATTTCCGGCTTTAAGCCTGATTCCCTGGAGGCCTTCCAGTCCAGTTCCGCGGAAAATTTTCATCAGGACGGTTTCCGCCTGATCAGTCATGGTGTGAGCTGTTAGGATATAATCAGCTTTGAATTTGCTGGCTGCTTTCCTTAAAAACTCATACCGTTTGAGTCTCGCCGCTTCTTCCAGGTTGAGCTGCTTTTTCCTGGCAAAATCTTTGACGTCTGCCCGGCCGGTAAAACTTTTGAGCCCCAACTCTTTAGCCAGATTCCCGACAAAAAGCTCATCCTCCTCGGCGCTCTTTCTGAGCTTATGGTTAAAATGGGCTAAGGCCATTTGAAGCTGTGGCCAGTCTTTCTTTTTAAGCTCAACTAAAAGATGAACCAGAGCCACCGAATCCTGACCTCCGGAGACAGCCACCAGCAGGCGGGATCGAGGCGAGAAAAGCTTTTCCGCCTCAACAAATTTTTTGAACTTTTGATAAATCATAAAATAAATGGCGGCGGAGGGATTTGAACCCCCGACACTGCGGATATGAGCCGCATGCTCTGACCAACTGAGCTACGCCGCCGGGTATCTGAATTTTATCTGACCCTTCCCTTATAGTCAATATGGCAGACGATCCCGAATTATGAAGTATGGAAATTGGGAATGCTCTCGCTTATCTGCCTTATTTTTTTAAAGACCTATTAAAGAGATATTAACAAAAGCACTTAAAGGTAGGGATATACCACTCAAGAGCTTATACTGACCGCCGGAGGGTGGCGCCCCTGAAAGATAGAGTCTATACTGAATTAATGAGTCGTAAGGATCAAGCTGGACAAGATTGAGTTCAGCAGAGAGCACTTCTTTTTGGTGGACAGTTCAAGCTGGAAATTTGCGTTTGTCGATGATAGGATATCCTCCTGGCTTTAGAAAAGATCACTGACACGGCCGAAGGTACGTTTTTCTTTTGGAAGAAGGGCTAGTTTAAGATTTAATAAATGGTCGGAGGTTGGGGCTGCATTCCGGAAAAGGTTTTCAAATTTGGCATTATGGTACAAATCCCCATCTTGTTTTCTTCCAGAAAAACGGGTAAGGGCTTTTGTTGTCAATTGATAAAAAAGCTTCCTGGCTCTCTACCAGCGGATATGAAAGGAGATTGTAAATGCAGACCAAAAGGATACTAAATCTAACTTCGCCGGGTAAATTTCTTGAGAGTACAACCCATCCGAGAATAAGGACATTAAAGCTTAGGCTTTTTTGCTTATTCCTTATTTGTTTTGTCGCTAAGCTGGGTTGGACGCAAGAGCCAATCCCCAAGGAGAAAGATGATAAAACCGAAAGAGTTACGGTCATAAGAGATGTTCGTATTTTTGATGGAACAAAGGTTATTCCAAAGGCAAGCGTGGCCTTTTCCAAGGGATTGATCACTGCTGTTGGAACTGACCTCAAGATTCCTCAGGGCGCAGAAATAATTGAAGGTTCTGGCCAGACGCTTCTTCCAGGATTCATCGATTCTCATGTCCATGCTTTTCCAGGAGCTTTGGAACGCACTTTGCTTTTCGGTGTAACGACCGAACTCGATATGGGGGCATTTTATCCCCAGGTTATTTCTCAATGGCACGAGCAGCAGAAGCAGGGCGATGCTTATGGAAGGGCGGATATCTTTTCAGCCGGATTCATGACCACAGCTCCAGGAGGACACGGAACAGAATATGGTGTCAAGGTTCCTACCATTAGCAGTCCGGAAGAAGCTCAAGATTTTGTTGACGCTCGAATTGCCGAAGGTTCCGATTATATCAAGATTATCTATGACGATGGCACAGGCTGGGGTCAGAAGATAAACACGATTAGCTGGGAGACGATGAAAGCTGTGGTTGAGGCTGCTCACCAGCGAGGTAAGCTGGCAGTAGCTCATGCGGTAACCCTTCATGAAGCCATGGACGCTCTAAACGCTGGGGTAAATGGCCTCGCTCATATCTTTGCTGATGAAACACCGGACAAGAATTTTACGAAGGCAGTTTTAAAGCGAAGGGCCTTTATCATTCCAACCTTAACCATCTTAGAAACCATGTGCGGAGTACCGAGCGGTTCTTCTCTGGTGCAAGATTCTCGTCTTGCTCCATTCCTTTCCCAGGAAGAGGAGAGCAATCTCATTCGAGCTATACCTCAAGGTTCAAAGAATGACTTTAATATTGCCCTAAAGGCAGTTAGATTGCTCAAGGAAGCTGGAGTCCCTCTTTTGGCCGGTACCGATTCTCCAAACCCGGGCACCACTCATGGGGCGAGCATCCACCGAGAGCTTGAGCTTCTGGTCAAGGCCGGGCTTAAGCCGACTGAAGCCCTGGCAGCTGCCACCTCTGTTCCGGCGAAAATCTTCAGCTTAAAGAATCGGGGGAATATTGCTCCTGGATTTCGGGCCGATTTGCTGCTGGTCAGGGGAGACCCAACTTCTGACATCACGGCGACCCGGGATATTATCACCGTCTGGAAAGCAGGAGTTCCTTTTGTCCGGCCTTTGGCGGAGAAGACAGCAGCAGGGGCCAAAATCACGGTTTCTGAAGGAGAATCAGGGCTGGTTAGCAATTTCGATGATGGAAAACTCAGCTCGCTTTTTGGCTGCGGCTGGCAAGTTTCAACTGACCAGATGATGGGCGGAAAATCAACAGCAGAGATTAAAGTCGTAGAAGGAGGAGCCGAGGGGAGCCCCTATGCTTTGCAGGTCAAAGGGAATATATCGCCTGGAGCTATGTATAGATGGGCAGGAGCCATGTTCTTCCCTGGCTCAGCTCCGATGGCTCCTGTTGACCTTTCGCGCTTTAAACAGATTGTCTTTTGGGCCAAAGGAGTAGGAAAGAATTACGGGATCATGCTCTACGCTCAGAAATTTGGCTATATCCCTCTTCGCAAGAGCTTTTTTGCCGGGCCGGAGTGGAAACAATATATTCTGGCTTTAGCTGATTTCTCTCAGTTTGATGGCAATGGCCTGACGGGAGTCCTGTTTACGGGAATTGAAGAGGGGAGTTTTACCCTTTTAATCGATAACATTGAGTTTCGTTAGACCGGTTAAAAGACCCTGGCCACGGATATTACCACTTTTTAGCTTTTTCAGGCTCCATTTTTCTTAAATCGAGGCCACGCTCAACGGCCGCCAGCCGGTAGAGGCAGATTTCTCGGAGCGATGAAGGATGGTGCAATGCTTCTGACAGAGACAATCCACCAGCCGCCCAGACACCACCACCCCTGACCACAGCCACTTTATAATCAGAAAGAGAAGTAATCAACTGGTCTTCCGCCACTTTCGGCGGTAGAACCGGAATGACCAGGTACATGAAACTGCCTTCCGCATCAACTGGAATTATTTTTTCAATGGGTGCCTCTTCGCCCGGATAAATAAGATGGGCATGAGCTTCTGCCTCGGGGACATAGGCATGAATCAGTGTCTGAAAATCACTTTCTGCATAGATTTTTTTGTGAAGTAAAAGTTCTACGTCATCTCCGGGCTCTGGAGCCAGAGGTAATTTCAGGAGCGGTGCGCCAACCTCGTAGGGCATCGAAGCCTGCGGTGCATAGAAAAGATAATCAACACCCCGGACAGACATTGAACCGGTATGAAATGGAGACAGACGTGATTCAAACAGACGGTTTCCTGCCCGGCGGAACTCTTTGATAATTTCCTCTTCCTCAGGAAAATCGCAGCGGTTTTCAATGTCGGGGTTGTAGGGAGCCGGGCAAAAATGGAAGTAGCTCTCGGGCGCGGCTTTCATTTTAGAGCGGAGATCTTCTAATTCGGGGCACTGGCCAACCGGCAGTGGAGCCTCTGGGGGCAGGTTCTTTTCTTGCTTTTCTGGTGTTTTGAGGGCGTGCCGTTTGACCCGCGTACTTCTAATCTGCCTTTCGATGAGCCTGACGATATAGCCGGCATTACTGGCTAAGCAGAGATTAAAAAAAGTTTCTTTAAGTGTCCGGCCACGGGTCATCGCTCCATGGCCATAAATTACAGTCAGAGGATGGTCTTTTAGCCTGGCCGGGATGGTTTTAGCCATTTCCGGCGAACCGCTCGGCACAGCAAACCAGTCCACCGGAATTTCGGGACCCAGATGATAAAAAGCCAGCGGATCAACCGGGATAAAAGGCGGCGGCGTTTTTGGAGCGGGCTGGTCGTCAAGAGTAGCCATGACCAGTTCTTTGACATGGGCATGCATCGAAGCCTGCGCCCCTGGCAATGACAGAATTTTCACGTGGATGTCGGTTTCTGAGGAAGCTTGATAATAACCCGAATCTATTTCGACCGGTGAAAGATAGCAGAGATCTCTAGGTTCGAGGTCACCCTTCTGGGAGCCGGTAGCGGTGATGACGATTACTTCTTTGCCCTGAGCATTTTTCCAGCGCATAGCCATGTTGCCGCTATGACTGTCCTGAATGTCAGAGAGAAGCGAAGCGTGACCGATAGAATGGAAAAGTTTGAAAATATCTTCGTCAGCAGACCATTTTTGCCGCGCCATTTTTAACCTCCTTTTCTGCCTGAGGCGAGTGAGCGGGATGAAACCCTTTGCCAGGCGAAAGGGCAGGCCAAAGGAAATTTTCGCTCCTTGGTCTCATCATCTCTTGCCACTTAAATAAGGCATCAGGCTATCTCAGCATCAGGTGATCAAAATTTCGTTTAACTGTCTATTAAGCTTCTCTCCTCTCTCGGGCGTAAAAATTATACCGCCCAGCTCGGAATTTTTTGTATCTATTCTGATCTTAAGTTTCATCCTGCCAGGCCTCATATCTCTGGCCTCACATTTCATAGCACATATCTAAGTACTCATGTTTCGACTCTCCGACTTCAGAGCTTATATCTCCTGCCACCTATCTCATATCTTGTTGCTCTTGCCTCTTGCTCCTGCTCTCACTCCCGATATCTTCAGCCTGTGTGCTCATGTCTTATATTTCAGGCAGCAGTATTCAGTCCTCAACTTTCTGCTTTTTTCGGCTCTACTTTCATTGCTTTAAGATATGAATCACCTGGCCGGCCGTTACCATTCCAGCCTCGAGCCCGGTAATAATCGCGGCACATCTGAAGCATATTTTCACGGCTTATGGCCCGTGGCTTCCCTTCTGACATGATGGGAATCTCTGCAAAACGCGAGGGTAGTAAGCCCTCTTCTTCCGGGTTGAGGCCAGCCTGGAGATTAAACAGACGCTCGAGGGAGGCGACACGATTGGCTATCTCTTCGAGGCGAGCGGCCGAAAAATCATAGCCGGTAATACTACTCACGATTCTTGACCACGGCTCAACTCCAAAAGCAAAGCCTGTAACATAACAGACACCCAGGCTATCCTGAATGATGCCTGTATTTTGCAGGTTGCGAATCGTGATGGGCGATTGGAAAAGGCTGAAGCGCGGGATGCCTTTATTTCCGCCCAGAAGAGAAAGCGAAGCAGCATAGCCGCCACGGCGGTGACAGGCACCGGTGGGGGAAGTCATGTAACCCAGGGCCTGAGCATAAGAGGCACGCGGATCGTAGCCAGGGATTTCGAGCTTTTTGACCTGCATAGCCAGCTCAGGGTGCCCGCAGGCGGAGGCCAGGCGGTAAGAACCTTCGGCCAGCAAATGGCCGCTGCCCCGACGATAAGCCGTCAGTTCGACGAGCTTTTCGAGAAGCTCGCTGCGGCCAAATTTAAGCTCGAGATCTCCGCTTTGCCCCGAAGTCAGATAGCCTTTCTCCGCAAGCTCCATAGCGCAGGCGACCGTGCCGCCAAAGCTGACCGCATCGAGGCCAAGTTCACCGGCCAGATAGCTGGCCCGAATGATGCAATCGAGGTCGTAGATGTCACAGGCTGACCCCATCATAGCAACCGTTTCATATTCAGGCCCCTGGCCGCAGCGGAGGCAGGCATCGTTGGTTTTGATCGCCGTCTGACGCAGGCAGGCAATTGGGCACTCATAACACGAGTCAGCCTTCTCGAGATAGCAACGGGCAATGGCTTCACCTGAGATGGCTTTGACCTTCTCTACGTCAGGCTCGGCATCAAGGAAATTCCGGTGGGGCAGCATATTAAGATGCCGGGCGAGCAAAACAAACCCGGCAGTGCCAAGTTCTCGCATCAATCTCCTGGTAATTGGTGACTGCTTTAACAGGTAGTTAGCCTGGTCGAGGCTGGCCTGATAGCGTGCCTTATCAGATATGCGTATCTTTTCTTCTCCACAGACACGGATGCCTTTAAGATTCTTGCTGCCAAAAACTGCTCCGGAGCCACCCCGATTATAAAGGGAATACTTATCGCTGGCCACTGTGGCGTATTTGACCAGATTCTCACCGGCCGGACCGATAACCAGAGCCTGGCAGGGCCTGCTTCCAGGGCTTTGGGATGTCAGCAGATTTATTGACTCCGATATATTTTTACCTCGAAGGTGCGAGGCGTGGCGAATTTCAATTTTTTCAGGACTGAGATCAATAAAAACAGGCTGACGGGCACATCCATTAATAATAATCGCATCGTAGCCGGAAGCTTTAAAGGCGCGGCCCCAGTTACCACCCAGGTTGCAGCCACCGAGATAGCCAGTAAGCGGGGATTTAAACACCATGTAGCCCCAGATGGCTGTCGGAGCTTGCGAACCTACGAGGGGCGAGCTGGCGATGATGATGACATTGTCGGGGCCGAGGGGATCGGCGGCGGGTTCCATTCGGTCAAAAAAAAGCTTCGTGGCCAGACCGCGGCCGCCAAGATAAAGGAGAATATCCTCGGGGGTAAGTGCTCCACTTTTGATGTTACCGGTGCTAAGGTCAATGTCCAGCACCCGGCCGTGATAACCAGGGATAGCCATCTTTTCAGTTACCTTTTTACCCACAAAACCTTAATTAATTAAAATATCAGAATCCCTGATTTCTGTAAAACAGAGAAAACAGGGGACACAAACTATGTTTCCTGTTTTTCCCCATAAAGCAAAAGCCTGCCATCAAGCCGGGAGAGAAACCACGGAATCAGGAATATAGCTTATGTCCCCGCTTTTTTTAATATACCCGACTAATGAGCTACGGCAACTTCAAATCCACCTATTTCCCCTGCTTATTCTTTGGGTTGATTTTCGGCCTCATAATAGATACCACATAGCCATTAAATGGTTCCAGGGTTAAATAATATATATATATCCACTCTGGTTCTGCTCATATTTCCTCTTTTAGAGCCAGAAATCGGTTCATGGTGATTTGTCGCAGAGCTGTTACTTCCACTTGAAGAATGAGGTACTCATCTCCTCAGGGGGTCAGTACACAAGTGGCTGATCTGAACTTTATCTCGCTATTATCTCCATATCTCTCCCCGTCAGGTTGAATAGCCTATTCTGCATCCCCAGAGTCTGAATCGAAGAGGTGGTTATCTTAGTCTCACCAGCGGCTATCACCTCAAAAACCAGCGTGGCCAAATTGCCGCTTCTTACACCTTTAGCTGGATCAGGTGATGAAAAACCGATGACAGCCAGCCCTGAAGAGGGGCTTATATCCTGAAGAAAAGAGCCTTTTTCACCTAATTGGCTGACGAGATCTCCCCGTTGAATTTCTTTAAGACTCAACATCTTAGTATCATAATTAATATTAAGTGATAAAGAAGCTATGTCCTGAGGAGAATTGACAGCCAGGTTGACATTTAATGTGTAGCCAACAGGCACCTCCGCTCGCTCTGGCAAAAGAGACACTGTTCCCATCTGAATTTCAGGCTGCCCGGTTTCCACGGGTTGCACCTGCTGTCCAATTTCCTCCTGCTGGCTTTCCTGCCCGGCTCCCTCTGGAGGTGTTGCTTCTTCCTGGCCTGCTCCAGCTTGAGTGACAAAGCTCGAGCCGGCATTATCAATCCACAGAGGTCGCTTATCTTCCTCTTTTAAGGGCATCGTTCTGATGATATGAGGAGTAATGGTCAGAATAACATCAGTTTGATCAATTGTCCGGTCAGTACTGGAAAAAAGGCTTCCAATAACAGGCAGGTTTTTCAATCCGGTTATCCCTTTAAGAGATTTTCGCTCCTCATCCTTGAGTAATCCAGCTAAGAGATTGGTCTCCCCGTCTTTTAGTCTGATGACATTCTTGACTGAGCGGGTGGAAATAATAGGAATATCCGCCACTCCCGATCCCCCAATTGAGGTAATGTTTACCTCCATTTCGAGGCTAACCTCATTTTCCTGATGCAACCTGGGCTTGATATTGACTTCGATACCAACATCCTGATATTGATAGGAAACAATAGGCTGCTGGCTCACACCGCCAGCAGCAATGGGGGTAAAGGTAGTCGTCGGAATTGGCACTTTCTGTCCCACAAGATATTTTATTTCTTCAGTATCAACTCCTCTCAATCTTGGCTGGGCAATAATTTTAGTATCAGAATCAGTCTCCACGAATTGAAGCAAAGTGGACGGCAGAGTTATCTGAAAATTCCCCGCTTTTGACAGATCAAATCCTTCGAGTGGCAGCCAGTTGTCTGTTGGAAATTCAGCTACGCCCCCGGTATATCTGATGCCAGCATAACTCTGGCTGAATTGCATCCCAAGATTTTTCAATCTGGTTCTGGAGACTTCCATGATCTCCAGATCAACCACCACCTCACCTTTAGGTTTATCCCAGGACTGAAGCAATTTTTCCGCCAGGGCAACGATCGTGGCTGTATCCCTGATAGTAAGCGAATTTCGTGTCTTATCAATAATGATGCTCGGTGCTTTGTATTGAGTCCTTAGAATGGCCGCTAATTGATTCTGGACATCCTGAGCATTGACATTAGAAAGATAAAAAGTCTTAATAGCGTTAACCTCATACTGATTGCGCTTTTGAGGATTGTCAGGGATAATGATGGCAGTCCGTTCGTCAATTGCCCGGTAGAAAGCCCGTCCGGTCAGGCAGAGTGAATTAATGGCCCGTTCCACTGTCTGGTCAGTCAGATCGATCGAGACCGCCTGATCCCTGAACTGTTCGTCATATAGAAAGTTGATACCACTGAATTTACCCAGTGCTGAAAAAATGGCCTTAAGGGAAGCATCAGTAAATTTCAGCTTAAGCTTGTCGGGTGGATATTTTAGTTTGATTGGAGCTTCAATCACAACTTCTTTTGGTTTCTCTTCAACGGCTGGTTTAATACCAGCTAATTTTTTGTACTCAGCTAAAACCATGGCGTTAGTTTGATCGTAAAACAGGGCTTTCCTATACTGGCTAAGAGCTTCCTCCTTTTGGCCCTGGGCTGCCAGTTGTCTGGCTTTTTCGGCTGCTTCCAGGGCCGCGGCTGTCTTCGTCCGGAACAAAGCCAGGCGGTAAACTGATTCTCTGGGATTTTCCAGTATAGCCTGCTCATAATACTTAATAGCTTCATCGTAATTTTTATTGATGGCCGCCTGGTTGCCCAGTTTATAGGGCTGATTAAAGGTAGAACAGGCCAAAATATTTATGATTATCAAGCCAAGAAAAAACCAGTGGATTTTCCCCGGGTTAATTTTATTCATCGGAGTTCTCCTTTACCTTAATCTTCCGGGAGTTACCCTGACTATCCTCAATCAACACTTCACTGGCTGTGATCTTAACCAGTCTGAGACCAGGCATGATTTCCTCCCCTTCAGATAGAACCAGAGTCTGTCCATCCAGCGCCAGCAGGGCCAGAGCTTTCTGCTCAGAAAAGATAATGCCCTCATAAATAAGGTTTAATTTTTCTAGAAGCGAAGCTGCTTCCTGATGCAGTTCAAGACCAGCTTCTGCCGTTTCCAGGCCAGGCTCTTCGCCAACCAGTTTTCCGCCAATTATCTCTGCCTCAGTGCCATCTGGCAAACTGCCAGAAAAACTCAGGCCCCCGGGGCGAAAGATATCCCGGCGAGCTACCGCCAGAGCCGGGTCTAATTTAGTCTGTTGATTTTTCTGTAGAAAAGACGAAAACTGAAGTCCGGCTTCCTTTTCCACCTGGCCAGGCCCCCCGTTCTCAGGCTTCTTATCTGGCTTCTTGTCTGGCTGACCAGCCGAGCCTGAACACGATATGATCATCAAGCTGACCAATAGCAGAACCGGAGGAATAAGCAGCCAGCGGTTCATCATCTTTGCCAAGCTTGCTAACACTTTATTTTTCATAATAAAATCCAGCGACGGCCAGCCTTAAACTAACCACTCCCGACAGATTATCTATTTTTTGAAAATTGATCTGGTCTAATAACCAGATTCTCGGCCAGCTTTCTAATTCATACAAGAATTTTTTTAAGACTGGATAAGGAAGAGCCAGCCCAAAAGAAGCAGATAGCCGGCGGAATTGCTTCTTTTGATCTTCCTCATACTGATAGCTTATAGCTGGCAGAGGCAAACCGGTCTTCTGAAAAAGCTGGCTGAGATCCTGACGAAACAGATCCATCCCGGGCTGCCCGACATAAAATAAGGTCTTTTCAATTTGATCCAGGTCCTTTTTCGTCTCCTGCCAGGATTTTAATTCAACCAGTTTTTCCCCGTTTTTGGCTGTCAGTTTATCAATCTGAGACTGCAGGGCCAGGACTTCCTTTTTCCAACTGTTAAGCTGCCTGTTCCAGAAAACGAAGGTGATGATTAACAACCCAAGGATTACCAGGCCCGCCATACCAACCAGGCTCAGAAATCTCCTTTCTTTAACTGTTAGCTGCTCACTTAGTTTCGGCATGTTGAAAATCCATTTCTACCTGGAATTGCCCTGTATGCAAGCTTTCGCTCAAAATTTTTATTCTTTTAAAACCCTGACTGTCAAGATTTTTGACGAGCTGGCTTAAATCAGCCCTGCTGGTCAATCCTATCTTTGTTCTGAATTCAAATCTACCTTCCCTCTGACCAGGATCCAAATCCATAATATAAGCACCGGCCGGCAGAGATTCTTCCAGCTGGTTAAAAAAGATTGTCCAGGAAAAATTTTTTCTAGCCAGGAGAGTATTAACTTCATCTACGCCTGCTTTTAGTTGCTGCTTTAAATTCGCTGCTTGCCGACTGAGTTGATCGTTTTGAGAAGATAGAGCGGCTTTCTCTTCAACCAGATTCCGGTTGGCCGCCGCTATCCCCCGGTAAAGTGAAAAACTTCTAATATTAAAGACAACCAGAAGAATCAATAACAAGATCGTTAAACTACCTGAAATTATCGCCAGAAACCTGAAAGCTCTTAAATTACGCCTCGGCTGGCTGGCCAGGTTGATTATTATGTTCCAACCGCTATGATTTTCCCCGACCATGATTATTGTCCTCCAATGAGGGGAGCTAACCTGGAGTATTCCGGATATAATTCGATAATTTTAAGTCCTGTGGTCTGCCCTATGGCCCTGACTAACGCTTCACTGTCAGGTAGCCCGGATCTCAAATAGATTACCCCGGGCTTTTTTCTGTGCTTATCCTCAACAAACTGGATAGTGTTAGCCACTTCGGTTAGAATCTGGTTTTCCAGGCCGGTCATTTGAGGCCAGATCGGTTTCTGGCGGTAAATTGACAGAGATTGCTCAACTATTCCTACCAGGCTCAAATAATCATAGTCGGCATCCACCAAAAGAAAATCTATGGTTTTTTCTCCGTTGAGCAAGTTCATTAAAGAAACTGACGGTATGGTCACCTTGCCGGCCAGCAGCTTCTTCCGGTGAAAAATTTCTTCATAATCCTTTATGACTTCCAACCCGGAACAGACAGCCAAAACTTTCTTCCCGGCTGGGGAACTAAATGTCTGATAAGAGTAACGCAGTCCAGAAGGCGGCTGAGCCAGGGCCTTTTCCAGTCGCCACTCGATAAATTTGGTCAATTCTGTCCCTGACAATGAGCCGTTTTCAATTGAAAAAATTAAAGCACGGGCGCTCATTTCAGGTAAAACCAGGGATATCGAATTTCCTTCAGGCTTCAACCTGGCGATAGCCTGGTCAATAAATTCTTCAATTATTTCCGGCTCCTTTACATTTGGCTGGAGCCAGTTGGCTTCAAGTGTCCCTGCGGGCAGACTGGCCTGAAAATATGATTCTTCTTTCTCAACACTGTCCGGACCCGGCCTGAAGCAGGCAAAAAATGATGGGGATAGCTGGAAAACTGCAGCCGAAGCCGGCGGCTCAAAGAAGGAATTATACCAGCGGGTAAAAATGCTCATTTTTTACTCGACAAAGGTCACTTTGTTCAAATCCTTCAAACTTGTCACTCCGGATAGAAGCTTTTCCAGCCCTGACTGGCGGATAGGAACCATCCCCTCTGATTCAGCCAGTTTTCTCACTTCAGACAGGGGCTTTCTAGCCAGAATCATCTCTCTGATATAATCCGACAGCTCCAGCAATTCGACAATGGCTGTCCTGCCGCGGTAACCAGTTTCGTGGCATTCCTGACAGCCCCGTGGCTCATAAAAAACCTGGTTCCTGAATCTCTCAGGGGCCAGGCCGGAAAGCTCCAGTGTGGCCTCATCATACTGGACAGGAGCCTTGCATTTAGGACATAAAACCCGCACCAGCCGTTGAGCCAGAATACAATTAAGAGATGAAATAAAACTATAAGGATCAACATGCATGTGTAAAAACCGGCCAATGACATCAAAAACATTATTGGCATGAACTGTGGTAAAGACCAGGTGTCCGGTCAGGGCCGATTGAATAGCAATCTGAGCAGTTTCAGGATCGCGGATTTCACCCACCATAATTTTATCTGGATCATGGCGCAGGATTGATCTTAACCCCCGTTCAAACGTCAGCCCTTTCTTTTCATTCACCTGAATCTGGGTTATCCCCTCAATTTGATATTCAACCGGGTCTTCAATGGTAATGATTTTGTCTTCAGGCGCTTTGATTTCAGTCAGGGCAGCATAAAGAGTGGTGGTCTTACCGCTACCGGTCGGCCCGGTAACCAGAATCATGCCATAGGGTTGAACAATATATCTTCTAAATTTATGCAAAATTTCATCGGAAAACCCAAGTAAATCAAGCCTGAGCTCAGCAAAAGCCTCAGTGATCATTTCCTTATCAAGAATTCTGATGACCGCATCCTCGCCATAAATACAGGGCATAATGGAAACACGGAAATCAATAGTCTTATCCTTGATTTTAAGCCTGAATCTGCCATCCTGCGGCACCCGGCGCTCTGAAATATCAAGGTCAGACATGATTTTAATCCGGGAGATAATCAGAGATTGAAAGCGCCGGTCAATAGGTTCCATGGCTTCAGTCAGGACGCCATCCACTCTGAATTTTATCCGGACAGCATTTTCTTTTGATTCAATATGGATATCGCTGGCCCGCTTTTGAACTGCAGTAAAAATGATGCTATTGACCAGCTTAATGATCGATCCATCCTGCTCGGTTAGCTTCTCAATAGTGATAACATCTTCTTCTTCCCCGCTTTCTTTTTCCACCACCTGATGAATAAAACCTTCAGTAGCTTCTTTGAGAACCTGAGAAGCCGTCTCGCTGCGCCGCAAGGCTTCCTGCACGGTTGTCTGACTGGCAGCATAAACCTCTACCTTCCGGCCGCAATAAGTCTCTATGCTGTCAATCGCCGCCAGATCGGAAGGATCAGCCATTGCTATCCTGAGAACCCGTCCATTGTCTTCCAGAGGGACAAAATTATAACGGTATAAAAAATCAACCGGAAATGATTGAATCAACGAGCGATTCAGATCAAAACTGCCAAGATCAAGATAGTTAACATGGTATTTTTCTGCCAGGCGTTTAGTTTCATTCTCTTCCGCCTGAAGCAACCCGTCAGTTTCTTCCTTAGTCACCATTGCCTCCTTTTTCTGCTAGCGGGTAATTCTGACAATATTAAAAATTGGCAGATAAATAGAAAGAATCATCACCGCCGCCACCAACCCGATTAAAATAATTACTACTGGCTCAACCAAAGAAACGAGCGTCTGTATTCTATCACGTAAGGCTTGATCATAAAAGTCTGCCACCTCAGCCAGCATACCGGGTAAATTAGCCGAGCTTTCACCTATCCGGATCATATCTATGGCCAGAGCCGGGAAAATTTCAGCATTTACCAGGGAATCATACAGACTCCGCCCATTTTTCAATTTTACGGCTACGTCTTCAAGCTTCAAACATATAAAACGATTAGCCACCGCCAGCCTGGCCACATTGACAGCTGAGACCAGATTAATTCCCGCTTCCAGCAACAGCCCAAGAGTCCGGCTATAAAGGGCTACAGCTGAATCCTGAACTAAATAACGGGAGAAAGGCAGATTAAGTTTCAATCTGTCATTAAAAATCATAAATTCCGGCCGGCGATGCAAACTTAATACAGCCGCAATTATTAATACCACTATAATTGCCAGCCAGAAAATATTCCTTTGCAAAAACATGGCAACAGAGATTAGACCCCTGGTGATGGCGGGTAACTGAGCGCCAAAATCAGCATAGAAAGAAGCAAATTTAGGCAGGACTAAAGCAACGAGAATGCCAATCAGAACAAGTGAGAATATAATCAAAAGTGTCGGATAAAGCAGAGCCGACCTGACCCGGGTGCGAGTCTGATTTATCACCTGTGCATACTGAATATAACGCCCGATAGAACCGGGAAGATTTCCGCTTCTCTCACCTGCCATAAGAGAAGCTGTATAAACCTTAGAAAAAAGCCCTTCATACGGCAAAAAAGCTTCAGACAGCGTCTGGCCTTTCCTGATTTCCTCCTCTACATGGCCAGTGATTTCCCTCAGGTAAGGATTTTCAATTCTTTTTTCCATTAGCTCAAGACTTTTAAGCACGGGGTAGCCAGCTTTTAGCATGGCCACCAGTTCCTGATTAAAAAGAATAAACTCTTGTGGCTTTATTTTCCGGCGGGTTAAGCGGAGACGCCCGAAGCTGATTGCTTTCCGGATAGACAGCACATATAATCCTTCATTTTCAAGACTCCGACGGCATTCATCAAGTGAGGCTGCCTTTATAGTTTCCCTTATAATCCGCCCCTCAGGAGTTATAAGACGGCAGAAATAACCCGGCATTTATCTTCTCAATCTTTAACTTTCAAGGGTTATCTTAAGATAGCCTGAAATTAATGTCAATTGAAGATCTTATTCAGGTTAACACCTGCTACCAGGCTGGATGGAAGAGTAGTGAGGTCTGTTCCCGATGTAGTAACCAGCTGGCAGTCATGACCGAGACGGGAGAAGCTTGGAGATTTATATGCTCTATACTGGAAAAAACCGGGCTTCTTCCACTAAAGGTGTGATCGAAAATCTTAAAAGATAAGGTGACAGCCCCCTGAGTGAAACTACCCGGGGTGCAATGGCCAGAAATAAAATTGCCTGATGGAATTCCCCTGCCGGTCATGATCTGCCGGACTAAAGACCGGATGTACTCAGAACCAGGAATCAGTGACCATAAGTAGTCCTAGGTTGGATATACATGGTAACATCTATCTTACCTCAAGTGTCACCAATGTATCTAACCTAACACAGAGTCCGCTATCTGGCCATTATAAACTCTCCATTTATTCACCTTAATTAGCTATCTGAGCCTCCTTTGACTCTAACCACTAACCCAATCTATCTGCCCTGATGCAGGCACACTCATTGGTCCAGTTCTCTACACATTATACAGGGGAGAGAAAAATGAGCCTCAGATAGGATTCAACCCGGGGAAAACTCCTATCAGCTGGCTTGATATTTGGCCGGTAGCAAAAATAGTTGACAATAACTGCTATTAGTCATATTTAAATATGGTGATGAAAAGAAAAAGCGTGAAGGTTTCCGGAGTGATAGTTTTCTTTTTATCATTTGTACTTCTATCCTGGTCAATTTCCGGCCAGGAAGTGAAAAAACAGGAAGAAACAGCCAGCCCGACTCAAATGCCGGCAGGCCAGAGCCCGCCTCAGGAAGTGCAGAAACCAAAGCTTGATTATATGAGCACTTTTCTATCCCGTGATACATCACCGCTTGGTCTTAAAGAAGACCAGGAGATCCGTCAAATTTTGAAGCAATCCCGGGCAAAAT
>JAQURD010000016.1 GCA_028749115.1 Acidobacteriota bacterium | reverse complement strand
CTGGCTGTCATCAGCTTCGCTGTGCTTAGAGACCGGACTGAGTTTAAGGATAGACGATGGTGAATGGACCGCGACTGGGGACTGACTTTAAAAGTCGTGATTGTGATTGCTGGCCATTCACTCGAATTTATATATTGCCGCCTAACACGGCGAATAGTTGTCTGACTCTGTTCTTTGAAAATCTATTATGATACTCTTGACAGGGGCGCACATAGTTGTCCCCTGTTTTTTGTGTCCCCTGTTTTTTCCCTGTTTTTTCTACCTGGCTTAAATAAGGGACAGAGTATCACGTCACCTATTTATCACCTATTTACAAATGTTACGAAATTTGATATCGTAATACTCTCAAAATCATGATACTTTAAAAATGATGTTATTATGAAATTTGCCGATCTCTTTATTGCACCATCCATCATCTTCTTATTCAGCCTTTCATTATTTCCTTTATTTTCTTCGATTACGGGCAGCGAATTGTATGCTGAACCACGGAGTCAAGCCGGCAGCGAGAAGCTAAACTACACGGACGCCACCACTATCAATAACTCCAGCCCCAAAGCTAATTATGCCATTCAAGCTACGTCTCAAGCTGACGACTCGCAAGCTGATGATTCAACTTTAAAAGAGAAGAAAAGAAAAAAGCAAAGCGCAGCCAAAGCAAAAAAACAACAGGATAATTCAGCTACCCCATCCACCCCGGATCTGCCTCGCCTGCATGAGGAAGTGCTGGTCACCGCCACCATGTACCCTCTCGAGGTCAAGAATTGCTCGGTCTCGGGCACAGTCATCACCGGTGAAAAGCTGCGAGCACTTAATACGACCAGCGCCCTCAATGCTCTGCTCCACGAGCCGGGCATATTCGTCATGAGAACCGGTGATTTTGGCCGCTCCGATGTGGAAATCCGAGGCCTTGGCCAACGCGGTCAGAGGATCGGAGTTATGGTCGATGGCCGTCCCGAAAAAATGGGCATCTTCGGCTGTGTCGTCACCCAGGCTTTTCCTTTTGATAATGTCGAGCGCCTGGAAGTTGTCCGTGGCCCGGCTTCGGTGTTTTACGGTTCGGATGCTCTGGGCGGTGTGGTGAATATCATAACCCACACCCCTCACAGAGGATTTGAGACTGAAGCCACATCATCATACGGCTCTTTTGATACCTGGCGATTCAACCTCCGCCACGGAGCCGGCTTTGAAAAATTCAGCTACTACCTGACTTATGATCTCGCCCGGAGCCATGGTCACTTAGTCAACTCCACCTACTCGGGAGACAGCCTGACCGGCAAATTTATTTACAAGCTCTCATCTCTCTGGACTCTTACTCTGAGCAGTAAATATTACGATGGCCGAAAAGACGAGCCAACCATATTTTTCGTTGACCCGCCGGAAGAATACTGGTTCGATTATAAAAGAGGTGCTGCTGATATCAGCCTCTCGCGACTGACTGAAAAGACAGATTTCAGTTTCAAACTTTATACTGACTTCGGACGGCATCATTTCTCTGATGGCTGGAATTCCCGTGATGCGGTTTACGGCAGCATCTTGAAATACACCTTTTTCGGCTGGAAAAATAATCAGGTTACTGCCGGGACTGATTTCAGATATCTGGGGGGCAAAAGTTATGGCTACCCCGTCGGCCAGTGGCACAGAAGCGAAGGCGGGTTTTTCCTCTATGATCAATATACACTCAAAGACAGGCTGATCCTGACCGGAGGCATGCGGCTGAATATAGACTCCGTTTATGGACAGGAATTTGTGCCCAGTGCCGGATTGGTCTTTTTCCTGACTCCCAGCACTTCCATCCGCGGACTGGTCAGCAAGGGGTTCCGCTCTCCGCAGTTGAATGAACTTTACCTCTTCCCAGCTTCCAACCCTGACCTCCGGCCGGAAATCCTCTGGAATTATGAGGCTGGCTTCAACACCCGTTTTCTCCGCCGCTTTGATCTCGGCTTCAATTTTTTCCTGATGAATGGTCATGATTTCATTCAGACCAGGCCCAATCCCGAGCCTCCCCCGCCCTTTAAGATGGTTAACGTTGCCACTTACCGGGCTAGAGGAATAGAAGCCAGCCTGACCGGAGAGCTTTATGCCGGCCTCACCGCTAAAGCTTCCATGACCCTGCTTGATCCTGAAGAAAACACCATGGGTAAGGCCAAGCAAAAATATGATTGTTCTGTCTTTTTCAGCCGTGGAAGAATTTTTTCAGCCATTACTGCTCAATATGTGACCGGTTATTATGCAGGCGATAACAATACCGGCGCTCTGCCATCTTTTTTCCTGCTCGATTATAAGCTGGAACTGGATGTGGCTCGATATTTCTCCATTCTTATCAGCCTGAACAACATTTTCGACACTCATTACCAGATTTATGTGAACCTTCCTGAAGCTTCCGGCTCTTATCCCATGCCCGGACGCTCCATCAATCTGGGCCTCAGAATCAAACCATAGCTTATGGACTGAGTCAGGAACTGAGAATGAGGATTGAGAGTAAGGCTTGAGAATAAAAGAATGATATGAATCGAAAAGAATAAAAGGAATATAAAGAATAGAAAAAAGGGATAAAAGAAACAAAAGGGATTAGAGGAATAATTAAATGAATCATAAACACAACTTCGACTGGCTGCTGGGAGGGCTCTTGTTGGCCCTGGCCTTAGCTCTACCGCTGGCCTTCCATCTGGTTGGACTGGGCAGTGCCTTTCTGCCGATGTTCTATCCGGTTATGCTGGCCGGGCTGCTCCTCAGGCCACAGGTGTCGCTGCTGGTCGGTCTGCTGGCGCCGCTTCTTTCCGCCGCCCTGACAGGCATGCCGCCTTTCTATCCGCCGGTAGCTTTTATAATGCTACTGGAGTTTCTGGTTATGACCGCTATGAGCTGGGCGCTTTTCCAGAAGTTACATCTTAATATCTATCTGTCTTTATTTTTGACCATACTGGCAGACAGGCTGGTGCTGTTTCTGGTTACCTGGCTGGTGGCCGACTGGCTCCAGCTGCCAGGGATAGTTCTCGGGCCAATCACTTTAATCAAGGGACTGCCCGGGATTATTGTCATGTTGCTGGTGATTCCCCCACTGGTTATAAAGATCAAAGAAAAAATGCGGCTGTCACCTTTCCTTCAACCCGAATCGCCAGTTGAATGAGAAATAAGATAAAAGAAACAGGAAAAGAAAAGGAAAAAGTAAGAAGCAAGAAAAAGGAGATAAAGATGCCTCAAAAGCAGAAACTTTCTCCCACCGCCAGGGCTAGCCTATCCTCAGATTCTCCGCAGAGCCATCTGAGGCTGGATGTCCTGGAGCGAGAAGTTTCGAGCCGCCGCCTCTTCTTTGACCAGGTAGCCAGAACCTGGGAAGAGGAGCACTCTAATGCTGAAGGTGAATTTGACTCGGCCCTCCAGGCGCTGGTGGGCCGCTTTGACCTCAGGCCAGGTCAGGTGGTGCTTGATGCTGGCTGTGGTACGGGCCGGCTCTTGCCTTTAATTCTTGAAAAAATCGGGCCTAGTGGTCAGCTCGTGGCTGTTGATTTTTCAGAAAAGATGCTGGATATCGCCAGAAAAAAATATCAGGCCGCGAATCTTATTTTTTGCAGGGCTGATATCGGCCAGTTTAAATCCCCTTGCCAGTTTGACCGGATCATCTGTCTGTGCCTCCTCCCGCATTTACCGGATAAACTGCTGGCCCTGCAGACACTCCGGGCCAATCTCAAAGCAGGCGAGCAACTGATCATTGCTCATACCGCCAGCCGTCAGGAAGTCAACGCCTATCACGCCCACTTACCGCAACCTATTTGTCGCGACCAGCTCCCCGATTCGCGGGAAATGACCGAGCTGCTGGTGGCGGCTGGTCTCCGGCTGATTGAGCTCGAAGAAAGCGATAGATATTTTTTAAAGGCTGTTCGGGATGAAGACCAGGTCGATAAAATTCTGAGGTGAGCAAAGATAAAAAAGGCGCCGGGTCAAGTGATGATGTGATCAAGAGAGAAGTGAAAAGATCAAAAGCGAAGAGATGAGATAAGGTAAGAAAGGACAAGAGAGATGGCGTGGGATAAAAGAGGGGAAAAACAAAAAGATAAAAAAAGTCCAGAGCTAAGGACAGGCGGCGGCACTGGCTTCAGGAGTAGGGCTGGCGGGAGCCAAGGGGCCAGCATCAGAAGCCTCGGCTGCAGCCAGGCTGTCAGCAGTCTGCTCAGTAGCAGCAACACAGGGGCCAGCATCACCAGTGTCTGGAGCAAAGCCGGCAGCAGCAGCAGCATCCACTCCGGCTCTGGCTCCGGTCTTGACCCCAGAGCCAGCCTGCTGAGCTTTGTAGCCGTTGCGGTCGGTGCAGTTTTTCTACCGGGCAGCACGCCATTCTGGAAGTTCCCTGCGCTTCTGGCGGTGCTAATCTCTATAAACTATCTCATTAACCAGCAACCGGGAAAATTAATGAGAAAGCTGATTCGCCTGGTGGTTTTCTTTTTACCATTTTTTATTTTCCTGTTGCTTGTAACCCTGCTCTTTTCCGGGGAAAAAGCTACACCCGCCCGAAGCCTTTTTAACCTCGGACAGATAGCAGTGAGGATGACTATCATCGTTACGGCCGATGTAGTTTTCATCCTCGGCCAGACTCCTGAAGATATTATAGCGGCGTTTCACCAGAGTCACCTTCCCCAGCCAATAACGCGGCTTCTGGCTTCAGCTGTCCGCTACTCTCAGATTCTGACGGATGAAGCGGTGACGAGCTTCAGAGCCAGAGCGTCGAGGGAAACCGGTAGAAGCTCGCTCAGGCAGAGATTCAAGATCACCGGATTAATTATAGAAAAAATATTTATGCGGGTTATGGATCGTGGCCAGCATATTTATGCGGCCATGCTCTCCCGCGGCTATGAGGGACAGATGTTTTTCCTGAAAAAGTTCAAGTTTGGCGGGAGGGAGGCGGTTTTGGTTGTGGCTTTGATGGGGATACTGCTGGTGACTGTCCTGATTTAGGCAGACACAATTAATGGTTGGGAAAAAGTCGGATGATAATACGATGATGGTGGTGATAGTGATGATGGGTGGCCATGACAGTGGCGATTTTGGTGGCCATGATGGGTGGTGTTGATGGCCATGATGGGTGGTGTTGATGGCCATGATGGTGATATATTTCGTATTAATTTTTTAATTTGGGTTTTTAATTTAGGTATCCTTAGTTTTTTTCTTGCAGTTGGTGACCGGCCTGTTCGCCAGCGGGTGCGCCAGGCAATAAAAAAGAAGCTTCCAGATAATAAGCTAAGTTTATAAATTTAAGAAAAATATAATGAGAGAAATGAAATGGACAACAGAGAAGAAACAACTGAGATTAAAAGACCGAAGGCGGCGGCAGACAGTCCTTCCCTGGAATCATCAATAACAGCCGAAGACGAAACGGCCACCGTAGCCATGGCCGCCGCAGCTGTTGAGGTAAAGGGGCTGAGCTATACATTTCCCGATGGGACGGTGGCTCTTCAAGACGTCAGCTTCACGGTGGCAGAAAAAGAAAAAGTCGCTATCATCGGTCCGAACGGGGCCGGCAAATCAACGCTATTGCTTCTCCTCAACGGGCTGCTCAGGGGGCAGGGGTTGGTTAAAATTTCGGGCCTGGAAGTTTGCCGGCGCAATGTTAAAGTTATCAGGTCCAGGACCGGTCTCGTCTTCCAGGACCCTGATGACCAGCTTTTCATGCCGACGGTTTTGGATGATGTGGCTTTCGGGCTTTGCCTGCGGAGCGAGGATAGATATAGTCAGAGCGGCCAGATAGTCGAAAAAGTAAAAGACAGACTGAAAGAGTTGAGAGCCGAACATCTAATCAATCGATCAACGATGCGGCTGAGCCCTGGCGAAAAAAAGAAAGTGGCTCTGGCCGGGGTGCTAATCACAGAGCCCGAGATTCTGCTGCTGGATGAACCTGCCTCAGGGCTGGACCCGGCTTCAAGGCGGTGGCTCGAAGATTATCTGATGGGGCTGGAACGGATGCTCATTATGACCACCCATGATCTGGAATTGGCCAGGAAGGTCGCCCAGCGAATTATTCTCATGAGCGGAGGGCGCCTCGTAGCTGAAGGCGGCCCGGAAGAAATTCTCGATAACAGGGAACTTCTGGAAGCCAGTGGCCTATGATCTTTCAGTATATGGTTTTGGCGGCAGTTGACATAAAATCCTATTTCTTTTAATCTCAGGGCATGGAAAAAACCGTTCGGTTTAGCATTTCCCTTGAGTCGGAGCTATCCAGAACATTCGACTCGTGGATGAAAAAGAACAGTTACGAGAACCGTTCTGAAGCCATCAGAGATCTGATCAGGGATAAGCTGGTTGAAGAAGAATGGAAGGATGACAGCAAGGAAGTGGTGGCTGTTCTCAGTCTGGTTTACAGCCACGACAGCCCGGAGCTGCCGCGAGTTCTGACCAACATTCAGCACCAGCACCACAGCCTGGTGATCAGCTCGACCCATATTCACCTCGACAAACATAACTGCCTTGAGGTCATTATCATGAAGGGCCAGGCCGGGGTGATCAAAAAGGTAGCCAGTGAGCTGCTGAGTCTGCGGCGGGTAAAGCACGGCCGCCTCGTGATGACGACCACCGGCTCAGACATCTCATAGGAAAATGGGGACACCCTAGATTTTCCCTATTTTTTACGATGGAAAAGACATTTTGGATCATGGAAGCCACCGGGCAGCCGAAGTTCCCTTTCAGGATAAGAATAACCAACCAGGATGAAACCCTGCTTTGTCTGCGCGTTCAGGATCGCTGGCCCGGCACACGTGGCCACATTTTCTGTCTCCGTGAAGACCCCCAGACTCAGGCCTCACTTTACCCGGCCGAAGAGATTGAAAAAATGCCGGTCATTTCCATGAAAAGGTACGGAAAGAGGTTGGCTATTGTCCTGGATAGAGCCATCAATAAAAGATGCGAATTTCTTTTCCTGAAAAAAAAGTATAAGCAGAAAGAAGGCGAATACGAGCAGATTTTCTGGAGGACACGCACCAATCTGATCCAGAGGAAATTAAAGGCTAAGTTGACCACCAGGGGCTCTCCTGAACTTCATGTTGTCATTGACAAAAGCGAGCGTTACTCCTGGAGTTTTCGGGGGTGCATCGTCGAGCGAAGGACCCTGCCGGCCGGAGATTATGCTCTGGTTAGCGAAGATGGCCTTAAAGCTGTAGTCGAACGCAAAACGTTCGAAAATCTGCTGGCCGAATTTGGGCGAATGCCACTTCTTCATCAAGCCCTGGGAGAGCTCGAGCTTTATCGCTATTCGGCTCTGGTTATTGAGGCTAATTATTCAGATTTTCTTAATCCACAAAAGCTGAGATTTTACTCGCCATCATTTACGGCTAAAGCCCTGGCTGAGCTTCAGGCCCTCCACCCGGATCTGATTATTGTCTTTGCCGGGAGCAGGAAGCTGGCCCAGGAATGGACACTGCGGTTTTTTTCAGCGATTCTGGCTCATGAGGCAGACAGGCTACCAACCGCAGTGAGCGAAGCCCTCGATAGATACGACCTGCCGCTTGATTTTAAGGGAGGAAGCTACTATGAGGTGCGGGAAAAAGTCCTGAAAGCACTTCCAGAAGAATTTAACCGCCAAGACCTGGCTCGATATTTTCCTGAGTCAGAAACCAAAATCCTGCAACGCGTTCTGGCTGACCTCCAAAAAGAAGGTCAGCTTGAGACCTCAGGCCGGGGCAAGGGGCGGCGCTGGATTAAGATCAGGAACAAAAGTAACTGAGGTGACAGAATGGGGTCACAGAATGGGGTCGGGCCAGCCGATTTCCTTTATTATCAATAAGAAAGAGAGACGCCCCGGACAATTTAAGCTGTCTCTCCACCACTCCTGCCCGATAATATTTTTGCCTTTTTCGCCTTCGTTGACTCCCCCGAGCTCCGCGGGGATGGCAAAAGCCAGTTCGATCGCATGTTGCGGCCCACATTCAATCATTCATCAATAATTCTGAAAGAATCTGGAACATGGCAACATTCATCACGTCGATAGTCTTGCCTATAAAAAAGATTGGCAGAATAAGCAGAGACAGAAGGTGAAGCCTTGCCAAGTGGGGACAGTCAAAAGGGACAGGGTATCACGTCCCCTTTTTGTAAGTTATTGGCGGCCAGACACTTAGAAATTAAGGGCAGCAAAAAAGAGGGACAGAGTATCACGTCCCCTTTTTAAAAAGGTAATAGAAGGTGGGGGTGGCGATAAGGGAGAGAAGCACCGAGATGAGCAGGGCCCCGATGACGGCGATGGCCAGCGGCTTAAGCATGTCAGCTCCCGAGCCGATGCCATAGGCTAAGGGCAGCAGTCCCAGCGCTGCCGCTAAGGTCGTCATCAGTACCGGCCGCAGCCTTCTCCTCCCCGATCTCACCAGCGCCTCCACCAGCGGCACGCCTCGCGCCTGCAGGTGATTGGTATAATCCATCATCAGAATCCCATTTTTCGCCACCAGCCCGAAGCCGATAATCGCCCCGAGAATCGAGACCACATTGAGCGATGTCCCGGTTACCCACAGAGCCAGCACCGTCCCGAACATGGCCAGCACCGCCCCCAGTACAATGGCCAGGGGCTGCAGGAAATTTCTAAACTCGGCCAGCAAAACCGTAAAAACCAGCACAACCGCCATAAACATGACCACCAGCAAATTCTTAAAAGACTCCTGCTGTTGCTGGTACAAACCGCCATATTCGATTGTCCCGGCCGGAATACTCTTATCCTGACCCAGAAGCTTCTTGATGTCGGTCATGGCGCTACCCATGTCGCGGCCCTCCAGTCTGGCTGTCACGGCCACATCCTGCCTCAGGTCCTCTCTCCGTATCTCAAGCTGACCCGATTCTTCCTTTAAATCCACTACCTGTGAAAGCTGAATCAACTCATTCGCCGGCGTCCTCAGCGGGAGATTTTTGAGCATCTCCATCGTCTGGAGATAGCCCGGGTCAACTTTCACTCTGACGTCAACAATCCGGTCACCCTGAAGAACATAAGAGGCCGGGCTGCCCAGCATAGCCGTCTCGACTGCCCCACCGATATCCGAAGCAGTCAGGCCAAATCTCTGGGCCTCAACTGGCTTCAACTTCAAACTCAAGGCTGAACCGGTATAAACCAGCCCGTTAAAGGTGTCAACCACTCCCGGCACCTGCTTGATTTTTTCTTCAACGGCCGGCGCCGTCGCTTTCAGAAAATTCACATCGGTTGAAAATATTTTGATCTCAATCGGTTGCGGCGCCCACATCAAATCTCCGATTAAATCGCTCAAAATACCCGGAAATTCCCAGTTGATGGTGGGCAAAGCGGCATTAAAACGTTGCCTCAACTCGGCTATGACCTGGGCTGTTTTTCTTTTCCGGCCTGGTTTGAGCTTGACCAGAAAGTCGCCGGTGTTTGGCTCGGCAATCGACAGGGCCAGCCTGGCCCCGGTCCGCCTCGAATAGCTCTCGACTTCCGGAACGGTCTTCAGAATATCTTCAGCCTGACGCAGCTCGCGGTCAGTTTCGGCTAAACTGGTGCCGGGCGGCGTGACATAATCAATGACGAAACCGCCTTCATCCATGGGCGGTAAGAATTCGCTCTGGAGGTGGCGGTAAATAAGGACACCAAGAGCAATGATGAGAAGACACCCGGCCAGCAAAACTTTATAATGTTTGATAGCCGCCCGAACGCCTGCTTCATAAACTTTAATCAGCGCGGGCAAAAAGCCACCCCGGCCCGAAAAAGCTTCTTCGGCTTCCCCGGTCTCCTCGGCCTCAATCTGGCTGCGACTTTCGGCCTCTCCTCCGCTTTTTCTCCCGCTTCCACCTTCCCCGCCCTCGGCGGCCTCCGTCGCCTTTCTTTTCCTCGCCGGGATGATCAACCCGGCCAGAGATGGCGTCAGCGTCATCGCCACCAGCAGCGATGTAACCAGGGCCACCGACATGGTAATGGCCAACGCCCTGAAAAACACACCGGTAATTCCGCTCAAAAAAGCCAGCGGGATAAAGACGACGACCGGGGTCAGCGTCGAGGCAACCAGTGGCTTGATTATTTCGGCAACCGATTCTCGAATAGCTTCGTCCTTATCGGGCATAAACGAAATTCTGGTATGGATGGCTTCAGCCATGACAATGGCATCATCAATGATGAGGCCAATGGCTGAGGCAATTCCACCCAGGGTCATCAGGTTAAAGGTCAGCCCGCTCAATTTCATGGCGGCCAGCGTCACCAGAACTGTCACCGGAATAGCCATAATCGTCAGAAAAGTTGTCCGCCAGTTCCGCAGAAAAAGAAACATGATAAACATCGACAGGATGAGCCCGAAGATAATTGCTTCCCAGACGCTTCCGACTGAGGCCCTGACTATTTCCGACTGGTCATAGAAAAAGGCCAGTTTCATATCGGGAGGAAGCTGCTGCTTTAAATCGGCCAGTTCCCGCCTCAGCTCTTTGGCAATCTGGAGCGTGCTGCCATCTGGCTGGCTATAAACGTTGAGCAGAACAGCATTGACCCCGTCAGCCGTGACCACATTGAAAACCGGCGCCGGCCCTCGCTCGACCCGGGCCACATCTTTTACCGCCAGCGGATGCCCATTCACCACCGCCACCACCAGCGAAGAAATATCATCCAGGCTGTGCAAACGGCCGTCAACCACGGTCAGATAAAGAAAATAATTTTCCTCATGCATGCCTGTCGAGCTGACCAGATTGTTTTTTTCGAGAGCACCGGTAATCTGGTCAAGGGTCAGCCCGGCGGCTTGTAGCCTGACCGGATCAACCACCACCTGAAACTCCGGCGTCCGGCCGCCAACCAGATTGACCCGGGCTACACCCGGAATGCGGATAAAGCGCGGCTTTAACTCGTAGCGAGCAATTTCCCACAGCTCGGTTATATCGCGCTTCGGGCTGATGAGGCTGATGCCCAGAACCGGAAAGGCCGAGAAAGTCAAACGGTAAACAGTTGTCACCGCCGCCGGCGGCAGGCTGCTTTTTATTTCTGACAGCCGGCCCATGACATAGAGCTCGGACTGAATCATGTCGGCTGACCAAGTAAAATAGACACTGATTTCGGCCGAACCGCGTCCGGTCGTCGAGCGGATGTTAAGTGAACCAGGAATGTCTTTCATGGCTTCTTCAATCGGCCTGGTAATTGAAGCCATCATCTCCTCAGCCGGCATGACACCGTTATCAACCAGGATGACTACCCGCGGGAAATTGGTCTGCGGGAAAACTGAAGAAGCCAGATTGGTAGCCGCATAAATACCGGCCAGACAAAGAGCAACCGCCAGAAAGATGATCAGCGAGCTGTGTTCTCTCGAAAAATCACCCAGGAAAAGTCCGGTTTTTGATCTCCGAAATTTTTTATCCAGCTCTGAATAACCCGAATGTTCTGACTGATTTGACTGCATGGCTCTTATCTTTTCTGTTCTCTTTCTTCCAAATTTTTAAGTCTTTCTAAATTATTTTGCTCTTTTTTAGCCCGTCCAGCCGGGCGTAATGAGAATTGTCGTTAATTATCATTTATTGCTTTATCTATTTTCATTATTTATTCAAAATTTTGACCTTCACTTTTTCCGGCAAAGCATAGGCACCGGTTGTCACCACCGTTTGACCTTCCTTGAGCCCTTCACCGCTCACCTCGACCAGCCCGCCATCACGAAAGCCGGAGACGACCGGCTGCTGAGTCGCCACGCCGTTCTCGACAATGGAGATGGTTTCTTTTCCTTCGAGGCGAACCAGGCTTTCTACCGGCACAGCCAGGCAATTCTCGTGGGCCTCAGCCACTATTTTAAGCCTCAGAAATTTTCCCGGAGTAAGGCCGGCCTCAGCTGGAACCGCCACCCTGACCAGAACGGTATCAGTCTGGGGATCAATGTCTCTGCCTACGAAAATGACCTGAGTTCTGACCAGGCTTCCGCTGCTAATGGTGCTCCCGCTTGCACTGCCGCCACTTTTAATACTTACGCTTGCTTTCGCCTCTCCGCTTCCGCTGACGACTGCTGTTCCCGGACTCAACTCAGCCTCCTGTCCGGGCCGGAGCCAGGCTCCTTCCCCACTTGGCACGCGGGCTGACACCACCAGCCGGTTAAGATCAACTACTTCGGCCAGCGGCCGGTTTGGTTCGACATTCTGCCCTAAAGAGACCTCTATCTTAGTCAGATAGCCGGAAATGGGAGATTTAAGTTCAAGATAGGACAGGTCGGTTTCGGCTGAAGCCAGATTTTCTTCCGCCTGGTGCAGCGCCGCCTCGGCCGCCCTGAAATCCCTGATTGATGTCGCCTCTCCGCTCAGAAGCTGTTTCTGCCGTTCATAAGTGTCGCGGGCCAGCTCCAGTTCTTTTTGAGCTTTAAGAACAGCAATCCGGGCCATTCGCGTATCGAAGCGAAAGAGAAGCTGGCCCTCCTTTACCACCTGGCCTTCCCTGACCAGAGCCTCGGTCAAAACGCCACCCACCGGTGAGGAAATAAGAGCTAAGGCGCCTTTCTGGCTTTCGCCCGGTGGCTCGGGTTCGACCTGACCATAGGCATTGACATAACGGTGAAGGGTTGTTTTGATTATCTGGCCAACTTCGACCGAGACTTCAGGATTGACCGCCTCTTCGCCAGATGTGCCTTTTCTTCCGAAGAGCAGCCAGCCCAGAAAAATCACGGCCGCAGCTATGATTATAATAATAAGGATAGTGGTTGTTTTCTTTTTCGGACTCATTATTTTTTGTCCTTCGTTTTTTCTCTGGCGGTTGCCGCGGTCTGGCTCTGGGCCTCATGGTCTTCATGGGCCTCACCAGCTTCACCAGCCTCACGGTCGAGAGTGTAGATCCAATCTTTAATCTGAAGAGGGCTCTGCAGAACATTTTCGAGCTCAATCGCAGCCTGCTGGGCCTCAAGCCAGGTCTCGAGTCTGGTCAAAGACATGGCGGCTAATTCCAGATTTAAATTCAGAAAATCATATTTAGATATCTCGCCGGCTTGAAGCTTCCTCACAGCCACCGTTTTTTGAGTTTCGAGATTTTGAAGCAACTGGTCAGATAGCAAAACTTTTTCGCCAGCTGCCTGGGCATTCCGGATGGATTTTTCCAGGTTGGAAATAACCGTTGCCTGAAGTTCGAGAAACCCGGCCGCTTTTTCGCGGCGCCTGGCTTCGGCTTCGGCAATTGGCCCGCGGTTTTGATTAAAAATGGGGAGCTCAAAAGAAAGGCCAATGGCCCATTTGTTATCAGTCTGATCTAACTGATAGTTGGGGCCAAGAGTCATGTCGGGATATTGTCTGGCAATTTCCAGGTGGAGACTGGCTTCGGCCGCGGCATATTCGGAGAGAGAACTCAGAATGTCAGCCCGGTTAGTGAGTGCCTGACGTCTCAACTCGCCGGAGGGAATGTCGGTCGTGACCTTTTCAAAATCATCAAAGGAAATTTTCGCGGAGTCGATAGCTTCAGGACTTAAACCTAAGACCGAGGCCAGATTGGCCTTCGCCTGGCGGGCCACTTTTTGAGCTTCAATGAGATCAAGCTGGCTGGTTTCAAGAGCGAGACGACTTTGAGTCAGCTCATAGGCAGAGACATCACCGGCCGCCTTTTTTAGCTCCATGAGCTTAACCAGCTCCTGCTGCAGGTGAATCTGCTCGTCCAGAAGGCTGAGTTTTTTCTGGCTGGTGTATAGATCAAGGAGAGACTGACGCAGGGTGCTTCTCACCTGCCAGGCGGCGGCGAGAATATTGTAGCGGGCGGCGTCGGACAGGTGGCGGGCCTCGCTTATTCTCAGGCCGCGTTTTCCGGCGACTTCAATGGGGATATCGAGAGAGACCTCCGGAATCCAGGGTGTGATCAGCTCGGTGGGAGTCGTCGAATTGTAACCGATCTTCGGGCCGATGACCGGATTGGGAATTTGAGCAGCAGTGAGGCGCCCGGCTCTGGCTACTGCCCACCGGGTTCTGGCTGTGTCGAGCTGAGGATTAAAATAGAAAGCAACCAGGGTGAGAGATTTTAAATCCCAGACGGCTGGCGGCCAGGAGTCAACTTCATGATTGGCGATTAAAAACTGGCCGAGCTCAGGTGAGTCGAGACGCCGTTCTTCATAATTGGCTAAACTTTTCTGGACAGTGATCGGTCGCGGCTGGTAACGAATGCAGGAAAAGGAAGTGGTAAGAAATAGAGCCGCCAGGAGAAGAGCAGTAAGAATCAGGCGAGCTGGTGAGGAAGTTTTTATGTTCATACCCTTCAATCTCTCATTTTATTTTATTAACATCTTATTAATCAACGATTGAGATTTCAATCATTTATCTACCCTGGGTTCGTCTTTAGACTTATTTAATCTCTTCCTTCTCCCTGGCCACAATTTGACCTGTCGCGACGTCAACTTGAATTTCACTTATTTCCCGGCTCCTGGGCGAAGGTAGAATATCAAAGCTATAAATGATTTTGCCATTTTCTTTTTCCAGCTCGCCGCTCAGGACAAAGCCCGGACTATCAGCCAGAGCTGTTTTGATGGCCTGAGCCATAGAGATTTTTACAGCCGGAATTAACTCGCTGAGATTTTGCTCTTCCTCTTCGCCGGCAGCTTCTTCTTTTTCTTCCTGTTCTTCATCTTCACCCTTGTTTAGCTTTTCTTCCTCTTTTGCCAGCACCTTGCCGGTCAGGGCATCGATGTGAACTTCAGTTATTTTCTGACTCCGGGGAGAGGGTAAAATATCAAAGCTATAAATCAGCTGGCCTTTTTCTCGCTCAAGTTCGGCCTTAGTTACAACTCCAGGCGCTTCTTTGGTTGCAGCAACCACTGCATCTAACATGGTGACTTTGGCAACACCGGCCAGAACCCGCGGGTCATTACTTTTAGATTCTTTCGATTCCTGAGCTTTGAGACTCGTAGCAAAGCTCAAGCCGACCAGGAAGGCAACCACGAAGGTGGCGACCGCGAAAAGTTTTAGTTTTTTCATAAAAATCTCTTTTCTATTTAAATCAGGCTATCTGGGCCAGCGCTTAGCCTGGCGGACAAAAGCCCGTTTTCATAATCTGAGTTTAAACTCCCGAACCTTAAGCCAGAATTAATTTTTGCTGCGGTTAACAACTTTCTTATTCAACTTTTTATTCAAATTTATTCGTCCTACGAGACGGAACAGCCAGCTTCCGGGGACTGATTTTTGAATTTTCTACCTTTATTTGAGACATCGGGTAGAGTTTGCGCGCGGTTTTTCCCGGCGGGTTGTGCTGGCCCTGCACTTCAAAAAAGACCGGGCTCGGCCAGACTCATGACACCAGAAATTTTTATCTTTGAAGTGGCGAACCGGTTACTCGATTCTTCGAGATTTTCAGCCAGAAGAGAGGCTACTTTGCTTAAATTTTATCGCCGGTCAAAAGCAAGAGTTGAGTTTTTTAACCGGCTAAAGCGGGAGAGTAATCTCAAAGGTGGTTAAGCCTGGCTGGCTTGAGGCCCGGATCGTTCCCCCGTGAAACTCAATAATTGTCCTGGCGATAGACAGGCCAAGACCGGCACCACCAGCTTCTGAATAATAATGATTGGCCCGGAAGAAGCGATCAAAGATGAAAGGCAGCTTATCCGGTGGAATGCCCGGGCCGGTATTGGAGATGGCAATGATAGCTTTATCGTCCCGGCGGTCGGCACTGACGTGTATTTCCCCATCGGGCTCGTTGTAATTGATAGCGTTTTTTAAAAGATTGAGCCAGGCCCGGCGGAGGTGGTTGGAATTGGCGCGGATGACGAGAGCCGGGTCAATCTTATTATAAAATTTGAGGCTGGATGCAAAGGGCCGGCCACCGGCGGCGGTCAGGCCTTCTTGCTCAATACTGGCGTCGTGTTTAATCGGGCTTTCTTGCCCGGCCTCAGGCGCTACTGCCGGAGCGGGCTTAACTTCCCCGGTGGTGGTTGCAGATTTAATTGGCGCAGCAGCTCCGGATTTTGCGGCTTTTTCACCCGGCACTTCAGTCTGAACGCGGCTCCAGACCTCATCTATCATCTGACGTAGATTGACGGGGCGGAGATCCAGAGACTTCTGGCCGGCCTCCATTCTGGCCAGGAGCAGCAGGTCCTCCAGGATGTTTTTCATTTCCTGGGCGCTTGCCAGGACCTCGCCTATGGTCCGCTGATAATCCTGGGCTGATCGTGGCTTTCGGACGAGAACTTCGAGCTCGTTAATCATGGCAGCCAGTGGTGTGCGCAGCTCGTGGGAGGAGTCGGCGGTGAATCTTCGTTCGCGCTCAAAAGCCAGCTGCAGCCGGTCGAGGGCGGCGTTTAATTGCTCAACAAGAGGAATCAGCTCGCGGTCAAAATTCTGCTCTTTTATCCTAAGATCGAGGTTGGCGCCGGAAACTTCTTTCAGAGTGCTGGTTATTTGATGCAACGGGCGAAGGGCACGCGAGGATAAAAAGAGGCCGCCGGCGGTGGAAAGCGCCAGGAGGAAAAGGCCCGAAATAATGAGCAGCCGGCCAAGAGCCTCCAGATCCTCATCAATCGGGTAGCTCGACTTGACCAGGGCCAGATAAACTCCTTCCACAGGCACAAAGCGAGGCACAGCGGGCACTTCGTCTTCAGGAGGCAGCGACAGATAATAAAATAAGACGCGATATAACTGCCCGGACTCTGGGTGGCGGTCCTGGTTGAGACCGGTGTGGGCGCGGTCAGTGTGGCTCTGGGCGGGCGCCTTTAATTTTATCGTATAGCTGACCGGGCCGGCTGATTGTGTAGCGCGGTAATCGCGGAAAAGTTCAGACAAACGAGGTTCAATGGGGTCGCTTGATTTTTCAGTGGCTGGTGGCTCAACCCGGGCAGATTGCTCATCTTTGGACTGGCTCAGTGAAGACGCAGGTGCCGGGGCAAAGGCAGAGGCAGGCGCAGGTGGCCGCCGCAAGATTATTTTGCCAGTCGCATCATAAATAAAGAAGCTCGTAGCCGGATCAATCGAGCTGAGCTTTGACTCCAGCCAGGCAAGCGAATTATCTTCCCCCTGGGCGAGGAGACTCGAAATGGACAGAGCAGTCAGATGAAGGTCGGCATCAAATTTTTCATAGAGGGCCTGGCGCCGGCTGGCATAAACGAAAATGCCGAGTACCAGAAAAATGGCGGTGAGGAGCAGAACAAACCACAGCGTTAATTTCCAGCGGAGAGATTTTAAAATTTTCATCGGGAACCCTGCTTATCGGGGCGGCGAGAGCGAGAGCGGGTGGGGGTGGGGGTGCTGGTATGAGAGTCGGCAGACGACCTGGGCGGCTTCGATTCGGGTGGGCCTTCGGTGCCGGATTTATCTTCAGACTCAGCCTGCTCTTCAACTGCGATTGGCGTTGGAGCCTCACCATCAGGGCTCTTCAAAACCAGGCCAGCACCTTTGATGGTGTGCAAAAGTTTCGTTGGGAAGGGCTGATCTATTTTCTGCCGAAGGTGATGAAGATGAACATCCAGGACGTTGCTGTTAAGCTCGGCTGCCCAGTCGTAGGCATGTTCCCAGAGTTCGCTGCGACTCACCACTTCGCCCTGGTGAAGAGCGAGATATTCGAGGAGAGCGTATTCTTTAGCCGTGAGGATAATCTCCTGGCCGGAGCGTTCGACTTTTCTTGTCCGGGTGTTGATACTGAGGTCGGCAACTTTGAGTAGCGGATCCTGGTGGTGAGCTTCGCGACGGATGAGGGCCCGGATTCTGGCCAGGAGCTCATCGAAATGAAAGGGCTTGATGAGGTAATCATCCGCTCCAGTTTCGAGGCCGGCCACAATCTGCTCGGGCGCATCGAGGGCGGTTAGAATCAGGACAGGTGTCGAAACGCCTTTCTGACGGAGCTTTTTGAGAAGCTCCAGGCCGTCAAGCTTCGGGATGATTAAATCGAGGACGATGGCATCGTAGGGATTATTTTCAGCCAGAAAATGGCCTTCTTCTCCATCGAAGGCAGTGTCCACCGCATAGGTTTCTTCGCGCAGGCCGCGGGCCAGGCTCTGAGCAAGCGGCCGGTGGTCCTCAATGATGAGAATTCTCATGGGTGTTACCTTTGAGTGGTAAGCGAAGCTTTCACAGCTTATATTTTATGCCTTTTCTCTTAATCTAACATTAATTTCCTGTGACCCGGGCACAAATAATTCTGGGTAAATGGGGTCGGGCCAGCCGATTTGAAGTGTTATCAACTATTTATAGAGTATACCCGTCACCCGGCAACGATACCTCTCAATCATGTCATCGATGAAAGATGAATGTTAAGATAATTGAAATAAATATGATTGGGTTGGCTTGTTACCTTTTAAAAAAGGGACAGGGTATCACGTCCCCTTTTTGTAAGTTATTGGTAGCCAGGCACTTAGAAATTAAGGGCAGCAAAAAAGAGGGACAGAGTATCACGTCCCGCTCTAATTTTCCACCAAAAGCTCTTTAAGACACGTAGCCTGGTCTTCCATTACATCAAGACAAACAAGCTTTGCGATGCGGAAAGAAAACAGGGAAATCGTGGCTATGACCCGGTTAATAGAGATCTGGTCAAGGGACCGGATTTTGGCGGCAAGGATGATAGCGGTCTCTACCTTCCAGCCTGCCTGAGATATATCGGACGATTTTTTCGTGAAGTCAGAGAAAATCTGTCAGATGATGACACTCTAAAATTATGGGAGAGAAGTTGCGGCGGTTATCAGGTTCTCATTGTTTCCGGGCTTTACGGCCTGGTCTCCCCCTTCGATCCGATCCAGGAGTACACCTGCCATTTTACCGATAGGATTATCGGCACCCGGCAAGGCCTTCAGATAATCTGGCGCAATGTGCTGGCCGAGATAATTTGCCATCTGACCAAAGACACGGGCTCGGGCTGCAAGGCAAGGCTCCTCGATCTTCTTTCTGAAGAAAGCTATCAGGATGCTTTTGATTGGGGATTGATTAGTAAGCATGCAACCTGCTTTAATCGGGCCTATAAGTTAAAAGCAGGGCCGGAAACGCTGATTAATTCGGCGCGGTTCTTCAGAAGCGAATTTCTTCATGATGAAAAAGAACCTCCGGAGCTTTTCCATGATAAATATATTTACAGGAGGTATCTTGATAAACCTGAAGACCGAATACTTTTCGAAGCACAACCCAAAACTACAAGGAAACAAGTAGCGCGGGAAGGGATTGTCGAATTCATACCGCAACTCAAGCAACTTTATGGAGAATCCTGGGATTCTTTGCCCGACAGAGTAAAAAATGAAATAGCCAATTCTGAGTATAGCTATCAACATCATTGCGACCTGCGAGACTTCGATTTCACCGCTGCTGGCATCTGTTTGAGCAAGGCAGTCGAAATATGGGTAGAAGAAAAAGTGGCGAGACCTTTGGTTGAAATCGATAAATTGGCAACACTGTTAAAAGATAGAGGAGGTCACCAAATCTACCCAGAGGAGGCTACTCTTGGTGATACAGAAAAGTTCTTAAAAGAAGTTGTCGATAAAATTTACCAAGATCCAAAGGTGTGGTACGCACTAAATCGACGTTTCTCTGAGATTACTCCTGACAAAATTGCGGGGTTTAAGAATGATTTAAAAGAAATAAAAGACAAATACAGAAATGGCTGGGCCCATAAGAAAATAATGAAAAGGAATACTTATGAAGAATTTCGAGAATTATCTCCAAACTTTTTCAAAACATGGGTACCCAAGTGGAAGCATAGTTAATAGCCAGTCGGTAAAATTCAAAATATGAAACGCCTATATTCACTCTTCGGAAAAATAATCGTTATCTACCTTCTTTAGGGTATAGGTCATATAATTGGAAACACCAATATCATGGTCAATCATGAGCTGGGCCAGGGTTTCACCGTTGATGAGAACAATCTTGCTTTCAATTTTATCTGCATATTCAATAGCATCCCTAGAAAAACTCGACGTGGTTATAAAAATACCTTTCTTGGCCTTTTTCCCCATGAGGGCACCGGCAAATTTCTGAATTTCTGGCCGGCTGACCGGATTTTCCCAGCGTTTCGCCTGAATATAGACAACGTCCAGGCCGAGTTTATCTCCTTTGATTATGCCGTCTATCCCTTCATCACCGCTTCGGCCGATGGCCATGCCAGCGTCTTTTCGCGACCCGCCATACCCCATGGCCAGCAAGAGGTCAACAACCAGCCGCTCAAAAAATGATGGAGAACAGCTTTTGACCTTTTTTAGAAGCTCTAAGGCCAGATCTTCTCTGAGCTCTTTATAGGCGGATTCTATTAACTCTTCTGGTGTTAAATTCTCTTTGGTTGGTTCCTTTCCCTGTTGTTCTCTGTCCATTTTAGGCGCAGATATCCATTCCTTAAATTCTTTAAATTGTCTCAAATAATTTACTGTTACCTCTGGAGGTGATTGTTCCAGCACTTGACGTCCTCTGTCAGTTATCTTTATATAGCCCTTAAGGGGAGTATCTATCAACCCGGCCTTCTTTAAATAGGTTCTTGCCCAGCCCACCCGGTTATCAAAAATAAATTGCTGGCCACTTGGCAGAAGGGCCTTCCGGTCTTCATCCGTCAAGTTGAATTCCTGTGCCAGTTTTTCAATTATTTCTCTCATCTGATGCTCTTGGCCATCATTTAAAGATTCTAGTAATGGCAACATAATAGTCTGATAATCAGGTATTGGCATTTTTGTCTCCTTGTTGATTGTTAGGAATTATTACGCCGTTATCATCGACTTTTATCTTGGCAAAGGCATTAGGCCCGCTAAAAATCCTTTGTCCTTTCCTGTATAAGTTGACCTCATCATCATCAAGCCAAACGACGCCCTGAGCTCCGCAGCGGCCGCAGAGGACTGCGCTCTTGGGAAATCCTAACGGCTTTACATAGCCAGGATAGTTATGCTTGCGACCGTTTGGTGGAGAATGCTTCTGAAGACATCTACACAGAGCCAATTTAATCTCCCGCAGTGAATTCCGGGTTTGTTCCTTTTTATACGCTCTATTTTACTTCTATTTCTGGCCTTAGAACCTTGACGAAACAACCTCCTTCTTAAACCCGCAACATTAGTCGCTGAGGAGCTAAGGCACAAAGGATATTTTCTGCCTATCCGACCTGCACCTTATAATCCCTGAGTTGAATGAATTTTTTCGGCTTGTATTCGATTCTTCTGTAGTCGACGGCCGCACTAAGCTCTCTGTTGCACCATGAAAAACTCTGGTTTTTTCTTAACATATAGAGCTGGGCTATGTCAACAACATATGGACTCTTCGGTCAAAAATGGGAGCTCTGAATAAAGTGCGCATAAAATGAGGAAGATAAATGTTCGTTTAACTGGATGAAGATAATGAATTATAATCAGTTAAGTTGATAGTAAAGGGGGATGAAAAAATATCTCCTCAAAAATAATTTAAAGGAGGGCATAATGGATCATGTCTTGCACGAAAAATTAGGGAAAACAATCAGGGATTCCTTTTCCGGTGAGCCAGGATATAAAGTGATGCTTGATAAAGCCTGTGGAGGCCAGAGGATTTTACCGCTGTTTATCTCCGATAAGAAAGGGAACGAAACTGAAATATGCGATGTGGATATTCTCATTGCTAAAGGCATAAAGGTCAAGGCAATCATAGAGATTGAGGAATCGGACGTGACGCCAAATAAGATTTGCGGAAAGTTTTTAACTTCGGCACTGGCTTTCTACTATTCAGACGGGAAAGGCCCCCTTCAAGATCTGAACAGCCCAATTGCCTTTATTCAAGTGGTTGATAAGTCAAAACTAAAGGTATATAAGACCAAAAAGCTGAAACAATGGGAAAACTTAGAGAAAGCAATGTGCAGACTTTTGCCCGTTGGGAATAGCCAGATCAATGTCTATAAGATATTTGGTTTTAACGGTCCAGAAGACCAATATGAAAAGCAGGCTGCCCTGCTCATAGGCTTCTTAAAAGGATGGTGTTATTCGATATCTCAATAAATAAGGTTAAAGCACTCAGATATTGCCCCCAAGCCCGGGTCAACTTTTATTCCTCTGTTTCTGAGAACAATTCTGAACTGTTCTGCTCTCATTTCTGCCGTAACTAAATGCTAATAAAGAAACCCGCCTGGCAGCGTGGTTTTTTGATTAAAGGGGGACACAAACTATATTTCCTGTTTTTATGGTGGCTTAGGCCGTGGGAATCATAACGTAAATATCTATTTAGCGCCTGGTAAAAACCGGGCCAGATAAGTTCTTAGCAATTAGCCATAAACCAATATAGACTACCTGGCCATATAAAAAGGAAATATAGTTTGTGTCCTCAGTTTCAGTCAGGGCAACCAGATGGCTGCCCTGACCCTCAGTTTTTGTCATCATAATTTATAACAGTGCTGCTTGACTTGTCTCACTCTGGCCTGAAGGTTAACTAATTGATAACAAACAAAATCGGCTGGCCCGACCCCACTAATACACCTCCGGGGCACGCGGCATGAAGCTCATTCTCGGTGGCTCGGGGAGCTTCTTGCCCAGTCGGTTCCAATCGGGTGGATTCGCGCCGAGCAAATTCCGTACAAAGAAATCATTCCTTTTCCTTTCCCCATATATTCCGGCAGAACCATGATTTGCTCCGGGCACAACCATCAGGTCAAAATCCTTGCCGGCTTTGATCAGGGCATTGACCACCTGATAACCGGTTGACGGATCAACATTGGTATCGAGCTCCGGGATAACCAGCAGGAGCTTGCCCTGCAGGCGATAGGCATTAACCGTGTTCGAACATTCTTCATATTGAGGGCCAAGCGGCCAGCCCAGCCACTGCTCATTCCACCACAGCTTATCCATACGGTTATCATGGCAGCCAGCCGCCGCAAACGCCGCTTTGTAAAACTCGGGATGGAACAGAAGCGCGGCCAGGGCATTCTGCCCCCCGGCTGATGTCCCGTAGATGCCGACCCGCGTTATATCATAATAAGGATACTTCGCCGCCACCGCCTTGTGCCACAGAATGCGGTCCGGAAAGCCCGCGTCTTTGAGATTTTTCCAGCAGACATCATGAAAAGCCTTGGAGCGATTGCTTGTCCCCATGCCATCAATCTGAACCACGATGAATCCAATCTCGGCCTGAGCCATCATCTGATTCCAGGCAATAAAGTTCTTCGGCACAAATGAATCATGTGGTCCAGCATAAATATATTCGATGACGGGATATTTCTTTTTGGGACTGAAGTTCGTTGGCCGGATGATGATGCCCCAGATATCGGTTTTACCATCGCGTCCCTTGCTGACGAAAACCTCAGGCGCCCGCCAGCCAGCCTTCAGCAGCCCTGAAATGTCGGCTTTCTCGAGCTCCATCGCTATTTTTTTATCATCGCTTCGCCTGAGCTGCATGACCGGTGCCTTATCGACCCGCGAATATAAATCAACATAATATTTCAAATCAGAGGAAAGGCTGATGGTGTGGTTGGCATCGGCTTCGGTTAGAGCTTCAAGCCCTGAGCCATCAAAATTTACGCGGTAGAGATGCTGAAAATAAGGGTCCTTCCCTTGATACATGCCGCTTCCCAGAAACCACACCTGACGCCGCTCTTCATCCACCCGCTCCACACTCCGCACCACCCACTCGCCTTTGGTGATCTGATTTTTCACCTGGCCGGTGCGGCCGTCATAAAGATAAAGGTGGTTCCAGCCATCGCGTTCTGACATCCAGATAATTTCCTGGCCGTCATTAATGTCATGGCGAAATTTTTTGCCAGAGTAGAAAAAGAAAGTCGGGCATTCTTCATTGACCAGGGCTCGGGCCTTGCCGGTCGTCGCATCAACTTCAATTACCCGGTAAACCTGATGGCCACGCTGATTGTATTCAAAGGTGAAAGCCCGGCTGTCTTTCCACCAGGAGAAGTTAGAAAGGTCGAAAGCATTGGGAAAGAGCGCCCGGTCGATGTTTATTTGCTTTTTACTCTCCACCAGGAAAAGAACTGGCCGTTCGATGTCGAGAGGATCACCCGGCTTGGTATAGCCAAGAGTGAAATATTTTGGCTGCAGCTGGTCGGTTGGCGATGAATTGACATACTGAATTTTGCGGTGAAGTCCCGGCCGCAGGTGTGAGGCCACGAGCTTTTTGGAGTCCGGCGACCAGAGGAGCGACTCGAAAGTATAATAATCGCCCTCATTCCCGTCCCAGCTCAGCGGAAATTCCTCGCGGCTTTCGACCGAGCGAATCCAGACATTGTAATTACGGATAAAGGCCTCCCACTTTTTGTCAGGGGACGCTTTTGATTCATTCGAAGCCGCTTGAGCCGGCGGGCCACCGAGGTCCTGCCAGCCATCCGGCTCGCCTTGAAACTCACGGGCGGGGCCTGTCTTTTTGAGCTCATAGGTCGCCAGGTCAAAGCGCCAGGCAGAACCTCTATATTCAAAGCCAATAGCTTTCTCATCATCCAGGAATCTTATAGCTCGAAAGGGCAGGGTCGTAGCGGTAAATTTCTCGCCGGTTTCTTTGTTGAGCGCCGCCGCCAGCTTTTCATGGTCAAAAGCAGGCCGCTTAGTAGCCTTTTCAGCATCAACCAGAATAAACTCATGCCCGCCTTTGACTGTTTTCCGATACCAGAAACGAGGGGTCTTCTCAATCCAGACCGGACGGTCAGGAACATTTATGGCCTGCCCCTCAAATTTTTCTCTGAGGGAAAAAGCCCGATCGTAGTCCTCAACCTTTCCCTGTGACCAGAGAGATGGCGGGGCGAAAGAGAGAATAAATGAAAAAATAAAAAGCGCAATAAGTAGAGCCAGTGGCCCGGTCACTCTGAGCCCGTGTTTCATCGATGTATTTTCCATGTAACCTCCTTGGGACTTAAGTCGATTTTAGAGACAAGCTTTCAGTTCAGCTAAATTCACCTCAAAAACCTGCTCTGCGCTTAGCGCGCTTTAGAGACCGCCGCCGTGGCCGCACTCACTGGACGGGTGGTACGGGGCCTGCAGGCTTACTGGCCACGCTGGCTACACTATCCACACTCGCGTCGCTCGTCGTTATCCGCTCGATCCAGGACAAAATTCCTGATTTTGCGTTAACGTTATCATTTTTTCGCCCTGCAGAAATTTGTCAAGAAAAAGTTTTACTTTTTCGGTGGACTCAGCTGGCCAGGAAGATCAGGCAGACTAAGCTAACTCAGGTGGCCTTATTGGCCATCGAAGCCAAGCAAACTCAGCAGCCCGGCCTGGCTTCTCAGGGTCAGTCAGGCTCATCAGGCAAAGCAGACCTGGCTATTTGTCGCTTAATTTGTATTTAACCAGGTTGATCAGGCCTGTTTCTTCATTTTCTTCTGTGACATAAATAAATCCGTCATTGGAAATGGCAAAGCGAGGCGAATGGGTCAGGCCTTTTTTCGGGAATTCGAGCCAGAAGCAATCAATATATTTCCCGTCGAGATCAAAGACATCTATCTGCCATTTCTGACCATCATCCTTTTCGGTACTGGTTTTGACCCAGAGGGTATCCTGAAAAATCTGGAGCCCCTGCAGATCAAAAAAATAATCTGCAGGAGGAGGCTGAAGCTCCCTGGAGACGTGTTCGTAAGGATCCGGTTCTTCTTCGCCTTCCTTGCTCATTTTTACCGGAGCATAGGGGCGACTGAAAATTCTTTCCACCCGTTCGGTGGCCAGATCGAATTTGACTATCTCATAACGAGCACTGTGAACGTAAAAGAGAAAATGATCATACGGTATCATCTCAAACATCGCCAGCTGCCACCAGTGGCCTGGCTTGATATAATGCTCCATCTCAATATCACAAATTTTTCGCATTTTTTTAAAATCAGGTGAAATCTCGCGGAGCTCATAAGGCGTTTTAAACGTACCTTCCCGATAGATATAATTAGAAAATCGGATCATATCCACCACGCCGTAAATCTTGCCATTAACAAACCCGAGAAAGAACAAGGGAGCCGGGTCATTCATCTTTTTTTCTTTTATAAACTTGCCATTAAGGTCATATTCGAGGACTTTGGGAGGAACCCAGGCATGAACGACCAGCCGGTTCCCATCGATAAAATAACTATCAGGATACTCGCACTCGCCGGGGCCCTGACCAGTTTTGAGGGCTTTAAAAACAAGCTTTCCATCTTTATCGAGCTTATAAATATAGGGATAATCGAAAAAGATAAAGGAGCCGTCGGGGAAAAAAGAAAAGTCATGCGGATTGCGAAGTATGAAGTTCTTGCCATCATCTTCAATGCGCATGACTTCTTCCAGGCGGACGATGCGGCCGGCTTTTTTGTTTTCCGGCTTTTCTGAATTTTTGACGACAATCTGACCGGAGGAAGAGGAGAAAGAGGGGGAGGCAGAGGGAGAAGAAGAAGAAAAGGAAGAAGAGGGAGTGAGAGCTGAAGGATCGGAGGCGGGCGCCGGAGCAGAAGGCGGAGCGGAGGATAAAGCTAAAGCAGAAGGAGAGGAAGACAAAGCAGCTGCTGAGACTGAACTGGCTGTAGAGGTAGAGACCAAAGTCGAAGCCGAAGCCAGGACCGGAGCCTTCAGACTAAAAAATATTAAAAAGATGGAGAGCACGACCATGGCCGGGAGAGTCAAGCCAGCACCGCTCACTGCCTGCCACCGGCCGCTTCCCTTAATGACCTGGCCCAGAGATTTTTGGCCAGAAGAATTCATCCAGTCGTGACGATGTTCCAAAGCTCACCTCCTTAGCTGTTTTTTTATCCCTGAGGTCAAATATATCGCTTATAAAATGGGGACAACTATGTGCGCCCCTGTCAAGAGTATCATAATAGATTTTCAAAGAACAGAGTCAGACAACTATTCGCCGTGTTAGGCGGCAATATATAGATTCGAGTGAATGGCCAGCAATCACA
>JAQURD010000033.1 GCA_028749115.1 Acidobacteriota bacterium | reverse complement strand
CGGCAAATTTGCTTCCGGCCTGAGCTCCAATGATCGAACCAAGGGCGATCCATAGAGCTGGTTTGATATAAAGGTGACGGTGGCGGTAGTAGATAATTGAGGTCACCACAGCTGCCAGTATATTTATAAGTAAGCTTGTCCCGATAGCTTTATGAACAGGAAAAGAAAGGACCAGGGTCAACATCGGCACGACTACCATTACCCCGCTGGCCCCCATTATGCCAGTCAAGATACCGGCGCCTGCTCCAATAAGGAGAATAATGATTATCCTGATAAAAGGAGACATCTAATCACTTCCTTCGTGTTACTTTATGAAGAAGCTATCTTGAGAAACCAAAGATCTAATTTTGCTCATAATACCAGGCTTCCTGATTGTCCTGGCCATCTGGGTTTTAAGATTCTCTAAATGCACGATGCATAATTTTTCCTTTTTTCGATGATATATTTTGCAGACAATCATGTCAATGAATTAGCCTGGCAAAATTAATACACAGCACTCAGGCTGGCCAGAAGAGGAAGTAGGTTTGGTCCACCTTCGCTGTCTTTTTTAGCCTGAGGAGTGATTCAATTTACAGCCTTTAAAGTCTTATTTTATCGCCTTATTTTCTCTATTTTTTCCAGAAGTTCCAGCGGATCTCTGGCAAAACAGCGAATGATCGGCTCTTTGCCCACGTCACCCCGGTCATAGATAAAATCAGGTGGCTGGTCCATCTTTTTTAAAATACTTTCCATCAGAAAATCGAGACTTTTCCCTTCCGCCTGCTTTAATCTGGGTGGCTCTTTTCTCCTGTCGAAAAAGACAACTTTATAATTTTTCTTCCGGGCCTTGTCTACATAAGCCTGCGCATACCGTAGATTGGCACAGGCCCGAAGCTGGGGAAAATGTTTCATCATAGCCAGAATCAATCTGGCCACATGCGAGGAGGCGCCAAACTGCGGGTCTCCTTTAAAAAGAATTTTTCCCCGGCTCTGGCTGATTCTGCCCGGAAAAGCAGCTACCTCTTCCACCGTTTCTGCCTGAGGAAGAGCATAGCCTATGTTCATCTGAACTTCAGGAATGAGTTCGACCGGATTAAGCTCAAGAACTTTTTCCGCCGCCTGGCGAAGCGAGGCCACCACTTGCCATCTTTCGGCCAGGCTGGCTTTAATGAGCGTTGGCGACGAATAGGAATAGTCACCACCGCTCCTCGAAATAAAATAATTTCTCTCGAGAGCTACTTCCATTTCTTTTTCAGCAGCAAAAAACGCCTCTTCGAGCGCATAACCATTGGTCAGAAAGGCGGCCAGCAAAGAAGAAAAAAGACAGCCGGTGCCATGAACCTGCCGGTTGATTCTTGGCTTTTCCTGGAGAAACATCACTTTTCCATCAAAGAAAACATCAACCGGCGCTCCCTTTAGGTGGCCGCCCTTAACAACGACTGCCCTGGGACCTAACCGGATCAATTCTTTAGCGCAGCTTTTAGCTTCATCCAGAGTCTTTATTTTTTTGCTGGTTAATAAAGATGCTTCTCCGAGGTTGGGTGTAAGGAGTGTGGTCAGAGGAAAAATCTTTTTGACCAGGCAGTTTAGTCCTTCCTCAGTTAAGAGCTTTCGGCCATTTTTGGCGGCATATATGGGGTCAACTACAACCGGTCTCCCTTTGAGCTTTTTTAAGAATTTCGAAATCATTTCGATATAAGGCGAATCCCACACCACCCCGATTTTAACTCCATCGACAGAGACTTCCTCTTCTATGACTTTGAGCATAGAGGCGAATTGATCGAGCGGAATCGGCTGTATATCTCTGACTCCCCGAGGTCCCTGGACGACAAAACAGGTTGGGACAGAAAGTCCGTGGCAGCCCAGCGAAAAAAAGGTATCGAGGTCTCTCGTTACTCCGGCACCGGAGGATGGATCATAACCGGCAATGGTCAGAATATTTTTCATTGGCTTTTTTTCACTTTAATTTTTTCTGCTTTGTTTCTCTCTATGATCAATTCGGCCACTTTGCGCCCCGAAAGCAACATCCCGCCAAAAATTGGGCCCATGCGGTAGGAGCCAAAAGTGGCATTGGCGCTCATACCGGTGACATAGAGCCCCGGATAGACTTCCCTGGTATTTTCCAGAGTTTGTGCCTCGCCGACCTCTGCCCACATAGATTTTTCTCCCTCAGCTTTTCCGCTGGGCGTAAAAAGTCTGACATTCATTTTTCTTTCCAGAGCTTTTACTACCTCAATCGGATGACCGGTGGCATCAATGACAAATCTCGAGAAGACGGTTAACGGGTCAACATGAAGGCCGGCCATTTCTACCGATGTCCAGTTAATGACAATTCCTGCCACTTTCTCCTGCCTGACCACAAGGTCCTCAACGCTCACCAGATTAAAGATTTTCGCCCCGGCTTTTATCGCCTGTAAACCGAGTCCACAGACGGCTTCAATCGCCTCGGCCAGATAATAATCCTCATTGTATTTTTTTGTTCTTATTTGAAGCTCATCAAGGATAGCTTTACCAGCTTCCTGAACAACGATCTGATTAAACATCATTCCACCGCCCCACATGCCCCCGCCGATGGACAGCTTCCTCTCAAAAACGGCCGTTTTTAATCCGGCCCTGGCCAGGTAGTAGGAAGCAACCAGACCGGAAGGTCCCGCTCCGCAGACCGCCACATCAATTTCGAGGCAGTTGAGGAGCTTTTCAGTATAGCTTTCGATAATCGCTTCTGAAACAATTTTTTCATCTATCACGGTGCTAAAACCTCCAGAAAGAATAGTAAAATACTGAGTTAATCCCCGGTGTTCAGACAGAAAAGGGAACCAAATCAAGCGGTTCTCTGTGTCTATCTGCCCTGAATAATGTTAGCTGTTTCCGGCGCCTGCTTCAAGCCTGCCCAAAAATGGGGACACCCTATAATTACCCCATTTTTTTTACGCATATTAGATTCAGAAAATAGATTCTGAAAAAATTAGCAGCAGGAGAGGGTGTCCCTTTTTCATTCTCCCTTTTTTATTCTTGACCTGATAAATTATTTTAAGGAAAATCATAGGACATGATAGATATTAATTCGATTCTTCCAGCTGAAGCCATGGGAATTGGCCGGCAATCAGATAAGCCGGGTCATTTGTTGTTGCCCCTGGCACCCAACATCAATGATAAAGAGACAGCTTTCGCCGGTTCTATTTTCTGGCTGGCTGTTCTATCGGGCTATGAGATAGCTCTGGAGAGATCAAACCAGTTGAACCTGTCAGGTAATTTGTTTCTCCTGTCTTCACACATCACCTATCACCAGCCAGGCCTTTCGGACCTCATTGCTCAGGGCCGGATTATTGATGACCTTAAGCCGACCAAAAAAGCTAACTGGAAAATACAGTAGAAGTCGAAGTGATCGGTGCTCATGGCCGAAGCCAGTTTGCCGCCTTTGAAGGTCTCTTAACAAATCACGCTATGAAAGGCAATTTTCTGACTCTCGGACGACCAGAATCATGAGTTGCTGGCAGCTTTTTCTCAAATCAGATATAGATTTACCCTTTTTCTATCCAGATAGCATTGCCTTGTCTTTTGACTCTGATACCCAGGTTGTCTAAACCATGAACAGCCGCTTCTCGGACAGGACAACTCGTAATGAGAGAAAGAACCACATCTGAACCTGGATCAGCTCCCAGCTCAAAGCAAAAATCATCTTGTAAAGCCATTTCTAAATAGGGGATCGCTCGTTTGTCTCCAATAGAACCCAAAGCCAGGGCAGATATTTCTCTAATCCACGGGTCCTGGTCTTCTAATAAGTAGGCTGCAATTGTCTCAAAATATTTATCATCTCCTGCCAGTCCTGTAGCTATTATTAATCTTTTCATCAAATCGTCATGTTTCACTTCATATTGGCTGAGACATCTTTCTAAAATAGCGACTCCCTCTTTTCCAATATCCCTGAATGCCAGACAAATCATTCGTTTGATGTATATCTCTTTGGGCATATGGCTCCATCTCTCTCCTGAATAAGGCTTCTCACATTCCTCCTTAAGAAAATCTATGAGCATTTCAATTCCTTCCTGGTATTTTGTTTTCTTTAAGACATTGATGATCATTAATCTTTTGGGCATTTCAATTTCCAGATATTCTTCTGGCGAATTGAATTGTTCTCTAAATACAGGCAAGACTTGTTTACCTCTTTTGATTAGTTCTTCTTCCACCTGTTTATTCACCTCAATTACTCCCAGACCTTTACTGTGAAGCAACTCGGCAATTGATTTTTCCTTTATTTCTTGAGAAGTTGAGAAACTGAACTGGTTCAGTATTATGAAGATAGTGAGAAAACATAAGATCAGGTATGATATTTTATTGATATTTTTCATCTTAACATCTCCTCTAAATTATTGGGCTTGGTGACCCGGATTTGACCAATCTTCATGGTCAGCAGAACCTTTTATCCAGGTTTGCATTGCTGCCTCTGCCCTTGGCTCAGTATAGTCTATCCAATCTGGCCTGCCATCGCCATCTTGATCCAGCGCTGAATTATAACCATGGGGCCAAAAGCCTCGCCAATCCTCCAAATGAGTCTTTTCATGCAAACAAACTTGAGCAAAACAATCAATTCCATCCATACCATATATTGGATTATAGCCACTCGCTCTGGGACAAACAAAGAAGTTTGCCTCGCTAATTTCAGAATCAAAATATCCTCCCCAAGTTAGGATTAGGAGGATTCTGCCACCCATACCAAATCTCTTATGAGCTCATCCGAGGTGTTGATTTGAATCAATACTTAATCGTTATTACATATAGATCGGCGTCGTATTTAAAATCTTTCATGCCTTCAACAATGATCTTTTTGCTGTCCGGAGACCAGGAGGCCTTATATACTGGAAAATCCGTCCTGAGGTGAACTTCTTTCTGACCGTCAGGGCTGACCAGCCAGATTTGTTCCTCCCGGTAAAAGGCAATCCATTTCCCGTCTGGAGACCAGGCCGTAAGCGCGCCACCTTTCTGAGTAATCCGGATCGGATTTGAACCGTCGGCGTTAATGACCCAAACATTCATTTTTCCGTTTTGTTCGGAAGCATAAGCTATTCGCAATCCATCTGGAGACCAAGAAGACTGGCCATCCCAACGCTGGTAGGTAATTTGCCTGGCATTCGTCCCATCACTGTTCATAACCCAGATTCCCGTCGTCGTCATATAGCTGATTTTCCCACCATCAGGTGACCAAACTGGCCCCCCGGCGCCAGTCGTAGTCATCTGAATGAGATTGCTTCCATCCGCGTTAATCTTGTATATTTCAGATCTGCCGGTCCGGCCTGAATCAAAGACAATCTGTTGGCTGTCGGGAGACCAACTGGGATTCCCATCATCAAGTTTTGAAATAACCTTCAGACTCTTTTCGCCTATATTAAAAATACAAAGAAGATCATCCTCCTCTCCCGGTAACGGTTTCATTCGAGAAAAACTAAAAGCGACCTTCTTTCCATCGGGCGACCAAGCCGGGCTGCTGAAAGCTCCTCCCGCTGAACCTAAGGCGTTATAAAATAATTCTTCCCTTTCTCCAATGTCATCTGTAAAAAGATCATGGATGCTATCGATTTTTGGATTCTGGCCAAATACGGGCAAGGTGATCATTAATAAGCAAGTAATAATTAGAAAATATTTATTTTTCATTTTCTTCTCCTTGCAACTTTAATAATATTTCAAGACATTATAAATATACTTATATATGTTCCTTTCTGGCCAGGATAAAAGCTAAATTAAGGGCTGAGATCACTCAGGAGGAAAAGAAGTGAGATTGGAGATGAAGATTGGGGAAATGGAAACCGCTCTGCAGTTCTAAGGCCATTGGTTCTAAATTGCCCTACTTTCTCGGCCTGCGCACGATATGACACGTTTCCTCTTCTGCAGTTATTTACTCCTAATCTCCTGTAAGCTCACCCGACATGCTAAACCGGATTAATACTTAATCGTCATCACATAGAGATCCGCGTCGTATTCAAAATCTTTCACACCATCAAAGACGATCTTTCTGCCGTCTGGAGACCAGGAAGGGACCCCAACGGGGAAATCCGTCCTGAGATGAACTTCTTTCTGACCATCAGGACTGACCAGCCAGATTTGTCTCCCCCTATTAAAGGCTATCCATTTCCCATCTGGGGACCAGGCTGGGACAGCTCCTCCCTTTTGAGTGAGTTGGACCGGATTACTCCCATCAGCATTCATCACCCAGATGTTCAGTTTGCCATTACGCTTCGAGGCAAAAGCAATCCGTTGGCTATCGGGCGACCACGTAACCTGGCAGTCCGATGGAACAAAAGTAACTTGTGTTACGCCTGTCCCATCATTGTTCATGATCCAGATTCCATCTTCGGTATCGTAAGCGATTCTGCCCCCGTCTGGTGACCAGGCTGGCCCCCAGCTTTCGGAGGTAGTCAACTGAATGAGATTTGTTCTATCAATGTTGATTTTATAGATTAAGCTCCTTCCACTCCGGTCTGAGGTGAAAGCGATTTGACTACTGTCGGGAGACCAAGTAGGACAGAAGTCATCTAAAATAGAGATGATCTTCAGGCTCTTGCTGGCAATATCCAAAATACACAAAAGTGAATTTTCCTCTTCAGATCGTGGATGGAGATATCCGAAATCAAAAGCAACCATTGCCCCCTCAGGTGACCAGGAAGGATTTTCGAAGACGCCCCCGGCGGCTTTCAATGCCTCAAAAAAAATATCTTCCCTCTCACCCATGTCATCTGAGAAAAGATTGTGCATGCTTTCTACCCTCGGGCTTTGGCCCGTTAATGTGGTTCTAACAGAAAGGGTTAAGCCAATTATTAAGATGAGATAAATACTCTTTTTCATTCGCATCTCCTTATCTACTTTTCTTAGGATAATTATCTAATATATCTTTGATGCATGTAGCCACATTAAACCGTCCTTGGAAATTCTTTTTCTGTTCTCTGTCAAGGTTTAGTTTCGTATTTTCAAGGTTTTCATACCAGTCAATATTTTGTTCGGTACAAAAGTCCAGCCATTTTTTGAGATTAGCTTGTCCCCAGTTGTATGCAGCAGCAATTTTCTTAATGTCATAGCCAATATAGCTTTCACTCATCAGTTCTGTAACATGAGAAAAGAGTATGGCTAGGCTTTCTATGACCAGAGAGCGATTATCAGCAAAAGTCCCTGTCTTAAAATCTTCAAAGTCTTGATCAGCAAGATCACTCTTTCTCAAAGCCTGAAAGTTGGTGTAGGGCACAATCGTGGCCGGAGTTCGATCT
>JAQURD010000032.1 GCA_028749115.1 Acidobacteriota bacterium | reverse complement strand
GATAACACCTTCGTAATCGCCGCCGTTAACGTCGTCTTCCCGTGATCTATGTGCCCTATCGTCCCTATGTTTACATGCGGCTTCGTCCTCGCAAACTTTTCCTTTGCCATGTCTTTTTACCTCCTCGCTTCGCTGAAGGGAATTCTCCCCTCTACTCTGGCTTTTATCTCTTCCTGAACGCCCGCTGGCGTTGGCTCATAAGCCGAAAATTCAAGAGAAAAGGCGCCCCGTCCCTGAGTTATCGTTCTGATAACCGTGGCATAGCCAAACATCTCGGCCAGGGGGACAAAAGCCCTGATTACCCTTGAACTCCCTTTGATTTCAATAGCTTCAATCCGGCCCCGTCTGGAATTAATATCTCCAACCAATCCGCCAACATACTCGTCAGGAGTCGCTATCTCCAGTTTCATAATAGGCTCAAGAATAACCGGCTCAGCTTTCCCGCCGGCTTCTTTAAAGGCCAGGGAGGCCGCTATCTTATAGGCTATCGCCACAGAATCATCTTCATGATAGCTAGCTTCCAGCAAATTCGCCCTTAAATCGGTCACCGGATAACCAGCTACCAGACCGGCTTCCATGGCTTCCCTGATGCCTTTTTCTATCTCAGTCACAAATTCTTCTGGAATAACATGTGGTTTCAGATGGTTAATAAACTCAAATCCCTTACCTCTTGGTAAAGGCTCAATTTTTATAAGACACTGTCCGAATTGGCCCTTCCCGGCCACCTGTCTGATAAAAGTATTTTCAGCCTGAGCTTCCCTGGTAATCGTTTCCTTATAGGCTACCTGCGGACGGCCAAGCCTGGCCTGCAAGCCAAATTCTCTGGCTAGCCGGTCCATGATTATTTCCAGATGAAGTTCTCCCATGCCCTCAACTAAGGTCTGCCCGGTCATCGGATCCTGTACCACCCGGAAAGTCGGGTCCTCGGCCATAAACTTCTGGAGCGTTCCAAGTAATCTCTGATGATCAGCCTTGCCTTTGGGCTCGATGGTAGCCGAAACAACAGGTTCAGGAAAAGTTGGAGGCTCAAGCAGGATTGGCCGGCTTTTAAGGCAAAGCGTATCACCGGTGGACAAACTTTTCATGCCTCCAAAAGCAGCAATATCACCGGCATAAACCTCATTTATTTCACGGCGTTTATTAGCATGCATTTCAAGCAGCCTGGTTACTCTTTCTTCCTGACCCTTGGTGGCGTTATAGACATACGAGCCAACCTTTAGCTTGCCAGAATAAACACGGAAAAAAGCCAGATTACCGAGGAAAGCATCATTCATAATTTTAAAAACCAGACTGCAGAAGTTCTCACTGTCTGAGGCTTTTCTTGTCTCTTCGTGATTATTTACTGGATGATAACCCTTGACTGGAGGAATATCCACCGGCGAGGGCAGATAATCAACAATCGCATCAAGAAGAGGATAAATCCCTTTATTACGGAAAGAAGCCCCAAAAAGGACAGGATAAAATCTAAGATCAAGCGTTCCTTTCCTGATGGCTTTTTTTATTTCCCCGGGTTCGATATTCTCATCTTCCAGATATTTCTTCATCAGTTCATCATCTACTTCACTCAGTATTTCGAGCATTTCTTTTCTTTTAAGCTCAACTTCATCTTGATATTCTGGAGAAACAGGACGCACTTCAAAATCAGCCCCGGCCAGATCACTTTTCCAGACTATTTCTCTTTTTCCAACCAGATCAATTACTCCCTGGAAATGGCTTTCAGTGCCGAGAGGAATCTGAATGGGCAGTGGTCTGGCACCCAGACGTGTTTTGATCTCCTCCACTGCTCTTTTCGGCTCAGCACCTAACCTGTCCATTTTGTTCACATAAATAATCCGTGGAACCCGGTATTTATCAGCCTGTCTCCAGACTGTCTCTGACTGCGATTCTACCCCGCCGACAGCGCAAAGTATGATAATAGCACCATCAAGGACTCGTAAGGACCGCTCGACTTCAGCGGTAAAATCAACGTGCCCCGGGGTATCTATGATATTTATCCGGTGGTCCTGCCAAAAGCAGGTAGTAGCGGCCGCTGTAATAGTTATGCCACGCTCCTGCTCCTGAACCATCCAGTCCATAACAGCTGTGCCTTCATCCACTTCACCCATCTTGTAGGTGATACCGGTAAAATAGAGCATCCGCTCTGTGGTTGTAGTCTTGCCCGCATCAATATGGGCCATAAGGCCAATATTTCTGACTCTCTCGATCGGGCACAGCCGCATAAACTTTTTTCTCCATTTATAAGCAAAAATATAAAATTAATAAACGGTTTAACTGATTGATAATTTACCATTTATAATGGGCAAAGGCTCTGTTAGATTCGGCCATTTTGTGGGTATCTTCCCTTTTCTTAACAGCTCCTCCCTTATTGGCCAGAGCGTCAAGAATCTCAGCAGACAGCTTTTCCTCCATACTCCTGCCGCCTCTTTCTCTGGCATATTTAATCAACCAGCGCATACCAACAGAAATTGACCTATCCTCCGGGACTTCCACTGGCACCTGATAAGTAGCTCCACCGACCCTTCTTGATTTGGTTTCAACCATCGGCCGCACATTGTCTAAGGCTTTTTCCAAAACTTTCATTGGATCTTCTTTTGATTTTTGTTTGATGATGTCCAATGTATTATAGACAATTCTTTCGGCTACACTCTTTTTGCCTTCCCCAAGAACCTGGCTAATAAACTTCCCTATTAGTGTTGAGTTATGGACTGGATCAGCTTGTGGCTTTCTCTTCCTGATTATCCCGCGTCTCGGCATGTTTTATCTCCTCACTCCGGTTGCTTCCCGCCACTCTTTTTTTCTTTGGGTTTCTTGGCTCCATACCTTGAACGTCCCTTAAATCTATTCTGAACGCCCTCCGCATCAAGAGAACCGCGAATAATATGGTATCTGACACCGGGCAAATCCTTAACTCTTCCCCCTCTGATGAGAACTATCGAATGCTCCTGCAAATTATGGCCAATCCCTGGTATATAAGCTGTAACTTCAACATTATTGGTCAGCCTGACCCTGGCTACCTTTCTTAAAGCAGAATTTGGCTTCTTAGGAGTGGTGGTAAAAACACGGACACAGACGCCTCTTTTCTGTGGACAGGCATCAAGGGCCGGTGCCTTACTTTTATATTTTTTCGGCATCCTGCCTTTTCGCACAAGTTGATTGACAGTTGGCACTTAAAATTCTCCTCTAAAAATAAAAAAACTCACACTTTTTCTCTCGGGATGAACTTCCCGGGAAAATATGTTTGAAGGATAGCAAAATAAGCCTTACTTGTCAAGAAAATTACAGGCTATTTTGCTTTTTTTACATCAGTTCTGAACCTGGGCTTCAGCTTCTTTTTCTTCTTTAGGAATTGGCTCTGTTTTAAGGATAACGTTACGATAATAAGGGAAGCCGGTGCCAGCCGGAATTAACCTGCCCATGATGACATTTTCTTTAATCTTCCGCAGATAATCAACCTTACCATACAAAGCAGCCTCAGTTAAGACTCTGGTCGTTTCCTGGAAGGAAGCGGCAGCAATGAAGCTATCCGTGCTCAGAGCGCTTTTAGTTATTCCCAGAAGTAACGGGCGGGCTTTTGCTGGCTTACCGTGTTTTTGCAGAATTTTGCCATTTTCTTCCTGAAATTTGAATTTGTCAACCTGTTCATCCACCAGGAATTCCGTTTCGCCAATTTCTTCAATCTTGACCCACCTGAGCATCTGCCTGACGATCACCTCGATATGTTTATCATTAATGGTAACACCCTGAAGCCGGTAAACTTCCTGGACTTCCCGCAGCAGGTATTCAGCCAGTTCTTTTTCACCTAGAACTTTAAGAATATCATGCGGATTTACAGGTCCATCCATCAGAGGCGTACCGGCTTTAATCTTCTCATTATCCGAAACCAGAAGGTGAGAGCCCTTGGGAACAAGATATTCTTTAGCTCCTCCACGCTCGCTTCGTACCACAATCCGGCGATAGCCGCGCAGGAGATCACCTATGGCCACAACTCCATCAATCTCTGAAATCACTGCTGGATTCTTCGGCCGGCGTGCTTCAAATAATTCTTCTGCCCGGGGTAAACCACCGGTAATGTCTTTTGTTCTGGCCACTTCTCTCGGAATCTTAGCCAGGATATCTCCGGCATAAACCTCATCTCCATCTTTGACGTCCAGGTTAGCACCTTTGGGCAGAAAATATCTTTTCTTGACTACCGGCTCGCCCCGATCATCTTTCAGTTTAGCATCAATAATCTCAATCATAGGCTGAAGCTTTTCATCTTTAGGATCAGTGATGACCTGGCTGATCAGCCCGGTAAAGTCATCTCTGATTTCATCCATGCTGATACCCAGAACCACATCCTTGAATCTTACCCGGCCAGATTCCTCCGTCAATATATAAGTGCTGAAAGGATCCCATTCAGCAAATTCCTGCCTGGCCTTAACAGGTTCATTATCCCTTAAAAGAACTTTAGCTCCATAAGGCACTTGATAATGCTCAATCTCCCGGCCGCGATGATCCAGAATAGCAATACTGGCATTGCGGTTGACCACCACCAGTGTCCCTTCCTGGTTGACAACCCAGTTCAGGTTATTAAACTTGATGATACCGTCATTTTTGGCTTCGAGCCGTGACTTTTCCGCTCCGCGCATAGCTATGCCGCCGACATGAAAGGTTCTCATGGTTAACTGGGTCCCTGGCTCACCGATGGATTGAGCAGCACTAATGCCAACCGCTTCTCCCAGGTCAACCAGGCGGCCAGTAGACATATAACGGCCATAACATAACTGACAGACACCGCGCTTTGATTCACAAGTCAGAACCGAACGAATTTTAATTCTTTCAATGCCCAGATTCTGGATTTTATCAGCGATAGCTTCAGTTATTTCCTGATTCATATCAACTACGACTTCACCCGTATCTGGATTGATTATTCTTTCCAGCGAATAACGCCCGACAATCCTGTCCACAAAGGGTTCGACAATTTCACCATTTTCAACGATGGCACTGATATTAACACCTTTCAGGGTTCCACAGTCATGCTGGTCAACTATTACTTCCTGAGCGACATCAACCAGCTTCCTGGTAAGGTAACCGGAATTAGCGGTTTTCAGAGCCGTATCAGCCAGACCTTTTCTGGCGCCGTGTGTAGAGATGAAGTACTCCAGAACATTCAGGCCTTCTCTCAGGTTGGAAGTAATAGGTGTTTCAATAATTTCGCCTGACGGCTTGCTCATCAAGCCTCTAACGGCAGCTAGCTGCCTGATCTGTTGTTTGTTTCCTCTGGAGCCTGAGTCTGCCATAACATACAGAGGATTCAACCGCTTTTCTTCAAAGCTGACTTTTTTCATCGTGTCCATCATGGCGTTGGTGACTTTATCAGTGACAGCAGTCCAGATTTCCACCACCCGGTTGAATCTCTCACCCGAGGATATCGTCCCTTCCCGGTAGAGCTTTTCTACCTGAGTCACTTCTTTTTCTGCTTTTCTGATTATCTCTGGTTTCTCCTCAGGAATCATGAAATCTTCTATGCCCAGGGAAAAACCAGCCTTGGTGGCATAGTTAAAGCCCAATTGTTTCAGCTTGTCGAGCATCTCAGTCGTCTTATTCAGACCAGAGCGCAGATAAACATAATAGACCAGGCTCTCCAGGCCTTTCCTTTTAAACAGGCCGTCAATAAAAGGCAGGCCCTCAGGGAAAACACTATTGAAAATTATTTTTCCTGGAGTGGTCTCAATCAACTCATCACTTAATTTACTTACCGGGCAGCTCAAAACGGCCTGATCATCATAAAAGGCTTTTAGATTCATAAACAGGCCAGAATATCTGACTTTGATCAAACTGTGCAGGTTGACCTCACCTGCCTCATAAGCTAAGAGAGCTTCATCAAAGGAGGTGAAAATACGGCCTTCGCCTTTTTCATTCTTTTGTTCAAGTGTCAGATAATAGCAACCCAAAACCATGTCCTGGCTGGGTATGGCTAAGGGCCGTCCATGAGCCGGCGATAGAATATTGTTGGAAGACAGCATCAAAGTGCGAGCTTCAATTTGAGCTTCAACTGATAGCGGTATATGAACAGCCATCTGGTCGCCGTCAAAATCAGCGTTAAAAGCAGCGCAGACCAGGGGATGAATTTGAATGGCCTTGCCCTCAATCAATAATGGCTCAAAGGCTTGAATGCCAAGCCGGTGCAGAGTTGGAGCACGGTTAAGAAGAATGGGATGCTCTCTGACCACCTCTTCCAGGCAGTCCCAGACCTCAGGCTTCTCCTGTTCGTGCCATTCTCTGGCGACTTTAACTGATGGCACCAGGCCCTCTTTTTCCAGCTTGTGAAAAATAAAAGGTTTAAACAGCTCAAGCGCCATTTTTTTGGGCAGCCCGCACTGATTGAGCTTGAGCTCAGGCCCGACAACAATGACTGTACGGCCGGAATAGTCCACTCTTTTTCCAAGTAGATTTTGCCTGAATCGGCCCTGTTTTCCTCTTAGCGCTTCACTTAAAGATTTCAGCGGGCGGCGATTGGCCCCTAAATGAACCCGGCCACGCCGGCCATTATCAAACAGAGCATCAACCGCTTCCTGCAGCATTCTCTTTTCATTTCTGATAATCAGTTCAGGCGCTTTAAGTTCAATCAGTTTTTTTAGACGGTTATTACGGTTTATAACCCGGCGGTAAAGGTCATTTAAATCAGAAGTAGCAAACCGGCCGCCATCCAGCCTGACCAAAGGTCTCAGATCGGGCGGAATAACCGGAATAACATCCAGAATCATCCATTCCGGGCGGTTGCTTGATTTTTTGAGACCCTTAAAAACCCGCAGGCGCTTGGCATTATGCAGCTTCTTCTGCTGAGAAGTGTCTTTCTTCATCGCCCGGCGCAGCTTTTCACTTTCTTTATCAATATCAATTTTTTCCAGCAGCTTTTTTATGGCTTCAGCTCCCATGCCGGCTTCAAACTGGTTTCCATATTTTTCATGCGCTTCACGGTATTCTTCTTCATTCAGCAGTTGCTTTTCCTTCAGGCCGGTATCACCAGGATTGGTGACCAGATAAGATTCAAAGTAGAGAACTTTCTCCAGTTCTTTTATGGTCATATCCAGGATGAGACCAATCCGGCTGGGTGGGCTCTTGAAAAACCAGATATGAGCTACGGGGGAAGCTAATTGAATATGTCCCATTCTTTCCCGGCGGACTTTTGATTTGGTTATTTCCACTCCACAACGTTCACAGATAATGCCTTTGTACTTCATCCGCTTGTATTTGCCGCAAAGACATTCATAATCATTAATCGGGCCGAAAATCTTGGCACAGAATAAGCCATCTTTTTCTGGTTTAAAAGTCCTGTAATTAATTGTTTCAGGCTTGGTAACTTCTCCCCAGGACCAGCTCTTTATTTTTTCAGGAGAGGCAATGCTAATTCTGACCCGGTCAAAATCAATTTTCGGTCTCGTCGTTAAAGATTGCCTGAACTCCATAATTAATCTCCTTTGGCTCCCTGCGGTATAGAAATACCCCAGGGCAAAGTCTCATCTCTCTCGCCTTTAAGCAGTTCAATATTAAGACACAGGCCCTGTAATTCTCTGATTAAGACATTGACTGATTCAGGCAGGCCAGGCTGAAAGTCAAGATCACCTTTAACAATCGCCTCATATATTTTGGCCCGGCCTTCAACATCATCTGATTTTACCGTCAGAATTT
>JAQURD010000031.1 GCA_028749115.1 Acidobacteriota bacterium | reverse complement strand
AGATGACGAGGTTGATAGGCTGGGTGTGTAAGCGCAGTGATGCGTTGAGCTAACCAGTACTAATAGCCCGTGAGGCTTGACCATAAAGTTTATCAAGGTGAAACATGCCGCTTTGTTAGCAATCATAGGGGACATGTTCCTATTACAGGTACGTGTCCCGGGTTTAATCGATAATTAATCCCGGCAACCATAACGAAGGGGAAGCACCCGATCCCATTCCGAACTCGGAAGTTAAGCCCTTCAGTGCCGATGGTACTGCGGGGGAAACTCCGTGGGAGAGTAGGTCGTTGCCGGGTTTTTTTATTTTTAGAGCAATTTTAATTGAGGGGATACCTGTTGGTGTCCCCTTTTTTTATATTATAAAAAATAAAACCGGGTGAGATAGAAAAAGCGCTTATCGTCATTGAAGAAATGACCCGGTTGGGAATAATTAAGTCCTAGGCGATTGGCGGCGGAATTGCCGCCACTTATTTTATTATATTGAGCCGACCCTGATTTATGGCCTGGATGTCTCTTTTATGCCGGCGTCGATAAATATGGCCTGACGGATAGGCTGAGGAAGCTTGATGAAGTCCAGGGCAATGAATAAATCTGCTGACCGGGTGTTCGAAAAAACGCGTAAGTGCCGCCGCCAGCTGGCTAAACTGCCGTTTGAGAAAAAGATTGAAATTGTGGTCAAGCTTCAGCGGATAGCCGCTGAAATCCGCCCCGATAAGCGCCGCCAGGCCTGGCCAATTTAAGTTTGAAAAACTGGCATTTGCTGGGTTAGGTCAAATACCGGGGCTTGACTTCTTTGTCTAAAAGCCTAAACTAAAAGTGCCCATAATTGGGTACTATTGGTTCATGACTATGGAAAGGGATCGCTTATCAGTCTTACTCCGTTCTGAGAACACAGTCTTTACTTTTAAAGAACTGTCTTTAATCTGGAAAGAAACCGATGCCAGACTGGTCAAAAAATACGCCTATCGCTATGTAAAAGCCGGTAAGCTTTACCCCATCCGAAAGGGAATTTATGCCAAGGATAAAGAATATGACCGGCTGGAGCTGGCCGTCAAAATTTACACCCCGTCTTATATTAGCCTGGAAACTGTCCTGGCCAGAGAGGGCGTGGTCTTCCAGCATTATGGTCAGATTTTTGTGGTCAGTTACTTAAGTCGAGAGTTATCCTGCGACGGCCAGACTTATGTCTTTCGGCGGATAAAGGAATCTATTTTGACTAATTCTCCTGGGCTGGAGACAAAAGATAATTATTACCTTGCCTCCAAAGAAAGAGCTTTCCTGGACACAATATACCTGAACAAAAACTATCACTTCGACAACTTATCCTCCATCAACTGGGACAAATGCTTTGAGATAATTTCCATCTACGGCAACCGGGCCATGGAGAAAAGGCTGAATTCCTATTATAAGCTGGCCGCCCATGCTTGATATCAACACCCATAAAACCATCCTGCTTCAAATATTAAAAGATATTTACACAGATACTTCGCTTGGCCCGGTTCTGGGTTTTAAGGGTGGGACTGCTGCCTATCTTTTTTATTGCCTCGGGCGTTTCTCGGTAGATTTAGACTTTGATCTTTTAGACAGTGAGCAGGAATCTTCCGTTTATAAAAAACTCGAGGCGATCCTCGGTCAATATGGCGTCATAAAAGAAAAGCACTGGAAGCAACATACTTTGTTGTTTGTCCTTTCCTATGATGATCAAGCACAGAACATTAAGATTGAAATCAATCTTAGAAACTTCGGCTCGAGCTTCAAGCTAAAGAACTATTTGGGCATTCCAATGCTGGTCATGGTCAGAGAAGACATGTTTGCTCATAAACTGGTAGCGATGCTGGAGCGAAAAAAAACAGCCAATCGAGATGTTTACGACGTCTGGCATTTTTTAAAAAACCGCTGGCCGGTAAATAAACAAATCGTTGAGAAACGCACCGGGATGAGTTTTAAAGATTACCTGAGAAAATGCCTGGCGTTTGTAGAAAACCTTAATGACCGGAACATTCTGGCTGGAATGGGTGAACTTCTGGACGGAAAGCAGAAAGCCTGGGCAAGAGCTAATTTAAAGCAAGATATTATTTTCCTGCTCAAGATCAGGTTGGAGCAAGAGAGGTCATAGATCTTGTTTTGGTGAGGCAACAGGAAGTAGACAGATAGCCGAGTCTAAAATATTTTCATCTAGACTTTCTGGCGAGGCAGTAAATAATCTATTGATAGCGAAATTGGTAAATATCAATTTGTCTTTTCTTCTGAGGCTAATAAAGTATTAGACACTCTTTTCTTAATGATTAGTGGATAGGTGCTGATAAATGCATATAGAATCAAATATATTATGGATACCAAAAGGCCAAACATAACAATTCCGCCAGACCTGGAGAGCTCAGCCAAAATAAAACCTTCTAGAGATCGAATTTTGTCAGGTTCCATCAAGGCGATACCTCGGAAAAGGCTAAAATTATGATAGATACTACCTATTAGGCCCAACAGAATTGAGCCAAGCCCTATAACCAGAAGTTGTCTTGATAAAACTCTCAGGGGAGCAAGGAATAAGTCCAGGCATTTGTTAACCGTATCTGAAATAGTAATTATTGAAAGCGAACTGAATTCAGTCAGTTTCTGTTCGATGATTTGCTCGATTACTTTATGTCCCTTAATCCCAGGTGCCGGAAACTTAACTGAGGAGGGATTTAATTTATCCTTTATCAGCTCGGGAAGAAGCTCAAGTGATATCCATTTGCCCAGTTTCTTGGCTCTTTTGTAGGAGGCTATAACCATGGGTATAAAGTAAACAAGAGCAATAATAAAAAGGTCAATTATCAAAATGGCTAACCTGGTTAAGGCTGGAAGATAATCAAGCCAACCGCCCTGGATAAGGCCGAATTGCATTTTTCCCCTCCAATATAACTGCAACAAATTATAACAAATAAGGTAAGAGCATAAAAATATTTAAAATAAAAAAGTTGAAGAGTCAAGTTGATTTTATTCCTGTCAGAACTACTTTTGTAGAAAAAGATTAAGATGGTGCTCGAGCTTCAGGGACTGGCAGCCGAAATCCGCGCCGATAAACGCCTCCGGGTCTGGCTTCTTTGAGTCTGAAAAGTTGGCCACTGACTTTTACCAGCTGGATATTTTATAATAAAAAGGCAAAGTGGAAACTGATAAGCTGGCCTGAGGCCACATCAGGCTATATAGAATAGAGGTGGGAAAATGAGAATTAAGTTTTACGCCCCTGCCTTTGTCACTCCATCCTTAATCTTATCGTTTATCTTGTTTAATGCTATGGGCTGCAGGCAGCAGGAATCAGCCTGGAGAGGCAGCATAAAAGATGAGAAAGGAATAACAGTTGTCAGAAACCCTGCGCAGCCAATATATAAAAAAGACATAATTTCTTTTGAAGAAGAGCTGCAGATTGGTTCAGCCGATAAATCAGATAAATATATCTTTTCGGCGATAGATGGCCTTGATGTAGATGATAACGGCCATATATATGTTCTGGATAGCCGGGCGGCACAGGTAAAAGTCTTCGGTCCGGACGGTGAATATTTAAGAAGCATAGGAGGAAGAGGGCAGGGGCCGGGCGAAATGCAAATGCCCCTCTTCCTCCAGATCACGGCTGATAATGAACTTGTCGTTCAAGATCTGGCTGCTCAGCATTTTTTATACTTTTCTCTTGATGGGCAATTTCTCGGAAAGGAAGCTTACTGGAAAGAACGTGCTCTTCGGGCTGTCAAAATAGATCAGCAAGGCAATCTTATAGGATTGAAAATAGGGGCGCCTCCTCCGATGGGCGGCTGGGTGTTAAGGAAGTATAATTCAAATTTCGAGCCAATAATGACATTGGCTGAACAGCCCCCGGATATGGCTGCCAAAACAGAATATAACATCCTCAGGCCGACGTTTTATTTTGATGTTTTTGCCAACGATAATATTATCTTAGGCCATTCTGGAAAATATGAACTCGATATTCTCAATCCCGAAGGGAAACTTATAAAGAAAATCCTGAAAAAACACAGACGCATGCGTATTCGGGATGACGATAAAGATTTCTATAGGGAAAGATACGAAAGTTTCATTAAAATTGGTGGCAAGGTGAAATTCCCTAACCATTTTCCATGTTTTTGCGGTCTAGCCGTTGATGACAAGGGCAGGATATTTGTTAAGACTTTTGAAAGAGAAAAGAGCAAAAAAGACATGTTCTATTTTGATCTTTTTGATGAAGAAGGGAAGTATCTGGCTAAAATGCCCATAGCCATTAATTTAGATCGAGACTCGGTCTGGAAAAACGGTAAGCTTTACATGGTGGAAACGAGCCAGGATGAGGTCCCGATGGTCAAGAGATTCAGGGTAAGTCTCAATCTGCACCATTGATACCTAATCATGACTGGCCGACATAATCACCGGGTTTAGCTGTTTATTGAAACTTTCGGGACAGGATGTGGACTGCCGGAAAAATAAAAATAATGAAAAATCCTAGAAGGACAAGAGCGTCTAAAAAAATGATTGCGCCCGCGCCGGCCGAAAAGGAATGCTGTAACCCGTCAACCGTATAGGTCAGCGGCATCAGGTGGGCCACATATTGTAAGCCCCTCGGCATGGCTGATACAGGATAAACAACACCGCAGAGAAAAATCATGATAAAGCGCGGAATGTTAAGCAGAGTTTGTGCTTCAAACACCTCTCTGACCATAACGCATAGCAGCGCTCCGAACGAGGAAAAAGCCAGCAGGGAAGGCAGGCCAACTAAAATAAGGTAGAGAAAGTCCGGGCGGACGCCTAAAAAGAGAACGCAGCCCACAGTCACAACCATGGCCATCAGGAGTCCAAAAATAGCGCCTCCTACTACCTTTCCAAATAAGACTGAGGGCAGGCTAACCGGCGCTAAAAGTAACCTTTCCAGAGAGCCCAGCCGGAGCTCAAAATTAATTACTACCGCCTCGGCTGCCGTTGTGCTGAACAAGATGGTCATGGCAATAAGCCCTGGAATGAGTTCTTGAAAGCTCTGGGGATTTCTTAAATAAAAAGCGAGAATCCAGGTCACCGGGAAAATAATTCCCCAGCTGATGGCGGGAGGCTTCAAATAGTAGGTCTTCATATCCTTCCAGGCGATCCAGTAGATGCCTCTCCAGTTATCCCGCCGCATCTTATTTCGCTCCCTTTTCCATGGCCATAACCGTCGGGCTCAAACCGGTGATTTTGATAAAAGCATCTTCGAGACTTGGCTTGATGGTATTTACGGCCAGGATTTCAAGATGGAATTCCTCAGCAAATTTAGATACCTGAGTATAAATTGAGGCGGCCACTCCCCCATAGATCCGCACCGTATTATGATTTACAGCGACAACCCTGGCTTCCCGCAGTTTAGCGGCCAGGTTATCCAGAAAAGCCGAGGCCTCTTTTCTGAAGGAAAATTCAATAACTGATTCTTCCTGAGCCAGAGCTTTTAGCGCCTGAGGAGAATCAATTTTTATGATCTGCCCTTTAACCAGAATAGCCACCCGATCGCAGAGGAGATCCGCTTCTTCTAAATAATGGGTGGTCAGAAAGATGGTTATTCCTTGCTGATGAAGATTGGAAATCAAATTGCGCAGAGACCTCGCCGCCACAACATCAAGGCCAACTGTCGGTTCATCAAGGAATAATATCTCAGGCTTATGAATCAAGCCCGCTGCTATGGTCAACGCCCGCTTCATCCCCCGTGAGAAAGTCCCAAAGAGGCTGTCCTTACGGTCTTCAAGACCAAAAATCTTTAATAATTCCTCGGCTCTTTCACTGCGCTGATCACGGGGAACGCCATAAAGCCTGGCCATAAATAACAGGTTATCAAGAGCAGACAGCTCATCATAGAGGTTAGAAAGTTCAGGCACGACGCCGATGTGATGCTTGATTTCCACCAGGTGCTGGTTGATGTCAAAACCCAGGATGGAGGCTCTTCCGCTGGTTGGTCTGGACAGGCCGGTAAGCATTCTAATCGTCGTCGTTTTCCCTGCTCCATTTGGACCAAGAAAGCCAAAAACCTCTCCTTTTTTAACCTCAAAGCTAATATGATCAACTGCCAGGAGCTCTCCATAATATTTGGTTAAATCTGTAACCTCAATTATTGAATCTTTGCTGTCAGTCATCTGCCCGGGCCTGCCCTTTTATGCTTTTATATCTTCTTTATATTCTCGCGCTTTTATCTCTGGCGTTAGAAAATCAGTTTGATTATACCACCTCTGACTTATCCGGTTCAGGCTGATTATTGAACTCATTTTCAACCTGAAGGACATACAGACCCTCAAACGTGGCGCACAAACTCTGGCTTTGAGCCTCCATTACTTCCACTTCAATCCGCATTTTCCAGTTAGACTTTCTGGTGGGCTTAAGGTCATCAAGTATCCGGCCCTGAGCAATAAGATCAGACAGGCCTGACTGATGATAGGTAATATGGGAAGATAGGAGAAACAAATTACCTGACAGGTTCAACTGGTTTGATCTCTCCAGGGCTATTTCATAGCCCGATAGAACAGCCAGCGAGAAGATAGAACCGGCGAAAGCGGTTCCTTTATCATTGATGTTGGGTGCCAGGGGCAGCAACAAATGTCCCGGCTTATCTGATTGCCGGCCAATTCCCATGGCTTCAGCTGGAAGAATCGAATTAATATCTAGCATGTCTTATGCTCTCCCTCAGAGTAATTTATCATATCGGCCAAGGGAATATTAGCAGGTTTATTTTTGTATTATGCGTCTTAAAGTTTATTCTCTTGCCGCGTTTATCCTGGATTTTCTTTTAACCTTGTTTTGTTCTAACCTTTTCTCATTTAGATTTTAGATAAGGCAATTCTTTTTTCTTGACTTTTCCAGATGTTACGTTTAGCATCATTGCTGTCAGGGGGAGAGATGAGAAAGAAAATGACTCTGTTAATTACTATAGCCTTTTTCTGGCTTTTTCCAGCTGTTCTTAAAGCTCAAGTACCTGGTAACACGGACGGGGGGAAGATTAAATTTCAATCTCAGAAAGAAATGGTAGTTACCACCATTTCGGGCCAGTTAACCAGATGCGAGACCTATAATGATTATCTGGCCACAGGAGGTTGGTGCCGTAGTTTTCCTACCAAGATTGGCTATGTGACAGATTTTAGCCTCGGCTATATAATCCGTCTCTATTCTGAAGATTATTAAGCTGGCGATTCATTTCGCTGGAATTTTAAGGGGCCTAACAAGCAAAATATTACTGGTGGATTTGATTGTCTTGGTGAGAATGGTTTCTATTGTTGGGTTTCAACCAACGGGAGTAAGAGCTGCCCCTCCAGTCCAGGGAAGCCAGCCGCTATTATGCAGTGGTCCATCTACCCTCAGAATTTTCACCGGCCAGACAGAATCATCGGTAGATGGACGATTATCATTACCAAAAATGGAGCAGTGATAGCTGAAGACAGCTTTACCATCCTGCCTGCAGAAATAGATGATCGGGAGAGGGCTAAAGAAGAACTTGACCGAAAATGGGAGACAATGACGCAAGATGAGCATAAGGATGTGGTCTCGAGCAGAGGCGAGTTCAATGATTTTCTTGGCTCCATTGCGCATGTGACGGAGAGGTATATCAGCGAAGCTATTGATCTGGCTAAAGAGGCTTATCCTCAATACAGGAACTTTGACGCTGACCTGGCTAAGGCCATCATTCAGAAAGAATCTAGCCCGTATGGAAATTATTTTAGCCTCGGGCGTTATCAAGAGCTGGGACTTGCTCAGGAGAAGTCTTATTGCGATATAGATCGAACTCCGGCCACGATTGTGCCCTACACCAACTTTCAGGCTTTGAGAAAGAGTGATCTTGCTGATCAAGACTTTGAAGATTTTAAGACAGGGACTTTTGCTGATAATCGCTCTCTGGTCATA
>JAQURD010000030.1 GCA_028749115.1 Acidobacteriota bacterium | reverse complement strand
CATTTTATTCTCCGCAGTTGCCTCTTTCAGATATCAATATATTTTAGCCCACCATGATGTTTTCTTCAACAAACTGAAAATGCCCGGCCGGCTTTATCCGGCTAAAAGCAGCCAGCATAACCAGTGGCCCAATTCGCCCGATGTACATAACAATGACTAAAACTAGCTTGCTCGCCGGGTGAAGGCCAGGCGTAATTCCCAGAGACAGACCAACCGTGCCAAAAGCTGAAATGACTTCAAATAAGACCGCTTTTAAACTCAAGTCTGGCTCAATCAGCAAAAGCAAGAAAGTAGCCGTGAAAATTAGACTAACAGCCAGGAGAACCAGAGTAAAAGCTTTAATCAGATCTTCGTCCTTAATTCCCCTGGAAAAAATCCTGGGAATCTCATAGCCCTTAATTTTGGATCTTAAAAAAGCGAAAATCAGGCCAAAAGTTGTCGTCTTGACACCACCCCCGGTTGAGCCGGGAGAAGCGCCGATAAACATGATGAGCATTAGAAGCAGAACCGAGGCAACTGACAGGATATTCAAATCAATAGTATTAAAACCGGCGGTCCTGGCTGAAACCACCTGGAAGAATGAGGCCAGAAGGCTATCCTTCATGGTCATCCCGGAAAAGCCCTTGTTGACTTCTATTAAAAATACCAGACCGGAACCGAAAAGAATAATAGAGGCTGTAATCAGACTGACAAGTTTTGTATGAAGGGAAAATTTTGTTCTGTCTTTTTTTAAAAGATTCCTGACGGCCAGCTTGATTTCCTGCAGGACAAAAAACCCCAGACCGCCGGCAATAATAAGAAACATAATAATTACGTTGACCGCCACATCCGAACGATAACCCGTCAGGTTATCAGAAAAAACCGAGAAACCAGCATTACAGAAGGCGGAAATTGAATGGAAGATCGAAGAAAACAAAGCTTTTCCTGGAGAATAATCCTGGCCAAAACGGATCAGGAGGAGTATAGCTCCCAGTGCTTCCAGGCCAAAAGTAAAAGCAAAAACATCTTTTAATAAAGACCGAAAGTCGGAAATAACAGATGGCCGGAATGAACCTTCAACCACCATTTTCCCGGTGAGAGTCACTCGCCGGCCAGCCGTCAGGAGGATAAAACTTGAAAAAGTCATGATGCCCAGACCGCCGAGTTGAATCAGACAGATGATTACGATCTGGCCGAACAGGCTGAAATAGGTAGCAATATCAACAACGGTCAACCCGGTAACACAAATAGCAGAAGCTGAGGTAAAAAGAGCATTAACAAAAGAAATATGACCGGAGCGGGTAGCAACTGGCAGTGACAATAAACCTGTCCCGGTTAAAATGGCCAGAAGAAAACTGATGGCCAGCAGTCTTGGCGGATGGACAAATCCTTTTTTCAGGTTGTTCATGCTACCTCTTATATTTCATTATTTAAACTCTAATCAGTTCCTGGCGTCAAGCAGCACTGCCTGCCTCAATTGATTCATTGACAGCACAGAAAGCCTATGTTAACTTGAAAAAGTTATGAATGTCTTCAATTTAGTCTTACAGGCAACGATTGTTGTTAAATTTATTCTCTTAGTTTTAGTTCTTTTTTCCGTCCTTTCCTGGGCCATTATCATTTTCAAGCGCCATGGCCTAAAACTGGCTGCCAGGTCCTCCCGTCAATTTCTGGATATCTTCCGGCGAAGCAAATCCCTGAATGAAGTTAACGAAGCGACCAGAAGGTATAAGAATAGTCCCCTCTCGGCCATCTTTCAAGCTGGTTTTAAAGAACTGGTTCATCTGACCAGATCCAATCCACAACCCCAAAATTCAGTTAATGGCGAAAAACTCGAGCTGATTAACAGATCTCTCCTGCGGGCTTCCAACGAAGAAATCAACCGTCTGGAGAAAATGATGAGTTTCCTCGCCACCTGTGGAAGCGTTACTCCTTTTATCGGCTTGTTTGGAACAGTCTGGGGGATTATGGACGCCTTTCATAAAATTGGAGTGGTTAGATCAGCCAGTCTGGTGACAGTGGCACCAGGAATTGCCGAAGCTTTGATCGCTACAGCTCTCGGTCTTTTTGCCGCTATCCCGGCAGTCATTGCTTATAATTATTTTCTCGGGCAAATTAAAGAAATTATAACCACGATGGATGATTTTAATCTGGAATTTTTAAACATCATAGAAAAGGTCTATGGCTCTTAATCTCAATTCGGGCCCGACGGTCAATGGCCGGAGAAGAATAGGCACCTCTATGTCTGAAATTAATGTCACCCCGCTGGTGGATGTCATGCTGGTTCTTCTTATCATTTTTATGGTGACAGCACCAATGATGCAATCGGGTCTGGGGATCAACCTGCCCCAGGCTGAAACCGAGTCGGCACCAGCTGAAGAAGGGCTGACTTTAACTATCACTGCAGATGGCTATATCCATCTGGGGGAATCGGTCATAAATGTTAATCTTCTCGAAAGAAGACTGCAGGAATATTTTTTCAATAAGCAAAAAAAGATAGTTTATCTCCGGGCGGACCGGAATCTCAGCTATGGCCAGCTAATTCAGGTACTCGATATAATCAAGAAATCCGGCATTGAGATCGTTGGCCTGGTCACTGAGCCCCTGGAAAAGACGGTGGTCAGGAAACGGACAGGTTGATGAAATCTTCTCTTTCGTTGAGCGGCCAATTTAAAACAGCCCTGATTATGTCGCTTTTTTTGCATCTGATTATTTTTGCCCTGGTAGGTTTTTCCAGTCATTTAAAAAGCCCGGGCGACAAAGGCCTGATTCATTATGTTAATCTCAGTTTTGTTGGCCGCCCGGGCGGCGGTGCACCGGGTGGTTCTGGTGGAGTCGGAGGTCAGGTCGGCCAAGAAAATCCAGCAACCCCAGCTAAAGAAAGCATGAAGGAATTAACTGTTCCCCGGAAAGTTCAGCCAGAGAGCCAGGGCTCTCTTCGCCATCCAGAGGAAAAGACGGCCAGAACAAAAGCCAAAGAGAAAACTCCCTCCAAAAAGGCAGTAATTCAGGCTCCGCAGCCTGGAGCTGAGGCAGGCGGGGTAACAGGCAATCAGACGACAGCTGGGACTGGCGGGGCCGGCGGCGGCTCTGGCTTGCGAATTGGGGTTGGCGAGGGCCCCGGGGGTGGCGGGTTTGGCTATGGCGATCCCCTATCTACCAGTTCTTTCCCTTATACTTATTACCTTCAAATAATTATCGACAGGGTCTCCAGCAACTGGTTTAATGCTACCAACAATCTAAACTTTAGTGGCGAATATCAATCAGTTATCTACTTTAAGATTCTAAAGAACGGGCAGATAGCTGATCTAAGAATAGAGCAACCTTCTAACCTGCCTGCTCTTGATCTGTCAGCCAGGCGGGCCGTCGAACTGGCTGCTCCCTTTCCTACCTTGCCCCACGACTTTGAAAATGACTATTTAGTCATACATTTGATTTTTGAGCGAAGCCAATGAAGAAAAAACTAATTCATCTGTCTTTAATTCTTACTATTTACCTGGTTATCGTCTTAGCCCCGGCAGGCGCCCAGCAAGAGATAGTTCTGACCATCAAAGAGGGAGTCCCGGCTATTTCCCTGGCCGTCCCTCCCTTTATTTATGATGCTTCGGCAGCCAGAGCCAAACAGGCAGCTGAAACGATTCATCAAGTTCTCTCAGCTGATCTTAATTACAGCCGTGTTTTTTCACTTGTCCCCAGGGAACATTTCAGCTACATTCGGCCCCTTAATCCGAAAGAAATATTTTTCAAGGATTGGGAATCAATTCAAACCAGGATACTGGTCGTGGGTGAAATCACTCAGGCTGATGAGAAAATTGTTTTTGAGGCCAAAATCTACGATGTCAAAAGCGAACGGCTGATTCTGGGCAAAAGATACCAGGCAGACTCTGAGGTTTTCCGGCTGGTCGCCCACCGCCTGGCTGACGAATTGATGAAAATTTATGGTGAAAGGCCTTATTTCACAACCAAAATTGTTTTTGTTTCCAATCGCGACGGAAATGATGAACTTTATATGATGGACTATGACGGAGCTAACCAGACCAGACTGACCTTCAATAAATGGAGAGACTATATGCCTGCCTGGTCACCTGACCAGCGAGCTATAGTTTTTACCTCTTACCGGACAGGAAATCCCGATCTGGTTATTTTATATCCCTACGAAGGGAAAATGGTGACTGTCTCCAACAAAGGAACCAATTTCTCGGGGGCTTTTTCCTCTGACGGGAAAAAGTTAGCTTTCTGCTCGACCCGGGATGGCAACGCTGAAATCTATGTCTCTCGAGCTGACGGAACTGGCATCAGCCGGTTAACCTTCAATTCAGCTATCGACACCGCTCCCTCCTGGTCCCCTACTGGTAGAGAGATCTCTTTTACTTCCGACCGGACAGGCTCGCCTCAACTTTATATTATGGATGCCGAAGGCGGCAACGTCCGCAAGGTCAGTTTCGGCGGTGATTATCTAGATTCTCCAGTCTGGTCGCCTGACGGAGAGCGGATCGCCTTCGTTTCAAGAGTCAATAATTTTTTCGACCTTTACCTGCTGAATTTGAAGAATAACCAGATATCAAAATTAACAGAATCGAATGCCAGAAACGAGTCCCCTTCCTGGTCACCCGACGGGCGACACCTGGTTTTTTCTTCCAATATGTCCGGGCCAATCCAGATTTATTCCATTGATTATGATGGAGCCAACCTGAGGCTTCTGACCTCACAGGGAGAAAATAAATTGCCAAATTGGACCAATTAAGACAGCCTTCTCCCATTTTCTGTTGACACTTTAGAGCCTTCATTATATAAATTCATTGAAGATAAAAAGTTTTATCAAAACCAGTTTTAGAGGAGGAGCTATGAAAAAACTGCTGGCTTGTTCAGTAGCCATCATCTTGATTTTATCTATATCTACATCCTGCAAGAAAAAAGTCAAGGAAGTTCCGCCACCGCCGCCGGCCCCGCAGGCTCAGGAACAGCCGAAAGTGGAGAAAGTCGAACAGCCCGTCGTCAAAGAACCAGTTCTAAGTGAGGAAGAAATATTCCAGAAAAAAACGCTGGAAGAAATTAATCAGACAAAACCCCTGAGCATGATTTTCTTTGATTATGACCGGTATGAGATAAGAACTGACGCCGTGCCGGTGCTGGAAGCCAACGCTCAATGGCTTAAATCTCATCCAACCGTCAAAATCCTGGCCGAGGGACATTGTGACGAACGCGGCACGGAAGAATATAACCTGGCTCTCGGAGAAAAAAGAGCTAAAAGCGCCATGGACTATCTGATCAGCCTGGGTATCTCCCCGGAGAAAATAAAAATCATCTCTTACGGGAAAAGCCAGCCGCTTGATCCCGGACATGATGAAACTGCCTGGGCAAAAAACAGGAGGGCTCAATTTTTGATAATTGAGAAATAAGCTGGTGAAAAGCCGAAATTTATTTTCCGCTGTTTTTTCTTTATTGTTATTCTGCCCGGTTTTTTTGTTGGCTGACTCCGATGATCAAAGTAAAAAGACCTATGAATTGATGTATCAGGATATCCAGGCCTTAAAACTTCAGGTGGCCGAACTATCTTCCCTGCTCAAACAGAATACCGCCGAGCTAAAGGAAGTCAAAGATCAGGTGAAGATTCTTAATGATCTTCTCCGGCGAAGTCAGGCTGACGATGAGTCATTGAAAAGTGACCTGGAAAATATACCTGTTCAATTTCAGAAGGTTAATTCAAAACTGGAAGAATTACAGTTCGAGCTTTCTGTACTGCCGGATATCCTCCAGGCCATTCAATCTTTAGGCGATAATCTCAAGTCAGGACAAAAAGGCAGTTCTAAAGGAAGCAAGCAGCCTTCAGGTAAAACTGCAGAACCGCCAGCCAGTCAGGCTGCTCAGCCAGCTGCGGTCAGCATCCCTGCCCAGGAAATGTATAACAACGCCTACAATGATTATCTCAAGGGAAATTATGAACTGGCTATAGAGAGCTTCAGACTTTTTCTGACACAATATCCGGCTACTCCCCTGGCCGATAATGCTCTTTACTGGATAGGTGAATGCTATTACAGCCAGGGGAAATATCCTGAAGCCATTGAAAGTTTTAATGATTTGCTGCTCAATTATCCAAATGCCGATAAAGTGCCAGCTGCCTATTTAAAAAAGGGTATGAGCTTCGTCCAGCAGGGGAAAAAAGACGAAGCTCTGGCTACTTTTAAACTGCTGGTCAGCAAGTATCCCCGGCAGGAAGAGGCCAGGCTGGCTCAGCAAAAAATTAACGAACTGGTGGGAAAATGAGAGATTTAAACAGCTTGAACCGGGTTATTCTGGTCGGTAATCTGGTGAAAAAACCTGAGCTAAGGTTTTTGCCTAAATCAAACCGGGCAAAAGCCTCATTTCAGGTAGCGACCAACGAAAGCGTCTATCATCCCGATAGTCAGCAGACCTCAAAGAAAGCTGAATTCCACCGGATTGTCGCCTGGGGCAAACTGGCCGAATTCTGCAATAAATACTTAGATCAGGGCCGCCAAGTACTGATTGAAGGAAAACTGCGCAACTGGACCTGGGAAGGACGTGATGGTAACAAAAGGTATGTGACTGAAGTTGAGGCTCAAAATGTAGTGCTTCTTGGCCGCCGGCCAGCCGCCACAGAAGGTATGCCCGCTGGCGCCGGCAGTGAAGATTTTCCAGCCGAAGACTTTCCCGAGATGTCGGAACCGGCGCCAGATCAGTTTCCCGAAGAGGGCAAGCCTGTGAATGGGGGCGAAGACGACGACATCCCCTTCTAATTGAACATTGGCCGGCTCCCTCTTTTAACCCGGGCAATCATGATGAGAAGAAGGATATGCCGATGAAAGAATCCATATCTCTCGAGAGTATAGAAAAATTGATTTATGAAGAAGAAAGACCATGGGGAAAATTCCGCCGCTATCCTCATCAGATTGTTTCCAGTCTTAAAATCATTACAGTCAATCCAGGGGGATGGCTTTCTCTCCAGTATCATCGCCGCCGGAGTGAATACTGGGTAGTTCTTGATAGCGGCCTGGAAGTTACCCTTGGCTCCCGTTCATGGCAGCCTAAGCCTGGAGAAGAAATCTTTATTCCGGCCAACACCCCACACCGCCTAAAAAGCTCAGGTTCGCAGCCCGCCCGTATATTAGAACTCTGGTTTGGTTCTTCAGATGAAAATGATCTGGTCCGCGTCGAAGATGCCTACGGACGCGATTAATTTCTCCCGGTAATTTTGATTATTAAGAGCCAAACCGGCTCAAAAAGAAGGCCTGCGGGTGTTTTTTGATAATGGCCTCAATCATAAATTCTTCGACTTCAGTAGCAGTTTTCAGCCTGAGGGCTTGTCTGACAGCTTCCTCAGCTGTTCTGGTTTCAACTTCTTTTAAGGCCTTCTTCACCCTGGGAATAAAGATCGGATTCATACTGAAATGTCTTAAGCCCATCCCGAGTAAGATAATGGCTGACAGGGGGTCAGCGGCCATTTCCCCGCAAACGGTGACTTCTTTACCAAATTTATTGACTGTTTTGATGACATGAGCCAGCAGTTCGAGAACAGCCGGGTGATGCGGCTTAAAAAGGTAAGAGACAGCTTCATTCCCGCGGTCAACAGCCAGATAGTATTGAATCAAATCATTCGTGCCAATACTTACATAATCAACTTCCTTAATAATGCTTTCAATAAGCACAGCCGCCGCCGGCACTTCAATCATCACCCCGACCGGAATCGCTTCGTCAAAAGGCGTTCTGCTTCGTCTCAGTTCGTCTTTGACTTCCTCGATAACACCCTTGAGTTCTACCACTTCTTCTATTTCAGTAATCATCGGGACCATTAACCGGACATTGCGGCAGTCACTCGCCTTGAGAATAGCCCGGATCTGAGTTCGAAAGAGCTCCCGGTTCTTTAAGGAAAAACGGATAGCTCTTAAACCAAGAGCTGGATTTGGCTCCTTTTCTATACTCAGCCAGGGTAAACTTTTATCCCCGCCAATATCTATGGTTCTGATATAGACTGGCCTTGGATAAGTTTTCCTGGCCATTTTACGGTAAATTGACAGATGATCTTCTTCTGACGGCAGCGTCGGCCGCTGCAAATATATAAATTCTGAGCGGAACAGGCCAACCCCTTCTGCTCCATAGGCAAAAGCTGCCCCGACTTCTTCCGGCAACTCGATATTGGCCAGAGGAGTAAAGCGGACTCCATCAAGAGTCCGGGACTTCAATCTGGCTATTTTTTTCAGCTCTTTCTGGTAGTTTTCATATCTTTCTTTTTTACTATTAAATTCTCTCTTGACAGCCGAAGGGGGATTGATAATTACTTCCCCATCAGTTCCATCCACAATGATGAAATCACCTGCCTTAACTTTTAGACTGGCATCATGCAGGCCAACGACAGCCGGAATCCCGAGAGATCTGGCCAGAATAGCCGTGTGAGAAGTCATGCCTCCCATATCGAGAACAACTCCCATGACTTTTTTC
>JAQURD010000029.1 GCA_028749115.1 Acidobacteriota bacterium | reverse complement strand
GATTTTTTCTGTTATGGTGGTGAGCCAGTTCTCTTAAAGATGAAAGTGAGGGCGCATAATAGATTGTATAATGCTTGATCAGCCAATCACTTGTCTGATCAGTCGTCAGAAGCGTTTCAAAAGGTAGGAGGTTTAAAATGTCATCGGGGATGATGATCAGGTTTCTTATCCCTTCTACCAGCCCCGGTTTCAACAACAGGTCATAAAGTTCACGGCCTGACTCGAAATCTCTATTATCTGTATCAGAAATAGCCTGGCGGTGGTTAATTACTTTGAGCCTTAAATCATCCTGTGAAGGGATAGAATAGACCTTAAGTCCCTGGCTGGTTAAAGCCAGAGCATAAGCACTATCCTTTCCAACCGCAAAAGTAAAAACCGCAGTTTTAGTTTTAAGAAATTCTTTCCGGGCCTGTTCATAAGTAATGATTTCTGGAAAGGTTAAATTGGCATAAGCCGGGTTCTGGGAGCGTATCTGTCTTTTAATATTATCGAGCCTGGCTTCCAGATTTTTTACTTCCTGTAAGATATCAGCTCTTTCTTTTTCACTCAGAGCAGGGGTTATTAATTTCGTATAGAATCTGGACATATCGCTCATAATTTCTTTTTCCTGGTTGACCAGCTTGATATCGGCTGGCATCTCTTCCTGCAGGCTGGAGCTTTCTATACTATCAAGGAAAGCTCTTGATTTGGCTCTTTCCATATAGTTAAAAGCCTGAGCTAAGAAAGTCCTGTCTTCTTTTTCTTTATTTAGATTAAATAACAGGTCGATAAGATTATGATAAGCGTCAAGCCTTTTGTCAGAGCCAAGAAAACTGGCTTTATCCTCCTCCATGCTTAGTTTTGATCTGAAGCCCTCTATGATGTTAATAGAATTTAGATAATAGAATTGGGCCTCGGCCAGTTTACCCTGTTTCTTGAGCAGGTTGCCCTTTTCCAGGTAGCTTTCCCACAGAGTCCTATTTTCATTTTCGCTCAGGGCAAGATCTATAGCCTTATCATAATAAAGAGAAGAGTTCTGATAATCACCCTGACGGGCATAAATAATACCAATGTTAGTATAAATGGAGACCAGATAGGAATTAAGTTTGATTCTCTCAGCCAGGCTACGGGCTTTATTAAGGTAATAAAGAGCATTAAGATTTTCATCCAGGTGGGCTTTCAGGGAACCGATATTATTCAGCACCGCCACCTGGAAGGGCTGGTTTCCTGTCAGCTCAGCTACCGCCAGGGCTTGATTAAAATAATCAAAGGCCCGGTCGTAATCTTTTATATTACCGGCAGTCAGGGCTCTCTTAACATAAGTCGAACCCAGATTAATAAGAGAGGCCGTGTAAGATGGATTAGACTTGTCATTAGAAATCAGCTTTAGAGCAATATTTAAATATTCAATGGCTTTATCATAGTTGCCGATCTCTATATTGACCACTGCTCCATTATAATAGGGATCAAAGATGACATCAGCTGGCAGTCCTTCTCTCTTTGATAGAAGAATGGCATTATCAAAGTTTTCTATAGCCAGATTAATATTTTCAGACAGAAAATAATAATATCCTAAATTGGTAAGAGTCAAAATTATTTCTATTCGGTTGTTAATGGTTTTTGCCAGCTCGTTTGCCTTAATATTGTTTTCCAGAAAGGCCTGATAATTTTTCATCTCTAAATAAGTCATACCCTGCTGCCTGAGCACTTTTATTTTTAAGATATTATTTTCAATATTATCGCAGGCTAAGAGAGCCTGCTCAAATTCCCTCACGGATTCCTGATATTGACCTTCCTGCCTTAACTTTTTTGCCAGGTTATAGGAAATTATTATTTCCATTGAGGTCTGGCAGAAAGCGGCCGTCTTCTTATCTTCAATTTCTAGCGCCAGCTGCTGGCTCTGATCATAATAACTATAGGCTTGAGCTAAATCACCACGGTTGGCTTCAACTTCAGCCAACCTTAAAAAAATAGGGCCTTTTTCTGCCGGTGTTCTGGACAGCTTAAGAAGCTGCTGCAGGCTGTTTTTGGCACGATCATAAAAGCCTTCTTTGATATATTTCTGGCTGTCTGCCAGCAACTGATTGTAGTAAGAGGGTATCTTTAACTCAGCTGGTTTATACTGGGCTAATGCTGGTAGATAAATTAAGATAATTACAAAAAAAATTAGATTATCTCGGCCAAAGCTTCTCATTTTTCGGTCGAGATAATATTATTCTTTCCCATTAATATTTTAAAGAAAAAAACCGCCACAACAAAATGATGAATATCGCCCTCGTTAGGTGATATCCTCAAAAGTTATATCATAAAATTTTGAATTAGTCTCTATCCCTTGGCGGGTTCGGCGGAATTATAATCTCAGCAGTCGGCTTAAGAGCTTTTTTGCCGGAAACATTGCTGATCCTGATAGCTTTGCTGCTGTTGCCGAATGTGCCTGCCAGGAAAGGAAACAAAGAGACAAGCAGGTTGATTGGTTTCTGCAAGAGAACCCTCTCGTCCTTAGACACTTTTTTTTCAGCCGCATACATACCAGGGACCAGACTGAGAGTAAAAACCAGGCAGACTAGTAAAGCGACGGATTTGGTTAAAGATTTACGCATGATAAGATCCTCCATCCATTAAAATTAGCTCTGAGGCATACCAGAAAAATAGGGGGAAATATTACACCACCCCCTAATTCTCTTTCTCCTCCAAGGCGCAAAAAAAAAATAAGATATTTTGTCCTTGCTGTCAAGTAAAAATTTTGCCGTGAACAGGGATAATTTTTTTATTATAGGCTAGTTGAAAAAGAATTTGATTTCAGTCTGTGCGGTTTGAGAGCTATCCGAGCCATGAACGGCATTTCTTTCAATGGAAAAACCGAATTCTCTCCTGAGAGTCCCTGGCCTGGCCTCGGCTGGATTAGTTGCTCCCATGACTTCCCGCCAGTGCTTGATGGCATTTTCCCCCTCAAGGAGCATGACGACCACCGGCCCTGAAGACATAAACTCAGTCAGGCCATTAAAAAATGGCTTTTCTTTATGAACCGAGTAGAATTGTTTAGCTTCCTCCAGGCTCAGTTTGACCATTTTCAGGCCGAGGATATTAAATCCCTCATCTTCTATTCTTTGAATTATCCGGCCTATCACCCTTTTTTTAACAGCATCTGGCTTGATTATGGCCAAAGTTTTTTCGCTCATCTTAGCCTCTCTTAGACTCAATTTTTATACTGGCTGGAGATAACCTCTAACCTTTAAATTGAATTTATACTCGAAAAGCAGCCGATGGTCAACCTGGTGACTGAATTGATATTTTTGACATTATATTCTCTTAGCCATAAAATCTGGCATTATGATTAACAGTGTCATCAAGGATAAATCCCTGGCCAATTATGACTTTTTGAGGGATTTTTCAATTAATGTTCTTCAGACAGACTTGTTTGGTGTGGCTGATATATCATCTATAAAAGATAGTTTTCTCTTACCTGCCCACCTGATCAGACACTATGAGGCAGCAATTTCACTCGGTAAGGAGGTTTTGCTGTCTGTGCTTGATGACATCGAAGGAGCCCCAACGCCACTTTATTTTCATCACTACCGGCAGTTGAATAACTTTCTTGACCGGGCTGCTCTTCAGCTAGCCGGGAAAATTACTTCTCGGGGATTTCTGGCTCTACCTATAGCTGCCTCCCAGATAATAGATTGGAAAGAACAGAAGGCCCATGTTTCTCATAAAAAGATTGGTCGGCTGGCCGGGCTGGGTTGGCTGGGACGGAATAATCTGCTAGTCAATCCGGTGCTCGGTGCCCGCTTCCGGCTGGTAACAGTGCTGACCAATATGCCCCTTAAAACTGACCAGCCACTTCCCTTTGGTTGTGGTAACTGTCATCGTTGCCAGACTGCCTGCCCGGCTCAGGCCATAAAAAATAAACCGGAAGAATTTGATCATCTTGGCTGTTATCAAAGACTTAAAGAATTTAGACAGTCTGGAATTGTTGGGCAGTTTATTTGCGGAGTATGCGTTAAAGCCTGTTACGGGCAGAAAAAATTAAAAGCTTCCTTTCCCGGCAAGGATTAAGAAGAGGATTAATAAACCGGACTGAATAAGCAACCATTTGGTTTCAGTCTTTTTTACATGGCAACCAGATTTCAACTCTCAAGCGATCAGATGAAGTTGAAGCCGGGTCTGCATCCAGGTAACGTTCCAGAATTGGTCCGTTCTGAACATATTCATTATCCTCTAGCCATCGATGCATATTAGAAATCGTTTCGCCAATTTTTTCATAGGGCCCGTCGTACACAGTAATAGCAACGGTGGTAAAGGTCCATTGCTTTTTCTCCAGGGGAGCCTGAACCAGGGCCTGTTCATTAATCGGAAAGCCGACTTCCCATTGAATTTTATCAAGGTCTGACTGAGTCGGGTCTCCATGGTAGATGCTGATCATTGAACCCATGGGAAAAACATTTTGACTCTGCATTTGTTGCATTAATTCGCCAATCACTGCTTCAATTTCAGAAAAGGAGCCTGTCCGGCTCAACGAACAGTAAACAAAAGGCTCTACCTCTTTGATTTCAACCTCATCGCCAGATAGCAGACCCTGTCCCTCTCCTCCAGGAATGGCCTGGATGGATCCTGTCGCCAGAGCAGAAATGAAAAAGAGGCCTGAAATTAGAGCTTTTAGCCAGAACTTTTTCATGTTGTCTCCTCTACAATTTTTATTTCTATCTTATATCTATCTTATCATTATCTTAAATGGAAAAAAAGTATCTGAAGGCAGCTGCACAAAAGATGTGCAGTTTATCAGAACGTGTTGATTTTCAAAACAATAAATTGGCCTTTAGCTTAGATTTCCACAGGGATTTTCACAGGAATTGTGGAAAAAGTTCTGGCCTGAGGTAAATGTCTAGGCAGAGTGTCAATTACTCTGAGTGATTTTTAGACGCCCGGTGATGGCGACGGTTATAAGATAGAGCCCGCGTTCATTTGAAATTTTTATTGACGCCAAATTTGATACTGTTCCCTGAGGGTAAAAAACAGGTGTATTATTGGCTGTGACCTGAACTCCTTCTAAAAATCGTCTTGATTTTATAACCCAGAAAGACCTCTGGCTGTCAAATTCTGATAGCTGGCAAAAATTCTCTTCGAAGGTAACTTTGACCGGAACCTGCTGGCGAATAGCTCTAAATCTGGCTAAAGACAGATTGGAATAAATCTGATTAACAGCTATTTTAAGCTGATGCTTTCTGGTATCAGGTTTTAGGGATGAACCGATAAAGATAACTGCCAGAACAATTGACATGGATATAACTGTCTCCAGAAGTGTATAGCCAGTCACCTGCCAGCTTTGTTTTTTTAATCTCCTCATTTAGCTGCCTCCCATTCAATAATTCTGAATTCGCTCAGATGAATCAGCGGTTTGTTGGAATAAACATGAAGCTCATCCTGGTTTCCCACGCTGCTTTTGTTCTGAAGTCCGGTAAAGACAGTTATTTGGTTGTCTTCAGTATCAACTCTGGTGGCGGCCAGGCTACCGGCAATTTGCACCTCCCCGGTTTTAGAGCTTACCTTAAGTCCTTCTCCAGCTGCTGCCAGATTTCCAGTTATGACTTGCGGGCCAGTTCCTTGAGAGAAAAGATTTATGCCGCCATCTATCTGTTCTTCTGTTTGAAAATCTTTGCCGGTAGACCAGATGATGAGTGGCGATGCTTTCTGCCGAAGATATGGAATCCCTTCTCTCCACTCGAGCCCCTGAGCTTTAAGACTCGTGGTGATGTTTATCTTGCCAGATGAAACAATTGTCAGGTAACAGTCAGCCAGAATACTCAGGGTATCTTCTTCTGGTGATGGGGCAAGAAGTCCCTCAGCATCAGGCTGACCAGCAGCCAGATTTTCCACCCGGCCATTGATCATGACTATTGGGATTAAGAGCTGGTCGAAATCTTCTTGCCCTTCCGATGAGAGGAAAGTCGTTTCTTGACTGCCAGGGCTAAATCTGATCTGCCAGGTCTTATCTTCCTGCTGAAACTGAATAATTTGCCGGTCAGCCTGAATTCCAAGCAGAAGCTGGCTCAGATCGCCCTGGACAAAGACTCCACCCGGGCCCAGGTCGTCCTTAATTAAATATACTCCGTCAGGAACTTGCTCATCCCCAGCTGGCAGGCCGAGCGCCTGGCGGAGTAACCAGTTAGGTAGTCCCTCTGGTCTAAAAAGTTTTAGCCCCCGGGAAATAAGAGGCAGGGCATTATCCGGGATCGAGCCCTGACTTAGTGTCAGCGGCCCGTCATTTTCTATTCTGGCCGGGTCTGATGAAACTATTTTTATTTGCTTATTTTCACTCTCTTCCAGACCGCCTTCTTCTATGGCCGTTGACAACTGGTCGAGGGGCAGGTATCCGGCATAAAAGGTCAGCCGGGTTATAACATCTTCCGACCTCTGTCCTCCAAATCCCTGCACCCGACCAGTTGAATTTATGATTAACCTGCAGGTTGATTTCAAGTATTGCTCAAAGTCTTCCAGTCCTTCTTTTTCGACTGAAGCGGTAGTTAACCAGGTCATTTGAGAAAAGTCATCGATACTTTCTTCACTTCCGGCCATTTCATTGACGGCATTAGAGGTTAGTAATGGTTCTCCCGATAGAAGTCTGGCTCTCAAGCTGTCATAATTTTCCTCAGAGATTTCTCGTCCGGAATATGAAGTTATGATCCTGTCACTTATTTGATCTAAGGAAGTTTTGAGGCCGTTTTCAGCAGCATATAGGCTGAGCCGGTTTAGTTTTCGGCTACCTTCGACCTGAAGAAAGATCTGGGAGTTTATCAACCAGCCCAGGCCGAGTGAAGTAAAAATGGCCATGACCAGAATACAAATTATGAAAGCTGAACCCGGCGCTTTATTTTTGAGCAGTATTTTTAGGGAAGAAAAAGAGCTCATGAATTTTCTCCTTCACTGAGCCGGTTCCAAACCTTATTGAAACTAAATTTGATTCCCGGCTATAAGCAGGTTGAAACCAGTTAACATTCTCAAGGAGCGGCTGGCCTGAAGTCCCATTTACCCGCCTCCTGAGGAGGTGCTCTCTTGAATCAAGATAAAATTCGGTTTTTTCGAGAAGATAAACGCCAGCTTCATTAGCTTCATAAGAGCTGGAGAAGCTTGGAGAGACAGTAAGCCGGTTATATAAAACGCCGGTAATCTTAACCAGGTCTGTTTGTCTTTGCCCGGTAAAAAGCATTAGCCTGCCGTTCTTGAGACTTGAAACTGAGCCTGGCCATAGTCTGATTAGAGCCCAGTTCTGGCCAGCTTCGATATCCGCCGCCAGCTCTACAGGAATCTCTCCGGAAAAAAGGATAATAGCCGAATCGTCAATCTTGACAGGCCAGAAGCCTTCATCAGGCCGGTTGCCCTCAAGGCCAGTCCCGGCTTGCTCGAGGTCTTCACGGATTTTCTCCATGGCGACGGCCGCTCCCAGAGAAGCCTCCTGCTCTTGCAGGCAACGGCTATAAATTCTTTTGGCTTGAGTCATGACTTCCAGAGCGGAAATTAAAATAAACAAGCTGAGAGTGAGACTTATAAGACTTTCCAGCAAGGAAAATCCAGGGAGACAACACTTTTGACGTCTGAAACACCTGGAATATTTAGAGTAGCTTAAGTAAGGCAGGATAACCTGACTCCGGCCGCAGCCACTCAGAAACTCTTTTTTCATTTTTTCTTTCGATTTCTCTTTTTTCTCTCTCACTATATAAGTCCACTTGATAAAATTGGCTTCAAAAATTTAGATGCCGTGAAAAGTACATGGTAGCTCTGACCCCGGCTGGCTTCTGTCTGGATGAAACCGGATATAGGCTCAAATGGATTTTCTTAAGATTGTTATTGACATCCATGACCTCCCAGTCTAATTGAAAGATTTTTCCTGAATCGGCATCATTAACTGTCATCTGATGAAGGCCTGGTGATAAATCGGGGGCATCCAGTCCGACGCTCTTTAGTCTTTCCAATTGGTTGGAAAAAATATCTGCTGCCAGACGGTGAATGTCAGCTTTTTGCTTGATAAGAAGGGAGTAGCTCATCACTTGAGCCAGCCCGGCCAATATGAAAAAAACCAAGCCCATAGCTATGGTGACTTCTATCAGGCTGAAGCCTTTAGAGGCAGCCCCGGTACTGGCTTCTTTCCTTTTTATCTTCTTTTTCCTCATGTCTGTTACCATGTTGCTTGCCATGATTTTTAGTTTTATCTTAAAAGTTGCAAAAACTATGCCAATTGAGCTTAAAAATCTCTTGCCTGTTTTTAGAATTTTGGCCTTTCAGGCAGTAAACAAAAGTTGACCAGCTATTTGAAAAATAATAAGATAAAGACAAATAAAATTAACCTGAAAAAAATAAAAATAAATTTTTCCGGGGCTACTTGACAAACGGCTAGTTTGGCTTTATATTATTTGAGCCTTTTGGCGGTCGATAGACATATCGTTATTGCTAAAAAACATAAATAGCCTAAAAGGAATTTCTTTCTCGGGATAGAAGGAAATCAGTTCTTTGAAAGAAAAAGCGGAGCAACCAGCGATCGACCTATTTGTCTAAACTCAAAAGCTTAGAACTC
>JAQURD010000028.1 GCA_028749115.1 Acidobacteriota bacterium | reverse complement strand
GATTTTTTCTGTTATGGTGGTGAGCCAGTTCTCTTAAAGATGAAAGTGAGGGCGCATAATAGATTGTATAATGCTTGATCAGCCAATCACTTGTCTGATCAGTCGTCAGAAGCGTTTCAAAAGGTAGAAGATTTAAAATGTCGTCTGGAATAATAATGAGGTTCTTAATCCCTTCGATCATTCCCGGTTTAAGTAATAAATCATATAACTCCTGGCCTGATCGAAAATTCTTGTTATCAGTGTCGGAAATAGCTTTTCGGTGGTTAACGACCTTGAGCCTCAAATCACTGCGGGCCGGGATAGGATAAACTTTAAGCCCCTGACCGGTCAGGGCAAAACCATAAGCGCTGTCTTCTCCCACCACGAAAGTAAAGACAGCTGTTTTGCTTTTAATAAATTCTTTGCTGGCTTGATCATAAGCAATAATTTCTGGATAGGTTAAATTGGCATAAGCCGGATTCTGAGAGCGGATCTGCCTTTTGATATTATCGAGCTTATCTTCGAGGCTTTTAACTTCTTGCAGGATGGTTGTTCTCTCTTCTTCGGCCAGGTCAGGAGTTATTAGCTTGGTATAAAGTTTTGACATATCGCTCATAATTTCTTTTTCCTGGTTGACCAGCTTGATATCGGCTGGCATCTCTTCCTGCAGGCTGGAGCTTTCTATACTATCGAGGAAAGCTCTTGATTTGGCTCTCTCCATAAAATTAAAAGCCTGAGCTAAATAGGCCCTGTCTTCCTTTTCTTTATTTAGGTTGATCAGCAGGTCAATGAGATTATGATAAGCGTCAAGCCTTTTGTCAGAGCCAAGAAAGCTGGCTTTATCTTCTTCCATAGTCAGTTTTGATCTCAGAGTTTCTATAACGTTAATTGAATTGAGATAATAGAACTGAGCTTCTGTAAGCTTGCCCTGCTTTTTAAGAAGATTACCCTTTTCCAGATAGCTTGCCCAGAGCGTCTTATTTTCATTTTCACTCAGGGCAAGATTTATAGCCTTATCATAATAAAGAGATGAATTCTGATAATCACCCTGACGTGCATAAATAATACCAGTATTGGCATAAATAGAGGCCAGATAGGAGTTAAGTTTAATTTTCTCAGCCAGGTTACGAGCTTTATTAAGGTAATAGAGGGCATCGAGATTTTCATCCAGATGGGCTTTAAGGGAACCGATATTGTTCAGGACAACCACCTGAAAGGATTGGTTTCCTGTCAGCTCAGCTACCGCCAGGGCTTGATTAAAATAATCAAGAGCCCGGTCGTAATCTTCAATATTACCGGCAGTCAGGGCTCTCTTAACATAAGTCGAACCCAGGTTAATAAGAGAGGCCGTGTAAGATGGATTAGACCTATCCTTGGAAATCAGCTTAAGAGCAATATTCAGATATTCAATGGCTTTATCATAATTGCCGATCTCTATATTGACCACGGCTCCGTTATAATAAGGATCAAAGATAACATCGGCTGGCAATCCTTCTCTCTTTGATAGAAGAATGGCATTATCAAAGTTTTCTATGGCGAGGTTTATGTTATCAATCAACGAAAAATAGTGCCCAATATTGTTAAACGTTGAAATCATTTCTATAGGATTGTTAATAATTTTAGCCAGTTCGTTCGCTTCTATATTGTTTTTGAGAAAACCTTGATAATTTTTCATATCTAGATAAGCCAGGCTTTGCTGCCTCAAGACTTTTATTTTTAAGATATTATTCTCAATATTATCGCAGGCTAAGAAAACCCGCTGGAACTCTGCTATAGATTCCTGATATTGACCTTCCTGCCTTAACTTTTTTGCCAGGTTATAGAAAGTTATTATTTCCATTGATGTCTGGCAGAAATCAGCTATCTTTTTATCTCCGGTCTCCAGTGCCAGTTGCCGGCTCCGATTATAATAATTATAAGCCTGAGCCAGATCGCCAAGATTGGCTTCAACTTCTGCCAGTTTTAAACAGATATTACTCCTTTCCTCTGGAGTCCTGGCCAGCTTGAGAAGGTGCTGAAGAGTGTTCTGGGCCCGTTCATAAAAGCCTTCTTTGATGTATTCCTGACTTTCTATCAATAACCGGTCATAAATAGGGGAAATTCTAATCTCACCGGAGTTTTGCTGAGCTGAAGCCGGAAAATAAAGAAAATTTATCACTAATAAAATTAGGGCAATCTGTCTAAAGCTTTTCGTCTGAAAAATCATCTTTTTAAGCTAAAATATATATTAGCCTTTTTTAGCGATATATTAGAGAGATTTAGTTGATGATTACAAACCTCCGCTCAAAAGTTGGTTGAATTCTGCTTTTATAGATAATATTATGCCAGATATCAAAGCCTAATCGTGCTCTGCAGGCTTTGTTGGGATTATAATCTCAATGGTCGGCTTAAGAGCTTTTCTGGCAGAAATATTGCTTATCCCGATGGTTTTGCCGCTGTTACCAAATGTGCTTGCCAGAAAAGGAAATAAAGAAACAAGCAAGTTCATCGGTTTCTGTAAAAGAAGCCTGTCATCCTTAGAGACTTTCTTTTCTGTAGCATACAAACCTGGAACCAGGCTAACAGTGAAAACCAGGCAGACCAGAAAAGCAACAACTTTAGTTAAAGATTTACGCATGATAAGATCCTCCATCCATTAAAATTAGCCCTGAGGTATACCAGAAAAATGGGGTGAAATTTTACACTAGCCCCTCATTCTCTTTTTCCTCCAAGGCGCATGAAATTAATAAGATATTCTGACTTCGATGTCAAGTAAAAATTTGGTATCGAATGATGATAATTTTTTTATTACATGTTATCAAAGAAAAATTTGATTTCAGTTTTTGCTGTCTCCGAGCTATCTGAACCATGAACAGCATTTCTTTCGATGGAAAAACCGAACTGTCGCCTTAGAGTCCCTGGCCTGGCCTCAGCCGGATTGGTTGTCCCCATAACTTCTCGCCAATGGCTAATGGCGTTTTCTCCCTCGAGAAGCATAACAACCACTGGCCCTGAAGACATGAACTCAGTTAGGCTATCAAAAAATGGCTTATCTCTGTGAACAAAATAGAATTGTTTAGCCTCTTCCAGACTCAGTTTGACCATTTTCAGGCCGAGGATATTAAATCCCTCATCTTCTATTCTTTGAATTATCCGGCCTATCACCCTTTTTTTAACAGCATCTGGCTTGATTATGGCCAAAGTTTTTTCGCTCATCTTAGCCTCTCTTAGACTCAATTTTTATACTGGCTGGAGATAACCTCTAACCTTTAAATTGAATTTATACTCGAAAAGCAACTGATGGTCAACCTGGTGACTGAATTGATATTTTTGACATTATATCCTCTTAGCCATAAAATCTGGCATTATGATTAACAGTGTCATCAAGGATAAATCCCTGGCCAATTATGACTTTTTGAGGGATTTTTCAATTAATGTCCTTCAGGCAGACCTGTTTGGTGTGGCTGATATATCATCTATAGAAGATAGTTTTCTCTTACCTGCCCACCTGATCAGACACTATGAGGCAGCAATATCACTCGGTAAGGAGGTTCTGCTGTCTGTGCTTGATGACCTGGAAGGAGCCCCAACGCCACTTTATTTTCATCACTACCGGCAGTTGAATAACTTTCTTGACCGGGCTGCTCTTCAGCTAGCCGGGAAAATTACTTCTCGGGGATTTCTGGCTTTACCTATAGCTGCCTCCCAGATAATAGATTGGAAAGAACAGAAGGCCCATGTTTCTCATAAAAAGATTGGTCAGCTGGCTGGCCTGGGTTGGCTGGGACGGAATAATCTGCTGGTCAATCCGGTGCTCGGTGCCCGCTTCCGGCTGGTAACAGTGCTGACCAATATGCCCCTTAAAACTGGCCAGCCACTTCCCTTTGGTTGTGGTAACTGTCATCGTTGCCAGACTGCCTGCCCGGCTAAGGCCATAAAAAATGAACCCGAAGAATTTGATCATCTTGGCTGTTATCAAAGACTTAAAGAATTTAGACAGTCTGGAATTGTTGGGCAGTTTATTTGCGGAGTATGCGTTAAAGCCTGTTACGGGCAGAAAAGACTAGAAGATTACTTTACGGAGGAAGATTAAGAAGCTGGGTGCAGTTATCAGCTTTTTATTTTCAGGCTTTTTTGCACGGCAACCAGATTTCAACTCTCAAGCGATCAGATGAAGTTGAAGCCGGGTCCGCATCCAGATAACGTTCAAGTACCGGTCCGTTCTGAACATATCCGTTAGTTTCCAGCCATTGACGCATGTTCAAGATCGCCTCGCCAATTTCCTCGTAGGGTCCCTGATAAACACTAGTTGCTACAGTAGTAAAGGTCCATTGCTTTTTCTCCAGGGGAGCCTGAACCAGGGCCTGTTCATTAATCGGAAAGCCGACTTCCCATTGAATTTTATCAAGATCTGACTGAGTCGGGTCTCCATGGTAGATGCCGATCATTGAACCCATGGGAAAAACATTTTTACTCTGCATATGTTGAATTAATTCACCCACTGCTGCTTCGATCTCAGAAAAGGAGCCTGTCCGGCTCAATGAACAGTAAACAAAAGGCTCTACCTCTTTGATTTCAACCTCATTGCCAGATAGCAGACCCTGTCCCTCTCCTCCAGGAGTGGCCTGGATGGATCCTGTCGCCAGAGCAGAAATGAAAAAGAGACCTGAAATTAAAGCCTTTAGCCAGAACTTTCTCATGTTATCTCCTCTGCAATTTTTATTTCTATCTTGCATCTATCTTATCATTATCTTAAATGGAAAAAAAGTATCTGAGGGCTGCTGCACAAAAGATGTGCAGTTTATCAGAACGTGTTGATTTTCAAAACAATAAATTGGCCTTTAGCCTAGATTTCCACAAGGATTTTCACAGGAATTGTGGAAAAAGTTCTGGCCTGAGGTAAATGTCCAGGCAGAGAGTCAATCACTCTGAGTGATTTTTAGACGCCCGGTGATGGCGACGGTTATAAGATAGAGCCCGCGTTCATTAGAAATTTTTATTGACGCCAAATTTGATACTGTTCCCTGAGGGTAAAAAACAGGTGTGTTATTGGCTGTTACCTGTACTCCCTCTAAAAATCGTCTTGACTTTATAACCCAGAAAGATCTCTGGCTGTCAAATTCTGATAGCTGGCAAAAATTCTCTTTGAAGCTAACTTTGACCGGAACCTGCTGGCGAATAGCTCTAAATCTGGCTAAAGACAGATTGGAATAAATCTGATTAACGGCCGTTTTAAGCTGATGCTTTCTGGTATCAGGTTTTAGGGATGAACCGATAAAGATAACTGCCAGAACAATTGACATGGATATAACTGTCTCCAGAAGTGAATAGCCAATCACCTGCCGGCTTTGTTTTTTTAATCTTCTCATTTAGCTGCCTCCCATTCAATAATTCTGAATTCGCTCAGATGAATCAGCGGTTTGTTGGAATAGACATGAAGCTCATCCTGGTTTCTTCCGCTGCTTTTGTTCTGAAGTCCGGTAAAGACAGTTATTTGGTTGTCTCCAGTATTAACTCTGGTGGCGGCCAGGCTGCCAGCAATTTGCACCTCCCCAGTTTTAGAGCTTACCTTAAGTCCTTCTCCAGCTGCTGCCAGATTTCCAGTTATGACTTGCGGGCCAGTTCCTTGAGAGAAAAGATTTATGCCACCATCTATCTGTTCTTCTGTTTGAAAATCTTTGCCGGTAGACCAGATGATGAGTGGCGATGCTTTCTGCCGAAGATATGGAATCCCTTCTCTCCACTCGAGCCCCTGAGCTTTAAGACTCGTTGTGATGTTTATCTTGCCAGTTGAAACAATTGTCAGGTAACAATCAGCCAGAATACTCAGGGTATCTTCTTCTGGTGATGGGCCAAGAAGTCCCTCGGCATCAGGCTGACCAGCAGCCAGATTTTCCACCCGGCCATTGATCATGACTATTGGGATTAAGAGCTGGCCGAAATCTTCTTGCCCTTCCGATGAGAGGAAAGTCGTTTCTTGACTGCCAGGGCTAAATCTGATCTGCCAGGTCTTATCTTCCTGCTGAAACTGAATAATTTGCCGGTCAGCCTGAATTCCAAGCAGAAGCTGGCTCAGATCGCCCTGGACAAAGACTCCACCCGGGCCCAGGTCGTCCTTAATTAAATATACTCCGTCAGGAACTTGCTCATCCCCAGCTGGCAGGCCGAGCGCCTGGCGGAGTAACCAGTTAGGTAGTCCCTCTGGTCTAAAAAGTTTTAGCCCCCGGGAAATAAGAGGCAGGGCATTATCCGGGATCGAGCCCTGACTTAGTGTCAGCGGCCCGTCATTTTCTATTCTGGCCGGGTCTGATGAAACTATTTTTATTTGCTTATTTTCACTCTCTTCCAGACCGCCTTCTTCTATGGCCGTTGACAACTGGTCGAGGGGCAGGTATCCGGCATAAAAGGTCAGCCGGGTTATAACATCTTCCGACCTCTGTCCTCCAAATCCCTGCACCCGACCAGTTGAATTTATGATTAACCTGCAGGTTGATTTCAAGTATTGCTCAAAGTCTTCCAGTCCTTCTTTTTCGACTGAAGCGGTAGTTAACCAGGTCATTTGAGAAAAGTCATCGATACTTTCTTCACTTCCGGCCATTTCATTGACGGCATTAGAGGTTAGTAATGGTTCTCCCGATAGAAGTCTGGCTCTCAAGCTGTCATAATTTTCCTCAGAGATTTCTCGTCCGGAATATGAAGTTATGATCCTGTCACTTATTTGATCTAAGGAAGTTTTGAGGCCGTTTTCAGCAGCATATAGGCTCAGCCGGTTTAGTTTTCGGCTACCTTCGATCTGAAGAAAGATCTGGGAGTTTATCAACCAGCCCAGGCCGAGTGAAGTAAAAATGGCCATGACCAGAATACAAATTATGAAAGCTGAACCCGCCGTTTTATTTTTGAGCAGTATTTTTAGGGAAGAAAAAGAGCTCATGAGTTTTCTCCTTATCTGGGCCGGTTCCAAACCTTATTGAAACTAAATTGGATTCCCGACTATAAGCAGGTTGAAACCAGTTAACATTCTCGAGGAGTGGCTGGCCTGAAGTCCCATTTACCCGCCTCCTCAGGATGTGCTCTCTTGAATCGAGATAAAATTCGATCTTTTCGAGAAGATAGACACCAGCTTCTTTAGCTTCATAAGAGCTGGAGAAGCCTGGAGTGACAGTAAGCCGGTTATATAAAACGCCGGTAATCTTAACCAAGTCTGTTTGTCTTTGCCCGGTAAAAAGCACTAGCCTGCCGGTCTTGAGACTTGAAACTGAGCCTGGCCACAGTCTGATTAGAGCCCAGTTCTGGCCAGCTTCGATATCCGCCGCCAGCTCTACAGGAATCTCTCCGGAAAAAAGGATGATAGCCGAATCGTCAATCTTGACAGGCCAGAAGTCTTCATCAGGCCGGTTGCCCTCAAGGCCAGTCCCGGCTTGCTCGAGGTCTTCACGGATTTTCTCCAGGGCAACGGCCGCTCCCAGAGAAGCCTCCTGCTCTTGCAGGCAGCGGCTATAAATTCTTTTGGCTTGAGTCATGACTTCTAGAGCGGAAATTAAAATAAACAAGCTGAGAGTGAGACTCAAAAGGCTTTCCAGCAAGGAAAATCCAGGGAGACAACACTTTTGACGTCTGAAACACCCGGAATATTTAGAGTAGCTTGAGTCAGGCAGGATAACCTGACTCTGGCCGTAGCCACTCAGGAACTTTTTTTTCATTTTTTCTTTCGCTTTCTCTTTTTTCTCTCTCACTCTATCTCTATAAGTCCACTTGATAAAATTGGCTTCAAAAATTTAGATGCCGTGAAAAATACATGGTAGCTCTGACCCCGGCTGGCTTCTGTCTGGACGAAACCGGATACAGGCTCAAGTGGATTTTCTTGAGATTGTTATTGACATCCATGACCTCCCAGTCTAATTGAAAGATTTTTCCTGAATCGGCATCATTAACTGTCATCTGATGAAGGCCTGGTGACAAATCGGGTGCATCCAGTCCGGCGCTCTTTAGTCTTTCCAATTGGTTGGAAAAAATATCTGCTGCCAGGCGATGAATGTCGGCTTTTTGCTTGATAAGAAGGGAGTAGCTCATCACTTGAGCCAGCCCGGCCAATATGAAAAAAACCAGGCCCATAGAAATGGTGACTTCTATCAAGCTGAAGCCTTTAGAGGCAGCCCCGGTACTGGCTTCTTTCCTTTTTATCTTCTTTTTCCTCATGTCTGTTACCATGTTGCTTACCATGATTTTTAGTTTTATCTTAATAGTTGCAATAACTATGCCAATTGGGCTTAAAAATCCCTTACCTGTTTTTCGAATTTTGGGCTTTCAGGCAGTAAACAAAAGTTGACCAGCTATTTGAAAAATAATAAGATAGGGACAAATAAAATTAACCTGAAAAAATAAAAATAAATTTTTCCGGGGCTACTTGACAAACGGCTAGTTTGGCTTTATATTATCTGAGCCTTTTGGCGGTCGATAGACATATCGTCGTTGCTAAAAAACATAAATAGCCTAAAAGGAATTTCTTTCTCGGGATAGAAGGAAATCAGTTCTTTGAAAGAAAAAGCGGAGCAACCAGCGATCGACCTATTTGTCTAAACTCAAAAGCTTAGAACTC
>JAQURD010000027.1 GCA_028749115.1 Acidobacteriota bacterium | reverse complement strand
GGGACAATGCGAACGTTGAAGTGGAGTTGATTACGACGGTAGCCATGGAGAAGGGGTTAAGATTTGCCATCAGGGAAGGCGGCCGGACGGTCGGCGCCGGTACCGTAACTGAAATACTGGAATAAAGGCCTCAAGCCGGTTCCCGGAATACAAATTAAGGAACTTGAAAGATGCGAGAAATAATTATTCTTCAGTGCTCTGATTGTAAGCGCCGTAATTACAGCACGACAAGAAACAAAAAGACGCAGACTGAAAGGCTTGAGCTTAAAAAGTTTTGCCCCTCCTGCCATAAGCATACCCTGCATAAGGAAGTAAAGTAAATCTGATGAAAAGGTTAAGAAGACGGAGGGTGAGTAGCTCAATAGGCTAGAGCAGCGGTCTCCAAAACCGCAGGCTGCGGGTTCGAGTCCTGCCTCACCCGCCAGTGTCGGAATGATAAAAGGCGTGAAGGAACATGAGTGAAAAATTAGCCTGGTACAAGCGACTGTGGAATTATTTAAAAGAAGTCAAGTCTGAGCTAAAAAAGGTTTCCTGGCCATCGAAAAAAGAGATCTATGGGACGACGGTGGTAGTTATTGTGGCCATTTTATTTTTCGGTTTTTACTTGTTTTTTGTCGATGCCTTAGCTTCTTGGCTGATCGATCAGATTAAATCGTTATTCGGATAAAATTGGATAGAACAGGATTCTATATGGCCAAAAACTGGTTTGTTATTCATACTTACTCGGGATTTGAAGATTTTGTGGCTGAATCGATCCGCCTCAAAGCAGCAGAAATGAAACTGGAGGACAGCATCGGCCAGATTGTCATCCCGACAGAAGACGTCATAGAAATCCGGGGCGGGAAAAAAGTGGTGACCACCAAGAAGCCTTTTCCCGGATATATTCTGGTTGAGATGGAGTTAAGCGACGAAACCTGGTTAATGATCCGACAGATACCTAAGGTCACTGGTTTTATCGGCTCGGGCAACAAGCCTACTCCACTAAGCCCGGAGGAAGTCAATAAGATCATCCACCATATGGAAGTCACTTCTGAGAAGCCTAAACCCAAGCATACCTTTGAAAAGGGTGAAGCGGTCAGAATTATTGACGGGCCTTTTTACAATTTTAATGGCATTGTCGAAGAAGTAAACCACGAACGTAATACACTCAAGGTCATGGTGACTATCTTCGGCCGCTCCACCCCGGTAGAACTTGAGTTCCTGCAGGTAGAAAAAATTTAGGAGGAAGCTATGTCAAAAGAGGTAGTAGCTAAAGTCAAACTGGAAATAGTTGCCGGACAGGCCAGCCCGGCTCCACCGGTTGGGCCGTCATTAGCTCCTCATGGAGTCAATCTGATGGATTTTGTTCGGCAGTTTAATGACCGGACAAAAGGCATGGAAGAAGGAACAATTGTGCCGGTGCTGGTGACTGTCTATAAGGATCGAAGCTTTACTTTTGTCTTAAAAACTCCGCCTGCTTCTTTCCTGCTGAAAAAAGCAGCTGGCATTGCTAAGGGTTCGGGTGCTCCTAATAAAGAAAAAGTCGGCCAGGTGACCAGAAAGCAAATTGAGGACATTGCCAGGATAAAGATGCCTGACCTTAATACCGACGATCTGCAGTCGGCCATAAAAACTATCGAAGGAACAGCTAAAAATATGGGATTGGAGATTGTCAGTGAGTAAACACGGTAAAAATTATCAAAAGGCTAAAAGTCTAAAAGAAGACGAGAAGGAATACACCGTCGAAGAGGCTGTCAGCCTGTTGAAGAAAGCAGCTTATGCCAAGTTTGATGAGTCGGTCGATGTGGCCATGAGACTGGGAGTCAATCCCAAATATTCTGATCAGATGGTCAGAGGAACAATTGTCCTGCCCCATGGCACCGGCAAGACTAAAAAGATCTGTGTTATTGCTTCCGGTGAAAAAATTAAAGAGGCAGAGGAAGCCGGGGCTGATTATGTCGGCGGTGATGATCTGATTGAAAAAATTTCTTCCGGCTGGATTGATTTCGACGTGGTTATTGCCACGCCTGATATGATGAGGAGTGTGGGTAAACTGGGCCGGATTCTGGGAACTAAGGGTTTGATGCCCAATCCTAAAACCGGCACGGTCACCTTTGATATTAAAAAGGCGATTGAAGAAACTAAAGCCGGCAAGGTTGAGTTCCGTGTGGATAAGACAGGGATTGTTCATGCCTCAGTCGGGAAAGTTTCCTTTCCAGAAAATAAGTTGAGCGAAAATATCAATGCTTTTGTCCAGGCGGTCGTCCAGGCCAAACCGCCGGCAGCCAAAGGAAAATACATGAGGTCAATGTATGTTTCCTCAACCATGGGGCCATCTTTTAAGCTATCTGAAGAAATTCTCGAAAAGTAGGAGTCAGGGCGTGAAAAAAGAGACCAAATATAAAATTGTCAGTGAATTAGAAGAAGCTTTAAGCCAGAACAATTCAATTTATCTTATTGACTACAAGCAGATGACTGCCTGGGAAATGGTAGAACTCAGGAAAAGTCTTAAACGGCGGGGCTTCGGGCTGAAGGTTGTCAAAAACAGGCTGGCCCTTAGAGCTATAGGTGAAAGATTTCCAGAGCTCAAACCCTATTTTCGTCAGAGAACAGCCATTGCTCTGACTAACGAGGACCCGATTGCTCTGGCCAAACTGCTTAAAGATTTTTCTCAGCAGGGTAAAGTACTGGACATAAAGGCCGGTATCATTGAGGCTCACTATCTTTCACCAGAGATGTTCGCTGAAATTGTCAGACTAAATTCAAAAATGGATTTAATTGCCCGCATCGGGTATATGATGTCATATCCGTTAACTCAGTTCTTGAGAACCTGGCAAACTCCCCTGGTAAATATGGGTAGATTGTTGAGTGTACTCAAGCAAAAGAGAGAGAGTTGAGGGAAAATCCCTTGAATTAAGCTCGGAAAAAAGGAGAAGAGACACATGGAAAAGCAAGAAAAACTTACCAAAGAGCAGTTTTTCACTCATCTTGACAAACTGACCGTTGTGGAACTTGTTGATTACATTAAGGAGTTCGAAAACCGTTACGGCATCAGTGCGGCCATGGCGGCACCGGTCATGATGGCCGGCGGAGGAGCAGCTCAGGCCGAAGCCAAACCAGCTGAAGAGAAGACTTCTTTCAATGTTATCCTTAAGGAAGTTGGCAGTCAGAAGATTCAGGTTATTAAAGTTGTTCGTGAAGTGACCAATCTTGGTTTGAAAGAAGCCAAAGATTTTGTCGATGGCGTACCCAAGGTTTTGAAAGAAAACGTTAATAAAGAAGAAGCCGAAGCAATTAAAGCTAAATTTGCTGAGGTCGGGGCGGTTGTCGAGATTCAATAATCTTGACCTGGAAAATTAATTTATTGATGGAAAATATATTTTTATCCATCAAACTCTTTCTGTAGAGAGCGAGAATGCCTGAAAAACAAAACAATTTTTACGTAGAGAGGGTCGATTATTCTAAAATCAAAACGGCTTTTCCGTTGCCTGACCTTCTCGAAATTCAAAAAAAATCTTACGAAGAGTTTTTACAAATTGACTTTCTGCCTGAAGAAAGAAAAGATACTGGCCTCCAGGCTGCCTTCAAAGATGTTTTTCCTATAAGGGATTTTAAAGAGACAACAGAGCTCCAGTTCTTAAGCTACACCATCGGTGACTGGGAATGCAAATGCGGGCGGCTCAAAGGCGTGGAAAATGCACGGCCGCACTGTCTGAACTGCGGAGCCTTGCTGCCTTCAGAAGTAGCTCAGAGCGACCACCCTGTTTGCCCTTATTGTGGAGAGAACAAAAAGATCGAGCTCCCCTTGTGTGAATATTGTGGTGATAAGGTTGAACTCAAAATCAAATATAACCCGCTGGAATGCATCCGGAAAGGCTATACTTATGAAGCCCCCCTCAAACTAAAAGTCCAGTTAGTTTCCTGGGAAAAAGACCCGGCCACTAAAACCAGAAGGCTGAAGCATATCAAGCAGCAGGAAGTTTATTTTGGCAACATACCCTTAATGACTGACAAGGGGACTTTTATTTTTAATGGTGTAGAAAGAGTAGTGGTCAGCCAGTTGCAAAGATCCCCGGGGGTTTTCTTCAAAACGGGGGAAATGAAAGATCAATTTGTAGCTAAAATAATTCCTTACCGCGGAGCCTGGGTGGAATTCGAAAACGATGCTAAGAATATCCTCTGGGTTCGCCTTGACAGAAAAAAGAAATTTATGGCGACGGTTTTTTTAAGGGCTCTCGGTTATGGTAGCGATGAAGAAATTATCAGACAGTTTTTCAAGGTTTATCAGCTAATTCCGGAAGATGGCCAGCTTTACTTCAAAGTGGGCAATCAGCTTGAAGGGAAAACCCTCAGAGAAGACGTCTATGCACCCGGTAATGCCAGAATCCCCTTAATTAAAGCCGGCACGAAAATTGATCAGGAAATTCTGGATAAGCTTCAGGCTCATAAAATCGAACAGATTAGAGCCTCTACTCTGGATCTCGGTGGAGCCTATTCCTTGACCAATGTCAAGGCCAAGGTCAAAACCGGAGAGGAGCTGACCGCCGAACAAATTGAATATCTGATAACCAGAGGAGAGCCCTTTGAGGTCTTCTTCCCGGCTGAGGAAGAAAGCTCTCAGATGATTTTGAATACCCTTCACAAGGATACGAAGAAAGACAGGCAGCAAGCTTTGAGTGAAATTTATAAAAAGCTCAGGCCCGGAGAACCGCACACTGATGAAAGTGCCCAGACTTTATTTGAAAATATGTTCTTTAACCCTCAGAAATTTAATTTTTCCCGCATTGGCCGGTTGAAATTCAATATTAAACTCGGGCTGAGTAGCGGCCAGAAGGACTTTATCGCTGAAACTGAGAAGAATTCTGCTCCGGAAGAACTGAGTGACCGGATTCTGGCTAAAGAAGACTATATTAAAGTTATTAAATACTTTTTAAATCTCAAGAACGGCGAAGGCGAGGTAGATAATATTGATCATCTTGGTAACCGCCGGGTGAGGCCGGTTGGAGAGTTGATGGAAAATGCTTTCCGCATTGGCCTGACCAGAATGGAAAGAACCATCAAGGAAAAGATGACCGTCAGCAGTGATCTATCTACGGCTATGCCGCAGGATTTAATTAACTCTAAACCGGTCATTGCCGCCTTAAAGGAATTTTTTGGCAGCTCGCAGTTATCTCAGTTCATGGATCAGATAAATACTCTGGCCGAGCTGACTCATAAGCGCCGGTTGAGCGCTCTGGGGCCTGGCGGCTTGAGCCGGGAGCGAGCTGGCTTTGAAGTCAGGGATATTCAGGCTTCACATTACGGACGAATATGCCCGATAGAGACGCCAGAAGGGCCAAATATCGGCTTGATTTCATCCCTGAGCTGCTTTGCCCGGGTCAATGAGTACGGTTTTATTGAGACCCCTTACCGGAAAGTCGAGAAGGCCAGAGTAGTCGATTATGTTAAGATTATTCATCCTGGTTCGACTGATTACCGGGCTAATCAACTGGTTAGAAAAGATGAGGTGGAGAAGATTGCCAGCAGTTTAAAAGAACAGAAAGGAAAGGTTCTGCCTGTTTATGAGCCCCATATTTTTTATCTGACGGCCTGGGAAGAAGAGAATTATAAAATTGCCCAGGCCAATGTTGAGCTTGATGATCGCGGTTATATCAAGCAGGAAATAGTCAGTGCCAGAGACAGAGGTGAATTTAAAATTATTCCCAGGGGTGAAATTGATTTCATGGATGTTTCCCCCAAGCAGTTGGTGTCTATTTCTGCTGCCCTTATTCCTTTCCTGGAACATGATGATGCCAACCGGGCCCTGATGGGTTCCAATATGCAGAGACAGGGTGTGCCTCTGCTAAAACCGGAGCCACCGCTGGTGGGCACTGGCCTGGAGCATATTACGGCTAAAGGTTCTGGCGATGTGGTTGTCTGCCGGCGTTCAGGTGTGGTGGAATTTGTTGATGCGGAGAGAATCATTGTCCGGGTGGATGAAAAGGAAAATAATCTTTATGAACTGGGGACTGATCTTTATCCTTTAACGAAGTTCTTACGTACCAATCAGAATACCTGTGTCAATCAGCGGCCCATTGTCAGGCGTGGCGACCGGGTGGAAAAAGGCCAGATTCTGGCTGACGGCTCCTGCACAGATAAAGGAGAGCTGGCTCTCGGCCGCAATGTCCTTTGTGCCTTTATGTCCTGGCGCGGCTATAATTTTGAAGACGCTATCATTGTCAGCGAAAAGCTGATCAAGGAAGATGTCTTTACTTCCATCCATATCGTGGAGGAAATGGTAGAAGCCCGGGATACCAAACTGGGGCCTGAAGAAATAACCCGTGATATCCCTAACGTCTCAGAAAATCTTCTCCGGAATCTCGATGAAAATGGCATTGTCAGAATTGGTGCTTATGTTAAGCCGGGAGATATTCTGGTCGGGAAGGTCGCTCCGAAAGGTGAGACTCAGCTTTCACCTGAAGAAAAATTATTAAAAGCTATCTTCGGTGAAAAAGCTCTTGATGTGAAAGATGCTTCGCTATATTGCCCGCCAGGTGTGGAGGGAACGGTCATTGATGTCAGGATCTTTACCCGGCGCGGCCAGGAAAAGAACGAAAGAGCCAGGGTTATAGAAAAAGAGGAAATTGCCAAGTTAAAGCGCAATCTTGAGGATGAGGTAACTATTCTTGAGAAAGAAAAATGGCGCCGGATCAAAAATCTGATCAAAGGCGAAGTTCTCAGTAAGAATGCTAAAATCAACGGCCGGACGATCGATAAAGGAACCAAGCTCACTGAAAAATTGCTGGAAGTCCTTGAATTCAAGGATCTAAAAGATTTAGACGAGCTTAAATTAGCTCCTAATCCCGAACGGGAAGAGAAAATAAAAGACCTCGACCGCAAGGTTAAGCGGCAGGTTGAAGCTCTGAAGACTGAATTTAAAGAAAATGTTGATATCTTAAAGAAGGGAGATGAGCTCTCACCGGGTGTTATTCAGGCGGTCAAGGTTTTTGTGGCTATGAAAAGAAGATTGTCAGTCGGTGATAAAATGTCAGGGCGCCATGGCAACAAGGGAGTTATAGCTAAGATAGTCCCGGAAGAAGATATGCCGCGTTTGCCTGATGGCACACCGGTAGAGATCGTCCTGAATCCGCTGGGTGTGCCTTCCCGCATGAATCTCGGGCAGATTCTGGAAACTCATGCCGGCTGGGCAGCCAAAAAATTGAATCTCTGGCTTTCCACTCCAGTCTTTGATGGTGCCAGTGAAAATGAAATCAAGGTTCTGCTGAAGCAGGCCGGGCTGCCTGAATCAGGCAAGATCAGGCTGTATGATGGCCTGACTGGTGAGCCCTTCAACCAGGAAGTGGCCGTAGGTTTTATCTATATGATGAAACTCTACCATCTGGTTGACGATAAGATTCATGCTCGGTCAACCGGACCATATTCCCTGATTACCCAGCAACCGCTGGGCGGCAAAGCTCAATTTGGTGGCCAGAGATTTGGCGAAATGGAAGTCTGGGCAATTGAGGCTTACGGGGCGGCCTACACCTTACAGGAAATTCTGACGGTAAAATCAGATGATGTTGAAGGCCGGGCCAAAATATATGAAGCGATTGTTAAAGGTGATCTTGACTTTCAGCCTGGCCTGCCTGAATCAGTCAATGTCTTAATTAGAGAATTACAGGGCCTGTGTCTTAATATTGAACTGCTTAAAGGCGAGAGAGACGAGACTTTGCCCTGGGGTATTTCTATACCGCATGGAGCCAAAGGAGATTAATTATGGAGTTCAGGCAATCTTTAACGACAAGACCGAAAATTGATTTTGACCGGGTCAGAATTAGCATTGCCTCTCCGGAGAAGATAAAGAGCTGGTCGTGGGGAGAAGTTACCAAGCCTGAAACAATTAATTACAGGACTTTTAAACCAGAAAAAGATGGTTTATTCTGTGCCAAGATTTTCGGCCCGATTAATGATTATGAATGCCTTTGCGGCAAATACAAGCGGATGAAGTATAAAGGCATTATCTGTGAACGTTGTGGAGTGGAAGTAACCAAGTCAAAAGTCCGCCGGGAAAGAATGGGACATATTCAATTAGCTTCCCCCGTAGCTCATATCTGGTTTTTCAAGAGCCCGCCCAGCCGGATCGGTCTTATCCTGGATATGACCATAAAAGAACTGGAGAAAGTTCTTTACTTTGAATCTTATCTGGTTACCAATCCTGGTGATACCGGCCTGAAGGAAAAGCAACTGCTGAATGAAGAAGAATACCGTGAAGCGCGTGAAAAATATGGAAACCAGTTTGAAGCCGGTATGGGAGCTGAAGCCATAAAAAAGCTGCTGGAAAAAATTGATATTGATAAAGAAAGTGAAAAGCTGCGCCGGGCGATGAAGAAAGACACATCCCAGCAGAAGAAGCTGCATAATGCCAAGCGCCTGCGGGTTTTTAAGGGTCTCAAAAAATCAAGCAACCGCCCGGAATGGATGATTCTGGATGTTATTCCGGTTATTCCGCCCGATCTGAGGCCTTTGGTCAGGCTGGATGGCGGCCGGTTTGCTACTTCTGATTTAAATGACCTTTACCGCCGGGTTATAAACCGTAATAACCGTCTAAAAAAACTGATTGAACTTAAAGCGCCTGAACTGATTATCA
>JAQURD010000007.1 GCA_028749115.1 Acidobacteriota bacterium | reverse complement strand
TCCCTTATTTTATCGGATAAGGAAATATACCTCAGACGGGCAGCTGGTTAAATCATTCGTCAATCCCCATTTCCAGCAGCCTGAACTAAAGCATGGGCAGCAGGTTATTCTGAATGGCCCCTATTACCTGGAAAAAGGCTTGTTGCTTGTTCAGCTCCAGAACCATCTTGATATATTTGATACTGAAGGCAATTTTCTCGTTGGTGGAATCCCCTTATCTCTGAACATTATTTATTCTGACGGGAATTCCATTTATCTTGAAAAATGGGAAGAGCCACAGTCCGGTCAGCCTCTCCCCAATCCTGTCATCATTTCCTATAAACTAAATCTTTGAGCTGGCAGTTTTTTGGCGCTTAAACTCCAGGCAAAATAACATTAGCAGAAACAGGACAACAGTTTCAAACTCCAAGGAAAACCAGAGACGATAGATTATAGGTAGAAATGTATTTATTTGACTGGCAAGAATACTCACCGCTCAGACCGTGTTCTGTGGCTAGACAAGAAAAAAAATATTATTTCGGCTATCCGCCGCGACGCGCGCCCTACTCCTCGATCCACCCTGGATACTATGTCCTAACCTGATGGACACTTTTGTTGACAATTTTTAGGTTTTGATTGAACATACTTAAAGATGAGATTTTTCTTAAGAGGGTAAAAGTGCAGTCCAGGGCGCGTAGATAAATCGATCTGGCAGCACAAAAGAGGCGGGTAATGTTATGATAATATCTTGAACTCATGACGGGGGGGATGACCATGGCCATGCACCGGGGGCAAATATCAGAGGTTCAAACCAAAGACAGGCAAAATGGGTTAAAAATACTGATTGTTGTCTTCATTTTACTGGCACTGTCACCGGGCTTTATTTATGGAATCCAGCTGGAAAAGGTTGGAAGTTGGAAGCATGAAGAAAGATATCAGGGCCCTATTTCTGGATCCTTTTTTGATTCAAAGGATAATCTCATCCTGACCTTTAGAAGGCATCCGGTTGCAGTTAGCAAAAACAAGGTTGTCCCGTTTGCCACTTATGGCCAGGGACCTGATGAAGCCACACGGGTCTATACCATCTGTAACTATCGAGGGAATATTGCTCTCTTTGAAGACATTGATAAAATCAAAGTTTTTCAAGCTCAGGGTGAAAAGTACGTCTCTAAGCAGACCATCTGGCTCAAGAGAGACCCATTTCCCTTTTTCCTCAAGACGGCTTTATTCTACCAAAATTATTTCTTTTTAGCCGGTCTGAAGATAATGAATGTTCCGGCTTCGGCCGATAAGATGGATATAGCCAATATGCAGATTTTTGACGAAAGCTCTAAAACTCCGGGGAAAAACATACTCTTAGAAAACGGAGTTAAAATAGATCGCCAATATGAGATTGAACGCTTCCTTATCCCCTACAATGATTATGTTCTTTATCTAAAACAGAGCGAGCCAAAGGTTTACTTCATTTCTCTAAAAACCCTCGATGTGGAGAAATCAGTGAAGCTGGTGGTTCCGGAAATTTATAAGCCCATGCCAAAAGATTTCTATATGAGGAAGGACTACCGCGGGGATCATACAGCCTATTTAATTGACCTGGAAACGTGGGCCACTTCTTACTCAGCTATAACCAGGGCTATTCTCTACCGGAACAGTTATCTCCTGCTTCAAATCAGGACATGCGTCGAACAACCCGCGAGATTTGCTCTTCTTTTCTATAATCTAAAAAAAGATTGTTCCTTAGAAAAGGTTATCTATTTAAATGATCTGCTGCTGGCCGAAAAAGATGGGCTACTTTATTGCTATAAGGACGGGAATCCGGATCTCGATGAAAATGTCGAGGATTTTGAAATTATCATCTATAAGCTCCAGGATCAGTAAGAGCCTCAGCTGTTGCCATTATGGCCGGGAGACAGAAGGAGAGCTAAGATGAAAAAGTGGCTGTGGATAGCCGGAGTGGTGATGCTATTTTTTTCAGGGGAGTTGTTATTTTCGCAGGAAATAAGGCTGGTCAAACAATGGCATCATCAGGCCGACTTTGGTGGAGAAATTTCTCATTGTCTTCTGGACAAAGATAATGACCTGATTGTAGTTCATTGCCCGGGCATTTCTATGATCAATGAGAATAAGTTCACAACCTTTGCTACCTGGGGTCAAGGTCCCAACGAAATTGATAGCATCTTCGCCATTTGTGATGCCAACGGTGACCTGGCTGTATTTGAATACTATAGTGAAGTTACCCTTTTCGAGAAAGACGCCCGGGGCTACCATGAGAAAAGCCATAAATGGTTAAAAACTGAACCAGGCAGTTTCTATTTGAGAGACGCGTTTTTTGCTCAAGACTGCTTTTTTCTCGCCGGACTGGTTATAAAAGAGCGGAATAAAGACAAGTCAATCGGCGCTTTAATAAGGGTTTATAACGATAAATTGCAAAAAATAGAAAAAGACTTAATCACGGTGCAATATACTGAGCCGTCATACTTTGAACAGATAAGAAAGCATTTTGCGGTTGATGGCCAACGTCTTTACTTTATGTCCCAGAATGAGCTAAAGCTTTATCAGATCTCCTTAGAGACGATAACACTGGATAAGAATATAGAATTAAAACCACCTGATTTTTATGTGCCAATGCCCAGGAGCTTTTTCACTTACAATAAGAAATATGATAATGATCGTAGCCTATGGAGCGACCTCGTTACCTGGTATACATCCTATTCAGCTGCCACCAGAATGGCTATCCTTCAGGGAGGATACTTAGTAATTCAGATACGGACCTGCCACCCAAACATGAAAAAATTTGCACTTCTTTTTTATAACATCAGAAACAATTTCTCTCTGGATAAGATTATTTCCCAGGATGATTTGCTGCTGGCAGGAAAAGGAGATCTCTTATATTGTGTTCATAATGGAGATCCAATAATTGATCTGGAAGCTAATCGAGTAGTTATCGATTTATATCAGGTCAGCTACTGAGCAGCATAAACAAAACATGACTGAAACCCCCGGTGATGAAAGACCGACAATTTTCTTGACAGCTTGAGGCGCCAGGCTAGAAAATATTAGTGATAGGATAGAGTAAATCCAGCGAGAAATAGGGAGGTTTATAAAGATGGTTAAAAAGGCACCGCTTCTCAACCTTAACCAATCGTCTTTAGCGGCCAGGATCAGGCGGAAGAAATTAGAGCCAGTGCTACTGATTTTCTCAGCTATCTGCCTACTGTTTGTTTTATTTATATTTGCCATGGCCACCGGCACTGCAGCCTCTCCTGATCAGAAGCTACCATTAAAGCTTATTCCCGAGCTGACTATAGGCCAGGAAACTGAGGAATACCCAACATTTGCCTTTGTTGGCTATGTCGATACAGATGCTAAAGGAAACATTTATGTGCTTGATACGAAGTACCGCCAGCTAAAAATCTTCAAAAAAGATGGTCAGTTGCTGCGCACCATCGATATCCCTCAAGGTCAGGGCCCTCAGGAACTCAATCAGTTCAGTGGCCTGGCGGTTACTCCCTCTGGCCGCATTTTTATCAATGGCGATCGGAAAATGATTCTTTATGAGGCGGAAGGAAATTATCTTCGTACTGTCTCGGTTAATTTCCATGTGAGCTGCATCGGTTCCCCCGGAACAGAAGAAATAATAGGCATTGGCCCTTATGAGGGAAAAATTCTCCATGTTTTTAACGAGGAAGGCCAGATTATTAGCTCCTTTGCCGACGTCTTTGATGTTCCTCAGGAGTTTCAAGAGATGAAGATGCTGACCATGTTTGGAGCGCCATTGATTTTCAGTTGTTCAAAGGATGGCCGCCTCTTTGTAATGAATCCTCACAGCTACGAAATATTGATTTTTAGAAACGAAAAACTGGAAGGGAAACTTTATGGCAAAAATGAGCTTTACCATCCAATAATCAAAAAGCCAACAAAATCAGGCCTGGCTTTTATTTCAACAGCGGCTCAGGTCTTCCCGGCTGGAGAATACATACTGGTCCATCTAATTACTCCTGAAAAAAAATCCATAATGGCCGATGTCTTTCTTAAGGGAAAACAGATTGGCAGCCTGGAGCTGCCAGGAGAGCCGAAGGCCATAGATTATGAGGGAAAATTATATCTGATTGACCAGCAAGAATATCCGCGTCTCATCCGCTGTTCTGTGGCCAAATAGAAAGCAAAGGTATTTCGTCTGTTATTGACCTCGCCTGAGGATTCGGGTAAGCTGGATAAAACTGGAGGAAACCATGAGCAAGTCCTCTTTAAGCCGGCGTGAATTTCTTAAGGCCGGACTGACCGGTCTGGCCACGACAGGAGCAACCACTATTCTTTTAGCTGATGAATTAAAGAAGCAGAAAAATATATCAGGTAAACCGGTTGATAAAAGCAACCAACCTGAACCGCCAGGTGGTCGGCGAGAAGGCTTTATCTACCGGACACTCGGCAAGACGGGAATTGTCCTGCCGGTGGTCTGCATGGGCGTCATGAATACGGATAGTTATGAACTGGTCAGAGCTGCTCTGGATGCAGGAATGGTTCATCTTGATACCGCCCATAATTATCTTCGCGGCCGCAGTGAAGAAGTCATCGGACAGGTGGTCAAAGGGCGTCCGCGGGATAGTTTTGTAGTTGCCACAAAGGTACCGCCAGCAGAAGGTTTCAATGAGAAACTCGATTTAAGCCTGAAGCGACTGGGGCTTGATTATGTTGATATTCTTTATCTGCACAATCTGACGAAGCGGGAGACGGTTCTGGCTCCCGAGAATATGGCGATGGCCGAGGCAGCTAAAAAAGCCGGCAAAGCTCGCTTTATCGGGGTTACCACCCATACCAATGAGCCAGAGGTAATCCGGGCGGCTGCTGAAGCTAAAATTTATGATGTGGTTTTAACCGGTTATAATTTTAGAAAAGACTATATCAAGGAACTGGATGCAGCTATTGAGGAAGCGACTGCGGCCGGTCTGGGTATCATCGCTATGAAGACCCTGGCCGGAGGTTTCTGGGATAAACAGAGAACTCAGCCGATCAATACTAAAGCTGCTCTGAAATGGGCTATGAATAATTCCAAAATCACCACTTCCGTTCCTGGTATGACGACTTTTGATCAACTAAAAAGTAACCTGGAGGTGGCTCAAGATTTAAAGTTAACTCTGCAGGAGATTCAGGATTTAAGACTCGGGCAAACAGCTAACCTGTCTGGCCTTTACTGTCAGGGCTGCCAGCGTTGCCTGCCTCAATGCCCGAATTCACTGCCCATCCCTGATATGATGAGGGCTTATATGTATGCTTATAGCTACCGTAACCTGCAGGCAGCTCACGAGTTAGTCACCGAGTTAGATTTACCCGGCAATCCCTGTGCTGGTTGTGAGACCTGCACGGTGAGCTGCGCCTTTAAATTTAATGTTCGGGAGAAACTGATCGATATCAACCGGCTGAAAGCTGTACCTGGCGACTTCTTCGCCTGAGTCCGATGAGACGGGTGACTCGGGTCTGGCCAGAGCATCTATCACATAATAAATAAGATAGTACTATTGTTGGGGCTGAGTCGTATTTTACCCAAGGGTTGCTTCCGTCAACTGCTAAAGCGCCAGTCAAGAAAAATAAAGAATGTTTTTCTTATTTTCTTTTTATAATATTGTTGTTTATTGACTGGCTGACTTAAGGGCCAGGACCACGTCAAGTTTAGTTTGCAATTTGGTCAGGGCATTGCCAAAAGAGTCATGAAAATCAACGACAGAGCTGACCCCTACCGGCTATCGCCAACCCGAATTGTTCAACCGTTAGCTGATATTGATCTGTTGGAGGAGAAGTTAAAGCTGGCTAATTTTTTGCCCGGCCGAAGACTGCTTCAGTGAGAAAATCTACGGCTTAAAATCATCAAGACCTACCCGTTTTTTAGCTTAAACCGCCCGCATTTTTTTCAAAAAAGCCGGATCAACATCACAGCCGAGACCTGGTCCATCTGGCAGGTGAATAGTCCCTTTCTCTACTTTTATCCCACCTATTACCGGGTCAACTTGATGCTCGGAATTCCCGTCAAGATCGGCGAAAATAATGTTTTTCTGACTGGCTACTAGATGGGCGGCCGCGGTCAGACCGAGCTTTGATTCCAGCATGCAACCGACCATGCATTGTATGTTGGCTGCAGCTGCCACCTGGGCAATCTTGAGTGAGTTAAGCAGCCCGCCGGCTTTCATCAGCTTGATGTTGAAATAATCACAGGCTTCTTCCCTGATCAGTTTAGTGCTGTCAGAAGGCAGAAAGAGTGATTCATCGGCCATAATTGGAATCGGGGATTGCTGGCGAACAGCTTTAAGACCGGAGATATCAGAAGCCAGGACAGGTTGCTCGACAAACTGAACATTAAATGGCTCCATGCGCTTCAGGGCGGATATAGCCTGCGGGACAGACCAGCCCTGATTGGCATCAATTCTAAGCGGGATATCAGGGCCAATGGCTTCTCTGACCATCTTCACCCGCCTGACATCCAGGTCGGGATCTTCCCCCACCTTTATTTTTATCTGGCGATAGCCACGTGCCAGGCCATCTTTGACGCTGGCGACCATTTTTTCCGGCGTGTTGAGTCCACTGGTGATGTCGGTTTCAAAGCTTGAGCGATAACCTCCGAGAAGCCTATATAATGGCAAATTTGCCACTTTTCCCAGCAGGTCATAAAGGGCCATATCAAAAGCGGCCACGGCACCGGGATTGGCATGGACAATATTGCCAATTTGTTCCATCAGCAATTCTATGGCCAGTGGATCTTTGCCCATTAAAATTTCTCTAATAGCTCGGGCGGCAGCGATGTTGCTAGCCTGGGTCTCACCGGTAATAGGTGCGAAAGGGCAAGATTCTCCGAGACCGTAAAGCCCGCTATCAGTGATGATCTTAACCAGAACATCATTGGCAGCCGTCATTGTCCCGATAGCTATGTGAAATGGCTCAATTAAAGGAATATCAAAGTTGAAAATCTCAATCTTTTTTATTTTCATCTTGTTAATTTCTTCCCTGGCTGAAGCCAGTTTTGGCCAGGCCAGGGTGAATTTTTCAGCCAGAGCAGTTGACACCACCCCCAGGCCAAAAAATTTTAAGAATTGCTGACGGCTAATTTTCATTATTTACCTCCCGGATTAATTCTTTTTTACTATTACTATTGTTACAAATACGTTCTGCCATTACTATCTGACGGAGCGGAGGCGAGACCCACGGCCGTCCCATTAGCTGTCATAACTGCTGTGCTGGATAGAGTCTTCTCCATCTCGCTTGTATTCTAAATAAAATTGACGTCTGACACAAATAGAAAACCAGATCTAAAGACCATTTTGATTTTGACATTCTGCCGATTGCCGTATTAAAATTCTACTATTCCTAATATAAAAGAGGAAGGGGAAGGCCATGAAAAAATTGCTCAGCTTGACTTTAATTATCATTCTGCTTGCTGGCTTTTTTGCCTGCAAAAAAGAAAAATCGCGGCCGGAAGTTTCCATGGATAAAGAATGGTACAAATATATCAGTGCTCATACGTCAGGGACTATTCCTCGGAAATCTCGTATCCGTGTGGTTTTTGTCCAACCAGTTGGGCGACCAGGAGAAACGCCACCCCCGGTGCTGCAAATCTCGCCAGCCGTCGAAGGAAGGCTGCAATGGGCTGGAACTAGGGAGCTGGTCTTGATTCCGGCCACTGAACTCAAACCTGATACCGAATATACGGCTATTCTGCATGTTGATAAAATTATGAAACTGCCGAAACAGTTTTCTAAATTTTCCTTCACTTTCCGAACGATCGAGCCACTGATGGAAATAATGATTGATGGGCTTTATACCGACGAGCCATTGCAGCCAGAAGTCCAAACCCTTAAAGGGCGGCTGGAGACCTCCGACATGGAAGAGGCTTCCCGGGTAGAAAAAGTCCTTCAGGCTGAACAGTCCGGAACCAGGTTATCCATTACCTGGAGCCACTCGGGCGATGGGATCGAACATGATTTCAGGGTCAATGGGATCATCCGTGGTGAGTCGCCATCCTCGGTCAGACTGATTTGGGATGGAAGCCCCCTGAAGATAAGAGACAAAGGGGAGCGGGAAATAGAAGTTCCTTCTCTGTCACACTTCGATCTGCTCAGTGCTACTGCTATTCACGAAGAGAGTCCGCATGTGCTTTTGCGCTTTTCTGACCTTCTCGACCCTAACCAGAATTTGACTGGTTTGATCACTGCCGGAGAGCTGCCCTTAACCTTTGAAATAGATCAGAACGTGATCAGAGTTTATAGCCAGAAAGGTTCCCGTGGAATGGTGACATTGAAAGTTTTCCCGGGGATAAAGAGCATCCTGAAGGGAGTTTTGAATCAGGAAAAAACCTTTGAATTGAGCTTTGGTATTCCCTTTCCTCAAGTCCGCTTTGTCGGCCAGGGTGTGATTCTACCGAGAAAAGAACATCTAACTGTGCCAATTGAAGCCATTAACCTTAAATCGGTGCAGGTTAGCGTCTTTCAGATTTTTCCCAATAATATTACTCAGTTTCTTCAGGTCAACGAACTGGCCGGCTCCAGAGAATTGGCCAGAGTCGGCTGCTATCTGTGGCGCAAAACCATTAATCTTTCTGATGACCCGGAAGTGACCTCTAATTGGGCTCGCTATGACCTCGACGTTACCCCACTTTTCCAGGAGGAGAGTGGAAGCATTTACCGGCTGATTCTGTCATTTAACCGCAGCAACACCACCTATCCTTGTCCTGATGTAAATTCGCCCCCGGCTTTAGAGCCGCCTCTGAAAAATGAGACCGGCGAAAGTTCAGAGGATTATTACTGGGATGAAAGTTATCGTTATCCTTATCTTCAGAACGGCTGGCTTAATCGAAATGACCCCTGCCATGACGCCTATTACAATCCAAACTATAACAAGAATGCTGTTGTCGCCAGAAACTTGCTTAGCTCAAATCTGGGGATGATCGCCAAGATGGAAAAAGATAACATCCTCCATCTGGTGGTAACTGACCTAAGGACTGCTCAGCCTCTGGCCGGGGTCAGGCTGGAAGTCTATAACTACCAGCAACAGCTCCTCGCCAGTTCGGCCACTGACGGTAATGGTTTTGGCAGTTTCCAGTTAAAAGAAAGACCATTCCTGGTCGTAGCCAGGTCCGGCCGCGATCTGGGATACCTCCGTTTGAAAGGAAACTCAGCTTTAAGCCTCAGTCATTTTGACATAGGTGGTGAAACAGTCAAAAAAGGAATTAAAGGATTCATCTATGGCGAACGCGGAGTCTGGCGGCCCGGTGATACCATTTATCTGACTTTTGTTCTGTTTGACCGGGAAAAGCGCCTGCCAGCTAACTATCCGGTAACTATGGAATGGTATTCGCCTCAGGGACAGCTGGTCAGGACTCTGAAACCATCCAGGTCTCTGGGTTCATTCCACGCTTTTCAAATAGAGACAGAGGAAAAAGTTCAAACCGGTTCCTGGCAGGCCAGAGTTCTGGTTGGAGGCTTGACTTTCACCCGGACAGTCAGAATTGAGACCGTGGTGCCCAACCGCTTGAAAATTGAATTTAAAACGCCGGTCAGTATTCTGACCAGAAAAGATTTACCCATTCAGGCTACGATTAATTCTCAGTGGCTGCATGGAGCCCCGGCTGCCAACTTGAAATATGACATCACAGTCAACCTCTCACCCAAACCGGCGGTTTTCAATAAATTTCCGGGTTTTACTTTCGACGACCCTTCTAAAGAGTTTACTGCCGGCGATGTTCTTCAGTCTAAAGGCACTCTTGATAGCCAGGGTAGAGACCTGGCCAGGCTTGATTTTAAAATTGATTCAATTGCTCCAGGCGGCTTAGAGGCCAGATTTGTGACCAGGGTCTTTGAAGAGTCAGGTGATTTCAGCCTGGACTCTTTCAGTCAGCCCCTGCTTCCTTATGATTATTATGTCGGATTGAGGCTGCCTGAAGCTAAAAAAGGCTATGGCTACCTCGAAACTGGTAAAGAACAAATAGTTAGTCTGGCGACAGTTGACGCCTCGGGTCAGCCTGTTTCCCGTCGGAAGCTTAGAATTTCTCTTTACAAAATTGACTGGCGGTGGTGGTGGGAAAAGGAAGGCACCTCATTAGCTGATTACTTATCCCGGAGCTATACTCGCCCTATAAGCAGTGATGCTCTAACTACAGATGATAAAGGGCAGGCTTACTGGAAATTCCAGATAAAATATCCCGAATGGGGCAGATTCTTTATCCGGGTGGAAGATCTGCAAGGCGGCCATTCGGCCGGACAGATCGTCTATGTGGACTGGCCAGACTGGACAGGCCGCTCCAGGGCTACTGGAGGTGAGGAAGCCTCCAGGCTGACCCTGTCATCAGATAAGGAGAAATATTTCGCTGGAGAAAAAGCGGTCATCTACTTGCCAGAAGCTGTTCAGGGGCGGGCTCTGGTTTCAGTTGAGTCGGGTTCATCGGTTCTCCAGAAGATGTGGGTTTCGACCCAGAAAGGAGAGAACCGTTTTGAGGTCCAGCTCAATGAAAACATGACGCCCAATGTCTATGTTTTTGTCACCCTGATTCAACCGCACAGCGGCAAAGTCAGCGATACGCCCATCAGGATGTATGGTGTAATTCCGCTCATGGTAGAAAACCCGGCGACCAAACTGGAACCGGTTCTCAATGTGCCGGAAGAAATCAAGCCGTTGGAAAAATTCAAAGTCCGGGTTAATGAGAAGAACAAAAAACGGATGTTCTACACACTGGCTGTGGTTGATGAAGGCCTGCTGGCACTGACCCATTATCAGGTGCCAGATCTGCGGGCGGAATTCTACAAGCGGGAAGCTCTGAACGTAACTACCTGGGATCTATTCGATCAGGTGGCTGAAGCCTACAGTGCTGAATTGAACCGCATCCTGGCTCTGGGAGGTGACGAGTATAGAAAGGCGGCTGAAGAAGCCCGCAAGCCAAGGAGATTCCCACCGGTGGTTCTTTTTGATGGACCTTTTGAGCTCAAGCCGGGGGAAACGGCCAGTCACGAATTTCTGATGCCTCAGTACTTTGGTGCGGTTAGAGTTATGGTAGTGGCTGGTTATGAAGAGGCTTTTGGCTCTGCCGAAAAATCAGTCAAAGTGAGGGGCGACCTTATGGCTCTGCCCACCCTGCCCAGGATCGTCAGATCCGGAGAGCAGATCAGTTTGCCTGTCACCGTTTTTGTAACCAATCCCAGTCTTAAAGAAGTGGAAGTCTCCCTGCAAGCCAATGAGTTTTTTGAGATTATGGGTGAAAGAAAGAAAACTCTTGCTTTCAGGCAGCCTGGAGACCAGATAGTCAATTTTGAATTGAAAACAACTGAATCTGTTGGTCAGGGCCAGGTCAGTTTTCAGGTTAAAAGTGGTGCAGATACAATTTCTGATACAGTTTTTATAGAGGTTCTCAGTCCCAATCCTTCACTGACTCGGGCAGCTTCTTTCGAGGTAAAACCTGGCCTGAAACTGAAGGAGAAGGTCGTGCCCTTCGGACTTAAGGGCACCAACCAGGTGACGGTGGAGGTTTCCAGCCTGCCCGCCCTGCAATTAGAAAAAAGATTGGGTTTTCTGATTGGCTATCCTCATGGCTGTCTGGAACAAACACTGTCGGTGGCTTTCCCACAGCTTTATCTGAAAAATCTCGTCAGATTGACTTCAAAGGAAACCAAAGACATTGAGGACTACGTCCGGGTGGCGATAACCAAAATGAGTTATTTCCAGATGCCCAACGGAGCCTTTAGTTACTGGCCCGGTGACCAGGATGCCCATGACTGGACGTCAGTCTATGCTGGCTGGTTCCTGCTGGAAGCTAAGAAAGCCGGCTACTATGTGCCAGAGGCCATGCTTAACGCCTGGAAAGAAAACCAGAAAATGCTAGCCAACGCCTGGACGAGCGGAACTCTCCAAAAGCAGTTAATTCAGGCCTTCCGCCTGTTTACCCTCGCTGAAGCACGAGAGCCAGACCTTGGAGCCATGAACAGGCTCAGGGAAAGAACGGATTTAGGCCAGCTATCAGGAGTTCTCCTGGCTGCAGCTTTTCACCTGAGCGGACAACCAGAGACGGCCGCCGAACTGGTTAAAAAAGTCAGGTTGGAATTTGATAAATACCGGGATTCAGCCGTGACCTTTGGCTCGGAACTCAGGGACAAAGCCCTGGCTGCCTATTGTTTGAGTCTAATGGACATGAGGGAGAAAGCCAAACCCCTCATCAAAGAAATTGGTGAAGTCGCTTCCTCTGACCTCTGGCTTTCCACCAACGAAACGGCCACAATTCTGGTGGCTTTAGCCAGCTTTTACGGGACGGCTGGCAGCGAACCTTACAGCTTTACCTTAGCCTGGGATGATAAGAATCTAGAAAAGGTGGAATCTTCTGTCTTATTGGAAAAAAGAATCTACAAAAACTTCCCTGTGGAAGGGCGGGATCTGTCATTAGACAATACTTCTCAGAGACCACTATATGTGACAGTTTATGCTAAGGGGATTCCGGCTGCCGGGCAGGAAGAAACTTTTGCCCGGGGCCTGGAGATTAAGGTCACTTACCGTGATCTGAAAATGAACCCCGTCGAGATCAGTTCTATTACCCAGGGTTCCGATCTTCTCGTTGATGTTCAGATAAGAAATAACACGGTCCGCCCGCTCCAAAATCTGGTCTTAACTCACCTGGTCGCTTCTGGCTTTCAGATTAAGAATCCTCTTTTCAGCAGCGACAACCGTCCGGTTAGAAATTATGATTACCAGGATGTCCGGGATGATAGAATCTACACCTATTTCAGCTTTAATCCTGGCGAATCGAAGACCTTTCTGGTGGCTTTGAACGCTTCCTATCTCGGCCGGTTTTACCAGCCTGGAATAGCGGTAGAAGCCATGTATGATGATTCAGTTCAGGCTAATACCAGAGGGCAGTGGGTGAAAATTGTCAGATAGACAAACAAAAGGAGGCAACTATTAGGAAAACATGATGCGATCTTACCAAAGAGGGTGGCCACCAGACCTCCCCGGCTGGCTGAGCCCGGGGGGAATCAATCCAGGCAGTTCTCACCATCGTAAAAACGATGGATCAGTCTTTATCTATGGTGTCTTAAGGCGAGGCCAGGGCACCTTGCCTTGAATAGATAATTTGTCTGAGTGTAATTAGCCACTTATGAGAGATGTTGTCGGCAGTCAGAAGAAAAAATAAAAAGAGTTTTATAAATAATAAGAAGTTAAAAGCAAGAAGATGCCGAGACTAAAAAAGGGAAAAAATGTGTTGTCCCGGTTCTGGAAAAAGAAGAGCTGGCAGATTATCCCGGGAATTTTTCTGCTTTTAGTGCTGCTTCTCTGGCTCTGGCCGTTGGGCCCGGTCTTTAAGGAACCGCTTTCTCCGGTGCTTTTCTCAGAAGATGGTCAGCTCCTGGGGGCCCGGCTGGCCACCGATAGTCAGTGGCGGTTTCCCCGCGGAGAAAAAATTCCTGAAAAATATTTTAGGGCAGTGCTGCAGTTTGAAGACCGGCGTTTCTATCTTCATCCCGGTATTGATCCATTAGCTGTAGTCAGAGCTATCTGGCAGAATTTGAAGGCCAATGAAGTCAAAAGCGGGGCCAGCACGATCACCATGCAACTGGCTCGTTTAGCTGAGAAAAACAGCCGCCGAACTCTCGGGCAAAAGATGAAAGAAGCGACGCTGGCTCTGAGGCTGGAGTTTCACTTCAGCAAAAAGGAGATTCTATCGCTTTTTGCTGATCAGGCGCCATTTGGACGGAACATCGTCGGGATAAATGCTGCTTCCTGGTTTTATTTTGGACGCAGCCCGGAAGATTTAAGCTGGGCCGAGGCCTGCTTTCTGGCGGTTCTCCCTAAAAACCCTTCATTGGCCGCTGAAACCGGGGGATTACTTAAACTGCAGCTAAAGAGAGACCGTTTATTGTGGAGATTATGGAAGCATGGTCATCTGTCAGAACTTGAATACCGGCTGGCTCTGAGGGAGTTCGTTCCAGCCAACCTTAAACCAGTTCCTAAAGAATGCCAGCATCTTCTGGAAACACTGGCTAATGACCTTGGCCGGAAAACGCCTTACAATTCTTTCATCAATTATGACCTACAGCGGAGACTGAATCTGGCGGCTGAAACTTATGGGGAAAAGCTGCTTAATTGTGGCCTCAGAAACCTGGCAGTCGTGGTTGTTGATAACAAAAAAGAAGCAGTTGCAGCTTATGTGGGCAACGTTGGTTCGGGGCGGAATTTTGATAGTGCTCAGTATGTGGATGTAGCCCAGAGTCCAAGAAGCACAGGCAGCATTCTTAAGCCTTTTCTTTATAGCTTAATGCTTCAGGAAGGTTTGATAAACCCGGAAATACTCGTTCCAGATATTCCGACCAGGTATGAAGGTTTCAGACCCAAGAATTTTGACCGCCAGTTCAGAGGGGCAGTGCCAGCCAGGACAGCCTTAGCCTGGTCGCTTAATGTGCCGGCGGTCAGGTTGTTGCATCAATATGGGATTGCTAAATTCAAGAACAAACTGTCGCGCTGGGGAATGAATACACTTTTCAGGCCTGCTGAAGATTACGGCTTAAGTCTGATTCTTGGCGGGGCTGAAGGGAAACTTCTGGAAATAACCTCGATGTATGCCGAAATGGGCCGGCGAGCCATGCAGCCTGAAGGTGACAGCATGAGAATCAGACTGCTGCGTGATGAAAAGAAATTTCCCTCTGGCTTGAGAGAACTTAGCTCTGGAGCTGCCTATCTGACACTTCTGGCTCTGACTGAAGTCAACCGGCCTGATGAAGAAGGTTTCTGGCGTAATTTCAATTCAGCCCGCTGGATTGCCTGGAAAACAGGAACAAGTTTCGGCTTGAAGGATGCCTGGGCGGTCGGAGTGACACCGAATTATACCATCGGAGTCTGGGCAGGGAATGCCGATGGCGAAGGCCGGCCGGAAATAACTGGGCTGGCGGCAGCTGCTCCTTTTCTATTTGAGGTGCTAGGCCTGCTTAATACAGGCGGAGAGATAACGTCGCCTTCAGGATCATTAAAGAGAATTGAGGTCTGTCAGGATTCAGGTTATCTGGCGACTGAACTGTGTCCCAAGAGGTTTATCTGGATTCCGGTAGAAAGTCATTTTAACCAGGCCTGCCGTTATCATCAATTAGTTCACCTTGACGCAACTGGAAAGTATCGGGCCGACAGCCGGTTTGAGTCGGTGGCCAAAATGAAACATCAGAGCTGGTTTGTCTTGCCTCCAGTTCAGGAATATTATTATCGAATATGGCATCCTGATTACCGGCTGTTACCGCCTTTAAGACCGGCCAAGAATAATCAGGTTGATGTGGCTGACGGGTCAAGAATAATGAATCTGATTTACCCTGAGCCAGGCACAGCGGTTTTCATTCCGGTTGATCTCGATGGTCAACCTCAAGAAGTCGTTTTTGAAGCTGTTCACCGTCAGGAGCAAGCGGTGATTCACTGGCATCTGGATGAAGACTATCTGACGACTACCCGGCATTTTCATAAAATAGTTTTAAATCCGCCACCTGGGGAACACCGGCTGGTTCTGGTTGATGGAGAAGGGCGGCGGCTGGTCAGGCAATTTAAAGTCATGGGAAAGCAGAGGCAAAATAATGCTGGTTAGATAATCTCGATATGACTTGTTCCATGCTGTAATTATTTCTTAAATCTGATAAAATCCCGAAATAAGAATTTAGGGTCTCGGAAGAGATTGATTCTGCCTGGTCGAAATGGAAATTGAAACAGAAAAAACAGGCTGGCTGAAAAAATGGCTGATAGCTGGGCGTCCCTGGTCTCTGCCGGCCTCGGTCATCCCGGTGGCCTTTGGTGCTTCCTTAGCGGCGACAGTTGGCTGGGTGAAACTTCAGGCTGGCTTGCTTCTGTTATCACTGCTGGCCATGGTATTTCTCCACATGGCGGCTAATATGTTATCTGATGTTGTCGACTGGCAGCGAGGGCTCGACCGGGAGATAACACCGGCCAGTGGAGCCATAGCCCGCGGCTTACTTAGACCTGAACAGGTTTTTACGGGTTCTATTGTCTTTTTTGTGATAGGCTCAGCCCTCGGGCTAGTTCTGGTTTATCTTCGAGGGAGGCTTGTCCTTTACACCGGCCTTATTGGTATTAGCCTGGGTGTGGTCTATCCCTGGCTTAAGAAAGAGGCCATGGGTGACCTGGCTGTTTTTATCGATTTCGGTCTGCTGGGATCATTTGGAGCCTGGGTAGTTCAAACCGGTCAATTTTCCTGGCTGCCTTTTATCTGGGCTGTACCTCAGGGCATGCTGATCGTGGCTATTCTTCATGCCAATAACTGGCGGGATGTGCTGACTGACTGTGAAAAGAAAATTTCAACTATGGCCAATCATCTTGGCGATCGTGGCTCGCGCCGCTATTATGGAGTACTGATCTTTGGTTCAATGGCACTGATTGTGGCTTTTGTTCTGGTGCCGCCTCTTTTTGGCCTTGATTTCCCTTCATTGCCTCTCTCAGTGCTAATCGTTGTCCTTTCCTGGCCACAAGCCTGGGAACTGTGGAAAAAAGCCAGGGCTCAAAATGGAGAGCCAGGGGGAGTGCCAATGGATTTTATTTCTCTTGATGCGGCTACTGCTCGTTATAGCCTGTCGTTTGGCTTATTGACAGTTTTCGGCCTGTGGCTTGATTATTTGATTGAACTTTTAAAATGGTAAGAAAATCTGCTTAATCTGACCAGCGTTCATAGGAGACCAATTCTTTCAAATCCTTTCTCCTTTTGGGACGGGGATTGTCTGCCGGATAACCAAGAGGGGTAAAGGCTAGGGGTTCGGTGCCATCTGGCAGGGCCAGAACTTCTCTGGCGGCCAGTGGATCAAAGGCGCCGATCCAGCAGGTGCCAAGCCCCTCATTGGCGGCGGCTAAAATAAGATGATCCATGGCAATAGCCGTATCAACTTCTGCATAATTTTTCCCATCTCTTCGCTTCCAGGCGCTAGCCGGTGTGGCGATCAGGCCAATGACCAGCGGAGCTTCAACGAACCAGTCTCTGAGATAAATTCGCTTGAGCTCTGTTTCTCTGTTCCTGGTAGAAATCACTATAATTTTAAAAGGCTGTAAATTGGAAGCAGAAGGGGCGAGCCTGGCCGCTTCCAGAATCCTGGCCAGTTTATCTTCTGGAACAGGATCAGGTAAATAGGCGCGGACACTGTAACGCTGTCTTATAAGTTCACTGAACTCCATTTTTTCTCCTCCCTATTCCTCTTCTCTCGAGTTATTAATTTTTGTCTCCAGCTTTTCTGCCATTTTAGCTGATCAGTTAGCTAACTAAAATCCATCGAAACGAATAATAAAATGATAATCTTTTTAATTATTTCATTATTATTTTATCACTAAAGGCATTGCTTTTCCCGATACCTGGTTGACCTCAAATTGGGAGGCCACCTTTTACAACCCTGGTAAAAAATGAAGAAAGAAAGAAAAAAGAATAAAAAACCTAAAATCAGATGATAAAGATAAAAAAACAGGTAAAATATAAGTTAGAGAATTAAAAATGAAAGAGCTTCATGAATACAGCGCTGATTTTGAGATCATGAGTTTTGATGTTGATGGTCAGGGGTGTGCGCACCTTTCGGCTTTAATGAATTATCTTCAGGATACTGCCCGGCTTCATTCGATCCGCGAAAACTTTTCCGTTTTCGATCTGCAGGAGAGAGGTGTTACCTGGGTCATTTCCCGTTATCATCTTCTGATCAGTCGCTATCCGGAAATGGGTGAAAAAATCACGGTTAAAACCTGGGCTTCAGGTAAGCACAGCTTTTATGCCCTCCGCGAGTTTGAAATCTCCGATCATTGTCAGAACAGAATTTTGGCCGCAACGAGTTCCTGGATGATTATTGATCTGAAAGATCGCCGTCCGGTCAAAATCAATGATCTCTTTTCTGACGAACTGATCCTGAATAAAAGGGTACTGGCGGATGATTTCCCGGTTCTGCCTGCAGTTGAACAGCTTGATTTTAAGAGTGAGTTTAGGGTCTTGTTTGAAGATCTGGATTTTAACCGTCATGTCAACAATGTCGTCTATTCCCGCTGGGCGGTCGAGGGGATGCCGCCGGAGGTGCTTTTTTCAAGCCGGCCAGTTGAGCTAGAAATTAACTACCGGGCTGAAGCTTTTTATGGGGATAGTATTGAGGTTATCACTCAAAAACCTCAAAAGGAAAATATGGCCTGGCTTCAGCAAATATATAATCTATCAACAGGTAAAGAGGTAGCCAGATTACGTTCGATCTGGGAATGAACATAAGCAGCTATAATTTCATCAACTAGTCTGGAGGCTGGCCAATTGCTTCTGCCCGAATCATCCTGGCTTAACTACAAGCTGGCTTAAAATTGGCCTGGATATTATTTAGGCCAAATGTTAGCAGACAGGGCGGCTACAGGCAACGATTGTTTTATTTTTATCGTTCATAAAAATTGATCTGTTAATTTGTCTGTTGAGAGAGACAAATATCAGGCAAAAAGCAGGAGAAAAAGCCGGGAGAAAATGTTAAAATACAAAACAAAAGAATAAAAATGAAGAAGAAAGAACGCTGGTCAGGAACAACTTCTTAACTGGCCGGTAATAAAACCGATCTCAGGAGTATGAAAAGTGAAAAGATTTAGAGAATTAAATCATAATAATCATCATAATTATAGCCAGAGGACTGGGCTGCCATTTTTGTTTGTTTTGCTCCTTTTCTTTTATTTAATAGATATAGTCCCAGCTTTTTCTGCCAGCCTGGCCGGCAGGTTTGATTTGACTTTGACAGCCGGGCAGCAATCATCAAAGAAAAAGGAAGCAGCGCCCAAACTAGCTGATAGATATAAGAAATGGCTTGAGCAAGAGGTAGTTTACATTATCACTCCGGCCGAAAGAGAAATTTTTCTGAAACTTAAAACTGACCGGGAAAGAGATCTATTTATTGATGCCTTCTGGAAACATCGTGATCCAATTCCTGAGACGGAGGAAAATGAATTTAAGATTGAACACTATAGGAGAATAGATTATGCCAATAAATACTTCGGCCGGGAAGCAGCCAAGCCAGGCTGGAGGACGGATCGCGGTCGAATGTACATTATTCTGGGCCCGCCGACTGACCTGGAAAATCTAGTTGGAAAGTCAGGCATCTATGACTGCGAAATCTGGTTTTATCAGGGAAAACAGGACCTGGGCCTGCCCCCCGGCTTCAATCTTCTTTTCTTTCAGGAAAAAGGAAGCGGGGAAATGCGGCTTTACAGCCCGATAGGAGATGGCCCGCAGTCTCTTTTAAGCGGCTACTGGGGTGATCAGAGCGACTATACCAGCGCCTACGATAAGCTGAAAGAAATCGATCTTAATCTGGCCAGTATTTCTTTATCTCTTATTCCTGGTGAAGAAAATCCTGGCCTCGGTCGGCCTTCGCTCTCTTCGGATCTGCTTCTTCGCCAGATTGAACAGACTCCGCAAAGAATGGTTGAAGATAAATATGCCAGAAAATTTTTTGAGTACAAAGACGTTATTGAAGTTGATTATTCTGTCAATTATATTGATAGCGATTCCCTGGTGAGAGTTTTAAAAGATCCATCTGGCCTTTACTTTATTCACTACGATATTGAGCCGAGCAAGCTTTCGGTCAATCAATATGATAATCTTTACGCCACAAATTTTAAGGTTAATGGCCTGTTGAGCTCGGTGGATGGCAAGCTGGTCTATCAATTTGAAAAGACTTTCCCTGTGAAATTAGATTCAGCTCAAATGAAAGAAAGGCAGCATTTACCGCTGGCTATCTATGATGTTTTCCCCTGTGTGCCAGGTGAGTATAAATTATCTGTCCTGGTCAAAAATGAGGCCTCCAAAGAGTTTACCAGTCTTGAGCAGACCATTAAAATTCCAGAGAAAGCCGAGGTGACCATGTCCTTGCCTATCCTGGCCTATAAAGTTACCCCATCGGAGTCAGCCGAGGGGAAAATTAAGGCTTTCCTTCTGGGCGGCCAGCAACTTTATTTGCAGGCCGGGCGGGTTTTTACCGGTCAGGATCAACTGGCGGTTGCTATCCAGCTTTCTGGCTTGACTCCGGCTTTAAAAAATAAAGCCAGCTTAAGATACCAGTTTCTAAAGGAATCGCAGTTATTCAAGGAAGAAATTTATCCCCTGGCTGAAGTTAATACACTGCCCAACATTATCAAGACATTTCCCTTATCTGGTTTTTCTCCGGCTCATTATTTTCTTAATGTAACCTTATTGATTGATGATCAGGAAAAGATATCTGCTAAGGATGAGTTTGATCTGACTTATCTGGATAATGTTGCCCGTCCCTGGGTTTTATCGCGGATATTGCCTCCTGTCAATGACCCCTATTTTGGCTGGATAATTGGCAGTCAGCTCTATAATCTGGGGCGTTTATCTGAAGCTCAAACTGTTTTGGAAACTGCTCTGGCCAACGCTCCCCGGAATGAAGATCTGGCCATGGAATTAGCCCGGGTCTATGTTGATCTTAAGAATTATCAGGCGGCAGCCGGAATTCTGGAAAGTTTTGTTTCTGGCGAAAGGGGAGTTCGTTATGAAACCTATTATTTAGCTGCTCAGGCTTTCTTTAATATTGGCCAGTACGAAAAGGCTCTGACCAGCCTGGACAGGGCGGTCAGCCAGCACGGGAGCGATATCAAGCTGCTTGGCATGATTGGTGATTGCTACCTGAAATTAGGTCAAAAGGAAGAAGCACTGGCTGTCTGGGAAAAATCTCTCGAGATTGATCCACAACAACCTGAGCTCAAAAAGAAAATTCAAGCAGCCAGGTCGCATTGATTACATTGATTATTTGAACCTGCTTCTGATCTAAATAAACAGGAAAATAATGAAAATAAAAGAGAACAGGGCAGAAGAGTATCAGGGCCAGCCAGTTAAATTTTTTCAACTGGAAAACGACGGCGGCTTGAGGGCCACCGTTATGAGTTATGGAGCGACGCTGGTTTCTCTTCATGTCCCGGATGGGCAGGGCCGGCTCGAAGACATTGTTCTCGGTTTTGACTCGCTGACTGGCTATCTTGGACCAAACCCCTATATGGGAGCCACTATTGGACGGTATGCCAATAGAATTGCCAGGGGCCGTTTTGTCCTGGAAAATAAGGAATATCAGTTGACTATCAATGATGGGCCAAACCATCTCCATGGAGGGGAAAAAGGGTTTGATAAAGTTATCTGGCAGGCCGAACCGTTTGGCCAGCCAGCAGGAGCTGGAGTGAAATTTAGCTATTTCAGTCCCGATGGAGAAGAAGGCTATCCGGGCAATGTTTCCTGCCAGGTCACCTATCTTTTAACCAATGGCCAAGAACTTGAAATTTCTTATCAGGCCACGGCCGATAGGAGCACTCACCTTAACCTGACCAACCACAGCTACTTTAATCTGTCTGGCGAGGCGAAAGATAATATTCTTGATCACGAACTACAGATTATGGCTTCAGCCTATACTCCCATCGATAAAAATCTCATCCCGACCGGTGAAATAAAACCGGTGGCCGGAACGCCGTTTGATTTTTCACGAGCGGTGAAAATAGGAGAAAGAATAAATGAGGTTCTTCCCGGTTATGATAATAATTATGTTCTGGCTGGCCATGGCCGAGTGTCTTTAGCGGCCAGAGTTTTTGAACCTGAGTCGGGCCGGCTGCTCGAGGTTCTGACCAGTGAACCCGGGCTTCAATTTTATTCAGGTAATTTTCTTGATAACACAATTAAAGGCAAGAGTGGCCGAACCTATGAGCGGTGGGGAGCTTTTTGTCTTGAAACGCAACATTTCCCTGATTCACCTAACAAGCTGCAATTCCCTTCGACTGTTCTCAAGCCAGGAGAAATATTTGAGAGCAGGACAGTTTTCAGGTTTTTAACCCGGGAAAGCAGGTGAATTAAAACAGCTTTTTAATCATAGAAATCATAGAAGAGGATAATCTGGCCAAAAGAAAAGAGGAAAGGCAAAGTACTATAAGTTGTGGATTTCTTCATTAATAAGGCAAAAGACTGGCCTGGTAACTAAAATAACAGATAGCTAAAATCCGAAACAAATTAAGAAAAAAAGGTTTCATCTGGGAAAAGCTCTTGTCGTCAGGCGAGAGGTGAGGAGATAGGCCTTAATGACCAGGGGAAATTAGTATTATAATTATTACGGAAGAAAGATGTGTTGCTCCCTGCTCTGATATGTGATATATTAGAAATGGAATAATGTATTTATTTTTAGACACAGTAAGAGCAGAAAAAAAATTAGAAGAATTGGTGACATTTAATTTTAAGCTGAATAAAAGAATGTGAATGAAAGGTATGATTTTCGATCTGAAGCATTATGCTGTCCATGACGGGCCAGGTATAAGAACAACTGTTTTTTTAAAAGGCTGTCCTCTTCATTGCCGGTGGTGTCAAAATCCAGAGGGCATTTCGCCTGAGCATGAATTAATGCTTATGCCCAACCGATGTGCCCGCTGCGGTGATTGTGTTCGCGTTTGCAAATATCAAGCTTTAGCTCAAAAAGAGGATGGAGAAGTGGTGGTGGATCGTTCGCGTTGTGTCTTCTGTGGTGATTGTGAGGCAGTCTGTCAGCGTGAAGCTATTGGTCTGGTCGGCCGGGAAGTGACTGTTGAAGACATACTGGCTGAAGTCGAAAAGGACCGGCTTTTTTTTGATCAATCTGGTGGTGGTGTCACTCTGACCGGTGGCGAACCTCTTTTCCAGCCGGAGCTGGCTGAAGCTTTGATTGATCAACTGTCTCGGGCCGGTATTAAGGTGGCGCTTGATACCTCAGGTTATGCTCCTGAAAAGACCTTTCTCCGCCTGGCCCAAAAGTCTGATCTTGTTCTTTTCGACTTGAAAATGATGGATGGTGACCAGCATAGAAAATTTACAGGAGTTTCAAACCGGCTAATTCTCAAGAATCTTAAAGTTCTCGACGAAATTGGTCAAGCGGTGTGGATCAGATTTCCTCTCATCCCGGGAGTCAATGACAGGCGGGAAAATCTTAAAGCCATGGCTGATTTTTTGCTCAAATTAAAATCGGTCAAGATGATAAATGTTCTTCCCTATCATAGAGGTGGTGTGGGGAAATTTCACCGCCTTAACCAGGACGACCAGTTCGGAATATTTGAGCCTCCATCTCAGGCGATGATTGATAGCGTCATAAACTATTTTAGAGGCCGGGGCCTGGTGGTTAAACAGGGAGGGTAAATATGAATGAACGGATAAAAAAATTAAGAGAAAGTTCGCTGGAAGCCAAGCCGGCGGTCTCCTCCGAAAGAGCTAGAATTGTAACTGAGGCTTATCGCCGCCCGGAGGTTGAGCTGGCTTCCAGGGCGATTCAGCGAGCGCTAGTTTTTAAGGATTTAATGCAGAAAAAAGCCATCTTCATTGAAGATGGTGAGTTAATAATAGGTGAGCGCGACCCGGCTCACAAAGCTACGCCGACTTATCCTGAAGTTTGCTGCCATAGTCTGAGTGATCTTGAAATCTTAAATTCAAGGCCAAAAACCAGCTTTGCTGTAGATGAAGAGACAGTTCAGCTTTACCACGATGAAATCATTCCTTTCTGGCACGGCCGGTCAATGCGCGACCGTCTGCTATCGGCGATGACAGCTGAATGGAAAGATGCCTATGAGGCTGGTATCTTTACCGAATTTATGGAGCAGAGGACACCCGGTCATACTGTCCTTGGCAATAAAATCTATAAGAAAGGGTTGCTCGACATTAAAAAGGATATAGAAGAGTCGCTGGCCGGCCTCGATTTCTATCAAGATCCAGAAGCGCTGGATAAGCAGGAAGAGTTGAAGGCCATGTCGATAGCCGCTGATGCCCTGATGATTTATGCCCGCCGTTATGCTGAGCTGGCTAGAAAGCTGGCGGCCGGGGAGAAAAATCCAGAGCGGAAAAAAGAACTGGAAAAGATAGCTGCTAATTGTGACTGGGTCCCAGCTCATGCTCCTCGCGATTTCTGGGAAGCCGTGCAATATTACTGGTTTGTTCATGTTGGCGTGACTACTGAGTATAACACCTGGGATTCTTTTAACCCAGGCCGCCTTGATCAGCATCTTTATCCTTTTTATAAGAAGGGTATCGAAGAGGGAAGTTTAACCAGGGAGTTGGCGAAAGAACTGCTGGAGGCTCTGTGGATAAAATTTAACAATCAGCTAGCACCAGCCAAGGTAGGAGTAACAGCCGAAGAAAGCGGCACCTATACCGATTTTGCCCTGATCAATGTGGGTGGGTTGAAGCCTGATGGTAGCGATGGGGCTAATGAGCTGTCCTATTTGATTCTCGATGTCATCGAGGAAATGAGGCTTCTTCAGCCGAGCTCTATGGTTCAGGTCAGTGCCAAAAATCCTGATTCGCTGCTGCTCAGAGCCCTCAAAATTGTCAGGACGGGCTTTGGCCAGCCATCTTTTTTTAATTCAGATGCCATTGTTCAGGAATTGATGAGACAGGGGAAAAGTGTCGAAGACGCCCGTCAGGGCGGGTCGAGTGGTTGTGTTGAAACCGGGGCTTTCGGCCATGAAGCTTATATTCTGACCGGTTATTTTAACCTGCCGAAGGTTCTTGAGATTACACTCAATAACGGTGTTGATCCCGGAACAGGTAAAAAGATCGGCCTGAAAACCGGAGACCCTCGGAATTTCGGAAGTTTTGAGGAGCTGATATCAGCTTTTGAGAAGCAACTGAAACATTTTATTGATATTAAAATCCGTGGCAACAACGTGGTGGAAAAACTCTTTGCTACTTACCTGCCGTCGCCATTCCTGTCGCTGTTTATTGATGACTGTGTGGCTAAAGGCCAGGACTACCATAATGGTGGTGCTCGCTATAACACCAGATACATTCAGGGTGTCGGGCTGGGGACAATTACCGATATGCTGACCTCCTTGAAATATAACGTTTATTACCAGAAACTGGTCACGATGGACGAAATGCTGCGGGCTCTGAGCCAGAATTTTAGAGGTTATGAACGGCTCAGAGATCACCTGATTAATAAGACACCCAAATTTGGTAATGATGATGATTATGCTGATGAACAGGCCAGGCGCGTTTTTGATCTCTATTTCAGGCTGATTGATGGAAGGCCGACAGTCTGCGGTGGTAAGTACAGGATTAACCTCCTGCCGACCACTGTTCATATTTATTTTGGCCGGGTGACAGGAGCCACACCTGACGGCCGTCTGTCCGGCGAGCCCGTCTCGGAAGGAATTTCACCAGTTCAGGGCATGGATCGAAAAGGGCCCACTGCTGTCATTAAATCAGAAGGAAAGCTCGACCACATCAAAACCGGTGGAACACTTCTCAACCAGAAATTTACCCCGCAGCTACTGGCTGACGATGAAGGTCTGGAAAAGCTCAAAGACCTGATCCGTACTTATTTCCGGCTGATGGGTCACCATATACAGTTTAATGTCGTCACCGCTGAGACGCTGCGCGATGCTCAAAAGCATCCGGAGAAATACCGTGACCTGATTGTTAGGGTTGCCGGTTACAGCGATTATTTTGTGGATTGTGCTAAAGAACTCCAGGACGAAATCATCCGCCGCACCGAGCATCAGGGCTTCTAGATCAAAGCTTCTGAATAAGGCCGGGCCAGACCGGACGACTCTATTTATCATTAATTAGATAAGCGGGGCGGAGGAAGACTCGGGGGTTTTGAACTATGAAATGGTTTGACTTTTCTACTTTTCGCCAGGGCAGCTTTTATATTTAGAAGAATTGTAACTTTGGAATGGGTCTAAATTTGTGGCCTGTTCTCCGTTGCTATCTCTCTCGCGCTTTTATCATCCACTATCCGGAAATAGACAAAAAAGAAAACAGATGTTGCCGAGAATGTCTCGGGTCAATGTTTTTGGCCTGGGGTATAAAATGTTATTTTTTATCTCTATTTTTGATAGCTTCCTTTTGTTCAGACGGCACTATCTCAAATAGGTTATCTATCTTTTTTGGCTGAGTAATCATTGCCTCGACAATATGATTTATTATTTCAAATAGTTTAATGGGAGTCTCTTTATCATCACTGATATCAATTTGACCCGGGTGAAGTGCCTGATTTCCTATTACCCGCACTGAATCCATAGCTTTCTGCAACTTCGATGGGAGTCCTTTTTTTAACTTAATTTTTGAGGAAGCAGAAGTTTTTTGACTGGAAGCCAGATTAGCCTGTTTTTAGAATTTAGAAAAAATCATTTTAAAATAAAAAAAACTAATATATAAAAGCTGCTTTATCCATTAAAATCTAATCAAGATATCGGATTCAGGAGGAAAAAATGTTTACACCAGAACTATTACAAAAAGGTCTGGCCTGGCTGCTGACTACCGGCCTTAAAATTGTGGTGATTGTTGTCACTGCCATAATTTTGACACGCATCTCTCGCGGGTTGACCAGGCGCCTGGAGAAAGTCTTTCTTAAAGGCAGAGAAGATGAAGAATCGCTCAAAAGAGCCAGAACTCTTTCCGGATTGATCAGACAATTTCTTAACGGCCTGATTGTCATTATTGCGGTCATGACCGTTCTGGCTGCCCTTGATATCCAGATTGGCCCTTTGCTGGCTACGGCTGGTGTAGCCGGACTGGCTATTGGCTTTGCTGCTCAATCACTGATTAAAGATGTCATCAATGGGTTTTTTATAATTATGTGGGATCAGATCAGAGTGGGAGATGTTATTGAGGTTGCCGGTCACAGCGGTGTGGTTGAATCGCTAAATCTGAAGATGACTGTGCTACGAAGTCTGGACGGAAATGTCCATTATATTCCCAACAGCTTGATTGATGCCGTTACCAACATGACCAGGGAATATTCTCAGTTTGTTTTTGATGTGGCCGTGAGTTATTTTGAAGATGTGGATGAAGTCATAAAGACTCTAAAAGAAGTCGATGAAGAGCTACGTGCTGACCGGCAGTTTTCTGAGCACATCCTCTCACCTCTGGAAATTCTTGGCCTTGACCGCTTTGAGGATTCAGCCCTGATCATTAGAGCGCGGACAACCACCAAACCGAGTAAGCAATGGGAAATTGGCCGCGAATTTAACCGCCGCCTGAAAAAGGCTTTTGACCGTAAGGGCATTATCATTCCTTTCCCTCATCTGACGTTATTTGCGGGCCAGGAAAAACAGGGGGAGACGGCTCCTCTCAGGGTTAAGCTGATTGAAGAACATGAAGTCATGAAAAAGGAAAATTAGAAGCTGATGCTTACCTATTTTACGCCTGAGATAAGAAACTTGATCAATCTCAAGAAGGCCATCATGGTTGTTGAAAGGTCTTTTGTTACTTATAGTTCAGGCCGGGCCATTTTGCCCGGTGTAATTAAGCTTGATTTACCGGAGTTAGAGAGAGAAATCCATATGAAACCTGCCAGTCTTAAGGGCCAAAAATATACGGATTCATTAAAGAACAGCAGAGCATTAAAGCCTGATGGAAACACCTCGCCTGGACTTAAAATGTTTTTCTAGAATAATCTTAAAACAGGAGGTTCTGGTGAGAAAATTAATAAATATCAAAAATATTATCTCTGCTTTGCTACTGGTTTCAATTTTCTGCGGACTTTGCTCAGCTGTCCAGGCCGATGAAGGCATGTGGCCGCTGAGTGAAATTCAGAAGCTTAATCTGCAGGAGAAAGGGCTGAGAATTGATCCGGCTCTTATTTATGACCCGGCCAGGCAAAGCCTGCTTTATGCGGTGGTTGAAGTTGGTGCTACCGGTTCTTTTATTTCTGAGGAGGGGTTGCTTATCACCAATCACCATGTGGCCTTTGGCTCGGTGCAGGCGGCGAGCACTCCAGAAAAAGATTATCTTAAACACGGTTTTCTGGCCAGGACCAGAGCTGAAGAAATTCCTGCGGCTGGTCGGACGGCCCGTATTACCGAATCATTTAAAGATGTTTCAACTGAGGTTCTATCCGTGGTCAAAAAGAAAATGAGTTCAAGCGAGCGAGCTAGAGCTATCGAAAGAAAAATTAAAGAATTAGCGGCTGCCGCCGAGAAAGCCAATCCAGACAAGCGGGCCGAAGTAGCCGAAATGTTTCCGGGTAAATCCTACTGGTTGTTTCTCTATACTGATCTCAAAGATATCCGGCTGGTCTATGTTCCGCCTCTCTCCGTCGGCAATTTTGGCGGTGAAGACGATAACTGGGTGTGGCCGCGCCACACCGGTGATTTTACTCTCATGCGGGCCTATGTCGCTCCGGATGGTCAGCCAGCTGAATATAGCCTGGATAATGTGCCCTTCCACCCGAAGACCTATTTAAAAATAAATCCAGCCGGGGTCAAGGAAGGAGATTTTGTTTTTCTGCTGGGCTATCCGGGACGCACTTACCGGCATCTGCCGGCCAGCTACATAGCTTATGAACAGAATGTCCGGATGCCAGCCGTGGCTGACTGGTATGAATGGCAGATTCGCCTGATGGAAGAGATGAGCCGGGGCAGCCGGGAAGTAGCTCTGAAGCACGAGGCGAGAATTAAAGGTCTGGCCAACACCATGAAAAATTACCGGGGTAAGCTGGCTGGACTAAAGCGCCTGGAATATTTAGCCCAGAAGCAGCAGGAGGAAGAAGCTCTGAGAGCCTTCATTCAGGCCGATCCAAAACGTCAGGCTGTTTATGGCCAGGTGCTGCCGGGTCTGGAAAAAATTTACAAAGAAATGGAATTGAACTATCCCCGAAACTTTGTTCTGGAAAATCTAAGACGCTCGGTTGTTTTGTTTCAGAATGCAATGACTGTTGTGGAAGCTGTTCATGAGCGTCAGAAACCAGACCTCGAAAGAAATATTGCCTATATGGACAAAAATTTTGCGCGGACAAAACAACGGATAGGACTGACGATCCGGTCAAGTTTCTATCTGCCCACCGACCTGGCCATCTTTAAAGAGCTTCTAAAAAAAGCCCCGACTCTATCCGATAATCAAAGAATTGAAGAACTCAGCCAGCTAGTTTCTGACGGATGTAATCTGGATGAAACCGTCAATAAAATCTTTGAAAACACCAGACTTCAGGAAGAGGAATTTATTAAAAATCTCTGGGACAGGAAGCCAGCCGAGCTAAAGCAAATTGATGATGCGATGCTTAAACTGGCTCTGGCCCTTTATCCCCAATACTTTAAGATGGAAGAAGCCAACCGGGCGAGAAAAGGCCATCTGGATGAACTGCAGGCCAGACTGGTTAACATCCGGCAGGAATTCATGGGTCAGCAGTTTATTCCTGATGCTAATAGCACCCTTCGCCTGACTTACGGCCGGGTGGAAGGTTATGAGCCCAGGGATGCTGTTTTCTGCAAGCCTTTTACCACTGTTGAAGGAATTGTTGAAAAGACTACCGGCTGCGAACCCTATGATACGCCGCCTGCTCTTCTCGAGCTTGTCAGGCAAAAAAAATTTGGCCGTTTCATTAATCCTGAACTCAAAACAATTTCAGTCTGTATGCTTTACAGCACCGATACGACCGGCGGCAATTCCGGCAGCCCGATTATCAATGCTGAGGGCGAACTGGTTGGCGTCAATTTTGACCGGACCTGGGAAGCAACTATCAATGATTTTACCTGGAGCCATGATTTCAGCCGGTCAATCGGGGTGGATATTAGATATGTTCTGTGGATTCTCCAGGAACTGGCAGGAGCTGGCGGACTGCTGGCTGAAATGGGAATAAAGTAAGCGCCCCATCAATCAAGAAGATTTATTTCTGGGAGCCTATCTTTTATTATAATTTGTTACGCTGGTCAAAATAGGGTGGCCCGGCATGTCCCCGTTACGCCAGCAGTAGGAATGATTCCCCACGGGGGATGAGTGGCTCGACGAAGGACAGGCACGCTCTGACAGGAATCTGTTCTCTTTTTTCAAAGAAAATAAGGAACTAACTTTACTCTGAAATTTTTTGAAATTTTGGAGGGAGTGTTTTAAAATAATAATTTAAGGACCAAAAGTTTATTAAAATGATAAAGGAGGGAAGTAAAATGAAAAGAGTTGGTTATTTAGGTCTGGTTGTTATTTTGTTTCTGGCTGTCCAGCCATTTTTTACATTAATGGCTATGGCTCAGGAGCAACAGGAGCAACCGGCCAGCGATCTCCCGATTTCCTGGGATAACTGGCGTGAAGCCAAGCTGAAGGCCGAAGAATATGATCAGGCAGGCGATTATGCCAGAGCTCTTCAATATTACCTTGAATACATTCGTCAGGCAGAGGGACTGGGCCGGCTGGATATTGTCGCCTGGGGCAAAAATAATGCGGCCTATATGATTATCAAACAGCACAAGCAAGACCCGGCCATTGACCTGGCACCAGCCAAAAAACTGCTGGAAGAAGGGCTGAACCTGGCCGAAGCGACTGAAGATTGCCGGGCCAAGCTTCAGAGCAACCTGGCTTATGTGAAGTCCTTCATAAAGGAATAGTGAGAAAAGAGTCATTAAGCTTTATGGCAGATGAGCCTGGCTTCCCGACTGCTTGACGGAGAGGAAATGCCTTTTTTCTTTAAACTTCTGCCAGCTACTGAAGGAAGAAGCTATTAATTTTTATCTATCTCGGGAATAGTAATTGAGGTGGCGGCGACGGCTGCCCGGCCAGTCTCCATGTTTCTGATGACCAGACGGCACTTGTAATTTCCCGCCCTGGCTGAAAGCTCGCTCTGCAGGGAGACAAGAACCTGGCGGTATTCAGGCCTGGTTAGATCAAGCTCAAAGCGGCGGCTATCAACGATCTGATCAAGCCGGTCAAAAATAAGGCTGATGACTTCTACCCGTGGGCCAGCCACTTCGCCCAGGTCATCAACCCGGACTCTGGCAGTCAGCCTTATATTTTTAGGTGGTTTGGGTGCCTTAATTTGGGCCTCCATGGCAAAACGCACCGGTTCACCAGAAAGCGGCTTTGAGGCCAGAGCGAGATCAACTAATTGTATCTTTTTTTCCAGGTCGGAAAGAGAAGCAAATGGCTTTTGGTTGAAATAGCCGGGCTGGAAGATGACCTGGCAACCAGGCCTTTTGATCTTTACTTTAATTTGATGATATTTACCATCCCAGCTTTCCTCGACTGGATAGCCAAGAACATAGTAAGCTCCAGTCAAAGACTCGATTTTTTCCAGGTGATCAGGGGCATCATAGATCGTCCCGCTATAATGGCCTCCGGTCTTGGAGGCTATCTCCTGTAGTGAGGCTACCCCTTTGCCTGCATCAGGGAGTTTTAAATAGAAATTGTCTTCAGTGTCAACTGGAAAGACAGAGGCATTGGCGTTAGCCAGGTAGCGGCAAAGTTCCTCATAAGTTCGCCCGAGATAAGCATTGCCATTATTGACATAAGCACCGCGACCTAGATAGGCCGGGTGGAGGCCAGTCGAATAAAGAATAATCACCTTCTTTCCCTGAATGTAAGGCAGAGCCCGGGCAAGAGATTCCATGGCCTTAATAAAGTTTCTGGCTAAGATGTGACCAGGAGATAAATTGGCCCTTCTCTGGCTGTAAGAACCGGCTGAGGTTCTAAAGTCACTTTGTCTGCTGGGAGCAAGAGGCATGATGTCTTTAGCTCCAAGAGATTCAATTGCCCGCCTGGCTGCCTCCCGGTCACGGTTGGGCTCGTGGAGGACATTAACGGCCTGGCCGCCGGTAAAGGTTATTACCCCAACCAGCATGTCTGGTTCAAGCTCTTTCTCCAGAGACCGGAGCGCTGCCTCCCGGGCCAATTTGAAACCGCCCTGATCGGTAAAAACCAGATCAAATAGATACAGAAATGTACGGTTTATGAGCGGTGGCCGGATGCCTGCTTTCTCTTCAGGTTTATTAACCATAGTAAGTTCTGACTGTTGCCCGCCCGCCGGCAAGGACATGGTGTGATTCTCAAACTCGGTAATTACTTTTTCCTGGCCATCGTCATAAAGAATGAAATCCTCTCTGCTCAGGTCAGTCACCGGCTGACCCTGGTTATCGGTCACGATCACGTAGACAAGCTTCCTAATGACCTGAACCTGATATTGAAGGTTATTACTGGCCTTCTCCTGCCCGCTTTCCTGTGCAGAGACTTCGGGTAAGAAAAAATTCGGACAAATGATCAAAACAAACAGAATGACCACAGCCAGCAACTCTGAAATTATATTGCTGATAAATTTTTCCCCAGGAAATGAAGTTTTGCAGATCTTTTGCTTCATCTTGCCTTCCTTTCATAACCTATTTTATTTAAAGACGCCCGATTAATCATCACCAATTTTTTCTACAGTGAAATGGCTTTTATCTCCTGATTTATTCTGCCTTTTTGTTTAACTTTACAGGTTACTGTCCGCTAATAAAGATTTTCAGCCTGCTTGTGAACTGTTTGCCCTGATTAGTTCTGGCCTGAACTTCCCCTTCCCGACATGGGTTCAGGAGACATGACGGCCGCACCAATTATAAATTTACATCTTTTCATCTTCCCCTCTTGGAAGAATTAGTTACCACTCGTTCTTATTATAGCTAACTCAAATCCTTATTCCACCATTAATCGAGCTCTATTTCTTTTATTGTAATTAGATTATGAGATTAAAGCTGATGCTCAGAAAGTCTTCTTCTGTCTGGCCTTAAGAGCCAATATGGCCCTGAGATATTCTGCTAAAAAGGTTTTATTTTTTTGATCAGAAATACAAACTTTTATCCTGAAAAAGTGGCCGGTACCGGGCTGGAAGATTATTATTTTAAAATCGTCAAAATTGCCTAAGACTTTTTTTTCTATTCAGAATCAAGGATTTTCAGGTTAGAATAGTTGACCTGGCGGGTTAGCTGGCCGACTTCAAGAAAAAAGAAGCTAATGTTAACTATCAGGTGAGACAATGAAGAATAGCGTAAATTTTAGTTCTGTCTTTTTAGCCCTCGTTTTAACTTCTCTTATTTTGCCTCCTGGTTTATCTGCTCAGCCAGATGAAGTTATAAAACTCAAGGCGGTCAAGGTCGAGAAGGCACCCCATCTGGATGGCCTGCTGGCTGATGAGGTCTGGAAACAAACTGAGCCATTTTCCGATTTCAAAATGGTTGAGCCATTTCCTGGAAGTGAGCCAGCCGAGAAGACTGAGTTAAGGGTTCTCTACGACGATACAAACCTTTATGTTGGCATCTACTGCTACGATAGCGAACCGCAGAAGATTGCAGCCAACTCTCTTTCTCATGACCAAACGGGGGGAGGATATGGAATGTTTGGGTTTCATGGGTCGACCGGCTCGAGCAATGATATTATCCGAGTATTGATCGACCCCTTTTTAGATAAAAGAACTGCTTATGTCTTTTATCTCAATCCAAAAGGAGCCCGAAGTGAAGGGTTGGTGTCAGGAGGTGAGGCCAGTTTGAACTGGGATGGTATCTGGGAAGGCCGGGCAAAAATCCTGCCTGATGGCTGGTCGGCAGAAATGAAAATCCCTTTTAAAACAATTTCTTTCAAAAAGGACCTGCCAGCCTGGGGTTTGAACGTCGAAAGGTATATTGCCCGCAAGCAGGAGACGGATCGCCTGTCAGGGATTTCCTGGGATGCCAATTTTAATAACCCCATGACAGCGGCTGAATTGGAAGGTATTTCAGACATAAAACAGGGGCTGGGCATTACCATCCGGCCTTATGGTCTGGTCGCCACTCAAAACCAACACTTACCCGATAGCCAGTATGAGTGGGACTCTCAGGGCGGAGTGGATATTTATAAAAATATTACTCCCAATCTGGTGGCTGCTTTTACCTATAATACGGATTTTGCTGAAACCGAGGTAGATGACCGGCGTCTCAACCTGACCCGTTTTCCTCTGTTTTACCCGGAAAAAAGGATGTTTTTCTTAGAAGGTTCGGAAACTTTTAACTTTAGCTCGAGTATGAGCTTCAACCCATTTTTCAGTCGTAAAATTGGCCTGTACCAGGGTCAACAGGTACCGATAGATTTTGGTGCCAAACTTTACGGAAAGATTGGCAAATTCAATCTGGCCATACTCGATATGGAAATGGAGAAAGCTGGCGATTTGCCGCGGACAAATCTATTTGCTGGCCGGGTCACCTATGACTTTCTAGCTGAAAGCAAGATAGGGTTAATCTTTACCAATGGCAGTCCGACCGGAGCAAAAAATAGTCTGCTTGGTTTTGACCTTAACTATGCTACCTCACGCTTTGCTGGCCACAAAAATCTCTGGTTAGCAGCCTGGGCAGCTTACAACTGGAATGATGAGCCCGGCCGCCACCAGGGTTTTGGCTTCCGGGCAAATTATCCTAATGACCTGATTAACATTGAATCAACCTATGCCTATTACGGCGAGGCTCTTGATCCTGGCCTGGGCTTCATGATGAGACCGGCTATCCAGACTTTCTTTTTGCAATTTGGCTATAACCCGCGCCCAAGCCGTGGCTGGCTTGGCCAGGTGATAAGGCAGTTTTTCTTCCAGGCCAGTGGTGATTTCTACTGGAAACTAGATGGCAGCCTGGAGACCAGCCGACTGACCTTTACCCCTCTGAGTTTTGGGACAGAAAGAGGCGAAACTTTTGGGGGTAGCATAGTTGTCAATCATGATGTGCTTCCTTTTGACTTTGAAGTCTCTCCCGGAACCATTCTGCCAGCAGGATCTTATGATTATACCAATGTCTGGCTGAACTTTAATACGGCCCAACATCGTCCACTATCCTTTAGCCTTAGTTATGCAGTGGGACAATTTTATTCTGGTCATTATGGCGACCTGACGGCCGGGTTGCTTTACCACTGGCGAGGCAATCTTGATATATCTTTTAATACGGAAGTGGTCAGAGGAACCCTGCCTGAGGGTAAAATCGATCAGAACATTTATCAACTAAAACTTGATTTTTATTTCTCGCCTGATCTGGGCTTTATGAATTACCTTCAGTATGACAGTGTATCTCGGCTTCTGGGCTGGAGCGCCCGTTTCCGCTGGGAAGTTAAGCCGGGCAATTTTATCTATTTAATTTACAATAGCAACTGGGAAAAGAGCTGGGACCCGGGCAGCCGCTTTCAACCTGTTGGCGATAGAGGAGTTTTTAAGATCACTCTGTCACTCAGACCATAACAAATAAAATAAACCTGCAGTTCGCCAAAAATTTTTTAACTTACCGAGCTCTAACTAAAGGGAAAAACAACGTTATTTCTTTTTTGTTTTTTTAGCTTTAGCTGCTGTCTCAGCTTTGCTTTTTCGCTTGATGTCGGCGGCATGAGCTCGCTTGTAAGTCTGAATGTCAACAAAGCGGCCTTTTGCATCGCGCACTGCATAGAGTTTAGTCCCTTTAACACTGCGATGGGTTGTCCTCTTCATCGCTAATAGCCTCCTTTTAAGTTTTATTTCTTGCTGATAGCTTTCTTATCAAAGAAAGTTGTGGCCATTAAACCAGCACCACCGAGGCCACAGCTGGTAATTCTAAAAATAGTGCTGCCCAGGTCATGGTTCGCCGCTGGAGAAGGCGACACCCAGCAAGCCAGGAAGCCCACTACCAGGGCCACCTCCGGTGATACCGGGAATGGAATGAGGATAATTCCAGGAGAAATTTTCTTAAGAAGGGAACAAGCGATGTTCCTGCCCAGGACTCTTCTGACTGACTGAATTATCATAGCTGCCGTGTTGCCCATAATATCTTTTTAAACTAATTGAACATGTTCATAATTGAATAAACATATCAAATTCAGATCCCGGCAATTCAAACGGGACTTAGCATTCCTGCAATCAATGGAGATGAGATGCTGAGCCTTAATCCGGTAGCTGAGGGCTTTAAGAATATTTCTCTTTTGAGTTCTCATCTTTTAAGATTTCCCTTTCATTCATTTTTGAGAATATAACTTAAAGAAGATGGCTGTCAAGAAAATAAATCTTTTTGGTTATTACCTGATATCAAAAAACAAATTTCCGTGACTTAAAGTCTTACTGAAATTCTTGAAGGAAAGAAGATGAAGCTGGCGTGATATAAGTGATATATATGAACCAGGTTATCATCAACCTGGTCTGAGTCAGTGGAATTGGTAAGTTGGTAAGAGGATAATGATCAGGACTGTAAGGAAAGAGAAGACATCTTAAGAATGATCAGAAAATTATCTAAAGCCTCCCACTCCAGCTGGAAAAGATAAACACGGGAGCAGTTCAGAACCCTGGTTCCAGGTTTCCAGAAGGCAGATGCCAGAAAGGTAGCCAGATCAGTCCGGACCAGAGCAAAGCCAGGTCTTTTTTCTTTGGCCGCAAAGCGATAGTCTGTAGCTGTTCGCTGGCCGGGTCATAGAGGCTGGCTACTTTATCCACTTCTCTCTGCAGCTCTTTTTCCATCTCTTCCAGCCTGGCCTGAGTTAGTTCCACCTGTTCCTGGGCTCTTTTTATATCCATCTTTTCATAATAAGCCTGGCTGGCACTACGGGCGGTTGTGGTGGCGCGTCCTAACTGATAAGATTTCCTGCCAAGAATAGCTCCAAAAATAGTTGCCCCGGCTGAAATTGCACTTTGAGCAACTTTCTCTTTATACTGTTCCTGTTCTCTCTGCAAACGCTGCTGCGCAGCTAGATGCTGTTTCTCCAGAGAGCTAATTTTCAGGGCATATTTTTGCCTGAGCTGCTCGAGGGCTTGATCCCGTTTTTCCCGGGCTATCTGGCTCAACCTGATCCGAAAATCACCTTCTGATTCACCTGGTTTAGAAACTGCCTTGAAAAAGTTACTTTTCCAGAGTGTTAATTGGTAGCTCCTGACCAGGTAGTCAAGATAATCATTTCCAGCCGACTTGAGGAGCAAAAGTGAACGTGACGGAAGTGAAAAAAAACCGGCTCCTGCCTCTGGCTTTTTATCCAGCTGATCTAACTTAAAACCAAGGGGAATGGAATTGTCCCAGAGTAATCCGATGAGGTTGTCGTTAAGTTCAATATAATTAGCTACTTCAGAGATCTGAGAAATCCCCAGCTGATTGTCAAAAATAGCTACCTGCCCGAAAGCAGCTATGGCTGGATGGTAATTAAGTTCAGCCGGCGATGAAGCCCGGTTGATTAAAGGTAAATAGAGTTCGTTAACCCCGGGTGGAAGTGAGGGTTTCAGCCTGCTGACTTCACCTGTTAAGCCGGCTCTCCCGCTGATAGCTCTTTCCTCAGGTAAAGGCGAAGCGGGTGCAGCTGGAGCCCTTTTATTTTTCATGACTTCCATAATCTGTTGCCTGGTCATGGGACCACGCAGATAAGAAAGCGTCCACCTGGTCGTCATCAAAACTGGCTTATCTTCATGAACATTATTCATCAGGAAGACTCTATTTTTTAGACTGCTGATCCGGTCAGAGACCTTATTGACATCCAGATTGCCAGCGACACTGGACAATCCTTCGAGCAGCCGTTCTTTGTCCTGTTCAGTCTGCAGCCGCCCGATAAACCAGGTTCCAGTGTTAGCCAGGCCTTTATAGTCCAGATCAACCGGATTCTGAGTGGTCAGAACCAAACCCAGTCCGAAGGCTCTGGCCTGTTTGAGAAGAGTCAGCAGTGGCTTCTTAGCTGGCGGCTCGCTGACCGGCGGGAAGAATCCGAAGATTTCATCCATGTAAAATAATGCACGCAGAGATGAAGTCCCCGGTTGTTGCCTGACCCAGCCCAGAAGCTGATTAAGGAGAATAGTCACAAAAAACATTCTTTGTGCTTCTGTCAGATGGGCAATGGAGATAATACTGAGCCGCGGCTTACCTGAAGTCGTATAGAGGAGAGAGCCAATGTCAAGAGGGTCACCTTCCAGCCAGGTCTCAAAACCAGGGGCGGCCAGCAAATTGTTTAGCATCATGGCCAGTTTGAAACGTTCTGCTGGCGGACAAAATGAATCCAGTTCAAATACGCCAATTCGCTTTAATGGGGGATTCTGGATTTGCTCGATGAGAGCTGGTAGATCTAGCCCCTGACCTGAGTTCCAGGCAGAAAGAAACAGGTTAGAAATTAGAATGTGTTCACGGCTGCGAAGGGGATCAGCCTGAATACCAAGCAATCCCAGCAAGCCGGAAACAGTTGTGGAGATGTTTTCGCTGAGAGTTTCGGAGTCTGTCAGTAAAGCTGGTGGTGGAGCATCAAATGATTTGAGTATTGATAAAGGTAATCCGGCTTTGCTGCCGGGGGTATAGATGGAGAGATCAACCGCGTCCAGAAGCCTTCGGATTCGCTCTGGTTCCTGATCCCAGTCGCTTAGACCATTTTTCCATAATTCAGCCTGTTGTGTAGCATATTCGGCAGCAGAAAGTCCTTTCCGGGCGGCATCCTCTTCATTAATCCAGGGATGGAAATCTTCAGGTTTCAGGTCAGGAAAGAGAAGCATCAGGTTAGCCAGGTCGCCTTTAGGATCGACGATGATAGCCGGGATGCCATCCAGGCCTGCTTCTTCCAGTAACCCGATGCATAGCCCTGTCTTGCCACTGCCGGTCATACCAACACAGACTGCATGGGTGACAAGATCTCTGGCATCATATAGTAGATAATCGGGCTTTATAGTCATAGTCTCAGGATCAACTTCTTTTCCAAGATAAAAAAGACCCAGCTTTTCATAAACAGGATTCATCTCCGGGCTCCTTTGCGGAAAATAGAATTAAATAAGCCATTACCTTTTGTTTCCATTATAACCTATCCAGCTAATCTATTTAAGCAATTTGAAATGGCTGAAGTTTTTTTCTCTAGTCGGCAGTTTTTTTGAAAAAGGTGGGAAAAATCCTTAATTTTTTAGAATGCAGGCTGAGCCTGGCCGCATAATTTTAGTGTAAATTCTCAAAGGCAGTCTTCGGGCTGATTTTTTTCAACCTGAATATAAAATATAATTGGCTGGACAGGAGGGACAATGGCCTTAAAATTAAAAGTCTTAACTTCATCAGGCCTGGTCGGACTTGGCTGGCTTCTGTTATTTTCTTTAAGTTGCTCTCCCTCTGGCCAGGATTATTCAATCAAACCGGCCGGGCTGACATCGGTCAACTTTAAGGATAATTTCTGGAGAAACAGAATTGAGACCTGTCTCCAGGTTACCATTCCACACTTATTTAAGGAGGAAGAGAACACTGGCCGGATCAAAAATTTTGAACTAGCCGGAGGTGGAGAGAAAGGGAATTTTTGCTCTAATTATCCTTTTGATGATTCTGATGTGTATAAGACCATTGAAGCTGCCTCCTATGCTTTGAGGCTAAGTCCTGACCCTGAACTTGATGCCTACCTGGACAGGTTAATCGCCAAAGTTGCGGCTGCTCAGGAAGAAGACGGCTATCTCTATACAGCTCGAACGATAAAAAATAAAGGAGGAAAAGTTCCACTCGAAGATTGGGTCGCCGGTAAAAGATGGGAAAACGAGGAGAGATCCCATGAGCTTTATAACCTGGGTCACCTCTATGAAGCAGCAGTTGCTCATTACCAGGCTACCGGTAAGAAAACACTGCTGAAGGTAGCACTTAAAAGCGCTGATCTGGTGCTTAGGGATTTTGGTGCGGGGAGATTACAGCTTCCACCCGGTCATCAGGAGATAGAAATCGGACTCGTTAAGCTTTATCGCCTGACGGGTGAAAGAAAATATCTGCAGCAAGCGCGGTTCTTCCTTGACCAGCGTGGAAACAATCAGGGACACAAACTTTATGGCTTTTACTCGCAGGATCATTTGCCTGTGACTCAGCAGACCGAGGCAGTTGGCCATGCTGTGCGGGCCGCCTATATGTATTCTGCTATGGCTGAGATAGCAGCTTTGACCGGTGATGAAGCTTATCATCAGGCCTTGAAAAACCTCTGGACAGATGTCGTCTTTCGGAAAATGTACCTGACCGGTGGAATAGGTTCAACCGGCGAGTGGGAGGGCTTTGGACCAGCCTATCATCTGCCCAATGACTCAGCTTATTGTGAAACCTGCGCTTCGCTGGCCAATGCTTTCTGGAACTACCGGATGTTTCTATTAGAAGGTGAGGCCAGATATCTGGATGTCTTTGAGCGTATTATTTACAATGGAGTTTTAAGTGGCCTTTCGCTTTTCGGTGATAGATTTTTCTATGAAAATCCTTTAGCCTCTTCCGGCCGGCAGGAAAGAGCCCCCTGGTTTAGCTGTGCCTGCTGTCCGCCCAATCTGGCCCGCTTTTTGCCTCAGATGGGTCAATATGTTTATGCTACCTCAGACCACAAACTTTTTGTTAATCTCTATGCAGCCAGCTCAGGCGAAGTTGAAGTTGATGGGGTAAAAATTAGGCTTGAGCAGGAAACCAGATATCCCTGGGAAGGAGATATTAACCTGATTATTAATCCAGCAGAGGAAGCTCATTTTATATTAATGGTGAGAATTCCTGGCTGGGCCCTCGAGCAGCCAGTGCCTGGCGATTTATATTCTTATGCCGGTCAGATCAAAGCCAAACCGGTAATCAGAGTTAATGAACAGGAAGTTCAGTTGAAACTGGAAAAGGGCTTTCTCCCCATTGACCGGAGATGGAAGTCGGGGGACAGAGTTGAGATCAGCCTGCCCATGGAGCCGCGGCAGGTAGTGGCTAATAATCACGTTAAGGAGGATGCTGGCCTAACGGCAGTAGAAAGGGGTCCGCTTGTCTATTGCGCCGAATGGCCGGACAATCCGGAGCCAATAAGTCAGCTATTATTGCCATTGGGTATTTACCTGCGGGCTGAACTCAAGCCCGACCTGCTGGGTGGGGTGGTCATAATTGAAGCGGCGGGAAAAACCTTTAAAATTGAAAAAGGAAAAATGAAAAGCCAGACTCAGATAATTACTTTAATCCCCTATTATAGCTGGGCTCACCGCGGGCGGGGTGAAATGGCCGTCTGGCTGGCTGCAGATGAAGCCAGAGTTCAGCCAGGGCAGTAGCTATTTTTCAGGCCGAGGGAAAAACTAAGATCTTAAGAATATATTAATAAGAAAAATACTAATAAAAATATGAGAGAAATTAGCGACTGTTGTGAATATTTGGACTAAAGCATCTGCCTGGTATTTGCTGCTGGTTATTTACCTGTTATTGACATGATATGTTTTCTAACTTGAATTGCCAGCCAGAATTGTTCAGATTGATTTTAAAATTAACTTCGATGGTGGAGACTATATTTTATGTTTGACGATGGTCAAATTCAGGTTATTTTTTTAGCATTGTTTAGTGTGCTGGATATAAGCCGGATAGATAAAATTAGCGTGTAGGAAAGGGGCTTTCAACCTGGAGATAGCAGGCAGTTTGAGCACCTGGATTTGATCGCAGTCAGGGGAAAGGAAGAATCCGGGGCACTCACCAGCGAAGAGATTAATATATCTTACCCTGTGATGATAAAGAAAGGTTCTATTAGTTAATATATATGAACTGGAAGAGGCTCAGGTGGAACATCAGAGGGAGGAGTTTTTATCTATTGACAAAGCCTGAGCTACATAAGATATTTAATAATGATGGCGAAATGGGATTATGGAGGGGATAATGTCTCATCGGGATAATTACGCTCAAAGAGCTTTGGTCAGATCGATGATTAGTTTATTTTTGATGTTAGGCCTTACTTTTCAGGTTGCCTGGTCAGTTCCTCAGCAGGAACAGGAGTTGATGAAGCCCCCGCAGTATAAGATTGACGTTGTGCTGAAACTGATCACAGTTTACGTAACTGACAAAAAAGGCCAGCCGGTTGAGGATCTAACGCTTGAGGATTTTACGGCTACTGACAATGGTCAACCGGTTAAACTGACTCAGTTTGAGAAGCATATTTTAAAGGTGCCGGTGGAGAAAGCTATCGTTCCGGTTACCCGGGTAGCACCAGTCATGCCCAGGAAGTTTTTTTTATTCTTTGATTTTGCTTACAACAATGCTCAGGGGCTTAACCAGGCCAGGAAAGCTGCGCAGCATTTTCTTGAGACTGTTGTTCGGCCTGACGATGAGGTCAGCGTGTTGAGTTATTCGATGACCAGAGGTATTACCTTCCACGAGTATCTTACCAGGGATAAGGCTAAAGTCCGGCAGGTTATTGACTCCATTGGTGGCAAGAACATTGTTGGGCGAGCAGATGAGATTGAGCAAAAATACTGGATACTGGCCCAGGAATCACCCAGCAGCATGAAAGCGAGGGCGGATGAAATGAACCTTGAGGCGGAGCGGAGGGAGGCCAAACGGATCGCCGAAACTTACATCCTCAGATTAACTGTTTTGGCTAAAGCTCTTCGCCTTGAACCCGGTCAAAAACACTTCATCTTTTTTTCAACCGGCGTTCCCAGCTCCATGATCTATGGTGGCAAGGGCAAGGATTCTATTCGTCAAAATTTGTTTATTTCCACGACCATTTTCGACACTGGTGACAGTGAACTCCGCGAGAAAAATGAAGCCATGTACAGGGAATTGGCTGCTGCTAACTGTAATGTCTATACCTTCGATACCAGGCAGGCAGCCATGGTAGCTGATGTCTTTGCTTATGACCGGATCACTTTTGAAGAACAGGATCCTTATACTGGCCGAGGTATGTTTACAGAAACTGGGTTTTCAAAGGATTCAACGAACCTCTACCGGGACGAGAAGACTCTCGGTGGTGACACGTTAAAGAGACTGGCGGATTTAACTGGCGGCAAGTACTTTTCCAGTATTAACGAGTACAAGAAAAATCTTAATCAGGTTCAGGCTTTAACCGGGGCCTATTATGTGCTTGGGTATTCTATCGGGGAAAGTGAGGATGGCCAGTTCCATGAAATCAAAGTTGAGGTGAAGAGGCCTGGCTACCAGGTGCGTTCCCAGTCTGGATATTTTAATCCTAAGCCCTTCCGTGATTACACAGATCTAGAGAAAAAAATGCATCTTTTTGAGTTAGCCCTGAACGAGCGTTCGTTCTCCAGGTTGCCGGTTAACTTTCCTGTTTCCTGCCTCAGCCTGGCTACAGCTGAAGGCTCGGGGCTGAAGATAGTGGCCAGGATTCCCGGGGAGGTTACAGCTAAATTTGAGGGGAAGAGCGTTGAGTATGTAATCCTCATCTTCGATAAGAAAAATGATGTTAAGGATCTCCGTCGTCTGGAGGTTGAGCCAGGTCTTTATCGCGGGCGGCCGGTTATTTTTACTTCTGCCCTGCCAGTTGAACCGGGTGAATATATCTGCCGGCTGGTTATCCGCGACCTGGAATCCGGTTTAGGTGCCGCCAACTCGGTTAGGATCTCTGTTCCCATGGCCACACAATCAGGTCTGAGACTCGGGACACCGCTTCTTCTTCAGGAAGAGGGCGGTTGTGCTTACCTGGAGACGGCGACCAAAGAGGGGCAACCAGCTCTACTCTGGGCAGAGATATATCCCTTTGATAAAACATCTCTGGTTCCTGTTGCCGGGCAGGTTTCTGGTCATACTTCGCATCTGCAGGTTCTTGTTCCTTACAATGTGCCAGGTATGAATGAACCGGAGGTTGTTCTATCAGTGCGGCTGGTTGAAGCAGCCAGCGCCCAGGCCAGGCCAGTTACCGCCTCTCTGGTTGAGACAGTTCATCACAGCCGAGGAGAAACGGCTGTGCTGGAGATTCAGCTTCCACCGTTAAAATCTGGTGTTTATCTCCTTTATGTTGATGGTGTGGATCATCTTTCCAGAACAGCGGCCCATAATATGACAGCTTTTTCCATCACTGAAGACTGAGCTGGCTCAACTGAAAATCTATCTGTTCATCAAAAAGTACTATTGTTTTTTCTTTGAGCTTTGAGCCGGGATGACCGATAAAAAACAACCTGACCAGGGCACCAGCAGTTTTTTGATCTAACGATGGACAATTCCTGCTACCGAACTCTGGTTAATTAAGACCCGGGCGAAAAATCAGGCATTTATTATTAAACGTTAAATATCAATCAGTCTTTATTTCCTGTGAACCAGCAGTGCCATATAAATTAAATAATTGGGAAAAGGTATAAATTCGGATAAAATAAAAATCTGAGGTGAGATTTAAAATGAATAAACGAGGGCTCCTTATATTGGTAAGCAGCCTATTTTTAATAGTGAGCTGCACATCTACTGAGCAAAATCAGGATACTTCAAAAAAGTTTCCTGATTATTCTATTCAAGCTGTTAATTACTGGCAGGTAAAAGTGACAGATGATTTTTGGGGGCCAAGAATGGAGACCAATCGTCTGATGACCATTCCCTATCTTTTTCGGATGAATGAAGAAACCGGACGGGTCGATAATTTTCGGATAGCGGCCGGGCTTAAGACCGGTCGTCACACTGGCAAGAGGTATAACGATTCTGATGTTTACAAGGCCATTGAGGCTGCTGCTTACACTTTAAAAAACTATCCTGACTCGAAATTGAAGAAGCAGATTGATGATCTGGCGGCGATCATAGCCAGGGCCCAGGAACCTGACGGCTATTTATATACTGCCAGGACTATTGAGCCAAAAAAACCAGCGCCAGGGTCCGGGCAGGAGAGGTGGTCAAATTTAAGAATCAGCCATGAGCTTTATAATCTGGGGCATCTTTATGAAGCGGCCGTTGCCTATTATCAGGCCACAGGTGAAAAAAATCTTTTAAACCTAGCTATCAAAAGCGCCAATTTGCTGGTCAGGACTTTTGGCCCGGATAAACGACGGGCTTTTCCGGGACACCAGGAAATAGAAATTGGCCTGGCCAGGCTCTACCGGGTGACTGGCAATGAAGATTATTTGAAACTGGCCAGGTTTTTCCTGGATGAACGTGGACATTATCATGACGGTGAAGTCTTTGCTAAGGATTCGCCTTTTTATATTTATAACTCAGAAGAATACCTGCAGAACCACCTGCCAGTGCTTCAGCAAACAGAAGCAGTAGGCCATGCGGTCAGAGCTGTCTATATGTATCGTGCCATGCTGGAGGTGGCAGCGCTTGGTAACAGTCCAGAATATGCCAGGGCCAGTGAGAAACTCTGGGAAAATGTGGTCAATAAAAAACTTTATCTGACAGGAGGAATCGGTTCGACTGGAGAATATGAAGCTTTTGGAGCTGATTATGAATTACCAAATGAACAAGCCTATGCAGAAACCTGTGCAGCGGTTGGCAACGCTTTCTGGAACCAGTGTCTATTTCAATCTGAAGGCGATGGTAAGTACATTGATGTTCTGGAAAGGATCATCTATAACGGGTTGCTGGCCGGTGTAGGTTTGTCTGGCGATAAATTTTTCTATCAGAATCCTCTGGCATCAAGAGGAAAATATGAACGGAGCAACTGGTTTGAGGTAGCCTGCTGCCCGGCCAATGCGGCCCGTTTTCTGGCGACTTTTCCAGGTTATATATATGCCTGCTCAGAAGAAGAAGTTTTCATCAATCTTTTTGTTAAATCGACGGCCAATTTTGAGTTCAAAAAAACTGAACTGGAGATAATTCAGGAAACGAAATATCCCTGGTTTGGTTCAGTAAAAATTGGTATTAACCCCAAAAGAGTCAGGGAATTTACAGTTTGTCTTAGAATACCTGGCTGGGCGCAGCATCAGCCTCTGCCCGGGTATCTTTATAGTTATCTTGACGGTGAGAGCGGCCAGATTATGGTTAGATTAAATAGAAAGCTGTTGCCGGTGAAAGTAGAGCGGGGCTATCTTCGCCTGACGAGAAAATGGAAAAATGGAGATGTTATAGAAATTCTCTTTCCACTGGAAATTAAGAGGGTGGTAGCCAGCGAACAAGTGGCAGAAGACCGGGGCAAGGTGGCAGTAGAAAGAGGCCCTATTGTTTATTGTGCCGAGGGGCGAGACAACGGAGGGACAGCCCTTAATCTGGTTCTGCCCGATGGAGCAAAACTCCAGTCCTGGTATCGAAACGATTTATTAGGAGGGGCAGGTGTGGTGACTGGCCAGGGCCTGGCCGTTGATGAACAAACCCGGGAAACCAGGAAGCAAAACCTATTTCTCATTCCTTACTGCCTCTGGGCTAACCGCGGCCCATGGGAGATGGCAGTCTGGCTGATAAGGCAGCCTTAATAAAAGTAGAACAGTGACTTTCTTTGATTCTAATAATGATATTATTTTGTACTGCTTAGGTTATTCACTGCTAATATAAGCCGAGCTGTTTTCCTATTCTGTCTGAGCTAGCCAAAAAGACGAAATATAAAATCAGAGCATGGATTGATTTTCCTAAATCGGCCCCTCTTTATGGTTGCAGGCGTCTCTGGTTTTCGAATCTATTATCATTGAAAATCTTTGACCTGTTCAGTTATCAGTTATATGAATAATGCAAGTTATTTTATTATTTAGGATAACCGATGCTCTGAGCCAGCATGATATGTTGCTCTGGCCGGAGTTTCATGGCCTTAGCCAGCACTTCTTTATTGATCATGGCTCTGACTACAGTAGATAACCCTTCCGAGGCGCAGAACAGATAGACATTTTGAGAGATATAACCAGCATGATTAGCTGAGTAGAATAATTTATCTTCGTTTGAGCCGCGAGGAATTCTGGCATAATCAGCCACCAAGATTAAATTAAGCGGAGCAGTCTTAACAAAATCCTGCGTCCCGGTCAGACTGCGAATATCTTCCTTAAGAATTTGAACCAGAGCTTGCTGCTTGGCGTCATAGAGAAAGAGTCCATCGGCGCTGGCCAGATAGATATCAATATTCTGCCAGTTAACAGCCGAGGGAGCTGTCCTTTTCCCTGAATCAGGGCGATTAATTCCATTGGCTGCCCAGAGAAGGCTGGATAGTGTCTGAAAAGACAACTTTTCCTGGCTGAAGGCCCGGTTGCTCTGCCTGAGCTTGAGACACTGCATTAAAGGTTTTCCGCCTTCTGTTTCAGGGGCTGGGAGCTGAATAATTTTCGCTTCTTCTGTCTGGCTGACCTGCCCTGAAACGGGCAGCGAACTTAAACCAGAATTGAAACCTATTAACCACAGAATTAAAAATAATTTCATCCTGGCCTCCTTTCCTTTAAGTCAGGCTGGACATGCAGAAAATATTAATCTCTGCAAAATTTATTATAGCTCCATTTATTATAACTCTATCTTTCAGGCTGTAAATAGCCCGTTTCTCTGGAGATGGTTTAGTCTCCGTGGATAAATTTAGATGTGCTTTTGACAAAAAGCAGGCCGTATGCTATTAAAAAACTTCAACAAAAATAGCGGAGAGAAAAAAATATGGCTACAGCCGTGGAAAAATGGGTGGAGAAGCAAGCCGAGCTTTTTCAACCGCGAAACATTTACTGGTGTGATGGCTCAGAAGGAGAAGCCCGCCGGATTATAGAGATGGGGCAGCAGGAAGAAAAAATAGAGGAACATAATATTTTTTTAGAACTAAATCAAAACCTCTGGCCGAAGGCTTATCTGCACCGCAGCCATCCAACTGACGTGGCCAGAACTGAACATTTGACCTATGTTTGTCATTCTGACCGGGAAACGACAGGTCCCAACAACAACTGGATGCACCCAGAGGAAGCTAAAAAGCTTTTGACCAGGCTTTCTCAAGGATCAATGCGCGGTCGCACCATGTATGTTTTGCCTTATATGATGGGGCATCCTGATTCTCCTTATGCCAAAGCCTGTGTTCAAATTACTGATGTGTCTTATGTGGCGGTCAGTATGAGAATTATGACCAGACTGGGGAAAAAAATTCTGGAGAAAATTGGCAACTCTGAAAATTTTGTCAAGGGAATTCATAGTGTCGGAGATTTCAACCCGGACAGGCGCTATATCATGCATTTTCCTGAAGAAGACCTGGTCTGGAGTGTTGGCTCTGGATATGGTGGCAATGCTCTCCTGGGTAAGAAGTGCTTTTCTCTCCGGATTGCTTCCTGGCTTGGCCGGAAATACGGCTGGTTAGCTGAACACATGATGATTATTGGGGTTGAGGATATCCATGGGCAGGTGACCTATATTGCCGGAGCTTTCCCTTCTGCCTGTGGCAAAACGAATTTTGCCATGCTGGAATCAGCCCTACCTGAGTACCGTGTCTGGACCGTGGGCGATGATATTGCCTGGCTGAATATTGGCCCGGACGGCCGGCTTTATGCCATCAATCCAGAATTTGGCTTTTTTGGCGTGGCTCCCGGGACATCGATGAAAACTAACCCCAATATGATGCGAACCATCCATAATTCTAATTATTATCCGACGATTTTTACCAATGTCGGCCTGGATGTTGATCACATGTCACCCTGGTGGGAGGGGCTGGAGGGACCCATTCCGCCTCATATGGTTGACTGGCAGGGACGACCCTGGCAGCCAGGTCAGGGAACACCGGCGGCTCATCCTAATTCCAGATTCACAGTTTCTGTTTATAATTGTCCAACACTTTCTAAAGAATATGATAATCCTCTTGGTGTTCCCATTTCCGCTCTTATGTTTGGCGGGAGAAGAACCAGGTTGATTCCATTAGTAACCGAAGCTTTTTCCTGGGAGCAAGGTGTTTTTATAGGTGCCAGGACAGGTTCAGAAACTACGGCGGCGGCAGCCGGCCAGGTGGGTGTTTTACGGCGTGATCCAATGGCTATGCTGCCTTTCTGCGGTTATAACATGGGAGATTATTTCCGTCACTGGATTGACCTGGGCAAGTTAATGACCCGCCCGCCGAGAATATATTCAATTAATGCTTTTAGACGTAATGACCGGGGTGAGTTTCTCTGGCCCGGCTTTGGTGACAATATTAGAATTATCAAATGGATTATAGACCGGGTTAATGGACGGGTTGGAGCTAAAGAGACCCCTCTGGGCTTCATTCCGGAGAAAAAGGACCTGGATCTTTCGGGACTGTCTTTACCTGAGGGAAATTTAGAAGAGCTCTTCAGACTGGAACCTGCTGATTGGCAGGATGAAATAAAAGATATTAAAAAGTTTCTTGATAAATTTGGCCGTCATACCCCTTATGAAATCTGGCAGGAATATGATCATCTGAAAAAAGGTCTTGGGTATTGAGGATTTAAGGGCAAACTTGAAGATGACCGAAAATATTGTAATTAAGCCGGGAATTTGATATGTATTTAAATTAAGAATTTGAGGGTCGAGGGCTGGATATCATTACTATAAAAGATATCGCTAAAAAAGCTAATGTCTCTATCGGGACGGTTGACCGGGTTTTGCATAAACGCGGCCGGGTAAAACATGAAACAGAGAGCAGGGTAATTAAGGTCCTGAAAAAAGAAGGCTACCGAACCAACATCTTTGCCAAGAATCTTAAGTTAAAAAAAGTTTTTAATTTTGCTGTTCTGATGCCCCGTCCGCAACAGGATAGCTATTACTGGGCTTTACCGGTGCGGGGGATTGAGCTGGCTTGCCAGGAACTGGCTTGCCACCGGGTTCAGGTGAAATTTTTCTTTTTTAATCGTTTCCAGGAAAAATCAGTTCTGGCAGCGGGAGAAAAAGTCCTTCAGGAAAATTTTGACGGGTTGTTAACAGCACCTATTCTGCCCAGGAGTTTCAGCCAGATATGGCCAACCCTGCCTGCAGATCTACCTGTTGTCTTTTTTGACTCTTTTGTTCCTGATATTAAACCGCTGTCTTTTATTGGACAGGATGCTTTCCAGAGTGGCCTTCTGTCTTCTTCTTTGATGAGGCAAACTATATGTCAATCTGCCGGGAAAATAGCGGTAGTCAAGGTTTTACCGGAAGATTATCATATTGAGGAAAGAAAGAACGGTTTTTTGCATGGCACCTCGGACTGGAGCGGATTTGAAGCGGAAGTAATTGAAATTAACGGCCAGGCTACCCCGCTTGAGATCGGGCAAAAGCTGGAGCCTTTTTACTGTCAGAACAGAGATCTGGCTGGTATTTTCGTGACCAATGCTATGACTCATAAGGTGGCTGAATGGTGGAAGGAGAAAAGAGAGAAGCGCGACCTTATTTTGATTGGTTATGATCCTATTCCCAGGAACGTCAAGTTTTTAAAAGATGGAACTATCAATTTCCTGATCAGCCAGCAGTCAGAACGCCAGGGATATGAGGGTATTTATGCTCTGTTCCGCTATGTTGTCCTTGGAGAAAAAATTAAAGAAAAAATAATGACTCAGATTGATATTATCATGGCAGAAAATGTAGATTACTATCAGAGCTGAATCTAGATGGAGGATAAAAAGGCCTATGGATCAAAAATCAATTCTTAATATTAAGTCTCTTAAAGAACAGGTCTATGATTTCCTTCGCGAACAAATGCGCCGCGGAGAGATTTTGCCTGGTTCCGTTATTGATATGGAAGAAACCTCAAAAAAACTCGGCGTTAGCCGGACTCCGCTGCGGGATGCCCTGCTCCAGCTGGAGAGTGAAGATTTCGTGGCCATCTTACCCAGGCGCAAGGTTATCGTCAATTTCCTGACTGTTCAGGACATAAAAAATTATTATGAAATCATCGGAGCGCTGGAGAGCATAGCCATTATCAAATCCTTTGACCGCCTGAGTAAAAAAGATATTGATTATATGGAACAAATGAATCAGGAAATGAGTCAGGCCATTGAGGCTAATGACTTTGACCTTTATTATGAGAAAAACCTGAATTTTCACCGCGTTTATCTTGATTTATGCGGGAATGAAAAGCTCATCAGGATCGTCAATACTTTGAAGAAAAGGCTTTACGATTTTCCACGGCGTCAGGGCTTTGTCAAAGAATGGGAAGAATCCTCAATCAAAGAGCATGCCCGGTTAGCAAAACTTCTAGGCGAAGGGAAAAAAGAAGAGGCAGCTAAATTCATCCGTGATGTCCACTGGTCCTACGAGGTGCAGGAAAAATTCATCAGCAAATATTACCAGCAGGTGGAAGCCTCAAAATCAGGCAGATGATTAACTCACACTGTTGAGCCGGTCATTTTTTGAAAATGAAAAAAGCGCCCAGAATGATGAAGAAGGAGCCACGCAGGTAATTCCAGCGGAAATCTTCCTAAAGATGATGGCTTTCCAGAGAGGCAGGATTTTGAAGCGAAGGTGCCCGTACCAGGCAAAAGTCATGAAGAGCTTAAAGATGGTAAGTAAACCGATGGTTATCCAGGGCATCTTTAACCATAATGAACTGCTAATTAATAATAGCCAGAGATCATAGCCTATCGCTGGTTTTTGTCAGGATCATCCAGGCACGGTCAGGCTTTTGATGGCAGGTGAAGAGTTTAAAGATTAAGGCGGTAAGTTAGTTTAATCAGAAAAACATTGTCGCCGGGAGCGGTAAATAGATTGCCCAGGTCGCGCCACAAAGAAAAATCTCCAGGGTGAGCATAGTCGGCCCGGTTCTGCGTCCAGACCAGGTAGAGGAGAGAGCCTAACCGGTATTCCCAGCGCAGGACTATTGTGCCACGCAAAGATTTATAATTGAAATCAGGATTGTAAAGGCTAAAGGCAGCCGCCGGACCGCTGCCATCAGGGTCAATGAGGTAGTAATTATCCTCATAAGAAATGGTTGAGCCACCCTGGCCATAAATTAGATAATCATAAGAAGCTGGACGGTTAAGCTGTTTGAGACGATCGTATTTACCAACGGCGATATATGGCTGTAGATAGACCTGAAGGCTAAGTCTTGGCGTGAAGATCCAGTTCAACCTGATCTCGCTGGCCACTACTGTCTGATCAATGCGGCCAAATATATAACGGTGGCCATAAGTCTCAGTCATCAACTCATCAGACCGGGAAGTGAGCCATTGAGTTTCGTTGCGATCTTTGCTAACCGAGGGACCAAAAGATAAGTTAAAGTTCGGAGCTGGTTTCCAGCGGAGACCCAGGCCCAGATCCCATTGATCACGCTTGTTCTTGGTCCAGTAATAATAAGTTGTTTGATAGAAAACAAAAGGCTTTCTTGAGTCTGAATCTATCTCATACTGGGCTGAAAAGCCATCGGGAATTATGGCTAAAGGGCCTCCTCTGGTTAGAGTATTACTGTAACATTTTGGGTAATAGATAGCATCAGCCAGGAGAGTCCACCAATTCTTGAAGACTCCCTGAAAATTGATCAGCCAGCCATCAAAAATTTTGTTACCGCCAAAATCATAGGTTCTTTCCAGGCCACCGATTAATAGAGCCTGGCGAAAGACCCGGCCCGGATTGGTCCACTGGTAGCCGTAGAGAGCCTGCAAATTGATCTTGTCAGATATAGTCCGCTGGTAACCGGCATCATTAGGGTCAAATCCAGGGGAGATGGCTCCGGCCGCGAGTAGAAACAGGGAGTGTCCCTGCTGTTTGGCTAAACTGAATTTGCCTGCCCAGCCGGCCAGCCGGGTAGCTTCTGGATCAAGACTTAGATGGGAAACATCGGGCCGCTGAAAATAATGCAATGATGATGTCTGCAGCCGGTAAATAGCTGCCTGGCTACCGGTAATCAATGTGCCACCTGCCCATCCGCCCATGACCCAGTTTCTTTTTTTATCAAGGAAAGACCAGCCATCTATTCCTAAGCTAAAAGCATTGGAAGCGAGCATCGAGTCGAGGCTTTCAACTTCTGAATCCCTCAGAACCGAAGTGAACATAAATCCCAGTCCCTGTCGGCCTCCTTTGAACTCTTTAAGCGCCCGCAAAATTCCATAGTAAGTCAGCGGTTCAACCTGGTCCTGATAACGATTGGTCAGGTCATCGACGGTAGCATATTCTTTAGCAGTCAGGGCACTGATCAGGCCAATATTCCAGCCGGCTCCTAGTTTACCGGTCATCTTCAAAGCCCCGAGAATGGTTGTCCGGTCAGGAAAATTGACATAACCATCATGAGTGGCATATCCCTGAGGAGTCCGGCCGATTCTCCGGCTATAAAAAAGATTAGGATTGGACCAGCTTAGATTTGAACTGATATAAATCCCGCCGCGGCCAAAATTGCTGAAGATAGAAGAACCTTCAATAAAGAAAGGACGTTTTTCTTCATAATAGGTCTCATAGGCGGTCAAATTAATAACGGCTGGATCTACTTCTACCTGGCCAAAATCAGGATTAAGGGTTAGATCTAGATTTAAATTGCTTTTAAGCCCGGCTTTAAGGTCAAGGCCGATATTTCCTCTATACTTATGGCCGGTTTCAAAGGGATTACCAGCCTCAGACGGCCTGAACTGAGCCTGACCGACTGAGTAAGGATAGGCTTCAATCCGCCGGCCGGGCTTAATATTCTCTATATTTTCCAACCGGGCAAAACGCGAAACAAAAGCATTGTCTTCCTTTGGTACCCAAACAAATGAGACTTTTTCATTTTTTCTCTTAATAATCCGCTGGAAGTTTACTCCCCACAGATAAGATGCCTGGTGTGGAAAACGGAGCTGGTTAAAAGGTATTTTTATTTCTACCGTCCAGCCATCATTGGTTATCTGAGCCTTTGCTTCCCACAAGCCGTCCCAGCTTTTATCTTCACTAATATCGTTATAAAGAGCTTTATCAATAATTGAACCGGCTGGATTTACCCAGAAAGCATAGCCGCTCCGGCGGTCAAGATAGGGGTCAAGGCAAAAAATAAACCAATCTGAATCAACGGAATAATCCCGTCGGCCAAGCTGGCCTATAATTCTCTCCGGGCTGGAATCAAAACAATAAGCTCCAACATAAATATTAGCCTGATCGTAGGCCACCCATACTCTGGTTTTTTCTGAAGCGGCCTGACCGTCAACGGGATCGGTCTGTAGGAAGTCTTCAACAGCCGGATGTTGATAAACTTCTTCTGTCAGTTGCCCGTCAAGATTAATTGGCCTGGTCAGGCGGTAAGCCCGAACAGATTTGTTTTCCTGAGCTTTTTTGAGAACTTCTTTGTCTATTTCAGCCGTCCTGTTTTGCTCAGCTTCCTTAGCCTGATAGGCTGGAACCAGCAGAAAAAATATAGTTATAAACGATAGGAAAAAGAATATCCTGGCTCTCATCGTTGCCTCTTCCTTTCCACTAGAACTAAAAGACGCCTATTATGAATTTTTAGTCGCACATTTATAAAATAAATTGAAAAATTGCTTTTTGTCTTGCCAAATCTTTAATTAACCGGTCTTAACTGGCAATTTCTCGACCTAACTCATAGGCTTGTCTTAAAACTTTAGCTGCTTTTTCAGTCCTGTTCCTATCCTGAGTACTGGTCGTAACCAGGCTACAGAGGTCTGAACCGAGGTAACTGAACATATCTTTGTAAGCCTGAATGGCATTAACTGCACCCGAAGCAGCTAAATCTCGGTCAGCGAAAGTCAGAATCAAGCCTATTTTTTTATTTTTAAAACAGGCGTAATTATCCCCGCCGAAGGCATACCAGCGGTCAATAAATATCTTGGTCTGAGCATTGATATTGAACCAGTAAACCGGATGCACCAGGATGATCGCTCTGGCTTTCTTAAGACGCGGATAGAGCTGGGTCATATCGTCTTTCTGAAAACACTTTCCCGTTCCTCTCCGCCGGCAGCGGTCACAAGCCTGACAGGGATTTAGCTTTAATTGACTGAGATTTATGATTTCAGCCAGCGCCCCGGCTTTTTTTACTCCACGAACTGCAGCTTGAGCCAGGCTGGCTCCATAACTGTTTTCTCTCGGACTGCCAGTAAATATTAAGACCTTTTTCTTCATTATTTTTATTCCTCCTTTTTTCTTCCTGCCTGGCTTTCAGCTACTGTCAGCAGGGCGATGCTTATCCAGACAGCATTAACGCCGACTGAAGGCCAGGCACCAAAGTGATAAGCATTCAATAGCAGGCAAATACTAGCCGGCCAGGTTAATTAATAAATCGGGCATCTTTACCTTCTGTGACTGTAAAAAAATTTATTATACTCCATTAATCTATTTTTAAAAATGAGTAAAAAAGAAGAATTAGCCGTCATTAAAATAGAAAGGAGAATAACCATGGCTGAAAAACGTTTAAACCAGAAGGCCGATGATAAAATGACAGTTGAAGAATTTGTCATGCTGGCTATTAAATCATTAAGAATGGGAGATTTTAAAGGTATCCACTCGGTTTATAGCGGTTTTAATGAAGCCTTTAAAAAATATTTCGGGCAGGACCCGGTTCAGGCCACCAATAAGCTGGCTGAAGAGAAAAAGATTGAAATCAGGCCGATTAAAGGAGGCGTTCTGCTTTATTTGCCAGGCGAAGCCCCCTGTCAATCGAGAGGTGATGAAGCTCTGGAAAAAATGGGTGTCGATCATTCCGCCCGCTAAGATGGATTCAGCTCCAGGTCAGCTTGCTGAAGATATTTTTAGGCCTGGTTGGAAGGAACATCAGAAAAAGACTTTAATTTATCCCTGAGTGTAGATTCAGCCAGTTTGCGCAAAGCCTTGGTCTCTATCTGGCGGACTCTTTCTCTGGTGACCTTCAGTTTCTGGCCGATTTCTTCCAGGGTGTGTTCCTGTCCGTCCCCAATGCCAAATCTCATTTTGATGACGGTTGCTTCTCTTTCCGTCAGAGTGTTGATAGCTCTGGTAATCTGCTCCTTGAGATTAGCCCGGATAACAATATCAGCCGGCGAAGGATTGTAAATATCCTGAACAAAATCGCGCAGGAAGCTTTCCTCATCATCGCCAATAGGAGAGTCGAGAGAAAGCAGTTCCTGACTATCCTGGAGAATTTTGGTCACTTTCTGAATGGGCATTTTTACTGCCTCGGCAATTTCCTGCACAGTTGGTTCATGCCCCGTTTTTTGAACAAGCTCCTGGTGAATTTTTTTCAGGCGGTTAATCGTTTCCACCATATGCACCGGTATGCGAATCGTCCTGGCCTGGTCGGCGATAGCCCTGGTAATTGATTGCTTTATCCACCAGGTAGCATACGTTGAAAACTTAAAACCCCGGTGGTAATCAAATTTCTGGACAGCCCGCATTAAACCTAAGTTGCCTTCTTGAATGAGATCAGACAGGCTCAATCCGCGGTTGACATAATTCTTGGCTATAGAGACGACCAGTCTTAAGTTAGCTTCAATTAGCTTGTTCTCAGCATGCTTTTGGATTTTCTCTCCCCGGCTAACATCAAGGAGTATTTTCCTCAGTTCAGCCGCCCTTAGCCCTGCTTCCTGCCGGTAAATTTTTTCTTCAGCTCTAATCACCTTTAATTTATTTTTCCAGGCGGCTGACGGCACTTTATTTCTGGCTTTCAGCCAGGACAGATGGATTTCTTCCTGCCTTTCTTCGAGTTCATTCATCAAATGGAGGATTTCCCGCAATCTTTCAATTGTAGCAGCCATTTTTTCGGGAGACAGGTGAAGCTCTTCCAGGATTTGATACATTTTAACCATCAACCGGCCTCTTGGCCAGGCCAGGCGGGCAGGAGGCTTCAAAGAATTGAGTTTTTCAGATAGTTTATAAAATTTCTCCAGTGTCTGACGTATTTCTTTGATCTTTTTTCTGGCTGCATCGTCTTCAAAATCTTCAGTTTCATCAAAAAACCTGAGAAAGCGGTCTGGCTCAGTTTCAGATATCTCTCTTAAGGCCAGAATATCCTTAATGGCCAGCCTGGTCTTCAGCAGTGCCCTGAGTTGAATTTTCCTGCCTCTTTCCATCTGCCGGGCCAGGTCAATTTCATCCTGCTGGGAAAGCAAGGAAATTTTGCCCATTTCGCGAAAATAAATTTTTACCGGGTCGTGATCAGATTCAACCACTTCTCCGGACGCCGGCGCCTCTGACCTGGCACTTTTTGGTAATATATCTTGCAGTTCTATTTCATCAAAAGTTTCAGAGATATTTTTCAGCTTGTTAGGAGACGACACTTCTGGCTTGATTTCTTTTGATAAAAAAAGCGGATTGAGCCTGGATTCCAGCATTTCAGTTGATAAAGTTTGCTCGGGTGTCATAAATTCATTCTTCCTGGAACGAACTTTTACCCGCTTTTTTTTAGACTTCTGTTCTTCTTTCTTAACCTGCCTGGTCACTTTTTAACCCCTATAAATACCGTCTTTAAATCTACAATCAAAGGGAGGCATTATCTCATTGGAATTCTCTAATATAGATAAGTCACCTGCCTTTTTTTGTCAAGTTGTTTTTCATCAATCTATTCTTGCAACAGGTGGCCGTATATTATAATATATAATACAGGAAAAATTATGATAAAAAAGAGCAGGCTAATATTGGCCGCCAGGGCCTGTTTTCTGATATTCAGGCCAGAGAATAATTTTGCTAGAAAAAAAACTACTGAGCTGCTAAGCAGAAAAATGGGTAAGACCTGGCCTGGAAAATGCAGGAGATGGAAAGAATTACTCTGGCCGGGTAATATCGGCGGTAGTCTTGTCTATTAATAGAATGGAGGTCATGATGAAAAAGTCAAGCTGGCGTTATTTTTCTTTGCTGACCATATTATTTTTTCTTGGCCAGACGCTGCTTTTTGCTCAGGCAGGCCGGGGTGTCGGCCGGCTGACGGGACTTGTTCTGGATCAAAATGATCAACCCATCACCGGAGCAAAGGTTGTTATAAGTTTTGTTCAGGAAGCAGCTAAAGGGCTGGAACTTGAGGCTGTTACCAATAATAAAGGTGAATGGTCTTTTATGGGTCTTGGCTCAGGCAAATGGTCAGTCATGGTCACGGCTTCAGGTTATTCTCCAGCCACTCAGGATGTTATTGTTAGCCAGCTGGATAAAAATCCCAAGGTTACTATTAAACTGCAAAAGTCAAGCCGCGGCCTGACATTTATTAAGGATGAATCCAGTCTTCAACTTCTTGAAGAAGGCAATGGTTATTTTAAGGAAGGCCAATATGATACAGCTCTAACGCTATATCAGCAGTTCATGGATAAAAACCCTGAGGCCTATCAGGTTTTGGTTAATATTGGTGATTGTTACCTTGAAAAAGGGGAACTGGATAAAGCATTAGAAACTTACCAGCAGGTGATTGAAAAAGCTAAGCTTGATCAGAATCTGGGAGTAAGCATGACGGCTAAAGCCCTGGGGGCTATCGGGCTGGTTTACCTTAAGCAGAACAATATAGAAGAAGCTGCGAAGTATTTTAAGCAATCGGTAGATATTTCTCCTCATGACGAAATCGCAGCTTTTAATGTGGCCGAGGTCTTTTTTGATAATCAGCGCCTGGATGAGGCTCAAAAATATTATGAGCTGGCCTCCACTATTAAGCCGGATTGGCCGGATCCATACCTGAAGCTTGGCTATGTCATGTTGAATAGAAATGATATTCCCAAGGCAGTGGAATACTTTGAAAAATTTTTAAAAGTTGAGCCTCAGGATTCTCCCAGGATAGCTATGGTTCAACAGATCTTAGAGGCCATTAAAAAGATTTCATGAGAAAAAGCAAACGATCGGAATAGCTTAACTTAAGAGAAGAAATTAAGCTTTAAGATTAATAAAGCACTTAAAAGGGGTAGTATATCTATTTTTGAAAATTCTTGGTGAAATGTTGTAGATAATACCAGACTACCGTCGAAAGAATTAGCAAGAATCGCCAGTTGAACTGAAATACAGTTATCACTTTTAAGGTCTACAGTTTGTTTTACCCGGCAATTTTTGGCTTAATAAATCTTGCCCGGGTAGACGTTCTTAGTAAATGCTTCCACGCAAATCATTTAAGATATTTGTCTAACTAGATCCCATTAAAAATTTAAATCGAAAAGATAAAAAATATGGTGGGCGATAGAGGATTTGAACCTCTGACTTCTACCGTGTGAAGGTAGCACTCTGCCTCTGAGTTAATCGCCCATGTCAGTCAGTTTTAATTTTATAGATTTTCCTCTGTCTGTCAATCAGAAAACTTATTTAAGCTAATACATCGTATCCACAGGGAGCGGGCCGGCAGAAGGCGGAGGCTAAAGCTCTATTCAACCCGCAATAAGAAAGGGAAAAGAGGAGGTCAGAGCAGGCAGATTCATTTATTTGAATAATATCCAAAAAAATGAACTGCTATTCAAGCAACTCTAAATTTAAGTTATTGAAAATAATATAATTATTCGAATTTAAGAATTGGCACATAAATTGCAGAGAAGAGGGTAGTACCTGGGAAAAAGAATGAAAAAAAAATTAAGTATAGAAAGGAGGAAAGAAAAAGCGCAAAAAAGGACATTATTTAAAAGGTGTTGGGCCGGGGCAGAATTAAGTTTTCTGTCCCAGGGTGAAAGTTAGTTGCTTAAAAAGCAACCATTCCCCTTAATGGGAGAAGGAGAGAGAAAATAATGACAAAAAAAAGAATTTTGTTAGCGGGCTTTTTATTGATTTTTATGACCTCGCTTGGTCTTGCTCAAGTTACCCAGCAGAGCGGTAGATTTGAAGGGAGAGTACTTGATGATCAGGGAAATCCTCTCCCCGGCGTGGCGGTTGAAGCTACCAGCCCTAAGCTGGTTGGTAAAGCTACCACTGTTACAGACAGCAACGGGGTCTTCCGTTTGTTCGCTCTGCCCTCAGGAGTTTATCAAATTACCTTTACTCTGACTGGGTTTAAACCTATTGTCCGCCAGGATTTAACCCTGCAGTTAGGACAAACTCTGATTGTTAACGTCACCATGGAGCCAAGCACAGTCGAAGAACAGGTTACAGTCGTCGGCGAAGCGCCTCTGGTTGATGTTAAGAGCACAGTCAAAGGGGTGACCCTGACCAAAGAGGTTTTTGAAAATTTGCCGAGAGGACGTAACTTTGACTCTCTGGTCACCACTGTCCCGGGTGTTTCCAACGAATACCTGCTGGGTGGAACTTCAGTTGATGGTGCTTCCGGTCTGGAAAATATGTATTATGTTGATGGGACTGACGTCACTGATCTGACCTATGGAGATGCCGGTCAGAGTGTTAACTTTGACTTTGTGGATGAAGTTCAGGTCAGAGCCTCCGGTTATCAGGCCGAATATGGTGGTTCACTTGGCGGTGTGATCAGTGTTATCACTCGTTCTGGTGGTAACCAGTTTTCAGGCGAGGTCCTGGGCTATTACAGCGGCTATAAACTGCGGGACAGCGAACGTGATTTACTCCGCCTGAATCTGACTGACACATCTGTTGCTACATACTATCCTTATTCCTTCATTTACGGCAAAAACAGGGATCACCGCTATGAATTTGGCGGCAACCTGGGCGGTTATATAATAAAGGATAGACTCTGGTTCTTCGGTTCTTTTATGCCTGTCATTTATCGTAACAACAGGCTTGTCACTCACTCCGATGGAAAGACCATGAACTGGAGAAGGAATGAGAGACAATGGAACTATTCCTTCAAATTAACCGCTCAGGTCTTGAAAAACCTCAGGATGAGTGCTTCTATCATCAATAATGAGTGGAAATATAAGGGCGACCTGGCTTCCAGAACCAGCCCGTCCGCTCCTGCAGTTTCTTTTGATAATTACGGGTTTACTTATCCTAACTATTCAGCTTCATTTACAGCTGACTGGACGGCAAGCAATAGTTTGCTGGTTTCAGTCCGCGGCGGATATTTCAAAGCTGATATAACAGATCAGCTTGTTCAACCCCCAGATGAACCCTGCTTCCAGTTCTTAACTGAAGCACCGGGTGGATATTTTCCGACGACTAATGAGGGCCTGGATATTCCGGATGAGTATAAGAGACCGACAGGCTTTTATAACTACGCCCGGGCCAATGCCATGGTTCTCAAGAAACACCTTGACGAGAGATATAGCATAGCCGGTGATGTGAACTATTTTCTGAGTGCTGCCGGTGAACACTCTATCAAGCTTGGTGCCCAGTTCGTCCGTCAGGGTCAGAATTATGATTCAAGCCCGAAATATGGGATTCTGTTTTTTGCCTGGGATCGTGAGTTTGTTGCTTATGGGGTTAATTATGGACGTGGAATCTATGGTTATTACGGTGTCCGGAACAATTCCGTTACCGGCCCCTATGGCAGCTACTACAAGGCTTACAGCAACCGCTGGGCCCTGTACCTTCAGGATTCCTGGACCATCGGGCAACGCGTGACTATCAACTATGGTGTTAGAGCTGAATCAGAATATATTCCTTCTTATGCGACTGGCAACCCTGATTTTGAAAACCTGAAACCTATTAAATTTAATCTAACAGACAAGATAGCTCCCAGAGTCGGTATCGTTTATGATGTTTTTGGTGACTCCAGCCTCAAGCTTTTTGGTTCATTCGGTCTCTTCTATGATGTCATGAAACTTCAGATGGCATCTGGTTCCTATGGTGGTTTCAAGTGGAAAAGCACTTACTATAAACTTGATACTTATAAATGGAATGAGATTGGCGTAGTGAGCGACGCTTATCCAGAAGGTTTTTACCCTGGAGACTTTTTGCTGGATACTCCTTCACATTGTTTTGATTTCCGTGCTCCTTCCTTTGAAAGCACCGATCCAAATATGAAGCCGATGAGCCAGATGGAAGTTAGCCTGGGAGCTGAGAAGAAGCTGGGCGAAAACCTGGCTTTGTCAGTCCGCGGTGTTTATAAACATCTCCTCTGGGCCATTGAGGATATTGGCTTCGTTTTTCCGGGAGGGGAAGGCGAAGTGTATTTTACCTCCAACCCGGGCGGAGCTTTTATCAATGACATGTATGAATATGGCCGAGAAAATGGTTGGCTTCCCGTCAATGCTCCAGATTGTCCAAAAGCCAAGAGAGAATACTGGGGCTTAAATATTGCTCTTGATAAACGTTTCTCCAACAACTGGCTGGGTGGTTTTTCCTACACCTTAAGCCGCCTGACTGGCAACTATAGCGGCCTGGCTTCCGGTGATGAATACGGCCGAACTGACCCTAATACCGAACGTTACTTTGACCTGTGGTATCTGGCCTACGATATAGATCTTGATCCGATTGATGGGCCTATGCCTGGCGACAGAACTCACTACTTCAAAGCTTATGGTTCCTATGTTTTCCCCTTTGGATTAACCTTAGGAGCTGTTCTTAATGCCATGAGCGGTGTTCCAACTTCTACCGAGTGGGCGATGGATGTCCAGGGCTATATGCCTTATAACCGCAATAACCTTGGTCGGTCTCCTTTTCTGTGGTATGTCAATTTCTATATGTCCTATGACTTCAAACTGGGCGGAAAAACCAGGATGCAGGTCAACCTCAGCGTTGATAATATCTTCAATATAGATACGGCCCGGCGTAAGTATCAGATTTTCAACCAGGGTGGTGTTGAGGTTCCACAAGAGGATATAGCTGCTGGCGGCTGGGATATTAGTGATTATGGAGGACTTGTCCTTGATCCCCGCTACAAGATGAAAATGGATTTCTATCCTCCTGTTTCAGCTATCCTTGGCTTCAAGTTAATGTTCTAAGACTGAGCCTGATTTAGAAGTTGTCCAGAGCCCGCTCCTGCCTGAGCAGGGGCGGGCTTTTTTATTCTGGAGAAAATTGAAGCAACTAAAAGCAGATTAAGATAAAACCTTATAGCCTGTGCCGATAGCCAGGCCTTTTAATCAATCTGGTCTTCTTAAAAATTAAGAGTCTTTGGCCCCTGGCTATTGAACACAAATTAACTTTTGAAAACCGAGAACATGGGCGCTAGCCTGAAATTATAAGATTATGAATCAGCCTGCAGCAGAGATGGAGGGCCTCGTTTATTTGTGATAAAATAAAAACAATGCTTAAAAAAAGGAGCATAAATTTTTTTCTTTTAAAAACTATCTGTCTGACTGGTCTGGCGGCTTTTTGGGTGTCTTTTTCTTTTTTCCTGCAGGCTGCCTCTCCAAAGCCTAATATCCTTTTAATAACCATAGATACTTTGCGGCCTGACCGGCTTGGCTGCTATGGTTCTACCTTAGTTAAGACTCCTAATATAGACAGGCTGGCCTCCAGCGGTGTTTTATTCAACCGGGCATTTGCTCACACACCGTTAACTCTTCCTTCCCATGCCAATATTCTTTTAGGGACGGCTCCGCCCCAGCATGGAATTCATGATAACGGGTTATTCAGAGTCCCTAAAGGTTTGCCTAACCTGGCGGTTTATCTGAAGGCGGCGGGTTATCATACAGCGGCTTTTATCGGGGCTTTTCCTCTTGATGCCAGATTCGGGTTAAATGCTGGATTTGAAATCTATGACCAGAGCTATCCGGCGGAATCCGGTCTGGAGTTCATCTATTCAGAAAGAAAAGCAGAGACAGTTATCAATAATGCTATTAACTGGCTGAAAAGCCAGGCAGAAAGCAGCCAGGAGTATAAGCCCTGGTTTCTCTGGATCCACTGTTTTGATCCCCATCAACCTTATGTGCCCCCCGAACCCTTTGCCAGCCAGTTCAGGCATGACCCTTATAGCGGAGAGGTGGCTTATGTTGATTTGATTCTTGGTCGTTTGTTTGATTATCTGGAAAAAACCAATCAATGGGGATCAACCATAAAACTTTTTACCGGTGACCATGGCCAGTCTCTGGGAGAGCATGGCGAGTCCACACATGGCTATTTTGCTTATAATTCCACTCTCTGGGTTCCTCTGATTATCTCCAGCCCGGGTTTCAAGCCGCGCCAGGTCGATGATAATGTCTGCCATCTTGATATTTTCCCAACAATCTGTGAACTTCTGAGGAATTCTCCACCGGCTTACCTCCAGGGGCAATCTCTGGTCAGGCTGATGAAAGGCCGGAAGTTATCATCCAGGAAGATTTATTTTGAATCACTCTATGCCTACTATCGTCGTGGCTGGGCTCCAGTTAAAGGCTTTATAGAAGGCCAGAAGAAATTTATTGATTCTCCTCTTCCTGAACTTTACGATTTGAAAAATGATTTTAATGAAACCAGAAACCTGGCCAGTGCCGGCCTGAGCCGGAAAAAGGAAGAGTTAAGAGAATTGATCAAATCCTTGAGCACAACCAGTGTGGAGTCAAGATACTATCCGGATGCTCAGACCAGAGAAAAACTAGGCAGCCTTGGTTACATTGGCGGGTATCAGCCACCGGCCAGGAAGGCTTTTGGCCCGGAAGATGATTTAAAAACCCTGCTGGCCTTTAACAATCAATTTGAGCAAGCTCAGGATCTATGTTTTCAGGGAAAAGTAGAAGAAGCAGAGAAACTTTTAAAAGACCTGATTAGCCAGCGGCCAGAATTTGATAATCCTTACCTTTTTCTGGTCAGCATCTATGAGAAGCAAAATCGCCTTGACGAGGTGGAGGCTCTGCTTAAATCCGGCCTGGAGGCTAATCCCGGGAATTATCAATTGATGGTTGATTACGGGCGGGTTCTGGCTTTTCTTGGCAAAAAAGACCTGGCTCTCAAGGTTTTGAACAAAGCCAGGGAAATAATTGACTGGGATCCAGAGCTCTGGAATAATCTTGGGGTAATATACTGGGATCTGGGACAGGTGGAAAAAGCCCGCCAGATGTATGAGCAGTCTCTGAGCTTATTTCCCCAGAATCCGGTGGCCCTGGCTAATCTAGGGGCGGCCGAAACTTCATTAGCTTTAAAAAGCAAAGAAAAAAGCTGGCTGCTTAAAGCAGAAGAACATTTTAAGAAAGCCATTGATTATGATGCCAATCTGGTCAATGCCTATAATGGATTAGGGGCAGTTTACCGGCTTAGTGACCGGCTGGACGCTGCCATTGCTTGCTGGCAGAAAGCGTTGACACTTAATCCTGACCACCAGGAAGCTCTTTTTAACCTGGGAGCTGCCTGTTTTGATCAGGGGAACAAAGCTCAAGCCCTGGTCTATTTGAATCGATATAAGAAGCTTTATTATCAGACTTTATCGGAGAATGAAAGAGCTGAGCTGGATTCTTTACTTAAAGAATGCCAGTAAAACCATGGGGAAGCTAAAATTTGAATTTTAAGGTATTTTTGCTTGTTCCACCACCGGTCTGATTGGTAATTTGAACTTCAGCTGCATATTCTCCAGGCTTTAAATCTGGATTTAAGACCAGGCTATAAACCTCTTCTATCAGCTTGAGGCCCTGTTCACGGGAAAAAGACAGTTCTTGATTTTTCTGATGCTCCCAAACTGTTTCGCCTGCCTGGTCAAAAACTTTCACTTTAATTTCCAGGGTGGAAATAAAATTGTCACCTTTTAATTTAAACCAGATGGCTTTATATGGAATCTCGATTATTAATTGCGCAGTTCCATCTTTTAGTTCGAATTTAGGAGTAAATTCCAGAGTAGGGTGTGGAGCGGCCAGTGTATTTTTACCTATGTCCTTTATATCTTGCTGACTTTTAGCTATTTCAGAAATTTGATAGGCGCTGAGGGGGGTAAGCTGATAATTACCTGTCCAGCTTTCATCAACAAAGACAATGGGGAAAAAACCATAATACCAGACCTCAGTTGGCTGACCATAAAAATCTACACCGCGTGGATAAGTTATTCTTTGCAAAGGTGGACCGAAAAGAATATAAACCCGTCCCCTTTCCTGAAGCCAGCCAGGAGTACTGCCTTCCCTAAATAGCTGGTTGGCCTCTTCAATACGCTGGAAGTAATCTTCCTTGAATTCGTTAACCTCAGTGGCGGGGGTCGGATCCCTCCGTGCCCAGAATTGCTTTATAAACTCCGGTCTTTTCTCTGGCTCCAGCTCAAGGAAAGCCTGTTTTTCTTCCTTGGAAATTATATATCTGGTTTTAGAGATAAATTCTTTACTTTCAGGATCCAGCTTTTTCACACCGGTTACTCCAGCACAGGCATAAAAGCCAGAAATTAAAGCCCCGGCCAAAAGATAAGAGGCGATTAGCTTCTTATTCATGTTTTTCCTTTAATGATTTAACCAGGCTTCTGATTTTCTCCTGCTTCGGGTCAAGCTGCAGGGATTTTTCAAAGGCCTCCAGGGCTTCCTCCTTCTGATTGAGAGCAAGATAGCAGTCTCCGATAGCATTGAGGGCGTTTAGGTTAGTACCAAATTTGGTCAGGTAAGTTTTAAAGGCAGCAATAGCCTCTTCATACCCCTTAAGTGCCTGCCAGCTTTGCCCCAGAATGAGCAGAAATGAAGACTCAGAGCTGTTACGGAATTTTTCAGCTATATCTTTTGCTCTGCTATAGTTCTCCATCTTCAGATAAAGTCTGGCCAGTTCAAGAGCAAATCTTTGATTGGCCGGTTGGCGGCGGTAAGCTGATTCCAGTAGAGGCAAAGCACCATCAAACTCTTTTTTGTTAAATAACTGCAGGCCAAGAATGTAGGCGATCTCAGGACTGTCAGGCGAACTATAAGGAAGCGATAAAACCCATGGCCTGCTCAAAGTTCCCAGAGGCGTAATAAAGAAGTTTTCTTTTTTGGAGAGAAGAGGCTGGCTGGCACCATCTAGAAGAACAACTTGCAAGAAATAATAATCAGGGACCAGGTCCTTCAGTTCAAAATCCTCGATGATGTTGCCCGGGTCGGTGTAGTCGCTCAACTTTTTACTGATAGTCTTGACGGGCTTGTCTCCTCTGATAAGGGTAAACTCTATCGAGGCCTCGTCCTTCAATTTTTGATTCAAGCCCTGGAATTGAACATAAGCGGTCATGATGTCAGTCTGAAGAAAATCATTTCTTGGCGAGGGCCGGAGTAGGGCTCCTTTAAATGAGAAAGGTTTAATCTGGACACCCTGTTTTGGGTTTCTATCAACAGTGTTAGCCAGGATGATATCACTCATCCAGGGAGTACCTGGCAGGGGGACATTCAGGCCGGTCTCAAAAGTGGTGAATTCTTTCGACACAGTATTCTTGACGATAACATTGAGCTTGTATTTCCCGGGTATCAGGGGGAAAATATCCTGAAAGCTGAAAAGCTTATTCTTAATCGAGTCAATCTGGCTGGGATTCATCTCTATGGGCACTCTTCGTTCAAACTGATAAACTAAGGTATTCTGATTATCTACAACAGTTCCGTTAACCTCAAGAACAGCTGTAAATTTGTCCCCATATTGTTCAAATGATAACCGGCGGGGTTCAATGAGGTAGTGAACATAAGCGGTATTCTTAGAGTCAATAAACACATCGGCTAAAAAATCGTTTTCTATATAGTTGGCGGTATAGTCAACATCTATGATATCCTTATAGGCCAGAAGTTTCTCCGCATAGGAATCGCTGACTTTATAAGTTGGTGCTGAAGGGATTTTGGAATAGATCAACAGGTCAGAGGCCATAGAGGGTGTATTACCGAGAGTCATCTCGTTGGGGATGAGACTAATGGAAATACTGGCCAGGTCTGGATTAATATTAGCCAGTGTCCGATAGGCAGTCACATAGTCAGCCGGGTCCCCATCATAATTCCACATCAAGCTTTGAGCACCATCCTTAAGTGGTGAATAAAGTACATAATCACCAGCATTATACTTTTTGAAAAAAACGACATTAAAAGCAGGCGGCAGCCCGTATTCTTCCATCCCGCTGTAAAACCAGATCTGAGTCGGATATAGCTCACTCTCGCTTTCCAGCTTGGTAATCTGTTTTGGCTCCCCCAGGATAATATAAATCCTGCCCATTTCGGTTCTCCAGCCAGGGCTGGCTGTCTCCTTTCCGAACCAGTCATTGGCATATTTTATCCGTCTGTAATGTTCGGTTTTAAATTCGTTTTCAGGGGTATTGGGGGTAGGATCGCGCTGTTTCCAGAAAGCTTCAATAAAGATATCTCTTTCCCGGTCTGTCTGTAAGCTCAGAAAAACCTGGCGCTCTTTTTCAGAAATGATATAGACAACTTCCTGTTCCAGCCACTTCCGGTATTTATCAGACAGATTTTTTACAGACTGACTGGTTTTTTTTGACTGAGGTAAAACCCCTGCCCATAAGGCAGAAATAAATAATAGTAACAAAACAATAGAAATAAAGCCCTTTTTCATATTAAAAATGATATCAACGAGTGATTAGAATGTCAAGAAATTGAATAGTCATAAGCTGGGCAAAACTAAGTCGTTGACCGGAGAAAAACCTGAATGGAATTATCTTACCTGCTTGTGCTGGCCCGGACTAAATTCAGGAACGAAAAATTCATTTGACAGGGATTTTTTTTAGTCTTATATATAAAAGGGCGGAAAGAGAATGGGTATAAAGCGTTGCCCTTATTGCCGGGCTTTAATCAGTGATGAGGATGAATTCTGCAAAAATTGCGGAACGCGGCTTCTTTTTCCTGAGGATGAAGAGATGGAAGAAGAAATCCCCGGGGACAAAATTATTGAAGATAGCCGCCACCAGGCAGAAGAAGATGAGAAGGCCGGGGGAAAAAGTAAATCAGGCGAAGTTTCACGTGGTGAGGGGTCAATTCAAACTGAGACCGGTGATGAGTTTGAAGAAAGCCTGGCTGGCGGGGATGAACAGGAAGTAATTTTAATTGATGAGGAAAAAGCCAGCAGTCAAAAAAAGACTGCTGCCACGGGAAGCCTGAGGAGCAAAAAAGCACAAAACAAAAAAACAGCGGCCGATCTGCTGTTTTCGCCAACCGAGGAAAGCCTGCCTTTTCCAGAGGGAAAAGAAGAAAAAAGGGAAGAAACCATAGTGGCTGGTGGAAAAGAAGAAAATAGTGGCTGGACTGAAAAATTAGAAAATCTTAAAGAAGAAATTTTCCGGACCGAAGGGAAAGGGGGAAACCTTTCTGCTGCCAGCAAACAAAAGGCCGGGCCTGGCCTGGTAACCCGAATGGTGGATGAGCTTCAGGGAGAAACTGACGAAAGGGAATCTTCGCCAGAAGAAAAGCCAGGACCGGGTTTAGTAACACAAATGATAAGTGAACTTCAGGGAGAAGCTGGCGGAGAAGAGCCTGTGCAGCCAGAAAAGCAAGAGCCGGGGCCGGTAACCCGAATGGTGAATGAGATTAAAAAGGAAACGGCTACAAATAAACCTGTTCAGACAGAAGAGACAGGTCCCGGTCTGGTGACTCAATTAGTTCAGGAAATTGAGACTGAAAGAAAAAGGGAAAATAAAAAAGCTGAAGAACAAAAATTAAAGAGCTCCTTTAGCACAAATGAACTCGAAGCTCTGGGACCAACTGTAGAAATGGGCCGGAGACAGATAGAAGATTTTTTTAAAGTTCTTGACAAGAAAAAAAAGGAAGGGCTGGATGTTGATCAGACCAGTAGCGATGAGTCAGATAATATTCCACCCTGGATTAGTGACATCAAAGAGAATTCTGGTGAGCTGGCAAGATCAGGTCAGGATGAATCTCAACAACAGGAAGAGGTGGAAGAAGAATCTCTATCCAGGCCTACTATCGGTTTTCCAGAAAGAGTAACCAGAAACCGGATTGAACTGGAGAAAGAAGAAAGCAGGGAATTAGAAATGGAAATAGAAGAGCAAGGAGGAGAAGAAGAAACTGATTTTCTTTATAGATCACAAACGGCTCCTGGCCTCCTGGAAGAAGATGAAAGTCAGAGCGTCAGGGCTTCTAAGTTACAAACAGTTGTTCCCTTGAGAGCGGGAGATTTTATTAAAGCTAAAGTTTTTGATTTTTTATTTGTTGTTCTTCTCTGGCTGCTGACTGTCTGGCTGGCAGCCCGCTCGATGCAGGTGACAGTTTTTAAGCTGCTGGATGTCGCCGCCACCAGCCTTCTTATCTTTTTGCTGATTCTGGCTTCTATCTATTTTTTCCTGTTTTACTTCTTTATTGGAGAAACATTAGGAGACCGGCTTTTCCGTGAAAATGAAGAAGGCTATTAATCTGTTCTATATGCCGAGTGATAATCTTTCAGCCAGAGCTGGCGGCAGATCAGTGGCCAGAATCTTCCTTTTTGACTCAGCAATGTCATATTCAACCCGGTAGAATTTGAGGCGGTTATTTCTGGAATCATAAATAGCATAAGCAGCCTGCGGATTGCGATCACGCGGCTGCCCGACAGAACCTGGATTTATCAAGTAGCGTGCTCCCTTTTCCAGTCTAATTTCAAAGGGAAATTGTTCGATAAATGTTCCTTCAACTGCTTCATCTTTGGCGACATAAAGAAAAGGGAAATGAGTATGACCAAAAAAACAGACTGGAGTACTGATATAATTAAAAGCTTCAACGGCATCAAATTCACCAAAGATATAATAATCTTCATCAAATGGCGCCCCGTGGCAGATGGTAATTGTTTTATGGATGGTCAGCGGGCTTTTAGCCAGCCCGGTCAGAAAATGAAGGTGCTTTTTATTTAAGGCCTTTTTCGTCCATTCTATTCCGGCAGCGGCGATGGGATTAAAAGTCTGAATAGAATCCAGCCCGGCCACGGCCTTATCGTGATTACCTCTCACCATGAAAAGCCGGTGCAGGCTCAGAACCTCCTGGATAACTTCATTAGGCGAAGCTCCATAGCCGACAAGATCGCCAAGAAAGAGATAGTAGTCAATCTTTTTCTTCTGGGCATCATTGAGGACTGCTTCCAGTGCTTCCAGATTACCATGGATATCGGAAAAAACTAAATAACGCATCAGCTTTGGCTCCGGCTGGCCTCATAGAGCCGGTCAGCAAAATATGAGCTTCTAACCAGAGGCCCACTGGCTGCCTCTTTGAAGCCAAGTCCCATGGCCAGATGATAAAGAGCTTCAAACTCTTCAGGAGTGTAGTAACGCTTAACCGGCAGGTGTTGCCGTGTCGGCTGAAGATACTGGCCAATGGTCAATAAATCACAGCCGCTTCGCCTGAGGTCGATGAGGGTCTGCTTCAGATCAGTCATGGTCTCTCCGAGGCCAACCATCAGCCCAGATTTGGTCACAGCTCCCTGCTTTTTAGCCTGTCTGAGCAGATCAAGCGAACGGTAATAATGGCTGGCCGGCCTGTTTATTTCAGGATAGATACCGGCGGTGGTTTCCAGGTTATGGCTTAAAATGTCTGGTTGAGCTTCCAGAACCTTAAATAAAGGTTTTGCCTCTCCTTTAAAATCAGGGATCAGAACTTCAATTCTGGCTTGAGGCCAGACATTTTTGATCAACCTGATGGTTTTAAAAAAAATGCTGGCTCCGCCATCAGGCAGATCATCTCTGGTAACGGAAGTTATCACCACATAACGTAGATCCATAGCTTTCACTGCCTCCAGAACAGCTTCTGGCTCAGTTTCATCTACCGGCTGTGGCCAGCCTTTATCAACTGCGCAGAAAGCACAGTTTCTTGTGCAGATATTGCCAAGAATCAAAAAGGTAGCCGTTTTCCTTTCCCAGCATTCTCCGATATTGGGACAGCGGCCGCTTTCACAGATGGTATGCAACCTGCCCTTTTTTAAAAGGTCAGCTACCTGAAAATAATTAGCTTGAGAAGGCAATCTGGCTTTCAACCAGCCTGGTTTTCTAAGATGGTCCAACCCTTTGACTCGTTTTAAAATTTTCTGGTAAAAGGCAGGCTTTCCTCTGAATGAGGCTCAGTATTCGAAGTCTCGTTCTCTTTTCAGCCGCCGGCGCATTCTTTTACGGGCCTGGGCATCCTTTAACCGGCGTTTCTCTCCGGGCTTCAGATAAACTGAATGTTTCTTAATTTCTTTTATAATTGCTTCCTGCTGCACTCTTCTTTTGAACCGCCTGAGGGCTGCTTCTAAATTTTCTCCTTCTTCCACAACGACAAAAGCCACTGACTTTCACCTCCTTACATCTGGAAAGTCATTGATTTTATACCCGATTATCAGTATCTTGTCAAGGAAAAGGCTTCAGCCGGGCTCGGTTTTCTTTAACCCTGGCTCCCGCTTTTTTGATGGTGGCCTTTGCTCCGATGATCAGCGGGTCAATGAGGGGAACAGGCAGGTCTGCCTGGCTGAGAATCAGCGGGATTTCGGTGCAGCCAGCGATAATGACCTCGGCTCCTGCTTCTAGGAGGCCAGCAGCAGCTTCCATTAAAAGCCTTTTAGGCTTTGGCCCTTTGCCTCCTGCCTTTATCCCTTCTTCACCATAAATTGCTTCCATAATCTTTTTTTGGCTCCTGGCTGCCGGGCTGATTATTTCTATTTTTTTTCTCTGAAACGGCTCGAGAAAGATGTCAGTTACCAGGGCTCCCTCGGTAGCCAGCAGGCCGGCTTTTTTAACTCCAGGACTGGCTTTTTTCAGGTCAGCGGCTGTTTCTTCAATTAGATTTACCAGTTCAAGGCTCGTCTTTAGTTTTAGTTGATCAAAATAATAATGAGCTGTCAGGCAAGGTATAACGGCCAGCCCGGCACCTGCCCTTTCGAGAAATTTTAGCCCTTCACTCAGCGCGGGCAGTGGGCTTTTACCGTGATAGAGAATAGCTGCTGTCCGGTCAGGAATTGAGGGATTATCCAGAACAATAATTTTCAGGTGCTCCTGATCTTTTCTGGCGGCGGTGTTTTCTACCAGGAGCTTAAAAAATCTGGCTGTAGCTTCAGGCCCCAGACCACCCAGAATTCCTACTACTTTAGTAGTCTTTAGGCTTTTACTCATGCTTGATTTTCTCCAGGTAGGCTCTCAATTGTTCGACTGGCAGGGCCTGGCCAGTGTGTCCTTTCCGGCCCTTAATGGGGGTGGCCTTGAAGAGTGAATTCAGAATGGCCTCTTCTGAAGCTTCCACAGCTGCCTGGAAGAGGGCCGTCATGGCTTCGTTTCGAAGAACCTCCAGCTCAATGGTCAGGCCAGGCTCGTTCGGCCTGTATCTTACCTGGCTGGCAGTAGAAAAAGCCACAGCATAATCACCGCTGCCATTGGCATAATAACCTCCTGTCCGGGCAATGCCGGCCAGTGCCCGGCTGGCCAGCCTTCTTAAATTCCTGCTGTCCAGCGGAGCATCAGTGGCCACGACAATCAGGCAGGAACCGTCAGCTTGACCGTAGCCAGGCTTATCGCTGCCCCTGATTTTTTTATTGAGTATTTTATCAATGGTTATCCCGTTTATTTCCAGACGGCCGCCAAAGTTGGTCTGAACCAGAATGCCGACCGTATAGCCGCCTCTCTGCGGGGAGAGTTTTCTCGAAGCTGTCCCTATGCCACCTTTAAAATCAAAACACATGGTACCGGTTCCAGCACCGACTGAGCCTTCTTCTACCTGGCCGCCAACAGCCCGATCTATGGCGGACAGGACATCTTCCTGACTGATAACTCTAGCCCTGATATCATTCAACCAGCCGTCATTGGTTTCACCTACTACTGGATTGACCGATTCTACCTGTTCATTGCCGGGCAGGGCCAGAATATAATCAATGACTGCCTGACAGGCGACTGGAACGCTCAAAGTGTTGGTCAGGATAACTGGTGTCTCCAGATAGCCCAGTTCTTCCACCTGAGTTGAACCGGTTAATTTGCCAAAACCATTAGCCACGCAGATGGCTGCCGGCACTTTCTCCTGGAAAATATTGCCTTCATGGGGAAGGATAGCGGTGACCCCGGTTCTGATCTCAGTGCCTTTAACCACAGTCTGGTGTCCAACCCTGACGCCAGCCACATCAGTGATAGCATTGAACGGGCCTGTTTCCAGGACACCGATTTTTAAGCCGAGGTCGCGGGCTCGCGGCCTGGCCTCCTGCCCCTCCAGACTGGAAAAAAGCAAACCTTGAAAAATCAAAAATAAGATTGAAATAAATTTCATTATCTTTCCCTGCGCCTTTTTTATTTTCTTATTCTTACCTGATTATAAATTAGCAGCTTATTAAATTAGCTTCCTCATATTCTATTTCTATTTTATATTTTTCTCGCTTCTGGTTAAAATGCTTTTAGTTTTTTCCTTCTTGATAAATATTTGAGGCTGCTCTGAGAATTAGTGACTGGTGATTAACCGGCGATAAGACTAATATAGAGAAAAAACATGAAAAGTTGTAAAAAGTAGAAAGGCGGTAAGACAAAAAATCAGGTGAAAGAAATAATCGGGCCAGCTTAAAAGAGATAACATCAACATATAAATATACAAGGATGAAAATATAATCAGGGCAAGAAAAGAATGGTTGGTAACCGTAATTATTTAAGGCTGGACAGCCTTAGCCGTATTCCCTGGCTGGTTCACGGGTTTGGCCTCTCGGGCTTTACTCTGGAGGCTCTTAAGCAGGAGCCAGGGATGTCTGCCTTTCAGCCGGTTGAACTAAAGCAGGAACACTCTGCCAGAGTCTTATTAATTAACGGAGCTCAGAAGAGCCGACAGGCAGGCGATGCTCTGGTGACGGCAAAGCCAGGTTTGCTTTTACTGATTAAAACGGCTGACTGCCTGCCTCTTTTTTTCGTTGATCTTGAACACTGGCTGGTAGCTGCTGTTCATGGCGGCTGGCGCGGTACCTCTGGCCGGATTGCTGCCGCTGCTTTTGATTTAATGAAGAAATCATTTGGTAGCCGTCCCGAAAAGGTCCTGGCAGCTCTGGGGCCGGCTATTGAGGCCAGGTGCTATGAGGTCGGGCGGGAGGTTTATGATCTTTTTTCCAGGCAGGGTTTTCCGCCTGAAAAGATATTTTTACCAGGCCAGAAAGCTGGCCGATTTTTTCTTAATCTCAGAGCGGCTAATATGTGGCTTTTGACTGAGGCTCTTGGCTTTCCTCAGGAAAATATATTTTCTTTAGACCTATGCACCTTTTGCCAGCCAGAGCTGCTTTCCCACCGGCGGCGGCCAGAAGAAAAAGCTCGTCTAATAAACTTTATCGGCATCAAGGTTAATTCTCAAACATGAATTTTCCTTTTTGGATGGAGGCGGCTTTCAGTCAGGTTGATTTAAATCCGGGTTTAAATTAAGATGTTAAATAAGATATGGCTTTAGTCATCGGGCAAGGAGTCTATCATGGAAAAAAATCAGGTAGCTGTGGGTGAAGTTGAGTTGCCAGGTTTCCCTGTATTTAAAAAGGGTAAAGTTAGAAATGTTTTTGATCTCGGAGATAAGCTTTTAATTGTGGCCACAGACCGGATTTCTGCTTTTGATTTTGTTCTCCCTTCGTTAATTCCATACAAGGGCCAGGTTTTAACCCAGTTATCAAAATTCTGGTTTGATTTCACTTTTCTGGTTTGCCGCCATCATATGATCTCAACTGAAATAGCTGATTTTCCGGTTGAATTCCGCCAGTATGCCGACTTGCTCTCCAGGCGCTCGATGATGGTTAAAAAAGCCAGGGTTGTGCCAGTTGAATGTGTCGTCCGGGGTTATCTCTCTGGCTCAGGCTGGAAAGAATATCAGAAGACGGGAAAAGTCTGCGGAATAAAATTGCCTAAGGGTTTACAGGAATCTTCCCGGCTAGATGAGCCAATTTTCACCCCCTCAACTAAAGCAGACGTCGGGCATGATGAAAATATTACTTTTAAAGGCATGGAAAAAATTGTAGGGCCTGAGCTGGCGGATAAAATAAAAAAAATAAGTCTGGAACTTTACCAGAAGGCTTCCCTTTATGCCATTTCTAAAGGTATTATTATTGCCGACACCAAATTTGAGTTCGGACTTGACGAGAATGATGAACTAATTCTGGTTGATGAACTATTTACACCTGATTCTTCACGTTTCTGGCCGCTGGCCAGTTATGTTCCAGGAAAATCCCAGCCAAGTCTCGATAAGCAGTATGTTCGGGATTATCTAATCAGCACCGGTTGGGACAGGAAGACTCCACCACCTCCGCCGTTGCCACCAGAGGTTATTGAGCAGACTTCCAGGCGTTATCTAGAGATATACCAGTTATTAACAGGTAAAAATGATTTGCCTTGATTAACAGAAATGAACCCGGACTAATTTTTAGAAAATTAGAAAATAAGAATAAAAAATAAGAAGAATAAAATGATAGATGAGGGAGTGGTTGATCTTCATATTCATTCACATTTTAGTTGTGATGGCGATTTTTCACCGGCTGAGCTGGTTTCGATGGCCAGGAATCATGGGTTTAGAGCCATAGCTATCGCTGACCACGATACGGTTGAAGCTTATCCTGAGGCAATTAAAGCGGGAGAAAAGGCCGGCCTGGAAGTTATTCCCAGCATTGAAATTACCACTGTCTTTGACAGGCGTGAATTCCACCTGCAACTTCCCCTGGTCAACTGGCAGAGTCAGGCACTTCGCTACATAATAGATTCCATGACTCAATCAAGGCTTAGAGAGGCTAAAACGCGGATAGAATTATTGAAAAAGCAGGGAGTTAGCCTCGACTGGGAAGAAATCTGGGAAAAATCAAACGGGATTCCTCCTCTCGGCGTGAAGATTGCCAGAATCTTGCTTGACAAACCGGAAAGCCGCGAACATCCTCTGCTGAAAAAATATTATGACAGCCAGGGCCAGCCCTATGCTCCCTTTCTATTCTATCAGGATTATTTTAGCGAGGGGGGACCAGCATTTGTGCCTAAAAACCATATTTCTCTTGAAGAAGTCTTACGCCTGGCACCAGAGACTGGCGGGGTTCCTGTACTGTCTCATCCAGGAGCTTATTTCCAGCGAACAACCCGGCAGGATCTGATTTTCCTGAAATCTCTTGGACTTCAGGGGCTGGAGGTCTATACTTCCTATCATCAGCCGGAGCAAGTCGGGCTATACCGTTCTCTGGCAGAAGAGCTTGACCTGGTAGTTACCGCCGGATCTGATTTCCATGGCCAGATTAAGCCTAGCGTTTACTTCGGGCTGATTAAAGAAGGAAGCTATGACATGGTCAACAAATTAAGAGAAAGGAGAAGCAGAGCTTAATGCATCTTAACTGGCTTGATATTATTCTTATTATCATTTTATTACTGACCTTTGTCATAGGTTTGGTGAAAGGCCTTATCCGTCAGGTTTTGGGTCTGGCTGGAGTAATAGTTGGCCTGGTCATTGCCTCGAGAAATTATTCATGGCTATCGTGGAAGCTTCATTCATGGGTGAGCTCTGATTTCTTAAGAAACTGCCTGAGTTTTTTGATAATTTTTATCCTTATTGTCCTGCTGAGCTGGCTCCTGGGTATTCTACTCGGCAAATTAATGAAAGGGCCCCTCAGCCTGTTCAATCATGCCACCGGGGCGGCCTTCGGGCTGATTAAGGGCCTGCTAATCTGTGCTGTCATTGTTATGGCCATGTTTGTTTTTGATTTCGACCGGCCAGCTCTGATTAGCTCAAAATTGGCACCGGCCTGCCTTAGAGTTTCCAAGGTCATGGTCGGTTTGATTCCCAGGGACTTGAAAGACAGATTTAACGAAAATTGGAGAAAGTTTCAGGGGAAAGGAGTCGAGGATGGGCAAGAAATTTGAGGAGCTTAATATTCACCAGAAGTTAGTAAATCTTATTTCTGATATGATAGAAAAGGAAATCCATCTAAAAGAAGCACAGGCTGAGTTTGAAAAAATCTATATCGAGACAGCCAGTGCCCGCTATAAAGGAAATAAGACCAAAATTGCCCAGGCTCTTGGTGTCCACCGGAATACCCTCCACAACCGGTTTAAAGTCCTGAAAATTAAACTGAAGAAGTAGCAGTCCCTGTCTCAGTCTGCTAAAATCATAGTGTTCGGCTCTTGACAACATTTTTGCCATATTTTATAATTTAGCAGTTTTCAGATGAGAGTGCTAATTTAAATTCTGAAAAGGAGGTAAACATGAAGATTCAACCTTTGTATGATCGAGTTCTCTTGAGAAGACTGGAGGAACAGGAAGTAAAACGGGGCAGCATTATAATTCCCGACACAGCCAAGGAGAAACCACAGGAAGCAGAGGTAATTGAGGCTGGCTCTGGCAGAGTAAATGATAGCGGCAAAACAATTCCGTTAAGCGTCAAAAAGGGTGATCGGGTGCTTATTGGGAAATACAGCGGAACTGAAGTTACTATTGACGGTGTTGAACACCTGATCGTCCGGGAAGATGAAATTCTGGCAATTATTAACAGATGAAAAATAAGGAGGTAAACAATGGCTAAACAAATAATGCTTGGAGATGAAGCGAGGCAGGCCCTCTTAAGGGGTGTTAATATCTTAAGCAATGTGGTTAAATCAACCCTTGGCCCGAGAGGAAGGAATATTATCCTTGATAAAAAATTTGGTTCTCCGACGAGCACCAGAGATGGTGTCAGTGTCGCTAAAGAAATTGATCTCAAGGATCCCTGGGAAAATATGGGCGCTCAGTTAGTGAAAGAAGTTGCTTCAAAAACTTCAGATATAGCCGGTGATGGAACAACAACAGCGACAGTGCTGGCTCAGACTATCTACAGTGAAGGAATTAAGCATGTGACTGCCGGCCGGAATTCCAATTTGATTAAAAAGGGCATCGACCGGACAGTTGAAGAAGTGGTTAAAGAGCTAAAAAATATGAGCCGCGAAGTCACTGGAGAGATGATTGCTCAGGTCGGCGCCATTTCTGCCAATAATGATGAGTCTATTGGCAAAATCATTGCCGAAGCTATGGAAAAAGTTGGCAAGGATGGTGTCATCACAGTGGAAGAAGCCAAAGGGCTGGAAACGACTCTGGAGTTTGTTGAAGGCATGCAGTTTGACCGGGGTTATCTTTCTCCTTACTTTGTGACTGATCCTGAACGGATGGAATGTGTCCTGGAAAATCCCCTGATTCTGCTTTATGAAAAGAAAATATCTAACCTGAGGGAGTTTCTGCCTCTTCTGGAAAGTGTAGCTAAGATGGGCCGTTCCTTGATGGTGGTGGCAGAAGAGGTTGAAGGTGAAGCCCTAGCTACTCTGGTAGTTAACAAGCTTAAAGGGACGCTGATGTGCTGTGCGGTCAAAGCTCCGGGCTTTGGCGACAGGCGTAAGGCTATGCTGGAAGATATCGCTGTGCTGACTGGCGGCCGGGTTATCACCGAAGATATCGGTGTTAAACTGGAAAACGTGACTTTAGACTGGCTGGGTGAAGCAGCCAAAGTGGTCATTGATAAAGATAATACGACTATTGTCGAAGGCAAAGGCAAAACCAGTGATATTCAGGCCAGAATCAAGCAGATCAGAGCTCAGATTGAGGATACGACTTCTGATTATGATCGTGAAAAGCTGCAGGAAAGACTGGCCAAGATGGTTGGTGGTGTTGCTCTGATTAAAGTCGGAGCTGCTACCGAGACCGAACTTAAAGATAAGAAAGCCAGGGTAGAAGATGCCATGCATGCTACTAAGGCGGCAGTGGAAGAAGGAATCGTCCCTGGCGGAGGAGTGGCTCTCCTGCGTTGCCAGAAGGCTCTTGATAAACTTAATCTCGACGGTGATATGCAGATCGGTCTTCAAATCATTCGCCGGGCCATCGAAGAGCCAATTCGCCAGATTGCGACCAATGCCGGTTTTGAAGGTTCGATTGTAGTTGAGAAAGTCAAAGAGATGAAACAGGATATGGGTTTTAATGCTCTAACTGAAAAATATGAAGATCTGATCAAGTCTGGAATCGTTGATCCGACTAAGGTAGTCAGAACAGCTCTGCAGAATGCTGCCAGTATAGCTGGCCTGCTGCTGACGACTGAGGGTTGTGTAACCGAAATACCGGAAGAAGAGAAGAAGCCGAACTATCCAACTCCGCCGGCTGACATGTACTGAGCAAAGCCGGGCAACCGGGAATTTAATTAAGGCCGCTTTCGGGCTTACCCCGAGGCGGCCTTTTTTTTGAGTTCTGTTTCTGGCTTATGATATATTAACCTCAGCAGAAAAAGTTCTGAACCAAAAGTTTTAAATGAAAATCCTTAATCGCTACCTGCTGAAGGAGGTTATCACCTCTTTCTTGATTGCTCTTGGTTTGATTGTCCTGCTTTTTCTGTTGAATGATATCTTTTACCTGACGGATGTTTTTATCAACAAAAGGGTACCGCTGGCTGTAGTCTTAAAAGTTCTCTTCTTATCACTGCCCTCAATTCTGACTCTGGCTATTCCTCTGGCTTTTATGGCCGGGCTGCTAGGAGGACTGGCTCATCTTAATGCCGATGGAGAGATAGAAGCACTAAAGCTCATGGGTGTCAGCCCCGGACAATTATTCAAACCAGTGATGAGACTGGCACTGATTCTTTCGCTGGTAACTTTATTGTTCACTTTCTGGCTTGCTCCTCGGGCAAATTATGAATGGCTCCAGACGATGATTCATTCAGTTTTTAACCGGGTTAATCTTCAAGTTGAGGCCGGGCAGTTTGCCGAATCTTTCCCGGGCCATGTCATTTATGTTCATCAGAAGGATGAGGCCGGGAACTGGCAGGGTATATTTCTGTACAAGAAAGAGGAGCAAGATAATATGCTGGTCATGCTGGCTGAGTCAGGCCAGATGCGTCCGGGGGCTGATTTAAAAACAGCCGGTCTTACCCTGGTTAACGGATCTAGCTATCGGTTTAATCTAAACCAGCCTGAGACCATAGCCTATAATGAGTTTAAAAAACAAGAACAGTTAATTGATCTGAAAAAGCTTTTTCCCTTAATTTCTCCTGAAAAGAGATACAGGGAAAAGAGTTTGAAAGAGTTGCTAACTGACTGGAAAAAATTGGGGACAGAAAAAAACAGGCAGGAAAGCCTGGCTCTTAAAGTTGAATTTAACAGGAGATGCAGTTTACCGGCTGCCTGTCTGTTTTTTGCTTTTCTGGGATTGGGCCTTGGCTGGAGAAAATGGCCTGGAGGCCGGGCAGGAGGTTATGGAGTCAGCCTGGTTGTCCTGGCGGTATATTATGTGATTTTAGTTTTCGGCCAGACCCGGGCCCAGGCGGGCAAGATAGCCCCCTTTTTGGGACTCTGGCTGCCCAATGCTCTGGTTTTGCTGGCAGGATTATATGCTTTTTTTTCAGCCAGCCGGGAATCTCGGGCCGGGATTTTCCCCGGAAGTTATCGCCTCAGAGCTCTTTATCAAAAAGCAGCCAAATCTGTGGCTGCTTCGCCTCGCCAGCCATCATCAAGAAGAAGCGGTTGGCATATCTCAACTTTGACTTTCCTGGATAGATATATTCTGAGTAAATTTGTCCCTCTCCTCATCTATATTTTTCTGGCTTTGTTGTTTGTCATGGCAGCTTTTAATTTTCTCAGCAGGTGGGAAATAGTTAGAGAAAGTCATCAGCCGGCCCATCTCCTGTTTTCTTTTATCTGGTATAAACTGCCAGAGTTTGCCATTCAAGCCATTCAACTGGCAGCTTTGATAGCATCAGTTCTCTGCCTGAGTTTTCTTTACCGGCGAAATGAAATTCAAACTCTGATTACTTCTGGCTTAAGCTACTGGCGCCTGACAGCCCCGCTTCTGATGGTAGCACTAGTTCTTATCCCGCCTGCCTTTTTCCTTCAGGACAGATTGGCTGTCCGCGGCAATTTCGAAGCAGAAAAAATCTGGAATGAGTTAACTGATCGTCCCGGCCGGGCTTTTAGTTATCTTAGCCGTTACTGGCTTAGAAATGATCATCTACCCGGTTTCTTTCATTATGAGCTCTCTTCCCCTGAAGAGAATACTGTCCGTAGCCTGTTTATCTTTCAAACAGGGGATGAGCCCTGCAGGCTTAAAAGAATAATCTTCAGCCCGCTGGCTAAAATAGGGGAAGATAGCCTGAGCCTTGAGCCTGGCTGGGAAAGGTTGGCCGGCAGCGAGAATTTGCCTTTTTCCAGATTTGACTCCTTCGAACTAAGCCTGCCAGACGCTCGAAAACAGTTTATTAAAGAATGGAAAGAGCCGGCTTTGATGACTTTGACTGAGCTTAGTCAATATAGTGATGACCTGGAGCGAAGCGGCAGCCAGGCCAGGAATTTCCGGGTAGAAGCCCACTTGAGAATCGCCTTTCCTTTTTCTGTTTTTGTTTTGACTTTAATGGGCATAGCCATCGCCGGCTTGAGTCAAAAAAAACTCTTTGTTTTTCCTCTCGGCCTGGCTCTGGGTGGAAGCTATCTTTTCTGGCAAACAGTGGCTGTCTTTCGCAGCCTTGGGCAGGCAGGGGTTATTATCCCCTGCCTGGCTGCCTGGAGCCCTCAGATAATTTTCCTGCTTATCGGTTTTTATCTTTTATTTAAGGTCAGGACTTAACCCCGTCCGGCAGGAGAGTCAATTGAATATCACATCTTGTACTTGCCAAGGTCTTCCGGTTTAAGGCTTTCCAGTAACTTTCTTAATCTCTCAGAGTCCTCGGGGTTTTGTCCGAGTTCAGGGCTTTTGGTCATCTTAATAACTTCTTCATCTACATAAATAGGGGAATTAGTCCTCAGGGCCAGAGCAATGGCATCAGAAGGGCGGGCATCGATAAGATAGGACAGATCATGCTGACGGCAATAAATGACTGCATAATAGGTGTTATCCCGGACATCATTAATGACTATCTTGTCCACTTTAATATTCACCTGATCCAGGAAGTTTTTTAACAGATCATGAGTCATGGGGCGGGGTGTTACTCCACCTTCCAGGCTGATAGCAATAGCATTGGCTTCATACAGGCCGATCCAGATGGGCAGAATAAGATCAGATTGAATATCTTTTAAAATAAGGATGGGCATCCTTGACATCGGATCAGGCATCAGAGCAGCAACTTTCATCATAATTTCCATGGTCTTTTTCCCTCTAAAGACAAGTTTAATATAAGTTCGGGAAGTCTGGTTGTCAAGAAAAAGGCTATCCGGGTCAGGCCGGCCTTAGCGCGATTTTAAGAGATCCTGTCCCTTTCTGGCATATTCTTCCGAGCGGCCATAATCGCCCAGTCGGTTATAGAGATCAGCCAGTAGGAAGTAGCCCAAAGGCAGGTTCTTCTTATCAGGTTTTAACTCAAGGCCTTTTCTGGTCAGACTGATGGCCTCGTTGAGGTTTCTACCCTGGTTAAGGTAAATTCTGGCCAGGTAAAAATAAGTCAGAGGGAAAGACGGCTCAGCTTTTAAGGCCTGGCGCAACACCTCGAGTTCTTCCTCTTCCCGGTGTCCCAGGCGGTAAAGCCGGGCCAGGTTAAAAAGCGCTTTAAAATGGTTAGGAGAATCAGCAATTTCCTGCTGGTAAAGTTCAGTAGCCTCATCCAGCCTGTTCTGCTTTTCCCGCAGTTGAGCCAGATTATAGCGGAGGTTAAGCAGAGCTGGATTCAACTCCCGGGCTGCTGCCAGATGTCTTTCTGCACCGGCCAGATCATCGCGATTTAGACAGATGGCAGCCAGAGCATTATGAGCTGAGGCTGAGCGCGGGTTTTTTTTCAAGCACTCTTCAAAATAGGGGCCAGCTTTATCATATTTTCCTCTAAGAGCATAGAGAGTGCCAAGGACATGATAGAATTGAGGATCATCAAACCCCTGCCTGACCTGTTCCAGGATGAAGTTTTCAGCTTCTTCCAGCTGTCCTGAGGCAGCATAGCAGTTAGCCACATTAATAATGGCAAAGGAATCATCGGGTTTGAGCTCGAGAGCTTGAGTGAAAGCTTTGACTGCTTCCTTAAATCTTTTTGCCTTGAAATAGATATTACCGAGAGCAAAAAAGCCATCGCTGATGGTCGGCTCTTCCTGAAGGATTTTATTTAGATCAGCCAGAGCCTGGTCAAAATTGCCTGACAGGCCAGTTTCCCTGGCTTTGGAGATTTCATTAAAAATATTAATCTTATCCTTGGGATCGGACAGTTTTTTGCCTTTTAGTTTGGCCGGATCAACGAAAGAGCCAAGGTAACCAAGGGCAGCTAACCTTTCCCTGGTGTCTTCATCGACAGAAGAGAAATCAGCTTGAATGGCTTTCTCGCTAGCCTTTTGTTCGAATGTCCTGGATAGAGTCAATAATTGTTCATAGACCTTTTTCTGGGTGTAGACCAGATTTTTTTCTTCCTCTGGATCATTGACCAGGTCATAAAGTTCAGGCACCGGAGCCAGGATCAGCTTATACCGGTTGTTCTGAAAACTGCGAAGTTCAGACCAGCCATAATGAAAACGGGGATAGTAGGTTTCAGCATAAGCCAGGCGGTCATCTGTTGTTTTCTGCCCGGTAAAATAACGGACGAGGCTCTGCCCCTGGACTTCTGCCGGTATTTTCACCCCGCTTAGTTCGAGAGCTGTGGGCATAATATCAGCCAGAGTGACTGTTCCTGAATAAGATTTTCCGGAAAATTGCCTGAAGGGAGTCACAAAAATCAAAGGGACATGCAGAGTTTCCTGATAGACAAAAAATCCATGGGTGGCTTCACCATGCTGTCCTAGACTTTCACCATGATCTGAAGTCACAATAAGAAACAGCCTGTTTTTCAAGCCGTTGTTCTGAAGGTAATTTTCCAGGCGGGCTAACTGACTATCAGTATAAGCAATTTCTCCGGCATAGGGACGGTCAGCCAGCTGGCTCTGGTAAGGTTCCGGGGGGTCGTAAGGAGTATGTGGATCATAAAGATGAATCCAGATAAAAAATTTATCCTGTTTATTTTTATCCAGCCAGGATAAAGTTTCGTTGATGGTATCTTCAGCCCGGCGTTGAACCTCTCCCAGGGATATTTTTTCAAAACGGCCGAGATCAAAGTTGTCAAAATAATAATCAAAGCCCTGGCTAAGTCCCCATCTGGCATCAAGCACATAGGCTGAAACAAAAGCAGCAGTTTTAAAACCGGCTGATTTAAAGGACTCGGCCAGAGTCTGAAGCTTGTCCGGAACAACAAAGCCGCCATTGTCTCTGACTCCATGGAAGATAGGGATGGTCCCGGTCATGATGGTGGTGTGAGAAGGGAGAGTCAATGGCGTCTGGGCAATACACCGGGCAAAGCGAATGCCTGCCTTTGCCCAGATATTGATGGTTGGTGTTATATCTGGAGTGTAACCGTAGCAGCCGAGGCGATCAGCCCGGAGGGTATCAATGGTAATCAGGATAACGTTATAATCTTTGCCTGCCCGTAAGCCTGACCGGCTGGGTTTTCGGGGCAGAAAAATAAAGATAGCCAGAGCAGACAGAAGAAAAATTAGACCAGTAACAAGTATCTTTTTTTTCATGTCTTTAAAATTATGATATAAAATTGTGGCTTGAATAGCCAGCGGGCTGACAGCAGAAAGCCCTTCCATTTCCTTCACTGAATAGATTTGGAGTTGATCTTATCTATGATGACTCTGCTGGCTCTGGCCCGGGGCCTGTCTGGTTAATTATCCTTAGAATGGCTGCCAGACTAAGCTAGCCTGTCAGGCTGAGGTATCGATATTAGAAAGCAACCTAAAAAATGCTCAGCTGTCATGGCCTGTGCCAACCTGCCAATAAAAAAGGGCAGTGGACAATCCACCGCTCTTTCTGAAATGCCTTAACCACTAAAACATTAAGCGAATACCAAGTCTGGCTTGCCTGGGATTGACGATTCCATAAAGTTCATGACCCGAAGTGGAAGGATAAACATCAGAGGAGTACCAGTCATAATTCCAGCGAGTACCCCAGTCATAGATCGTAGCAGAATTGAAGATGTTGAAGATATCAAACATTATCCCCAACTTGTATTTGTCAGCCAGGGTAAAGATTTTTTCCAGGCGAATATCGAGCTGGTGATCCATCTGATAATGATGTGAACCTCTCTTTTCAAGGAAAAATGTTACCTGGCCCTGGTTAAGATATGAAGTCGTGTATCTGGCTGTCCAGGCATTGCCAGTTACTCCATGATAATAGACATTCACACTGAGTTCGATTTCCGGAATGATATAACTGCCCTGAATCTTAATTATATGGGTTGGATCATAAGTTGAATGCCCATCAGCATTAATCCAGAAATTTGGGTCATAGACATCCCCGCCCCAACCGATGTCATCAGCCTGGCCGTTATCAGTGGTGCCATAGGCCCTGGACAGGGTATAAGAAGCCAGCAATTGCCAGCGGTGGGAGAAGCGCTTGTTAAACAAAAATTCAACACCCTGGTAACGGCGATAGGGCTTTATCAGTATCCAGGGATAGCCTGAACTGTAAGCTTTATCCAGATTAGTGATCAAAAAATCAAAAGTATTAACTGTTTCAGCTGTTCTCTGGTAAATGGCATATTGTCCATAGCCTTCAACATCCAGTGTGTAAGGCTCATAATTTCCAGCCAGGTCCACCGGTCCAATGATGTTTTTCCAGTGCCGGTAGATATAACTGATACTAAAAGAGGAATCTTTAAAGAGTTCCCGTTCCAGGCCGACTGTAAATTGCTCCATATAAGGATGCTTGATATTGGGATCCATATGGTAGAGCTGTTCATGAACAACTTTTTGACTCATTTCCCAGGCGAAAGTATCCTCATTATACAAGTAGGTAGTAAAATCGCTATAAGCAGAATCAGGGTTAAGACGGTCATGATAGCTGGAGAACATAGCTTCAGAGTAATGTCCATAATGAGCCTTGAAAACGGTTGTTCTATCTCCCAGCAAATCGAAAGTAAAACCAAGACGAGGAGCAACCCGGCTATTGGTATAAACACTTCCGGGGACCTCTTTTACCTGGCCCCAGTACCAGCTAAAGCGAAGGCCGGCACTGATATTTAATCTTTTCTTCACCTGCCAGGAATCCTGGACAAAAGCTTCCAATCTGGTGTAGTAAGTGCTGGTGTCATATCCATCATACTGAAGGGCCAGATAAGGCTCACCATAATAATCATAATATTGAACATGATCACCCAGGGGCCCTTCTCCACCCTCACCAGTAAAGCCGTAGCGGCTTCTGACCTTTGATCTTTCAAATTCAGCCCCGAATTTAAAATCGTGAGAACCATAGAAATCTTCCACATAATGACTTAAGCTGGCGTTAGCCTGGAGCCTGGTTCGATCAGCATAAAAATAGTAGCCGGAGCTATCGCTCTGGTAATTTTCTGCCTGGTCAAAATGCATGTAAGGTTCCATACCGACTTTCGGATCGAGATGATAATAACCCCACAAGCAAGCCACTTTCAGATCAAAAAAGGTCTTCGAGCTGATGATTTTAGTTAGATTGAAATTTCCAACTATTTCCGGTGATTTTTGTTTGGTTGTCGCTTCAGGCGAGATAATATAATTTGCCCCTCTGTTTATACCATTATAAGTATCGATCTCAATTGAGCCCGTCAGGCTTAAAGTTGGTGTTAGCCGGGAATTAAGCTTGAGAAAACCTCCCGGTTGCTTATAAGCCACTGCCTCAGGAAAACCTGCTGGATAGTCCCAGGTACGGTTATATTGAAAGCCGGCATAGAACCAGAGCATATTTTTGATAATTGGTCCACCTAGTTGAGCATTGACAGCCATCAACTTAGACAGTGGAGCAGTTAGCTCTGGAAAATCTGCCAGATAGTCTGAATTATTGCTCGTTCCCCAGAATCCTTTCGGGCTATCGGTTCTTTTCCCCTGAAAATCAAATTCCATATGGCCCGAGAAATTGTTCCCACCTGATTTGGTGACCAGGTTAAAAACAACACCGGTGAAATTCCCGTATTCAGCCGGCAGGCCGGCGCCTGTGACTTTGGCCTCTTCAATAATATTATGATCCAGAAAAACCCAGGCAGTACCGGCCTCAGGGTCAGCCACATTGACACCATCCATATTATAGGCAATACCGGTTCCAGTAGAGGCTCCATAAGCAGTATCCCGTATTACTCCGGGAGCCAGATTAACAATATCAGACGTGGACTGACTGTAAGGGATATTGAACAGGATTTCTTTACTTAATGAAACTGATCCTGTTTCTGGTGATTTGACATCAATGAAAGGAGTCCTGGCCACTACTATTAATTCTTCAGCCAGAAAAGTCTGTTTCATGATGATATCGGCGGTCAAAGTAGTAGTGGTGCTCAGGCGGATATTTTCGTTAACTATGGTTGTAAAACCCTGCAGCTCGGCTTTAATCGTGTAATTTCCAGGCGGCAAGGCAGGGAATCTATAAGTTCCTCTGGCCTGCGTCACATAGGTTCTGGGGGCCATCAGACTCGATGCCGAAATAGTAACCGTGACTCCGGGCAAGGGGGCCCCTGCTTGGTCAGTTATAGTTCCGGTAATAGCACCAGTTTCTCGTGATTGGGCCAGGGCCAGGGGAGAAAGAATCAAAACTAGTATAACAACTACCAGAAATTTCTTTGGCAACCTGCTCCTCCTCTCCGTCTCTATGACTTTAACAACCATAAAAGCATCTTCCTTGAATTGTTCGCTCTTTTATTTTTTCTCAGTTCATTAAAACCAGGCTAACTTAAAATATAAACCACCTCTCCCTTACTGGCTTATGTGCAAACTCTATGCCAATTTTTGATATTTTGCAACTCATTATTTTTTAACAGGATAGGCGAAAATGTAAAGTATTCTTGAAGCTAAATCCAATTATTTGAATGGCTTAAATCCATATAGTTGGACATATTAGATTTTTATCATGATACTGACTGAATTTGAGAAACTGTATCAATCTTTATTGGGTTAATCATTAAGTAACCCGGACTCAGAAAATAAGCTAAGCTGGCCTTACATTATGGTAAAATCTTGGAGTAAAAAGGAGATATGATTTTGAAAATTATTTTCCAGCTAGAACTGAAAAGTAAGCTTGAGAAATCATTCAAAGCAGTTCTCATTTTTTCCTGGCTGATAAGCTGGGCTTTTTTACCGCCGGCGGAGGCAGGCACCGGATTTCCTGGTCTCCAAAAGGAAAAGGAAATTGTCAGAAATGTTTTGCCTGCATACAGGGAATGGTTTGAGATGGTGACGCCCATAATTACAGACAGCGAGAAAGAGGTTTTCTTTAAGCTTAAGACTGACCGGGAAAGAGATCGTTTTATCGCTATGTTCTGGCAGATTCGCGATCCTGACCGCCAGACAGATGAAAATGAGTTTTATATAGATTATCTAGAGAGGGTCCATTTTGCCGATGAGCACTTCGGTTCTGGCTCTTCAAAAAGAGGTTGTTTGACTGACCGCGGTTTTTATTACCTTCTTCTCGGCCAGCCGCTTGAGCGCCAGATTTACGCTACTCACTCTGAAATCTGGCCAATGGAGCTGTGGTTATATAAAGGTGAAGAGCAATATGGCTTACCGAGCTATTTTTATCTGATTTTTTATCAACCAGAGGGAAGTGGTGATTACCAACTCTACTATCCTGGGTTGGAAGGCCCGGAAAGGCTGGCTATACCCTCATTAACCAGCAAAAGTATAACCAGAAATAAGGCATTCGAAATATTAAAAGGTGTCAATGCTGAACTGGCCAAGGCCGCCCTCAGTTATTTGCCGGAAGATCAGTCTGCCAATTTAAGTTCGCTCTCCTCACAGACCATAATAACTGCCATAAAATCTTTGCCAGAAAAAAAGTTTGCTACCGCTTATGCCAGGAATTATTTGAGTTATAAAGACTTGGTTGAAGTGGACTATTCGCATAACTATCTGGGTTCGAGTGCCGTCGTCAAGGTTTTTAAACAGGATGGAGTAAATTTTGTTCACTGGTCATTAGAGCCGGATAAAATAAATTTTGTTGAAAATCAGGATATCTACTCGGCTATTTATGAGTTAACGGTAAGAGTTGAGGATAAATCCGGGCAGCCAGTTTTAAACTGGACGGAAGAGATACCAGTCAAACTCAATCAACAACAATTTGAGGCTCATGCCCGGCAGAGATTTGCCTTTCAAGACCTTTTCCCGCTGTTGCCTGGAGAATATAAGCTGATGTTTCTGTTAAAAAACAAGACTGCCCGGGATTTTACTTCTTTTGAAGCGGCCATATCTATTCCATCCAATTCATCAGAAGTCCGTCTGAGTCCCCTTCTTCTCTATCATTACCTCTCGCCAGTCAAGGATAACCGGCTCAAGGCTTTTACGTTTGACGGCCACGAATTCCTGGTAAGTGCGCGTAATGAATTTTCCACGGCAGAGAAACTATCTATTTACGGCCAGGTGGAACGAATATCGACTTTATCTGCTGGCCTTATTATCCGGCTAAGTTTGAAAAGCCTTGATAGCTCCGGGGCGGCGGCCAGCTTTGAAAAAGAATATGGCCGGGAAATCATAAATGACAGGGGAGAAATCTGGTGTGGGCCTCTGGATTTGAGCCAGATAAAACCAGGCTATTATCAACTCGAAATGTCGCTGATAGACGGAGATGAAGTAAAAGCTATTCAGAAGGAGAATTTAATTATACTTTCTGCTCCACTGTTGACTGCCCCCTGGGTTTATGCCCGGACGCATCAGCCTTTACTGTCAGCCGGCTGGACGAAAATGCTGGCCACCCAGTATTTTTTAAAGGGAAATTATCAGGAGGCCCGGAAGATTCTGGAGGAAATTCTGGCTGATCATCAGGATCAGGAAAGCTGCCTTCTTCTGGCTAAAACCCTTTATGCACTCGGTGATTATCGTCAATCACTCTCCCTGGCTCTGTCTCTTTATGAGAAAACCAGGGGCAGGGAAGCGGTCAAAGTCATTGCTCTTGATTATGCCGGCTTAAAAGACTGGAAACCGGCCCTTATCTATCTAGACGAACTGATGTCTGAAGCTACCGAGGTCAGTGTGCTTAATCTGGCGGCTGAGGCTCATCTGAATCTGGGGGAAAAAGATAAGGCTGTGGTTCTTCTGGAAAAATCTTTATCTTTAATGCCAGATCAACCTGAAATTAGAGCTAAACTCGCTAACTGCCAAAAAAAGTGATCGTTTCAGATAGAAATAAAAAGATCAGCTCAGGTAAATAGTTGTATTGAATTCTTAAAGACTATAATTTGAACCGCGGCTAAAAGTGAGGGCCATCTGGTCTTTTCGGGCCGGCAAACATTATCTTACTGGTAATTAATTCTGGTAATTAATTAAGGAAAAAATGCTAGGCGGAGGAGAAGCCTCATTTTTTTTGAACTTCAAAGAAAAAGGGCAGCAAGTTAAACCTGCTGCCCTGATTATTATTTTGGTAGGGGCGATATTATTGAGTAACTAATTCAAAAGGAATTCTTTTTTCCAGAGTTAACCCGGATTTATTATCCTTAACGTTAAGAACAAGTTCGTAGGTTCCGGCTTCCAGAGGCTGATCCTCAATCCTTTCTCCCTTTTCATCTTTGATCTGGAGCCTTTTTGTAGCCGGGACTGGAATGATTTGCTCAATAAAGGTAGATTCATATTTCATCGGGCTAAAAGTTACAATTTTATTGCTATCTTTTCTTAAATCAAAATTGACTTCAATATCGGCCTTTTGATTTTCATCCCGGTTTGCTCCATAGATCATAAAGAGCAAAGTAACCTGGTCATGCGGTTTTAATTTGTTCTCGGCAAAGGGATAGACCTTAATCATTATCCAGCTAAAATAATCTTTATGGAAATTCGGGTAATTTTCCGGGCTTTCCATCTGTTGAATATCCTTAGCCAGGAAAAGAGAACTGGTCTCAAGTTTATTGGCTTGAGCGGCTTGCTCCAGATCCGGAATTTCGAAATCATAATAGGCGGTCCCCATCTTTTTGGTAGTTTTTTCGACCAGAGCAACAGCCATCACGTATTTACCAGCCTGCAGGGGAAAACCAAGATAGTAATAACTTTCTCCTTCTGGCTGATAGTCAGCAGCGGGGATAGTAAAAGAACTTTCAGCCGCGTGTTCAATAAGCAACTTGGGTGTCTCGCCGGCAACCTGATAGAACTGGAGGAAGGCATCTATATCACTCTTATAGATCTCAAGATTGTCGATTGGTTGAGTGTAATCTAAGTCAGCATTTTTTATTTTGGTGGCAAAGATGCAAACATAAGCACCTTTAGCCGGCAGAACATAAAAACCTGAAAACTGAAAGGGCACATCAGTTTTGACCTGCCTGGTCGGTAAGCCCTGTTCTAAGATAGTTTTTATATTCTGAGGGATAAATGATTTAACTTTCTGGTCTTTTTTCTGCTCTTTTTTTTGAGGTTCTGCCTGAGCGAATGAGGCAGTTAAAGATAAGGCCAGAACCAGCACGAGGGAAAAAACAATAAATTTTTTTGTTCTCATTTTTCCTCCTGTTATCCTCTTCACCATCTTTATTAGCTGCAAGAACTATGCCAGCTAAAAAATGGTTTTTTCCTCTTGAGTTTGGCTGCTAATTTTTTATTTTGTAAAATTTATTTACACTGCCTGTTTAATTACCGGTTTTTTATATTACCTGAAGGCTGATGATTTTTCAACTGGAATTTTTTTACGGCTTTTATGTGCTCTGAATATGACTGGTTAAAAACATGACTGCCGTCATTTTTTGAAACAAAATAAAGGTAGTTGACTCGGGCTGGGTAGAGTGCTGCCTGAATTGAATCCAGCCCAGGATTGCAAATTGGTCCCGGGGGCAGGCCAGGGTACAAATAAGTGTTGTAAGGAGAATTAAAATGCTTATCAGCCAGGCGTAAATTTCCATCATATTTGTTTTCTAATTTTAAGGCATAAATAATGGTTGGGTCACAATCGAGCTTCATCCTCAATCTTAGCCGGTTATGAAAAACTGCCGAAATGAGAGGCTTTTCTTCAGCCTGCCCTGTTTCTTTTTCTATAAGTGAAGCCAGGGTTATTACCTGGCGGAGATTAAAATTGAGTTGGCTAGCCCGCTCTAGAACCCTCTGATCGATATTTTTTCTAAATTGTTCGACCATGGCTTTGACTATTTCTTCAGCTCTGGCCCCCCTGGCAAAATGATAGGTTTCCGGGTAGAGATAACCTTCAAGATCACGGGCTTCAGGATCGAGGTCAGCTACGAGCGAGGTCTCCTGACAGGCCTGGACAAAGGAACCGGTGAAAGGATAATTTCTGGCCAGCATCAACTCTGAAATTTCCACATAAGTTAATCCTGCTGGTACGGTTAGAGGATGAAGACGTGGCCGGTATAAAACAAGATCAAGCACAATTTTCTTCAGGCTAACGGGCAGAGAAAACTGATACTCTCCGGCCTTCAAATAATTAGGATAATAATAAAGAGAATAAATAAGCTGGAAGTCAAACGTCCGGCTTATGAGCTGGTTGTCTTTAAGAATTCTGGCTATAGTTTTTGCGCTCTGTCCTTTTTCTATAAAAATAGTTAGTTTTCCATTTTTGGCTGGAGATAACGCAAGCATGGCCCTGGAGGCATAGTCGGCCAGCCACAAATTGATGAGGATCAAAGCGATCAGAGATAACTTAACTGTTTTTTTCAGTACAATCAGCATAATAGCGTTTCTTTTCGAGATAGGCTTCCAGAATAATAACGGCGGCCAGTTCGTCTTCTTTTTCTTTTTTTTCTCTAAAATTGCCTTTAAAGCTGGCCAGTCTTTTCAGGGCTTCTTTAGTAGTTAATCTTTCATCCCAGAGGATGACCCTTTTTCCGGTAACTTCTTCCAGCCAGCGGGCAAAGTCTTTGCTTATTCCGGCCCGGCTGCCTTCGCTTCCATCCATTCTGAGAGGCAGTCCTATAATTATTTCTTCGATCTTTTTTTCTTTAACCAGGTCAGAAAAGAATCTGCGATTTTTCTGTTCACTGGCTTTTAAGGTGTAGGTGCCATAAGGTTGGGCAGTTATTTCTAACGGATCACTTACTGCCAGGCCAAGATGGCGGTCACCATAATCAATAGCTAGAATTCTGGCCATGTTTTAAGCTCTTCCCAGGCAGTGTTTCTTGCTGTCATATCGTTGGAGGGCAAGTTCAATCAACCGGTCCAGTAACTGGCTGAAATGGAGGCCGCTTATTTCCCAGAGTTTTGGATACATGCTGATTTCAGTAAAGCCAGGTATGGTATTTATCTCGTTAATATATATAATGCCAGTCCCGTTTTCCAGAAAAAAATCAACCCGGGCTAAACCGCAGGCATCAATCGCCTTAAAGGCAGCTACCGCCAGTTGCCGGATCTTTCTGGTTAGAGCAACCGGCAGCTCGGCTGGAAGCTTGAATTGGGTTTTTCCTTCAAGATACTTGTCAGCATAGTCGTAAAACTCACGATGGGGGATAACTTCACCAGGAAGGGAAGCCTCAGGCCTGTCATTACCCAGGACACTGCATTCAATTTCACGGCCAGCAATGGCCTTTTCAACCAAGATTTTACGGTCGTAACGAAAGGCCAGTTCAATGGCTTCCGGCAGATCTGCTTTTCTTTTGACCTTGCTTATGCCAACAGAAGAACCCATGTTAGCTGGCTTGATAAATAGAGGATAGTTAAAACTGGAGTTGATCTTCCTGATTAGTTTTGAACGTTGTTTCTGTTTGTAATCTTCCTCATTAACAACCAGATAGGGGGTGACGGGCAGGCCAAGCTGGCTCAAAAGGTTTTTAAAGATAACCTTGTCCATACCAACAGCAGAAGCCAGGACTGGTGCCCCAACATAAGGAACATCAGCCATTTCCAGCAGTCCCTGAATAGTTCCATCTTCGCCATAAGGTCCATGAAGGACAGGAAAATAAACTTCTGCTTTTAATGGCTGGACATCAGCGGCCTGTTCCCAGGGTAGAAAGGAAAAAATACGCCCACTTTTTAGTTCTTCAGCTGGGGCAAGTGGAGAGATGACCTGTTTCCAGTATCCCTTTTTGGTAATATAAATTGAATTCACCCGGTATTTTCGCTTATCAAGGTTTTGATAAATAGCACGGGCCGAAGTGATAGATACTTCGTGTTCGGCTGAACGGCCGCCAAAAATCAGGCAAATAGCCAGTTGCTTTCTCATTCTACAGAATTTTAACCGAATTCCGGTAAAAAATAAAGCGCTGGCCTGGGCTGAATAGCTTCCAGAATCAGGCCGGGTCATATTTATCTCCTGGTGAACACTCTGGCCACTTCTGACATGCTCCCGGGCTCTTCGTAAGCTTAAATGACTGCTCTCCTGGCTAACCCCACCAACTTTAGAAAAGATCACAGTAACTGAGGTATATATATTCTGTCAACTGGGATTCACCTCCTTTCCCTTAAGAATTTCAATAACATCTTTAATTGGGCAGTCCTGCTTTTTCAAGTACAGAGTATATAAATCTCCAGACTTCTCCCTATTGCCGGCTGTCCAGCGCGTCGCGACGAGGCCTTGCTACTCCTTCATCCCCCCCTGGAAACCTGGTATTGACCTGAATGAGAAATTTATGTTGACAGATTAGAGAGGACAAAATTATAATGTAAATAAAGCTGAATAAAACTTGCCAAGAGGTGCGAAGATGAAAAACTCTTTTTTAAATCCGTTGGGCTATCCTATTCTGCTTTTAATTAGCCTGACCGTCATTCTCTTACCTGCTAGTCTGATTGCCCAGGAAAGCCAGGTGCAGAAAGCAGGCATATTCGCTGAAGAATATCCCATGATTTCTGATTCTGATATGTATTGTTCTCCTTTCATCTGGGATCAAAAATTGCCAGAACTCAGGATTATTGGCTCAGAACGGGAAGAGGAAAGAGCCATGATGACTGATTCTGATACTTTTTATATTAATAAAGGAAGGGAGGAAGGCATCGAGATAGGTCAGATGTTTCTGGCCATTGACATTGGCCAGCCTTTCCTTAAATTAGGTTCTCTGGCTCAAAAAAAGGGAAAGGTCCGGGTCATCCGGCTTGAAGACCATATAAGCATTGGCAGAGTCGAAAAAAGTTGCGGCGATATAAGCGCTGGCAATTATTTGATTCCTTTTGAAGAAAAGATGAATGTCATCGGGAAAGATACCGGTTATAGTAATAATCTTAAGCCGGGTGAAAGCCTGGAAGCGCAGGTCATTTACCTTGAAACCGATTTTAACATTGCCGGCTCAGGCAATTGGGCTCTTATTGATGCCGGGGAAGAGCAAGGAGTAAGACCTGGTCAGCAAATGACTGTCTTTCGTCAGAAAAAAGCTGAATTTCCGCGTGAAGCGATAGGCAATATAGTTGTAGTTGATGTCCAAAATAAAACCGCTACAGTTAAAATATTATCGTGCCGTGAACCTATTGAAAAAGGGGATATTGTTCAGGTCAAATAGATTCTTATTTTCATCTCTCCTTGCCTTCTGTTGACAGAAAGAATGATTTTTGTTAGCTTTTCTAGGCTTGTAAATGGCGCTGAGCGGGCGTAGTTCAGTGGTAGAACGTCTGCTTGCCAAGCAGAAGGCCGTGGGTTCAAGTCCCATCGCCCGCTCCAGTCATTTTCGGGGAGAGCAGTTATTCGTGAGAAAGATGGCGCGGTACCCAAGTGGCTAAGGGAGAGGTCTGCAAAACCTCGATTCGTCGGTTCGAGTCCGACCCGCGCCTCCAACTTTTCTTGTTACGAATGGTAAATTTTATTATTCAGGCTATAGTCATCGCCAGCTGATCGCTACCATTATTTTCCTTCCTTTTCTTGACCAGTGCTTAGAACTTTTCTTTCTGTCTGGCCAGAGGTCAACAGGCATATCTCCCAAGTCTTAAATGGGTCTTTTCCAGATAAATCTAACGGCTCCCGGCAGTAAATTGATCAATATAATCTGCTATTGACTCATCGCTTGTCTGCTTTTTTGAGTATTTTGATGTAACTTCTACTGGAGGAGTTCCTGATTTTTAACCTAAACAGTCTATGAATTGGCGGGCCCTTTTCCTCCCTGCCCCCAATTGCTCCCCTGTTTACCGTCTTAAGACCAAATAGCACCAGGCTTCCATCCCTGAATATTATCCATCAACCTGAACAAAAAAAATGATTGACCATCGTTTCCTGATTTTAATATACTAATCTAAACGTGTTTGAAAGGAAGGAGAAAAAATGAATATTGTGGCACGAATTCAGGGAATTATTGTTAAACCCGGAGAGGAATGGCAAAAGATAAAATCAGAGTCAACTTCAGTCGGAGAATTGTTTAAATCCTATATAATGATTCTGGCCGCCATTCCGGCTGTCGCTCAGTTTATCGGTTTATGTCTGATAGGTAAGTCTCTGCCCTATGTAGGGTTCGTCAGAGCCAGCTTTACTACCGCTTTCGCCCAGGCGGTGGTTTCCTACATCTTTTCTTTAGCTACGGTCTATGTTCTGGCTCTAATTATTAAGGCTCTGGCCCCTAACTTTTCTTCCCAGGCCGATCAACTTAGTGCCTTAAAACTGGCTGCCTATTCCATGACTCCCTATTTTGTGGCCGGAGTCTTATATATTATTCCTCCGCTGGCGGTGATTGTCATTCTGGCCGGAATCTACGGCCTTTATGTTCTTTACCTTGGCTTCAAAGGCGGTCTGATGGGCACCCCATCTGACAAAGTTCTGGGCTACTTTGTTTTAAGCCTGGTGGTAGAAATAGTTATCTGGGCAGTTCTGGGTTGGATCCTGACCGCTATTTTTTCTCCGGGCGTCTTATATCGCGGCCTCTAATTCTTTAACCAGACGCGCAAAAGCTTCAGCTGGACTGGCCGCTTGAGTAATTGGCCGTCCGATGACCAGGTAGTCTGAACCTTTATTAAGTGCCTCAGCCGGAGTCATAATTCTTTTCTGATCCTGAGCTTCTGCCCAGACAGGCCTGATGCCAGGGGTAACAATTTTAAGATTTGCGCTCAGCTCTCTTCTCAGCAGTTCGATTTCCTGAGGAGAGCAGACAATCCCCATTAGACCCGATTCCAGGGCCAGCCGGGCCAGGCGCAGAACCTGAGCCCGGGATTCAGACTTAACACCAGTTTCTTCCATGTCCTTGTCCTTGAGGCTGGTTAGGACGGTCACACCTAGAAGGAGAGGCAGCTTAATTCCCGCCTTTTCTGCCTCTTCCCTGGCTGCCTCGACTGCTCTCATCATCATCTCTCTCCCGCCCGAGGCATGAAGGGTGAGCATAGATACTTCATGCCGGATAGCCGCTCTGACCGCACCAGCTACCGTATTAGGAATATCATGTAGCTTAAGGTCCAGGAAAATCTGACGTCCATAGCTTCTGACCAGATCTATCATGTCTGGACCTTCGGCGGTAAAAAGCTCAAGTCCGACTTTAAATATTCTGGTCTCTGGCAGGGATTCCAGGATGTTTTTAGCTTCTACCCGGTTTTTTACATCGAGAGCGATTATTATTTTTTCTCTAATTTCTTTTAGATCAGCCTTTTTAATCATCTGAATTCCTTTAGATTCCTTTCTTTTAACTTCAGATCAACAAGCCATAAATTACAGATTTATACCCTGAGGGTCCCAACAATTTCATTTATTCTCTTAATTCCGTTCTGGTCAGCCCAGTTCTCCATTCCCTTTATAATTTCAGGGCAGGCGTAAGGATTAACGAAATTGGCTGTCCCGACCTCGACAGCAGAAGCTCCTGCCACCATAAACTCAAGAGCATCTTGCGCGCTGAAAATCCCACCCAGGCCGATGACCGGAATTTTTATTTTCCTGGATGCCTCAAAAACCATTCTTAGAGCCAGGGGCTTGATAGCTGGCCCGCTCAGGCCACCCAGCACATGGCCGAGCTTCGGTTTTCTCGTTTCCAGATCAATGGCCAGGGCCAGAAAGGTATTGACTAAGGAAATTGCCTGACTGCCGGCTTCCTCCGCCGCCAGGGCAATTGAGATTATATCTGTGACATTTGGTGAAAGTTTGGTGATAAGAGGTAAAGAGGAGGCTTGACGAACTCTTTTTACTGTCCTGTAGGTGGCTTCGGTACCCTGCGCCGGACATTTCCCGCCTTCCCTGACGTTGGGACAGGAGATGTTGAGCTCTAAAGCGGCCAGGCCTTTGTACTGGCTGAGATATTCAGCTACCCGGGCATACTCGTCTTCATCCTCTCCGCAGATATTGGCGATTAAAGCCGTTTTCAAGCTGGCCAACGGGGGTAGCACTTCACGGCAAAAGGCTTCTACTCCGATTCCTTGCAGGCCAATCGAATTTATCAAACCACACGGAGTTTCAGCCAGCCTCGGAGGTGGATTCCCTTCTCTCGGCCCGAAATAAAGCCCTTTAACGACGAATCCACCTAGCAGGTTTAAATCATATAGAGGTTGAAATTCAAGGCCATAGCCAAAAGTTCCGCTGGCGGCTATCACCGGGTTTTTTAGTTTTAAAAAACCCAGGTCAACTGATAGATCAGCCATTTTCAATCTCTATCCCAGATAATTTCTTCTGCCGGGAAGACAGGGCCATCCTGGCAGATCCGGAGATAACCTGTTTTACCATCTTTTCTTATTTTTCTGGCACAACCCCAGCAAACACCCAGTCCACAACCCATATTTGATTCTAATGAAAACTCAGCAGGCAGCCTGGCCGCCTGGCAGATTTCAGCCAGTCTGGCCATCATGGCTTCCGGGCCGCAACCAAAAAGGAAGGCGGGCTTCCTTCCCTTCAGTTCTTTTTCTACCAGTTGTGTCACTAAACCTCGAAATCCAAAACTTCCATCGTCAGTGGAAAAATTAGTTGTCCAGCCTGCTTCTTCAAGACGACTCTTGAGAGGGAGGTCACTCAGCGTCTGACCGCCATAAAAGATAATCGGTCTGGCACCGCCGGTCTGAAGCTCCCGGGCCAAAAAATAAACAGGTGCCAACCCGCGTCCTCCACCAATGCAGAATATTTCTTTCCCTTTGAATTCAGGCTTTAAAGAGAAGCCGTGGCCGCAGGGACCCAGGATGTCTAAAAGGTCGCCAGGACTCTTTTGACCAAGCAGTCTGGTTCCTTCTCCTGTCACTTGAAAAAAGATTTCTATTTCCTGGCCGGAACGGTTATGAATGCTCAGGGGCCGCCGCAGGAGAGGCTGGAGGCTGCTGGAAACTTTGATCATCAGAAACTGCCCTGGTTGTGACTGCCTGGCAATGTCTGGAGTGGCGAGGCTAATAAGAAAATAACTTCCCCAGTTTTCAGTTTTAGTTATCCTGGCCTTTCTGTCTAAAAGCATTAACTTACCGGGCTGCGTTATTCTTGAAATTAATACCAGAAATAGAAATTAATAGCAAATGATGAGGGGACAGCGAATTGACTTGCATGGAGACAGGATATATTTTCCCCCTGAAAAACACCCTTCCATTGCCATCTGGTTGTTGTATAAAATATCTTATTCTCTTATAATTAAACTTTATAACAGTTTAAGGAGGACTAATCTATGCTAATTTCTCGCCGAGCACAAGATATCCAGGAGTCTCCGATTCGTAAGCTTAAACCCCTGGCTGATGCTGCCCAAAATAGGGGAATTCATATTTTCCATCTTAATATTGGTGACCCTGACATCCCCACACCTCAGCCGGTAATTGAAGCTTTCCATGCTTATCACGATCCAATTCTAGGTTATGGGCCCTCTCAGGGATTTGAAGAACTTCGTCAGGCTATAGCTGATTATTTCAAGGGTTATGGTATCAAACTAACGGCTGATAACGTCATGATTACTATTGGCGGCTCGGAAGCAGTTCATTTTGCTTTTTCAGTAGTAGCTGACCCGGGTGGCGAAATTATTGTTCCAGAACCTTTTTATACTAATTACAATGGCTTTGCCACTTTTGCTGATGTCCGCCTGGTGCCGTTACCATTAAAGGTTGAAGACGGTTTCCGGCTGCCTCCGGCTAAGCAGATTGAAACCTTGATCACTCCCAGAACAAAAGCTATTCTGCTCTGTTCGCCAAATAATCCAACCGGGACCGTTTATAATGAAGAAGAACTTCAGAGAGTGGTGGACTTAGTCAAAAAGCATGATTTGTTTTTAATTGGCGATGAAGTTTATAAGGAATTTGTCTATGACGGGCTGAAGCATAAAAGCCTGCTTGAATTCAAGGAAATTGAGGATCGGGTGATTGTGGTTGATAGTATTTCCAAAAGATTTAGCTGTTGCGGGGCCAGAATCGGGGCAGTTATTACCAGGAATAAAGAAGTTTATCAGGCAATGTTAAAATTTGCTCAGGCCAGACTTTGCCCGCCCTCTGTTGAACAATATGCTGCCCTCGCGGCTTATAAAATGGGTATGAATTATTTTGAACCAATCCGTCAGGAATATCAAAGACGCCGGGATGTGCTCTACCAGGGCCTGACGTCCATTCCAGGAGTTGTTCTTCGCCAGCCACAGGGGGCTTTTTATGTTTTCTGCCGTTTGCCAGTTAAAGAGTCTGAGCATTTTGCTCGCTGGATGCTGTCTGATTTTTCAGTTAATCAGAAAACGGTTATGGTAGCTCCGGGACCGGGCTTTTATGCTAGCCCGGGCAGAGGCCAGGATGAAGTGAGAATCGCCTACGTCCTTAAAGAAGGTGACCTGGTGGAAGCCATAGAAATTCTCCGCCAGGGTCTGGAGAAATACAAAAAGCTTTCTGTTTGAGTCCAGATGAGTTTAAAGAAAATTTTAAGCGACAGGCAAACCTGGGCTGGCCTGGGGCTCATCGTTGGTTTGTCAATCATTCTCGGGCTGGCCAGTCATCCCCGTCTGGTTAAAAGGTTTATCGCCGGAGAGTTCAAGCAGACTTTTATCCTCAAGGAGAATTATCCTCAACTGGTTTTTATTTCGCTGCCAGAGGCTGAGGACGCCTGGTCGAGAAGGCAGGCTGTTTTTCTTGATAGCCGGAGCCGTGAGGATTTTAATCGCGGCCACATTCCAGGTGCTGTTTCAGTGCCGTTTGAAGAATTAAAAATGGGGGATGAAGGGCTGTTAGCCTTGATTCCAGACTCTCCGGAGATAGTAATTTATTGTGAAGGTGGAGATTGCCAGGCCAGTTTAAGTTTAGCCAGGATACTCGACTCAAGAGGGTTTAGAAATCTAAGGGTATTTTTAGGGGGCTGGGCCGAATGGACGCAAAGCGGCCTGCCAGTGGAAACAAATGCTGCAGAATAAATATATTTTATTGGTTTTCCGGCTCATTGTGGGTGGAGTTTTCATCTGGGCTGGAGTCAGCAAAATTGTCGATCCATTGAGCTTTGCTCAGGATGTTAGAAGCTACCAGCTGGTCGGGCAAACTCTGTCTTTTCTAACAGCGCTTTTTTTACCGTGGGTCGAATTGATAGCCGGGGTTTGGCTTATTGCCGGTATCTACCCGAGAGCATCTGCCATGTTGATTAGCTGCCTGCTGGCTTTCTTCATAATTTTGGTAGCTATAACCATAGCCCGCGGCTTAAACGTAGAATGCGGCTGCTTTGGCACTTTCAGCCGACGGGCTGATATCTGGTTGATAGTTGAAGATTCTATCTGGTTAATTCTATCCTTAATCCTGTTATTTTCTCCTGGTAATGATTTTGGCCTGCTGAAGAAACAATCTAATAATCCCTGATATTGCATATATTTCATATCCATCTCTCTTGAAATTCAGGCCTCTGAAGCGTATATTTTCTTGAAAGTTGACTCTGAACAAAGGAGTAAAAAATGGCCAGAAAATTTGTTTATTTCTTTATGGCTGGAGCGGCCGATGGCAATAAAGATATGAAGGATATCCTGGGAGGGAAAGGCGCTAACCTGGCTGAAATGGCCAGCATTGGCCTGCCTGTTCCTCCAGGTTTTACTATTTCAACTGAAGTTTGTGCCTTATTTTTTAAAGCAGGAAACAAGCTACCCATAGAGATTGATAAAGAAGTGATGACTAACCTCAGGCGGCTGGAGAAAGTTTCAGGCCAGAAGTTCGGTGATGAAATTAATCCTCTGCTGGTCTCAGTCAGATCGGGAGCGAAATTTTCTATGCCTGGTATGATGGATACCATTCTTAACCTTGGTCTTAATGACCGGACAGTTGAAGGACTGGCTAAAAAAACAGGTAACCGCCGGTTTGCACTTGATTGTTACCGCCGTTTAATCCATATGTTTGGTGATGTAGTGCTGGAAATTCCGAAGAAGAAATTTGAAGAAATTCTGCGGGCGAAGAAAGAGGCCAGTGGCCTCAGCTATGATTATGAATTGAGCGAAGCGGTTCTCGAAGCAGTAATTGCTGATTATAAAAAGCTGGTCAGGACTGAAACCGGCCAGGAGTTTCCCCAGGATGTTCAGAAGCAGTTAAAACTGGCCATCAATGCGGTCTTCAGATCCTGGAACAACCCCCGGGCGATCACCTATCGCCGTCAATATCATATTCCAGATGACCTGGGGACAGCTGTCAATATTCAGCAAATGGTTTTCGGCAATTATGGCCCTACTTCAGCTACTGGTGTTGGCTTTACCCGTAATCCTGCGACCGGAGGCAAAGAGCTTTATGGCGAATATCTGATTAATGCCCAGGGTGAAGATGTGGTGGCAGGTATCAGGACGCCATCACCTCTGAACAACCTGGAACAGGCTATGCCTGGTGTTTTCAAGCAGTTATTAGCTGTGGTCAGAAAGCTGGAAAAGCATTATGGTGATGTCCAGGATTTTGAGTTTACCATTCAGGAAGGCAAGCTATATATGCTGCAGACCAGAAATGCTAAAAGAACCGGTATGGCCGCAGTTAAAATTGCAGTCGATCTGGTCAAAGAGAGATTGACCTCCGTTGAGGAAGCCCTGCTGAAGGTTGAGCCTGAAGCTTTAAATCAGTTACTTCATCCGATATTTGATCCTGGAGAAAAGAAAAATCATAAGGTTCTGGCCAGAGGTCTGGCGGCTTCACCTGGAGCGGCCTCCGGCCAGGTGGTTTTTACGGCTAACGATGCTGTAAACTGGGCCAATCAGGGCAAAAGGGTGATTCTTGTCCGCGAAGAGACTTCGCCTGATGATATTCATGGGATGGGTGCAGCTCAGGGCATCTTGACCGCCACCGGGGGTATGACTTCACATGCAGCTGTTGTTGGCCGGCAGATGGGTAAACCGGCAGTTGTTGGCTGCGGGGCAATTAAAGTTCAGGAAGATATTAAGGCTTTTTTTGTCGGTAGCAGGAAATTTATGGAGGGAGAATGGATTTCGATTGATGGCACCACTGGCGAAGTGCTGGAAGGCCAGGTTTTGACCAGGCCTTCCGAGATTCTTCAAGTAGTTAAAGGAGAAAAAAACCCCGGCGATTCCGAACTTTATAAATATTTTTCCAGGCTTTTATCGTGGGCTGATAAATTCCGCCAGCTGGGTGTGAGAGCCAATTCCGATGCACCGCCGGATGCCAGGGTAGCCTTTGCTTTTGGAGCTGAAGGGATTGGTCTGGCCAGAACCGAGCATATGTTTTTCGGGCCGGAACGGCTGCCTCTGGTCAAAGAGATGATTCTGGCTGAAACTGAAGGCGAAAGGCGGAAGGCCCTGGCCAGGTTGCTGCCTTTTCAGAAGCAGGATTTTCTTGAATTTTTCCAGGAAATGCACGGACATCCGGTTACCATCAGGACAATTGATCCGCCTCTTCATGAGTTTTTACCCAGGAAAGAAGACTTAATGGTGGAAGTAGCCGTGCTGAAAGCTACGGGCGGCACCCCCGAAAAAATAGCTGAACTGGAAAAATTATTAGCCAGGGTCAGGGCTTTATCTGAATTTAATCCGATGCTTGGCCATCGTGGCTGTCGCCTGGGTATAACTTATCCAGAGATAACCGAAATGCAGGTACGGGCTATTCTAGAAGCAGCTTGTGAGCTGGCCGGGCAGGGTCAAAAGGTCTTGCCTGAAATAATGATTCCTCTGGTCGGCAACGTTACAGAACTGGCTAATCAGAAAGCGATAGTCAGCCGGGTGGCAGAGGAAGTTATGAAAGAATACAGAACCAGGATTAAATATAAAGTAGGCACGATGGTCGAAATACCCAGGGCAGCCCTGACCGCGGATGAAATTGCCCGGGAAGCTGAGTTCTTTTCTTTTGGCACGAATGATCTGACTCAGACCACTTATGGCATTTCCAGAGATGATAGTGCCAAGTTCCTCAATTATTATCTGAACCATGGCCTGTGGAATGACGATCCATTTGAAACCCTTGATCAGAGAGGTGTTGGCTTGCTAATGAAATGGGCAGTAGAAAAAGGACGCGAAACAAGGCCGGAACTTAAAGTGGGAATTTGCGGTGTGCATGGAGGTGATCCTAGATCAATTACCTTCTGCCATAAGATTGGCTTAACTTATGTGAGCTGCTCAGCTTATCAGATTCCGATTGCCAGACTGGCTGCCGCCCAGATTGCAATTCAGGAAAAGATGACCGGCCAGGAAGAAAAAGCGAGGAAAGCTGACCGGAGTAAAAAACAGGTTCGGGCGACCACCAGGAGGAAGAGCCGCCGGCCAGGAAAATGAGTATATTGTGGCTATAGGCAGCAATCCGGATAGGGTCAAAAGAGGATGGGAGCATTTATTACCAGTATTGGGCAAAAAAATTACCCGGAGTAGCTCATATCTTTTAATCTTTTCAATTTTCTGGTAAGTTAGATATTAAACATCCATGACTGATCTGGTTGATTCTGTCTTTTCTTTATTCGGCTTGAAGCTTCCGCTCAAATTTATCTACGCCAATGAATACTGGATGGTGGATCTGGGCCCTCACATCTTCCCCATAAAAAAATACCGGATGCTCTATGAAAAAGTGATAGCCCTTGGAGCCAGGGCTGAAGACTTTATCAAGCCTGAGCCGGCTTCCAATGATGATCTCCTGCTGGTTCATACTCCGGGGTATGTTAATAAAGTCAGGTCGGGAACTCTTTCTTCTCTTGAAACCCAGGCACTTGAAATGCCATATTCCCCGAAGGTTGTCAGGTTTTTTTTACTGATGACCGGTGGCACCATCAAAGCAGCGGAAGAAGCATTGAGGAGCGGGCTGGCTGTGCACCTTGGAGGTGGGTTTCATCATGCTTTTCCTGATCATGGAGAAGGCTTTTGCCTCTTTAACGACGTAGCTATCGCTCTGGAAAAGATGAAGCGTGAAGGCAGGATAAAGCGGGCCTTAATCATTGATGGAGACCTTCACCAGGGGAATGGAACAGCCTATATTTTCTCTAAGAAAGATTATGTCTTTACCTTTTCCATTCATCAAAAGGATATTTATCCTTCCTGTAAACCGGCCAGTAATCTTGATGTTGATCTCTGGTCAGGCGATAATGATGAGGCTTATCTAAAAGCGCTTGAACCACATATTCCCCGGCTGTATGAGGAATGCAAGCCAGATCTGGTGATTTATATTGCCGGAGCGGATCCTTATCAAAAGGATATGCTAAGCGGTCTGGATCTTTCTGCGTCCGGTCTGAGAAAAAGGGACAGGCTGGTTATTGAACAGGCCCGCCGGCTGAAAATTCCCCTGGCTATCGTCCTGGGCGGTGGCTATGCGGATGAGATAGAAGAGACCGTTGATATTCATCTCAATACTATTAAGGAAGCTATCAGAGCCAGCCGGAGAGGGGCTCAGCAGCTGGTAGCCTCTTTGATTTCATCAAAATAATTAACCTGCCTTATTAATAAAACATAACATGTCTCGAGATTTTCAATTATCACTGCTAAGAAAATCATATCATGCCCGGTTTTTCTCTTTTGTCTCTCTGGTTTTACTCCAGGGGAGGGGAATAAAGCTGTTTAACCTTGTATTATTCGTGAATAAGCCGGGATCAGTTTAAATTAAGGAAAGGATCTGCTTCTATTACTGCTGCTTTATGCCTGCATAAAAACATGAGTGAAAACTTTGGCGTCGCCAATCATATTGTCAATCAGGCAGTATTCATTTGGCATATGAGCCGTCTCATCTAATCTCGACCAGCAGGCGGCGTCAAAACCAGCCCGGCGAAAGATAGCCGCTACTGTCCCACCGCCAATCCCCATGGCCCGGGCTTCTTGCTGATAGACCTCCCTGATGGCTTTCTTCAGAGCCTGAACAACAGGTGAGCGGAGGGAAGTCGGCGGGGCAGCTGGTGCTTTTTGCACCAAGCTAATTTCTATTTTGACTCTAAACCTTTTTTCAATTGAGTCGGCCAGCTTTCTAATAGTCTTTTCGATTTTTTCCACCGGGTAATCGGGCAAAATCCGGCAGTCCATATAGAAAACATCTTCACCCGGAATGGTGTTGACGTTTGGCACATTGGGTTCTTTTTTGGTTGGTTCGAAAGTGGAAATAGGAGGACTGAACAGTCTGTTCTTCAAGTCGTAAAACCGGTAAAGTTTTTGCAGTTCAGTAATTAAGAAACTGGCTGCCTTAAAGCTATTTATCCCTTTCTGGGGGGTCGAGCCGTGAGTCTGTTCACCGATCGTCCTGATTTTCAACCAGAGAATAGATTTTTCGGCCACTTCAATCATTGTCCCTTTTTCATTGCCAGCATCAGGCACAATAATCAGATCATCTTTTTTAAAGACTTCGGTGTTATTAAGAACATATTCAATGCCCAGTTTACTGCCTGTCTCTTCATCAGCTACCAGTGCCAGTCCAACATCATAAGCAGGTTTGATCTTTTCAGCCATGAGAGCTTTAACAGCAAAGATAGAAGCCACTAAATCCTGCTGATTATCTTCAACTCCGCGGCCGTAAATTTTGCCTTGCTCTACCCAGGCTTTAAATGGGTCACCTCGCCACAGGGCCAGCTCGCCTGGGGGGACAACATCCAGATGAGTCATAACCCAGATGGTCTTTCGGGAACTCTCTCCCCGGTAAATGGTCAGGATATTAGGCCGGTAGCCGGTGGGCGCTTCCTGGTCAGGGGCTTTGATGACTTTGATGTCATTCAGTCCGGATTTTTTTAAATATGATTCCAGAAACTCAGCTTTTCTTGCTTCTCCCTCGCCGCCGCTTGATGGGGCGATAGCCGGAATAGCACCTAGCCTGGCCTGCAGTTCAATCATTTCATCCCGGTAAGAATCGAGCCTCTTAGCCAGACAGGAAAAAACTTTTTTATCGGGCATAGATCACTCCTTTTATTATCATTAATCTCGCCCTGATGATATCATCAACTGAGATTTTGATGCAAGAGAAATAAACAGGCTGGCTGGAATTTTAATGCTTGTAACTTACAAATCTTATTCCGCTCTTTTTCTCCAGCTTAACCAGCTAAGCCAGATGTACTGAAGACCAGAAATCACGGCGGCCAGAATAGTCAGGTTATAAAGCCAGTTGAGCAGGCCAGCCTTAATTTCCAGCCAGTTGAATAGCAGGACGGCGGTGGCGGTTATAACCTGGCAGACAGTGCTGGTTTTTCCGATAAGAGTCGGCGGAAAATCATGTTTCTTCCTAAGAATAACCAGCATAAAAGCCCCAAGCATAATCAACACATCCCGGCCTAGAACTACCCAGAAAACTCCCCAGGGAATCTTATTGGGGAAAGAGTAATCGGGAAAGCTAAGCAGGAGAAAACTGGCAAAGATAAGGAGTTTATCAGCGATGGGATCAAGCCAGAGTCCAGCCACTGACTCTTGATGACAGGCCCTGGCGATCAGCCCATCGAGAACATCGGTCAGACCAGCCAGGAGAAAAACGAAAAAGGCTCCGGCTCCTTTGTGCTTCAACAAAAATAGAACAAAAACTGGCACTAAGATTATCCGCAACAGGGTCAGGTAATTGGGCAAGGTTCCAAAATTTGATTTCAACTGGTAGGCCTGATTCCGGCTGTTTCCCATATTCTATTCCCCTTCACTTTATTAAGTTTAACAGTAGTTCAGCCATCTTTAAGGCTTCAACTCCAGGCACAGGCCGGTCAGGTTGAAATCGTTTTTGTGCAGATAATTCCATCAATTGATAAGCAACCATCTGCACTGCCGGGACATAGTAAAGGTTTTCCGGTGTGAGGTCACTGATCTGGATTTTGTCGGGGGGGATTTGCGGTATGAGCTTAAAGCCCTTACCCTTCAAAAAATTAATCAATCGGAAAAAAGTTTCAGCCAGTTCCGCTCTGGTTACTATCCGGTTAGGTTCGAAAGTATGATTCTCATAGGTATCCATTAAAGGAATGGCAGCTACCATGACGATAAATCTGGCAGCCCAACTGGTAGAAATATCAATAATGATAGGTGGGTTGGCGGGTTCGGGCAGATAGCGGTTAAATTTCACCGCCAGAATTGCTGCCAGCTCTTGACGGGTAATAGCTTCGGATCTGGGAATTTCATTATAAAGGCTCGGTATGGTAATAATTCCCAGTTGATTTCTCAAATAGTCAATTTTTTTCTGGACTTCCTGATCATTCGGAGACAGCTCTTTTAGCCTGGTATATATATCAAGACTCTGGCTCAGATCGTCATGTTCAAAAAGGGCTTCAGCATATTCTCTGAGAATCTGCTTGTCCCGGGGAGCTAATTGGCTCAACGTCTGGTAGTGATTAATAGCCTGATCATATTTTTTCTCGCTGCGGTAAAGGCGGGCCAATTGCCAGTGAGCTTCTTTAGATTCAGGTGAATAAAATAAAGCTTTTAGCAATAACTGTTTAGCTTCTTCTTTTTTATTTTGATTCAAGAGCCCGCTGGCGTCTTTTATCAAATTTTGAGTTATCCTTGACTGAAGTTCTTCATATTTAGGTTTTGCCCAGGAATTTTCTGGCTCTCTTTTCAATATTTCTCTAAGCTGGATGAAAAGCTGATCTTCATCATTTTTTTCTTCATAGATAGCGGCCAGGCCAGCATGGGCCGGAGTTAAATCAGGATTAAGTTCCAGCGCCTTTAAGAAGAAAGCTTCGGCAGCCTCGACGTCCTTTTCATATAACCGGCAATAGCCTTCACCCAGATTAAAGTAGGCATGTTCCGGCCCCAGTTTTAAGAATTTTTTTCTGGCTCCGTCGATATTTCCCTTTTTAAGGTTGGCCCAGCCCTCTTCAAAGGCTAAACGTTCATTGAGCGTCAACTGGGCCAGTCCCAGGGAGGATGGGTCTTCTAAATAAAAAGCGGGTGGGATATAGGTTTTTTGAAAGGTGGCACAGGCTACACCCAGGGCCAGAACCAAGGCTAACCAGCTTATCTTTTTCATAAACTTTCTCCTCTCAGGACATAGGGCAGGTAGGGAAACAGGCTCTTTTTTTGAGCCATAACCTGGTATTCCCAGCCATCGGCTGTTTCAGTTTTCCTGATGACCATGACCTGCCTGGCCAGTGAACTGGCTGCTTCAGCTTTATCTCTCGGTATATGCAACCAGCAGCTTTTAAAATTCTTAAAAATAACCTGGCGCAGTCTGGCTTTAAGACTTTCGAGTCCTTCACCGCTTCTGGCTGAAACATAAACTGGAGAGGACTTTTCTTTCTGCTGGCGTTGAAGCAGAGTTCTTTTTTCTTTTTCCGGCAGGAGATCGATCTTGTTAAAAACTTTAATGACTGGCAGCTCTCTTATCTCCAACCCGGAGAGTATTTCATCAACCGCCTTTGCCTGCTCGCCAGCTTCAGGTGAGGTAATATCAATAACCTGAAGGAGGCAGTCAGCCTCTTTTATTTCTTCCAGGGTTGCCCGGAAGGCAGAGATCAGCTCAACTGGCAGTTTTTTAATAAAGCCGACTGTATCGGACAGAAAGAAATAGAGCCCGTCAGAAAAAGTAACCCGTCTGACCATTGGATCCAGAGTAGCAAAAAGATGGGGAGATGTATAACGATTTTCCTTAGACAGCAGATTAAAGAGCGTGGACTTACCGGCACTGGTATAACCAACTAAAGACACTGTCGGAACAGGCGATCGGCGGCGTCCTTGCCGCTGTCCGGCCCGTCTCATCTGAACACTGTCGATCTCTTTTTTTATTTTGGTTATTCTATCTGCGATTTTTCTCCGGTCTTCCTCCAGTTTTTTTTCGCCAGGACCTCTGGTGCCAATCCCGCCTCCTGGCCGGGAAAGAGCCTGGCCCCTGCCTTTAAGCCTGGGCAATAGATAGGTCAACTGTGCCAGCTCGACCTGAAGTTTGCCTTCACTGCTTCTAGCTCTCTGAGCAAATATATCCAGAATGATTTGAGTTCGATCCAGGACTTTAACCTGGATGGCCTCTTCCAGGCTTCTCTGCTGGATAGGACTTAAATTATGATCAAAAATGATCAGATCTGCCCCGGATTCCTTTGCCTTCAGGGCCAGTTCCTGCACCTTGCCTTCCCCGATGAAAAATTTTGGAGAGTGACCAGGCCGGCACTGATAAATTTCCTCTATAACAGTTGCCCCGGCAGAGGAAGCCAGGCCAGCCAGCTCAGTCATTGAGACCCTGGCCTCTTCTTTTTCTTGCTGGCTGGTGGCTAAATTGACCAGAATAGCTTTTTCCATTTTTAAGTTAAAAGACACTCCCGGATAAAATTTTCTATGCCATCCCTATCTCCAGCTTCAAACCAGACAATTCCCTCTGATTTTTTGAACCAGGTCATCTGCCGCTTAGCGTAATGCCTGGTTTCTATCTGGGTCAAAGTAATGGCCTCTTCTAAACTAATCTCACTCTTTAAATACTGCCAGACCTGCCTGTAACCAGGGCTTTTAAAGGGAGCTGATTTCGCGGAAACTCCCCTGGCCAATAACAGTCTGACCTCTTCTATTAATCCCTGAGCAAACATCCGGCGAACCCGTTCGTCAATCCGTTGATAAAGTATCTTTCTATTTAATTTTAACCCAATCTGATGAAGAATAAAACCCTGCCCCTCAAGAGGTGAGACCGTCTGCCGGAAATGATCAGAAATCGGCCGGCCAGTTAAAAAAAAGACCTCCAGGGCTCTGATTATTCTGATACTATCTGCTGGTCTGATTTTGGCAGCATAAGCAGGATCGATTTGTTGCAGCTTTTTATACAGGCTCTCTAAACCATCATCTTGAGCCTTTCTTTTTAGCCTGTCTCTCAGGTTTTCATCCCGTCCTGGCCCCGGGAAGAGTCCGGCCACCAGGGCGCGATGATAGAGCCCTGTTCCTCCGGCCACCAGCGGTAAGTTTCCCCGCCTGGAAATCTGTTTAATTTCTTCAAGAGCCAGCCGGGCAAAATCGGCGGCTGAAAATTCTTCCTCCGGGCCAACAATGTCAATCAGGTGATGAGGCACCAGTTGCCTGACGGCCGCCGGCGGTTTGTCGGTGCCAATATCAAATCCCCGGTAAATCTGTCTTGAATCGCAACTGATAATTTCACCTTTGAATTTTTGAGCCAGATCGAAAGCTAAGGCACTTTTCCCGACGGCAGTCGGGCCAACGATCGTCAGGATTTTTTTCTGATTACTGGCCAATTTTAATCCTGAGCAAAACAAAGATAACAATCAGTGTCAATATAATTAGTAATCCCAGCAGTTGCTTCCTCTTCAAGTTGTTTCACCTGAACGGGATAAAAGCTTGATCAGGTTTTCTTCATGTTGATTGCCCAGCGTTTTTTTTACCAGCAGTATCTCAGTCGCCAGAATCTCGTCAAAGCCTCTGAGCAGAATTTTCTTTTGCCGGGGTTCAAGATCGTTCAGGCTGATTCTCAGCATAGCCCGCGGTTCAAAGCTGCCGTCTGGCTTGATTTCCAAATTAAGAAAAATTGGATCCAGACCGTCCTGAACTTCTCTATATGATTTTTCCAGAAGATTATAGGCAACTGGACCAAGCTGCTTGGCAATATAGCGGTGAATGAGATTGGCTTTCTCATTAAACAGATCCAGGCTTTTTTCCAGGTCTGGCCAGCCAGCCTGACTCTCCTCAATATAACCGGATTCCCGGGGATTAAAGTCAAGAAGCCTCAGGCAGGTCAGAACTAAAATAATTTTCCTGGTTTCAGACGGTCCCAACCAGGAATTCTCGAGCAGCCAGGAAAAGCTTCTGGGAGTCTGGAGCAGATTCCAAATATAAACATCGGCCGGGCTCAAATTAAGCTTGGAAACATAAGCCGGAACCTGGCGAAAAAGAAAGGTTTCTTCTGGTGGCAGCCACGGCCGGTAAGCCTCAATTCTGGAAATCTTTTTCAATCCTTTCAAAATTATGGCCGGCAGTGATAATCCGGTAAAACCGATATCTTCCGGCGTGAAATTTTCATCCACAAAGGTAACTGGCCAGTCTGGCTTGATGAAGAATTCAGACAGGCTGGTCTCAAGAAAATCAGCCACCAGATGGAAAGCTTCATCAGGCTGGATAAAGCCCTGTTCAATTAAGATAGCCAGAACCGAACTGGCTTTTTCTGAACCTAAGAGGTTATGATTAAGCCGAAGCGGCGGCTGAATTTTCCCGGTTTCAATTAGCCAGTCAACAAACTCCTTTTCCGGAAAATACTTATTGACGGCAGAAACCTCTCCTTGTAAAAGGCAAAAAGTCTTTTGTCCGCTGGCCTGATTAATCTGGAGGGAACCAGTTCTATGGTTTACCCATAAATCGAACAGCAGGTCCGGCAGAAAGGATAGAGATTCGCTTTTTTCTGTTCTTGTGGCCATAAACTTAATTTATAAAGGCTGCCCTGACTTGTCAACCAGAGGCCAGGCCTTAAATGCGGCCCATTCCCCAGATACCCAGAGCAATGTTGGTCAGAGTCTTGAGCCCCCAGAAAAGGTAAGAAATAATCAAAGATTTTTTGATATCTGTTTTAAAGATGGATGAAAGGCTGTAAGCCAGGATACCAAACAACCATAACTGGAAAAAATCTATGTTGGTTAGAATGATGTAGCCGCTTGAAGTCGGATCGAGCCCGGAGAAAAAGACAGCTAAGCCAGTTGAAACGTTGAAAACCGACTGCTTGGCAGAAATCAGGAGATATCTCAAACCATTCCCTAGAATAACATTAATAAAATTGGCGTGTAGCAGGGCGCTCATTACCTGAACATAAGTGCCATGAGTGGAGAAGAATTTGGCCAGAACAAAGAGAATTAGAGCCTGAAATAATAACATTATGACTCCCAGCACCCCTCCGGTCACAGCCTGAGTAATCCGGTAGCCCGGAGACATCTCTTCCGCCTTCTTCCTTGCCCCCTCAAGAAAAGTTTGAAATTTTTCTTCTCCCAGTTGCTGCTTGAGTTTAGTACTTTGCTGGTAAAGCTGGTAAGAATCTCTGGCGGCAAAAGGAGCAATCAAATAATTATAGAGGGCTAAAGCAATCAAGATGATGATTAAAGCGTCGATCCAGGCTGGCTTTTCTGACAGAGCACTAAATGTCTCCTTAGGTTTGATAAAAACACCGGTAAATCTTTCTCCAAACTTCATTTTCATCCTCCTGTTTTTTCTTCTTTTTCTATCTGGCCATCCCTGATATGAATGATTCTTTCCGCATGATTGGCGATCTCATGGTCATGAGTAACCATGATAATGGTATTGCCGCCCTCATGAATTTTATGAAACAGCTTTAAGATTTCTTCTCCGGTTCTGGTATCCAGGTTGCCAGTGGGCTCGTCTGCCAGGAGAATAGACGGGTTGTTGACCAGAGCCCTGGCGATGGCCACTCTTTGTCTTTCTCCTCCAGAAAGTTCAGCTGGCAGGTGATGCATTCTTTCTTTCATCTCAACCACTTCCAGAGCCCACCTGGCTTTTTGTTCTCTCTCTTCGCGGCCAGCGCCAGCATAAATCATGGGTAATTCAACATTTCTAAAAGCATTAGCCCGCGGGAGGAGGTTAAATACTTGAAAAACAAAGCCGATTTCTTTATTTCTGATATAGGCCAATTCGTCTTCGGTCAGGGAACTGACCAGCTTCCCGTTAAGAAAATAATCACCCGAGGTGGGAGTATCGAGACAGCCGAGAATATTCATCAGGGTTGACTTGCCTGAACCGGACGGGCCCATAATTGCTACGAATTCATTTTTATTGATGGACAGGCTGACTCCACTCAAAGCTTGAACCTGTTGCTGATCAAGATCATAAATTTTGGTCAGGTTGACAGCCAGTATGATTTCGTTGTCACCGGGGGCATCAGCCATATTATTTTTTCTCCATTTTGAGCAGGCTACCGTCTTTCAGATCCCTGAGGGCAGAATAAGGCCCGGTAACTATTTCCTGGCCTTCGCTCAGCCCGGATTCTATTTCTACCTTCATTCCACCCATAATGCCCTTTTTTACTGGCTGGAACTTTGCCCGGCTGCCCTCTATTAGAAAGACGCCCTCTTCCTCTTTTTTGGGGCCATTACCTTCCGCCGTTTTTTCAGCTATCGACTTAGCCGTTTCCCTGATAACCAGAGCAGCAATGGGGATAGTTGGAACCTGTTTTTTTTCTGCAACGATGATATCGGCCGAGGCGGAAAGCCCGGGTTTTAAATGCTCGCCAGTATTATCAAGAGTAATAACTACCTTGAAATCTCTGGATTCCTGAGCTCCTAAGGAGCTTTTGTCTAGAGCTGAACTGCCAATTTCGGTTACTCTTCCGTTAAAAACTTTCTCAGGGAAAGCATCAATTTTTACTCTGGCCACTTGCTCTAGTTTGACATTAATTACATCTGTCTCATCTACTTCGACTTCAACTTCCATCACTGATAAATCGGCGATGCTCATCAGAATTGTTCCCGGATTATTCATTGTCCCGACGATGGCCACCTCTCCTTCCTCGACTCTCAGGCTGGTGACCATGCCGTCAATCGGCGAGGCAAAGGACGTTTTTTTCAAATCTTCCAGAGCGCTCTTCAACCCGGCTTCTGATTCCTTAATTTGAAAATTGAGAGATTGGAGCGAAGCAGAAGAAACCTCATATTGGGCCCGGGCTGATTCCAGTTGATCTTCTGAAATCAAGGCACTGTCATAAAGCTGCTTCTGGCGCTGGTAATATTTTTCATCCCGCCGGTATTGGGCTTCAACTTTTATGAATTCAGCCTTGAGCTGGTTAATCGTTGCCCGGTAACGGTCAACCTGGGCCTCAAAATAGGTCGGGTCAATTTGCAGGAGAAAATCTCCAGCTTTAACTTCATCTCCTTCTTCAACCCCGATTTTTACTACCCGCCCGGCAACCAGGGCGCTAATATTGATATTTTTCTTGGGTTTAACTTCGCCCGACGCAGAAATTATAGAAGTAATATCCTGCCTGGCTACTTTTTCAGTGGTAACCTTAACGGGTTTTTCCCTGGTCGTCTTCAGATTTGAAATGATAATGATGGCGATCAACAAAATTGCACCGGCCAGTAAAAGATACCGCTTTTTCCTGCTTGAACTTTTTTTTTCTGGCATATCCAAAATCCTTTCTGAAATCATAAGCTTAGGTAATTATACCCTATTTTACGAAAGACAGGCATAAAAGTTTACCAATTGCCAAGATAATTAGAAGTTGTTAAGATGCAAATATGGCCAATATGGATGGCAGTGACCTTTATCTTCAGGCAGCAGCTAAGATCGCCCGTCAGGCAGGGGATTTTCTTCTGACCGGTCTCAATCAGGCGAAAAAGGTTGATTTCAAAGGTGAAGTTAACCTGGTGACAGCCTTCGACCGGAAGTCCGAGGAAATGATTTTTAGCGAATTGAGTGCTCTTTTCCCTGAGCATAGCTTTCTGGCAGAGGAAAGCATTAGAAAGGACAGCCACTCGGATTTTTGCTGGATTGTTGATCCACTGGATGGCACTACCAATTTCGCTCACGGCCTGCCAATTTTCTGTGTGTCTATTGGCCTGGCCTTTAAAGAGGAGGTGCTGGCCGGGGTGGTCTATGATCCGAACAGGTCAGAAATGTTTTCGGCGGTAAAAGGGGAAGGAGCTGCTTTAAATGGCTACCCTATAAAAGTATCTTCATCGGCGGAGCTTGACAAAAGCCTCCTGGCGACTGGCTTCCCTTATGATGTCAGAACCAGCTCTAACAATAATCTTAGTTATTTCAGCCGCTTTGCTCTGAAGGCGCAGGCTGTCAGGCGGTGCGGTGCGGCTGCTCTTGATCTGTGTTATGTCGCCTGCGGGCGTTTTGATGGTTTCTGGGAAATAAAGCTGAAGCCGTGGGATCTGGCTGCCGGCTCTCTTCTCGTCAAGGAAGCAGGTGGCCTGACGACTGACCTTTCTGGACAGGAGTTTAGCTTGAATAGTCCGGACATTGTGGCCAGCAACGGCCTTATCCATCAAGCTATGCTGGAAATAATAGGTGAAAACCAGGTAAAATAATGAAAACGGTGGTAAGGCAGTTGAAAAATTCAGCCTGTGTGTTGAGGGCTTCAGAGGCAAGGGGCTTTTTTCTCTGTCTATGCGCCTTTTATTTTTTTGTTCCTTTTTTTAGTTCTGCTGGCTGGTGTCAGCAGGTTGAGACTGACCTTCCAGTCAAGCAACTGGATGTTCAAGCTTCAGCCGGCTGGGTTGAGACAGGCCTTGAGGTCAAGGAAGGTGAAAAATATGAATTCCTGGCCAGTGGCTCTATTTCCTGCCAGCTGGGTAACCCGATTGCAGCCTGCGGACCTGAGGGCCTTGATCTCCAGACAGTTCAGCAACCACTGACCGAGCACAATCTGGGTGCTTTAATAGGAAAGGTAGTTAAGGTTATAAGTGTCAGGAAAGATGAGGAAACGGGAGAGGAGATAAGAGAAGAAGTGAGCAAAGTGTTTTATATCGGCACCCATTCTCAGGTGGAGATGCCTCTTGAGGGGAAGCTTTATCTGGGAGTGAATGACAATGTCAACGGTGACAATGGCGGCTATTTCAGTGTCAGTATTTTTAAAAGACAGGCAGGCCAGCTAGCCAGCGAACTTGAATCAGCTCAAAATAATAATAACTGTAATTATTGAGTTTCAGCCGGGGGCTTATGACTCAAAAACTTTTCAACGAATTGAGTTGTATAGTTGCCGTTGATAAATTCTGTGCTGGATAGAATATTGAGGAGAAGGGGAATATTGGTTTTTATACCAACAATCGTCGTCGTTTCGAGAGCAGCCTTCATTTTTGAAATAGTTAAAGTTCTGGAAGGGGCATAAGCAATAATCTTGGCAATTAAAGAATCGTAGTAGGGAGGAATTTCCCAGCCAGCATAAGCAGCCGAATCGACTCTGATGCCTTCGCCCCCGGGGAAAACCAGAAAATCTATTTTGCCTGGAGATGGAATGAAAGTTTCGGGATCCTCAGCATTAATGCGGCATTCAATGGCGTGCCCTCTCATCTCCAGATCGATCGGGAAACTGATCTTTTCTCCGGCTGCCGCTCTGATCTGAGCCTTAATCAAGTTTATGCCATAAACCATTTCGGTAATTGGGTGCTCGACCTGGACCCGGGTATTGGCCTCCATGAAATAAAACCTTTTTTTCTCATCAACCAGAAATTCAAAAGTGCCCAGGCTCCGGTAGTGAATTTTTTCAGCCGCCTCCAGAGTGGCTTTCATCATTTTGCGCCTGGTTCTTTCATCGACGAAGGGAGAAGGGCTTTCTTCAATTATCTTCTGGTACTTGCGCTGGGTGCTGCATTCTCTTTCTCCGAAGGTAATGACCTGGCCTTTTTGGTCGCCGATCACCTGAATTTCTATATGGTGAGCACCGTTAATGTATTTTTCAATATAGAGAGACGGATCGCCAAAGGCTGATCTGGCTTCGTTCTGAGCCATGGGAAACATAGCATCGAGATCGGACGGTGTCCGGCAGATTCTCATGCCTTTCCCACCACCACCGGCAGAAGCCTTGATAATTACCGGATAGCCAATTTTCTGGGCAACTTTCTTAGCTTCGGAGATGTCTTCGAGGATTATATCACTGCCCGGGACGACAGGTAGCCCCGCTTTTTTCATGGTCTGGCGGGCGCGATTTTTGTCACCCATCAAGCGGATAATATCTGGCGGAGGCCCGATAAAAACAAAGCCAGAGTTCTCACAGATTTCAGCGAACTTGGCATTTTCAGCCAGAAACCCGTAGCCCGGATGGATAGCTTCAGCTTTGGTCAGTTCAGCAGCACTTATTATATTTGGAATATTAAGATAGCTGTCAGAGGCTTTAGCCGGGCCAATACAGATAGTCTCGTCGGCCAGCAAGGCATGGAGCGAGCGGCGATCAACTTCAGAACATACAGCTACAGTCTTAATCCCTAACTCTTTGCAAGACCTGATAATCCTCAGAGCTATTTCACCGCGATTGGCAACCAGCACCTTAGAAAACATGCTCAGGCACCTGCTTTTATGGCGAAAAGCCTTTGACCGTATTCAACTGGTTTTCCATTTTCAACCAGGATGTCTGTCACCACCCCGCTCACATCACTCTCTATCTCGTTCATCAGTTTCATTGCTTCGATGATGCACAGAGTCTGCCCTTTTTTAACTATATCGCCAATATCAACAAAAGGGGGAGAGGTAGGAGATGGTGCCCGGTAAAAAGTCCCTACCATGGGGGAAGTAATGCAATGAATATTCTTGTCTTCAAGCGGGGTAACTGCCGGAGCGGCAATCTGGTTTTCTATTCCTGTCGAGTTGACTTCAGGACGGCTGGCTGGCATGACATTGGGGAAAATAACGGTTGAAGGCTGAGCCGGGCCAGATAGTAGCTGGCGGCTAAGCTTAATTTTAAAACCTTCGACCTCCAGTTCAAATTCAGACAGGTTTTTTTCTTCCAGAAGGGAAATGAGCCTTCTTAACTCCTCGTAATCAATTTTGGAGCGCAAAAGACTTTCCTGGCCTGAATCTTCAGGCTTACCATTTTTTTGAGTCATAACGCACCTTCCTGAAAATTAACTAAAACTTTACTAATCTAGGCGCCAATTGTCAAGCTTGCGAATTTGCCTGTCACTTTTAATAAGACCAGAGCGAGTGGTGATTGACCTTCCAAAATCCATAGGTTAAGATAGATAAAGCCAGAATCATAAATTGTAAGGGTATATAAGTAATCGGGTTAGAAGAATGTTTGAGCAATTAACAGACAAACTTCAGAAAACCCTGAAATACATCAGGGGCGAAGGCAAAATCACTGAGAAAAATATAGCAGAAGCCCTGAAGATGCTCCGGCTGGCCTTTCTCGAGGCCGATGTCAATTATAAAGTAGTAAAGGAATTTGAAGAAAGAGTTAAAGCCAGAGCCCTTCATCAAGAAGTGATGATGAGCCTGACGCCCGCCCAGCACTTTATAAAGATTGTCAGGGACGAACTGACAGCCATTCTCGGACAGGAAGCCAGAGGCCTGACTTTCTCCAGTCACCCGCCTTCTGTCTTTATGCTGGTTGGATTGCAGGGAAGCGGCAAAACGACCACTACCGGCAAACTTGGCCGCTATGTGAAAGGAATGGGCAAAAATCCATTGCTGGTGTCGTTTGACCTGAAAAGACTGGCTGCTCAGGATCAGCTAAGAATTATTAGCAGTTCTGGCGAATTGCCATTCTATGAAATGACAGCAGACAGAATGAAAAAACCAGAAGAAGCTTTGAAAGAGTTGATAACTTATACCAGAAACCGTGGCTATGATCCGCTTCTAGTTGATACGGCCGGGCGGCTGCATATTGATGATGATTTGATGTCTGAGCTGCGCCTGGTGAAAGATGTCCTTGAACCGGTAGAAGTCATTTATGTCGGCGACGCCATGACCGGTCAGGATGCAGTCAGAAGCGCTCAGGCTTTTGAGGAAAAAATCGGGCTGACTTCCATTATCCTGACGAAGCTTGATGGCGATGCCAGAGGTGGAGCCGCCCTGTCCATTGTTTATGTTACTCATCGCCCAATAAAATTCATCGGTGTTGGCGAAAAATTCGATAAACTGGAGGTTTTCCATCCGGACAGAATGGCTTCGCGCATCCTGGGTATGGGTGACATCCTGAGTTTAATTGAGAAAGCTGAAGAAGAAGCGGATATTAAGCAAGCAGAAGAATTGGCTAGGAAGCTTAAAAAACAGCAATTTACCTTAGAAGATTTTCGTCAGCAGTTAATTCAATTGAAAAAAATGGGCAGCCTGTCTGGTTTGCTTGGTTTTCTGCCGAAAGTTGGCCCGTTTAAAAATATGGGGGATTTGAATGTTGATGATAAAAAACTGGTTTATTTTGAGGCAATCATTAACTCGATGACCAGGGAAGAAAGAGAAAATCCCCGGATTATAGATGGCCGGCGGCGGGCCAGAATAGCCAGAGGGAGCGGCCGGCCTGTGCAGGAAGTCAATCAGCTTCTAAAACAGTTTTTTGAAATGGAGAAGCTGCTAAAAAAGGGTAGCTTTCAGAAGCTTCTGAATGGTGTCTCCTAAATGAGGTCGTGCCGGCAGATATCCTTTGTTATCAATAAGATAGAAGAACAAAAGGCCAGCCAACTTTATGCTCTTAATATCTGAGCAAAAAATCAATATAGGCTCAATAATAAAAAATGTTGACTAAAATAGGTGTCTGATGGCAGTCAATATATTATTGAAAATAAACTAAATCCACTGGTCTGGCCTCATTTTCAGGCTCTATTTTTCAACCTCGTTTCTTCGTTTCTCACCTCAAGAGAGTTAAAAAGTCACATAGCCGAGGAGATAAAAAAACCCAATAATTATGGGCTGGTGGATTAAATAGATCAGAAGGGAATGGCGGCCGCACCAGTTAATAAAGGTTTCTGGAAGGCGCTGACTGATAAGGCTTTTTTGGGACCCATATAACCACTGTCCCAGGGCGGTTCCCAAAAGAAAGATACCAAACCAGGGAATAAGAGGGAAATAATCGAGTGAAGCAAAGGAAGGACTGAAAAGACCTAAAGGAATAAGCCAGCTAGTCTTAACGGTCAGAGCTTTTCTCAAGGCAGGCATAAAAAATCCTGTTATCACGATCAGGCTTCCCCAGATTGCTCTGCTGGCTGGCTTCCTTTTTTGAAAAGCCAGAATAAAAATTAGAATGGAAACGGCCAGGCAATGGATAATGCCAAAATAGATGGCAGAAGAACTGTCAAAAACATAGGTCACAGCCGTAATCAGAAGAGCGACGGCTCCAAATTTAGCGAAGCGGTGCAGATTATTCCGGCTAAAAGTTGAAGATATGCCGGACAGAACAACAAATAGCCCGGCAAAAAAATTCTGGGCAACCAGCCAGGGCAGAGTGGATAGATCCGTAGAAAACCCTAGAAATGTCTTAAGACCAATGAAATCTCCAACGTCATAAAGAAGATGATAGCCAACCATCAGAATGATGGACAACCCCCGTAGAAAATCTATTTCCCAGATCCTGGTCCTGGAGGCCGGTTTTGACATAGCTGGAGTATATTATGCCAGGTCAAGATGAGTCAAATTAAAGGCTAAAAGCAGAATGAAGCGGATTTACAATTCCTTTGATGAAATTGACTCGACAATAGCCTGCCTGAAAGATGTTGCATCTCTGCAAGGCTGATCAAAGCCGCAGGGCTAAAGGCACGAGCCTAAAGTCAGGTTTAAATCAGGGACTTTGGCTAGAAAAAAATAAAGACGATTAGCTCGGCGAATAAAGCCGGCTTTGAGCTGCCCTCAATTTCTATGGTGTTTTCAATCTTAATCAGCCAGCGTCTGAATCCCTTCCGGCTGATCTTGGTGAGGACGGCCCGGTTTCTAATGCGATCACCAGGTTTAACCGGGCTGATAAACCTGATGCGATCCAGGCCATAGTTGAAAAGCATTTTAACTTTGATTCTGGCCAGGGGTGATTGGGACAAAAAGTAAGGCAAAAGGGACAGAAGCAAAAACCCATGGGCAATAGTGCTTTTCACCGGGCTTTTAACTGCCTTGTCTACATCAACGTGAATCCACTGATAGTCTTCCGTAGAACTGGCAAAAGCATTGATTCTTTCCTGAGTCATAGTCAGCCAGTCGGAAAGTCCAAATTCCTGCCCGAGCATGTCTTTCAAGTGCCTCATCCGGATTCTTTTCTGGCCTGCTTCCTGACTATTATTATTGGTAATCTCGCAGCGGTCAGCCATCAGTTCCTCCTTCCTTATGTTCCTGGCTTTTATCTTTTTAATTCCAGTCTATCTTCAATTTCCTTGATTTTAGCTGTCAGCCTTTTGGCGCTAACGGGAAAAGCTGTTTTTATCTCCGGGGCAAAGACAGAAATTTTAAATTCTTCTATCATCCAGCGCAGCTCTAACAACTGCTGTTCATTTTCAGTTAAATTTTTTTGTCTGAGGAGCCTTGACAGCCGGTCATATTCAGACTCAAATGGTTCAACCTGAGTTGCTTTGGCTCTATCCTTTTCGGCTGAGAAGCGAGCCCGCTCTGCCCTGATACCCAGAGCACGGACCAGGCGTGGCAGCTCGGTTAGAAAATCTGAGGGATAAACCTGGACAAAATTTCTGGGAATAAGCCGCTTGAGCTCTTCCTTTAAAATATCCGGCACAGCCGATCTGATCCTCGCTCTCTTCTGCTCTTCTTCAATATTTTCAATCAGCCTGGCGGCCTTATGATATTCTTGAAGAATTTCCTGAACAGCCATGAATAGCTGATGGCCCTTTTCAAAAAGCTCTTTCATGGCTTTCTCTTTAATATAGGTTTCAAGTTCAGTCCGCCGCCGGAAATTTTTCTGAAAAACTTCCTTTTTCACCCGGCTAATTATTTCCTCCTTGACGGTTGTTTCGCCTCCGAAAAATAGCAGAACAGGCTTGAGCTCCTTAGGTAAGGCATAACTCCGCTGGATGAAATTCAAATCTTTCTCAAACTGGCGGCTCAAAAGCATTTCCACTGTCTGAAGATGGCTCTGGCGGGCCTGGCCTTTATCTTTGAATAGCTTAAGGCTGAATTTTTGCCTATCAGCCACCAGAGCGGGATAGCCTTTTAAAAAATTATCAATGATTATCTCCTCAGGAATTTCCGCCAGGTGTTCGTCCCAGCCGGCCAGCTCTTCTTTCTCCCACTTATTTCTGGCTGCCTTCCAGCCAGGTGACTCTTCTTCGACTGGTTTTTTTGCCTGTTCGTTAAGCAACTGGCAGAGGAAAGCCAGATCACGGCCGGCCAGGATTTCCTGCCCATCGTCATTAATGATGGCCATGCGCATTTTTAAATAACGCGGGATTTCCAGCCTGGCCCAGATGTCCTGAGGCAGGTCCAGCTTATAATGGTCTTTTAAAAAAACTGACAGGGCTTTATAAAAGGAAATACTGGCTGGTTTCAGTTCTTTAGCGATAACTTCGGCTGTGTCCGACAGAGGTTGCAGCAGCTTACGGTATTCTTTGGGTAAAGCTTTGAGTGTAGCTAATACTTTTTCAGTCATCAGGCCAGGGACTGGCCAGGTCAGTAGAGCTTCTGGAATTGCCTTGACCAGATGGAGTGGGATTAGAATGGTGACGCCATCCTCTTCTTCCCCTGGAGAAAAACGGTATCTGAGTTCATAGCTATGTCCGAGGATTTTCAGATAATCAGGAAATTGGGAAACAAGCTGCTGGTCGGGACTGGTTAGATAGAGATTTTCTTCCTTAAACCGGAGGAAGTCGTCGCTACCTGCTCTTTTTATTAGCTGGTCAAGAGCTTCGAGGCGATAAATCCCCTTTAGCCGGCCAGAATAAAAATCAAAAAGATATTGCTCGGGAATAAGTATCTGGCGACTGCGAAGTTTTTCTTCCAGCTGGTGGATTTTAATTACCACCTGCTGATTATATTGAAGAAAATCATATGGCCGGTTGACCTGATTATTCAGCAGGGCTTCTTCGACAAAGATTTGGTGAGCTTTCTCTGGATCTTGCTGGCCAAAGGGGACATCCCGGCCATCAACGATGGTCAGGTTAAACAGGCTGACTTTTTCTTTAGCCCGAACCTGGCCGCGATCTTTATCCCAGTAAGGAGATTCATAAGAATAATGGCAAAGATGCGGGGCAAGATCTTCAGCCCAGGCCGGGTTGACCCGGGCAGCTAGTCTCAGATAAAGACGGTTGGTGCGAACCATCTCGGCGGCAACTATCCAGGCAGCAGGTTTTTTAAAGAGAGCAGAGCCTGGCCAGAGCATGGCTTCCTGACGGCGGGCGACCTGGTAGATATTTTGTTCTTTTTGGATTGCCAGATGGGAGATAAATCCGCTCAGGATCGATTGATGAATGGCCTTGTAGCGGTCTGCGTTTGATGAAGGTGTCTTACCGGAGGCAGGTTTAATTCGCTGCTCTTCCAGGATTTCCATGATCTGCTCATAAACAAAGTGCCATTCACGGAGCCGGTTGTAAGATAGAAAATAATCCCGGGCAAATTTCTTGAGAGCAGTCGTGCCGGCCAGATCATGACTGACAGACTGCCTGGCCCGCCAGATGTTGACCAGTGTTAAAAAGTCTGATTCAGGGTGCTGGAAGATTGATTGGATGCGGTCAGCATCAGCTGCTTTGTCCAGAGGCCGGAGGCGCGGGTCCTGAATGCTCAGGGCGGCAGCGATGATAGCTACCTCCTCCAGGCAGCCGCGCTGGCCAGCTTCCAGCAACAGGCGTGAAAGACGCGGGTCAAGCGGCAGCCGGGCCATCTGACGGCCAAGAGAAGTTAGCTCGTAGCCGCTGTCTGTTTTGGCTATAGCTCCAAGTTCGGAAAGTGTTCTGTAACCATCCTGGACGCTTCTGGCTGTTGGTGGGTCAAGGAAAGGGAATTTGAGCGGGTCACCCAGGTCGAGATCAAGCATGCGCAGGATAACTTCAGCTAAATTGCTGCGGAGAATTTCAGGCGGGGTATAATTTGGCCGGGCGAGAAAGTCTTCCTTTGAATATAGCCTGAGGCACAGACCTTCGCTGACCCGGCCGCAGCGGCCTTTACGTTGTTCGGCACTGGCTCTCGAGATGGGCATGACCGGCAAGCTGTGAATCCCGGATGATGGCTGATACTGCGAAAGGCGGGCCAGACCAGTATCAACTACATAGCGAATTCCTGGAATGGTCAGTGAGGTCTCGGCCACATTGGTAGCCACGACTATTTTGCCCTGCTTGACGGCATAAATTTGCTTTTGCTGCTGAGCCGGCATCCTGGCAAAAAGAGGCAGGATAATTGAGTCCTGATAGTGCCGGCCCTGAAGACGCCGGCAGGTTTCCATAATATCCTGCTCGGTAGGCATAAAGACCAGGATATCACCGGGCTGTTTTTCCTGCCTGATAAAATCAACAGCATCAACTGCCAGATCAACATAATCAGACTCTTCTTTTTTCTGCTGTTGATTCGTTCGCTCAAAATACATGACTTCGACAGGGAAAAGCCGGCCGCTGACCTTAAAAACCGGTGGATGCTCAAAAGCTTTGACAAATTTTTCTACCTCAAGAGTGGCGGAAGTAATGATGACCTTTAGTTCCGGCCGTTTTTCCAGCAGGCGGTGAGTGAGGCCAATCAAGAAATCAATATTGAGATTGCGTTCGTGAGCTTCGTCAATGATAATCGTGTCATATTCAGTTAGCAGATGATCCGCCTGCGTCTCGGCCAGCAGCATCCCATCGGTTAGAATTTTAAAGTAAGAACCGGGTGAAGTCTTATCCTGGAAACGAATTTTATAGCCCACGGCCTGACCAAGAGGTTGGTGCAGTTCATCTGAGATTCGCTGAGCGATAGTGATGGCCGCCAGCCTGCGAGGCTGAGTGCAGGCAATTTTGCCGGCCAGGCCCTGTCCAGCTTCCAGACACATCTTTGGCAACTGGGTGCTCTTCCCGCAGCCAGTTTCCCCTGAGACAATTATAACCCGGTTGTCTTTGATGGCCCGCACAATCTCCGGACGATTCCTGACAATCGGCAGCTCCTGAGGATAGTAAAGGCGGGGCTTTTTCCTTTGGCGGGCAGATTTTTCTTCAGTTGATTTTTCCAATCTTTTTTTGAGATTGTGTAGAATGCCCGCAGCTTTGGCTGGATTTTTTCGTGGAAGGCCAGAAGAGAGAAGGCGTACTATTCTTTCCCTGGTATAATAGGCATCCCGGAGCATGGCATCAGAGGCGAGAGAAATAACTTTATGGCGAAGTTCAAGAAGATCCCTGGCTTCAGTGCCGGACTGGCCAGTCCGGTGCTCGTCTGCCTGATGGTTTCTCATCAATTCCTTCCTCTATTTCTTCCTCATCATTATACTATGACCAAAGCTTGAAGTGATGCGACAAAATAAAGCAAACGGGAGAACGGAGGTTAAAACCGGACCAGTAAAATGGGGACGAGCCAGCGCAATTCCTTTATTATGAATAAGTTAATCATCACTTTTTTGCCTTTCTAATTAGTTCATTTCAGGAACAGGGCCATTATAATATCCAGAGGATAGAGCCGCTAAGCATTTATGCTACAATTTTTAATAGGTCAGTCGTGGAGCAACTCAAATATGAAATTCTGAAGGGTGTTGAAGCGCCCGTCTCAATTTTCCCTGAAAATTGATCAGCCAGCTTCATCTTGATGAGTCGAAGCAGTCAAGAAGCAAAAGGAGGAGCGAGGACTTCCGAACCAAAAAATAGTAGGGCTTTTTAATGATCGGCGAGGCCCCTGGCTATCTTTTTGATAATAGAAGAAAGGGGCTCCTCTGACTCCATTCTGATGACAGGCAGGCTTCTTTCTGTTATAATCCAAAGCTTATTTTAAATATCGAAATATTCTGATTGATGTTTTGATTGAGAGGCTAAAGAGAGATTAGCGCCCTTCCGTAGGGCTGCAGATCACCCTGCCTTATCTTATTAGAAAGAACAATCATGAGAATAGGTTTTATTGGCTTACCGAAATCGGGCAAGACAACTCTGTTTAATGCCTTAACTGGTTCTTCTGCTACAGTTTCGGCCTTTGCTACTGGCCGTCTGGGCCCCAATCTGGCTTCGGTCAAAGTGAGTGATGAGCGGGTGGAGAAACTGGCGGTGATCTATAAACCGCAGCGCCAGGTTTATCCGGCCATCGATATTGTTGACCTGGCTGGAATTAATGAAGGTGATGGGCGGGCAGATGCCTTTTCAGGTGATCTGATGAAGCTTGCCCGGACGGTTGATGCTCTGGCTATAGTCCTCAGGAATTTCCAAACTGAGGCTTCTTCCTGGCAAGTGCCACTTGAAGATTTGAAAAAGATTGAGCAGGAATTACTTCTGGCTGATCTCATCATAGCCGAGAAGCGTCTGGAGAAAGTTGAGGCTGGCCTTAAAAAAGGCAGCGGCGGGAGCGGCGGTGCCTCCGGCTTGAAAGCCGAACAGCAGGTTCTTAAAATTGTAGTTGAGGCCCTCAATGAGGGGAGGCCGCTGCGGGAGCTGGAATTTGATGAGAATCAGAAACTTATCACCCGTTGTTTTCAATTTTTGACGCAAAAACCGGCTATGGTCATATTGAATTCGGGAGAAGCATCAACAGGAAAAAATCAAGACGTTCTGCAGGTTGTCAGCCAGCGATACCGGTCAGTGGAATTTGCCGGTCAGCTCGAGATGGAACTGTCTCAGCTTGATATAGAATCAGCCCGGGCTTTTATGGAGGATCTGGGTATAAAAGAATCAGCTAGAGACAGGTTAATCGCTCTGGCTTACGAGGCCCTTGGCTATATCAGCTTTTTTACAGTTGGCCCGGATGAAGTCAGAGCCTGGAATATCAAGCGCGGGGCGACGGCACTGGAAGCGGCGGCAGCTATTCATACTGATCTGGCCCGCGGTTTCATTGCGGCTGAATGTTTCAACTATGATGATTTAATAGTGGCCGGGTCCGATAAAGAAGTTCGCAGCCATGGCCAGTTCAAGCTGGTTGGCAAAGATTATATGGTCAGAGACGGCGACATTCTGAGCATTCGTTTCCATATCTAGTCCAGTCTGAATTGTAGCTTTTAGACTTGGAGGGATTTTTGGGGGAGAATATAAACCAGCGAGTGGCGCGGCTGGTGATTTGGCTTTCGCCATGCTTATCTTCCTCAGCCTGACTGCTTTTAGCTAATTAAATAGATTAGACTTTAGCTTCCGTAGAATTTGTGCTTGTTATTCTCTGCACCAGCGTTATAAAATTAGAAAGGAATCGGAAAAAAATAAAAATGCTCAAAATATTTATTTGGGTGGTATTATTGGCGGCCGCCATTTTTGCTTTTGACCGCTTGTTTCTCTATATGGAGAAACGGGGCTGGATATATTACCGGAAAAAGAAGACGAGTTCGAGTGCACTGAGCAATGCCTGCCTTGAAGTTCAGCAGTTGCTCGAGCCATCTAAAAAATATGTTGTCAAGGTAAAAAAGGATGAGAAAAAGCAGCAGGCAGAAGCTGGTGATCTTCCACCTGAGCTGGAAGAAGAAAAATCTGAGGTGGAAGAATGAAAATTGCCTTTTTTTCTGATATTCATGGCAATATTTCTGCTCTGGAAGCTGTGCCTGAAGCCAGAAAAAAAGATGAGAGTTTCTCCAGCTTTTCTCTGGTGGCAGGTTTGGAGGTACCACAGAAGCTCCATCTTCAAAGAGATTTGATTGTAAAGAAGACCTTGCTGCCGGTAAGCGATTATCCGGTGGCTAAAAGCTTTTTTGATTTCATAAGGTCAAGTGATGAAGAACAGGCTGTCATTACTGGAATAGAAAGATGAACAATGACCAGCCGGTAAAAATTCCGGTTGATGGAACTCTGGATCTTCATACCTTCCAGCCAGGCGAGATTAAAGAACTCCTTAACGACTATATTGAAGAATGTTTGAAGAACAATATTTATGAATTGCGGATCATCCATGGGAAGGGGACAGGTACTTTGAAAGCTATGGTCAGAAGCATCCTCAAAAAGCATCCAGCCGTCTTGAATTTCAGTGATGCTGACCTGATGTCTGGCGGCTGGGGGGCGACTCTGGTCACCTTAAAAAAGAAAAAACCAGAAAAGACTGAGAGCTGAGTTAAACGCTGGCCAGTTTGAGCTGAGAATTAGATAAGTCATCTGTCTTAGCGGACTTACTCGCGGAGCCGGAGAGGTCCCCCAGCTTGCGAGGAACCGGGCAGAGAGGGTTTATCAATAATTCCCAGGATAAAGTTATCTGGTGGAAAGTCAGACAAGAGGTTGCCACATCAATCGCCCATCATATTTCCTCTTGGCCTTCTATAAGCTTGTTCTCCCGGAAGACAACACCGGGGAAGAAAAAAACAGGAAATATAGATTGTGTCCCTTGTTTTTACTTAAGAAACTCTTTGATTAGAGGATTATCCCGGACCCCGACAAATTCTGGCTCTGTTTCTATCAACTTCCAGTTCTTAAAGCCATTCTGCCTGGCTTTCTTTAAGTATTCTGCTGTCTTTACCACTTCTCCCTGGCTGGCATAGACTTTGGCGAAACTGAAATAAAGTTGAGCTAAGGCCGGGCCCTCCATAGGCAGGCTGCTCAAAGCTTCACGATGTTCTTCCAGATAATTGGGATCAAGTTCAAAGCCACGCTTAAGATAAGAAAGCCCTTTATCCCTGTCGTTGAGCTGAAAACAAACAGTGGCCAGGCTATAATAGGCTGCCGTCAGATTGGGTGAGATAGAAATGGCTTTCTCATAATATTCCCGGGCTTCTGAATATAATTTTTTCATGGCACAAATCGCACCGAGGTTGAGATAGCCAGTGGCGTACCCTGGATCAAGTTTAACCGTCTTCCTAAAGTAGGTTTCAGCCAGAGCATAATTGCCTTCTTTGAAATAAGCCAGCCCCATCATGTTGTTAGCCCGGACAGAATTTGGATCAATTTGTAGAGCCAGGTCAAGCTTCTGTCTGGCCAGAGAGTAATTCTCTTTCTGATAACATCTTGTAGCTTCATTTAAATATTGATTAAATTCTAAATCTGAACCGCCTTTATTTGCCGATGCACATGATGTAGCCAAAATGGTTATGGTAACAATAATAAGCAAGATAAACTTCTTGTTTTTCATCTTTTGCCTCCAATTTTATTTTAAGCTTCAGTCTCTTGCTAAGTCAAGAAAGTTAAGAATTACCCGGTCAAACCGGTGGCGGCAGCCAGCTTTATAATACCTGGTCTTCTGATCCTCCCCTGATTTAACGGCCGGATATGCTTATTATGAAATTTTTTTGGCTTGAGTCCATGAGTGAAACCGGAACGAAATGCCGCGTCATGGAAATTCATTATTTATTTAAACGTTGACATAAATGCTGGTTTTTTGATAAGAAATGTTAGTCAGGAGTTGTTGATGGCAGGTCAGGCAGGCGAAAAGACCTTGAGCCATTAACTTTCTTGGGCGTGGTTGGCCTTTTGGTAAACAAAAAGTGAGCAAAGGAGATTGGAATCATGAGAGAAAGAGAAGGAAACAATCCAGGAAATAAAAAAGCCCGGCCAGCAGGGATTTTGCTTTTGTTTTTCTTCCTGTTATCCTGGCTGAGCATCTCTGGCCAGGCGGCGGAGAAAGTAATGCTAACTATCAGCGGGGGATATATTTTCCTGGCTGATGCTAATTATAAAGATGTCTATGGAGAAACTTTGTTCGTTCCCGAAGTTAAACTGGGAGCCAGAATCATTGATCAAGTTTATGTTTATGGCTTTTTTATAACAGGTTCAAAAGATGGGATCAGCCCAGATCTGGAACTTCCAACTCATTCCAGGCAGCAGTTTTATGGCGGTGGTGTAGGCTATTTCCCCTCATTCGGGCGGCATCTGAAGCTGTTTATTGGGCTTGGAGTGGCCAATGCTGCTTATAAGGAAGAAGCTATGGAGATAACTGTTAGTGGTAATAAAATTGGCCTGAACTTCGAAGCTGGAATCTATTATCGGGAAAAATTCCTGTTCAGCGGGATAGAGGCTGGCTATTGCCAGGCTAAAGATACTTATGAAGGAGTTAATTTCAAGATAGGCGGGGCAAGATTATCTCTGGCTGTTGGGTTTATTTTCTAACAGGCTAACACCGGTCTATTTGATTTTTGCCCTGCCTTTCAAAAAAGCAGGCATGTTCTCAAGCCTGTTCTGACCTTTGTGACTGAGCTTTTTTATCTAAAATCTGGCCTTTAGGCTATCGATTATTTTCTGGCTGGTAATCAAAAGATAATGGCAGCTTTGAGCACTCCATCCAGCCGGTCGGCGGCAGTGGTGAAGGCTGACTGAGCCTCTTCAGGTGAAAAACGATGGGTCAACAACCAGGAGGCTTCTATTCTTTTTTCTGCCAGGAGATGAATAGACTCTTCCAGACATTTATTTTGCCGACGGACATTAATTATGGTTATTTCTTTTCGTCTGAGCTTACTTAGGCGGCAGGATACCCTTTCTGGCAGTGGAATTCCTATCTGGATTATTTTGCCGCCTGGTTTGACCAATTCTACTGCCTGATCAATAGCTTCCTGGTCACCGCTGACTTCAAAAACAGCATCTAAACCGAGTGGCTGACGGGCAGCAATTTCCATGATAATATCTTCCTCTTCAGCATTAGCTGCCCAACTGGCTCCGGCTTTAAGAGCAGCATCTACTCTGGCTTCAGACCGGTCGGTAGTAAAAATAGAACTAAAGTCATGTTTTTTAAGGAGCATGATCAACAAGAGTCCAATTGGTCCTGTTCCCAGGACACCCACTGTAGCTGAATTTTCCAACGAGGCCAGATACATTGCATGCCTGGCAATCGACAGAGGTTCAGCTAACATGCCTTCTTCGGGCGATAAGCCGGCAGGCAGAGGAATCAGGTTCTTTTCTGGCATAACAAAATACTCAGCCAAACAGCCGGCCAGTTCCCCTGGATGACCCAGAAATTTGATAGTCCGGCAGGTATTGAACCGGCCAGCCAGGCATTGATCGCAAACGCCACAAGAAATGGAAGGCTCAACTACAACCAATTCCCCTGGCTTGTATCTTTTCGCCTCCGGCCCGGTTCTTACCACTTCAGCCGAACATTCATGGCCGACTATCCAGGGATAGCAAACTTCATCTCCACCTACAGATTCTGCTATAAAATAATGCAAATCGCTGCCACAAAGTCCAGCCACTTTCGTCTTGAGAATGACTGAATCAAGCGACTGAAAATCTGGCTCAGGCACCTCTTCAACTCTGGCCTGTCTGCAGCCGGTAAGATAGATGGCTTTCATTTTTGTCTCCGGTTTTTATCTTTATATCTAGATTTTATTTTATTTTTTTTATTAATGCCAGCTTGTTATTATGGCAGGTAACGGCTGATTAAGATAGAAATAAGTAAATGTACAGAGAAGCGGCAGCCAGTGATGCCGCCCTTTAAAAAAAACTCTTTATTATCTGAAGCTTTTTTTATATTTTAATAAGGTTAACTGTCAGGAGGCGGTCATGCCTGTTAAAAAGATTTCAATTAGCCCTTTTTTATATATACCTTTTGTTCTGGGGTTGACCTGGCTTCCCTGGTTGCTGGCCATCTCCACTGGCCAGGGAGTTGAAAATCTGGCCGTCAAGGTTCTCTTGCTGGCTGGCTTGCTGGTCCCGGCTCTGCTGGCTGTGGTTTTTTTGCTTCTGAGTGGAGAATCTGAAGAAAACTGGGATTACTGGCGGCGGATCTTTGATCCCACACTGATCAGCAGAAGAGGTTACCGGGAAATTTTTCTTATTCCTTTGTTCATAGCAGTTACGGCTATTCTGGTTGCCTGGGCTTTAGGCCAGCCCCTGTCGCAACTAAAGCTAGTTTCTCAGGTCAAAGCTCACCTTCCTTCCATTCTGATCTTCATCTTTTATACCTTTTTTGTCGGGCCATTTCCGGAAGAGCTTGGCTGGCGCGGCTACTGGCTGGACAAGCTTAAAAATATTATGTCAGGTTTTAGGGCCAGCCTGCTTATTGCTGTTGTCTGGGCTATCTGGACCATTCCTCTCTTTCTGGTCAAAGGTTATCCCCTGCAGGCCAGGACAGGCCATGATTGGCTGGTGGCATTTTACTTTCTTCAACTTTTCCCTAAATCAGTGATCTTTACCTACATATTTTATAGAAATAAAAAAAGCACGCTGGCTGCTATTCTTTTTCACTTTATGATCAATTTTGTCGATCAGCTTTTTGAACTGTCTGCCCTGACCGAGGGTATCCAAACCTTGCTTTACCTAATCGTGGCGACCATTGTTATCTTGAGAAATAGAGATATCTTCAAGCAAAAAACATCTGAAAAACAACTGGCTAGTTTATAGATTATAATCTGTCGTTTGAGGATAACTGCTTAGAAATAGTGAGCCAGCTTGAACGATAATGAAGACGACAAAAGCCAGTATAAGAATGCCAAAGATAATAAAGACTACAGATTTCAGGTTAGAGACTTTTTTGGCTATTCCCTGTGGGAAAAAAATATCAAAACCCATCTTCCCCAGGATAAGAATCAAAATAGTAATGCCCAGAGCCAGCCGGTAAACCAGAACCTTAGCCCGGGTATAGTCCGATTGATCGAGTCTGATCAATGGAAAAACCAGCCAGACAGCGACGACTAAAGCTAAAATTCCAGGTAGATATTTAGTGACCTGTTCTCTGCTTTTACTTGGAGAGGTCATTTTTATTAATTATACTCTTCCTTCTAAAAGCAAATCAACAGGCTCTTTGAGCAAGCTATTAATAATGACGAGCTTCGTCATCTATCGGGAGAGAAATCTGGCAGAGTTAAGCCTGAGTTTTCATTCGGAAGGCCATAAAATATTATCAGAAGATTGTAATTTTTCTGCTCTTAGCAAAAGTTCGAAAGTGAACTCCCGGGAAATCAATTAGTGAAGAGGCAATGGAGTTAATGAACTGGTTATTTCCCCAAAAGCGAAGTTTGAGGGAACCCTGCTTGAGGTCAGGGACTGAGTGGGTATCTACTTGCAGGCCATTGGGAACTCTGCTTAGAGGGATTTGATGTTTATAGAACTAAATACGCCGGTAAGGATTGACAGCAATTTTTTTCACCAGGGCAAAAGACGCCTCAATACTCAAATGCTGGTGTCTCTGTTCCATTTCTTCCTCCTATGAATGGGAGGCCTCATCAACAGCTCACTTTTCAAGTGTAAATAACATTGTAGTTTTCCACTTGATAATTGGACTAACTTGGTATATTCTGGTATACACTAATATGTACATTGCTTTAAGAGGTACAACATGGAAACAAAAATCTCTGTTGACAAAAAAAGTCCAGTGCCTGCCTATCGCCAGATAATAAAGCAGATAACCTCCATGATTCATGAAGGACAGCTGAAACCGGGTGATAAGCTCCCTACCGAGCGGGAGCTGGCTAATCAACTTAACATTGCCCGTGGAACAGTTAAGAAGGCCTATGAAGTTATGGTCAGAGATGGGATCATTGAAACAACTCAGGGCCGGGGCACTTTTGTTTCTTCCCGGCAGGACATAATTCCCTCCGGACGCAAAGAAAGGGCCCAGAGAATAATTTACAATCTGCTTGATCAACTCCGTGGGATGAATTTTTCTTATCAGGAGATAAGAACGTTTTTGGAACTGGCTATCATTCAAAGAGAAGAAAAACTCGAAAATTTTAATGTAGCTATTATCGATTGCAATCCAGAAAGTCTGAGCATCTTTGAGAGGCAATTGATTTTTCTAAAACATGTCAGAGTATCAAGATTTCTGCTGGATGAGATCGTTGCTGATCCGGCGGCCGAACAGCGCTTAGAGCCTTTTGACCTTATCCTGACCACCAGTACTCATTACAGTGAACTTCTGGGCAAAGTGCCCGAACTAAAAGAAAGATTGATCCAGGTGGCTGTTTCCCCCAGTCAGGAAACGATTATAGACATGGCCAGCTTAAGCCCGGTACAGAGACTTGGTGTTATCTGTGAAAGCGAGAATTTTCTGGCCAGAGTGGTGGTTAGATTGAAGGAGATGGGTTTAGCTACTGGTTTGGTTCCCTGCCTATTCTTAAGAAATGAAAACAAACTGCCAGAATTTCTGGCTGACCTGGATGTTGTCTTTGTTCCACCGGGCTACCAGCTTCAACGTAGAAAAGAAAATCTACCGGCGGTGCAGGACTTTACTCAAAGAGGCGGTAAAGTCATAGTCTTCGACTATCAAATAGAGAGAGGCTCATTGCTTTATGTCGAAGAGAGGATCAGCCAGTTACTAACTTCTTGATACTTATAAATAGCCAGGAATTGAGTTTTCAGAATGGTCCAGAAATCGAGAGGAAGACATCGAGTAACCTGAGAACAGGAGAAAAAAGAAGATGGGAAAGGATACGATTATCCTCGGAGTTATAGGTTTAGATTGCCATTCAGTCGGCAATAAGATTCTTGAATTATTTTTCACCTCTGAAGGATTTAAGGTAGTTAACCTGGGGGTCATGGTTTCACAGCAGGAATTTGTGGATGCGGCTATCGAAACGAACGCTAAGGCTATTCTGGTTTCTTCACTTTATGGGCATGGAGAGATAGATTGTCAGGGTTTTAGAGATCTGTGCATTGAAAAGGGCCTTGATCCAATTATCCTTTATGTTGGTGGCAATCTGGTGGTTGGCAAGACGCCTTTCTCTGTAGTCGAAGAAAAATTTAAAAAAATGGGTTTTGACCGGGTGTTTCACCCTGATGTTGATCTCAAGCAGGTGGCTGAACTTCTAAAGCAGGATATCAAAGAAAAATTTGGGTCAAGTTCAAAAAGACAGGTAACTAAAGACCAGACAAATCAAAGTAACCGGAACAGTCAGAACAAACCGCAGAGTCAGGGTAGTCAGATTACCCGGAATAATCAAAACGATATGAAGGAGCCAAATGGCTCTAATACCAAGTGAGTTTGCGGCCAATGAAGACGGTTATCAGTATTGATATTGGTTCAACCTGGACTAAGGGTGCTGCCTTTGGCCTGGCCGGTTCAGGTCTTGAACTTCTAGAAAAGACCTCGGCTCCGACTACCCAGGATAACCTGGTGGTCGGTTTTAGTGAGGTATTGGCCGGACTCCTTCATCGGGAACGGCATACTCCTCTTGAACAGCTTAAGGGTTTGTCTGAGATATTTTTTTCTTCTTCGGCCAAAGGAGGGCTGAGGATTGCCGCCATCGGCCTGGTGCCAGACCTGACTTTGCAATTAGCCAGATTAGCTGCTATGTCGGCTGGCGGCAAAGTTGTTAAAAGCTTTGCTTTTTCCCTGACGGCTGGCGATGTAAAAGAACTTGAAAGGCTTAGCCCTGATATTGTCCTGATTAGCGGGGGAACTGACGGAGGAAACAGTAAATATATCCTGGAAAATGCTAAGAAGCTGGAATCTTCCAGGTTAAGCTGCCCGATTGTTTATGCTGGCAATAGAGCGGTGGCTGAAGATGTTCTTAATATAATGAAAAACCAGGAAGTCATCGTAACTGAAAACCTCATGCCGGAAATCGGTCAGGTAAATATTGAACCAGTCAGAGAAAAGATAAGAGAAATATTTTTGAAGAGAATAGTGGTTGGCCGGGGGCTGGCAGAAATAGTTGAGCTTTTCAGCAGCCAGCCAAAGCCAACACCCCTGGCTGTGTTTGAATTGATCTCAGTCATTCCAGAGTTTTATCCTGAATGGTCTGATCTGGCGGTCATTGATATTGGCGGTGCCACGACGGATTTCTATTCCAATACAGAATCATGCCTTGAAACTGATACGGTAGTTCTTAAGGGAATCCGGGAGCCTAAGGTCAAAAGGACAGTGGAAGGAGATCTCGGGTTGAGAGTCTCAGCTCATTCTCTTTTTGAAATGGGCCAGACATACATAGGAGACCGGTTAAGAGAGGAAGGATTCGGGCTTAAAGACATCGAAAAATTTGTGGCTGCAATTTCCGGCAGGATTGATTATCTGCCCGAATTAGAAACTGAAAAAATCTTTGACAGGATTCTGGCTGAGGCCTGTGTTTATTATGCTGCTTTAAGGCACATCGGAGGGTGGAAAGAAGTTTATACACCGCAGGGAAAAGTCTATGTCCAAATTGGAAAGGATTTGAGAAGAGTCAAGGCTGTTATTGGCAGTGGTGGATTTCTGTCAGGGGAAAAATCAGTGGCAGTCATGAACATCCCCCTCAAAAAGCTCAGAAATTATGGTGAAGAAAGAAAGCTCTTGCCAGACAAGCCTGTTTTTTACCGTGACCGTGATTATTTATTCTCTGTGCTGGGGAATCTGGTTGAAAAATATCCAAAGGAAGCTGCTTCTTTAGCGGTTGCTTCCGTTGAAAATTTAAGTCAGAAGGGTGAAGACCATGATTAAAGACGAAAAAATAGACCTGAAGGAATTCTATGAAATAAGAAAAGATATCCTGCAGACCTGGCCGACCGGCCGGAATGTCTCGATAGAAGAGGGCCTAAAATTCCACCGGACAATTCCAGAGGAGAGACGCTTTGCCCTGG
>JAQURD010000026.1 GCA_028749115.1 Acidobacteriota bacterium | reverse complement strand
AACTTTCTGGGAGGACGGCTGATCAGAACTTTTTCTTCGGTAAAGATATCCTTCTCGGCGAAGATATATATTTTCTGGCGGGGATAGCTGAAACCCCGTTCGAGCTGGCCTTCAATCAAATTGATTTCTTCGCCTTTTGGTTCCTCCTTAACATCAGAGAGCATTTTAACGGTCACCTCATTTTCTCTCAGAAGATGAGCTAGCCGGTCTTTTTTCCCGGGGTTGGACAATAGAATATAGCAGATGTCTCTTTCTTCCTGTCGTTTTTTTAGATATTGGAGAAAAAAGGGAATCCGGTTATCAAATCTAGGCACGGGTTGAAAACCCAAGTGAATGACGGGACGGTCAACCTCTTCTGAAAATTCCTGAATATAGACAGCCTTATTTTTAATATCTTCGAAGAAATCAAGGGAAAAGATCCCGTCTGGCGGCAGAGCAAAACTTCTCTGCTTAACCAGATTATCGAAAGTTTTTTCCCAATCCTCAAATTGCTCTGCCCATTCTCTTTCTACCAGATCCTTTTCTTCTAAAATAAAGAGTGGATTGGATAAATAGCTACTGAACGGCTGGAAATGGTCTTTAGCCGCCAGGGCATAGTAGTCAAAAGAAGGCAGAATTTCCCCATCTTCCCAGAGCTTGATCTTTTTCAGCAAATCGGATAAACCCGTTTGCTTTTTTCTGGACTCACGCTTTATTTCCTCTTTCAACTCTTGCCCGCCGGGATATTCCTTAAGCGAAGGTATGATAATTGACTGCAACCGGCTGATTGACCGCTGGGTAGAGGAATCAAACTCCCGGATAGAGGCCACCTGGTTTTCAACAAATTCAAGCCGGAACGGATTTTTTGACCAGACAGAAAAAATATCGACTATTCCTCCCCGGAAGGCATATTCGCCGGCTGACGAGACCAGATCCTCTTGAGTATAACCATAATCAGCCAGTTGTTTAAGTAACAGATCCCGGCCGTAAGCTTGCCCATGGTTTAGCTTTATGACCAGGCTGGCCAGATCATCAGGCCGTGGAACTCTTTTCAGAAGACCGGCCAGATTGGTCAGAATAACCGGCTGGCGACTCTGACTCAAGCTGTATAAGACTTTCATTCTCGAGGCCACCATATCGAGTGGAGCCGGGACTTCCAGGTAGGGATCGGTGCTGAGAGGAGGCAGTGACTCAACCTCCCGCTTCATGGCAAAAAAGCTCAATAATTTTTCAATCTCCCGCTTTATGTCCTCAAGTGGCCAGGTTTGAGGTTCAATGATGACGATAGGCCTGTCTATCTGACCGGCCAGCAGGGCGTAAAAATAAGCTCTGGCCTCCGGAATTAGGCCCGATAAATTAAGACAGTCCTCCCCCCGCTTTAATTTTTCCACCAGGGACTTAAACTCTGGCAGACCCAGAATAAACTCAAGACTCACCTATCTATCTCTCTGGCTGCTTTTGGCCTGTATTCAGTTTCTTATCTATCTTTACTATTTCCCCACCGGTCAACTGGCATTCAAAGACTTCCTTAATCTGGCCAGACTGCTTATCCATAATTCTCTTCTTTGAGATTATTCTGGCCACCAGGTGGCGTTCTCCCCCGGCATAAACGGCTAAAGGCGTTTCCTGGCCGGAGCCCCCGGCGTAAAACTCAACTCGTTCAAATTTCATCTTTTTATGCTCATCTTTTTTTTAACCAAAAACTTCTTTCCTTATGATCATTATAGTCTATTATATTTTACAATATTCTTTGCTTCCAGAGCTTTTCAAATCCAGATAAAAGCACCGTAGAAAACTTTTGGGCCGGATGACCGGCCAATCAGCTTTTGGCACTCAGCCAGTTGCCGGCTATCTATGGCCGGTATTTCTCTAATTGCATAATACTGACAAAACAGAGAAAATATTCATCTATGAATAGGAAACGGAGATTTTGATGAAAAAGTTCAGGGTTCTTTCCGCCGTTCTTCTGGTTTTTATTCTTATAACAGGAGTGTTCCATAGCCCAGGCCTGAGCCGGCCGGTCAGGCTTACTGTTTTCTACCCGTCTATCGGCACAATTAAGAATCTTCAAGCCTTGAGGGATAAGGGTTTTATCAATATTTCTAACCTGGAGATAACTGGCGTCTATCACCTTAAAGAATTGACAGGCTATGAAGAGGCCAAAAAATATGCCAGCTCTAATCAACTCACCTGGATTAGTTTTCATCCGGTTTCAGCTGAAATTAGTCAAGAGGATATCTTCTGTCAAAACGACTGTACACCTGAGTTTATAAATATAATAAATAACTCTGATGGCATAATTTTCTTTGGAGGTCCCGATATACCTCCAGCCGTCTTTAAAGAAAAGACCAGCCTGCTGACAGTTGTCGAAGATCCCTACCGTCACTATTTTGAACTTTCAGCTATTTTCCATTTTCTCGGTGGCTCTCAGAATAAGGATTTTAAACCGCTTCTTGAATCAAAGCCGGAGCTACCGATTCTCGGCATCTGTCTGGGCGCTCAGAGCCTCAATGTGGCCACCGGGGGAACACTCATTCAGGATATCTGGTCAGAGGTTTATGGCCAGAATATGCTCGAAGACATCATCGCTCTTGACCCCGATGACTGGCATAATAATCCTTATCAGAAACTCAGACCAGATTTGAATCTTTCTGGCTACATTTTTCACCCCCTAAACCTTCTTCCAGACGGGTTTTTCACCAAAGTACTTGGCTTTTCTGAAAAAGATCACCCCCGCGTTTTAAGCTCTCATCATCAGGCTATTGATCAGCTTGGCCAGGATTTTAGAGCAGTAGCTCTTTCTCCTGATGGAAAAATTGTCGAAGCTATAAGTCATACAAGATATGTCAATGTTCTGGGAATTCAATTTCATCCAGAGAATTATCGTTTGTGGGATGAAAATTTTAAAATTAGCCTGATACCTGGGGGCCTGCCCGATAGCTACTGGAACCTTCTAAAAAACAATCCCCCCAGTATCGAATTCCACCGGAGAATCTGGCAGTGGTTCGCCCGGATAATGGAGAAAAACAGCAGACAAGAAACTCATTAACTAGCCTGGCTGGTTAATTTATATTCCGGGAAATATGGTGGACAATGATATTTTAGTTTTACTTTTGTCGGGAGGATGAAAGTGAAAAAAGCCCTGAGCTACTGGCTTCTAGTCTTGCCTGTCATTTATTTTGTTCTGATGGCAGCCTGCAGCCAGCCGCCGGCCAAAGACAAAGCCCGGCTTTTTAAGGAGGCCCTGGATTTCTTTCAATCCAAGACACAAGCCATCATTCTGTCGGCCAGAAACGGCCGGGCCATCGTAGTTGTCAATCCGGATTTTCAGGGAAGAGTAATGACCAGCACCGCTAAAGGCCTCAACGGCCTGAGCTTCGGCTGGACAAATCATGAGGTCATGATCTCGGGTAGAAGGGATCCCCATATGAATGCTTTCGGAGGAGAGGATCGTTTCTGGCTTGGACCTGAAGGCGGCCAGTTTTCACTTTTCTTTAAGGCCAGCTCTCCCTTTGATCTTGATCACTGGTTTACACCTCCGCCGCTAATGAGGGCAGCTTCAACTTGGTGGCAAAAGATGAAGCTCAGGTAATTTTAAAAAAAGAAATGACTATTACCAAGTACACTAATTTTGAATTTAAAATCAGAGTCAACCGGACTATCCGCTTGCTCGATAAAAATCAACTAGAAGCACTTGGCCTGCCTCTCTCAGACAATCTGAGCTGGGTAGCCTTTGAATCAGACAACCGTATTACTAATGTAGGCAATCTTCCCTGGAAAGTAGTAGAGAAATGATGATTTTTTTGATGATTAGTTTCCAGACAATGATAGATTATCTGAACTACTTTAGCGGTTTATAATTTGCAGTTTTTTGCTCCCCTTTTTTTCTTTAAAATAATTAAAAAAGGAGAATATCAATGAAAATTATCGTTTTGGGAGCGGGTCTGGTGGGGAAAGCTATGGCCCTCGACCTGGCTTCTGAACCCGGTTTCACTATCACTTCTGTTGACATAAAGAAGGAGGCCCTGATTGATCTGGCCTCAGCCGGAGTGAAAGTTATCAGGGATGATTTAAGCCAGGCCAAAACCATAAAAAAAATTGTCAGGGATTCCGACCTGGTGATAAACGCTATGCCGGGCTACCTGGGTTTCCAAAGCCTTAAGGCCTGCCTTGAAGCGGAGCAGAATGTTATTGACATTTCTTTTTTCCCTGAAAATCCATTCGAACTCGAATCCCTGGCCAGAGAAAAGGGGCTCACGGCTGTAGTTGATTGCGGGGTCGCCCCGGGCTTGAGCAACATGCTGGCTGGTTATGGACTCACCCAGCTCGATGAAGCCCTCTCTATCCATATCTATGTCGGCGGACTGCCAGTCATCAGAAAATGGCCGTTTGAATATAAGGCGGTGTTCTCCCCACTCGATGTAATAGAAGAATACCTGAGGCCAGCCAGATGTGTGGAAAATGGGCAGGTGGTAATCAAGCCTGCTTTATCCGAGCCCGAGCTCCTTGAATTTGAAAATGTAGGAAGCCTTGAAGCTTTTAACACCGATGGCTTAAGAACCATGATCGAAACATTGACTGTTCCGGAAATGAACGAAAAAACTCTCCGTTACCCTGGCCACCGGGAAAAAATGCTGGCCTTGAAGCAGGCTGGATTTTTTGATAGCCAGCCAGTGGAGATAGCCGGACAAAAAATACGACCGGTCGATATGGCGGCCAGAATTTTATTCCCCCGGCTTAACCCGGAAGCAGGAGAAGAAGACTTGACCCTCCTTAGAGTTATCATCAATGGGCAGAAGGACAACCAGACAGTGAAACTAACTTACAGCCTTTTAGACCGCTTCGACCGGAAGACCAGAATCCATAGTATGGCCAGAACCACCGGCTATACAGCCACCTCTGTAGCCAGGGCCTTTACTCAGGGTTTGATCAGGAAGACTGGAATAGTGGCACCTGAGCTCTTGGGCTCTGAAGCCGAAGTTTTTAATTTGGTCAGAAGAGAGCTGATGAAACGGGAGATACTTATTCAGGAAAAAAAAGAAATCTCTTGAAAGTTTAATCGGCCAGAAGAAGACTATCTCGCTCGCCTGGTCTCAACTGCCAGTCAGGTCAGGCTGGAGAGCCCCACAGCAGGCGGGCCGATTGAGCCCTGGAAGAAAGGCCGCTAAAAGTCTAGCTTTTATTTCTTTAATTTGGATGTATCAACCCAGTTTTCTAAAAATCTGCTTTCTCCACTGACTGGTCTCTCTGCCTCGCTCAGCAAGGAATCAATGATAGCCTTTAGATGAGCATAAGGAAGTGTCCCGATAATCATCCGGTTGTTAATAATCATAGTCGGAGTAGATCTTATCCCGTAAGGGAACCGGTCTGAGGTCTTCTCATATTCCTTGCCAGTCTCAATAATCTTCTTGACCAGCTCCCTAGTCTTTTCATCTGTTAATGCTTTTTCTACACCATATCTTCTGGCCAATTGCTGCCGCCAGACTGGATCCTTAGCCTTCTCAAAATTCCTGAACAACTCATCATGAATGGGGAGGAATTTATCTGGCGAATATGCAGCCATACAGGCCAGATCACAGGCTCCGGGATGTTTATCCTTGTCAACAACATCGTTACATTTCGCTTCGAGTGGAAAGAACTGAAAAGCAATATTTATTTTGCCTTCATATTCTTTTTTTATTCTTTCTAGCTGATGAAAAAGGAAAAGACAATCCGGGCAAAGAAAATCAGCATATTCAATAATCCTGATCGGCGCCTGATCAAACTCGGCGGTAGCTTTAGCTGTCCAGTAAGGAGATATAAAGCTGGGTTCTTTGACCGGTTGCAGGCTGTAAAACTCCTTAACAACTTTCATGGCCACACCTCCCGACTGAGCATCCGTTTTTGCCTGATAGAAAAGATGGAAGCCCCAGGCGCCCATGATGGTCATGGCACCAATAACGATAAGAGGCTTAATCGAACCAAAAATCAAGTCAAGGAAGAAACCAAGCAGACCGCGAGGTTCAGAAGGCAAGCCAAATTTCCAGAATAAATAAAAATTAATGAGTGAAAAAAGGTAATAACCAGAACATAGCAAGCAAAGGCTTTTTAGATAAAAAACAGAATAAAAGAAAAGAACCAGAACGCCTAAGGCATTTGGCAAGGATAAAAGCTTATTAACTTTTTCCAGCCGGGGAGAAGGTAAAAAGGCACCAAGCATAACCAGGAGACCCAGTACCAGGCCCCAATAGCCAAGGGGAACTCCCTGAAAATGGGCGATGGAGGAATAAGCCGAACTATTACAATTAAAAAAGCTGCTGATATCACAAAATGAGCCAGTGAAAATCGTCTCCGGGAAGTTGGCTTTAAAAAAATGGTCTATGGTCAGATAAGATGCAATGGTCATACCGAGGCCGGTGACCAGACTCCAGAACCTGAGCCAATAGCCGTTCATGGTCAGACTTTTTTTCATTTTTCAACCTTTCTTTCCGTCAACCTATTTTTCTTTGCCTATCCTTTATATTAGAAGATTCCTCCGATTCAATAGCCAACAATCAGGTCTAAAATTTTCTGGCCATTAATGAGCTCGCTTTAACTATAAATCAAAGCAGAAAACCACTCCGGAAGGCAGCTTCCAAACTTTATCTGCCTGGCTGGCCTGAAAATATGGTCTCAGCCTCTTCTGTATATTTTCCATCACAGCCATAGAGGAAAAGAGGTGGCATAGCCTCATAGCTGACGGCCAGCACGCCGCACTCCGCCAGATAAAAATTGGCAGGTTCTCCTTCCCGCGGGAAAACCAGGCGGCTCCGCTTTAATTTTAAGCTGCATTTTGGTACTTCTTCTTCAAATTCCTCTCTCCTGCTTTCTGGTAAAATAAAATAAGCTGATCCACAGCTTTTTAAGCTGTCCTTAGTCCAGGTTAAGAGTTCCTGGAGTGAACATAATATTTCGTGCTTGGCTATATTTTTTTCTTCTATCTGGCTTGGATAGCCTGAATCTTTTGGAATGTAAGGCGGGTTGGAAAAAATAATATCAAACTGGCGCCAGGGGGTATATTGACGGAAATCTTTCTCCAGGACAGTTATCCGGCCGTCAAGGTGATTCAGCATGATATTGCGCCGGGCGAGATCAGCCAGCCCTTGCTGCACTTCCAGAGCAACCAGGTGGCGAAAAGGCTTGACACTCAGCAGCATGGGAATTATGCCGCAACCGGTTCCTATCTCAAGGATTTCATCCTCATTCCGGGTCTGGATAAAACTGGCTAAGAGCGGAGCATCAACTGAAAAGCGGAATCCATTTTTTCTCTGTAAGACAAGGACTTTCCCTTTATAAAAAGTATCCAGGGTTTCATCAGGCCGGAGGGCAGGATTAACTTCAATCATTTTTATCCAGGTCAGCCATAATCAAAATTTTTGATGCTTCAACTCTAATTATACCACTTTTAATCATGACTCTCTCTTCCCGGCTATCAGTGGTTTTAAAGATGATTTCACCCCGGCCAAGGCAGGCATTTAGCGGACGGTGGCCTGGCCAGATGCCCAGATAGCCATCAAGACCAGGAACCTGAACCTCAGCCACTCTGGCTTCAGCCAGAAGCTTATCAGGAGAAATAATTTTTAACTCAAAAAAGGCCGGTGCTCCAGGACTCATATCTTTTTAAGTTCCTCTGCTTTTTCTATTACTTCCTCAATCGTGCCCGCCATGTAAAAAGCCTGCTCTGGCTTATCATCATGCCGGCCATCACAAATCTCCTTAAAGCTTTTAACTGTCTCTTCGACGGTGACATATTTCCCTGGCCGACCGGTGAATTGTTCAGCCACATGAAAAGGCTGAGACAGGAACCTTTGAATTTTCCTGGCTCTGGCCACAGTGAGTTTATCTTCATCTGACAACTCTTCTATACCAAGAATAGCAATTATGTCCTGCAGCTCTTTATAACGCTGTAAAACTTCCTTAACGCGGCGCGCTACCCGGTAATGTTCTTCGCCAACTATTCTCGGGTCCAGAATTCTTGAAAATGAAGTTAGCGGATCGACCGCCGGATAGATTCCCATCTCAGTTAAAGCTCTCGACAGGTTGGTCGTAGCATCAAGATGAGTGAAAGTAGTAGCGGCAGCTGGATCAGTAAAGTCATCTGCCGGGACATAGATAGCCTGAACAGAAGTTATTGATCCTTTCTTGGTGGAGGTAATTCTTTCTTCGAGTTCACCCAGTTCGCTGGCCAGATTCGGCTGGTAACCAACGGCTGAGGGCATGCGTCCTAACAGGGCCGAGACTTCAGAACCAGCCTGGACAAAACGGAAAATGTTATCAATAAAGAGCAGGATGTCCTGGCCCAGCTCATCACGAAAATATTCAGCTACAGAAAGAGCAGTCAGGCCAACCCGCAATCTGGCTCCGGGCGGTTCTGTCATCTGGCCATAAATGAGAGCCGTCTTTTCTAAGACGCCTGATTCTTTCATTTCTAACCAGAGATCATTGCCTTCCCTCGTTCTCTCGCCCACGCCGGCAAAAACCGAATAACCGCCGTGTTTGGTGGCTACATTGTGAATAAGCTCCATAATAATAATGGTTTTGCCGACTCCGGCCCCGCCGAACAGGCCGATTTTGCCTCCCCTTAAAAAAGGCTGCATCAGATCAATAACTTTAATCCCGGTTTCAAACATTTCCAGTTTGGTACTCTGTTCGTCAAGAGGCGGCGGCTGACGGTGAATAGAATAAAATTTGGCAGCCTGGATTGGGCCAAGGTGATCAATCGGTTGACCAATGACATTTATCACCCGTCCCAGCGTACCTTCGCCGACAGGAACTTCTATTGGCTGCCCAAGATTAATCGCTTTCATCCCTCGAGCCAGTCCATCAGTCGGATACATTGAAACACAACGCACTTTAAAATCACCTATATGCTGTTCAACTTCAACAATAATATCTATCGGCGCCGGCACTTCAAAGCCTTCACTGGTTATCCTAATAGCCGTATAAATTTCAGGCAGTTTGCCCTCGGGAAAAGCGACGTCAACCACCGGGCCAATAATCTGAACCACCCGGCCGATTTCCTCTCCGGCAGAATTGTTGCTTTGATTGACAACTGGCTCACTCATTTATTCTTACTCCTCCCTATTGAAGGGCCTCAACCGTAGTTTGAATTTCCAGCAACTCTTTGGTAATGGCTGCCTGACGCATCTTATTGAGCAGCAG
>JAQURD010000015.1 GCA_028749115.1 Acidobacteriota bacterium | reverse complement strand
AAGACAGAACATCATCTGTCCTTTCAGGAAGAATTTCTATTCTTTTAACGAGGATTTATGCTGCAGTCATGACAGTTGCCATTTTTATCCTGCTTTTTGGTTTTGGCTGGTATTTCAGCCAGCCCGGGCCGGAATCAATGGCTTTTTCCCCAGGTGCAAGCAATATAGCCAGTAGCTATTCAGCCGGTAATTATTCTGCCCTGTCATTAGATTATGTCCGGGCCAAAGGCCAGCCGGCGGACAGTCTTATAATTTATAAAACCGGCGACCCGCCGATGACCATTATCTGGGTCGGAAGCCAGAACTAAAATGCCCTTGATTTTTAAGATAAAAGAAAAAGATAAAAAAAGGAAAAAAGGAGATTAAGATGAGACAAAAAACTAAATCAATTTTATCAGGAGCTTTCTGTCTATTACTCAGTCTATTTCTATTCAGTGAAGCCCTGGCTCAGGCTCAAAAAGCTTCTCAGCCCGCTTCTCCTCCGCTGCCAGCGGTTGAAATGAAGATTAAAGTCTTTGAAGGCCTGCGTGAAGGAAAGGTAGAACCAGTAAGAACTGTTACCTCTTCTTTCTGGCGTTATACGCTTTCTGCCAGCATACAAGCTGAGGATACATCAGAGAAGGAAGAAAACCAGATACGCCGGGTTTTTAACCTGAAGGAAGTGAGGCTTCTGACCCAGGACACTTTTAGCTGGGCAAAAACCGGTACGAAAGACTTCCATGTCTTTAGCCTGGACAGTAAAGAATATGCCATTATGATAACCTGGCAAAGAGCTTTGCCGGCCGAAAGAGTTACCTGCCGGGTAGAAGTTTTTGAACAGAATAAAGACAGAAAATCCAATCTTTTAGATTCTGAGCTAACTCTCGAGAAGAATTCAATCACTGCTTTTGGCTTTGAAGATGCCTCTGGTAAGCCCTATTTCCTGTCCCTGAAGACAACAGCTATTCGCCCTCCATCTTATGGCGGGGTAATGCCAGATGAACTGGCCATGAGAAAACTGGTCGAAGACGCTGTTCAGAGCGGGGTTGAAGGCGTGGTCAGCGGCGATGTTAAGGGAGTAGTCGGTGGGGTTATTGGCGGTGTAGCCGGAGGCGTAGCTGGCGGAGTCGAGGGCGGGGTGGAAGGTGGTGCTAGAGGGGAAGCTTTACCTCTTAATACAGTCAGAGCTGTTGGAGGTATTAAGCCACCTACACTGATAAAAAGAGTTGATCCGGTTTATCCGGAGATGGCCAGGCAAGCCGGTGTGGAAGGCACAGTTATTCTGGAAGTTACAACCGATATCTACGGCCGGGTAGCCAACATTAAGATTTTGAAGTCAGTGCCCATACTTGACCAGGCCGCTATTGAGGCAGTCAAACAGTGGGTCTATGAACCTTTGATCATCGATGGCCAGCCTAAAGGCATTATTTTTACAGTGACAGTTACTTTCAAGCTGGAAGACGAGCAAAAGGAGAAGACGGAAGAAACGAAGACCAGCTGATTCGGATCATTTCCGGAACTGATAAAGTTATGAAGACGAACTGCCGGCGGCTGAACCAGCAGGGGTGGTCAGGCAATTTGTTTTAGCAGTGGCTGGTGCTGGACTGAGAAAGCTGAGCTCCTGGCCGGGCAGAAAAAAGAACTGGAAGCAAAAATATCACGCTGCCAGGAGCTTCTGGCTTCAAAGTAGGTCTGACCTCTTGAGTTCGGCCGGGCATCTTAAAACCAGGAGCGAGTCACCACGGGATTGGGGCTGGAGTATTTGTGCCGGTTTTATTCACCATCTCTGGCTGATAATGGGGCTACTGCTCTGCAGCCTGAAGTCTCTGGCCTCAGGAAAGAGTTAAGATTTTTTTTGAATTTGAGCCAGTTCTAAGCTAAAATTAAGTTCCCATGTCAAAAAGCTTTGAAGAAGAACTCCAGAGTTTTGGAAAGATCATTCAAGGTTTGAGCAGTCTGGCCCTGGTTTCCAAGAAGTTAATAGTTAATGGCCACGAAAATTTTGTTCTCCATGGCCCTAATATTATCGTGGGTAATCATGTTGGCAGCTACAAAGATGTAGCCATCCTGTTTAAGACTATTCCCAGGCCGATTTTTTTCACAGCTAATAAGATGATTTTTAACCGCGAAGAATTTAGTTTTTTAGTTAAGAAGCACCTTAATCGCAGTATGAAAGAGATGGGCTCTCTTCTCCATTTTCTCCTGGGGCCATTTTTTTCTATGGTTGTCCGTTACATTTCAACTAATATCGCCAAAATTGGAACTATTCCGGTTAATCTTTATTCCGGGCGGGCTGAAGCGGTTAAGAAATGTCAGGCTTTCCTGAGGCAGGGCCGGGCCATCATCGCCCTTCAGGGTCATGGTCATTTCAATAATAATGATCGTAATCCTTATGTGCCGAGGTTCCGCCACGGGGCAGCTGTTATGGCTTATAACCTCTATAAAGAATCCGGGCTGGATGTGCCCGTCACTCCCATGGCTATCTTCGGGACTCATATTCCTTTTGGTGTGCCGGCAAGAATAAGGGTGAGTGTCGGGCGGCCGATGTTTGTCAGTCAATATTTATCTGATAAGGGCAGTGAAACTGTTGATAATTTACGCCGGGCAATGGAACAAAAGGTTAACCAGCTTTTTCTGGAAATCTTAAAGGCAAGATAAACTTATGCTAATGCCGCTTTAGTTTTACTGGAGGAGAAAAACATGTTTAAAGGTCATCCCAGGGGATTAATCGTTGCTTTCTTTGCTAATATGGGAGAACGCTTTGGTTTTTATACCATGGTCAGCATTTTTGTTCTCTTCATGCAGGCCAAGTATGGTTTGAGCTCGGCTACATCTGGTTATATTTACGGAATTTTTATGTTCTGTGTTTATTTTTTTCCACTGCTTGGAGGCTACCTGGCTGACCGGGTATTTGGCTATGGGAAGACCATCAGCCTGGGCCTCATCGTCATGTTTCTGGGTTACCTCCTGCTGGCTATTCCGACCCGTTTTGAGACTGGTTTCGGATTGGTGTTAACAGCGCTGGCAGTTATTGCCCTTGGGACCGGGCTATTTAAAGGAAATCTTCAAGCTCTGGTCGGCAATCTCTATGATGATCCAAAGTACAGTCCGCTCCGCGACCGGGCGTTTAGTATTTTTTACATGGGAATCAATATCGGAGCGATGTTTGCTCCTTCGGCCTCAGAAAAAGTTTGCAGCTGGATTTTAGCCAAGGGTAATTTTGTTTATGATGCCAGAATCCCTCAATTAGCTAATGATTTTTTGAAAGGCAAACTGGCTGAGGTCAACCAGTTTCTGGACGTGGCCAGAGCCCAAAATCCAGCTGTTACCCTTGAGACCCTCAAACAGTTTGCTGAAAATTATTTAGGGACGCTCAGTAAATCCTATCATTTTGGTTTTGGCTTAGCCTGCTTGAGCTTGATTATTTCCATGCTGATTTTCTGGGGCTTCCGGAAATACTACCGTCAGGCAGATGTAACCGAAAAGCAAAAAGCAGCTTCAACTGAACTAAAATCTCAGGTGGTCGAACTGACTCCTGCCCAGACCAAAGAGAGACTGGTGGCTCTGGGGCTGGTCTTCTTTGTGGTCATTTTCTTCTGGATGGCTTTTCAGCAATCAGCGGTCAGTATGACCTTCTTTGCCCGTGATTATACTGTTCCTCATGTAGATAAAGTGACCAATATCTGGTTTGACCTGATGAGTTTGGTTCCTCTGTTCTTAAGTATTGTTGGGCTGGTTTTTCTATTGCGCCCCAAAGCCTCCAAAAGTTCACGGCTGGGCGGCGGGCTGACTTTTGTCATCTTTGGCGTCTTGACCTATCTTCGCTACCGGACCTATCCTGAAAGCAATCCCTTCCAGCCCCAGCGTTTTCAGCATTTTAACCCGTTCTTTATTGTGGCTCTGACTCCGCTGGTCATTGCTTTATTTTCCTATTTAAATAAAAAAGGGAAAGAGCCTTCGGCTCCGAGAAAAATTGGCTATGGAATGCTGCTGACTGCGGCTGCTTTCTCTATCCTGGCCATTGGTTCACTCCGCTTACCCAGCCCGGCCCAGCTTGGCGGCCAGGTGGCCCCGCCTCAGCATCAGGTTTCTGTTTACTGGCTGATCAGCACTTATTTCTTGCTGACGGTGGCTGAGCTTTTCCTCAGCCCGATGGGCATCTCTTTTGTTTCCCGGGTAGCTCCGCCGAAATATAAGGGATTGATGCAGGGCGGCTGGTTTGCCGCTACGGCCATAGGTAATTATTTAGTGGGAGTTATTGGCTGGCTGTGGATGAAAATACCTCTGTGGGCTCTGTGGTCAATTCTGGTTGCGGCCTGTTTGTTGTCGGCTGCTTTTATGTTCAGCATAATGAAAAAACTAGAAAGAGTTTCGACAAACTAAAATTTAGGCCAGGCAATGGTTTTCTGATGATGAGCGGAGGTTCTCGCCTTAAAGCGGTAATTACTTTATTGATTCTTTGCCAGGCTTTAAGCTGGCGGCTTCTGGCTGGGCAGCCGCACGAATTTCCGGCCGGGCCGGCCGGCCGCGGCAGCCTGGTGTTTAACTTTGGAAATGATACCTGGCTTAACCGGGATGATGGCTATACGAATGGACTGGGCCTTAGCTGGGTTTCACCTCAACTTGATAAAAAGTCAGAATCGGCCTGGTTAAGGTTCTTATACAGTCTTAATACCCGGCTTCTTGGAAATAGTGAAAAAAACAGAAGGCTGAATCCCTTGAGTGCTGAAGCTGCTTCCGAGCGCTGGGCGGTGCTGTCGATCGTCCAGGGGATGTTTACGCCCGCTGATCTAACCAGAGAAGATTTAATCAGTGATGATCGTCCTTATGCCGGCCTTCTTTATGCTGGTCTGACCTTTGTTCGGAATTCGGAGCGCAAACAGTCTGTGGCGGGAGCAGGCCTGGGGGTGGTCGGTCCCTTTTCTCTCGCTGAAGCTGCTCAGAAATGGCTGCACCGGACTTATGGCTGGACCGACCCTCAAGGCTGGGGTAACCAGCTTAAAAACGAACTGGTGCTGGATATATGGTTAAATCGCTTCTGGACACTGGCCGGGCCAGGCAAAAAAGAGTCTGGCTGGCAGCCGGCAGTTAAAGCTGGTTTTGGCGGCCAACTGGGTAATCTGACGACCTGTCTTGAGGCCATCCTGGATTTCAGATTCGGCTTGAATCTTGAAGCGGAAAGAGATGCCGTTTTTTCAGCTCCTCTTTTCACTCAGCTATTTCTGCCTGGAAATGAAAAAACCACTATCTATGGTTTTTGCCGGTTATCAGGCCAGGTTCTGGTCAGAAATCTTTTAATTGAAGGAAATACTTTTTCCTCGAGTCATGGTCAGCAGCTTCATCACTTTTATGGTCAGTTGATTTCAGGCCTGGTTTATCATAGCTATCAGGCCGCTGTGACTTTTTATCTGGTGGTAAGAACTAAAGAATTTAAAAACCAGAAATATTTTGACCCCTATTGCGGACTGAGCTTGAGTTTTGCTCTGTGAATTATAAAGCTAGATGTTTTCCAGAGGCGGTAAGGCGGTTTGTTTCCTGCTATCAGGCGAAGAGCTGAAAAATTTCACGCTTTTTCCAGAGGTAAATTATTGACCAGATACAGAACAAAAGGCTGGGTAAAATCAGGCCGGATTTAAAAAAGCCAGTCAAAGTAGCCACCAGGAGAACATCGAACAGCCACATTCCGTTGCCAATCAGAGCAAAAACATAGCCAGTCTTTTTGAAACGCAGAAGCCCAAGTGAAGCCGTGATCAAAAAAGCGGCCAGAATAAGATCAGGCACAGCAAAGGCGTTATAAAGATTATCAGGGACAGGCAGGGTCTTAGGGAAGCGCTTGGCCAGCAGGTGTCCGAACCAGAAAGAAATAGTCATCAGGGCCACAAATAAATTGACGACGGCAATGATGACCAGACCGAGAACAAATTTTTTTTCTTTATCCATAATAACCTCTAATAATAAGATACACCAGATTGAAAGCCAGGTAAAAATTCATAAGACAGGAACGGTGGCAGGGATTAAACTTACTTCCTGTCAAGGCCCTTATTAAAAACAGCGGTCAGAAAGCGGCGGTCGCGTTCTGAAATAGTCAGGCGGCCAAAGAGGTCATTAAGCAAGTTGGTAACATGCTGGCGGTTAGTTTCATGTATAAACCCGTTTTTCTCGAGTTTGGCCAGAATTATTTTCAAGCAGTCTTCCTGTTCTTTATGCGGGATGGGTGGCGCCATATCAACGACCAGCTCTGAGGCCGATTGATGGAAAATAGTATAGAGAGTTATTAAAACAGCAGCGGCTAAATTATATGATGGCTGCCTGCTGGCCTGAGGAATGAAATAAACAAAATTTGCTTGACGAAGCTCAAGATCGCTAAGCCCTGTCCTTTCATTGCCAAAAACCAGTCCGACTTTAATACTGGCGGGAAAAAGCTTCAGCTTATCAATCGCTTCGTCGATGGTCAACAGCCGGCAGGCTTTTCTCTGACGGACAGTCGAAGCCAGGACGAGATTAAGATCTCCAACGGCTTCAGCCAGAGTCTGGTAAAAAACTGCTTGCCTCAAAATGTCATCTGCATGAACCGCCGTCCGGAGGGCTTCCCTTTCAAATTCCTTAAGGCCGACTACTCTCAGTTGAGAAAAGCCGGTGTTTTTCATCGCTCTGGCGGTCAGGCCAATGTTTTCCTGATTTTCTGGGTTGACCAGAATAACAAAAAAGCGCGAGGGGTTAATTAAATCAGCCGTTGTCTTATAAGGCAATTTCATGGTCAAATTATAGCCGATCAATCACCTGGTTTTAAATTGAGCCACAGCTTTTTCTATCCGTTGCAGGGCTTCGGTCAGCAACGGGCGGGGACAGGCTAAGTTCATGCGTTCAAAACCTTCGAGTTCATCACCAAAAATAGGGCCCTGGTCGAAATAAACGCTGGCCTTCTTCAAGAAAAATTCGTTAAGTTCTGGCTGAGGAAGCTGGAGTGAACGGCAATCAAGCAGGGCCAGATAGGTTCCTTCAGGTTTAAGGAACTTTATCTGGGGCAGGTATTGTTCAAAAAATTTATGGGCAAAATCCATATTGCCTTCCAGATACTCAACAAGCTGTTCAATCCAGTCCTGTCCATAAGTGTAAGCCGCTTCCAGAGCAACCAGGCCAAATATATTACCCGTTGTTAAGCCAAGATTTTCCATCTGGGTGTTATAAAGGTTGAGTAGTTTATGATTGGAAATGATGACCACCGAAGTGGTCAGCCCGGCCACGTTAAAAGCTTTGCTGGCGGCAGTTAGAGTAACCGTCCGGTCAGCTATTTCAGATGAGAGTGCAGCCACAGGCAGGTGTTTATGCCCTTGATAGACATGTTCTTCATGAATCTCATCGGAGATAAGAAGTAAATCATGTTCGACTATGATTTCAGCCAGTGCTTCAAGTTCGCGTTGCCCCCAGACCCGGCCAACCGGATTATGCGGGCTGCAAAGTATCAGCATTCTTGTCCGCCCGTCGATTTTTCTTTCGAGATCAGCCAGGTCCATCTGCCAGCGGCCGTCTTTATAAATTAGAGGATTCTTAACTATCTGCCTTCCGTTATTTTCCACAGCTGAAAAAAAAGGGTAATAAACAGGACTCTGAACGATGATTTTGTCTCCAGGAGAGGTGTATATCTGGATACAAATATTTAGGGAAGGGACAACGCCTGGTGCCCTTGATAGCCATTCACGTTTTATTTCCCAGTCATGGCGCTTCTTCATCCATTTAATGATGGAGTTCCAGAAAGATTCAGGAATAAAGGGATAGCCATAAGCTCCATGTTCAGCTCTTTTTTTGATGGCCTCCACGACTTCCACCGGAGCAGGAAAATCCATATCAGCCACCCACATAGGTATAACTCCGGAGACACCCAGGATCTTCTGGCAAAAATCCCACTTGAGGGAACAGGTATTTCTTCTATCCAGGATCTGGTCAAAATCATATTTCTTATCAGTCACTTTTATGACTCCTTTGACTTGATTATTATTTCATTATTTATATTTTCAGGTTAATTTATCTTCTGATTCACTGTCAGGCTATAAATACTGATCTGACTGGACGAAAAATCACTTTTGATCGCCGTCTAAATCTAAGTTGCCGGACAATAAGGCTAAATTTTAGTTAAGAAGAAATCAAATAGCAAGCTATAAGAGGAGGCCAAAATAGCCAGCGGGGTTATCTTGACTTATTTCTGAATCTGAATTATATTTTTCAAAACTTAGCGCGTGCGCCCTGCTTTTTGGCTACTGGCTGAAAAGTCAGGCTGATTGAGCTTGATTGTCTTAAGCCGGGTCTTATAAAAAAGTTTTCGGGCTGGAAATAAATAGATTAATAACTGGAACATTTTTTGCCGGCCAGGCAGCTTTAAGGATTTTAATCTGGAGGGAAGAAAGTGCGTGCTATTGTTTGCATCAAGCAGGTTCCTGATACGACCGAGGTCAAAATTGATCCGGACAGGGGGACGTTGATCAGGGACGGAGTGCCCAGTATTGTCAATCCCTTTGATACCTATGCCATAGAAGAAGCCTTAAGAGTAAGGGAAAAATTTGGTGGCCAGGTGACAGTTATCACTATGGGTCCTTCTCAAGCTACCAGTGCTTTGAAAGAAGCCATTGCCATGGGAGCGGATGAAGCTATTCTCTTGAATGACAGGGAATTTGCTGGTGCTGATACCTGGGCGACAGCTTATACTCTGTCTAAGGCCATAAAAAAAATCGGCGAATTTGATTTAATTTTCTGCGGGCGTCAGGCTATTGACGGTGATACAGGTCAAACCGGTCCTGGAATTGCTACCCAGTTGCAAATAAATCAGCTAACTTATGTTTGCCGGCTGGCTAATCTTGATCTTGATAAAAAAACAATTGAGGTTGAAAGGCTGGTAGAAGAAGGGCGGGAAGTAGTCAAATCAGCCTTGCCCTGTTTAGTCACCGTCGTCAAAGATATCAACCAGCCCAGATACCCGACCATTCTCGGCATAAGACGGGCACAAAAGGCACTGATAACAGTCTGGACAGCCAGAGATCTGGATGTCGATTCAAAGCTTATTGGTTTGAATGGCTCACCCACCAGAGTGGTGAAAATTTCCACTCCGCCGCCGCGGGCAGGCCAATGTGAGCTGATCAAAGGAGAATCAGCCGAGCAACAGGCTGACTTCCTGGCTGAAAAACTCCTGGCTGAAAAAATTATTGTCTGAGGAGAGAGATAATGGCTTTACTGGAGATAAATAGAGCAGCTTGCACGGGCTGCGGTGCGTGCCTGCAGGTTTGCCCCTTTGGGGCTTTAAGCCTTGATAGTGAAAATATTGTTGAAGTTGGTGAAGCTTGCACTGGCTGCGGTGCTTGTGTTCCTGAATGTCCGGTTGGGGCTTTAAGCTTGCCTCAGGTGGAGAAAAAGGAACAGATTTCCACTGCCGGGTACAGCGGAGTCTGGGTGTGGGTAGAGCAATATAACCATCAGGCCGGCTCTATTTCCTGGGAAATGATGGGAGAAGGAAGGAAGCTGGCAGATAAAAGAGGGACAACACTGGCTGCTTGTGTTCTTGGATATGAGGCAGAAGCTATTGCCAGGCAGGCTATCGCTTATGGTGCAGATAAAGTTTTCCTGGTGGACGATCCGACCCTTGAGGTTTACCGCACTGATCCTTATGCCCGTATTCTGGTCGAACTTGTCAAGAAGTACAAGCCAGAGATTTTTCTGCTGGGTGCCAGCACTCGCGGTCGTGACCTGGCTGGGGCTGTGGCTACTTATATCTACACTGGACTAACGGCTGATTGTACCGGCCTGGAGATTGAAGAAGGATCAAATCTGCTGCTGCAGATACGTCCAGCCTTTGGCGGAAATATTATGGCCACGATTAAATGCCCTGAATACCGGCCGCAGATGGCCACGGTCAGGCATCATGTCTTTGAAATGCCGCTTTCTGATGAATCACGTCCCGGGCAAATTATCCGGGAGCCAGCTGTTTTGTCTGAAGATCAGATAGCTTCCAAAATTCTTGACCTGATAGTTGAAAAGAATGAGGTTAATCTGGCTGATGCTAAAATTATTGTTTCTGGCGGAAGAGGGTTAAAGGGTCCGGAAGGTTTTACGATTTTGCATGAATTAGCTGATGTTCTTGGAGGAGCAGTCGGAGCTTCGCGAGCAGCCGTTGATGCCGGCTGGATTTCTTATGCCCATCAGGTTGGACAGACAGGAAGGACGGTCAGACCCGACCTGTATATTGCTTGTGGTATAAGTGGAGCGATTCAACATCAGGCTGGAATGAGAACCAGTAAAATCATCGTAGCTATCAATAAAGATCCTGAGGCTCCGATTTTTCAGATTGCTGATTACGGCCTGGTCGGGGATTTATTCACGGTTGTTCCAGCCCTGACCAGGGCTCTCAAGAGGCGCTTGAATAAGGCTTGAGACGAAGATAAGAACAAAAAACAACCGTCGCCAGAATAGCCCGGAGAAAGTTTTCAGCTACCTGATTTCAACCTTGATAAGATAATAAACCAGCCTGAAAGCCTCTTTATATTCCTTGACTTAAGCCAGGACAATTCATTAGACTGAAAGCGCCCTGAATAAATTATCTCCTCGGAAGAACGGGTATAAGTGAAATACCAGGTTAATAATAGTAGGACTGCCAGTTGAGCAGTTGCCGGAACAGGTCAGGGGGAAAAGGGTCAAAAAGTTTTTCACTCCGGGAGGAGGCTTAAATGAACATAAGGCAGGAAAGAGGGCTATGGTTCAGTTTAATTTTTATTCTTGTCTTGATTTTTGTCTTCCTGTTGCTTTATCTGCTTTTAGCTCCTCTGAGCGAGACAAAAAAAGTTACTATTGCCTGGAACGATCATGACCACAATGGCCAGGATTCACCTGGAGATATAATAGAAATTTCAAACGGCCTGATCTATCTGCGGCTTGATTATGTTGATATCTGGCGGGGGCAGGCCGCCCTCAATCCTTTTGAAACACCGGTGGAAAAACGTGAGCTGGATCCGCGCTGGAACGGTTATTATCTGCAAGAACTCCGCTACCGTAATGAGGTTTGCTACCGCTACCTTGGCTGGGAGAGAGCCAGGGAAATCTATCCGGTACTCAGTTCAAATGACGTCATTGGCTTGGTCGGCCAGCCGGAAAGCTATCCGGATAATCCCTTTCTGTCCATGTGGAATGCTAAGGAGTCGGAGATAAATCCATCATATAAGTGGTATGTCTATTTTGAACGGCATGAAATTGCTGAAGAAGAGGGAAAAGGGCAGGTGCTGGTTCTCCTGGCTGATCAAGGTCAGGAGTTAAGCCACAGGCTGAAAATCAGTTTGAAGGGCAATCAGCTATTTTTTGACCACCGGGTGACAAATAAAGGTCAGAAAGAAATTGAATATATAAATTTACTGACTCTGCCGGCTAATAAGATTATTGATACTAACTTTGGGCCTGGAGAACTTTTATCCTGCCGGCCAATAGAACCTCTGGGATATTCAGATCATTTCACGTTTACGGTCAGCGGGGAAGGAGTGGCTGCTTCCGGCCAGCTCCCCTGGAAAATTAAGCGTGATACCAGAAGCAATTATTATACAGGCGGCTGGTGGCTCCTCCATCAGCATGGCCTGTTTGTCTGGAAAGCAGCCAGGATAAAGCCGCAGACAGAAGCCGGGTTTAATCTGGTAGCTGCTTTTTCAGATGAGGATATTTACTCCCGCTATGAAGGTTATTTAAAAAAGAACGGAATTACTTTTGAAAAAGTAAAAGTGGAAGAAGTGGAAAACTATCTGGTTAGCAACGTCCCCAGGACAATAACTAAGGAGGGCTGGATTTATCATGCTTATGAATGGCCGACCTACGACTGGCACAATGAAATGACTGGCAAGGCTTTTATGACCATGTTTTATGCGACAGGCGATAAAACCTGGTTGAGCCACACGATCAAAGCTAACCGCTATTATCTGGAGAAAATGCGCTGGAACTCTCCTGACCATCCTTTTTATGGCTATTTTATGGACCAGACGGTTGATGTTAAACAACGGCAGTGCTTTCTCTGGTCGCAGCCTTATAATGTCGAGTCGCTGCTGGCTGAGTATCCACTGACTGAAGATCAGGCGATTAAAGAGGCTTTGCTGCTTAACTTCGAAAAAGTCCATTCTGGCCTGATGTGGAATGATGAAGCCGGGAGATGGTACTGGCGGGCAGTGGTTGACTCTCAAGCCAGGCCGCCTGAGCTTATCTGGAAAGATGATCTTAATACTTTTGATGCCTGTGAATTTGGCCTGGATGTCATGCTTAATGCCTATGCTTTTAGTGGTGACAGGAAATATCTGGACAGGGCAGTTCAGGCCATGAGCAACCAGCTACAGGTCCTCGAAAATTATGGATTGCTGCTAGAGGATCATGCTGGTGAACCGTCGGTTAATATCTATGCTTTTGCTGCTAAAGAGCTCTACCGCCTTTTTGATTATACTGGTGAAGAAAAATGGCGGGAAAATGGTACAAAAATTCTTGACGCCATGTTGATGTCATTTATTCATATGGATAGGTATGAAGGTGAAGATGGCTGGTTGAAAGGCGGGGTGGCCAGAAAAGATGGTGATTGGACAGGCCAATTCGGTGAACCAACCACCGGCACGGATTCCTCGGTCAGTACGGCACCAACTTATATTCCCTGGTTAATGGAGGCTCTCGTTGCCGGTTACAAACACACCGGAAAACGAATGTATCTTGATTACATCCATCAGCTTCTCTGGCACACGCTCGAAGCCAATAAGAAAATGAAGGAGGCCACAGGGGGAAAATTTGAATTCTGCGGGCATTATAATACTTATAAGAAGAAATTTTATGAAGATGATGATGGCCTGGTCATTGTTTCTAATTTATATGAAATTCCCTATCTGAAAGTGTTTGAACAGGGGGTAAGGGTTGAGCATTTTGACCTTCAGGAAATTTCAGATGGCGTCGGGCAGGTAAGAATCGTCAATCCGACGGGATCAGCCTGCCCAGCAGTTGTCCATTTGCCGGCTGACTGGCAGAAAATAGAAGCTATCAGTCTTGGTAGAATCAACAGTTATTTCGCCGGAGATAAGACAGCTACTGCCAGCCCGCTGGAATTTGAACTGAAAAGCCAAACCGTTACCTTCACGGCTGAGCCTTATTCCATTTATTTGCTAAAAAAACTTTAGGCTTTCAGCCGGGCCGATCCGGAAAGTAAGTCCGGCTTCGATCCGTCGGCTGGAAGAAAGATAACTGGATTCAGTAAAACAGGCTTTGTTAAATAGATTTTAAGCTTTGAGGAACAAAGAGCAGCCTCGTAAGTCTTTCTCAAAAAAAGATTAGCCACAACCTAGCCAGGGATAGAAACCGGGTCAAAACTGATCAAACTTTCTGATCTGGAGGGCATCAAAACCCATAAGGTCAAGCTAAAGTTTTCGGTATAAAAAAATCAACTTTTATAAGGACAAAAAATATGAGCAGCCCCAGGCCGGGGTAAATTAGCCTCTGACTCAACTGCTGCCGTTCCAGCTCAGCCCTTCCGGCTCACCGGCTCCAGCAAGCAGGAATAAGAAAACCTGGTCGCTTTAGACTTAAATATTCAAAGTCTTAAAGCTGATTTCTGATCAGAATTGACGCTTATCTTGAAGTCAAGCTTAAAAGAAAATGCTTGGTTTTTTCCCTTCTTAATGAATAATCATGCCGGTCATCATCAATATAAACCGCCTGATTCTTATCAAGAACAACCCGGTATGGTTCATGCCTGACCTTATATTGCCGGTAAAGATACTTATCTTCATCTTGAATAATCGGGTAATTAAAAGAATACCTGGAGGCAAAAGCTTCTAACTCTTCTTTCTTATCAGTTGAAACTCCAATTAACTGAACTGACAGGGAAAACTTTTCAATAAATTCCTTCATTTCAAACAGCTCATCCCAGCAGGTAAAACAGTCCAGAGAGAAAAAAACCAGGAGAACTGGCCAGGAAGAAGTCCCGGCTGCTTCTTCTAAGGAATGATAAATTTTGGCCGTGGTTCCGGGAAAAGGCTGGCCCACTGACTGAAAGCCAAAAAGAAAACTATTAGAAATGGCGATAAATAGCAGCCAGATGATCAGGGCAGTAATTAAAATGTCTGTCTTTCTATGGTTCATTTTGCCTTCAACCTGAAAAGATGAAGTTCATCTTCGGTATCAAGGGCATAAATACAGTCTTCGGCTACAGCCAGTTTTTTGATAACTATTGGGAAATCAATCATGCCGGTGATTTTCCCGTCTTCATTTATAATCAGGACTTTTTTCCCCGGCCCTAGATCTTGATCTTCAGTTTCTTCTACGGCTATTAGATAAAAGCTCTGATTGAACCAGGCAGCATTCCAGCAAATGACATCAAGAGCCCTTTTCTCTTTTCCTGGCAAATTAATAGTCTTGAGCGGGTAATCTGAGCTGAGGTTGATTTTTTTCAGTATCTGTCCATTCCAGTCAATTTTTAAGATATATCTATTATTGGCCTTCCAGATAACATAAAAAATACCTGGCAGACCCCTCCTCAAAAATATCTGATTGCTTAAAGAATCATACACCCGATCGCCGGAAGCAAAAGAATCAACAATGGCCCAGAGCTGGTGGCCATCAGCCCTATAGCCATGGATCATTTTTCCCGGGCCATTCAAATTTCTGGTCATGGAAGAAATTGCCATCAGCTCTTTATTCAACCAGACGATATTATCGGGGAGAAAAGGAACCTTAAAATTGAACAGGCTCTTGCCTGTCTTATCCAGTATTTGAATCCGGCTGTTAAATGTATCAGCCACACAAATTTGCTGGCTGAAAACATCCAGGCCTTGAGGAGAATCAAACTCACCCGGGCCATTGCCTTTCCGGCCAATCTCTCTCAGCTGGGTGCCTTGCCGGTTATAGACCTGAATTCTATTATCTCCGGTTTCTAATAGGTAGAGTTCCTGTCCGTCAATGACTAGAGCCGAAGGCCGGTAGAAAAATGGGCGTTCGCTTGTTCCCTTTAATTCTAATTCTACTGCCGAGTAATGAATTATTTCTTGAGCCTCAAGCCAGCTCCAGCCTGAATTCAATCCCAGGCTGGCTACTATTAAAAACAACCTAACTAATTTTTTCATCTGGTTTACCTCCTGATATTATCTGTCCTAGATAACTTAGAGCCCCGGCCGGACCTGACCGGGGCCCCACTCAAATTAAGTTACCTTAAAAAATAAGGCATCTGCCCAGGCCAACGTCGCAAGCCATTAGGGCCAATGTCGTCCTGACAAACCCCATATCTGACTGTAAGGCTCTGGCCTCGCATCTCTCCCAGTTATTCCAGCAATCATCGGCCGAACGTGCCTGAGAAATAAGGGGTAGAAATAAGACAGACAGGACAAAAATTAAAGAAAGTGTTAAAGCAGTGAGTTTTTTCATGTTGTTCTCCTTTCAGCTAGTAATTAAGCAAGAACTATGCCAGCTTCTGGAGATGTGGCGAGTAAGTGAGGAATCAGGTTCATGGATTAGACAATTAGGCTAAAATCATCAAGGCAGAAATGACCGTCAGGTCCAAAAATAACCTCACTGACTGGTACTCGAATTATTCTGCCGGCAGCTGCCGCGTCAACAATGGTTGACGCCGGCTGAGCAAACTGGAAAGGAATATTTCCTATTAAATTAAATATTTCCCGTTTTTAACAATGTATTTGCCCTTGGCGATAATGGTAGCTTTTTCTATTAGAGCATCATAGTGGTGCTGGCTCGTATTCTTGCCCAGGCCATATGAGTCACCAATAGCAAAATGGACAGTCCCAAAGGCTTTCTCAGCTTCAAGCATATTAGGACAGATACGAGCACCGGGGTTAGTACCAATACCAAATTCGCCGATCAGAAAACCTGTTTTATCTGAGCCGATATTCTTAACAATGGCTTCAATTCCCTTACCCTTATAGCGGACCAGCTTACCTGCTTTAAATTCCATTTCACCCCGGCCGAGCTTGTCATCAATCAGGCTGATCACCAGCTTGCCGGTAAAAGTCTCTTCAACGGGGCAGGTAAAGGCCTCACCGGCTGGCAAATTCCCATGCTGGCCTTTCTTACTGATATCACCATTGTCATTATCCCAGTGGCGCCCCTTAACACTAAAGGTGATATGAGTGCCGGCTTCATTTTCAATTATCACCCGGTCAGCATCTTTCATGGCCCGGATAACCTTATTGGTAAACTCATTCATTTTAGCGAAGTCAATGTTGACCAGTCTCTCCATCATATCCCGGGTAATGCCAGGCATCATACATATCCGGCTGAGTTTCCTTCCCTGACTGACCATAAAATTGCGGAATGGCTTCTCTTCTATTCTGGCATCTAGCAAATAGGTGATAGCAGTAGCTTTTCCGGTTAAAAGTTTGAATAGTTTAGTTGGCCCGGTAATCGGCCGGAGCGTCTCGGTCATCAGATAAGTAGTGGTTTCAGCTCCTGCCTTTCTGGCATAAAAAGCCAGTGCTTCAGCAATTTCCATTTTCTGCCGGTCGGTAACCAGTAGAAAATTTTCTCCTGGCCTTAATTTAAGTGATTGAAAAATAGCCCTTTCGGCTGCTTGATAAAGCTTATTAGCTTTCATTTTTATCTTCCTTTCTCTTTATTATTTTTCCTTTTTTGTTTCCCGGTAAACAAAAGCTATCAGCATGATAAAAACTATCAGGCTGATAATTTCTCCATACTGGTTAAACCAGCCGGCCGGCTGACCGTCAACCCATTTACCGTTTTCCAGCACCATCGGGATACCCAGGCTGACATAGTGATCAAGCTTGGTTAGCTTCAGGACGGCCAGAACAATACCCATTAGAGCTCCGCCGGCAATAAACCCGGAGGAAACTAAAGTACCGCGGTTGTGTCTTCTTTCGCCCAGCTCTTTATCTTTGGTCGAGTTTTTAACCAGATGGGAGAGAAAGCCGCCGACCAGTAAAGGAGTCGTCAGGTGAAGTGGAAGATACATGCCCAGAGCAAAAGGCAAAGGCGGCAAGCTCGATAGTTCAGCAACCAGAGCCACAGCTGCTCCAATACCGTAAAGCAGCCAGGTGACGGGCTCTCTTGACATCATGGATTTGATAACGGCAGCCATCAGATTGGCCTGCGGAGCGGCCAGGGCTCCACTCTGGAAAGAGAAAGCCCTGTCGAGAATAAAAATAGCCACACCGACAGTCAGGGCAGAGACGAGAATGCCGGTAAATTTAAACCTTTCCTGATTCCGGGGGGTAGCTCCAATCCAGTAGCCAATCTTAAGATCAGTGATAAAACTGCCTGAGACAGATAGGGCTGTGCAAACTACTGCCCCGATGAGCAAGGCTATGGCCATTCCTTCCTGACCGGATAAGCCAGCGCCGATTAAAATTACACTCGACAGAATGATAGTGATCAGGGTCATGCCTGAAACAGGGTTGGTTCCTACGATAGCGATGGCATTGGCAGCAACAGTGGTAAAAAGAAAGGACAACAGAAAGCAAATGACAAGCCCGATCAGGGCAAATTTCAAATTTGATATCCAGAGAAAATACAAAAAGAGAGCAACTGAAGTCAGAATAAGCCCGATAATAATAGTTGACATCTTCAGATCGCGGTCAGTCCTGGGATGTTCACTGGCTTGCCCGCTCTTTTTACCTTTGAGGATTTCTTTAAACCCAAGGGAAAAAGATTTAACCATTATTGGCATGGATTTAATTATGCCTATGATCCCGGCCATAAAAATGGCACCAATACCAATATTCCGGACATAAGTATTAAATATCTGAACTTCGGACATCTGGCCAATAGGTATGACACCAGGATAAATGGCTGCAGGAAAATGCTGACCCAGATACCAGATAACAGGAATAAAAGCAAAATGTGAAAGCAGGCCGCCGGCGACAATAATGGCATTGTATCGGAAACCGATGACGTAGCCCAGTCCGAGAAAAGCAGATAGAGCATCTATCTTCAGAACCATTTTGGTTTTTTCGGCCAGCCTGTCCAAGAAGGGGAGAAAACGAAAGGTTATAACTTCATTCCACAGCCTGACACCTATAGCCAGGAATTCGTAAAGACTGGCGACGACAACACCCAATATCAAAGGTCTGGCCTGATCCTTACCGCCTTCACTAGAGACGAGAATCTCAGTTGTAGCGGTAGCTTCAGGGAAAGGCAGCTTGCCATGCTGTTCAACACAGAAATAGCGCCGGAGCGGAATCAGAAATAGAATTCCCAGACAGCCCCCAAGGAAAGTTGATAGAAAAATCTTGAAAATATCAATGGGCAGTCCGATGATGAAAAGGGCTGGAATGGTAAAGATAGCCCCGGCGACCAGGGCGCCAGAAGCGGCTCCAATCGACTGAATGATGACATTCTCCAGAATGGTGTTCTTTCTGGAATAAGTATAGCCGATGCCGACAGCCAAGATAGCGATGGGAATGGCTGCTTCTGGTACTGTCCCGACTTTAAGCCCGAGGTAGGCCATAGAAAAAGTAAAGAACAGAGCCATAATCAGGCCCCAGAGCACTGACCGCAGGGTAACTTCTGGAATAATTTTTTCCGGTGGAACAAGTGGCTGGTATTTTTCTCCTGGGGCGAGCGGTCGATAAGCCTCAGATGGCAGAGTTTCTCTTTTTTGTTCCATTTACCCTCCTTTTTACCAAATTTTCAGTCTGTCACCAGACAGAATCAGAGCTTTTGGCGGCTGCTCATTAAAAACGGTTTAAAACTTCCTCCGTGGTTTTAGTGAACAGGTCGTAATTTATAACAATTTTTTTCTCCTGCATGACCTTTTGCAGGTAACTATAAAGAAACATTTGCTGAGCCTCGTTCAGCGCTTTAGCCATTTCTTCAGCTTTCACTTTTTCAAAATCTGCTCTGGTTATCTCTTTCCTTTCAAGGACTCTAACAACAGCATAGCCGTTACCAACAGGTACTGGCTGGCTGACTTGATTGAGCTCAAGAGAAAAAACCAGCTCGTCAATTTCAGCCGGTTCATCTATCAGGCTTAGATACTGATCATGTTTATAAGTTTCTACCCTTTTATACTCAAGGTTATCTTTTTTGGCCAATTCTTCCCAGTTAGCCTCCTGGGCAAGACGGATAGAATTTAGTTTAGCCTTAGCCAGTTCTATCTTTTTTCCCTTAATAAAATCCTCCTGAACTTGAGTTTTCACCTCATCGAGGATGGCCTGATGTTCAGGGTCTTTCTGGCTGAATTGAATTACAGCCACACCTTCATAAGTAGAAACAGGAGATGAGATTTCTCCCTCTTTAAGTTCAAAAAGCGTCTGGCTGATTACTCCGGAGGAATCAACTGGTGGCAGCGGGTCACCATTTTTTAGCCAGCCAGTATCTTGAAGGCTCAGACCTTCTCTTCTGGCCGCCTCCTCCAGCTTCTTAGCTTTTCTGGCGATTTTTGACAGATTCTCCATCCGTTGAGAAGCTTTCTCCCGTGCTTTGTTTTCCTTAAGCTGATTTTGTATTATCGTCTTAACTTCAGGAAGTGATCTGGTAATTTCTGGCATTTTTTCTGTGACTTTAAGAAGAGCCACTCCCTGCCCGAGATCAATTACTTCTGATACCTGTTCTGGCTCAAGCTGGTTAATAGCCTGAATTTCAGCGGTGGAGAGATTTTGCCACTCATAGTAGCCCCAATCCCCGCCGTTACTGGCTTTATCATCTCTGGAATAAGTCCTGGCTAACTGTCTAAAGTCTTCCCCGGCGCTAAGTTTGGCTTTCAACTCCTCACCCTGATCAAGAATCTGCTGCTTATCAGCCTGATTGTAAGGCAGGTAGATACGGCTGACTTTTATTCTGGCCGGTTCTTTAAATTGATTGATATTATCCTGGTAGTACTTCTCAATCTCTGAATCTGAAATAGTGATTTCTTTTCCCAGCTCATCAATTCTTAGAAAAACATATTTACCCTGCCGTCTCTCAGGCATCCTGTATTTCTGCTTGTGCTCCTCAAAGTAACTTTGAATTTCAGTATCGGCAGGATTGGCCTCTAGCTGGATTTTATCAACCGTAGCTACCAGATATTCAATTTTGGCGCTCTCATTTTGATTTTTGTAATTTTCCCAGACCTCATTTTCACTCACAGCGCAGCCGGCCACCAGCAGTCGTGTGACCTTTTCGAGGAGGATTTCTTGGGCCAGGCTTTCTTCAAACTTCTGGACAGGAATGTGATTCCAGTCCAGAAGTTGCTGGTATTCATTGAAGCCGACAAATCGGCCTTCTCTCTGGAAGACAGGATAGGAAATAATTTTCTGTTGAATCTCCTTATCAGTTGCTTTAAGTCCCATCTGCTTAGCCATATCCAGGAGGAGATATTGTTGAACTATTTGTTGAAGCATCTGCTGGGGAAGGTTTAATTGACGGATATGATCAGCGGTCAGGTCAGGATATTGATTTTTCATTGTGGCTATTCTCTGCTGAAGCATCTGGGCAAACTCCTGAGCACTAAGTTCATGATTGCTAATCTGAATAATCATATTGGCCTGGCGTGATTCTCCTAAACGTCCCGCACCGCCCCAGACGGCAAAAATAGCTATGATAAAAGTGGCGATGACAATCCAGAGGATAGGGCTCAGAGCTTTTAGGTTCTTTCGCATAGTTTTGAGCATGATTATTTCTCCTGTTTCCTTTCTTCACGGATAAAATAAGGTCTAAGGCGGTTATAGGTAGCCTGTAGATCCTCACTAAAGACCCGGGTCTGCCCGATAATCGGCATGAAATTAGAATCGCCTGTCCAGCGAGGAACAAGATGAAGATGAAAGTGACCTGCCACGCCTGCACCAGCACTTTGCCCCAGATTCATTCCAAGATTAAACCCGTGAGGCCGGTATGCCCTTTTTAGAATCCGGAGGACGATTGGCACCAGGCCGGTGGCTTCCTGCAGGATTTCAACTGGAGCTTTGTCCAGCTCGGCCAGGTGACGGTAAGGGGCAATCATCAGGTGCCCGGTCGTATAAGGAAAGCGGTTGGCCATTACGAAATTATATTTTCCCCGGTAAAGAATCATGGAAGCTTCATCGCTTTTTTGTTTCAAAGCCTGGCAAAAGATACAACCTTTCATCTTGACTGCCTTTTGGACATAAACCTGTCTCCAGGGTGCTGTGCAGTATTCCATGGCTATTATTTTTTCAAGCGATTCAGAGCTTCCTTTAGCAGCTTGGAGGGCTTAAAATACAGCACCTTTTTTGGCGGAACTTTGACCACATCACCTGTCCTGGGATTCCTGCCGGCTCTCGGTGCACGTTGACGGAAACGAAAGCTGCCGAAACCACGGATTTCAATTTCTTCCCCCTGGAGTATGGCCTCCTTTATTACCTCAAAAAAAAGATTAACGCCAGCCTCTGCTTCCTGCCTGGAAATATTAAGTTCCCGGGCAACAGATTCTACCAGGTCGGCTTTAATCATGATTCACCTTCCTTTTTACTGTTATCCTTCGGAGACAGGTTCTTTAGCTGTTCTTTGAACAGGTCACCCAGAGTTAACCTGTCGCTCTGTCCTTCCAGGTATTTTTGAAATTCTTTCTTTTGCTGTTCCATCTGAGCCTGGCGAAAGCTCAAGCTGATCTTTCTACCCTGAGGATTGAGCTTGATGATTTTAGCCATTTTTTCCTCACCGATTTTGAAAGCCTCAGCCGGATCTTCGATCTGGTTGTCGTCAAGTTCAGAATTGAAAACCACTCCTTCTATTCCTGGCATTATTTCTGCGAAAAGGCCGAAGTCGGCAATTCTGACAATCTTAACTTTCAGTATGTCTCCGACCTTCTGTCTGGAGAAGAAATCTTCCCAGATATCTCCTTCCAGTTGCTTTATCCCCAGGGAAACTTTTTGTTTTTCCAGATCAACATTAAGTAAAACAACCTCAATCTCTTCTCCAGCTTTTATTTTTTCTGAAGGGTGTTTTATTTTTTCCCAGCTTATATCAGAAATGTGGACCAGGCCTTCAACATCTTTGTCAACCTGAACAAAAGCCCCAAAGTCAGTCAGGCTGGTAACTTTTCCTTTGATTCTGGCTCCTGGATTGTACTTCTGGGAAAAAAGCTCAAGCGGGTGGGGAGTAGCCTGCTTCAATCCAAGTGAAATCCGGTGAGTTTGAGGACTAACCTCCAGCACCTGGACAGTGACTTGCTGGCCAGCCGTCAAGACTTTTTTGGGATGAACCATTTTTTTGGACCAGCTAAGATCAGAAATATGAATTAAGCCTTCTACCCCCTTTTCCAGTTCTACAAAGGCACCAAAATCAGTTAGACTGACTACCCGGCCAATTACTTTTGTTCCTGGCTGGTATTTTTTTTCAACACTCAACCAGGGGTCGGGTGTTAGTTGCTTATAGCCAAGAGAAATCTTCTCTTCTGTCTCATTAAAATCCAGTACCACTACTTCCACTTCCTGTCCGGCTGTAAAAAGCTCAGACGGACGGTTGATTTTGCCCCAGCTCATGTCAGAGATATGCAGAAGCCCTTCTATGCCGCCCAGGTCAATGAAGGCGCCGAAACTGGTCAGAGATCTGACCACCCCTTTTATTTTCGCCCCTTTGACCAGATGGCTGAAGACCCGGCGTTTTCTCTTTTCCTTCTCATCCTGCAGTAACAATTTCCTGGACAAAACAACATCCTCTTCATTCTGGTTAAATTTCATTATTTTAAATTTAAAAGTCTGGCCCAGGATTGAATCGGGATCTTTTAGAGGTCTCAGGTCGGCGTGGGCCTGAGGCAGGAAAGCTGGCAGGCCGACATCAACCGTGTAACCATTTCTGGTTTTAGCTATAACCTTTCCGCTTACCCAATTGCCGGTGTGATAGGCTCTTTCGAGATGATCAAGAGCACGCAGAAGATCAGCTTTTTTCTTGGACAGCAGAAAATAACCATCCTGGGGCCTTGATCTTTCGAGCAAAGCCTCAATTTCACTGCCAGTCTTAATTTCTTCAAATTCTTTCGGGTCGCTGAAATCTTCTAAAGGAATAGCTCCTTCTGTTTTATGTCCGATATCCAGCAACAAATAGCCAGGAGTCTTTTTGACTACCCGGCCTTTGACCAGAGTGCCGGCACTTAGCTCCTGGTCGGAAAGATGATACTGATCAAGCAGGCGTTCGTAATCTTCATCGGTCATCTGCTCATCGGCTTTAGTGTTCTTTTTGGTCTCAGTCATAGGTCACTTTCTCCTGATGTTGATTCTGCTGGCAGCTATTATTGATAGCCAGAACAGTTTTTTTAATGACCTCAGGCGGAGTGGATGCCCCTCCCGAGATCCCTATTATTTTTGTCTCCCGTACCATGCCGGGAGTTAATTCTTGCGGTGATTCAATAAAGTAAGTCCTTGGCTGCCGGCGGCGGGAAATTTCATATAGCTTGTTGGTGTTAGAACTGTTTTTCCCGCCCACAATGATCAGGGCGTCAACCTGGCTGGCCAGTCTGGCTGTTGCTTCCTGCCTGATTCTGGTTGATTGACAGATCGTATTATAGACAGAGAGTTCTTCTGTTTTTTCAGTCAGAATAGCCACTATTTTCCCGAAGAGCTGTAAATCCTGAGTTGATTGAGCGAGGATGGCTCTTTTCTTCTTAAAAGGCAGGGCTCTGGCCTCGTCTTCATTCTCTATAACTATTGCCTGATGCCGGCTATAGCCCAGAAGCCCTTGAGTTTCCGGGTGATGCCGGTCACCAACTATAATAATTTCTTTTTTTGCCAGGCTGAGCCTTTCAACCTTTTGCTGGATCTCTTTAACTTTAGGGCAGGTAGCATCTATTAGCTTAACTCTTTTTCTTCTAAGAGCCTGGTAAATTGAGGGTGAGATCCCGTGACTCCGGATAATGACTGTATCGCCGGCCTTAAGCTTAGCCAATGAAGTGGTAACCTTGATTCCCTTTTTTCCCAGGTCAGAAATAACCTGGGGATTGTGAATCAGCTCACCCCAGGTAAAAATCCTTGATCGGTTTTTAAGGTCTGTGTCCCTGGTCAAATGCAAGGCTCTTTTTACTCCGTAACAGAAACCGCTATTTTGAGCGATGATGATTTCCATTGAATATTTCAATCGAAGAATAGCTTCTAATACTATAAAAGTAACAACCCTTTGTCAACTCTAAATATTGATTATACCTTTATTTAGGGCTAAGAAATGGTTTGCTTTTCTTCCTCTAAAATTTTAGCAATTTCTTCTTCTCTGGGCAAATCATCCAGACTGTTTAAGCCAAAATATTCCAGGAATTTTTCACTTGTCCGGTAAACCAGTGGATTGCCTGGCGCTTTTTTCCTTCCGACAATTTTAATTAATTTTTTTTGCAGCAGGCTTTTAATGGAGTAAGTTGAATCTACACTCCGGATGGCTGAAACTTCTGCCTGGGTGACCGGTTGATGATAAGCAATGATGCTCAGTGTCTCGAGACCAGCCACTGAGAGCCTGGCTTTCTTTTCTATTTGAAGCAACCGCTTGATCCACTGATCGTGTTCCGGCTTTGTTGTGAACAGATAACCGCCGGCGCTCCTGACAATCTGAATCCCATGCTCTTCCCGACTGAATTCAGCCATCAGGGCCTGGAGAACAGCCTGTAATTCATCCTCCGGTATTTCCCCCAGGACCTCTCTCATTTTATCAACCGTCAGTGGTTCCTGAGACAGGAAAATAAGAACTTCAAGAATAGCTTTCAATTGATCATTCATGGCTTGATCCGTGAACCTGATGAGGCGTTTTATCTTTTCTTAGCCAGACCCTGATTGTCTGGAAAAGTTCCTCCTGAGTAGCTATGACCAGGTGATTTTTTATCAGCTCCAGCAGGCAGAAAAAAGAAACCAGGGCTTCTTCCAGGCTGTCCTGAGAAGAAAAATAATCAAGGAAATCCATCGAGCCGTTTTTCCCCAGATAATCTATAATTTCTTTTAGCTTTTCTTCGGCTGACACATCCTTGCCTTTGATTATTCTGAGGTTTTCTCTTTCTTTCCTTTTCATAATTAAAAAGAAGGTCTCAGCCAGATCGAACAGGCTGACCTGGAGTAATTCCAGCTCGTCTGGTTTCTCCAGGGGCGGCCGGAAAGTCCTTCTCCAGCATTGGAGCTCAACTTCCTCCTTTTCCCGCAGGAGGGAAGAAGCTATTTTGATTTTTTGAAATTCCAGCAGGCGGTCAATAAGCATCTGTCTGGGATCGTCTTCGGCTAAGGTTTCCTGTTCCCTGGGGAGGAGCATCTGCGATTTAATGTAGATTAGCAGGGAAGCAATAAATAAAAACTCGGCTTCCCGATCGAGGTTAATCTGGTCCTTTTTTTCAAGGTAGTCCAGATAATCCCTGGTAATGACGGCCATGGGAATATCATTAATATCAATTTTTTTCTTCCTGATTAGAAACAACAAAAGATCCAGTGGCCCCTCAAAAAACTCGAGTTTAACCTGATAACCGTCACCTGCTGCCTGCTGGCTGACTTCAGTTTCTTCGGACGGCTCCGGACAACCTTGATTTTCTTGCTCCATCTTGCTTTTCCTGTTTCTACCGGCCAGCCGGGAATTTCAGGCCTAAAACCTGCCTGACTTCTTCCATCGTTTTCCCGGCGACTTCTCTGGCCCGGCCATTCCCTTCATTAAATATAGCCCAGACTTCGTCCGGGTGTTTTTCATAATAATTTCTTTTTTGCCTGAAAGTTTCAAATTCTTTAATCAACGCCTCGATGACTACCTTTTTGCATTCGAGACAGCCAATTGAGGCTGTCCGGCAGCCAGCGGCTAATTCCTGGCGTTTGGTCTCCAGAACAAAAGCTTTATGTAGAGTAAAAACCGGGCAATCATTGGGCTCGCCAGGATCAGCCCGCCGTTTTCTCCTGGTATCAGTAACCATAGGCGAAATCTTTTTTTTGATTGTCTCGGGGGAATCTTTAAGATAAATGGCGTTGCCATATGATTTGCTCATCTTCCGGCCATCAGTCCCAGCCAATTTTGGCACTTCAGTTAGCAGTATTTGAGGCTCAGGAAAAACATCACCATAAAAACGGTTAAAACGCCTGACAATCTCTCTGGCCAGTTCGATATGAAAAGCCTGGTCTTCACCGACGGGCACAACCTCTGCTTTGTAAACAATGATATCCGCCGTTTGCAGCATAGGATAACCAAGAAAACCATAAGTATTTAAGTCTTTATCCTGGATTTCCTGTTGCTGTTCTTTAAAGGTGGGCACTCTCTCCAGCCAGGGCAGGGGGGTAATCATGGAGAGAAGAAGGTGAAGTTCGGCGTGTTCTTTAACTTCCGATTGAATGAGGAGAACAGCTTTTTGCGGATCAAGACCAGCAGCCAGCCAGTCAAGGGCGACCTCAAAAGTAAAATCCTTAATCACCTGTGGATTCTGATATTCAGAGCTCAGAGCGTGCCAGGGGACAATACCAAAAAAGCAACGGTGGGTGTCCTGAATCCTTACCCAGTTCCTGAGAGCCCCAACGTAATTACCGAGGTGAAGTGCTCCTGTCGGTCGCATCCCGCTGAAGACTATTTTTTTCTTTGTCTGACTCATTTTGCTTTCCTGCTTTAAATGAAAATTAAAACCCTTATCAGGAATTCTACCGGCCTGATAATTATGTCCAGAAAACCAAAGGAAATAAAGATGATAACAATGAAAAAACCAAAAGGTCGCAGGCGAGAGTATTGTTCAGCCAGGCGATCAGGTAGCAAGCCTTCCAGGACTCCGCTGCCATCAAGGGGATAAATAGGGATTAGATTAAAAATAGCGAGATAAGTATTGATTAAAACCAGCTCGAAGAGAATGATCAATAGACCCTGCAGCGGCTGCAGGCCATGAGGAAGGCTGCCGCTTGGATTCATAGAGTCAAGCAGGGCAATAGTGCTTACCGGGCTGATAACCTTAAGGAGAAGAATAAAAAGCAGTGATATGAGGGCGGCCAGCAGGTTAGCCGCCGGACCAGCCAGTGAAATCCAGAAACCATCTCGCCTCGGGTTTTTAAGAAAGCGGGGGTTAACGGGCACAGGTTTTGCCCAGCCAAAGACTGGAGCGTGGAAAAGAGCCAGAAGGAGCGGTAGAATAATCGTTCCGAACAAATCAATGTGAGCTACCGGGTTTAAGGTCACCCGGCCAGCAGCCATGGCTGTCGGATCACCCAGCTTGTTAGCCGCCCAGCCATGAGATGCCTCATGAATGGTAATACAGAAAAGCAAAATAACAAAACTGACGATACTTATAACCATCTTTGTTCTTAATTAGCTTTATTAACTTTCTTTTTTTCTTTATTTTTAATTTTATACCATAATTACCTGTCTAAAGTCTATGGAAGAAGCCTGAACGGCAGGAAGATTTAAACGGCGCTGAGAATTTTCATAAACCAGCTTTAGGCTTTAAAGCATTGGCAGATATCTTTTTATTTCATAGGGGCTGACCTGCTGCTCATATCCTCCAGGAACGTTCTTTTGATAGTCATCAATTTCCTTCTGCTTGTTGGCCAGGAATTTCTCAAAAATATGCTCACCCAGGGTTTCCTTAGCCAGCTGACTTTTTTCAACCAGCTTCAGGCCTTCCTGTAAATTCCTGGGCAAGACCTGGATACCTGCTTTCTTCTGTTTGCTGGCACTCAACTGGTAAATGTTTTCTTCTACCGGTAAAGGCAGCTGGATTTGATTTTTGAGGCCATCCAGGCCGGTGGCCAGCATAAGAGCCATGGTGAGATAAATGTTACATCCTGGATCAGGGGAACGCAGCTCAATCCGGGTCGCTTTTTCTTTTCCCGGTTGATATTCAGGCACCCGGATATAGGCTGACCGGTTTTTCTGCCCCCAGGCTATATAAACCGGCGCTTCGTAGCCCTCAATCAGTCTTTTATAGGAGTTGACCCACTGGCTGAAAACCGGGCAGATTTCCCGGGCATGAAACATAATACCAGCAATATAATGCTGGGCTTCAGCTGAGAGATGATATTTTGAGTCCTGATCAAAGAAAGCATTATGTCCATTTCGCCACAGGGATTGATGGATATGCATCCCACTTCCATTCTGGCCATTGACTGGTTTAGGCATGAAAGTGGCGTAAAGATTGTGCATTCTGGCCACTTTTTTGGCCATGTAGCGGAAAATCATGACTTTATCGGCTATATCCAGGGCGCTATCATAACGAAGGTCAATTTCGTGTTGCCCATGAGCAACTTCATGGTGGTCATATTCTGATTCAATACCCATTTTTTTGAGGAGAAGCTGGATCTCCTTTCTGATCTCGCCGTGGCGGCCTGAAAAGAAATACTCACCGGCATCAGTTGGGACAGGCTGCTGATCATCAGGGAAAATGAAAAATTCCATTTCGGGCCCGCATTTAAAATCTTCAAAACCAAATTCCTCTCTGGCTTTAGCCAGCGTCTTCTTGAGGCTAAACCGGCTGTCCCCGGCATAATGGTTATGGTCCGGTGTGTAAATATCCCCGAACATAATGGCTTCTCTCCAACCGGTCTGACCATCAAAACCACTATAGGTCCAGGGGAAAACTCTGAAGGTTCTGGCTTCAGGCACAATGACCAGGTCGCTTTCTTCGATCCTGACAAAACCTTCGACGGAAGAGCCGTCAAAGCCTTTTCCCTCTGAAAAGGCCCGCTCTAATTCAGAGCTGGGTGTGGAAAAATCCATTGGCCGGCCAAGAATGTCGGGAAACATAATTCTGACAAATTCTATCTTCAGAGCCGGGTTATTTATCACCCCCAGCACTTCCTGTTCAGATGTTAGCCCATAGAGTTCAGCTTGTTTTTCTGTCATTCCCCTTTTCCTTTCTATCCGATTGTTAGTATAATTGTAATAATAATGGCGAAAATATAATAAATATTTAAACTTATTTTAGATAAAAAATGACGTTTGTCAAATATGGAAGTTTGGGCCAAGGCTGGAGGATAAATAATGAATAAGACCGAGCTTCAAATTGTCAGCAGTCTTAACCAGAATGCCAGGCAGAGCTACCGGGAAATAGCCAGGGAAACTGGCTTATCAGTTACGGCCGTCATTAAAACCATTAAAAGGCTGGAAAAAACCGGGGCGATCAAAGGTTATATCCCTCTTGTCAATCCCGAATATTTTGGTTTTAGCCTGATGGCTGTTATCAATCTCCGCATCTCGCAGGGCAAATTACTGGAAACACAAAAAAAAATAGCTCTGGATCGGCGAGTGATGGCTGTCTTTGATGTCACCGGCGACTGGGATTCGGTTTTGATCGGCTGCTTTGCCGACCGGGAGGATTTGAATCAATTTATAAAAAAGATTCTGTCTCTTAAGTACATTGACCGGACTGATACCCATCTGGTTCTTAATGTGGTCAAAAATGAGTCGAGATTACCGCTTTAATCCTCCCGGTGATAATTGTTGACAGGAAAGGCATTTGTGCCATAATCAGGGTGTCAATTTAAAATGGAGGAATTGAATGACTAAAGAGTTGCATTCCACTATTGGCCATCATTATATTGTTGAAGCGTCGGGTTGTGACCCTAAGATCATCGGGAGTATAGAAAAAGTCCAGCAAATCCTGGTTAAGGCAGCGGAAATTGCCGGTTCTAAGGTCTGGGCCATTTCTTTCAGCAAATTTCCTCCCAACGGCGTGAGCGGTGTGGTGGTAATTTCTGAATCTCACATTTCGACTCATACCTGGCCAGAGATGAGATACGGGGCGCTTGATATTTATACCTGCGGCAACAGCAATGACCCGGAGAAGGCAGTCATTTATGCTGTCGAAGCCTTCGGGGCCACGACTTCACATATTACTGAAATTACCAGAGGTATTGACGAAGGGGATGCTATTTTCTATCACAGCTTTGTCACCTGGGAAGAATATCTAAAAAAAGAAAAAAAGGATAAAGAAGGATCAAAATCTCAACCTGAAGTGTAAAAATATTTTTCCCCCTGTAAAATTCCTGAACATCAGGTGTGATTAACCCCTGTTTAATGAGTCTTTTCACGCCCGGTAGATCTTTTTTTATTATGTCCTGCCTGATTAGCTATTGATCTCATTCTTTGATTATCCAGTTTTAGCCCGTCTGCTGGCACAAAAATTGCTTGAACCCGGGTGATAGTAATTAGGGCTGTTATAGAGCTATAATAATATATAAGAGGAGATTCGCTTGGGGTAAAAAAAGCTATTGAGCCGTTAGGCTTGATGGTAATTTTAGTTTTTTGCCTGCCGGTTAATTCCTGGACGGATCAAACAGAATTCCCTTCACATCTCCGGCCAATAAAAATATATCTTGAGCACCTCGAGTTTGAAGACTATTTAAGTTTATTCAGTCCAGAACTTCGTCAGAATGAAAAAGACAGTTTGACTGAATATTTTAAAACCTATGGATATGAATCGGTGTCAGTTTTCTTCTCTGGTCAAAGCCGCGAAATTTCTGGCCAAAACCTGGCTTTTTTCCAGATAATGTTTAGGAATCAGTTTTCAGCCACCATTGAGATCTGGCAGATTATCTATGAGATAAGTGATTCCAGCCTGATTATTACTGACAAAAAAGTCATACAGAGTTCGCCCCGGCTTTATCGCCTGCACTTTCCGGGGAAAAGCAACTTCCCGGTTAAAAATCTCAGTTTGACTCAACAAGATCTGACCGTCACCTTCAGCCGGGCCCGGGTTTTTCTCGACAATCTGCCTGAGACCAATACAGCTATGATCATAATCGGCCAGGGAAAGGTAATATTCCGTCCCTCCGATGAAATTGAAAGAAACCAACTACAAAAGAGATTTAAAAAACCTTATTTCGAAACCAGCCTGTCTTCTGTTTATGTCCGGGCCTCTCCTGATTTCCTTAAAACCAATTTAAATTATGAAATTACTTCTTTTAAGCGAGAAGCCGGGAACCAGGCTGATGACAAGCTGGTGGCCTCAATCTTTGCCAGAAATTATCCCAGATCTTTTACTGTTGAAAATTCTCTGACTGAAGAGCTGCTGACATTTATGCCTCAATCAGATGAAACAGTTGTGGATATGCAGACAGTCCAGAATGAAGAATTTACCTATGCTTTTTCTCCTTTTGCCGAAGAAGAGATCGTTTTTCTGGATCGAAAACGGAACTGGCTGTTGAACAGCTATTCTCCTGCCGAAGAAGAAGCCGGCCTGAAAAAAATGTTTATCCAGTTCGGAGAAAAATCTGAAATTAAAGATTACGAGATAGAGGTAAGCTACAATCCTGCTACCCATTTTATGTCAGCCAGGGCCGAATTGAAATTGATCTCAGCTACCGATAATCTGGAAGGTCTGCAGTTAGTGCTTAATCCTGAACTTCAAATCAGGGAAATTCTTGACAATCAAAACAGGCAACTCTACTACACCCGGGACCGGTTGAGAAAATTTCTTTATGTTTATCTAACTGAAGGAGCTAAAAAGGGTCAGGCTGTTTCTATTTATATTTCTTATCAGGGGAAAATTGTGCCCCCACCTCCATTGGACGATGCTGTTGCCGGTCAACAGACTCGTACCTATATAAAAACTTCTTATAAAGAAAGTTATTTATTCACTCAGTCATCAAATTGGTATCCGGCGCCAGCCAAAAAAAATTATTTTACTTTTAAGTTGAAGTTGTTCATCCCTGATGATTGTTATGGGCTGGCCAGCGGCCGCCTGGTTGATAAACAGCTGCTTACCAGGCAAGATGGTTTATCCGAAAAAACCGTACCGGGCAATTATGTCTATATTTATGAAGGGCGAGTGCCAGTAAAATATATCAGTTTTTTTGTGGGGCATCTCAAACCCGGGCGGAAAATATCAGGCGTGGTTGAACTTGAATATTTTGAGACAATAGACCTGCCATGCGGTCATAACATCCTGCTGGAAGAGGCCAAAAGGATTTTTGAGTTTTATGAGGGGCTATTTGGCCATTTTCCTTATGAGCATCTTTCAGTGGTGCGAAGGTACTGGCCGACAGGGGGAGGGGTCTCGCCGCCTGGTTACATTGTGCTGAATGAGAACCAGCCCGGGATAGAAACAAGTCCTTCAAAAGTTAAGCCTGATAGTCCGGTTGATTTATCTTACTGGGAAGGCTACTATCTGGCCCATGAAATGGCTCATCAATGGTGGGGTCACGGGATTACTTATGCCTCTTATCGTGATATCTGGCTGACTGAAGGGCTGTCGCAGTTTGCAGCTATCTTGTACCTGCAAAAAAAATATGGACAAAAAGCACTGGAAGAAATACAGGGGAAAATAGCCAGATGGGTAAACAGGAAGTCAAGCCTCGGGCCGGTAATCCTGGGGGCAAGATTAAGCCGCTTTGATTTTAAAGGCTATCAGGCTATCGTTTACAATAGAGCCGCTCTGGCGCTGTTTATGCTCAAAGATCTTCTGGGAGAAGAACTCTTTTTTAAAGGTTTAAAAAATTTTTATCAAAAAAATCTTTATAAGTCTGCCAGGACATCAGATTTCCGGCAGGCATTAGAAGAGACCTCTGGCCTGAATTTAAAACAATTTTTCCAGGACTGGTTTTATTCAGAGGCTCTGCCTGAAATTACCATCAAGAAAAAAATTTCCAGGGAAGGAGACAGTTCCAGGCTGGAACTTGTGGTTTCGCAGCTTAAAAAACCAGTCTTCTTTCCTCTGCGAATAGTTGTCTCAACAGATCAGGGATACTTTGTTGAGACTCTGAAAATTAAAGATCAGGAACAAACCTTCAACCTGCAATTTCCCGGTAAGCTAAAGGGGATTAAGGTCAATCCCGGTCACCAGGTGCCGGGGAGTATCAAATAAGATAGCGGCCACTGTTTATGTCTTTATAGAGAATCTATATCAATGCCAAGTCGCTTGATCATTTCGTTCAGAGTAGTTGGCTTTAGCCCGAGCAGGTAGGCTGCCTGTTTCTGAATACCGTTAGATTTTTTCAGGGCACTCAAAATAAGCTTTTTCTGATAGTCAAGTGTTTTTAACTTCAGATTGAGATTATCTTCGCCAATTTCCCTGAAGACCGGCTGTCCGCTATTGATCAGAAAAGCTGGCAGAGCTTCCCGGGTGACTATTTTTGACCGGCTTAAGACCACTGCCCGTTCCAGAACATTTTCCAGTTCGCGAACATTGCCTGGCCAGTCGTAATCCATCAGGATCTCCATAACTTCTTCGCTCACTCCTTCAATTTCCTTTTTATTTTCCTTATTATAAAGGTCAATAAAATGCCTGACCAGAAGAGGAATATCTTCTTTTCTCTCCCTGAGTGGCGGCAACTCGATTTTGATGACATTTAACCGGTAATAAAGATCCTTACGAAAGGCCTTTTGCTCTATCAGTTCTTCCAGGTCGGTATTGGTGGCAGCAATAATTCTGACATCAACTTTGATTGTCCTCGTGCCGCCGAGACGCATGAATTCCCTGTCCTGCATAACACGTAGAAGTTTCACCTGGGTTTCGAGACCGACTGATGAAATTTCATCAAAAAATATCGTTCCCCTGTCGGCTGCTTCAAACAGCCCCTTTTTGTCCACCACTGCTCCAGTGAAAGCACCCTTAACATGACCGAAAAGATGACTTTCCAGGAGATCCGGTGGCAGGGAGCCGCTATTAACCACAATAAATGGTTGCTTGGCCCGATCTGAGTTTGCATGGATAGCCCTGGCTACCAGTTCTTTACCCGTGCCGCTTTCTCCTTGAATAAGTAGAGTTGAACGGGTTGGAGCTGCAGCCTTGATGAGTTCAAAAACATTTAACATAGGCTGACTTTTACCGATAATGTTTTCAAAACTAAACTTCTTTTTCAATTCGTCTTGAAGCCTGATATTTTCCAGTTGCAGACAGCGATGCTCAAGAGCTCTGGAAATAGTCATCAGCAACTCATCATTTTTAAATGGTTTCTGAATATAGTCATAGGCCCCCATTTTCATGGCGGTTAGAGCAGATTCAACTGAGGCATAAGCAGTAATTATGATGACCAAGGCTTCTGGATCAACTCTTCTTATCTGTTTTAAGACTTCCAGGCCATCCATCCCCGGCATCAACAGGTCAAGCAGTGTCAGGTCAAACCTCTGGTGCGGAATTTTGGTCAGAGCTTCTTCTCCCGAGACTGAAATTTCAACCTGATAACCCTCAGACTTGAGTAACTGTCCCAGGACATCATGAATTACAGGCTCATCATCGATGAGGTGAATGACAAGCTTATTATTTTCGCTCATTAGTATTTCCTTCCGGTTGAGATTGCCTCAGGCTTTTTTCTGGCAAATTGCCGGGCAAAATGATAGCAAAAGTTGTTCCCTGACCGACCTGGCTGTCCACCAGTATCTGCCCTTCATGTTCTCTGATGATGGCAAAACTGATAGATAGACCCAGGCCGGTTCCTTTGCCCAACCCTTTGGTAGTAAAAAATGGGTCAAAGATCCTTGGCAGGTGTTCAGGCTTAATGCCCGTGCCGGTGTCCGTGATCTTGATTATAGCCCGGTCTTCCTGCTGTTTAGTCTGAATGGTCAACTGGCCGCCACCAGGCATAGCATCCAGAGCATTAAGAATGATATTGATAAAAACTTGCTGTAGCTTCTCCCTCTGGGCATAAATCATTATGGGTTTCAGGTCTAAAGAAAGAGTAATATTCAGACTTTTTAGCCGGTAGTCAATAAGAGAAATAATTTCTTCCAGTGTCTCTTTTAGCTCAACCCGGTGAAAGGCCTGGTCAGATGGATTGCGGGAAAAGCTCAATAGATTCTTTACTATCCGGCTGACCCTTTCTGTTTGAGCTTCTATTTTTTGAAGAATCTGAAGATAATTGGCTTCAGTCAGTTTTTTTTGAAGTATTTGCACATAGCTGGAAATACCGGTAAGCGGTGTATTTATCTCATGAGCTACTCCGGCCGAGAGCAGGCCAATTGAGGCCAGTTTTTCTGAGGTTAGCATCTGTTGCTGCAGCCTGATCTTCTCAGTTATGTCTTCAAAGACGATAATCGTTCCATAGGCTTGAAACTGATTATCCAGCAAAGGTGTCCTGGCCACATCAAAAATTTTTTTCTCACCCTGATTGGCGGTCAGAGTAATTTCGCTTAGAAGCTGATATTCAGCTTGAGTATCAGGAGGGAAAATAGCCCGGAAATTATCCAGGCCGATGACCTCAGACAGGTGACAGTTTAAAACCTGGGAACGGCTGAGACCAAATTGCTGTTCCAGAATCCTGTTCCAGCCAATAATCTTACCGCTCTCATCAATTACAGCCACACCAACTGTCAGGCTCTCAATGATATTATCGCTGTAATCCTTAAGGCGCTGCAGCTCCTGGGAGCGGATTATCTCTTGATTATAGAGATAAGCATTTTCTAAAGCCAGGGTGACTGAAGGTGAAATTGTTTTAAGCAATTCCCTGTCTTCACCTGAAAGGCCAGAGCCGTCAACTTTGTCCCCGAGAGCTAAAAATCCAAGAATTCTATTTTCAAGCTTAAGCGGCAATAGATTATTAAGTCCTTTTTCTTTAAGCGAGGTAAAAATCTCCAGTGGTGAGGATGATTCAGAGCCAGGCAAGAATGATATGAATTCTGCTTTTTGCAATTCCTGCCTCTCGGCTGAATTTAACTTAAGCACAGGACTGGTCAGTAGAGGTTCACCAGCCGAATGCAGGAGATAAAATTCGTCTATTTTCCCTTCACGGGTCAGGAAAAGCCCAAATTTTTTGAGCGAAAGAGCCTTGGAGATAGTTTCAGCCAGATAACTGGCCAGGCGATCAAGATTTCTTTCCCGGCTCAACTGGCTGGAAATGAGCATCAGAGTCCGGCGGTATTCATAGCTTCGCCTGTAGATGACCCGGTCAACCAGGGTTTGGACCATCTCGGACAGTGGAGTAAACAGAGTAGCTCCCAGAATAATTGCCAGCAAACCAAGTAAAATAGCATTTAGCCTGTTTTCAGAAAATAACTGTGCTTGTGAGCTAACCAGAAAATAAACCAGAGCAATCAGAGTAAAAGAAATAATCAGAGTAATGCCCTTTTTAACCAGGACTTCAAAGTCCATTAACCGGTAGCGGGAGATTGAATATGCCAGAGTAACCGGAACAAAAATCTGGAACAGAACGCTGAACTGTCCGGCTGATGAAGGCAGGGCGCTAAGTAAAAACGGAAAAACATAAAAAGCGGAAAAAGGAAGAGCGCCGAGTCCGAGACCTCCCGCTATCCACTTAAGCTGATTTTTGATATATAAATTCCTGGTGGTGATGGCATCATAAACTATCATGGACAGGGCTATAAGACTATAGGCCGCCAGATGAGCTAATTCGCCTTTTCCCAGAATTTTCTGATAGCTAAGTATTCTGGCGTCACTCAATTTTTCCTGGAAGACGACCATCAGGCCAATATTAAACAAAAGCAAAGAAAGCCCGGGCAAATAAAATAGAGCCAGAAGCCGCCGGTGATAAATGATTCTTTTTTTTTGAGGGAAAATAAAAAAGAAATTTAAGAGAAGAGGTGGAAAGGCAACGATGGCCACTTTGTCCAGCCAGAAAAATATTTGATCAAGCCAGTCCATCTGGCCGGTTGGAGAAAAAACATACAATGAGTATAGAGAGAACAGGACTAAATAAAAAAATAAATAAGGACTGGAAAATTGCCTTCGGGAATTGATAAAAACGATCAGACTGATAGCCAGAGTTGTTAATCCGAGAAGCATCAGATAGACGTAAGCAGAGCTAACCCCTTTTTTTTCTAGATAAAAGGAAGGAGCCAGGATTGCTCCCTCTCTGCCTATTTGATAAAGCGCCTTTTGCTCCAGGTGATCCAGCAGCCAGAGCATTTTAACATATTCAATCCGGTTTCTGATTGGATTGTTGTTTATGGAAAACAGAATGTCGCCGGGTTTGATACCGGATAAATATGCCGGGCTGTTTTCATCGATTCTTTTGGCGATTAGGCCGTTTGGCCCGTCCACCCAGGTAACACCATCATTTGGTTCTTTCCAGGCCAGCTTGCGGGAAATATTGATAAAGCCCAGAATGGTCAGCAGTATAACACTCAACAAAACCGCATAGAAACCGGGGGATCTCTTCATAAGTCCGCCCTCATCATGATAAAAGTATAGTAAATCCAAAAAAATGAATCAAGAATCCAAAAAAAATTAATGGAGGATATATCTGAAACCAGCCCGTACCATCCATTTTGCCCGGGATTGCTTCAAAATTTGACGGATCTCCTGGTCTTCTTTAAGACCAAGCGGTGATGTATCACGGGATAGAAAAGTGCTCATATAATCAAGCTTTGGTTTCTGCACTTCCTGAGGCGG
>JAQURD010000025.1 GCA_028749115.1 Acidobacteriota bacterium | reverse complement strand
ATGGGCCAGTGGCAGCAAACCGAATTCCTCTAATTCCTGCCTGACCTTTTCCCGGGAGTTATCAGCTGCTCTTCGCCCTTTGCTCGCCTCAACTGCCAGTAAAAGATTTTCTTCAACGCTCAAACCCTGGAAAATCGAATTTTCCTGAGGCAAAAAACCTAGTCCTTTTTTAACTCTGATATAAACTGGACAAGCTGTCAATTCTTCACCGTTAAGCAGCACCTGACCGCCGTCCGGGCGCACCAGCCCGATGATGGCCGAAAAGGTAGTTGTTTTACCCGCACCATTTGGGCCAAGCAGCCCGACGATTTCTTTCCCGCTGAGCTGGAGAGAGATGTGGTCTAGAACAACTCGCTGACCATACCCCTTGACCAGATCTTTAACCTCTAACAGGTTCATTTTCCCCTGCGAAGGATGGTCACCGATCTTTTTCTCCCTTGGTTTTCTACGATAATTTTATCATCCAGGGTAAGCAAAGTCAATTTATCGGCTTCAACCAGGTTGCCCTCCTTATCTTTCAGACGGGCCAGGCCGCTAAAAACAAAAGTTTCTTTCTCAAGAGAGTAAATTGCTTCCTGCGAGTTAAACTCATAATCATTCCAGGTCAGATGAACCGGCCCGCCAATTTCCAGACGGGTAAGCTCATCAGAATTATCCTTCTCGAAATAAAAAGTAATCAGGTCAGCTTGAAGCTTAAGCCCGGGGGGAAGAAAGCATACATCTTTACTCGCCTGCAGAGCACGCCTGGAAGGTAGAAAGCTTAATTCGCCAGCGGATAATCCAGCTTTTTCCAGGGCTGTTCCGGATCGCCGGTAAATCAGATTAGCCTTAACCCCATTTTTAAGTTCTATTATCCCTGTATCTTTGTAGAAAGAGGCCAAACCTGCCAGAAAATGATTCTCTCCCTGCCAGAGATTTACCTCATGGCTTAGCTCAATTTTACCCCCCAGCCTGCTGAGTCCGGACCCGGCAGCCAGAAGCGGTAATTCTTCCTTAAAAAAAATCCCGGAAATCTTAAAAAAAACAGGATCTATCTGGATCTTCCCCTCGTCAGCTTTAAAACTCAAATCTGATAGCTCAAACTGCAGAGAACTGGCTTCAAGCCTTAAGCCGGTGGAAACCAGTCTTGCCTCAGACAGAAGCTGGATTTCTCCAGTTAGGAGATTTTCTACTATTTTTTCTGCCTGCAGCTCTATTTCCTTCTCACCTTGTTGGAAGAAAGAGAGAGCCGTCTTTCTGGCCATAAAGGAGACAGCTTCTCCGTCAGCATTGATTAATAACTCTATATTTTCCCCGCAGCCTTCCATCTCCCGGGAGCTGCCCTTAGCTTTAATTTCCCATCTGTCAGGTGCTTTGAGCAGCCAGCTTGCCTGTTGTCTGACTAAAATTATCTTACTGGCAGCCAGTCTAATAAAGGGGAAGCTGGTGTCATTTTCTTCTTGCCTCAAATCAAGAACAGCTTTCCCGTTTAAGGCAATTTCCTCCGGTCTATAATTGACCCTATCCAGAACGAGCCTGGCCTCTGCTGCCATTCCAGACATAGGACCATTCTCAAACTTAACTCCTTCTGCTTGAATCAATCCAGCCTTCAGGTCAAATCTCATTCGTCTGGCAGTCATGATTAACGGTTCCCGCAAGTCCTGAACTTTTACCATGGCTTCTGCCTGAAGTTGACCTTGCTGCCTGTTGAAGTCATAATTCGCTTCGCTTGCTAATATTTCCAGATCCTTTATATTTAACTTCAAATTTTCTGCTTCAAGCAGACCCGATTTTAATTCATAAGTCAGAAGGGGCGAAGAAAGCTGCATGGCTTCTGTCTTCACTTCGACCGAGCCTCTTGCCCGGAGCGTCCGACGGCCAGGGTCAATGACCGCCTCCTGAGCTTTTAAAACCAGTTCAAAATCCGGTTTTTCCTGAAAAAATTCGACTTTTCCTTTTAACTCCTGATTTTTCTCCCGGTCAACCGAAGCCAGATTAGCTTTGATTGTTATTCTCCCGCCACTCTCAGTTAATTCAAAAGCAGTAAAATTTTCTTCCAGACTCTGAACATCACCGCTGCTGACAGATTCAGTCTGAGGCGGAGAAAGCCTTTTTCCCTTTGAACCTAAAAAGATAATCAATCCAAGTACAGCGATAAAAGCAGTTAAAGCCAGCAGAATGATCTTCCTGAGAAAAAACGGCCAGTTGGATGATGCATATTTATTTGGCATCAGGATAGATGAGTTCTGGCATCCTCCAGGTTGAGTTGGAGCTGACTTTTTCCCCGATAATCGGAGACCTGAAGTGAATAAGCCAGATCAAGACTCTGCCCCCTTCTTAATTCACGCAGGGTACTGGCTTTGTCCCAGGCTATAACCTCGAGGACACGCCCGCTGTGCCTGGCCCAGAATTTAAGATGGCGGTTTTTCAGGACGACAGGTTCTCCAAGGACATCCACCTTTTCCGTCATAAAAATTGGCCTGGGGTTGCCCACACCGAAGGGCAAAAGCCGGCTATAAAATTCTACAAAAGATGAAGTAATGGCAGCGAAATCAAGCTTCCCATCGAGACGGAGTTTCTTCTGCAGGAGATCTTCAGTTATTTTTTCTGCAGCCAGCTTATTGATTTTCTCTTTAAAAGGCAGAAGTTCTGACTGGTTAAGAGTACAACCAATAGCCTGCTCATGCCCGCCAAAATTAACCAGAAGAGAACTGCATTCACTAATAAGATCAATCAGCGAAAGATCCGGCAGGCTCCGGCCTGAACCATAGGCCTGACCTTTCTCATAAGCAAATAGTATTACCGGGCGGTAAAACTGCTCTTTAATTTTAGAAGCGACAATACCGATAACACCGCGATGCCAGCTTTCGCTCCCCAGGATCAATAGGCGGTATCTCTCATCAAGTTTTCTGCTTTTAATCTTCTGAACTGCTTCTCTTAGAATCTTCTCTTCAATCTTTTGCCTGGTAGTATTAAGTTCATTCAATTTTTTAACCAGACTTGAGCATTCTTCCTCCGAATCAGAAAAGAAAAGCCTCAGGGCCAGTTCAGTTTCCCCCAGTCGTCCGGCAGCATTAATGCGCGGTCCAAGCCTGAACCCCAGATCTACCTCGTTTATCTTTCTGTTATCAATGCCCGAAATTTCCAGCAAGCTTTTCAGGCCAGGGGTCCTGACCTCTTTTAACTTACTCATACCCTCCCTGACCAGGATCCGGTTTTCCCCTTTTAACTCAGCAACATCAGCCACTGTTCCAATGCTGGCCAGCTTAAGAAAAGGAGTCAAATCCTGATTGTTTCCTCCTTCGAGAAAAAGGGCCTGTATGAGCTTAAAGACAACACCTACTCCTGCTAGATTTTTATCCGGATAACATGAAGACGGTATGACTGGATTCAGGACGGCCACCGCCTCAGGCAAATTATCTTCCGGGTGATGGTGATCGGTGATGATGACTTCCAGTCCGCTCTTTTTAGCTTCCTCAACAAAATCAAAGGCTTTGATTCCGCAATCAACGCTGATCAGCAGCCTGGCTCCCATCTCCAGAAGACGGCGAAGATGATGAATCTTCAGCCCATAGCCATCTTTCATTCTGTCAGGGACAAGATAGCCAACGTCTCCGCCGAGAAAACGCAGAGCCTTAACCAGCATGACCACCGACAGAATGCCATCAACATCATAGTCGCCAAAGACAACGATTTTTTCTCTTCTGGCTATGGCCTGGAAAATCCTTTCGACCCCTTCCTTCATCCCAGGCATTAAAAACGGATTGTGGAGTTCATCTATATTCCCGTAAAGAAAAAAAGAAGCTTCCTCCGGGCTTTTTATCCCCCGGTTAACCAGAATAGCAGCTATTTCATTGGGCAGGTTAAGCTCCTGGGCCAGACTCAGGGCATCAGGATTCTCAAGCATAATCCGCCAGCAGTAATTAGCATTCATCTTATTAAATCTAACATAACTTCAGGTCTTCGACAACCACCCGTACCCGGGAAGTTTTATTGACATCATTCAAGCTCAAAAATATAATTCAGGCGTGGTGTTAGAAAAATTAAAAGAAACGCTCAGCAAGACCAGAAAACTTTTTGCTCCTATTGAACAGCTTTTTGCTGGCAGCCAGACGCAGGCAGAAATTCTGGATGAACTGTTCGAGTTGCTCGTTCTGGCTGATCTAGGCGTGGCCTCCAGCCAGAAAATTATCAAGGACCTTAAAGAAAAATCAAAAAAATCACACCAGCCGGATCTTATGCCCTTATTGAAACAGGAATTGATCGATATGCTGTCATCTGAACGAGGCAGAGCCAGCCAGGTTTTTCCGGCTGTCTGGTTGCTGGTTGGAATTAATGGCGGGGGCAAAACTACTTCGGCTGCCAAGCTCGCTTATAAATATCAGACTGAAGGCAAAAAAGTTATGCTGACGGCAGCCGATACCTTTCGGGCAGCAGCCCAGGAACAATTAGTCCTCTGGGGAAAGAAACTTAATCTGCCGGTAATTCAGGGCCAGCCAGGAGCTGACCCGGCCTCGGTTGTCTATGATGCTCTTCAATCATTTAAAGCAAGAAATTATGATCTTTTGATCATTGACACTGCTGGCCGCCTTCACACCTACGCCCATCTCATGGCTGAACTGGAAAAGATAAAAAAGGTCATCAGCCGGGAAGTCCCCGGTGCCCCTCAGGAAGTCCTTCTGGTTCTCGATTCAACCACCGGCCAGAATGCCATTGTTCAGGCGAGGGAATTTAACCGTTTTTCCGGTCTGACCGGAGTCTTCCTGACAAAACTTGACGGAACTGCCCGAGGCGGGAGTGTACTGGCCATAGTTGAAGAGCTAAAACTTCCGATAAAATATGTTGGCCTGGGCGAAACAGAAAAAGATATAATGGAATTCGAGCCGGAAGCCTTTGTTGAGGCTCTCCTATCATGATAAAGATTGCTCAGGATATTGCCCTGATGGACATGGCTTATTCCCTAGCGGAAAAAGCCAGAGGCCAGACCAGTCCAAATCCGTGCGTCGGCGCTTTGATTGTTAAAGAGGGAAAAATCGTAGGCTGGGGATGTCATCAAGAGGCAGGCAGCCCTCATGCCGAAATTGTTGCTCTGGACAGAGCCGGCAACCTGGCCAGAGGCTCAACCCTTTACCTGACTCTTGAGCCGTGCATTCACTGGGGAAAAACTCCACCCTGCGCTGACCGTCTGGTTAAGGCTGGCTTCAAACAGGCAATCATTTCAACTTATGACCCTAATCCGCTCGTTTACCGGAAAGGGGTAGCTAAACTCAGAGCTGCTGGTATCAAAGTAGTAACTGGCGTGCTGGCGGAAAAGCAGGCCAGGCTAAACGAGACATATAATAAATATATCGTCAAAAAAATTCCTTTTGTCACTTTGAAAGCCGCCCTGAGCCTGGACGGGAAAATAGCGGCCTCAAGCGGCGATGCCCGCTGGATATCTTCAGACGAGTCAAGAAGATTTGGCCAGGAACTAAGGGCTGAGTATGATGGAATTATCACCGGCATCAACACCATCCTGGTTGATGATCCACTTCTGACCGTCAGGCTGGAACATTTTGTAAAGAAAAGATGGTCAAGGATCATACTCGATTCAAAGTTAAGATTTCCTCTAGAGGCTCGCCTTCTAAAAAACCTGGAAGAGGGAAAAGTTCTGATTTTTACCAGTTACAAGAGTTCTAGAGAGAAAGCTAAAAGATTGACGGAAAAAGGAGCCGAAGTCATCTGCGTCCCGGAGAGAAAAAACAGACTGTCACTCAGAGCCATTCTTAAAGAACTCGGACGCAGAGAAATAGCCTCCGTTCTGGTGGAGGGAGGAGCCGGAGTCATGACCTCATTTTTGGAGCAAAAATTGCCTGATAAAGCTTTTTTCTTTATCTCTCCAAAACTTATTGGCGGGGCCAAAGCTCCAACCATGTTTGAGGGACAGGGAGCTGGCCGGGTCTCCAGGGCAACCGAGCTAAAAAACATCAGGACTTTAAGGCTCAAAGATGACATTATTATAGAAGGATATTTTTAAGTGTTTACCGGGCTTATTCGCTATCAAGGAAAATTCAGGGAATTCAGAAAAAACCAGACTGAGATAATGTTGGAAGTTCCTGAGGAGCTGGCCGCGAAGCTGGACATTGGCCAGAGCCTGGCCATCGATGGTATCTGTCTAACTGTCATCAGAAAAGAAAAAAATCGCCTGTCTTTTAATCTGTTAAAGGAGACCCTGGCCACAACAAATCTAAAAAGTTACCGGCCCGGGAAAAGAATCAATCTTGAACTGCCTCTCAAGCTTGACGATCTGGCTGGAGGCCATTTAGTAACCGGCCATATTGACGGCACCGGCCAGGTGCTGGAAGTTAAAAACAGGCCGCCAGGGAAAAGATTAAAAATCAGAATATCAGGCGAGATTAGAAAATATCTGGTTGAAAAAGGTTCCATCGCTATCAATGGCGTTAGCCTGACCGTGGCTGTTCTTGGCCCTGACTGGCTGGAAGTGGAATTAATCCCGGCCAGTCTTCAAGCTACCAATCTGGATGAACTCAGGCCAGGCGACAGGGTTAACCTCGAGGATGACATCATCGGGAAATACGTGTATAATTTTATATCTAAAAAGAAATTATAGATTTCTTCCACCAGATAAAAATGGAAAACAAACCAAAAATTATTGGTGTCGATGAAGCCGTAGAATACCTGCAGGCCGGCCGCCTGATTATCATAGTTGATGATGAGGACCGCGAAAATGAGGGTGATCTGATGGTAGCCGCTGAAAAGGTCACACCGGAAATCATAAATTTTATGGCTAAAAACGGCCGGGGTCTGGTCTGTCTCTCGCTGACGAAAGAAAGAGCCGAAGAACTAAAGCTCCCGCCAATGGTAACTGAAAATACAGCCAGGTTTGGCACAGCTTTTACTGTCTCTATTGATGCCCGCGAAGGGGTGACAACGGGTATTTCTGCCTACGATCGGGCAAGAACCATCCTGACCGCAATTAACCAGGCCACCAGACCAGAAGACCTGGCCAGGCCTGGCCATGTTTTCCCTCTGATCGCTAAAGAAGGCGGAGTCCTGGCCAGGGCCGGCCAGACGGAAGCAGCTGTTGATCTGACCAGGCTGGCCGGTCTTTATCCGGCCGGTGTCATCTGCGAGGTGATGAAGGAAGACGGAACGATGGCTAGAATGCCAGACCTTGAAAAGTTCGCTGAAGAGCATGGCGTGCCAATTCTAACCATTGCCGATCTAATTCGCTACCGGATGCGCACCGAGACACTGGTCAAAAAAATTGCTGAGGCAGATCTCCCCACCCGCTATGGCCATTTTCGCTTAGCTGTTTTCGAAGATATAATTCATAGCGATCATCATGTGGCTCTGATCAAAGGCGAGATTGCCAGCGACGAGCCCGTTCTGGTTAGAGCCCATTCTCAATGTTTAACCGGTGATGCCTTCGGCTCACTGCGCTGCGATTGCGGCGACCAGCTTCACCTCTCCATGGAAATGATCGACAAAGAAGGACGGGGGCTGGTTCTCTATATGCTGAATCACGAAGGCCGCGGCATCGGCCTGGCCAATAAAATCAAAGCCTATGCCCTTCAGGATGAGGGAGCGGATACCGTTGAAGCCAACTGCCGGCTTGGCTTTAAACCTGATCAGCGGGATTACGGCATCGGGGCTCAGATCATGGCCGTTCTGGGGATAAAAAAACTCAGATTGATTACTAACAACCCGCGAAAGTTCCGTGGATTGAGCGGCTACGGCCTGGAAATTGTCGAAAGAGTTCCAATTCAGATTCCCCCCAATGAGGAAAATTTAGAATATCTAAAAACGAAAAAAGAAAAGATGGGCCATTGGCTGGATGTCATCTGAACTTTTTAAGATTCCCGTCTAATTATCTGAGATGACGGAGTCAAAGTTTTTTATCTTTGAATCCAGAACGAAAGTCACCGGGCCGTCATTGATCAGATGAACCTCCATCCTGGCTTGAAAAAGGCCTGTTTCTACCTGAAAGCCGCCAGTCTTCAGCCTGTCAACAAAATAATCGAACAGCCGGGCAGCTTTGTCTGGAGACTCAGCCTGATCAAAACTTGGACGGCGGCCTTTTTTGATTGAGCCGACTAAAGTAAATTGAGAAACAGCCAGAATGCCTCCGCCAGTTTCCTTTAAAGAGAGATTCATCTTCCCCTGTTCATCAGAGAAAATACGCAAGCTTGTTACTTTATCAGCCAGATAGTCAGCTTCAACCTCTCTATCGCCTTTTTCTATCCCAACCAGAAGGCAAATCCCGGCTCCAATTCTGCCCATTATTTCCCCTTCAACGAGAACCTTAGCTTCTTTAACTCTCTGTAAGACTATCTTCATGGTCAAACTCTCTAATTCACGGTTTTAAGTCTGAAATCAGACCTGGAACAGTTGACTTTAAACTTTGAATATTCTATCATAATACCCTCAAAAGGAGATATAGATGGCACTGAGACACAAATCAGCTATCAAGCAGCATCGTCAAAGCCTCAAGCACCAGGCTACCAACCAGAGAAATAAATCTCTGATGAAAACTTATATCAAAAAAGTAAGGGAAGCTCTGGCCAATGGTGACCGTCAGGCAGCCCTTGAGCTTCTACCGAAAGCCATTAAGGCCATTGACAAAACAGTCGCCAAAGGTGCAATTCACCAGAATACCGGCTCCCGTTATAAGTCACGCCTGTCAAAACAGGTCATGACTCTGAAATCAGAAGCCAGTTAACCTCATTCAAGTCTTTTATCTTTTAATCTGAAATATTCTAAAAGAAAAGCTTCCACCAAAACCTCTGGATCTAGGTCGCTGCTCTTTAAGCTTAAATCGAGTCTGGCCAGTTGATGAATCAGGCCGTCAAGCTTTTCCTGGCTAAAAGATTTCAGGCAGAGAGTAAAAGCCTGCAGCTTCCGGTCGAAAAGATTCCAGCCCTCAACTAGTTGCGGATGTGATTTCTTAAAAATTTCCTTAACGGGCTTCTTCAGCCGGTCAACTTCCAGTTTTGCCTGGTTTAAAGAGATCACGTAGCGGCTGATCGAAGAAAAATAGCTAAGTATATCGGCCGGGGCTGGTTCAGCGGCAAAGAAACTCCGGTTAATACTTAAGGCTTGTTGAAGATTACCTGACTCGAGCGCTTCCTCCAGGGCAAAACGGTCATATATTTTACGGGCAGCACAAATGTCAAGAACATCAGCTTCAGTTATTTCCGCTTCACTCCCGGCATAAAGACTGAGTTTTTCAACTTCCTGGCTGAGGTCAAGTAGTCCAGGGCCGCAAATTTCAAGCAACTTCCTGGCTGCTCCGGGCTGTATCTTTTTCCCTCTGACCCTTAACTCCTCATTTATCCAGACAAGCAGTTCATTTTCCCTGGGGGTTTTTATTTCGAGGGTCTGGAAAATATCCTTATTATGGTTCTCCAGTCCTTGAAAAAAGTTCAGAAGTTTCTGGCTGCGCTTAAGTTTTCCCTCAAAAATAATGATTAAAAAAACCTGGTCAGCCGGTTGCTGGAAGTAGCGCGAGAGAGCCTCTCCGGCGGGCGCTACCAGTTGACGGTAGGCTTTATCGCCAGCCTGCCAATCGTCATTCTCATACTCGGGAAAATAGATGATAAATATTTTCTTCCGGCCAGAAGAAAACATATCAAGGCTTGAGGCTTCGTCAAGAATTTCAGGCCAGTCAGTTTCAAAAAGAAAATAAATCTTGAATTCAGAAATTCCTTCCC
>JAQURD010000006.1:20007-147609 GCA_028749115.1 Acidobacteriota bacterium | reverse complement strand
CCAGTCCCGGATCACCATAAATGCCAATGCCCTTGAGGTCTTCCTGATGAGCTCCCAGAAAAGCTGCCCAGGTTTCTGCTGCTCCGCAGGCATCAGAACGTGTATATAAATGAATTGGTGTTTTCCCGGGCTGCCCGAAAATCTCCTCCCAGTAATTGATCCGTCCTTCTATCCAGATAGCCCGGAAAATTTCCCGTGTAAAACCTCTTTGTTCAATAAGTTTCAGGATTGGATTTTTTTTGTTGAGAGTGGCTACGACTGCATCCCGGGCGACTGCCAGAGGCAGGGCTCCTCTGGCAATTTCTTCCGGATAAATTTCCCTGGAAACCATACCCAGGTCAACCAGGCCAGATAGAACATCAGCCATGCCCTTACCGGCACCGCCAGCCTGCAGATCAATTTTGATTGAAGGATTTTCTTTCTGAAATTCTTCCGCCCAGCGGGCAGCCAGAGGATAGAGAGCCCAGGCTCCAGAGATGCTGATCTGACCGGCTAGCGGTTTCTCCAGCCCAGGAAAAGCCCGTTTCCCCTGGCCAGAAGAGTAAGGCAAGAGGAAACCGGGAAGACTGAAAAAGAAGTTCATCATAATAAAAAGCACCAGTAAAAACCTTTGTTGAAAAGCTGTTTTTTTCATTTTTATTCCTCTCTTCCTGGTCTTTTCTATCCTTTTAAGCCAGCAGGCTCAGCTGGCTGCTCTTAAAACCCGACCTGAAGCAGAACCAGGGCAGCCTGATGGTCTGGCTCACTTTCTATCTGATGGTATTCATAGTTGGCTTGCAGCTTCGACCTGGAAGTTATAAACCAGTTAACCCCGGCTGTATAGACAGTGGTCTTTTGGGCCGGCTGATTTCGGTCAAGATCTATGGTCTCTAAACGGGCGACAAGCTGGAGTTTCTGACTGATAAGATCATAGATAGCCAGAGCATACCAGCCCTGTTTTTTAATCCGGTCGTCTGTCGCCTGGATGAACTCAGCCTGAAGACCGAAGTGCTGATAGTTAAAAGCCAGTTCTAGACCATATCTGTTTCTGACCAGTTGAGCCGGGTTATCACCCGATGTCAGCCGCCCTTTATAAATGGAGAAGCCTAAAGACAGGGTCTTTAACGGATGAGCTAGCAGGCGGCCGGCAAAATCCTTGTGATCGTTGTTGTCAGCTTTATTTAGACCAGACCCATTTAACAGGCCGAAGGTGTAGTTAAAAATCGAGCAAGAGCCAAAAGCTGCGACTCCAATATCACGACCAGAAGCTCCAATATCCCGGCCAGGAGCCAGTTTTTCCACCGTCAGAGAACGGTTGATAGTTTGAAGATCAGAAGTGGACGTAATATTTTCCAAGCTGAATGGCACTAAAAATTGGCCCACCCTCAAGTTTATTTCGTGACGTAATATTACTTCGGCCAGAGCATCCAGCAGGGCTGGTGACTTAGTAAAATCAAATTGGAGTTTAAATTTTAAGCTCTTGAGTAACTGGCCTCCCAGAGAAAGGCGGGCTCTCCTGATGGAAAACGTATCGCCAGGGTCATTTTGCCAGACGCCCTGCATCTGGGCATAGCCAGATAATTTGAGCTGCAGGGAGGACTGAATAACCGAAGGCTCCTTATTTTTTCCGCCATCGGCCTGCTCAACAGCTTGAACCCAGGCGGGGCTGAAAAAAAGACAGAAGATGATCATCACCAGCAACCTGACAAAAGAAACAATCTGCCTCATTTTTTCATTCCCCTCTTTTCCCTCTGATTGATGAGCTTCTGCCTCTTCAGGACATCTTCGAAGGTAGTTTGCTCTAAATGTTTTGCCACCATATCTCTGACTTCTTTCCACAGGCAGCGTAGCCCGCAGGTTTCTTCCAGCGGACAAGGCTCATGCTCGATCACGCTGACGCAGTTGATGGGAGCTAACGGGCCGTCCATCACTCTGATGACTTCAGCCACGGTGATGGTTTGCGGTGCTCTCGACAAATAATAGCCGCCATTAGGGCCCTTTTTACTTTTGACATAACCAGCCCGTCTGAGCGACAGAAGGATCTGTTCGAGAAATTGCTGAGGGATAGCCTGGGTCAGAGCAATAATCCTTATAGGCACCGGGCCCTGGCCAAAGCGAGCGGCCAGCTCCACCATTGCCCGGCTGGCATATTCACCTTTAGTAGACAGCTTCATTTTTTAGCCTCTTAATAGTTGATTAATATTATTGACTATATCATATATTATGCTGGTTGAGATTTGTCAAGGCTTTTTTTATTACCGGGGCTGGCCAGTTTTTGTCCCGGCCCTGGCTTTCCTCTTTTTAATCTTCTGTTTTATTCTGGTCTGATCAAATTAACGGCTGCCGGTTGCTGTCCTGGCTGCGTGTGTCTGATTTTTTAAAATTGCAAATTGAAGAATCGTCTAAAATATGACATCATATTGATCAGAAAGGAGGCCAAATGAGAATTAAACGGCTGGTGATGATTTTTTCTTCTCTAATTATCCTTTTTTTGCTCTGCCCGGCTTTTAGCTCAGGTCAGACTGGGGAACCAAAGGTAGTATTTAAAGAACTCGAGTGGAATTTTGGCCGGATCAAACAGGGAGAAGTAGTCAGCCACGAGTTTACTTTTAGAAATGAAGGCACTGCCCCTCTGGAGGTCACCCGGGTTTCCACTTCCTGCGGTTGTGCGGCCGCTCTTGTCTCGCAAAAAGAAATAGCTCCTGGGGGAGAAGGCCACATTAAAGTAACTTTTGATTCTCGCGGCTACAGTGGTAAGGTTCTTAAATACATTTATTTTGATAGTAACGATCCAAAAAAGCCTCAGGTAGAATTAACTGTCTCAGCTGAGGTCGAAACGGGTCCATCAGCCCGGCTGGAACTCGATCGCCAAAACCTTGACCTGGGGGTTTTTCTGGAAGGGGAAGAATCTTCAGGCAGATTGCTCATCAAAAATAGCGGTCAGCTGGAGCTTAAAATAGAAATGGAAGGCCCGGATTTTTCTTTTCTGGTCAAGAACCAGCCGGTTACCTTTCCTTACCGTTTACCTGCCGGGAAATCAGTAGAATTTGAAATCAAATTACCAGCCAGAGCCGGCCGGACAGGGCTTATAAGAGATTATATATTAGTGAAGAGTAATGATCCGGCTGCACCGGCTATGTCTGTTTTTATCAGCCGGTATATCATCAGTAAAGACGAACTCAAGAAGCTTTTTGAGAGATACAAGCAGGTTATAAATACAAAGTCGCCATAGGAAAGTCAGATTGATTTACGCCGGCTAGCAAAAGGCAAGAAACAGAGTAGATGCTTTTCGTCCCTGTAGCTGATCAGGGGGAGAAAAGGTGGGCCTGTTGCCTGGAAAATAGAATTAGCTAATAAAAATGGATAACAGCAAAACAGGGAAAGCAGTTCTTATAGTCAGAGTACAGCCTAAATCGAAGCAACAGGAATTAACAAAAGTTTCTGAAACGGAGTTTAGGGCTAGATTAATTTCACCTCCTGACAGGGGTAAGGCCAATGCCGAATTGCTGACCCTTCTAGCGGATTATTTTGGCCTGGCTCCTTCAAAGTTGAGAATTATCAGGGGAGCAACCTCCAGAACAAAATTGGTGGAGATTAACGATAACTGATCAGCCTGAGAAAACCCGCCAGGCATCAGCGTCTATTTAGCTGGCAGGAGAATGAAAGAAGTTAACTCTATGGCCCTGGATGTGATAGAATAAAAAAAAATTAAAAGGAGAAGGGTCAATGAATTATCAAATTAAAAATATTCTCTGGTCAACTGACTTCTCTGCCGAGTCTTTAACTGCTCTTGATTATGCCAGCTTTTTAGCAAAACATTTTAAGGCTGCGATCAAGGCAGTTCACGTTGTGCCTGATTTTGCCCCTGCTCTTTACGAAACAAGAGCCGTTATGGTATCTGATCTGGTCAAAAGGAAGGAAGACACTGAGATCAAAGCCAGAGCCAGATTGGAGAAAATCTCAGCCAAAAATTCAGTGAAATTTTCTAAAATCCTGGTCGAAACAGGTTCCGCCGGGAAAAAGATTCCAGACATTGCCGATGAGGAACATTGCCAGATGATAGCTATGGGGCGGAAGGGGATGTCGGCTCTGGAAAAAATTTTAATGGGCAGCGTAGCTAATCAGGTTCTACGTCGCTCTAAAGTCCCGGTGTTGATTGCACCTAAAAAACGTGCCAGGACAGAAATTAAAAAGATTTTAGTTCCGACTGATTTTTCAAACGGCGAAGAAAAAGAAAGAGACTACGCCTGGACACTGGCCAACCGGCTTCAGGCTGATTTAACCTTAATCTATATCCTGGAGCTTTATGATTTTAAATTTTCCCCGGAAGAGGTCAAGGCCCTGATGGATGAAGCCTTGGGCCGGCTGCAAAACAGGAGGAAGAGGAAAAGCAGTTTTAAGGTGGGAGAAGTGGTCATCAGGGATCTGAATGCACCAGCGGGTATTGTGACCTATGCTAACCGTCATAAATTCGATCTGATACTCATGTCGACCTGTGTTTCACCGGTCGAAAGATTTTTCCTGGGCAGTACGACCGAAAAAGTCATTTCTTATGCAGCCATGCCTGTTCTGGCCTTGCCCGCAGCTTTTTGTAAAAAGTGAGGTTAGACAATTATCAGGTTTTCTGGCTGGCTCTGAACTATCTCGTTACTGACGGCTACCTGTCAGCAGGTAAAGCTCTACGCTATTTTGATTCAGAAGATAAATTACTGCAACCAGATAAAGATTATCTTAGCACCTGCCAGCTAAGTGCTCTGGCCAGGCAGAAAATTCTCTCAGGGGAGCTCTTGAGCCGGGCCAGTCTTGAGGTTGAGAAACTCAAGCAGAAAGAGTATACTCTCTTGAGTTTTAAGGACAGTGGTTACCCTGAACTTCTCCGGGAAATTGTTGAACCACCGCTTGTGCTATACTCTCATGGTCAAACAGAGCTTCTGAATCTCTCGGGAGTAGCTATCGTTGGCTCGAGACACCCGACTGGTTATGGCCGGCTGCTGGCTGATAAACTGGCCGATGAACTGGCGGCCTGTGGCCTGATTGTGACGAGTGGTCTGGCCAGAGGGATAGATACCCTGGCCCATCAGGGCGCTTTACGCAGCGGGAGGACTCTGGCTGTTCTTGGCTCAGGATTGGATAGGGTTTATCCTAAAGAAAACAGGCTGCTGGCAGAAAAGATTGCGGCTAAAGGACTCGTTGTGAGTGAATTTCCTCTTGAGGCTGAACCGCTGGCCTTTCATTTTCCGCTAAGGAACAGGGTTCTGAGCGGGCTGTCGCTCGCTTGCCTGGTTGTTGAGGCCGGGCCTAAAAGTGGCGCGCTGATTACTGCCCGCCTGGCCCTTGATCAGGGGCGGGAAGTGATGGCTGTCCCAGGACCGGTGACATCTGAACTGAGTCGCGGGACTAACTTCTTGATCAAGCACGGAGCCAAACTGGTTGAATCGGCGGAGGACATAATCTCGGAACTGCCGTTTCCCTGGAATGAAGCTGCCTTGAATTGCTTGGCTTCAAAAAGTAAACAGCCTCTTGAAGTAAACGAGCAGGAAAAAAAGGTGTTGGTGGCTCTTCCTGAAAATTCGGTAGTTCACATTGACGAATTATCTGATAAAATTCAAATACCGGTAGCTGAGCTGCTGACTGTGCTGCTGAGTCTCGAGATGAAGGAAGCAGTTATTCAGGAGCCGGGTAAATTTTTTCGCAGGAGATGCTAAGTGGCTAAGTCTTTGGTTATTGTTGAATCACCAGCTAAAGCCAAAACTGTCAACCGTTATCTTGGTCCAGGCTACCTGGTTAAAGCTTCAATGGGGCATATTTGCGATCTGCCCAAAAGCAAGCTTGGTGTCGATATTAAGAATGATTTCCAACCCACTTACCAGATAATTCCTGAACGCCGGCGGCTGGTAGCCGAATTAAAAAAACTGGCTGAAGAGAGTGACCAGGTTATCCTGGCGGCTGACCCTGACCGTGAAGGAGAAGCCATCTCCTGGCATATAAGCCAGTTGCTTCAACCGGTCAATCAAAAAATCTACCGGGCAGTGTTTCACGAGATAACTGAAAGGGCGATCAAAGAAGCCTTTTCACGGGTAGGGACTCTCGACCAGAACAAAATCGATGCCCAGCAAACGAGAAGAATCCTCGACCGGCTGGTAGGCTATTTAATCAGTCCTCTCCTCTGGAAAAAAATTGGCCGGGGGCTGAGTGCTGGCCGGGTTCAGTCTGTGGCTCTCAGACTAATCTGTGACCGCGAAAAGGAAATAAAAAATTTTAAGCCAGAAGAATACTGGACAATCATAGCTAACCTTAGAGCCGAAGCTCCGCCAGAATTCAAAGCCAGTCTGGTTAAGATTGATGGGAAAAAGGTCAAAATAAGAGATGGGTGGCAGGCTCAGGAGATCTTAAACGCCTGCCGGCAGGTACCATTTATCCTCCAGAAAATACAGGTAAAAGCGAAGAAAAAGAACCCGCCGGCTCCATATATAACTTCTACCATGCAGCAGGAGGCTTACCGGCTATTGCATTTTACGGTTAAAAAGACGATGTCTGTTGCTCAGCGGTTATATGAAGGCCTGGAACTGGGCGAGCTCGGACCGGTTGGCTTAATTACTTACATGCGAACTGATTCGGTTCGGGTTGCCGAGGCGGCCAGACAGGAGGCCAGGAAATATATAGAGAATCATTTTGGCCCCGGTTATGTGCCGGCCAAGCCTGTCAGTCACAAATCAAGGAAGACAGCTCAGGAAGCTCATGAAGCCATTCGCCCGGCTCATTTAGACCTGCCGCCGGAAAAAGTCAAGCCTTTCTTGAAAAAAGATGAATATGAACTCTACCGGTTAATCTGGAACCGGTTTTTTGCCTCTCAGATGAGCCCGGCAGAAATTGAGGAAACCCAGTTTGAAATCGGTGCTGGCCAGTTTGGTTTCCAGGCCAGGGGCGAGGTGGTTAAATTCAAGGGATTTCTGGCTCTTTATGAAAGGCAGCGGCTTAAATTTGAAAGCGAAGACAGACAGGAGAAGAAGCTCGGAGCAGAAACTGATAAGGACGTAGCAGAAACAGCCACTCTGCCCGTTGCCCGGGAAGGGGAAATTCTTAAACTGCTAGATGTGCAGAGCAAACAGAATTTCACCCAGCCGCCGCCCCGCTATACTGAGGCTACTCTTGTCAAGGAACTTGAGGCCCGGGGTATTGGCCGCCCGAGCACCTATGCTCCCATTATCTCAACTTTACAGAACAGGACTTATGTGGTCAAAGATGAAGGCCGTTTTAAACCAACTGACCTCGGGATGTTTGTGACTGATTTTCTGGTCAAGTATTTTGAGGAATTGTTTGACTATCGTTTTACCGCCAGAATGGAAGGGCAACTGGATAAAATTAGTGATGGTCAGGCTAACTGGCTGGAAAGTTTGAAACATTACTATGAGCTTCTAGAAAAATATCTACAGCATGGTCAGGAAACTGACTCAATTAAAAAGAATGGCATACCAGTTGAAGAAAAATGCCCGAAATGCGGCCGTAACCTGGTCATCAAGGAAGGGCGTTATGGCCGGTTTAAAGCTTGCTCAGGCTATCCTGAATGCAACTACAGGGAGTCTCTGGCAAAAAAGGATACGAGGACAATAGAAGCCAAATGCCCCGTTTGCGGTTCAGCACTGGTTTACCGGCGAGGCAAATATGGAACTTTTATTGCCTGTTCTAACTACCCACAGTGCAAATACATCCATAAGGAAAATTCTAGCACGGGCTTACCATGCCCGCTTGGCTGCGGCGGGACAATTATCAGGAAAAAAACCAGACGGGGCAAATATTTTTATGGTTGCAGCGGCTACCCTAAGTGCCGCTTTGCTACCTGGGATGAAATAGTAAATGAGTCCTGTCTCCAATGCGGGGCCAGATACCTGCTGAAAAAATCTCCTAAGAAGGGCCAGCCCTATCTTTACTGCCAGGGCTGCGACTATGTCCGTTATTTAGATAAGGAACAGAATCCGGCTGAAGCCAGCGGCCAGGAAAACGGGGGTGAACTGATGGTCAGGCCTGAAGGCACGCCGGCCGGCGAGGCCAAGCCTCCCGTTGACTCCAATGAAAAAAGAGATTGAAGAATTCCTTGATTATCTGCGGCTGGAGAAAAACTCATCTCCCCATACTGTCTCTGCCTATAGCCGTGATCTTCAACAATTAGCTTCTTACCTTAAGGATAATGGCTATAGCTGGAGAACAATTGATAGTCTTGCCCTCCGTGGCTTTCTGGCCGAGCTTCACCAGCAGGAGCTGAAAAAAAGCTCAATGGCCCGTAAGCTGGCGGCCATCAGATCTTTTTTTGCCTTTGGCCTTAAAAAGAATTGGCGCCAGGATAATCCGGCCAGTGTTCTGGCCACTCCCCGGCAGGAACAACACCTGCCAGGTTTTCTGACTGAAGAGGAAACTTCCCGGCTGCTCGACTGGCAGGTTAAAACTGATCATCCGCTGGAAGTCCGTGATAAAGCTATCCTGGAGCTGCTTTATGCTTCAGGGCTGCGCGTGTCAGAATTGACTTCCCTGAATCTTGAAGATATTCATCTGAAAGAAAGGCTTATCCGGGTAAAAGGGAAAGGTAAGAAAGAAAGGATTATTCCCTTCGGCCGGGAGGCAGAAAAATGGCTAAAAGAATATTTAGGCCTAAGGCCACTACTGGTTTTAAATAAAATGCCGGGCCCGGCAGTTTTTCTCAACTACCGCGGAGAAAGGCTAAACGTCCGCTCGGTTCAGAGACTTTTGCAGAAGAGAATTAGGCAGATAGCCATCGATAGAAAAATTAGTCCTCATTCTTTGCGTCACTCTTTTGCCTCTCACTTATTAAGCCGCGGGGCTGATCTAAGAGCCATTCAGGAACTACTGGGCCACCGGAGCCTGGCTACCACTCAAAAATATACCCATCTTGATCTGAGCCATCTGCTGGAGGTTTATCATAAGGCCCATCCGCGATCTTAGAATTTCTCTAATAATTATGGCTGGCCAACTGATAAACGATTAATAAAAAGCAGTAAGAAAGAGCGGAAGAGAAAAAAGCCCCGGCTTTTCTCTTCCGCCTTCTTTCCTCCTTAACTTTACTTTGGGTCGACGACTGTAATCTGGTCTTTCAGCTGATTAAATATTTTTTCACCGATGCCCCGAACCTTCATCAGGTCTTCTACCTTTTTAAACGGGCCATTTTGAGTCCGGTAATCAATGATCCTCTGGGCAACTTTTGGTCCGATCCTTGGCAGGCTCTGCAGTTCAGCTATGGCAGCCGTGTTGATATTGATTCTGGCTGAAACCGGTTTGCTCTGGTTTTGAGCCTGAGCCAACCCGGTGCCAATCAGTGAGACAAAGAGGAGAATGGCCAGACTTATGGCCAGATCCTTGCTTAAAAGTTTTTTCATAGTGAAACTCCTTTCACCATTCTGTCATGCGAGATTCAAGCCAGGCCAGGGATTTTTATAATGCATTTAATATCAATAAGATAGTATCGAACGGCAAAGCCTCCGGGTTAAGCAGAGTTTACCTTTTTAGGTTCATAAGTCTACCAGACTTTACGGCAAAAAGTGGCTCTATAAACGTAACTAGCTTTAAGAAGAGGACCTTACTTCTCAACCAGTAAAGTTTTAAGATAAGCGCCAACTTTTCTTAGCGCCCGGCCACGGTGGCTGATAGCATTTTTTTCCTCAGTCGTAAGTTCAGCTAAGGTCTTTTTGAGCGGCGGATAGAAAAAGACAGGATCATAGCCAAATCCATTCTGACCCCTTGGCTCCGGTAGTATTCTCCCCAGCAATTGTCCCTTATAAACTTTAAGTATTTTCCCCTGATAAGCGACAGCGGCTACACAAATAAATTTAGCCTGGCGCCGGCTGTCCGGCAGATTTTTCATGAGCTTAAGAAGCTTTTTAATATTTTTTTTATCTGTGGCTTGCCGGCCTGAAAAGCGAGCAGAAAAAACCCCTGGTTTCCCACCTAGAACCTGAACTTCGAGACCTGAATCTTCAGCCAGAACAATCCCTGGATATTTCAGACTGTAGAAGCGAGCTTTTCCCCGGCTGTTGTCTTCAAAGGTTTCCCCCTTTTCCTGAAACCGGCCGAAAGCGGGGTAATTATCAAGGCTTTCAATTTTAAAGCTTAATCCCGGCAGCAGCTTCTTAATTTCCCGGACTTTGCCTTTATTAGTTGTGGCCAGCAGAAGGCGCGTGTCAGTCAACCCGGAACTCCTCCAGATCGCCAAGATCCAGGACAGCTGCATTAAATTCCTGCTCTTTGTCCTCAGGGCCAATAGCTGTAAAGGAAACTGCCAGGGATGAACCTTCTTTTTTCAGGCTGAGATGTTCAAGCCTGACTCCATGATGAAAACTCAGTTTTTTTAACCTGGACAACAAGTCAGGCCGCTCTTTGAATTTAAGATGATAATGATAAATGCGTTTTTTGAGGTAAGCCTCTTCTACTTTTCTGAAGGTAATCAGAGTGGCAATGATAATGATGGTGAAAATTATGGCCGGAACATAATAGCCAGCACCAATCAGCAGCCCAAGCCCGGCTACTACCCACAGAGTTGAAGCTGTGGTCAAACCAATGACTGCACCCTGGGCATGAATGATTGTCCCTGCTCCGAGAAAGCCAATCCCGGTAACCACACCGGCAGCCATTCTAATTAAAGAATCGAGAGAAGCGCTGCTCCCCTTAATAAGCCCGGAGGCCATACTCATCATCATTGCCGAGCCAATACAGACCATAACATTGGTCCGGAAACCCGCCGGTTTTTGGCTGGCTTCTCTTTCCAGGCCAATTAACCCTCCAAGAGCAATAGCCAGAATTAACTTGAGAATTATTTCTAAGATGCCCATCTAGTTGCACCTCTCCTTCCGGACAGATATCATATTTTTTATCTTATGATGATTATAATCTTATTAAAAAAATAAAAAATATCAAGAAGAAGCCAGTCTAAATAAATGTATCAAAAACAGGTTAGCAGGCTAGTGCTGATATCTCTGCTTGCTTCTAGGAGAATTAGTCCAGTCAATTCACCACCAGCTGGCCAGGACGACTGGTTCCCTTCCGCGATGACGGCCTAGGGGGAAATCCGGGCACTCCAGAAAGACAGGACCTGGTCAGAATAATGCATTGATAAAAAACGAATTAGGGAAGAATAAAATTTAATCGAGATTAAGACCAGACAGTGAGATTTCTATTTTCTCATCCTTCTGAATTTTCCCGGATCTATCAGGCTAGGGAGGAAGTCTTAAACATAGACAGCAATACTTTATGAAATGGGTTCAACTACAGAAGAAAGCTAGCTGGCAACTTGACAACAGGCAGTATTCTTATCACTACAAAACTGAACAAGTTTTTCAGAAGAATAGTCAAAAGAATAGTTTCAGAGCTTTCTGTCCCGGGAAAGTCAGCCTGATCAATAGAAACAAGATGGTAGTTCTGACCTGGGCCGAGCCCTGTTATTAGCCTGAAATAAGGTTCAGTCCCGGCCATTGGTTAGAGTTTCTTTTATTCAAGCCTTTTTTATTTGCAACTACTATTAGAGAAATCTGTTATAAATAGGTGTACATTTTTTAAGATAACTGATATCAGGCTCTAGGTCCCCTTTATGCTTATTCTGTATTTACTTACTTAGAGTTTAAGGAGATTTAGATGAAGAAGTATGCGTGGGTTATAGTAATATCAGCCGTTTTTTTGTTTTGCATTCAATGTCAGAGCCAGGATAACAGCCATAGACTATCCGGGCCGACTGTCACTGTTGACTACGAGATGGCAGAGAAAGCGATAGACTGGCTGGAATACTTAAAAGACGAACCAGATCCGGGAAAGATCAGGAAGTATTTTATGGCCGAAGTTGCTCCCACTAAGGGATGTCAGGCAATTATTCATCACTGGCAACGTTTCAGAGATTGGGATGAAGAGATATTTCTTAATTTTATTCTTGAAGCTCTGAACAGAATACCGACAGATAAACCCATAAAGAGCGGAGATGGTTCACGGCCTGCATTTGGCTTGAGACAAAGTTTCTGGCTCCAGGCCCTGAATAATACTGAAAGATTAAGAGAGGATCTTAAAAGATTGAAAGAGGCCCGGGTGAGAGAGGCTGCTCTTGATCTGGCCGGAAAATACCTGCCCGGGGACGCAGATATAAGTAATCACTTCTATGTGGTCTTATTCGGAGCTTCTAGTGCCTTTTCAGTTGGTGAAGAGAATGGCTATGACCTTTTGCAGCTTCCCAAGAGACCCAACGGTGAAATTGATGTGCAGAATGTAATCGAAACTTTTGCTCACGAGATGCATCATTCAGGCTTCAGCCACTGCACAGATAAACATATGTCTGAGGTTAAAAATAAGGAAAGAATTATGCTAGCCGGGATACTGGCTGGCGAAGGTATGCCAACGCATTTTATAAACCGGGTAAGAGAAAACCTTCAGTTGATGAAGTCAAGTTCAAGCGAATTCTCCATGAGGCTGGCTTCGGAGTGGGAACATAACCTTTCCAGGCTGCCTGAACTTTACCAGGAAGCGGAAAAAGATATCCGGCTAAATATGAAAGGAGAAATCGGCCAGAAAGAAATATTTGAAAAATGGGTGAGCGGACTCCAGGGGCCGGCCTATGTTCTCGGTTCAGATATGTTTTCTGTGATGGAAAAATACCTCGGGTTGGAAGAAACTAAAACTGTAGCCAGAGATTACAGGCTTTTGCTCTCTGCCTACAACCGGGCAGCAGAAAAAGCCAGAATGGCAGGAGAGAATTTGTTCCTCTTTGATAACAGTCTGGTTAGAGAACTGGAAAAATTTTCCGGCGACTATTAACCTGGGTTATTCACCGCTAACGCAAATTAACCATCAAAACAAGTTAAGAAAGGGTTAAACAATCTCTTAATAACCGGATATTCCCCGGCCTTCAAGATAAGCTGATCAGGTTTTTGGTTCTTGCCAGGCTGTCTTAAAGGTAAAAAGTAATATGTGAATAAAGGGCGACTCCAGAACAAACCGGTGGTGCTGGCCGGCTAGATTGAATGAAAGTGGAATAAGGCCCAGGCTAATAATAAGATCATTTCCCGCTGATGCTTCAAAAATAGAAACGCATCCCCGGATAAGCCAGACTTTTTTACCAGCACCAGGCTCCGGTGAATAATAGAAATCCCTGGCAGGCATTGATGGAAATAGTACGCTCCATTACTCTGGACCGCCTCCTGTCCTCAGCAGCCGACATTAAAAATGTCGGGTTCGATAAATTATCACTACAAAATGGTTAGTGTCTGGTCAGTCTAGATGCACTGTCTGATTTGCTGGTGAACAAAGCCGTGGTTAGAATTCTGGCTAAGGCTATGCTAAAATTAAAACTTAAATATGAAATATTTTTAGCAATTTAAAAGGGAGTAGCCAGATGAATATGACGATTAAAAACATTAAAGCCAGGGAAATTCTTGATTCGAGAGGCAATCCGACGGTTGAAGTTGAAATCAGGCTGGAAGATGGAACAGTTGCCCGGGTGGGAGTGCCATCAGGCGCCTCAACCGGTATCCATGAAGCTCTGGAGCTCAGGGATGGAGATAAAAAGAGATACAACGGCAAAGGGGTTCTGCAGGCTGTCGAAAATGTGAATAAACTTATTGCTCCAGAGATCTGTGGCCTGAGTGCTTTTAACCAGACCGCGCTTGATAAAAAGCTCATCCAGCTCGATGGTACACCCAATAAAAGCCGGCTGGGGGCTAATGCTACTTTAGGAGTTAGCCTGGCAGCCGCCCGGGGCGCTGCCCTATCTCTGCGGATGCCTCTTTATAGATATTTAGGTGGCCTGGGAGCCATGATTCTGCCCGTGCCGATGTTCAACATTCTAAATGGCGGAGTGCATGCTAACTGGCAGGGAACTGACCTTCAGGAATTTATGATTGCCCCCATTGGAGCACCTTCCCTGCGGGAAGCTGTCCGTTGGGGCAGTGAGGTCTATCAATCTTTAAAAAATGTTATTAAAAATCAGGGTTATTCAACTGGAGTTGGCGACGAGGGCGGATTTGCTCCGGCTCTGAAGAAAAACTCAGAGGCAATTGAGTTAATCGTCGAAGCGATAGAAAAAGCTGGCTATAAGCCTCTCAGCCAGATAGCCATCGCTCTCGATGTAGCGGCCAGCAGCTTTTATGATGAAGGATTCTATAGTCTCCGGACAGAGGGTAAGAAAGTCAAGGCCGAAGAAATAGTCGAGATGTATGCTGGCTGGGTGGAAAAATATCCGGTCATTTCTATTGAAGACGGGCTGGCTGAGGATGACTGGGCAGGCTGGAAGAGGTTAAATCAACGGCTCGGTCAGAAGATTCAACTGGTTGGCGATGATATTTTTGTTACCAATGTGGAAAGAATTAAAAGAGGCCTGGAAGAAAATGTAGCTAACTCTGTTCTGATCAAATTAAATCAAATCGGAACTCTGACGGAAACGATTCAGGCTATTGAACTCGCCCGCCGGGCTGGCTGGACGGCGATGATCTCCCACCGCAGCGGCGAGACAGTGGACAGCTTTATTGCGGATCTGGCCGTGGCGATGGGCACCGGACAGCTCAAAACAGGAGCTCCCTGCCGGGGTGAACGGGTTGAGAAATACAATCAGTTAATGAGAATCGAAGAAGAACTCGGCTTAGAGGCGGTCTATGCTGGCCGGAGTGTGAGCCGGCAGGGAAAAACCTGAATAGTTTTAATTTAAAAAATCTGCCGGGGCCTTAGACCGGTTTGATGTTTGATAAAATCAACTGGCCGCCGGAAAATTAGCTATCGGCTCCGGATTAAAGATATCAAATTCATCTGGTTATCTAGAATCCAGTTCCTTTCTATTTGCCGGACCACTGATTATGTTTAGCTTTTCTTCTATTTGATTTATACTTTATGTTAAGGTTTGATAATGATTAAAATAAAAAAAATAATCTGCTGTTTAATCCTGGGTCTATTAAGCTCAGGCTGGTTAGCCCTTTGCCTTCCAGCCCGGAGCCAGACATTAAAAGTCCGTGTAGTCTCAGAACAGGCCAATATCCGGGTTAAACCGGATATAGCCAGTGAGATGTTATTTCAGGTGCCACAAGGGACCGAGTTCGTGGTTGAAAAAAAAGAAGGCGAGTGGTTTTTAGTTATTTTCGAAAAAGCTGATGGAACAACGGGCAGGGGCTATGTTCATGACAGCCTGGTAGAGGTGATAACTCCTGCCGGCCTAGCCCAGGCTGTGCCGAAGAAGAACGAAAAACCAGCTGAGACCCGGAAAACCGAGCCGGTCAAGGCGGCAAAACAGCCAGAAGCCAGCAGTAAGTCTAGTGCGTCGGGTGTGTCAGCTGCTTCCCCCTTGAAAAAAATTTCACTATCTGTTCATGGACTGATTACTTATTTTTCACCGTCTGATTTAAATCAGGCAGCAGAGGGTGTGACCAATTATTATTATCTGGTTTTCGGTTATAACCGAAAGGCCGATCTGACCGGACTTCATTTGGGCCCGGGTTATGGACTCGATTTATTCTATAAGTTTTTTCCTGGATTACATCTCGGTCTGGGATTTGATTATTACCAGCCGGCAAAAACTAATATGGCTAATTTTACCGCCAGCGGGACAAATTATTCAGTCTGTACAAAAGTTGGGGTTAAAGATTTACCTTTGAGAATTTCTTTAATGTTTCAACCGGTACAGCGTTTTTATTTGAAAACAGGAATTGAGTATCATCTGGCCAAAGCTAATTACTTTTATTCAGTTTACCAGTCAGTAGATACACCTGAGGAGAACTGGATGAGCTGGACAGGCCGGGCTTCCGGGCATTCCTTTGGCTGGCTGGCGGCCGCTGGTCTGAACAGGCCGGTTACCTCCTGGTGCCATTTCTTTTTAGAGGGTTTTTACCGTGCAGCCAGGGTTAATAATTTCGACGGGAATAATCTTTACCTCGACTCTGACGGATTTCAGGAGACAGAGAGCGGTAATCTTTATTACTGGCAGGTTCAAGCCTCGCCCAACGTTTCTTATCCCGTTCTTTTTATCCGCAATCAGGTGCCAGCTGAGCCTGGAGTTATAAACCCGCGGAAAGCCGAAATTAATTATTCCGGTTTCAGCCTGAAAATCGGTCTCCGTTTTAAATTTTAGGTTAATGAGTAGTCCCATCCGGCCAATTTCCCTTTTATAAGTTCTGCTGTTTTTATCCAGCCGTCAGGAAGTGTTACGGGTTAGGATTTTGTAACACTCCAGCCTTTTTTAGAATTATTCTTCGAATTTATAGCCGAGGCCTCTGACACTCTGAATAAGCGAGGATAGCTTGCCAAGTTTCTGCCGCAGGTGGCGGATGTGGACATCAACTGTTCGGGTGACGACCACTTTCTCCTGCCCCCAGAGATGATCTAAAATCTCATCCCGGCTAAAAACCCGGCGCGGTCTGGAAGCCAGTAATTCTAAAATCTTGAATTCAGCTAGAGAGAGCTCTATCGGCTGGCCGTTAACTCTAACTTCATGTTGTTCGGAATCAATAACCAGCTTGCCACCGGCCAGAATTTTCCTGGCTGAGCCCGGGCTAACAGCTTCCTGGCGCCGGAGGACGGCTTTTATTCTGGCTTCGAGCTCGCGGAGAGAAAATGGCTTGGTGACATAATCATCAGCGCCGAGCTCAAGTCCGGTTACCCGGTCAGCTTCCTGGGCTCTGGCAGTCAGCATGATGATAGGAATTGAAGCTGTTTCCGGCCTTTTTTTAAGATGACGGCAAATTTCCAGACCATCAGTTCCGGGAAGCATCAGATCAAGAAGGATTAAGTCTGGCGGGTGATGGGCGACAGTCTTTAAAAAATCTTCCGGTTCAGCCAGGGCTTCGACCTTAAAGCCGGCTTTGGTCAGATAAGTTCGCAACAGCTTTAGGATATCTTCTTCATCATCCAGAACGGCTATAGTTCTGACCATTGAAACTATTCCCTTGATATCTTTATACGATTTTAGTCAGCCATTGTCTATTTCAACTTGTAAGCTAATTTTTTGTGTGATTCGATAAAATGGAGGAGGCTATCCCCTGCCCCCGGGGAAACAGTCCTGTCGGTTCCCCCGTCTAAAAAGCCGGTTCTTGAAAGGAGGCCCAGGGGATATCTCCTCCTGGTTATATACAGAATGCCAACAAAGCCAGGCAGAGAGCAAGGCGAGGGTTGGCAGTGGACATCAACTCCCCTTCAGGGTATTCGGGTTCCCTCTCCTAGTGGGGCATCAGGATAACCTCCTCCACCTCTATCAGGAATCACAGATTTAAAGATGCTTCCTTTCAATCCTCAGGATGGACCTCTAATGGCCGGGGCCGGACAGCCGAAGATGCTTGATAAACTCTCCCCGGGCTAAATAATAAGCTTCTTCAGCGATGTTTTTGGCCAGATCTCCTATTTTTTCCAGATGCCGGCTTAAGAGGATAAAGAAAACAGCCAGGACCGGATCTATCTCTTTTGTATTGACCCGGCCAAGGTACTTATTCATGACCAGGGTTTTAAGGTCATCGACAAAAACGTCGAGGCCGATAGTCTGGCTGGCCAACCTGTCTTCTCTCTGGAGATAGGCCTCCACAGCCATGGTTAACATTTCCTTTACTCTGGAAACCATTTCATAAAGTTCTGCCGGTAGTTTTACCGGTAGAAAAGCCCTGACCTCCTCCAGACGCTGAACAAGATTCAGGCACTGATCAGGGATTCTTTCCAGCTCATGGGCGATGTTTATTGAAACGAGAAGGAATCGGAGGTCAACTGCTACCGGCTGATAGCGGGCCATCAGGGTGGAGGCCTTTTCCTGGATTCCATTTTCCAGCAGGTCGGACTCCTTTTCCAGCCTGACTATTTCTGGTCTCAAAGATAGATCCTGTTCTGTCAATAGCTGGCTGGACGTATCCAGTACCCGACTGGTTATTCCGGCCAGATAAGCGACTTTTTCCCGGAGCTCATTTAATTCCAGGTCGAAAGTTCTTTCGGTCATTCTTATTTCCCAATCATCCAAATCTTCCAGTTATATAATCTTCGGTTAGTTTATTGGCCGGGTTGGTAAAGATCTTGTCAGTCCGGTCAAACTCAATAAGTTCCCCCAGCCAGAGAAAAGCCGTAAAATCAGATACCCGGGCTGCCTGCTGCATATTATGAGTGACAATGACCACTGTGTAATTCTTCTTAAGTTGATGAATGAGTTCTTCGACTTTGGAGGTGGCGATAGGATCTATGGCTGAACAGGGCTCATCAAAGAGAATGATCTCTGGCTCGACGGCCAGAGTCCGGGCAATACATAACCTCTGCTGCTGGCCGCCGGACAGCTTCAGGGCATTCTGCTCTAAACGGTCTTTGATCTCTTCCCACAAAGCTGCCTGCCGCAGGCTTTTTTCAACCACTTTTTCCAGCTCGGCTTTAGGTCGGTGATGACCAATGGTTAAGCCATAAGCAACGTTATCAAAAATTGATTTAGGGAAAGGATTTGGTTTCTGGAAAACCATGCCTACCTTTTTACGCAGAGCGACTAAATCAATATCCGGGTCGTAAATATTCTCATCATCTATTAAGATTTTACCTTCCACCCTGGCTTCTGGAATGAGGTCATTCATCCGGTTAAGAGCCCGGATAAAAGTGGATTTGCCGCAGCCGGAAGGACCGATAATGGCTGTAACCTGATTTTCTGGAATGGCCAGGTTGATACTTTTCAGGACCTGTTTCTGACCATAATAAAGATTCAGATCTTCAACCAATATTTTGGGCTTGTAACCTGCATGGATATTTGTTTTGTCCATGATCAATTTTTCCACTTTCGCCTGAGTCTTGACCTGATGATAACTGCCGTCAGGTTAAAAAGAATCACAAAGACAATAAGAACCAGAGCTGTCCCATAGGCTAAGGATTTAGCTCTGTCCAGGGAATGATGCTGGGTAGCCATGACATAAAGATGATAGGGAAGAGCCATGAACTGATCTTTTAAGGAAGCAGGCAGAAATGGCAGGTAGAAGGCTACGCCGGTAAACATGATGGGAGCGGTTTCCCCGGCAGCTCTGGCCAGGCCAAGAATAGCCCCGGTCAGCATGCCTGGAATCGAATAAGGTAAGACATTGGTTCTGATCATCTGCCACTTAGTAGCCCCCAGGGCCAGGGCTCCCTCGCGGTAAGAATCTGGCACCGTTTTGAGCGCTTCTTCGCTGGCCGTAATTGTCCAGGGTAAAGTCAGTAAAGCCAGAGTTAAACCAGCGGACAAAAGTGAAGTACCAAGCTTCATCAGGTTGACAAATAATATCACCCCAAATAAGCCATAGACGACTGAAGGAACTCCAGCCAGATTCCTGATCGACAATCTGATCAACCTGGTCAGCCGCCCGGCCCGGGCGTATTCATTGAGATAGATGGCAGCTGCCATACCCAGAGGAACCGACACGGCCGCGGTAATCAGGGTCACTAAGAAAGTGCCAAAAATAGCCGGGAAGATACCGCCTTCGGTCATGCCCTTCCTGGGGGCCTGGCTTAAAAATTCCCAGGAAATGACCTTAGACCCATGGCTCAAAACATCGTATAAGAAATAGATGAGAACAAACAAAACGAGATAAACAGAGAGCCGGAGGACCAAAAAGCCCAGAAACTGAGTGAGCTGGGTCTTAGAGTTCTTTCTGCTTTTTCTGACCGAAGTTTTCACTGAAGTTTCCTCTTCTGTTTTTCCAGAATGACGTCAGCTGACAGGTTAATGAAAAATGTTATCAGGAAAAGAACCAGTCCAAGAGCAAAGAGAGCGTAATAATGAGTTGAGAAAAACGGGACCTCCCCCAGCTCGATAGCAATGTTAGCGGTCAAGGTTCTAACTGATTGAAGAAAACCATGAGGGAAAGCCCGGGCATTGCCTGTCGCCATCAGAACCGTCATGGTTTCGCCTATAGCCCGTCCCATACCCAGCATTAAGGAGGCCATTATGCCGGAGGCCGCCGCCGGGATTTTTATCTTAATCAGAGTCTGCCAGACATTGGCACCCAGAGCCAGGGAAGCTTCAGAGTAGGCGGCCGGGACGGCATTCAGCGAATCCTCAGAAATACTGATGATAGTGGGTAAAGCCATAATAGCCAGAAGCAGGCTGCCATTGAGAGCATTCAGCCCGTTACTGAGATTGAAAATTCTGGCCAGAAAAGGGCCGACCAGGTTCAGGCCAATAAAACCAACTACCACCGAAGGTATAGCTGCCAGCAATTCGACTATGGGTTTGACAATTTCCCTTACCCGGGGAGAAGCTACATCGGAAAGATACGAAGCAACAGCCACCCCCAGGGGAAAAGCGAGGAGCATAGCTCCCATGGTAATCATAACCGTGCTGGCCAGCATGGACAGAAAGCCATATTCGGGTTTCTCGGGTGAAGTCGGATCCCAGCGGGTCGAGGTCAGAAACTCCTTAAAACCAATCTCTTTAAAAGCCGGAACCGAAGTGTAAAGAAGAAGGGCCAGAATACCAGCCAGAATGAGAATGGCTAGCATCCCACTGGCCTGAAAAAGCCGGTGAATGAAGCCTTCTCTTACATCTCCAAAGACGCCCTTCTTCTTGACCGATCTCATTTTCTTACTGCCTTGATGATCACTTTTATCTTAGATTCTTCTCGTTCTGTTCCATTAAGTCTTTTCCGATCCGGAAGAAGCCTTCTCTTTCAACGATAGCCTGGCCTTCCGGGCTGAGTTCAAACTGGAGAAACTGACTGACCGCAGCTGAAGGTTTCCCGTTAGTGGATTGATAGAGCGGCCGGGAAATAGCGTATTTAGCTGAATAGACCGCGTCTTTATCAAGTGGTGAATATTCAGGGGAATTTTCATCTTTTTTGATTTTTAAAACTTTTATTCCTTTTCTTAACTGGCCCCTGTCATCATAAACATAACCAACTCCCACGTAACCAATACCAGCTGCATCCTGGGTGACCGCTTCTATAATCTGGGCATTGCCATTCATTTCTTTCACCTCAGGGGAATAGTTCTTATTGTTCAAGACATGTTCCTGCAGGAAAGAATAGGTGCCGGAGTTAGACTGCCGGCCGTAGAGTGAAATTTTTCCGTCCGGCCCGCCCAGCACTTTCCAGTTTTTTATTTCACCCCGGAAAATTGAGCCAACTTGAGCCATAGTTAAGGTGTCAATCGGGTTTTTCTCATTGACCACGATACTCAGGGCATCAACAGCAATGGCAAAAATTCTGGGTCTAACGCCTTTTTCATAGGCCAGGTCTAACTCTGATTTCTTCCAGTCGCGAGAATGGTTGGCCAGGTCACAGGTGCCGTTGATAATGGCGGCAATACCGGTTCCCGAGCCGCCACCGACTACAGCCAGAGCGGTGCCCGGATATTTGGTCATGTATTCTTCGGCCAGAATCTGGACTAAGTTGACCATGGTGTCAGAACCTTTAATCTGAACCATTTTTCTCTGGGCTGAGACTGGTGAAACCAGGAAGACAGCTAATAGAATCAGACTCAAGCCGGCAGTTAAAAGCCAGGCCACCGGTTTCTGGTGTTTTTTGATTTTAGATTGTCCTTTCATGTTTTTCTCCTTTTTAAATCATGATTAAAAAGCCATCATAAAAGTTAGATTAAAAACTACATCATCCTTTTTGGCCGGGTCAGTGTAGTTGTAGAACCAGAGATTGGGTTGAATCTTGAGGCTGCTGTGGATCGGAGCCCAGTCCAGGCCAGCTATGACTAAATTGATTTCATCCTGGGAGAGTTTGTTATTTGGCTCATAACGGTCAAAGCGGGCAAAGACATTGAGTTTGTCCTGAATAGCTGTATAGCGGCCAAAAATGGAATAACCGGTTCGATCATAGCGTTCATCAATATTGACTGTATTGAGATCATTGCGGTAAACGAAATATTCAGCCCCGACCACCAGCTTCTTAATTGCTTCCAGGTAAAGATCGCCCTTATAAGTTAAAGCCTTAGCTCCTGGTGCCTGTTTTTCATAATCAGCATAACCAACAATGGACAGGCCGGGCAGGGGAATAAGCTGAATCTGGCCCATGAGTTTCTTGTACTTGTCGCCTTCCGGATGGGAATAGCCTGCTCCGTTGGTAACCATGAAACCATAGCGCAAGGGCCTGGCGATTTTCCCGGCCAGGCTGACACCCAGATCAGCACTGGAGGCATCAATCTCTTTGCCGGTAACATCCTTAAAATTGTCGAGCAGGGTCTTGGCCACACTACGGTAACCCCAGCGGTCCTCAGCCAGTTTAAAAGTGAGGGTATCGGCCATTCCGACTTTGATATCTGAGTTGGGAATTATGTCAGTCAACTGAAAGTAGAGATGTTTGACAAACGGCCTGAACTTATCATCATTTTTTCCCTGAGCATCGGTTGCTTTGACATATTCTCCGTCGAAGGTCAGCCGGAAGCTTAAGTGATTGTTAATTTTGTTGTCGTAGCGGAAATAGGCCCGGCGGAAGGTGAAAAAATTGTTCTTAAAAGTCTCATTGCCGGCCGGATTGGTAATCGGTCCTTTATTGGAGAGATAATAAGTGTAATCAAGGTAGATGGTGGTTGAAAACTTTTGCTGGGCTTGCGCCTGGCTCGTTACTAACCCCAGCAGGCCAATAGCCAGAACCAGGAGCCACCCAGCCAGAGCCGGCTTTCTGCTTCTTGTAATCTTTCTTCTTAGATTCATTTTTCCTCCTGATCATGAGATTTTCAGCCGAGACATTGACTGGCGCCTGGCCAGGTCTCAGGCTTTTTCAGATGGGAAGTATAAATGGCGAAAATAAAGAAAAGGTGAAAGAATTGTTAATTCCAGGTTAAATTTTTCCTACATTATGTCTTAATGATTGAGGCAGGACAAACATCGGCAGGGGTTCCAGCCAGGCTCCCGTCACTTTTGCTCTACATAAGATGGTCACCTCATATTCTGCCGGCTTTAATTTAAAATGAGATAACTATTTGCTATAATAATCACCTGAATTAAGGACTACGAGCTGATGTGCGGTGTAATCGGTATCTGGGCTAACGATGAAGTGTTCCATGATCTTTATCAGGGCTTACTGTCTATTCAGCACCGTGGTCAGGATGCGGCCGGCATTATAACTTATGACGGCAAATTTCATGAAAAAAAGGGTGGCGGCCTGGTTATGGACATCTTTGGCCCGGAAGAGGCCGCCCAGCTAAAAGGCAATATTGGCATCGGGCATACCCGTTATCCGACAATCGGAGGTGGCGGGCAGGAAGATGCCCAGCCTTTTATGCTTAATTCTCCTTTCGGCATCGTTCTGGCCCACAACGGGAATGTCATCAATTATAAGCAGCTGAAAAAGGAACTATTTGAAAAGCATCAGCGTTTGCTGAACTCTACATGTGATGCTGAAGTTATCCTCAATATTTTTGCTCAGGAACTGGAAGAACAGCGGATAACAGCGGTCGGTCCGGAGAATATCTTTAAAGCTGTGGCCGGGGTTTACCGGCGAGTTAAAGGCAGTTATGCTACGGTAGCTTATATTGCCGAACAGGGGCTGGTAGCCTTCCGCGATCCCTATGGCATTAAGCCTTTAAGTTTTGGCCGGCGGAGAGATGGTCTGCTATCATCTTATGCTTTCGCTTCTGAGACAGTCAGCCTCAACCTGATGGGCTTTGACGAGATTGAGCATATCGAAGCCGGAGAAGCTATTTTTATTGATCGCTACCGCCAGCTTCATCGCCGGCGAATTATTAAGAAAAAACACAGCCCATGTCTTTTTGAGTGGGTGTATTTTGCCCGGCCCGATTCGGTTATTGATGGTGTGAATGTCTATAAAAGCCGGGTGAATCTCGGGCGTCTGCTGGCGGGCGAGATTAAAAAGAAAAATTTAGACATTGATGTGGTGGTGCCTGTTCCTGATTCAGCCCGCGATGCTGCCATTGAAATTGCCCGCCGCCTGAAGCTTAAATACAGTGAAGCCCTGGTCAAAAACCGTTATATTGGCCGGACTTTTATCATGCCAGCAGAAGCTAAAAGACAGAGTTCTGTCCGGCAGAAGCTGAATCCTATTAGCGCGGAAATTTATGGAAAGAAAGTCCTGCTGGTTGATGATAGTATTGTCAGGGGAAACACTTCCCGGGCGATTGTCGAAATGATCCGGGAATGCGGGGCTGAGAAAGTTTATTTTGCTTCTTACTCGCCCCCTCTGCGTTATCCATGTGTCTATGGTATAGACATGCAGACCAAGACTGAGTTTGTGGCCAGAGAGGCGGATGAAAAATTGGTGGCCCGCCGCATTGGCGCCGACGAGGTTATCTACCAGACTCTTGATAATCTGAAAAAAGCCATCAGGATGGAAAATCCGAAATTGAGATATTTTTGTACCGCCTGCTTTGATGGGCAATATCCGACGGGAGATGTAACGCTTGACCTTCTTAAAGCTATCGAAGAGGAAAGAAAGCTGATTCAGGAAAATCAGTTAGAGCTGGATATCAAAAAGACTAAATAGATTAAAGCGGGTTGCTTGCTCCGAACGGAATTTAGAGGTCCCGGGAAAGGGATTCTTATCAGTGGCAAGAGCCTTTGAGCGAAAAGCAGGCGGGAAGATTCATCCCCTCCAATGATAATGAAGCTTGGACAAAAGCCAGCTTCTCTTATTGTTCTTGACAGGTTTATGGTATTGAGAATATTAGCTGCTCTGGTTTCAGTTAGAAACCCCGGAAAAACAAAGGACTGGTTACCTGTTCACTTCTGTTTGGCTGTGGCTGGCGGATTCAGACAGGACCCAGGGCTGAGAGCTGCCGGGCGGGGCAGGCGGATGATTTTATTCTACTCAGAAATAGCCGCTGGACTTTAATCGCAGGCAGGGAATTAGAAACTAAAAGCTCCCAGGAAATTAGAGCTCCGGCTGATATTGCCCAGTCCGACAGAAAATCTGAACTGAGTTTCCGGTCTGAACCGGTAATTGAAAATCCTCAGGTCAAAGCTGAAATCAAGGCATTGATAATGATAGGTGCACATTAAGCCTGTATAAATCACTTTTTTGAGCTGAAAATCATATTCTACCTGACCTTTAATTTCCAGTTTAGCCGGCAGGCGGAAACTCGACTGCAGGCCAACCTGATTGCTCCGGAAAAAGCTGTCAGCCGATAGTTGCTGATAGCTTTTAGACCAGTTCAACCCGAAAAAGAAGTTATCTCCTGGAGCGGCGTAATTGGTACTTAATCTAAAACTCAAAAAATTGTTTTCATAAGTATTATAATCAGCACTAACATCCAGGCTGAATCTTTTTTGAAGATAAAAACGCAAAAACCCGTTAAGCGGAGCCAGATGTCTATCTGGATTCTGCGGATAATAGAATTTTATATGACTGATAGCCGGCTCAAAATAATAAACCTGAGACAGGCCAAAAGTAATTATTTCCCGGCTGGATTCAGCCTCTTTAACCAGCAGATGCTGGGTCAGGCCGTATTTTAAGTCATGATTGCGGAAAAAACCCAGTGGACTGATAATCCGGGAGGAACTGCCCTGGCCAGGCGGGCTATCGTATGAGTAGGAACAGTAAGGGACAATGATGTGTTTTAAATGAGGCTCACCGTCCCGGGAAAAAACCCGGTAAAAAATTGGCCCTTCAAAATTCAAGCCCAATCGAGCCTGGGCAGTCAGAAGCGGCTTATTATGTATAATAGTGGTGCCGGGTGCATAGCTCTGAAAATAGCAGGTAAAAAGGCCGGTAGTGAAAAAAGAAAGATTTAGAAAGGGAGCAGGAGATAAAGGAAGGCTCAAGGTCGGTCGGAAAAAAGCCTGTCCGAGAGTATAGCTTGTAGCTGGCTGATTCTGGTTCTGATATGAATAATGCCAGTTGGCCAGGCCAGACTCCAGAGAGAGAAAGGCGGGTGAGAAAAGGCGGTATTTCAACAGGTTAAAATTAAGTTGGGGAAAGTAATTGGAGATAACCTTCTGGCCGGTTGCCGGGAAATAAGTTTCAAAGTGTGAACTTCTCAGGTTAAAGTTAAAGAAAGACCAGCTTCTTGTTAAACTAAACTGGTAGGAACGATTGCTGCTGGTAGACAGGCTGAAATTATTCTCATATTCTCTTAAAAAGTCAAAAGAGCTCGAATAATCAACCTGCCCGGTAAACTGGAAATTACCGGGCAGGGCTTGCTGGTGGCTCCAGCGGGCAAGGTAGCCCGGGTCACGATGGTCTGAACCAGCTTGCTGTTTAAAGAAAAAAACATATGCACGGGCTTGCCCTTTGGTTTTTCCACCGAGAAGATAGCAATATTCAACTCCGGTTCCAGCTCCCTGGCTGGAGTAAAAATCAGCAGTCAGGGTGGCTTCCCTGTTTCTGGCCAGGGCCCAGTAAAAACTCTGACTGATGGTCAGGCCTTTAACCTGATTGAAGCCTATCTCCGGAAAGAGAAAACCGGTTGCTCTTTCTTTCAAAGGATACTTAAGATAGGGAATGTAGAATAGAGGGACTTTTTTTAAGGAAAAAACAGCTCCGGACATAGAGATGTAGTCATCTGCTTTTAATTCGGCCTGTTTACAATTGAAAGACCAGCGGGGAACCGGCTGAGTACAACTGGTCAGCCAGGCTTCCTTCATATTAAGGATATTATTGTCTGTCTGGCTGATTTCTTTCGCGCCAAATAGAAGACTCGGCCTGGAAATTGCCCGGACAGCTTTGAGCTGTGCTTGCCGTGTTTTTAAATTGTAAGTTAGATGTTCACAATTGATAACTTCTAAAGGAAGCTGCAAGCAAACCTGACCTTCAGCCAGCAGATCGTAGGTGGCTGTATTCAATTCAAGTCGCTCACATAACAGGGTCAGATCCTCAAAATGAAGCTCTACCTGGCCTGAAGCCAGGACCATATCTCCCCTTTTTTCCTGATAGCTGGCCAGGAGGCGGATGGTTTCATCTGGCCCGGTCTTGTCTTCCATATGCCGGGCTTGTAATTTAGCACCGAGACAGCCTGCAAAAAAAATAAAAAATAGAGACAGGATGGTCCAGCTAAAAGCCGATAAATTCTTAAAATTATCTTGTGCCATCTGTTGATTAATATACAATTGCCCTCTGGTTAAAAACAAGGCCAGGGTTAAATATTCAGGCCAGGATCTGAATAAATACTAAGGTTCTTGAATTTATTAGTGGCTTTTATTTATAAGTGTAGCCGGGAATGAGAGAAATTAAAAGGCAACCCCTTCATTTGAAAGTCAGTTATTGAATATGCTATATGTTATAAATATCAGTGATCAAACACAGAAGGAAAAATGTGCAGATTGAAAGGCGGTCTCTTGTTCTATCAGCGGGTATTAATCTCGGGACTGGTTTTGATCCTGTCGGCTGCCGCCGAAGCTGAGACCTGGAAAGCACGGGAATTGCGCCTGACCGCGGAGAAAGCTGCCTGGCAATTTGGCCCTTTAAAGTTACAGCCAGCCATCCTGATTAAAGATGCCGGTTACGATTCGAATGTTTATTATCAACCGGAAGCTACCTCTGATTTCTGGCTGACGGCTGGCCCGGCTATGGATGCTTACCTGGTAGCCAGGAGAAGGGTAATAGTTCACGTTTTTGAATCGCCGCAGTATGTTTTTTTCTTTAAGACTGATCGGGAAAGAACCTGGAATAACTATTTGCATGGTGATATTTCCCTGAGTCTTAACCGTTTTTTGCTGACTGTGGGTGGAAGATTGAATAATGCCAGAGAGCGCTGGAATACTGAATTAGACATTCGCCCCAGAAGAAAAGAGAGAGGCGGTTCAGTCTCTCTTCTTTATCAGATGTCTTACCGGCTGTCCTTTGAATTTTCGGCCAGAAAGGTTGACTATACCTACGAGAGCCTGGAATATGGCTCGGTGAATATCAATGAGCGCTTAACCCATCTTGAGGAATATTTGAGCAGCCGGATTTATTACCGGCTTAACCCTAGAATTCAGTTTTTTCTCGAGGGTCAGAAAGGCTCTTATGATTTTAAGGATCCGCTTAATCCCGGAGACTCGCGCAGCCGGACAATTTACTCTGGATTCCAGTTTTCTCCGACTGGCCGGATTCACGGCCAGATAAGAATTGGCTACCAATGGTTTGATACTTTAGATACTGACCTGCCTGATTACCAGGGTTTGGTCGGGGATACTTCAGTTAGCTGGCAAATGATGAGGCCGCTTGTTCTAAGAGGAAGTTACCGCCGGGATATAAATTTTTCTGTCTGGTCATCCAGCCCATACTATGTTAGCACTACCTGGTCGGCCGGACCGTCCTTTTATATTTTCAGGAGGAAATTCCGGCTGGATTATACTTTTAGCCAGACAAGAAATAAATACCCTCTGGGTGAAACTGCAGGCAGCCCCCCCCGCCGTGACGACTATACTTTAAATTCAATAGCTGTTTATTATAGAATAACAAAAACCGCAGGAATCGGCCTAACGGCGGGCACCTGGGAAAGAAAGATTGATGTCCTTGGCTGGGATGCGAATCGGAAATTTATTGGCCTTAATTTGACTTATGATTTTTAAGGCGGATATTTAAATGGTTTGGTAAAGGAAGAAGCGATGGGAAAAGCTCAACAGGCAGTGCTGATCATTTTTGCCATTTTATCCATGATCTCAGGCTTTCTCTGGGCAGGCTGGCCACAGGCTGTGCCGGTCAGCAGCAGCCAGGAAGAAAATCAGATGAATGGGCGTGACTATTTCATCAGAGAATACAAAATCGGGCCGAGGGATCTGCTGGAAATTAAGGTTTTTGAGCTGCCGGAATTTGATCAAACAGCCAGAGTGGGTGAAGATGGTTCAATTACTCTCCCTCTTATCGGAAATGTTCAAATTGGCGGGTTGACCAGGGATGAGGCTGAAAAAAAGCTATCGGATCTCCTGGGGAGATATGTCAAAAAAGCTCAGGTCTCAATTTTTATTAAAGAATATCAGAGCAGCCGGGTAGCCATCATCGGGGCAGTGGAAAAGCCTGGTATGTATGAACTGGTTGGCAGGCGGACTCTGCTTCAGATGATATCTCAAGCAGGCGGTTTTAAGGATACAGCGGCCAACGAGGTTTATATCCTGCGGGAAGGGCAAGACGGAAACACTGCCTCTATCAGTATTGACCTGGAGGATCTGTTGATTAATGGCAATCAAAATTTAAATATTCCAGTTCAGGCTAACGATGTGATTAATATTCCAGTTGATAAGTTAGTTAATGTCTATGTTTTTGGCGAGGTTAAGCAGCCAGGAGCCCTCCAGGTGAAGATGTCGAAAAAAATCACTTTGTTGCAGGCTATCGCTCAGGCTGGGGGGCTGAGTGAAAATGCCTCTAAAAGAGGCGTTATCATTAAAAGAAGAGATAAAAGCGGCCAGGAAATAAATATTAGCATCAATCTTAATGACATTATAAAGGGCAAGAAGAAGGACATTCCGCTAAAGGAGGGGGATGTCATTATAGTCAAACAAAGTATTTTCTAAGCCAGGGAAGTAAGCATGAGTAGAAGAGGGGTGCAATGAGTGACAACAACGTTAAGCTTCAGTCGGGAGAAGGCGGAGAAATTGATTTAAGGAAATATCTAGACATAATTTTTCGCCAGCGCTGGATAATCTTTACCGTCACTGTCATGGCGGTGGTTATTACCCTCCTGGTTTCATTTACCATGAAGCCAGTCTATATGGCCAGGGGCACCGTGATGATTGAAAAAGAACCGAATATTCTAAGTTTCGAAGAGATTTTTCAAGTTGAAACCTTTCGTGATGATTATTTTCAGACCCAGTATAAACTCTTGCAAAGCCGCAGTCTGGCTGAAAGAACAATTGAAAAGCTGAAACTGTGGGGAACAGAAGAGTTTTCAGGTCGGAAGCCGGCTACGGTTGAGCAATGGAAAGACCCCGTTTTCAGGCGGAAACTTGTTGATAGATTCCTGGGCCAACTGGAAGTCAAACCAATCAGGATGACCAGGCTAGTGGAAGTAGATTTTAAGGCGCATGATCCCAAACTGTCAGCAGATTGTGTCAACGCCCTTGTTGATTGCTTCGTTGATATGAACATTGAGACGAAATATGAAGCTACCGAACAGGCGACTGAATTTTTAAGCCAGCAGATAGAAAGCCTGAAAAAGGAAATAAATCAGAAAGAGCAGGAATTGCAGAACTACGGTCAGGAAAAAGATATTATTATCCTGAGCGACAAAGAGACGACCATGCTTGACAAGTTGAGTGAGGTCAATAAGGCCCTGACTGAAGCTCAAATTGACCGGGTACGTAAGGAAGCTTATTATAACGAAATCAAAAATGCGAATCCGGATTATATCCCGGAAGCGATGAGTAATCCGTTAATCCAGCGGCTGAGAGAAGATTATTTAAAGCTGAGCCGTGAATATGCCAAGATGGAGGAGCAATTTCAGCCTGATTATCCCGAGATGCAAAGGCTTAAAGCTGAGCTGGACAGTGCCCGGGGTTTGCTAAAAAATGAAACTGAAGGACTGGTTAAGGCTGCCTATTCTGAATATCAGGCTGCTCTGAAAAAAGAAAATTCCCTAAAAGAACTTTTTGAACGCCAGAAGGATGAGGCATTCCGCCTGAATTCCAGTGCCATTCTTTATAACGGCCTGAAAATTGAAATTGAAAATAAGAAGAGCCTGCTGGAGTCATTGCTCAAAAGGCAGAGCGAAACCGGCGTCTCAGCCCGGTTGAAAGGCTTAAGAACTTCGAATATCAGAGTTATTGACCGGGCTGACCTGCCCATCAATCCCTCCAGCCCTAAGAAATTCAGGAATCTCCTCCTGGCTCTCTTTCTGGGGCTTTTCGGCGGTGTTGGTCTGGCTTTTATCATGGACTACCTCGATAATTCGATTAAGAGTGTAGAAGAAGTCTCGCGTTATGCTGGCCTGCCTACTCTGGGAGTGGTCCCCGTCTTCAGCCATGATTCCAGAGGTTATGGCTATTATTATACTCATAAGCAAAAAGGGAGTGACGAAGAGAAGAAAAAAGAAGAAAGTGACAAACCCCAGAATATCGAACTCATTGTTCATTTCGCCCCTGAGTCGGCCTTTGCTGAAAACTATCGTTCTCTCCGGACGGCCCTGCTGCTGTCGAGTCCTCAGAGTAACCTCAAAACTGTTATGGTGACCAGCCCGCTGCCGGAAGAAGGCAAGTCGGCCACCATTTCCAATCTGGCGGTTAGCCTGGCCCAAACCGGCAAAAAGGTTCTCCTAATAGATGCTGATCTCAGGCGGCCAAAGCTGTACAAGATTTTTAAAATAAAAAATCATGACGGACTAACCAGCTATTTAGCCCTGGATCTGCCGTTAGAAAAATTGATTAAACCTACCATTGTTCCTTCACTTTATTTGATCAACTCGGGACCGATTCCTCCCAATCCGGCTGAGCTGCTGGGTTCAGATAAGATGTCTAAGCTGCTGGCCTCATTAAAAGATCAATTTGATTTTGTCCTCATTGACACTCCTCCTGTTCTAGCTGTGACTGATGCTCAGGTGCTCGGAAAACTGGTAGACGGTCTGGTGCTGATCGTTCAGGCCGAGAAAACTCCGCGGGAAGCCCTGGTTCAGACGAGAGAATTAATTGATCTGTTAAAACTTAGAACTTTTGGCGTTGTAATTAATGCCCTAAATCTGGACAGCCATAGTTATTATTACCGTCATTATTATCGGCATTATTATAAAGAATACAGGGTTTAAAGAATGATCGACCTTCATTGTCATCTCTTGCCTGATTGGGATGATGGGCCTGATTCGTGGGAAGAAGTTGACCGGATGATTGACCTGGCGGCCAGGGATGGCATTGAAGCTATATGTGTTACACCGCATTACTTGCGTTTGTCCCGGCACAATGATAATCCTGATATCCTCAGGTCAAAATTTGAAGAATTTTTTGAAAGATGCAAGAAAGAGAAGCGCCTTAGCTTTTATCGTGGAGCGGAAGTATTTATTCACCCGGAGGTAATAGATTACATTAGGCGAGAGAAACTCAGCCTTAATGGTAGTGAATATGTTTTTATTGAGTTTCCTTCCGACCAGGTACCAGAAGGGACTAAAGAGCTTTTTTACCGGATGATGCTGGCTGGCTTGACACCGGTTATCAGCCATCCGGAAAGGAATGATGTTTTTGGCAATCGTCCAGAGCTTTTATATGATTTGATCTGCCGTGGATGCCTGGCCCAGGTAACAGCCATGAGTCTGACCGGTGAGTTTGGGCGGACTGTCTTAAAAAGAGCTGAATTATTTGTAAAAAACAATCTTGTTCAATTTTTGGCTACTGATGCTCATGATTCCGAAAAAAGGAAGCCAATCCTGAGTAAGGCGGTCAAAGCTCTATCTGACCTGGTTGGGCAGGAAAAAGCTGAAGCTATGGTAAATGACATTCCTCAGGCTATTTTGAACAATGAAGTAATTCCTGATTGGGGGTCTCCTCTCAAGCCAGAAAAAACCAGGAAGAAATATTTGTTTTTAAAAGATAAAAATGCTTGATTTTCTTAATTTTTGTTGTTATATTAAGGTTAAAGGGAGGCAAAAATGCTTCAAAAAAGGGTCTTTCGTTCGCCGGCTTTGTTGGTGGCAACCATTTTTTCATTTATGCTGATTATGCTGCCTCTGGAGTCTCTTGCTCAAGCTAATACTTCCACGGGTTCTCTCGTTGGTTTTATTTATGGAAGTGATATGAAGACTCCTGCTCAAATGGCAGTAGTGAAAATTCGCAATCTGGATAACGGCCAGGAATACGCCTCTGATCCCACTGATAACAGTGGCGCCTACAAAATTGGCCAGATTAAAGAGGGAAAGTACATCCTCGGCATCAATACTCCCGACGGTGATTACAATTTTGATTACGTGTTGATGGTTAAAAGTGGTGAAATGGGGAAGCTATCATTGGCCCTGAAAACAGGCGAGGTGACAACCCTGGCTCAAACCGGTCAGGGTGAAACGAAAGCTCCCGCGAAAGAAAAAGTTTCATTTTTCCGGACACCTGTCGGTATTGCTGTTTTGATGGTGGCGACTACCCTGGTTCTTTACGGTGCCTTTAAGCTGCTGGAAGGGGAAGAAGCCGTTTCCCCAAGCGATTAAAACCAGCTCGGAAGTAAAATTGACTAAGCCCTGAAAAGAAGGGTTAGCCTAGACAATAGCAGGGAAACTTATAAATCCAGCTTCTATTTTTATTAACCTTTAATATAATAAAAAGGTCATGACCTGGCTGCTGGTTGTTCTCTGTTGTTTAGTGTTTTTCTTACCTTTACCTTTTGGCGGAACCAGCGACTGGGCTATTTTTGGCTTTGAAATTAGCACCTTTTTTCTCGGGCTGCTGTATCTAGTAACTAACCATAGTAAAAGTCCTGATGGTGGCCTTCAACAGGCAGAGAAAAAAATTATTCCTTCAATATCGCAATGGCTAATAATCATTTTTTTTATCGTCTGTTGCCTGCAAATAATTCCTTTTCCAGCCGCTGTGGTCAGGGGAATATCTCCAGCAGCTTATAACTGGCGGCAAACGCTGGTTACTTCCGGCTTACTCGAGCCAGCCAGGATTAAATGGCAAACTGTTTCTCTTTCTCCAGCAGATAGCTTTTATGAGCTGGTAAAATATGCAGCTTATGGTCTATTTACCTTTCTTTTAGCCAAGTCTATTAATTCCAGGAAAAAGGCAGTAGCCGTTGTTCTGACTTTGATCGGGGCGGCCATTTTTCAAGCGCTTTATGGGTTGTCTGAGCTTTTTAGCGGCAGCCACCGGATATTTAACTGGGTAAACAGATATTATTCGGGCAGCGCCTTTGGTACTTTTATTAATCGGGATCATTATTCGGCTTTTCTGGAAATGATCTTTCCTTTAAGCCTGGGTTACTTTCTGGCCAGGGCTGATTACTTTGCCTGGCCGCCGGGCTTGTCCATAAGAAGGAAAATAGCCTGGTTTGGCCAGGAAAAATGGCAGAAGTCAATTTTATTTATTCTTCCGCCAATTATTATTGGGGTAGGTTTGTTTTTTTCCCGTTGCCGCTCAGGCATAATTATTTTTTTACTGACTTTTTTTCTGATGATTCTCTTGCTTTCGGTAGCAGGTATTACTGGCCGTAGAAAGACTGAAAGAAGGCTGGTTATGATTGTCACTTTTGTCATCCTTATTGGTGTAATTATGATTGGTATCCAGCCCATTCTGGAGAGATTCACCAGCGAGGATTTATTTGGCGGAGGTAGGCTTTTTTATTACCAGTATACTCTCGACATGATAAAAGACTATCCCCTGGCGGGCTCCGGCCTGGGAACATATGTAAAGGCTATAAACCATTACCTCAAAAAAGATTTTCGTGCCATTCTTGATCATGCTCATAATGATTATCTCGAAATGACAGCAGAAGCCGGCCTGGCTGGCGGCGGGGCTTTAATTCTGGGCGGCCTGTTATTGTTCGGGCTGGGAATAAAGCGCTATTTACAGGCATCGGACTCTCTAACCAGGGGTATTTCCTTGGGAGCGTTAATGGGGGTTCTGGCTCTCTTTTTGCATAGCCTAACTGATTTTAGCCTCAGGATGCCTGGAAATGCGGTCATCTGGTTATCCCTTTTTGTTCTCTGCCTTAAAGTCCCGCAGCTGGGGCCAGTGAAATTAAAGGTAGAGAAGGTAAAACAGAACAGGGGTGATCAAGATGACTAAGGGCTATCAGTGGCTGAGAAAATTTTTCCTGCTTATTCTCTGCCTGGCGGGTATTGCTGCCTCCACCTGTTTTTATCTTGGCTATTATCATTATAACCTTTATCAATCTGAAAAACAGACAATGCGCAGCCTGGAAAGAGATTTTGAACAATTACAGATAAAACTCCAGAAGGCGGTTAAGTGGTACTCTTCACCTGATTTTTATTTAGAATTGGGCCGCCTACGTCTTTTTAGAGCCATGGCTGAAATCGAATTTGGCCAGCCAGAAAAAAATGAATTCTACCTTGGCCAGGCTTTAGAAGTCTTAAAACAGGCTGTCTGTCTTCGTCCGGTTGATCATGCTCCCTTCTGGGAACTGAGTAAAGTCTATTTTTTGACAAACTTTCCTTTGCCGGTTTATGCTGATCGGGGACGGGAATTATGCTGGGAAGCAATAAAAAGGGCTCCTCTCGATGAGTTTCTGGCCACCAATGTTCTGGTCGTCTTTTTTGAACAGTGGTTGCTTCTATCCGCAGAAGAAAAAGCTAAAATAAAAGAGAAAATAAAAGAACTGGAGGAGGCTAATCCTGGATTTCTGGAGCGATTTAAAAGAAAATGGGCAACCGCTTATGGTGGAGGAAAAGAACTGGCTGTTCACCTCCAGGAACTGGGATTTTAATCAGCTGCCTTTCTATCGTGTTTTGAACCTGGCAGGTGGATGGTCAAAGCCTGCAGATAAAAAGACAAAAATATGGCCGGCCACGATACCGGGCTGCCTCAAGGTTTAAGTTAACGGTTAAGTTGAAAAGTCGAGAAGAAGCTAAGTGTCTGGAAGGGATGCCGTTCAGCGCAGGCCGGTCAGGTAATAGTGTTAACAGATTAATAACTTGAAAGGCTAAAGATCATTTCAATAATAGGATAAAACAAAAAGGTGAGCCATGAAAGCTAGAAGATTAGGCCGAAGTTTTTACTTCCAACCAACACTAAAAGTGGCCCGTGAACTGCTGGGGAAATACATCGTCAGGAAAGTCGGTTCTGAAAAACTAAGCGGTAAAATCATTGAGACAGAAGCCTATGTTGGTCCTCAAGATAAGGCCTCCCACGCCTATGGAGGCAAGGTCACTCCCCGTAACTGGGTGGAGTATCTGGCCGGTGGCCGTGTCTATATTTATTTAGTCTATGGTATGTACTGGCAATTAAATATTATAACCGGTCAGGCCGGGAAGCCGGAATGTGTCTTAATCAGGGCTCTTGAAGTTCCGGGTGAAGACAAAAATATTGCTTCCGGGCCTGGTAAACTCTGCCGCTATTTGCAGCTGGATAAATCCTTTTATGGGGAGGATTTAGTCAGATCAAAAATAATGTGGGTAGAAGATAGAGGGGAACAGGTCAAACCCGGCCGCGTGAAAAGGACGCCCAGAATAGGCATTGATTATGCTGGTACCTACTGGTCACAAAAAAAATGGCGGTTCCTCCTTAGACCAGAAAAAACCAGTGGAAGACAAAAAGGGAGCTAAATTGGAAACAAACGTGAAACAAATATTGAGCTTTCTGGCCTTAAGTTTCAGTTTAATGATTGTCTTCTCAGACTGACAAATCAAATGGGCCAGGCCAAGATAAAGGATGTCAAACTGGCTCTCGACAGGTGTCAGATCAGCTGGGCCAGGTGGGAATTTGATAGAAGTTTTGGTCTAGTTTTCCGCGAAGACGGACGGGCAGTAACGCCTAAAGGTCTATCTTCTCCCCTTGACTTAGAGTTTAGATAAGAACCTTCTAAGGCTGGCTGCCAGGTTAACCGCTGATCAAAATTTTATAACTACCACAGATCTGCTTGAATCTATCCTTGACCTCTTCAGGCAGCGAAGAAGCAGTGATTTGCCTGAGCAATTTGAAATGGGAAATCTGCTGAAGATAATGCTCTACCTGGTCATCTTTTCCTAGCTGGTCAGCGGCGACAGCCAAATAAACATAGGTTTGCCCGAGAAGATCTGGCTCATCCAGCATCCCAAAGGCAGCTATCTTAAAGTTCTCAAAAGCCTGTTGATAATTACCTTGTTGGAAAGCTGATTTGGCTTCATTAAAAACTTTCAGGTAGAAAGGATCAACTGCTGGGCGATCGCTGTTGCCGGCTGATTGTGCTATCAGTGTCTGGTAGTGACCAGAAAATAGAAATATAATAAGAGTGATACCCATCAACAATAGGCGTAATCTCTGGCCGGTTTTAGGTGACAACTTTCATCCTCCGCTGCTTATACTAGTTTATTTTATTCTTTTTCTGTTGATAAGACAACGGACTAAGAATTATTATTTATTATTATAATGATAATGGCGAGGATAAAGGAAATTTAACCACGGGAGACGAAATTCTTGATTCGCCCTGACTTTAAAAAAATGGGAGAGATTTCCTCTCTGGCTTTAATTCTGCCCTCTTCCATTGCTGTTGGCCTGGCCATCGGTTACATTCTTGACCGCTGGTTTAAAAGCGAACCTTATATGCTGCTTATCTGGCTGCTGCTTGGTATAATATCAGGGTTATTGAATCTTTGGCGGGGAATAAGGAAATATTTGAAGGAAAATGAGGACACAGGCAGCGGGCATAATAATCCAGAGGAATAATGCAGGTGTCAAATGGAAGAAAAAAAGTTAGCTGACCTGTTCGAAAAATCTTTAAAAAGAGTGCCGGTTGAAACTATGATCATAGGCTTTCTGGCCTCTCTTTTTGTCATGATCTGGTTGGAAGTAGCTTCAGCCCTCCTGGTGCTGGCTGGTGCGACTCTGGGTGCACTGGGATTTATCAGTCTGAAGAGTTTTGTTGACCGTTATCTCTCTCAGAAAAAGGCTGTCTTTATAAAGCGATGTATATTACTTTACGGCCTTCGCCTTTTATTGATTTGCCTGGTCTTTTTAGCTATAATTTTCATCTTTAAAGGTAAGGTTATTGCTTTTGTTGCTGGTTTTTCCTCAATAGTGGTAGCTATCTTGATTGAAGCTATCAGAAATCTGGTAAAGATAAGGTAATGGAAGGTTTAGAGCATTCTCTTCCCCTGGTTAATGGTTTTAACCTGATTTTTAGCCCCGTGGTGGCGACTGTTCTTAGAGTCTTTGGCCAGGAAGTTAAAGATCCCTATCACTTGATACCAGACTATGTGGTCATGAGTATTATAGTGGTTGCTTTGCTATCTATTCTTCTGGGCCTTCTCGGCCGGCGACTGCAGCTTGTTCCCACCAAATCCCAGGTCATTCTGGAGAGCCTGGTCGATTTCTTTGAAGGCCTGATTGACGATACGATGGGTACAGAAGGAAGAAAATATCTGCCTCTGGTGGCCTCGGTCGGCCTTTTTATTCTAACTGCTAATCTTATTGGGTTAATTCCCGGTTTTATGTCTCCAACCAGTAAATTGAATGTGACTCTGGGCTGTGCTCTGGTCGTCTGGCTCTATTATCACTGGCAGGGGATTAAGGCTCAAGGTTTGTTCGGCTATCTTAAGCATTTTACCGGCGGAAATCCATTTCTGGCGCCGCTGTTGCTTCCGATTGAAATCATTTCTCATTTCTCCCGGCCGGTTTCACTTTCCATGCGTCTCTTTGGCAATATTTTTTCTGAAGAATTATTAATTTTGATCATGCTGTCCATCATTCCTTATCTTTTGCCTTTGCCTTTCATGGCTATAGCCATTTTTACTGCTGTCATTCAAGCTTATGTCTTTGTTTTGCTGACCTGCATCTACTTAGCCGGGGCGGTGGAGGAAGAACAAGAATGATTGAGAATATAACCAAAAGGAGTATTTTAAATGACAAAAAAAAGTAAGATTTTAGCCCTATTGCTTTTTTCCCTGATGGTCTCTTTCAGCCCGCTGGCCGCCCAGACTGTTGACCCGGCCCGGGCTTCTCTATTTAAGCTGTCGCTAATCGTGGGGGGAGCTGTGATTACCGTGGCCGTCGTCGCCGGAGCTTTCGGCCAGGCTAAAGCTATAACTTCTGCTTGCGAGAGCATCTCCCGCAACCCGGCTGGCGGGCAGAATATCCGTGGCATCCTCATTTTTGGCCTGGTGCTGATTGAAACTCTGGTCATTTATGCTTTGCTCATTACCATCATCATTCTCATGGTCAAATGGGGAGCTTATTGATCAAGCTTTTATCCTGTTGACCTGATAGATGGCAACTAACTTAATTAAGATCCTATTAACCTCATGGAAGAGGTTTAATGAGGACCGCTGCTTTACCGCCTCCATTGTTATTTCTTATTTTTCACTGCTTTGCCTTGTCCCTCTAATTGCTCTTTTTGCTTTTCTCGGTGCAAAAATTCTTGGCAATCCGCAACTTATTTTCCGCAGTCTGAATATTTTTACGGATGAATTTTTTGCTCAAATGGATCCGGCCTTTTTCAAAAGGCTTCAGGCCCTTGGCGGGAGCCTGACTAATCTTGGCTGGTTCGGGATTATTGGTTCCCTTATTGCTGCTTCTTTTCTGTTTTCCAATCTGATTTCTACGATTAATAGAATATTCCGGGCAAAATATCATCATTCTTTTGTTTATAATCGGCTGATTGAGTATACCGTTATGCTTCTGGTCGGTATTTTTTTACTTTTGTCTTTGTCAATTACGGCTGTCTGGATTGCCCTCCAGCAGTTAATCCATCAAAGCCCGGTTTTCTCCGGCTTTATTAACCCGCAGGTGATCAGTGTTCTGAACAACTTTTTATTCCAGTATCTTCTGCCTTTTGGCTTAACTTTTTTAATGATCTTTGTCATTTATAAATTTATCCCTGAGGTTAGAGTGCATACCCGCAGTGCCCTGGTGGGAGCAGCCATTACTGCCTTTTTCTGGGAGCTATTTAAAAGAGGTTTTGCTTTTTATGCTATTCATTTCTCAGCTGTTGGGATGGTTCTTTCCAAGGTCCTGGCGGGCACACTGACTTCTGTGATTTTTTTCCTTCTCTGGATTTCATCTTCTCTGGTGATTTTACTCTGGGGAGCTGAATTAGCTGCTATACTGAATGAACATCTTGAAGCTACCGGCCATTATCACCACCCGCCAGAATAATCTGCTTTTTATCTCATTCCGGCTGGAAATGACGTGATAAGAAATTATCCAGTTTTGATTTAGGTGAAGCCCCGGTGAGTGAGTCAACCGGCTGCCCGTTTTTGAACAGAATCACGGTTGGGATGCTCAGGATCTGATAGCGACTGGAAAGATTTGAATTCTCATCTACATTAATTTTAGCCACCTTTAATTTGCCCTGATAACTATCAGCCAGTTCCTCTATGACGGGAGAGACTATTTGACAGGGCCCGCACCACGGTGCCCAGAAATCCACCAGCACTGGCAAATTTGATTTCAGCACTTCCTGCTCGAAATTGCTCTCATTGGCCTGAACGATATGGCTGTTCATTCTGACCTCCTTTTTAGCCTGATAGCCTTTTCATAAAGGTTTTCATATTGAGAAATAACTCTTGTCCAGGAGTTGTTCTGATATAAACACCGGGAAATAATTGCCTTCCAGACTTCAGACTGCTCATGAAATAGCAGTGCCTCCCGCACTTTATTTAAAAAGGCAGACACAGAATAGTCTTCGAAAGCAAAACTATAACCGGAGTTATCAGCAGGAGAAAAAGGCTCCATCGATTCCCGCAAACCGCCGACTGCCCTGGCTACCGGCACTGTTCCATATCTTAAAGCCTGCATGAGAGTCAGCCCGCAGGGCTCTTCTATCGAAGGCATCAGTAACAGATCAGCTCCAGCTATTACCCGGTGAAAAAGACCCGGGCTTAAATCGAGTTGCACGCCCAGCTTCCCCCGGTGAATATCCTGGAGCTTGAGCAGAGCCTGTTCATAAATTTCATTACCCTGTCCGGCTACTACTAATCCGCCATCCAGATCCAGAAGATCGTTCATGGCTTCAATTATAAGTTCTATGCCTTTTAATCTTGTCAGGTAACCCACCACCGCTAATAATGGCCTTGATTCATCAAGCTGGAGTCCAAATTCTTTAATCAACTGTCTTTTACACGTCTTTTTTCCGCTTAAATCAGTGGCAGAAAAGTTAGCCGGAATCAAGGGGTCAGCGGCCGGATTCCATTCTTCAGTGTCTAAACCGTTTCTAAGGCCATAAAGGGGTTTGTTCCTTTTTGTAAAGAATTGGCTGACATCCTGATGATCCTTTAAGACTTCATCCCGGTAAGTGGCACTAACTGTATTAACCACTTCAGAAAAAATAATCCCAGCCTTGAGAAAATTAAATTTCCCTCTAAAGGCTAACTGATGAGAGTTGAGGTAGTTCCAGCTTAGCCCGGTCAGTCCGAGAGATTCAGCCTGGAATTCTCCCTGATAGGAAAAATTATGAATAGTCAGAAGAGTGGCAGACTTTTTCAGGTTAGCTCTTTTTTGAAAGATAGACTTTAGAAAGAGAGGAGCAACCGCCGCCGCCCAGTTATGACAGTGAATGACATCCAGTCTTATTCTGGAGGCAGCCAGAAATTCACAGACAGCCCGGTTAAAAAAGATAAATCTTTCGTCATTATCGAGATAATCGCCTTTAGGTGATCCGTAGATATAATCCCGGTGGAAATATTTTGGCTGATCAATAAGGTAAAGGTCATATTTGTCGGTTTCAGCTTTAAAGACGGTGGTCTGAAGTTTCTTAGACCCGATGGGGACCAGCAGTTCAGGGCCAAAGGCTTTTTTGCTGAGAGATTCAACTTCAGGCCGGCGGTAATAGGGCAGGAAAACAGCCACTTTATGCCCTGCCCGGGCCAGGTGCCTGGCCAGCCCAGCAGTAGCTTCAGCTAGCTCGCCTGAACGGGCATAAGGAGAAAGCTCAGGGGTCAGAAGAGCTAATTTCAGCATTTTTCCCATAAGTAAAAATAATAGCTGTCTTATACCCAAAAATCAAACTAACAGGTTTATTGACATGACTGCTGGCCGGAGGCTTTTATTCAGCCCAGCCGAGTTTTTCCTTAACCAGATTATAATAGTTGCGCCAGGGAGAAGTAACCAGCTTTAGCTCCAGGGCTGATTTTTTGACTTCAATTATTTCATTCTTATCCAGAGCCTGTCCTCTTTGTCCGTCTATGGTTAGATAAACTTTTTCTTCAGGCGTTAATAATTTGATCTTGATATTAGAATTGGCCGGAATAAGCAAAGGCCGGAAAGACAGAGTATGAGGGCAGATAGGAGTCAGAATAATCGTTTCAATTCCAGGATGGACAATTGGTCCCCCAGCAGAAAGAGAATAAGCAGTAGAGCCAGTTGGACTTGATAAAATTAAACCATCTCCTTTTAACCTGGTAACTTCCTGGCCATTGATAAAAATCAACAGCTCAATCATCCTGGCTAAAGCCCCTTTATTCAAAACAATGTCATTCAAGCAAAGATCAGTCTGATCTTTATAATTAACCTCAAGCAGAGTCCGCTGACTGATAAAACCATTCTTATCTTTTAGAAAGGCTTCAAGCACAGGTAAAGCTTCATCCACTGGAATTTCAGTTAAAAAGCCAAGCCGGCCAAGATTGAGGCCAATAACTGGAATGTCTGCCCTGGCCGCCGCCGCCGCCAGGCTGAGCAGGGTTCCATCGCCTCCAAGAATTATTAAGGCCTGACTTAATCCGGGAAGTTTTTCACGAGGAAAGCCACCTGGCAGATTCATCTTACGGGCAGCTACCTCTTCCAGCAGGCACTCAATTCCCTGCCGCTCAAGGTAGGACATGAGCTCCTTCAGAATCTTTTCTATACCTGGGGCATGCGGCTTAATAGCAATTCCGATCTTTTTAATTTTTTTCTTCCTGTCCATTAGCTAACATCTCCTGAACAATCTTCTTTAAATCATTCTGCCTTAAATTTTCTGTTGCCGGTTTTAGCCAGGCGAGAAATTCCTGGTTGCCTTTCTGTCCGAGAATCGGGCTGGGTGTCAACCCTTTCAACTTAAAACCGAAGGCGGCTGCTCCCTCCAGCACCTGCTCAAGTATCTGACGATGAGTTTCTCTGTCCTTGATTATACCCTTTTTGCCTACCTGATTTCGACTGGCTTCAAACTGTGGTTTAATCAAGACAATCAGATCTCCCTCTTTGATAATATTCCGCACGGCCGGCAAGATTTTGAGGATGGAGATGAAGGAAACATCCATTACCACCAGCTCCGGGTTTTCTGGCAGGTCAGAAGGATCGAGATAACGGGCATTCTTCTCAATCGTTACGACCCGTGGATCGCGGGTAAGTTTCCAGTCAAGCTGTTTGATATTAACGTCAACAGCATAGACCTTCCTGGCTCCTGCCTGAAGAAGGCAATCAGTAAAACCGCCAGTTGATGAGCCAATATCAAGAGCCACAACACCTGAAACTTTTACCGGGAAAGTTTGAAGTGCTCTGGCCAGTTTAGCACCGGCCCGGCTCACATAAGGGAAAGATGGCCGAATGGTCAGAGTTGAATCAGGGCTAATAAGTGCCCCGGACTTAAGAACTATCTGGCCATCTACTTTCACCTGACCGGAAATAATTAAACCCTGAGCTTTCTGCCGGCTGGGGACGAATCCTCTCTGGATCAGGAGAAGATCAAGTCTGATTTTTTTCATTTCATTGTGTGACAGGCTTTCTTTCACCTGGAATAAAAAAGGCTTATGTCTTCAACCAGGCTATCAGCATCGAGTCTCAGAAGTTTCCTTATTTCTTCTGGCTTTCCCAGGGGATAAAGGGCTGACGGCAGGCCAAAACTCTTGAATCTCACCTGATAAACTCCGCCACGATCAAGCAGTTCCCTGACGGCACTGCCAAAGCCTCCTTCAAGTATGCCCTCTTCCAAGGTAAAAATTGTTTTCGCTTTTTGTGCCTGGCTGATAATCAGATTTTCATCGAGTGGCCGGGCAAAGCGGGCATTGATGACGGCTAAAGAAATGCCCTTTTCTTCCAGTCGCCGGGCTACCTCAAGAGCCGTATTGACTAAATGGCCATAAACAATAATCAGATCCTGGCCGGGTTTCAATAGTTCTGCTTTCCCCGGCTGGATGAAACTGAATTCGCTATCGGGCTTAACTCCGAAGCCCTTCCCTTTAGGGAATCTTATGGCTACTGGATGACCATACTGGAAGGCTGAATAAACCATCTGGCGAAGTTCATTTTCATCTTTGGGAGCCATTAGAATCATATTCGGCATATGCCTGAGATAAGCAATATCATTGATTCCCTGATGAGTTGGCCCGTCTTCACCGACTATGCCTGCCCGGTCAAGGGCAAAAACCACTGGCAGATCCATCAGACAAACATCATGGAAAATCTGATCATAAGCCCGCTGGAGAAAAGTAGAATAAATGGCAACTACCGGCTTAAGACCAGAAATAGCCAGGCCAGCGGCGAAATTAACTGCATGCTGCTCAGCTATGGCCACATCAAAAAACCGGTCGGGGTGTTCGGCCGCAAATTTGTTAAGTCCTGTTCCATCGGTCATAGCGGCGGTGATGGCAATAATGGAATCATCATGTCTGGCCAGGTCAGCTATTGTTTCTCCGAAAGTCCGGGAAAAAGTTAGACCGTTTTCCTGGTTAACCGGCAAACCGGTATTGATATTAAAAGGTGGTGCGCTGTGAAACTTTTCCGGGTCGAACTGTGCCGGCCGGTAACCCTTGCCCTTCTGGGTAACACAGTGCACCAGCACCGGGCCAGGATAATTTCTGGCATTTTCAAAAGCTTCAATCAAAGAGTGAAGGCTATGTCCGTGAATAGGGCCGACATAACGGATCCCCAGCTCTTCAAAAAAGATACCGGGGAAAAAAGTCTTTTTAATCAGATCTTCAAAAGCCCGGGCAGCTTTTATTAAAGGCCGGCCGATTTTTGGTATTGATCTCAGGACTGATTTGGTCTGCTCTTTCATCTTTAGAAAAGGCTGGCCCGAAACCAGGTAGGAGAGATAGCTGGAAAGAGCTCCCACGCTGGCTGAAATGCTCATTTCGTTATAGTTTAAAATAATAATCAATTTCTCGTAAAGATGTCCAATTTGATTTAAGGCCTCATAAGCTGCCCCACCGGTCAGGCTGCCATCGCCAACGACAGCAATGACCTCATAATCTTCGCCCATTTTATCTCTGGCCACAGCCAGTCCGAGGGCAGCCGACAGGGCCGTCGAGGCATGACCGGTATTATAAATGTCATGCTCGCTTTCTTCCCGGCTGGGGTAACCCAGCAAACCTCCTAACTGACGTAACCGGCTGAAGGCTTCTTGCCGGCCAGTAATAAGCTTATGTGCATAACACTGATGCCCGACATCCCAGATAATCTTGTCCTGAGGCGAATCAAAGACGTAATGAAGGGCAAGTGTTAGCTCAACTGCCCCCAGATTTGAGGCCAGATGGCCGCCATTCCTGGCAACAGTCTCAATAATTTTTGATCTGATTTCTGAAGCTAATTGCTTTAATTCATCAAGTGTAAGCTTTTTCAGGTCTTGAGGGGAATTTATCCCGGGCAGAAATTTTTCCTGACTCATGATCATTTACCATCTTTAAATTCAAGCTGCCGGGCTAAATGTTCCAGCACCCTTGAATTTATATCAGCTTTCCTGAGAACTTCAATTGCCTGGCTCAACCATAAATTTACCTGTTCTTTAGCCTTCTTCGCTCCGAGCTTCCTAGCCAGGTTAGGACGGGGACAACCAGTGGAAGGCATATCTTGTCCGGCATCCTCCAGGTCATCTTTTAATTGCCAGGCCAGCCCGAAGTTTATTCCATAGCTGTTGAGAGCCTTGATACTTATGAGACTGGCTCCAGCCAGCCTGGCTCCTGCGGTCACAGATACCCTGATTAGCCCGGCTGTCTTTTTTTGGGCCAGCTGCAGATAAGCGGAGATGTCTGTCGCCCGGGGGGCAAAACTCAGGTCGAGCCACTGACCGGCAACCATTCCGGCCGCTCCCGCTGCCCGGGCGATGTCCTGACAGACTTCTTCTTTTAGCCTGGGCCCTCCCACTGGCCATGGGGCGGCTGATAAAATTTCAAAAGCTAAGGTCAACAGGCCATCACCGGCCAGCAGGGCAAGAGCTTCACCGAATTTTTTATGACAGGTCGGTTGCCCCCGCCGGATATCATCATTGTCCATAGCCGGTAAATCGTCATGAGTAAGGGAATAATTATGGATAAATTCGATAGCACAGGCATAGGGCATCAAAATCTCTTCCCTTAAACCGAAATATTCACCAGAAGTTAGCAGCAAAAGTGGACGGATTCTCTTACCGCCGGAGAAAACAGCATAGCGCATGGCGGCAAAAACCTTTGAATCCTCAGCGGCTAAATAGCCAGATAGAGCCTGCTCAAGGCTGACTTTTTTCTTCCGGAGGTAATCCCTTGGTTCCATGATTATTTTCTGGGGAGGAAATCTTCCATGTTTATTTCTGATTTTCCTCGCCAGATTCTTCCTCTGGTTCTTCCTGGCTTAAATCGGCTTCCAGTTCCTCAGGTTCAAATTCCCGGGCTTTCAGCTCTCCCGTTTCATCTTTTATTAAAATTTCAATTTTTTTCTCGGCTTTGTCCAGCTCTGATCTCAAAAACCGGGCCAACTTTATGCCCTTTTCAAACAGGGCCAGTGATTCATTTAAGGCCAGGCCTCCTTTTTCCAGCCTGTTAACAATCTGCTCGAGCTCACTCAGGGCTTTTTCAAAATTCATTTCCCGACCTTTAGTATTCATTTTGTCTCCTTGACGAATCTTGATTCTATTTTGATTCCGGGCTCTATATCTTTTACCTGACAGTTAATCTGCCCGCGGTAAAAAGAAACAATGATATCATCGCCGGCTTCAACTTCGGTTGCTTTTCCTACAGGCATCAGGCCGCCGGCTTTCCAGCAAATTGTATATCCTTTCTTCAGGATGTTCAAAGGTGAAAGGTTGGAAAGAGAAGAAACCAGCCTTTCCCATTTTGACTCATGATCTTTTATCCTCAGCTCCATTAGATGCTTAAGCTTTTCTGCCAGGGCTTCGGCTCTCGACCGGTTTTCGCCCACCCGCCTTTTTTCTTCGAGCATGGCTCGCACTGACCGGGCCTTGAGGTCATCAACCCGCTGGGCCAGGTTCAGCAGCCTCAACTGGAAATCCCGGTAGATGTATTCTTCAGCCAGTAGGTTAACCCGGTTTCTTTTGATTTCCAGCAGGTATTTTTCAGCCTGGCTGAGCCGGCTGACTAACTGTTCGATTTTATTCCTGAATTCTTCTTCCTTAGCCACGACCATTTCGGCGGCCACTGAAGGAGTCGAAGCTCTGATGTCGGCGACGAAATCAGCTATGGTAAAGTCGATTTCATGACCGACGGCTGAGATCACCGGTTTAGTTTTCATACAATTAAAAATAGCCCGGGCTACTATCTCTTCATTGAAAGCCCACAGATCTTCAATTGAACCGCCACCCCGGCCAACGATCACCACATCAATATCATCTCTCTGACTGAAATAATCGAGCCCGCTGGCTATCTGCTCAGCCGCTCCCTCCCCCTGAACGAGAGTTGGATAGATAATCAGGTGAAGGCGGTTAAACCGGCGTTCAAGAATCCTGAGAATATCCCTGATTGCCGCTCCAGTCGGGGAAGTGACAATGCCAATTTTTTTGGGCAGAAGAGGAAGTTTCTTCTTATATTTTTCATCAAACAGGCCTTCTGCCCGTAGCTTTTCTTTGAGTTGTTCAAAAGCCAGCTGAAGAGCTCCCTTGCCCCGGGGCTCGAGTTTTTCGATGACCAATTGGTACTCGCCGCGTGCTTCATAGACAGCAATTCCTCCGCCACAAATAACTTTCATTCCGTTCTTCAACTCAAATTTTGGCTGGAGTGAGTTTTTCTTATTCTCTGTCTGAATTCTGAAGGCGTTATGTTTAAAAAGAACAGCCTTTAACTGAACTTCTTCTTGAGACTGATCATCTTTCAGGGTGAAATAATAATGCCCTGATGATGGCTGCCTGAAATTGGAAATTTCGCCTTCCACCCAGACAAAAGGAAAAGAGCTTTTAAGTTCAAAACTAATGAGTTTAGTCAGCTCACTGACTGAATAAACTCTGTCCTGAATGATCAGGTTATCAGTCTTCAAGGCTATCCTCAATCATCATTTCTCTTTTTATACTTAAAGCCTTTCCACTTGATGAGTCAATCTCAATCAAGACTGCACCCAGGATTAAGCCTTCATTAGCTGGCTCGAACTTTTGTGGCCGGCCAGTTAAAAAGCGGCTTGTGGCCTGTTCGGGCTTCATACCAATGACTGAACCCAGGCCTCCGGCCATGCCGACATCAGAAATATAGGCTGTCCCGCCGGGGAGAACCCTGTCATCAGCCGTCTGAACATGGGTATGAGTGCCGATAAGGGCCGTCACACGCCCCTTAAGGAACCAGCCCAGAGCCTGCTTTTCCGAAGTAGCTTCAGCATGAAAGTCAATAATCACTACCGGCGTCTGAGGTAAAATGCTTTCTAGGTCTTTCTCCGCCCGGCGGAAGGGGCAATCTATCGGTTCCATAAATACCCGGCCCTGGAGGTTGAGGATGGCAGCTTTTATTCCATCTTCATTCTGGAAGATATAATAGCCGTGTCCGGGATTTCCTTCTGGATAATTGGCGGGCCGGATGAGCCGCGGCTCCTTCTCGAGAAAGTTAAACACCTCTTTTTTGTCCCAGATATGATTACCGGATGTTAGAACATCGACCTGTAATAATAGCTCGCGGCTAATGTCCTCGGTCAGGCCGATACCTCCGGCTGCATTTTCTGCGTTGGCGACAACCAGATCTGGCCGGTATTCTTTTCTTAGGTCAGGCAAAAACCGGTTAAGCGCCCGGCGCCCAGGCCGGCCAACAATATCCCCGATAAAGAGAACTCTAAAGTTATCTGGCATATTCTACAGCTCTCATTTCCCTGATGACCATAACCTTAATCTGGCCGGGGTAGTCAAGCTCTTCCTTGATCTTCTGGGCAATGTCTCTGGCAATAACCGCTGCCCGATCATCAGAGATCTTCTGGGCATCAACGATAATACGGATCTCACGGCCAGCCTGGAGAGCAAAAGCTTTAGCCACACCTTCAAAGGAGGTGGCGATCTGTTCTAGCTTTTCCAGCCTTTGAACATAAGTTTCAAGGAGTTCCCGGCGGGCTCCTGGCCTGGCGGCTGAGAGAGTATCAGCCGCTTGAATCAGGACAGCTTCAACTGAGGGAAAATCTATATCGCGGTGATGGGAAGCAATCGCCTGGACAACCGCTTCACTTTCGCCATATTTCTTGGTCAGCTCAACTGAGAGTTCAGTATGAGTACCTTCATAATCCTTGTCAACAGCCTTGCCGATATCATGGAGCAACCCGGCTCTCAAAGCAACAGTTACATCCAAGCCAAGCTCTCTGGCCATGAGAGCTGCCAGCAGAGCAACTTCTTTTGAATGCTGAAGGACATTTTGCCCGTAGCTCGTCCGGTATTTCAGCTTTCCCAGGTATTTAACCAGTTCCTGGTGCATGTTCTGTATGCCAAGTTCGAGCAAAGTATTCTCACCTTCCTGCTTTATTTTTTCTTCCAGCTCAACTTTAACCTGTTCAACGATATCTTCAATCCTGGCTGGATGAATACGGCCGTCAGCTACTAGCTTTTCTATGGCCATTCTGGCCAGTTCACGCCGCAGGGGGTCAAAACTAGACAGGATAACAGCTTCTGGAGTATCATCAATTATGATATCTACCCCGGTGGCCATCTCCAGAGCCCGGATATTACGGCCTTCACGCCCAATGATTCTGCCCTTCATATCATCTGATGGCAAATCAACCACTGAGACTGTCGTTTCAACTACATGTTCAGCCGCTGATCGCTGAATGGCATTGGAAATTATTTCTCTGGCCAGGACTTTGCCTTTTTCTTTGGTTTCCTCCTCGATTTTTCTGACTGTTTGAATAGCTTGCAGCTTGGCTTCATCTTCAATCTTATGAACCAGCATATTTCTTGCTTCTTCCTGAGTCAGTCCTGATATTCTTTCCAGTTCCTTAGTCTGTTGCTGAAGAGTCTCGTTTATCTTTTGCTCCAGTTGCTCGAGTTCTTTTTCCTTGGCATAAAGCCGGCGTTCTTTGGCAGAAAATTCTCTTTCTTTTCTTTCGAGATTCTGATAGCGCCTTTCAAGAGCTTCTTCCTTATGGAGAAGCCGCCGCTCCTGCTCGGTTAATTTATACCTTTTTTCCTTGGTCTGGGCTTCAAAATCGGCCAGGCGGGCAGCATCCTTTTCTCTAGCTTCAGCTTCTGCCTGCCGCTTTATTTTTTCAGATTCCTGTTCTGCCCGCGCGATGATCTGTTTAGCTTTCTCTTCTGTTCGCAAAATGCCTTTTATTCCCTGGCTTTTTTTGAGAAGGACAAATATCAGGGTAAAAAGCAGAATAGCTAAAAGGGAAATTCCTGCTATTAATAATGTCTTCATCTTCAAACCTCCTCGCCGGACTGCAGATCAAAAGAGTTAACAAGGAGGTCAGGTAATTAATCGGGTTAATTTGCGCCTGGACGGCCGCCCCTTAACTGATGGTTATAATCAAAACCATCTTGGTTAGACTTGTTGTCTAAAATAGAGGCGAGACCTAATTTATCAAAAGAATTAAAAGTTAATTCTCCCTGATTAAGGGGTAAGTTTTTCCAGAGCGTTAAAATCTGTTTCATAGTTCTTTACCTGAGCCTCAAGCTGGGCCAGCTCTTTTTCCAACCGGTCAAAAGCCTCTTTTAAACCGGCGCCCTCCCTTTCGGCATAAAATACTTCGTCTGCCAGATTCAAAGCAGTCAAAACTGCTATCTTACATAAATCTGACGACCGAGACTTAATGGCAACTTCATGCATTTTCTGATCAACATAGGAAGTTAGCTGGCTTATATATTCTTCGTCTTCTTCTCCTTTGACGCAGATCCTGTATTTATTTCCAAAGATTTCAATTTCAATTACTTTTTCTTTCATATCCCCAATTTTTCTATCTGGGCAATCAGTGCCTCCAATTTTCCTTTAACTGTTTCTTTTTCTTCACGAAGCTGATTCAACTCCTCTTCCATCGGGTTTAGTGTTTTTAGTTTCTCTTCCAGCTCCTTCTTTTCATTTTTGAGCTGTTTCAGGTCCTCCTTTAACCGGGCATTTTCAGAAGAAAGGCGGCTAAAATGCTCTATAATCTGAGAAACTTTGCCCTCAAGTATTTTAATCCGCTCAAGCTCGGTTGTCAATTTTGCCTCCTTATCTCAATTGAATCTTCAGAGCTGATTTCAATTGAGAGATAATATCCAGCATTGCCCGGTCAATCTCTTCTGCCTGAAGAGTCCGGAATTCATGCCGGAAATAAAAACGCACAGAAAGGCTGACCAGTTTGTCCGGAAGGCTGTCTCCTTCAAACCGGTCATACATTTCGAACCTTTCCAGGTAAGGAACATTAAGTTTTTTTAACTGGCGGTAAATTTCCTGAAAGCAAACCCGGGCCTCAATCAGAAAGGATAGATCACGAACAGTTCCAGGATATTTTGGAACAGGGGTAAAGATAAAGGTCCTGGGCTGGCGATCAAATAGGACAGCCAGATTAAGCTCACAGGCAAAAGTTAATTTTTCCAGCTCATAAGCTTGTCTTATTTCAGGCTTCAGAAGCCCCAGATAACCTACTGGTTCGTTTTTGATCAAAATTTTTGCTGACTGGCCAGTCTGAAAAAAGCTAAAATCTTTGGGTTCAAAAACCGTAGCATCATAACCGAGGTAAGAAAACAGTTCTTCGACTGCCCCTTTCAGAAAGAAATAGTCAGTCTCCCTGGCTGGCTCGTTCCAGGTTTTTCTATCTCTCAGGCCACTGGTCAGCAGGCCAAGATGTAATTCTTCCTGTTGCTTGCCTTCTTCTTCCCAGAAGTAAATCTTGCCTGTTTCAAAGATATGAACTCCTTCAGATTCCCGGTTATAATTCCAGACGGCGTTTTCCACCAGACCGGGCAGGAGTGAAGTCCTGAGGGTTGATGCCCGGGAGGAAATCGGGTTTCGCAGTTCAATCGGCTGATATCCAGTCTGCCAGATTTTTTCTTTTTCTGGATCAGCAAAGCTGAAATTTATAACTTCATCCAGACCAGAATGAAATAAGATTTCCTTCAGAAACCAAAGGCGTTCCTGCTCCTGGCTGGCCGGTAATTCAAAAGATCGGGCCGGTGTGACTTCGCTCGGAATTTGATTATAGCCAAAAAAGCGGGCAATTTCTTCGATTAAATCAGCCTCTCTTTCCAGATCGACCCGAAAGCTGGGGATTTCGGTTACCCATACCCCCGCTCTCTGTTCAGTCAATTTTAAACCAAGAGCAGTTAGTGTCCTGGCCAAGAATTCCTCGGGTATTTCTATTCCGAGCAGCTCAGTAATTCTTTTAAGGCGCAAAGGAACTGATTTAGCCTTTTTTTGATTAGGATAAATATCAAGCAAACCCCTGGAGGCTTTTCCTCCAAATTGGCAGAGAAGGGAAGCAGCCATGGTGGCCCCAAGAGGCGCAGCATTGATATCAACACCGCGTTCAAACCGGTAAGAAGCATCAGTAGCCAGGCCCAGCTTTTTGGCTGTTAGCCTGATAGAAACCGGATCGAAATTAGCGCTTTCAATAAAAACATCTGTTGTTTTCTCAGTTATTCCAGATTCTTCACCCCCGATGATCCCGGCCAGGGCGACTGGCTGGCTCCCATCAGCTATGACCAGCATGTCAGGTGTCAACTCAATTAGCTGTCCTTCCAGAGTATGGATTTTTTCGCCTTTTCTGGCTCTTCTGACAACAATTCTGGCTTCTCTTAACAGGCCTAAATCAAAGGTGTGAAGAGGCTGGCCAAGAGAGAAACAGACATAGTTGCTGATATCAACTACATTATTTATTGAACGCAGGCCGATGGCCTCCATCCGCCTTTTTAACCAGTCTGGAGAAGGGCCAACGGTCAGTCCCTTGACGACCAGGCCGCAATAGCGCGGGCAAAGCTGATTATCCAGCACTTGAATATCAATGAGATCAGAAGTTGGTTGGGCGAGCTCATTTAATGGCCAGAAATGAGTCTTGAGAGGCAGGCCAAGCAGAGTGGCTAATTCCCGGGCTACGCCCAGGTGACCGAGGGTATCTGGGCGGTTAGCATAAGTTTCAATTTCGTAAACAGTGTCGCCATCAACCTCTTTTCTGGATTCAACCATCAACCCGATCTGGTCAAAATATTGAGATAGTTCCTCTGGCGGAATAGTCAGGTCAAGATATTCTTTAAGCCAATCATATGAAATGTTCATCTTCGGATAAACTGCCTTAAAAATCTTAAATCATTTTCATAAAAATACCGTATTTCAGGAATTTCGTAGGCCAGCATGGCTGTCCGGTCAATACCCAGGCCAAAAGCCCAGCCGCTGTATTTTTCCGGATCAATATTAACATTCTTAAAAACCTGGGGATCAACCAGGCCAGCTCCAAGAATTTCCTTCCAGCCAGTTCCTCCACACACCCGGCATTGAGAGTTCTTCCCATGGCAGGCGATACATTCGATATCCACTTCCGCCGAAGGTTCGGTAAAGGGAAAGAAGCTCGGGCGAAAGCGAAGTTTAATTTTCTCGCCAAATAGAGCTTTAATGAAATATTCCAGTGTCCCCTTTAGATGAGCAAAGGTTATTCCCTGGTCAACGACCAGGCCTTCAACTTGATGGAACATGGGGAGATGAGTAGGATCTGATGTTTCCCGGCGAAAGACTTTGCCTGGAATAATAATGCGAATAGGCGGCTTCTTTTTTTCCATAACGCGAATTTGAACAGGAGAAGTGTGGGTCCGCAGCAGTAACTTATCATTTATGTAAAGTGTATCCCAGCTATCACGAGCCGGATGATATGGGGGGAAATTAAGGGCTTCAAAATTATAATAGTCAGTTTCAATTTCTGGCCCTTCTTCCACTGAAAAACCCATAGAGATGAATATTTTTTCTATCTTCCTCTGAAACAGGGTCAGTGGATGGGGAGCGCCCCAATAAGTTTTTCTTCCAGGTAGCGTCAGATCGAAAAGTGTTTTTTCCGCCCTGGGCATCGGGTATTTCTGCTCGAGTTTTGACAAGCTTGCTTGAACTTCTTCTTTAAAATTATTCAAAATACTGCCCGCTGCCTTTTTTTCTTCCGGGGATAAATGCTTGAGCTCTTCAAAAAGTAAGGTCAGGTAGCCTTTTTTCCGGCCAAGAAAAGCTTGTCTTAACTCTTCTAGATCCTTTTTATCTTTAATTTTCGAGGCCAGATCATTAAAGAGCTGGCGGTATTTCTTTATTTTTTCTGGCAGGCTATTCATGTTTTTGGAGCAGCTTCGGCTCTTTTAACCTGGTCAACAAGGTAAGCAAAAGTGGCGGGTGCCTTAACGGCCAGTTCAGCCAGAATTTTCCGGTTAAGATCAATCTTCAATGCTCTCAGCCCGCTGATAAAATGGCTGTAAGAAATCCCATTAGCTTGAGCCCCGGCTTTAATTCTGATTATCCATAACTGCCGGAAATCTCTTTTTTTTGCCCGGCGGTCACGGTAAGCATACTGAAGCGATTTTTCTACTGCTTCCTTGGCGGTCCGGTAATTGCTTTTTTTGGTTCCCCGATAGCCTTTAGCTAAGGTTAATATTTTTTTCCTTCGCTCTCTTTTTTTTGAGCTTCTTTTTACTCTCGGCATGACAATTCTCCTTTCAGACTTGTGCTTTTACTATGAATTGAAGCCGCTATTAGAAGTCATAAGGCAGCATCTTTTTGACTGTTTTAAGGTTAGCCGGGCTTAACTCAGCCTTCTGACTGAGATGTCTGATTCTTTTAGACGATTTTTTAGTCAGAATATGGCTTTTATTAGCCTTTTTGTGGAGCACCTTTTTGTTCGCTGTTATTTTGAACCTCTTTTTGGCTGCTCTGTTGGTTTTTAGCTTTGGCATCTTTTCCTCCTGTCTTTGTCGGGACAATCAGGGCAGTACTGGCCCAGTCCTGATTTTTTACTTCTCCATCCAACCGGGCGAGATCAGAAACGTCCGATAGAATTCTATCCATAACCTGATAGGCCATTTCAGGGTGAGATCTTTCCCGGCCTCTAATCATAATGGTAATTTTAACCTTATCTCCGTCCTGAATGAACCGGCGGATGTGCTTCAGTTTGAAATTGTAGTCATGAATACTTATTTTCGGCCTGAATTTAATTTCTTTAATCTGGGCCTGTTTCTGATGTTTCTTAGCTTCATGTTCTTTCTTGTGTAATTCATAAAGGAACTTGCCGTAATCCATAATCCGGCAAACAGGCGGAGTAGCTTGGGGTGCAATCTCGACCAGATCAAGCCCCTTCTCACGGGCGATAGCCAGGGCTTGAGGGACAGCCATAACGCCCAGTTGATTCTTATCTTCATCAATAACCCTGATTTCTGGTGCCCGAATCATCTCGTTTATCCTGTGTAATTGTTCCTTGGCTTTTGGCGGACGGTAAGGATCTCGTTGGAAAATAGGTGACCTCCTAGATTTTTATTTCAAGAGATTTTTCTTGAATTAACTGCTTTAATTTGGGGAGAAGGGTGTCAATCTTCATTTCACCCCGGTCTCCCTGGCCATGTATCCTTAAAGACAGACTGCCTTCCTTTATTTCTTTATCGCCAACAACGGCTATCAACGGAATCTTCTCGATTTCTGCCTGGCGTATTTTTTTCCCTATTTTTTCCCGTGAATCGTCAACTCTAGCCCGCAGACTTTCTGTTACCAGCCTTGACTGGATTTCCTTAGCATAAGTTTCGTGCCGGTCGGCTATGGGCAGGATGATCATTTGAACCGGAGCCAGCCACAGAGGGAAATTACCCATATAGTGTTCAATTAGCACACCGAAGAACCGTTCCATTGAGCCGAGCAGAGCCCGGTGAACCATAAAGGGGCGATGGAAGTAGCCGTCTTCGCCGACATAAGACAGGTCGAATCTTTCAGATAGATTGAAGTCCAGTTGAACAGTTGTACACTGCCATAAACGGCCAATAGCGTCTTTTATTTTGATATCTATTTTCGGACCATAAAAAACGCCTTCACCCTCATCTAACTGATAAGGCAGGCCAGAGCTTTTCAGGGCTTCTTCCAGAGCTTTTTCCGCCTTATCCCAGTCTTCGAGCCGGCCAACATACTTTTCTGGCCTGGTAGCTAAATAGACTTGATAATTTTCAAAACCGAAAGCCCTGAGCAGCCTGATGGCCAGGCGGATGACTCCCTTAATTTCGTCTTCTAACTGATCCTCGCGGCAAAAGATATGGGCATCATCCTGGGTAAAACCCCTGACCCGAAGAAGGCCATGGAGAACGCCACTCCTCTCATACCGGTAAACTGTCCCGAGTTCTGCCCAGCGAAGGGGTAATTCCCGGTAAGACCGCTGCCGGGATTTGTAGGCAATGATATGGAATGGGCAATTCATCGGCTTGAGCTGATACTGACAGCCTTCCAGTTCAAGCGGAGGATACATGGCCTCATAAAACTCGGTGTGCCCGCTCTTCTTCCAGAGATCCAGCCTGGCGATATGAGGAGAATAAATAAAATCATAGCCATCTTTAAGGTGTTCTTCTTTCCAGAAGTTTTCAATTAAATGGCGGATGATCGAGCCTTTTGGTTGCCAGATGACCAGGCCAGCTCCCAGATCGTCGCTGGTATGAAACAACTCGAGCTCTTGCCCGAGACGCCGGTGGTCGCGCTTTCTGGCTTCCTCTAGAAAAGCCAGGTAATCGTCCAGCTCTTTCTGGCTGAAAAAGGCTGTCCCATAAATTCTTTGTAACTGAGGGCCATGTTCATCGCCTTTCCAGTAGGCCCCGGAAACCGAAAGTAATTTAATATACTTAATATATCCAGTAGAAGGCAAATGCGGCCCAAGGCAAAAATCAATGAAATTTCCCTGCTCATAGCAGGTAACTTCATCGCCGCCCTTTTCCTCAATTAACTCCACTTTGAGAGCCTGGCCGCGCTCCGCAAAAACCCGCACAGCCTGTTCTTTTTTTAAGACCAAGCGCTGGATGGGCAGATCTCCTCCGGCTATTTCCCGCATTCTGTTTTCAATAGCTACCAGGTCCTCGGGAGTAAAGGCTGTTTCCCGCAGAAAGTCGTAATAATAACCCGTATCTGTAGCCGGCCCAATGCCGGCCTGAACTCCCGGAAAGAGCTCGGTCACTGCCTGAGCCAGAAGGTGAGAAGCACTGTGCCGGAGAATGTCCAGGGCTTCAGGTTCACTGGCCGTCACTGGCCTGATCTCCCGGTCATGGTCAGCCGGATAACTAAGATCTAGTAATTCATCGCCGCTCCGGAATAGAAGAGGCTTCACTTCTGAGCCCAACTCTGGTAGAAGATCAGATAAAGGCCTCCCTTTTGGCAATGAAAAAACACACTTCCCTGCTTTGATTTTGACTAATTCTTTCATTGACTCAACTTAATTTAATATTATAAATAAGACTACCTTTTGTCCCCGGGAAAATCAGGGGCTGATGGTAGGCGCGGAGGGGATTGAACCCACGGCCTCTTCCGCGTCAAGGAAGCGCTCTCCCACTGAGCTACGCGCCTGCCTAATTTTTTTCAAAGCCTATATATATTAATGAAATCTGCCTTAGCCTGTCAAGTTGACAGGGGGCGGAGGGCTCAATCTGTGTGGAAAAGACTGCTGCCTCAAAGAGCACTTAACTGAGTGCCAGATAAGAATTTAAGGATATGTTGGCTGACCAGAGCCTCTGGAATCTGCCTGCCTGACATCTGATAAATATTGGGATATAATAATTATATGATTGGTATTATGTCAGATTCGCATGATAACTTAATGGCCATTCAAAAGGCTATTGAAACCTTTAATCGGGCAGACTGCAGCCTGGTTATCCATGCCGGAGATATAGTGGCTCCCTTTGCCGCTCAGGAATTAAGAAAGTTAAAATGTCCCGTTAAGGCTGTTTTTGGTAACTGTGATGGTGAAAAGCAAGGCCTGATTAAGATTTTTAAAGACCTGGGTGGGATAAAGAGAGCCCCGCTTCGCTTTGTTCACGATAACCGCCGTTTTGTTGTTTCCCATTATCCCATTGAAGACAGCCAGGAAGACGCTGAAGTTGTCATTTTTGGTCATACTCACCGGTCTCAGGTGAGCCGGCAGGGCGAGTTGCTGGTGATCAATCCGGGAGAGACCGGCGGCTGGGTCAATGGCATCAGCACGGTAGTCCTGTTCGATCCAGAACATCTGGCGGCAGAGATGATAATTCTATAATTAACAGATTTGTAGAATCTAAAAAACGAGGCTTAAACCAAATATAGAGGGAAAACAAGAAAGTCATGAGCAAGGCAATTGGCAACAGGCAAAAGCCGGGCTGGCAGCGGCCGAGAAGGGCGGAAGTCAGTAATCTAAAGGGGCTTTTAAAAAAGTTTGAGCCGGGGAAAAAGAATCGCCTGACCAGGATAAAAAAAGGGAAAGAAGCTGGTGGCAGCTGAATCATCGTCCGGCTCCCTGGAAAATCACTGCCTGTTCAAAGTTCTCTGGAGCTACCGGAGCTAATTGACGGGTGTGATTATCATGATTAGATTCAATTAGACTTTAACCCCCCTTTTTTGCTATACTTATAAATCTTGATTACATGATAGACGGCAATCAAGTTAACAAATTATAAAAATTTTTTAAGGAGTTTGGACATGAGGAAAGTTATTATTATGGGAGCTGCTGGCCGTGATTTTCACAATTTTAATGTCTATTTTCGGGATAACCCCGATTACCAGGTGATAGCATTTACCGCTACTCAAATCCCTGATATTGAGGGCAGAAAATACCCGGCGGCTCTGGCGGGCAAGCTCTATCCAAAGGGCATCCCGATTTATTCCGAATCAGAGTTGACCGATCTCATCAAGGAATATAAAGTGGACGAGGTCCATTTTGCTTATAGTGATGTTCCTCATGAGTATGTTATGCACAAGGCTTCTGAGGTGATGGCGGCCGGGGCGAGTTTCGCCCTGCTTGGCCCCGATGATACGATGATCAAGAGCCGCAAGCCAGTGGTTTCTGTCTGTGCAGTCAGAACAGGTTCAGGCAAGAGCCAGACGACCAGAAAAGTGGCGCTTACTCTGACGGCTAAAGGGCGCCGGGTGGTGGTCATCAGGCATCCTATGCCCTATGGCGACCTGGTCAAGCAAAAAGTTCAGAGGTTTGCTACCTACCAGGATCTTGACCGGCATGAATGCACGATCGAGGAGAGAGAAGAATATGAACCTCATATTGACAACGGGATTGTCGTTTATGCTGGTGTTGATTATGGTGCTATTCTGAAACAAGCTGAGAAAGAAGCGGATATCATCATCTGGGATGGTGGTAACAATGATTTTTCCTTTTATAAATCCGATCTGGAAATTGTGGTGGTTGACCCTCACCGGGCAGGTCATGAGCTAGCCTATCATCCCGGTGAAACAAATTTCCGCCGGGCTGATGTTTATGTGGTCAATAAGATGGACACGGCTGAGCCGGATAAGATCCAGCTGGTAATGGATAACATCAACAGGATTAACCCGAAAGCGAAAGTAATCAAGGCTAATTCTCCAATTTTTGTTGAAGATGGATCCCAGATTACAGGTAAAAAAGTACTGGTCATTGAGGATGGGCCGACTCTGACTCACGGTGGCATGCGCTACGGAGCCGGGATTGTGGCTGCCCAAAAATACCAGGCCGCCAGGATCATTGATCCCAGGCCTTATGCCGTTGGCAGCATTAAAAAGACCTTTGAAAAATATACCCATTTGGATAAGGTTCTCCCGGCCATGGGCTACGGGGATAAGCAAACTAAAGAACTGGCAGCAACTATAGAGAAAATTAATTGTGACCTGGTCATAAGTGCTACCCCGATCGATCTCAACCGGGTCATCAAAGTAAGTAAGCCTTTACTTCGGGTTCGTTATGAACTGGAGGAAGTTGGCCAGCCGAATATTAAATCTATTCTAAGGGGATTTTAAGCCTGATTGACGGTTGAAAGACCGGCCACAGGCAGGAATTGGAAACGGTAAGATAGGGAAAGACCGAGGTGGCAGAAAATGAGAGCGAAAGTTGCCCTGATAGCTTTTGGCGGGAATGCTATTCTGCCCGAAAACCAGAAAGGTTTACAGGGAGAACAAATGTACCAGGCCCAGAAGGCAGCCGAGCTGATGGTTCAGATCATCAGAAAAGGCTACGAGTTGATTGTCGTTCATGGCAACGGACCTCAGGTAGGGAATTTGCTTATTCAGATGGAGGAGGCAGCTAATAAGATTCCGCCCTTCAGTCTGGATGTTTGTGATGCAATGACCGAAGGCAGCATGGGCTTCATGCTCGAAAAGGCCATCATCAATGAACTCCGCCGTCAATCGATAGACAAAGATGTGGCGACTATAATTACCGAGGTGGTGGTGGATAAGGATGATCCTGCTTTCCAGAAGCCGACCAAACCGGTAGGGCCATTTTACCCTAAGTTCAGAGCTCAACAATTAGCCCGGCAGAAAAAATGGACAATGGTGGAAGATGCGGGGCGTGGTTTTCGCCGGGTTGTCCCTTCTCCCCGGCCGATTGATATTGTTCCTAAATGGATGATAAGAGATCTGGTCATATCTGGCCGGGTGGTCATTGCCGCTGGTGGCGGGGGCATACCGGTCATTTTAAACAGCCGCGGCCTGTATGAAGGTGTGGAGGCCGTGATTGATAAAGACTATGCTTCCAGCCTTCTGGCCCGGGAAGTTGGAGTTGAACTATTCATTATCCTGACCGGTATTTCACGGGTTTACTATCATTTTGGCCGGCCTGATCAGAAAGCGCTGCCAGTTATAACGGTGGAAGAAGCCCGAAAATATCTGGAGGAAGGGGAATTTCCCGCTGGTTCAATGGGGCCTAAAATCAAAGCAGCCATTGAGTATATTGAAGCTGGAGGCAAGGAAGTCCTTATTACCTCGTCCAGCCATCTGAAAGCTGCCCTGATTAACCGTTCGGGGACAAGAATTGTTTCCAGTATTCCGCTTAATTCAAACTTAGAAGTAGGAGGAAGGATATGAAAAAGGATTTTATCACCATACATGATTTGAGCCGGTATGAGTTCAATGAAATCCTCGATATGACAGAAAAAATGAAGAAAAAGCCAGAGAAGTACCGCTCTGTTCTTAAAGATAGGATTCTGGCCATTATTTTTCAGAAACCTTCTCTCCGGACGAGAATGACCTTTGAAGTTGGTATGCTGCAATTGGGCGGAGAGGCTATTTACCTGGCTCCTTCTGATATTCAGATGGGTTCCAGAGAAGGCGTCCGGGACATAGGGAAGAACCTCGAGCGCTGGGTTGATGGTATTATGATCAGGACTTTCGGGCACAATATAATTCTCGACCTGGCTGACAGTACAAAAATTCCAGTTATCAACGCCTTGACTGATCTACTCCATCCCTGTCAGGCCATGGCTGACTTTTTCACTCTGCTTGAAAAAAAGGGCAGCCTGGCTGGCTTGAAACTGGCCTATGTTGGCGATGGAAATAATGTGGCTCATAGCCTGATGCTGGCGGCAGCTAAAGCCGGAATAAAAATGGCAGTGGCCACTCCTCCTGGTTATGAACCAAAAGCAGAAATTGTAAATTGGGCTAAAGAAGACGGACAGGGCACAGATTTTGAATTGACTATGACCCATGATCCGGTGGAAGCGGTTAGAGAGGCTGATGCCATCTATACTGATGTCTGGGCTTCGATGGGTCAGGAAGCAGAGAAAGAGGCCAGAAAGAAGATTTTTGCTGCTTATCAGGTCAACCGGGAGTTATTTTCTAAGGCCAAACCAGGGACTTATTTCATGCACTGCCTGCCAGCCCACCGTGGTGAAGAAGTAACTGATGAAATTATCGATTCGCCAAATTCTATAGTCTATGATCAGGCTGAAAATAGATTGCATGTCCAAAAAGTCATTATGATGATTTTAATGGGGAAAAAATAACCAATGGATAAAGAAAACTTAAAAATTACAGCCATAACCCCTGAAGATCTGGCTGTAATTGAACAGGAATTAACCAGAACAAATCGTCCTTTGCCGGCAGCCGAGCTGGCTGGAAAACTGGCTTTTGCCAAGACGGCCAGTGAACGGCATCAGGCAGTCAAAATCTATGATCCCAATGCCCGCTATGAGATGGGAGACTTCATCTATAAAGAGTATGATGAAAATCTTCAGATCGGCAGTAAGGCTACCGAGCATTTTCAGGGCGGGGTGGTTCTCAAGGTCATAAATAAGACCAAGCTGCCTAATTTCCCTTATGAAATGCTGGAAGTTGATTATGATGGCGGTGGGGCTTTCCGCCGCTATCTTGATTATATGAAAAAGACAAAAACTGAGGTGTTGCTTCCTTCGAATCCTGATGGGCAGGGGAAAGAACCTGAGATTCTGCAGGAAGAGCGCGATCCGCGTCAGACTGAACTGCCAATGACTGAGAAGGATATTAAATCTCTCGAAAGAAACTTAAGAAAAGCTATGAGTAGCTCGCCAGGTTTCTTTAGCTGGAATGATTTCTGGCAATTGAGTTCAAAAAGGATTGAAATACCTGAAGAAAAAATTAAAGAAATTTCTCAGGAACTGGCTGCTTCCAGGACTTCTGTGTCTACCCAGGAAATGATTAAAAAGTATTTTGACCTGGAACCATCAAATGATCTCTATGAGCTTTATGCCCTGAGTTTAAACGCTCTTTTTGAAAAGAAATATCGCCGGGAATTTATTTGTCTGTCAGACAGGAATTGGGGGAAATGGCATCTGAAGAGTGTGCTTAATAAACTACCTGAGGGTCTGCCCATTTCCAGTCCACTGGCCCTGGTGCCCGATCTCGGGCAGGGTGAAGGCCTGCAGTATACCCGGATTGATTCTTTCCCATTTAAGGTTTATCTAACCTGGCGGGAAATTCTATCTGGTGCGATCAGAATACCCAGAAGCCTTTCCCGGGAATTCACTTCCAGGGAATATCAACTGGTAGATGATGAAGATGGCAAGTCCTATACGGTTTACTATTACCCTGAAGGCAATTATCTACTAGGGCTGGCTGAATATTTTCGGTCCAATAATATTCCTCAGGGAACGAGCCTGACCATCAATCGCAAAGCCCGGGATATTTTTACTTTCTGGACAAAAAAATCCAAGAAGAAAACAGCTACTTACCGGCTGGATTATAATCCAGAAACAGGACATTTCAGCCTGAGCCAGGGAGAGGTATTTACTCTGGCCATGGCCAATAAGAGTCTTACTCTGGACAAAGAAAGTGTAGCCAGCCTTCTGACCAGACAGGAGGAAAGTGAGAATCTTGATCTGCGGCAACTACTGGTTAAGGTCTTCAAAGCACCCGAGTTGACAGGTAATAATAGATCCCTGCATTTTCTGAAGGCCTATCATCTGGTCGATCTGCTCAGAGCGACAATGCCTGAAGATGTGGAATATGTGCTTAATAATGCTCCGGAATTTGTGGCTTCAGAGAAAAAAGAAGGTATTTATATATATCAGGAATCGCTTGAACCAAAAGAAGTCCCCGGAGAAGAAGAAAGAGCAGCCGCCTCTTTACTGGAATCACTGGCTGAACAGTTAGCTGGCAGCCAGGCTGAATCCAGACCGGCTGCCGGCCAGGAACCTTCTGCTCACGAGAAGCCGGAACAACCTGAAATAGAAAAGATAGCGGTAAAAGCCCGGCCAGTAGAAGTGGCTGTTCCGCCAGTTCAACCGCCTGAAATCGGTGTGACTCTTGAACCTGCTAAAAAAGAAAAAGAGAAAGAAGAAAAGCCAGCCAAAAAGAAAAAGGGATTGACCGAAGAGAAAAAGTTCAAACCAAAAAAAAGCGACCGCCGGCTGATTGAAGAAAGAATTGTCGAAGAGGAATCTGAAATAGAAGCGTTGGAAGCGCTTAAAGCTCAAAAGGAAGAAACAGAAGAAAGAGCCGAAGCTGATGAAAAAACAATCCAGGTTGAACTGGAAGGAGCCAAAGAAGAGGCTAAATTCGGGTTCTTTGCTGAAATGTTGAAATCAGCCCTGACCAAGAAACAGCCGGAACAGAAAGAAGAAGAGCAAAAAGAGAAAAAATAGCTGCGGTTGTTTAGATCGGGTTAGATGATCAACCTTTTAGAACCAAAGCGGCGAGTTAGTCCGATTTCATCCAGAAATTCGAGGAGGGGGATAGCATATTTTCTTGACAGGCCAGTTAGCTTTTTAAACTCGCCAACAGTTAACTCCTTCCGCCCTTGCCTTTTCCTTTTGGCCAGTTCTTCTTTTATTTCTTCTAGCCAGCTGGCGTGAAGGATAAAACCTTCGCGGCTCTGGACTATTTTCCTTTTCTGAAGAAGGAGATCAATCATCGTCTCGAGACGGCTCAAATGAATTTTGAATTTTCTGGCCAGGTCCTGGAGAGAGGTAGCTGAGAACTTCTGTTCGAGCAGCATCTTCTCAATAGCGATCATAATCCCGTCTTCTTCTCTTGACAGGCTGATTTCAAATCCATGAAGATAAACCTGTTCCCCCCTCATCTCAAGCTGCTCGTCTTTCAAGAGGCGGTTTAGAGCCAGAAGTAGCACTGGCTTGGGCAGCCTGAATCTTTCTTTGATCTTTTTTATTGACACACCGGTTTCACCTGGCCTTCGTTGCTGGTAGTCTTCAACGAAGTTCTTTATTTTCCCGGTTAGAAAGTCAAAGCTTTTTCTATTCAACAGGAAAAGAGGGGAGAATTCAAGAATGAAGAGCTGGCTTTCTTTTTCCAGATCTATGGCTAGCTGGCTGAGCCTGGCAGAAGGCAGCCGGCAAAAAGCTTCTATCTCGGGCTGCCGCAGCCCTTTGATACCTTCATCTTCTGTCAGAGCGAGAAGCATACTTGCCTCACTGCCAGCGTATCTATCCAGCCAGGTTATAAGCCTTTCTTCTTTTTTGATTTTTTTTATCTGAATTGCCCGGGGATAGACCACTTTCAGCCTGACCGGCAGATCAGAACCTGGCAGTTTAATTTGAAGCCTGTCCCCCCATTTTACCTCAACCGGCAGCCGGGCTGTGACTTTTAGATACAGGTGATTGAATTTTTCAGAAGGCGGGCCGGTAGTTTCTATCCTGGCCTGAAACTCACTCCGGCCACTAATGATCCAGCCCTGGTAGTGCTCTGTGCTGGGGTCGGCTGGCCACTCTTTTCTGGCCAGAACATAAAAAACAGTCTCAACTGCGTTCATTTCTTACTCTCTTTTTACCCTTTAATCAATTTTGTCAGCCAGAACAAACTCAACCTTTTTTAAAATTGGGTTACAGCTAACCATCTTGACTCTGACTTTTTCTCCGAGTGAAAAGGTCACTCCGCTTTTCCGGCCGCGTAGAGTCTTTTCGTCTCTTTTCGAGAAATAATCACCGCCCAGGGCAGAGTAAGGTATCATTCCGTCTGTGAAATAATCATCGAGTTCTACCACCAGCCCTACCCGGTTAATATCTGTAATTATCCCTGAAAATTCTTCGCCCAATTTATCCTTGAGCAGGCGCAGTATTCTCCACTGGATCAGGGATCTTTCAGCCTCATCGGCCAGCCGTTCCCGCTGGGAGCTGTGCAGGGCAATATCACCCAGGGGAAGCGGCCTGGGCTTTCTTCTGGCCAGAGCTCGTTTTAACAGGCGGTGAACTACCAGGTCGGGATAGCGACGAATTGGTGAGGTAAAATGAGTATATACTGGCTGGGCCAGGCCAAAATGGCCACAATTTTCATCGGAATAAACCGCCAGCCGCATGGATCTTAACACCTGAATGGTAATAAATTTTTCTTCTGGCTTTCCTCTAAAGCTCTCGATAAGTTTTTGCAGGTCAGCAGATTTAATCTGGCTGGCCCGGGGTAATTCCAGGCCAAAGTGAAACAGCAAGTTCTTTAATTTATCGATGTCAGCTCTGGTTGGAGCAGGGTGAACACGGTAAAGGCAGCCATAATTGAGTTCAGTTAGATAAGTGGCGACAGCGACATTAGCCGCCAGCATAAATTCTTCAATTAAGCAATGGGCCTCATTCCGTTCGGAAGGAACAACGGCAGTTAACAGGCCTTCGCGATAAACCAGCTCCGGTTCCAGCAAATCAAAATCCAGGCTGCCCTGCTTGAGGCGTCTGGCTTTAAGAACCTGAGCAAGATGCCTCATGAGGAAAAGGTCATTCAGGAGATAGCTATAACGGTGGCGTTCCTCTGGATCTCCCTGAAAGATTTTGAAAACTGAGGTATAGGTCATTCTTTCTGACGTCTGAATAATCGAAGGGTGAAAATTACTCTGAAGAATATTGCCCTTTTCATCTATTTCCATCACGGCCGAGACCGACAGCCGTGGAACTCTGGGCCTCAAACTGCACAAATCATTAGATAATTTTTCCGGCAGCATGGGCAGGGTCAGGTCTGAGAAGTAAGTACTCGTCCCGCGGAGGAAGGCTTCCCGGTCAAGAGGTGAGCCTGATCTCACATAATGTGAAACATCGGCAATGTGGACTCCGAGAAGATAATGACCATTGGGTAGCTTCTTGATGCTCAGAGCATCATCAAAATCCTGAGCCTTTTCCCCGTCTATGGTAATTGCTGCCCAGTTTCTATAATCTATCCGGCCGGAAAAATCTGCTGGCAGTGGTTCAGCGGGGAGAGAAGCCGCTTCGGCCAGGGCCTCCTGTCCAAAACTGTCTATTAAATTATACTGGTTGATAACAACTTTCAGATCTACTCCTGGTTCGTCCTGAAAACCAAGTATTCTTTTAACTTCTAAAGAGGCACGGTCAATTTCTATTATCTGACCTGGCCTCGGCCTCTGACGGTTCTTGAGCTTAAGCAAGAACGGTTCAGCATGAGTAGTATCCAGAGGAAGGGCAAAAGGCTGATAATTAATTTCCAGATAAAGACCGAAAAGTGAGCTCCTCCCCCGTTTTAAAATTCTCGTTACCCGGCCTTCTGTTTTGCCTTTCTGCCCTTCTTCTTTAGCGATAATCTCAACTAAATCGCCGGTCAAGGCTCCGGCTGTCTGACCGGGCGGAATAAAGATATCGGCAGAGCCGCTTTCGGCTGTCTCCGGGGTAACAAAAGCAAACCCGCGCTTGTTTAAAGAGATAATTCCTCTGATGATTTTTTGCCGGGGAAGAGGCAGAACCTTATCTCCTTTTAGTTTGAGCAGTCCTTTTTTGTCCAGGTAGCCAAGCAGCCCCTTTAATTTTCTCTTTTCTGCTTTATTCAAGTTAAGGTCTCTGGCCAGTTTTATTAAACTGACCGGTTTTTTGTTCTTTTCTAAATATTCAATTATTTCCTTTTCCATTGTTTTTCTTCCAATTTTCTATTTATTAATATTTGTCAGTCTTTATCGTTAGCGGGTATCAATAATAAAAAAGAGAGACATAAGGAATTTTATGGGTCAGCCTTCTGGCCTTAATCAGTCTGGTTTGCTGAATTTCAGTCAGTAGAGCCGCCGGCTTGCCTGGAAATTCCTTTTTTACCTCCTGCCAGCAGTCCTGTTTCTCCTCTTCTGGAGATAAACTCCAGATCCGCCGGTCAATTTCTTCATCCAGTTTTTCGAGCTGGTTGGCGTCCACCACCGGGCTGGACAGAAGTTCTAAAGCCTCTGTGAATATTTCCCTTAAGTTCTCAAATTCAGGCAGAAGGTGTTTGAGAAAAGCATCTATTTCTACCCTGGCTTTTATTATCTTCTGGCCCGGTTCAATTCTGGGTGCTGCCTGGCCAACAAGCCTTTCCTGGTGACTGGCATAGGCTTTTAGAACTTCTTTTTCACACTGAGCCAGTGAATAGATATTTCTTTTTTTCTTTCTTTTGAGCTGCCTCGAAAAAGTCTGCTCGATTCCCTCGAGAATGGGTTCAAGGGGAATCCCCAGCTTTTCCCAATCTGAAATCAGGGAAAGATCAGATGGTGGGAGAAAGAACATAGTCGCCTGGTGCTCCAGAAAGCAGCGGACTATCTGCTGGTAATAATCCTGTCGTGCAGTTTCATTCTGATTCATTTTTTCTCCGGCGGCCGGTTTTTTTCATAGAGCAGTCTGAGGCCTTCCAGCATCAGGTTGGGCTCGAGGTGATTTATAACTTTAATTTCCGGAGCAATTAAATCAGCCTGCCCCCCGGTGGCAATAACCACAGGTGTTGACTGCAACTCAGCTGACATCTCGGCAATAATCTGATTGACCAGTCCGATATAACCGAAATAGAGGCCTGACTGCATGCTGGAAACAGTATTCCTGCCAATGGCTGCTTTGGGCTTTTTGATTTCTATCCTTGGCAGGCGGGCTGTGCGGAGATAAAGAGCTTCAGCCGAAATCTGAATCCCTGGAGCAATCGATCCGCCCAGATATTCGCCGGTAGATGAAATGGCATCAAAGGTAGTAGCAGTTCCAAAATCGACAACCAGACAGGGACCGCCGTATTTTTCATAAGCGGCACAAGCAGCGACAATCCGGTCTGAACCAACTTCAGACGGATTTTCATAAATAATCGGCATGCCGGTCTTCAAGCCGGGCCCAACCACCAGCGGCTTGACTGCAAAGTATCTCTCAAAGGCCTGCTGAATAACGGGTGTCAGGGGCGGCACGACGGAAGAGATAATAGCTCCGTTAATTTTTTGACAGGCCAGCTCTTCATGACTTAGTAAACTGCAGAGAATCAGGCCATATTCATCAGCCGTCTTTTCGCGGTCACTTTTAATTTTCCAGCTGGCCAGAAGTTTTTTGCCCTGGAAGACACCAAGGGCAATGGTTGTATTGCCAATATCAATAACCATGATCATCTTTATCTCCTGGTAATTATCTCAACCAATTACTTTAATTATTTCTGAAGCATAGTATTTTTTATTTCCCTGGCCAGTTCTCAGGATCAAACTTCCATCCTGACCGATACCGGTAAATTTGCCCCTGACCTCACCCTCCTGATCTTTAATAATTAAAACCTGGCCCGGGGAGAAAAAAAGCCTCGCTTCAAAGCTGCCGACAATTAGATTAATCTGCCCTTCTTTTAGTTTATTATACCAGATTTGCAATTGCTGACCAAGGAGCGGGAATAATTCTTCCGGCTGATAGTTCTGGCCGCTAATAAGATAAAGAGAGCTGGCCAGGCTGGCTATTCCCGGTGGAAAATCTTCCGGGTGCTGGCTAAGATTTATTCCGAAACCGGCAATGACATAAGGCCGGGTTGACTGAGATGTCTCACCTTCGCATAGGATTCCGCCTATTTTTTTTCCTTCAAACATCAGGTCGTTGGGCCATTTTAAATTGATGGCCAGCCCGGTTAACTCATCAATGGCCTGAGCTGCGGCCAGCCCGGCAGCCAGGGGTAGAAGATTTAAAAGGTCAAGAGATGGCCGGAGAAGAAAAGAAACATAGAGCCCTTTTTTGGCCGGAGAATGCCAGTTTCGTCCTTTGGTTCCGCGGCCACCTGCTTGCTCGTCAGCCAGGACGGCCGTCCCTTCAGGAAACGCCAGCCCGGCCAACACCCGGCAAAAGTCCATGGTGGAATTCAAACTGGCAAACCTGAAGGACAACTCGCCAAAATTTATTTCATCCATCGTCTATTTTATAACCGTTTAGTTAGAAGGAGGTTATAGCTCTTTCATTTCAGATAAATTTTTGAGCAGTTTTTCTCTTTTGAGCTGGAGTTCCTGCCGGCGCTGCTCATGTTCAGTAACTACTGCCTGAGGCGCTCTTTGTCTGAAATCCGGGTTCTCCAGGCGGGCAAGGAGTTTAGCTAAATCTTCTTCCAGGTGGGCAAGTTCCTTCTGCAGCCGCTCCATTTCCGGCTGGCTGTCAACTGACCTGGCCAGCTGCAATCCGATTTCAATCGTGCTGGCTACTCCTTTGAGGAGATTTTTACTGGCCGGCATTTCAGTCACATATTCGATTTTATCCACGCCAGCCAGCAGTCTGATCGCCTCTTGATGCGGCCCGGCTAGCCTCCGGCTTTCCCCTTGATCGCTTATCCACAGGTGGACCTTCTCTTTAACTGGCAGTTGGTTCTTAGCTCTGATGGTGCGGATTTCAGAGATAAGATCCTGGAGGAATTTCATAGCCTCCTCGGCTTCCTCATCCAGCCATTGATTACTGGCTTCGGGCCAGCTCTCAGTCAGCAGCGACAGGCCTCTCTCCGGCAGATGATGCCAGATTTCCTCGGTGATAAACGGCATAAAAGGATGGAGGAGCTTGAGAATTTTATCGAGAACATCTTTCATCACCGCCCTGGTATTTTTATTACCCTGGCGGAGTTCAGGTTTAATAAACTCAATATACCAGTCGCAGAATTCGTGCCAAATAAAATGATAAATAGTTTCAGCGGCTTCATAAAATCTATAATTTTTTAGCGAATCATTTAACTGCTTAATAACCCTGGTCAGGCGGCTCCGGATCCAGCGGTTAGGCAGAGAAAGAGATTGGTCGTCAGAGCCGGTTTTTTCTTCACCTAAATTCATCAGGACAAAACGGGAAGCATTCCAGATTTTATTAGCAAAAGCCCGGTAGCCGGCCATTCTTTCCTCGGATAAAGCAATATCCATCCCCGGGACGGCCAGGGAAGCTAGAGTGAAGCGCAGAGCATCTGTCCCATATTTATCGATCATCTCCAGTGGGTCAATGATATTGCCCTCTGACTTACTCATCTTCCTTTTTTTTAGATCGCGGATCAGGCCATTGATGAAAACTTCTTTAAATGGAACTTCTTTCATAAATTTAAGGCCCATCATAATCATCCTGGCCACCCAAAAGAAAATGATATCAAATCCGGTTGACATTAAATCAGTCGGATAGAAGACTTTAAGGTCCTCCGTCTTCTCCGGCCAGCCAAGAGTGGCAAAAGGCCACAGAGCGGAGGAAAACCAGGTGTCAAGAACATCCTCGTCTTGAACGACCGTTCCACCACACCGCTCGCAGGCGGCAGGTTTTTCCATGGCTACCATGACCTGGTGGCAATCCTGGCAGTAATAAGCCGGGATACGGTGTCCCCACCAGAGCTGCCGCGAAATGCACCAGTCGTGAATCTTATACATCCAGTCGAAATAGGTTTTGGTCCAGTTCTCGGGGATGAAGACAATTCTCCCGTCCTCAACGGCTTTAATGGCTTCTTTAGCCAGCGGTTCGATTTTGACAAACCATTGCCAGGAAAGATAAGGCTCGATAATGGTCTTGCAGCGGTAGCAATGCCCGACCGCATGGCTGTAGTCCTCCAACTTAACCAGATAGCCAAGTTCTTTAAGCTTGCTGATGACCTTTTCCCGGCAGGCGAAGCGATCGAGGCCTTTAAATTCCTCCCCGGCTGCCTCAGTCATCCGCCCGAGGCCATCGATGACGATAATCTGCTCCAGGCTGTGTTTTTTACCCAGTTCAAAGTCCACCGGGTCATGAGCTGGAGTGACTTTAACCGCCCCTGTACCAAAATCTTTTTCAACCTGCTCATCAGTAATCACCGGGATGAGCCGGTTCTGAAGTGGCAGCAGAACTTTCTTTCCGTGAAATTTTTTGTAGCGCTCATCATCGGGGTGAACGGCCACGGCTGTATCGCCCAGCATAGTCTCTGGCCTGGTGGTGGCGACGACAATGGCCTCGTCTGTGCCGGGCAGAGGATATCTAATATACCAGAGGTGGCCTTTAACTTCCTGATGCTCAATTTCAATGTCAGAAAGAACAGTCTGGCAACGGGGGCAGCGATTAACCAGGTAATAATCACGGTAAATAAGTCTTTCCCGGTAAAGGGAGACAAAAACATAATTAACTGCTCTGGAAAAGCCCTCATCCATAGTAAATCTTTCTCGCGACCAGTCAAGAGAACAGCCTAGTCGCTTGAGCTGTTCGGTAATTACCCCACCATATTTTTCTTTCCATTCCCAGGCCAGGCGCAGAAATTCTTCACGGCCAACTTTATCCCGGCTGAGGCCTTTTTCTTTTAAGCTCTGCTCAATGACATTATGAACGGCTATCGAAGCATGATCAGTTCCCGGCAGCCACATAGTGTTATAGCCCTGCATCTTCTTCCAGCGGACAATAATGTCTGGCAGAGTGAAGCACAGAGCATGGCCCATGTGAAGAACGCCGGTGACATTTGGCGGCGGCAAAACCATGGAATATTTCGGTTTGTCAGATTTGGCCTGGCCCTCAAACAGCCTCTCCTCCAGCCAGAATTTTGACCACTTGGCTTCGACCGGTTTCGGGTCATAGGCTTTTTCCAGCACTTTCTTTTGTTCTATCGTCATACTAACCTTTTCTCCCCTGATTTTTTAATCTACAAGTATCAGCACTCTGGTTATCCTGGGTGGTCAGCTCTTTTATTCCCGGCAGCAAGCTTTGCCGCATTTTTTCCTCGAGTTCTTTTTCTACGAACTGAATCTCTTCCTGAACGAGCAGCCGAACCTCGCGTTTTAAGTCCGGAGACAGACCGGACTGGGTTAAGTTTTTGCGGCCAGGTTGAATCTCAGGCAGCTCTTCCGGCAAAGTATCTGGTATCTTGTTTTTTTCGATAGTCTCTTTTATGGCCGTGGCCAGGCTTTCAGAATAAAAAGGCTTATAAAAAACCTGCTCTGGCCTGAGTGCCGGCAGAAATTCCCGGGATAGTGGTTCTAACGTTCCAGCCACCAGAAAAACAGGAACTCTCCCACCCGTTGATAATTTGTCATTAAGGTTAAGAGCATTTTGTGTTGAATCGAGGAGTGATTGTTCGAGGATGATAGCTTCTGGTGTCAAGCTATCCAGAAAATGATTCAGTTCGTCGAGACTGCCGGCCAGGTGGAGTTGATAAGCCCCCTCGGGAAAAACAGACTGGCAGATTTTCTTTAAAGCCGGGCTGTCAGAAGCGACAATCAGGTTATAAGCCACTCTTTTCCTCGTTACGATTAGCAATTAATAATCAGAAATAGATATTTTACTCTACATTTTTAACGATTTTCTGTCAATCAAGCAGGTCAATTGGCCGGAATTTCAGTATTCCACATGGACAGCCCCTGCCCCAAAAAGCCCTTCGAGCTGGTCGACTAAAAGCTGCGACGGGAAAACTGTCTGAAATTCGGCCGATTGGACAAGGTAGGTAGCTGCCGGGCTTTCCAGTTGAAGGTTAAGAGGACAGTCGCCAGGGAAGGCCAGCAGAATCTGCTTTAATCGCTCCAGATCTTCCTCGCCCATGGCTTCAAGAGGAATAGTAACTGTTATTTTTCTGGCTAATTTTTCAAAAGCTTCGGACAAAGGCATAATCTGAGAAGCCGTGATTTTCTTTGATTCAAAGCTATCGGCTGACATTTTACCTTTAAGCCAGATAATCTGCCCTTCCTTTAGATAAGGGTTGAATTTTCCATAGGCTTCAGGAAAGACAGTCACATCTATCTGACCGGTCAGATCTTCCAGCACAAGAGTGGCCATTCTTTCTTCTTTTCTGGTCTTAATTATTTTCACCGAAACAATAATTCCAGCCAGTCTGACTTCCCTGTCAAACTCCTTTTCCGGGTCGAGCGCTTCGATGGTATGACTGATCATCGCCGGGAGCCTGGCCTGATAAGAAGCCAGAGGATGGCTCGAGAGATATGTGCCCAGAACCTCTTTTTCATAGGCCAGTCGCAGTTCTTCATCCCACTCGTGGGCGGCCAGAATGTCAGGTGCAATTTCAGGCGGGCTCAAAAATTCATCGCCAAAAAGGGAAATAGCTTTTTCTTCCCTGGCTTTTTGCTTCTGGCGACCATACTCAATAAGGATATCTATTGACTCATAAAGCTGTGAACGTTTCCAGCCTAAAGAATCAAAAGCACCTGCCTTGATCAAACTCTCCAGAGCCTTGCGGTTTAAAACCCGTGAGTCATATTCTTCAAAAAGGTCAAAGAGATTTTTAAAGCTGCCCTTCTTTTCTCGCAGGCTAATTATTTCCTTAACCGTATTTTCACCCACATTCTTAACAGCCGATAAGCCCATCCGGATGTTCTGTCCCTCCACTGAAAAATGGTAGTGGCTGTAATTGATGTCGGGCGGGAGGACATTGAGGCCCAGTTCCCGGCACTCATTGATATATTTGATAATCTGGGTAGTGTCTCCTTTTTCAGCTTCAGAGGTTAGAAGAGCGGCCATAAAATGGGCCGGGTAGTGAGCCTTGAGATAGGCCGTCTGGTAAGCTAAGTAGGCATAGGCGGCGCTGTGTGATTTATTGAAACCATATTCGGCAAACTGGGCAATCTGATCAAATATTTTTTCGGCCCTGGAGGTCTGGATGCCTTTCTGGCGAGCACCCTGGATGAATCTTTCTTTCTGGGATTTCATTATTTCCTTAACTTTTTTCCCCATAGCTTTCCGCAGGACATCAGCCTCAGCCAGAGTAAAGCCGGCCAGATCGGTGGCAATCCGCATGACCTGTTCCTGATAAACGATAATGCCCCGCGTTTCTTTCAAAATTGGTTCAAGCTGCGGCACCTCATAGCTAATTTTTTCTGGATGGTGTTTCCTTTGAATGAACTCTTCTGTCATGCCGCTTTTGAGGGGCCCTGGCCGGTAGAGGGCATTGAGAGCGATTAAATCGCGGAATTGCTCGGGCTTAAACCGCCGTAGCTGCTCTTTCATCCCGTAGCTTTCAAATTGAAAAACTCCATCGGTTGTGCCCTCCTGGAAAACCCGGAACGTCCCGGGATCAGTTAGTGGTATCTTATCCAGGTCAATTTTTTGGCCGGTCTCCTGCTCAATCAGAGTCAGAGCATCGGTTATAACTGTCAGGTTACGCAGGCCTAGCAGGTCCATTTTCAGCAGGCCGATAGATTCGATATCGCCCATGGGAAACATGGTCGTAATTTCACCCCGGGTTGATTGATAGAGAGGAATGAACTCAACCAGAGGCCTGGGCGTGATGACAATGCCAGCGGCATGAATCGACGGATGGCGAACCTGGCCCTCCAGTTTCCGGGCGGCCTCGAGTAATTTAGCCAGGCGTTCGTTTTTTTGGTAAATTTCTTTTATCTCGGGGACAGTCTTTAAAGCACCTTCAATACTGGCTTCCTGGCCCTGGGTGGGGATCAGCTTGGCCACCCGGTCAACTTCATTAAGCGGGATTTCCATTACCCTGCCGGCATCCCGGATAGCCTGACGAGCAGCCATGGTGCCGAAGGTCACAATCTGACAGACATTTTCCTGCCCATATTTTCCGGTAACATAATTGATCACTTCCTGGCGGCGGCGGCCGCAGAAGTCAATATCAATATCGGGCAGGCTGATTCTCTCCGGGTTCAAAAAGCGTTCAAAGAGGAGGTCATATTCAATCGGATCAATCTGGGTGATTCCCAGACAGTAGGCTATCAAGCTGCCGGCGGCTGAGCCACGGCCTGGCCCGACCGGAATACCGCGGTCACGGGCGGCTTTAATCATATCCCAGACAATTAAAAAATAGCCTTCAAAACCCATTTGCTCAATTAGTTTTATTTCTCGCTCGAGCCTCTGCCGATACGCGGCAAGGGTATGGGTGGTTTGCCCCTTATTTATTTTTTCCTGAATAAGTGGCAGCCGCTGTTCAAATCCGGCCTGGGCAATTTCTTCAAAATAGTCCCGGAGATTTTTATTATCAGGTGCTTTGAAATGAGGCAAAAAATGGCTGTTAAATGGAAATTCAAAATTGCAGCGGGCGGCAATATGCCTGGTATTATCAAGGGCTTCCGGGTAATCTTTAAATAATTCCCGCATTTCGGCTGTCGATTTAAGATAGAACTGGTCGCTTGAAAAATGCATCCGGTCTGAGTCTGACAGTTTTTTACCGGTTTGAATACAGAGGAGGATGTCCTGAATCTGGGCGTCTTCCTTCTGGAGGAAATGGACGTCATTGGTCGCGACGAGTGGAATACCCAGCCGGCGGGCCAGATCGGCTATTTTGGGCAGGATTTTTTTCTGATCAGGGAGCCCGTGGTCCTGAATTTCCAGGTAAAAATTCCCTTCGCCAAAAATTTCCTGATACTGGCGGGCAGCTGCCTCGGCTTTATCATCCATATCCTTAACTAAAAAATCGTTAATCTCGCCCTTGAGACAGCCCGAAAGAGCGATTAAACCCGATGAATGCTCGCGCAGAATGTCCTTATCAATTCTTGGCCGGTAATAAAAACCTTCCAGGTAAGCACTGGTGATGAGCTGGCAGAGATGGCGATAACCCTTTTCATCCTTAACCAGGAGAATTAGATGATAATTTCCGCCCTCATCCCCATTGCCAGGTTTTTTCTCAAATCTGGATTTCGGGGCAACATAAACTTCACAACCGAGAATAGGTTTTAATCCCTGACTTCTGGCCGTTTTGAAAAATTCAATGGCGCCAAAAACATTCCCGTGATCGGTTATGGCTGCAGCTGGCATGTTCAGTTGACTGGCAGCCTTGACCAGGTCAGGAATACGGAGAACTCCATCAAGAATGCTGTATTCGGTGTGAACATGAAGATGAATAAAAGAATTATCCATATTAACTGGCCTTTATTAATTGGGCAAAGAGGGGTTTATTCCCATTCTATTGTTCCCGGCGGCTTGGAAGTTATATCGTAAACCACACGGTTGACGCCGTCAACTTCATTGACGATTCTGTTAGAAATTTTCTTTAAAAGCAGGGGTGATGCCTGATACCAGTTGGCTGTCATACCGTCAGAACTTTCGACTAACCGAATCGCCACGACCTGCTGATAGGTGCGCTGGTCGCCCATGACGCCAACAGACCGCACAGGGAGGAGCACAGCAAAAGCCTGCCACAGCTTATTATAAATTCTTGCCCGGCGAACTTCATCGAGGACAATAGCCTCAGCCGCTCTGACCATCCGCAGGCTGTTCTGGTTGACTTCGCCGATGATTCTGACCGCCAGGCCCGGTCCGGGGAAAGGATGCTGATGGACAAGCTCCCGGCTTATCCCAAGTTGGAGAGCTAAAGTCCTAACTTCATCCTTGAAGAGCTCACGCAGTGGCTCAACCAAGCTGAATTTGAGGTTTGCAGGCAGACCGCCGACATTATGATGCGATTTTATGCGATGAGAAGGGCCTTTAACCGAGGTGCTTTCGATAACATCAGGGTAAATGGTGCCCTGAGCCAGGAATTTAACTTCGCCCAGCTTTTTAGCTTCTTCCTCAAAAATCTCAATAAAAACCTGCCCGATTATCTGGCGCTTTTTTTCCGGAGCTATGACTCCCTTCAGCCGGTCAAGAAACCTGTCCTGGGCTTCGACACCAATGACCTGAAGAGAGAATTTTTGACGGAATTCCTGAAGGAGATTTTCATATTCACCCTGGCGGAGAAGCCCATTGTTGACAAAAATACAATAAAGCTGGCGGCTAACTGCTTTCTGAATGAGGAGTGAAGCGACCAGCGAGTCAATACCACCGCTCAGACCACAGATGACTTTTTCCCGGCCAACCTGCTGGCGAATTTCTTTGACTTTTAGCTCAATAAAAGACTTCATGTCCCAGTCAGCTTTAAAACCTGACAGGCGAAAGAGGAAATTGGCCAGTACTTTTTTGCCTGCGGCAGTGTGAGCCACTTCCGGATGAAATTGAACCCCATAGATTTTGAGGCTCGGATTTTCTATGACTGCCGCCCTTGAGTTTGTGGTTCTGGCGGTAATAACAAAACCTTCTGGAATGGCCTCGAGGCGATCGCCGTGGCTCATCCAGACCTGAGTTTTATCTTTTAAGCTATGGAGAAGTCCGTGCCTGTCCAGAATCCGAAGCGAGGCAAAACCATATTCTTTGCGTGGAGCTCTTTCAACCTTTCCCCCCAGATGGTGAGCAATAAGCTGGAGCCCGTAGCAGATGCCCAGGATGGGAATGCCAAGCTGGAAGATACCTGGATCAGGATGGGGCGAGTCAGACTCATAGACACTCTTTGGCCCACCGGACAGGATAATGGCGCCCGGAACGAGGGCTTTTATTCTGTCGAGAGGAAGATTATAGGGGTGGATTTCTGAGTAAACGCCGAGTTCACGGACTTTTCTGGCAATGAGCTGGGTATACTGCGACCCAAAATCAAGGATGAGGGCTTTATTCATAGATGGATTTTAGCAGAGGGTTTACTGGCTTTCAACAGGAGGCAACATAGTAGGCAACAGAATTGGTCAAGGGCGGAGATTTGCACTGTGGTTGATGGGTAACCGGTAAATTAATGAAAAACTGGCAACTTCAACCTCAGAGCAGGGTAGGGGTTTTATACTGACTACTGTCTTGAAAGCCGATAGAATTTTTGTTATGGACAAAGGAAAATTAATTGAAACAGGAACACATGAAGAATTATACTTAAAAAATGGTACCTATACTAAGCTATTTGATGAACAGTTTTCAGATTTTGATATGATTAATAGTCAACAAAAAATAAGGGGGTGCTATGCGAAATAAAGGTAAGAAATTTATCATCGGGATAATTCTAATATTCTTCTTTTTTAATCTCGTACCAGGAGAAAAGAAATTTCAGACCCTTAATTTAAAAGAAGAGTTAACCATTGGAGATAGCCAAACAGATAGTAACCAGATGTTCTATTACCTGACCGGAAGCTTTATAGATGCAGACAATAATTTTTATCTTGTCGATAAAGGCAATAGCCGAATTCAGGTATTTGACAGGAATGGAAAATTTATCAGAACTATTGGCAAAAATGGACAGGGGCCAGGAGAGTTCGAATCAATCGTAGCCGGCGCCATTTTTGATAGAAGGCTTATTTTAGCCGCTGATGACTCGCTTTTAAGAGTTAACGTCTATGATTTGAAGGGAGACTATTCTTCAAGTTTTAAGATAAAAGGCAAAGTTAGTGATTTAATATGCAGTCCGGACAATAAAATATACTTAGCTTATCCTGATGCTGAGGGTAGGATAATTCACCAATATGACTTAGAAGGAAATTTAATAAATTCTTTTGGTAGCTTAAAAGGAAAAGAGCTGCTATATTTCAACGATGTAGTAAAGATGAGTCAGGATGAAGGTGGAAATTTTTATGTTGCCATCAGGTATACCAATCGGATTCAAAAATATGATCAAAGAGGCAAGCTATTAAAAGAAATTGAAGCTGATTTACCCTTTACTTTTGAACTTACTCCGGCCAAAGATAAAAACTATGAGGCTAAGGCGGTTTTTCTTGATCTGGCCTGTGATGGAAAGGATGTTTATACTCTCACCGCTCCCCAGCTGCCTGCGGGGGCTACTCCTGAAGAAACACAGCAAGCTCTGAAGACTGGAAATTACATGATAGTTTTTGACCAGGATCTAAAACAAAAAGAGACATATGAACTTCCTTATCTGGCGCTGGCCGTATCTTTTGATAATTTTAAGAGGATCTTGGTGTGCGATGTAGATTTTGTTTTCCATGTCTGCCAACCGGTTTTACAAGAGATACAGTAAAGGTAGAGACGATAGAAAAGGAAAAAGAATATTTGAATAGTCTTTATAATGGATGAGGAAACGCTGATTTAAATAAAAGAGAAATTATTATACTGACCCCCTGAGGAGGTGTGCACCTCTGAGAGATAGAGATTATAGTGAATAAGGAGGTGTCAGGATGAAGCTGAGGAAATGGAGTTCAGAGGAGAAGATGGCGATGGTGCTGGAGGGGGTAAAGGGGGAAAAATCGGTAGCTGAGATCTGCCGGGAGCATCAGATAAGCCAGGCATTGTATTATCGGTGGCGGGACAGGTTTTTGGAGGCAGGTCAGAAGGGATTAAGCAACGGGGGCAGTGAGGATGAAACGAAGGCGCTTCAAGCTCAGATAGAGAAACTGGAGAAGTTCATAGGGCGGCAGACGATGGCGATTGAGGCTTTAAAAAAACTCAAGAGTTAATCTCAGGGAAGTAGTCGAGCTGATGAGGGAGAGAGGGATGAGCCTGAAATCGGTCTGTGAGACTCTCAGGATAAGCCGGAGCGGGCAGTATCGGAAGGAGAGCCAAAGGCCTGGCTCAAATAGGGATGAGGTTCTGGTGGGGAGGCTCAAGGAGCTTCGGCTATTGCATCCCTTCTGGGGATACAGGCGGATGACAGCCTGGCTTAATCATCGGGAGTGTTTTTCGGTTAATCGGAAGCGGATCTACAGGTTGATGATGGAAAATGGCCTTCTGGTAGAACAACTGAGGCATAAAGCAGTGCGTAGTTCCCAGAGGGGGGAAACCGTAGGCAACCGGGCCCAACGAGTACTGGGGAATAGACATGACGAAGTTTATCCTGGGCTCTTCAGGCTGGTGTTATCTCATTGTGGTGCTGGACTGGTATACCAAAGAGATAGTAGGCTGGAAGCTATCGCTAAGGGCTAAGACCTCTGAATGGAAAGAAGCACTGGACAGGGCACTGTGTCGGAAGTTTCCTTGTGGAGTAAGAGGCCAGGGACTAAGTCTTATCTCAGACAATGGGTTACAGCCAACCTCTGTAGCCTTTATGACGGAGACAGCCGAGTTAGATATTAATCAGATTTTCTGTTCTTATGACAATCCACGGGGTAATGCTGAGACCGAAAGGGTTATACGGGCCATCAAAGAAGAGCTGCTGTGGTTGCCGGAGTTCGGCTCTTTTGAGGAAGCTGAGGCCAGAATCGGTGCCTGGATAGAGGAAGACTATAATCGTCTCTATGTCCACTCGGCTCTGGGGTATCTAAGCCCGGAGGAGTTTGCTCAGGGGTGGGCTCAAACACAGGAAGCTACATCGCAGGGAGCTTAAATATGAACCGGGTTAAAGCCACAGCCTGTAATCCAAACAATATGGACTATTTTTTTAAAAAGAACTCTATCTCTCAAAGCGAGAAAAAGTGTCTTGCTTTTCGGGGTTCACTATAGATATCAATATAACAAGAACCTGGCTTTTCTTTCTCTCGGTCAAAGGTAAAGACAAATATCCGTCCCTGTTCATCAACCGAGATATCTCGAAAATATGGAAAGTACTTCGGAAAGATCGGTTTATAACCAGCTCGACCCATTCTCGACTGATTATGTCTTTCTTCGAGTTCCTTCTTATCCTGGTCTGAAACTCTGACCGCTTTACAGCTACGAACTATTTTTTGATCAGTTTCCCTTCGGGATTAAGAATCTGAAGGTCGTATTTTTTTGCCTCTCCCCATATCACCAGATCATCTCTCGAAAGGGCGCAGCACGGTTCAGGTTCCAGTAACCTGATCTTTTTCTTTAGATATGAATCGTCTTTAGCTACAACGTAGATGGTCATTGTTGTCTTTCTCCATATATGTATCATGTTGCCCTCCACCCACGATATTTGTCAGTTTATTCATTTTCTCTATTTACCTATAATTATGATGTATTTATGGGATAGAAGAGAGGAGCTTAAAAGATGAAGATTCCTTTTTATCAGGTAGATGCTTTTTCCAACCGGGTATTCGGCGGCAATCCCGCGGCTGTCTGCCTCCTTCAATCCTGGTTAGAGGATGAGGTCCTCCGGGCTATAGCTGCAGAGAATAACCTTTCGGAAACTGCCTTTCTTGTGCCTCAAGGAAGCGGCAGGTATGCCTTGAGGTGGTTTACCCCATCAGTTGAAGTTGACCTTTGTGGGCATGCCACCCTGGCCAGCGCCTTTGTAATTTTATCTTTTGTAGAGCTGGCTTTGCCCTCAGTTGACTTTGAGACCATAAGTGGTCAGCTTTCAGTTACCAGGTCGGGAGAGTTGCTGACGATGGATTTTCCGTCTCGAAAGCCAGAACCAGCAGTAGCTCCACCTCTCCTTAGCCAGGCACTTGGAGAAACTCCTCTTGAGGTTTTAAGTTCCAGAGACCTGATGGCAGTCTTTAAGGACGAAGATACCATAAAGAAGATGAAGCCTGATTTTGAAAAATTAAAGAAGCTCAGAGATGTTTTCGGGGTTATTGTGACTGCCAGGGGTAAGGAATACGATTTTGTTTCCAGGTATTTTGCTCCTGGTATTGGTGTCCCTGAAGACCCGGTTACCGGTTCAGCTCACTGTACTCTGGTTCCCTATTGGTCTGAGAAGCTGGGGAAGGAATATCTTCGGGCCTATCAACTTTCAAAGCGGGGAGGGGAAATATTTTGCCGTTACCAGGAAAAACGGGTTCAAATATCAGGTCAGGCTGCTCTGTATGCCAAAGGTGAGATTTGCCTATAGACCTGGAATATCTAGAGGGAAATTATGGAAATCTGGCTTAGCTGCCCTGGGCATCGGGATCATAACCTGGTATTTCCTTCTCTCCACTGGATACCATGTCTTAACCTAAATGAGTGGATTTTTTGACAAAGACGCCTGAAAAACGATATATATTATATGATTTAAGCGGATATTTTTAAGGTATTAATTTACTGGTCCTGAGGAGGTGGGGTATCTCTAAGAAATAGAGGTTATCCCGAGGAAGGAGGTGTTATGCCTTTCATCGTACGTTTAATCATTAATATGGTGGCTGTCTTGATCATCTCTTATCTTTTTCCAAAGATTATCCGGGTTGATGGTTTTTTAGCTGCTCTGGTAGCCGCTTTTCTACTGGGGATTGTAAATTCAATTATCAAACCCATCCTGGTCTTGCTGACTCTTCCCATCACTGTCTTGACTCTGGGACTTTTCTTGCTGGTCATCAATGGGTTGATGCTCTGGCTGGTCTCAGCTTTAGTAAAGGGATTTTATGTCAATGGCTTTTGGGGAGCTGTCCTGGGTTCGATTTTGATCAGCCTGGTCAGCTGGATTCTAACGAGATTTCTTCCTTCCTGAACAGCATTTTTGAATTTTCAAGTCTCTACCCGTAGAGAACCAGTATTGATTACAGGTTAAAATACCCATAAAAATCTGGACTGAATATTTATCTAACTGTTTTTGATTTACCCGCTTGTTTCTAAGGATGAAACTCAGACTGAATAGATAGTTAATGGACAAAATAGGGTAAAATGAGAGAGCGATAAAGGCGATAAAATAGATAGCCAGGAGGAGGAAGAAAATGATTAAGAAAAAATACTGGTCAGGGCTGATCCCGCTTATGCTTTTTTATCTAGCCGCCTGTTCTCCCCATCTTCATTTTGATTTTCTCGGCCAGGATAAAATGCAAGAGGTGGTGCTGGTGCCGAGCCAGGCTAAAGCGAAAATTACAGTCATTGACCTCGAAGGAGTCATCAGCTCGAGTCAGGGCGGGCTCCTTTCAAGAGAAGGCGATGCTCTTTCCAGAGTTTATCAGCGCCTGGAAAAGGCTTCCTCTGACCCGCAGGTCAAAGGAATCATCCTGAGGCTTGATACACCTGGTGGCGATGTTACCTCGAGCGATATTCTCTATCACGAGATTCTCCGCTTTCGCCAGAAGACCAGAGTCCCTGTCGTCGCTCTGATGATGGGGGTAGCTGCCTCCGGCGGTTATTATGTAGCCTCCGCCTGCGAGACGATTATTGCTCATCCTTCCACTCTCACCGGCAGCATCGGGGTAATTTCAGTTTTCCCTGATGTTGAAGGCTTGATGAACAAAGTCGGGGTGAAAACCACGGTGGTTAAATCAGGCCAGATGAAGGATGCTGGCAGTCCGTTTCGCGGCATGAGCGAAGAAGAAAAGCAGCTCTTTCAGAAAATCATAGATGAGCATTATGAGAAATTCCTGAAGGTGGTGGTGGCGCGAAAGGAAAACGGTCCTTCGCTGGATGAAATAAGAAAGCTGGCTGACGGCCGGGTTTATACAGCCGACCAGGCTCTGGATCTCGGGCTCATTGACAGAGTAGGATATTTCCAGACCGCTCTGGAGGAGGTTTTATCCAGAGCCAGCTTGAAAGAAGCCAGGGTTGTGGCTTACACCTATTATCCCAAAAGGCAGAATAATCTTTATGCTACCTCGCTCGCTGGCACTGATTTTGTGAGCGAGCCTGTGGAGAAAATCGTTTCAGGGCTTAAAACTGGCTTTTATTATCTCTGGCTTCCTGCTCTATAATGTAAATCTAATATGCCGTTTCCAGGAGCAAAATTTTATATTATTTTGCCTGTTATCAAGCCAGATATGGGGCTAGAAGTCAGCCAGTTAGTCCAGGATTAAAAGTGGATGTTGCTTGCCATGGCCTGATTGCATTATCCTGATTTAGAAAGGAGAAGACAGATATGAAAACAAGAAGGCCTGAACTTCCAAAATTTATTTTAATTCTTATTGCCTTTTCCATCCTGGTTACATCTACTGGCGTTTGTTCAAAAACTGAAATTAAAAAAGAAGAACTTACAGTTAAAAAGATAGAACACTGGCCGCAGCTTGACCTATCCTACTTTAGGTCAGTCATGAAAGAATTGGAGCCAATAGGGCTGAGGCTACAGGTAAGCTGGCCATCAAACTGGGGAAGAGGGCAAATTGAGTTTCTGATCAATGGCCAGAAAACTCTATCTCATGAAGGTAGCGGGGGCTATGGGGGAGGATTTTCTGAGTATGACTATTTTATCTATGCTGGGGAGCCTGGATCAAAATCAATTGACATTATCTTCACTTCAGAGAGCAAAAAGGCCAGGTGCACCATAAAAACTGATTTCAATTCTGCCGGCAGTTTTGTGCCCCTCGATATGGTGGATAAAGAGCTTGTCCTGAATCCTGAACCGCTGAGATTTTTGAACTGGTTCTCCCAGGACTGCCAGGTGGTAGTTAATGGAGAGCAGCAGAAACTAGTAACAACCAATATTTATGATGGTGTTGATCTGATGAGCTGCCAGCCAGGTCTAAGGCCCGGGCTCAATCAGATTCACTTTTCCAGTGTGAATAGAAATGGCCAAAAAAAGGAATATGACTTGGAAATATTTTATGCACCAGCCGGAAGGCTAAAGGTAGGCGACAAATTTGCTTTTAAATATGATTGTTATTTTTACAAAAGTGAGTCAACCAGCCTGGAAATTGAAGGGCCGGGGATTGTTACTACGGGTGAAGAAGAAAGAGAATATAGATATCTAGTTTTTCGTCTTAAAGAGGATAAATTTTTAGACTTTCCGGGAGTTTGCTGTCAGCCGATGGAGGCCAGAGAAGCTGGTGAAGCAGCCATAAAAATCATGAAGGTTACCTGGAATGGAGGCGACGAGTTGTTGAAAAAGATTCAGCTTAAGGTTGAATAGAAAAAGTTAGATAAAAAGCTCTGGCTCTTTAAAAAAGCTTTCTCTAGAACTTGACCCAATACAAGCAACCGGACCCATCGGGAAGAGTTCTATGAAGTCCAGGACGTCTCGCTCAACCTCGAAGAACATAACCAGCAACTGGCCAGATATGAATATGACCATAACTATATACGACCCCACTGGGCCCTGGAACTCAAAACTCCTATTGAGTATTATGTCCAGTGGAAGAAAATCCATAAAGCTAAGGTGTCACTAATGTCCTGAACTGATACACGGCCTTGACAGGTTGTCTGGTTTGTGCTAATTAAAAGGCAACATGGATACGAAGTATCTGACCGAGAAAATTTTAAGCGGTGAAGTCTGTCATCCTTTGAGAGAACGCTTTTTTTCTTATAAAATCAAAGAGTTTTGCTCCTCAATGATAATGTCTAACCCGGACACGGGAATGGCTTAAAGATAGAGCCTGTGCCGGGTTCCTTTCTCAGGCCTCATTAGCCTGAAATTCTGATTTCGTCAGTGGGCTTTTTCTGACTGTCATTCCTGTGACCGGGATTCCCTCAAAAATTTATGGCACCACATCTATTTTTATTTTTTAGACTTTTTGGCAGGAGGGAAAATGAAAGTCAGCGAAGCCCTGGTTAAGAGAAAAAAGCCGGTAATTTCTCTTGAAGTACTGCCCCCTAATAAGGGGTCAAATATAGAAGGGCTCTATACTATGCTCGATCCTTTTCTTGAATTTGAGCCGTCGTTCATCAGCGTTACTTTTCATCAGCCTCAGGAAGGATTTTCAGTCGAAAATGGGCAGGAAATTAAGATTCGCCGGCAGAGGAGGCCAGGCACAGTGGCTATTTCAGCCAGCCTGAAACACAAATTCGGTGTGGAAGCTGTGCCTCACTTAATCTGTGGCGGATTTAGCAAATATGAGATTGAGGATGCTCTGATTGAGCTTTATTACCTTGGACTGGAGAATATTTTTGTTGTTCGGGGCGATCCCCAACCGGGAGAAAAAGAATTTAAGCCGGAGCCTGGCGGCCATGCTTTCGCCTGGGAGCTGGTCAAGCAGATTGATAATTTAAATCATGGTTATTATCTGGAAGGGATGAATCAGGCAACCCGAACTGATTTTTGCCCGGGTGTCGCCGGCTATCCCGAAAAGCATCCTGAATCTCCAAATATGGAGTTCGATCTTTTTAATCTTAAAAAAAAGATTGAAGCTGGCGCCCGGTTTATCATTACCCAGATGTTTTTTTCACCGGCGATTTATCAAAATTATCTTAAACGGTTAAAGCAGGCAGGAATAAATGTGCCCGTTTTGCCTGGTTTTAAACTGCTTTATAATCAGAAGCAGCTCTTTAAAATACCAGCTGCTTTCGGAGTTTGTCTGCCACAGAAAGTAATTAATGCTTTTCTATCCTGCCGGACAGTGGAAGAGGAAAAGAAAGTGGGGCTAAAATTTGGACTGGAACTGGCAGAAAAATTACTGGAGTCAGGTGCTCCGGGGATACATGTTTTTACCATGAGCCAGAAAGACCCGGTGATAGATTTGCTGAGAATATTGTTCAAAGGGTGACTGAGAAAGACAGGGGAAGAAAAATGGATAGAAAAAGGGAAGCCAAGATTGAAAAGAGAGTCAAAGAGAAAATAATCATCTTTGATGGTGCTATGGGTACCAGCTTGCAAAAATATAGCCTGACACCAGATGATTTCTGGGGGAAGGATGGTTGTTATGAAATCTTGAATCTTTCCCGGCCAGAAATAGTCGGCGAGGTCCATGTTTCATTTCTTAAGGCAGGCTGTGAAGTTATTGAGACTAATACCTTTGGAGCCAGCCGGCTTGCCCTCGAAGAAAACGGCCTTAGAGATAAAGCTTATGAGATTAATCTGGCTGCGGCCAGACTGGCCAGAGAAGTTGCCTCTTCTTTTTCTACCTCTGACCGTCCGCGGTTTGTTTCTGGCTCGATGGGACCAGGGAAAAGACTCCCCAGCCTGGGCCAGATTGGCTTTGATGAGTTGGGGAACTCTTACTACGAGCAGGCAGCAGGCCTGATTGATGGCGGAGTTGACCTCCTTCAGGTGGAAACTGCCCAGGATCTTCTTCAGATAAAGGCAGCTCTGGTAGCTATATTCAAAGCTCAAAAAGAAAAAAGCAAAAAACTGCCGGTTATGGTCGATGTGACAGTGGATTCTTCGGGACGGATGCTGCTGGGGACAGATATGCTGACACTTGTTACGGCTCTCTCCAGTTTTCCTCTCTTTTCTGTCGGATTAAATTGTGGAGATGGACCGCAAGTCATGGTTGAGGCTCTTCGCATTTTAAAAAGGAACTCACCCTTTCTTATTTCTGCTCTGCCCAATGCCGGGCGTCCTGCCTTAAAAGACGGGAAATATGTCTATAACCTTTCTCCTGATGTTTTTGCCTCAGAGTTAAAAAAATTGATAGAGGAGTTCGGGGTCAGTCTGGCTGGCGGTTGCTGTGGAACTACACCTGAGCATCTAAAGGCAGCTATTAGAGAAATAGAGCATTTTCATCCAGCCAGAAGAAATTATCGCTTTTCACCCGGTTGTGCTTCCACCTTCAGGGCCCAGCCCTTCCGTGTAAAACCCAGGCCTTTGATTATCGCTGAGAGAACCAACGTCAACGGCAGCCAGGCCTTCAGGAGCCTGCTTTTGAAAGAAGATTTTGAGTCCATGGCGGAAGTGGCCCGGGAACAGCAACGAGAAGGAGCTCACCTGACCGATGTGGCTCTGGCTACGCCCGGGAGGGATGAAGCAGCTGATTGGAAAATCTTTATGCCGAAATTAAATCTCAACCTGGAAATTCCTGTTATGATTGATACAACTAACGTCCGGGCTCTCGAAGCAGCGCTTAAAAACTACGGCGGCAAAGTCATTATTAACTCGATTAACCTTGAGGACGGAGGGCACAAAGCTCAGGAGATCATAGCAGTGGCCAGGGAGTTCGGGGCTGCTCTTATTGCTCTCACGCTTGATGAAAATGGTCTGGCCAGAACGGCGAAGGAAAAACTGAGAGTTGCTTCCAGGCTTTATGAGCTGCTGGTTGAAGAAAACAATTTTGAACCGGCTGATATTTTCTTTGACCCCCTGACTTTTTCCCTGGCTACAGGAGATCGTGACTATTATGACGCCGGGTGGCAGACGATAGCGGCTATCAGGCTTATAAAAGATAAGTTCACTCGAAGTCAGACAATTCTTGGCATAAGTAATATCTCTTATGGATTGACGGCAGAACTCAGGCCTTATATCAATTCCATCTTTTTGTCTTTAGCTCTGGAAGCTGGCCTGGATGCGGCTATTATTCATCATTCGAAAATAATGCCACTGCCAAAAATACCTGAGAAAATTTTAAAACTGGGGAAAGATTTGGTCCTGAACCGCCGCCGGGCCAATTACGATCCCCTGGCTGAGCTTCTTAGTGAAAAATCATTGTTGCCTTCACTGTCAGTGTCTCTTCGGAAAAACATCCGGCCTGAGGAAGTGGTGGTGGAGGCAGTGGTCAATGGTGAGGCAGCTCAAATCGAAGAGCTTATCAGGGAGCTTCTGAAAGAATATTCTCCCCTGAGTATAATTAATGAGTTTCTTTTGAAAGGTATGGACAGAGTTGGAGAGCTTTTTGGCAGTCAGAATTTGCCACTGCCTTTTGTCCTGAAATCGGCCGAAACAGTCAAGAAAGCTTTGACCGTCATAAAACCCTATCTCCCTGCGGACGATGAAAACCGGCACAGAGGTAGAATTGTACTGGCCACAGTTAAAGGGGATGTCCACGATATAGGTAAGAACCTGGTTGGTTTAATTCTGGAAGCTAACGGCTTTGAGGTTATTGACCTTGGCATAAACCAGGAGGCGGGAAAAATCATACAGGCTATAGACGAGTTCAAGCCACAGGCCGTTGGACTGAGCGGCCTGCTGGTTAAATCCTGCTGGATGATGAAAGATTATTTAGAGACAATGACTGAACACGGCCTTAAAATTCCTGTTCTGTGCGGTGGGGCAGCCCTGGAAAGAAGCTTTGTAGGAAAAGTCCTGAAGCCTATCTATCAGGGTGATGTCTATTATGGTAAAGATGCCATGGAAGCGTTAGAAATCATGAAACTTCTTGCAGAGAGGAAGGTGAAAAACACTTAACAGGCCTTATTCATAAAAATGTAAACATAGTGGGAATTTAACCATGAGTGAAAGAAAAATTGCGTGCTCAGATGAATTTCTTAAGTATATGTTTGCGTCTCCGATCTTCCGCCGTGCATAATGCCAGTTGACCTGGATTATTTCTGAACAATCAGTTTAATAAAATTAGTTGAAAGAGGGGAGAAATGAATAAGGAAAGCATTAGCGGCCAGGAAGGTCCTCAGTAGAAAGAGGCAAAAGATTGGAAAGGAAGACAGGCATCATGAGTGATAGAGAAACATTAAAAAGAGCCAGTAAAATCAGGCGATTACCTCCGTCAGAAGTTCCGCCCCCGCCTTTCTGGGGTGGGCGAATACTAAAAAAAATACCTGTGGAGAAAGTTTTGCCTTTTCTTAATAAAAAGGTCCTTATCTGCAGCCGCTGGCAGCTAAAGGAAAAAATAAAACTTCCCGCTAATTCCCGTCTTATTCCTGAGGCTCTTCTCTCCAGTTTTTTAGAGGAAGCAGACGATAATGATTTACTGCAATTTCAAGCTGCCTATGGTTATTTTCCTGCCTGGAGCCAGGAGAATAAACTTCTGGTCTTCCGAAGCGAAGAAGACAGTTCTCCTCTGGTCTTCAATTTTCCGGGTCTTAGATCCTTTCCAGCCATTAGCCTGGCTGATTTCTTTCTACCCGGGTCAGGAGGTCAAAAAGATGTGGTAGCTTTTTCCCTGGTGACCACCGGTCAAAGACTCGATAAGTTTATTAAAGAAAAGTGGGGCAAAGGTAAATATGCCGATTATTTTCTCTGGCATGGTTTTGGTGCCGAATTAACTGAGGCTCTGGTTGAATATGTGCATTTCAGAATAAGGCAGGAACTGGGATTAAATGAAAAAAAAGTGCCAGATTATGCTGCCTGCCTGAGAAGAAAATACCGGGGGAGAAGGTTAAGCCCCGGCTATCCGGCTTTTCCGCAGCTTGAGGATCAAAAAAAGATACTGGAACTTTTGAGGAGTGAAGAAATTGGTGTCTCGCTTACTGAGACTTTTCAGCTTGTGCCAGAGCTAAGTACTACAGCCATTATTCTCCACCATCCGGACGCCTCCAGATATTTCTAATTACCCGGGGCAATTACTTTTCAAAAGTAAGGGCAACAATAATTGGCTGAGCTGACATCCTCGATTATTATAACCATTGTATTTATTTGCTATGTGAGTACATCTAAACCTACAGCCGGGCCACCTAACAGCAGGTGAACAGAAGTCTCAGAGGGGACGATTATTATCTTTATAACGTTTACTTTACTTTCTTCCATCCTTTCTTAGTGGCCACTTGCGACCAGGAAGAGGTATTCCGTTGGACTCCGTTCCAAGGAGTCGGCTTTAACGACCGGAAAAATCGACAGGAATGTTTCCCTGGAAAGCGGAACTAAGGAAATTCAAAAAACCCCAGTAATTTAGTATCATTGGAAGCCCAGCCTTTAAAGAGGTCTCAAAGTTCACTCTTATTAATTAAAAAGCTCTCAAATTTATTTTCTCAGCTTCTTTTCTGGCACTAGCCACACACATTTTCCCGCCTATCTGCCAGTATCACCTTGTTTATATGTAAGACTCAGTGGACTTGTTTGATAATATCCAGGAGATAATGAGGTCTAAACACTTTTCTCCTCTCCTTAGCATACAAAGAGCTCCTGAACTAATGAGTCTTTGGCTGAGGCTGATTAGCCGCGACAGCTCAGATTTCTATCTCCAGTTTTTCGAGATAAAGGTCGCGGCCCGCCACCAGTTCCATGTCCTTTGAACCGCAGGCCGGGCAGACATAAGAAAAAGATTCGTCCCTGATATTTCTGGCTGTAATTTCCTGACCGCAGCTTCGACATTTAAATTTGATTTTAACCATTTTAAGCTGCAGCCTGGCTTTATCGGCAATTGTTCTCTTTTTGTAACTCAGAAAAGCCGAACGAAAAAGCTCCGGCACAACTCCTGATAACTCGCCAACTGAAACAACAACCTTAGTAACCTTTTTGGCGCCGGCTAGGTTAGCCTGTTGCTCAATGATAGTAAAAAGATCAGCGACGAGTGACAGCTCATGCATGCTGACTCAGCCTCTGTTTGAGTTCTTCTTCTAGAAAGGCACATAGCTCGTCCAGGCCTTCTCCAGTTGTGGCGGAAGTTTTGAAAACTTTAAGATGGGGATTAATTTCCAGCGCTTCTTTGATGACACGGTCAGTGTCAAAAGGCAGGTAGGGCAAAAGGTCACATTTAGTCAGAACCAGAACCTGAGAGGTGAGGAAAGCTTCGGGATATTTTTTGGGCTTATCATCACCTTCCGGTACCGACAGCAAAACAGAACGCAGCCCTTCGCCCAGGTCAAAGCTGGCCGGGCAGACGAGATTGCCCACGTTTTCTATGAATAAAAAATTGAGGTCGGCCGGTATTTGATCAAAGATTTTAGCCAGCATTCTGGCCTCCAGATGGCAGGCTCCGTGAGTTGTAATCTGCCAGGCTGGAAGACCGATTTTTCTGATTCGGTCGGCATCTCTTTCTGTTTCTATATCGCCTTCAATCACACCGAGCCGGTAGTTATCTTTAAGCTTTAAGCCGATTTTTTCCAGAAGTGAAGTTTTGCCCGAGCCAGGGGCACTCAGCAGGTTAACGGCCAGAATACCATGTTTTTCCAGCTTCTTTTTAATCTCACCGGCAATTTTTTTGTTGGAGCCGAGAATATCCTCAAGAACGAGAAGTTCCTTTTTCTTTTGCTCCATGGCTTTTACCTCGGGATGATGTTTCAGCTTGAAGCTCAATTATAGCAGAAGCCAGCCCTGAAGTTACGGCCTTCTCTAAAAACTCAATAAAAAATTTACAGGCAGCCTCAAAATTTTCCCTGGCTTTCGAGCTGAGTTTTTCGCCAAGCGAAAATCTATAACCTCTGATGCCCAGGAACCAGCCTTCCGGACATTTCTCATAGAGGGCCTGAGACAGGTAAATCAGAGTTTCGGGAGAAAGATAATGAGTCGTAAAGCTTGAATCCTCAACCGGTTTTATCTTTTTAAAGACAAAAGGTTTCTTGCCTGATTTTATAGCATCAACTACCACCACCAGTTGCTGCTCAGAAAAAAGCAGGACATCTTCTACCTGCAGTTGATAATCAGCTTCGAGTGTTAAGCCAGGAATTCTGGCTTTTTCCAGACAGGCAACAAACTCCGACCCCAGCCCATCATCCTGCCGGCCAGGATTGCCAATACCAAAAACGAGAATCTTAATGTTTTTGGCTTCAAGCTTCGTGGCTATTTCCTTTTTCTATCAAGGAGCTGGCCTCTATCATCATAAAGGTCAACCTGGAGCGGCATCTGACCCAGGGCATGAGTCGCACAGCTCAAGCATGGATCATAAGCCCGGATGGCCACTTCTACCCGATTAAGCATACCTTCAGTTACTTCCGGCTTTTCCGAGATATATTTGTCTGCTACCCACCGGACAGCCTGATTGTAGGCCTCGTTGTTGTTGGTGGTGGAGACAATGAGGTTAGCCATGACCACCTGATCGTCTTTGTTAATCCGGTAATGATGAAAGAGTGTGCCGCGTGGCGCCTCGATCAGGCCCACTCCCTCCAGTTGTTTTTTGCCTTTTTTGACCAGTTTCCCACCGCTGATGTCTTTGTCATTAAGCAGGTCTTTAATCACTTCCGCCGCATGGAGGAGTTCAATCAGCCGGGCCCAGTGGCTATGAAGAGTCATGTTGTTAGGTTTTCCGCCGGTATAGGCTTTATAAATTTCAAATTCCTGCTGGGCTCTGGGGCTGGGAATATAATCGCAGGTATTGAGTCTGGCAATAGGTCCGACTCGATACCAGCCTTTTCCCTTCCCCAATTTTTTTAGATAAGGAAATTTCATATAACTCCAGGGTCTGACTTCTTCTCCGACGTATTTGAGGTAATCCTGATAATCAACATCATTAAGGATTTTCCGCCCCTCAGCATCAACTGCCCTCAGGACTCCATGGTAAAAATCGAGAGCGCCATCTTTCCGCACCAGACTCAGGTGGTTGGAAGGAAAAGCAGCAAAAGTGTCGAGGACCTCTTTATTTTCCTGATGTAGTTTTTTGAAAATTTCAATGGCTTCCTGGGCCCAATCAATGATGGTATCAATATTGTAGGGAGCAGGTGACTTGAGGAAATAATCTCTTTCTTCCTGAGTCAGGCTTTTATTAACCCCCCCGGGAATAGCTCCGGTACCATGGATTCTCTTTCCAGCAGTGGCTTTAATTATTTCCTGTCCGAATTTTCTGAGAATAATGCCATGGACAGCCAGCTCGCGGTGGAATTTGGCCACACCGATTATATTGCGCACGGCTGGATCGGCATCAAAACCAAAAAGGAGATCAGGCGAAGCTAAATGAAAGAAATGAAGCGCATGGGACTGAAGCATCTGTCCGTAATGCATCAGACGTCTTATTTTTTCGGCGGTTGAGGTAAGCTTCTCAGGAGGCACCCCAGCGATGATATCCATCGCTTTGGCACCGGCTAAGTGATGGCTCACCGGACAGATGCCGCACAACCTCTGGACGAGAACCGGAATTTCCCAGTAAGGCCGCCTCTGGACAAAACGTTCAAAGCCGCGGAACTCGACCACATGAAAACGGGCTTGAGAAACGCGTCCCTCATCATCCAGATGAATGGTGACCTTACCGTGTCCTTCGACTCTCGTTACGGGTTCTATCGTTATTTTTCTGGCCATGGTCTTAAACCTCAATCATATTTAATCAGTTGATAATCAAGTTTCATCGGCCTGTTCTGGACTAAAGCAGTCAGGGCTTCCCAGATTAGATCGGCCGACGGCGGGCAGCCCGGCAAAAAGTAATCAATTTTTACCACCTCGTGGCAGGGATAAACCCGGTCAAGGAGAAGCGGCAAATCTTCATCATTAGGAATAACCCTGTCTTCCGGGGCAACCGTGGGGGAATTCAGATAAGCTTCCTCCAGGCAGTCTTTAAGGGAAATCGTATTGCGCATGGCGGGAAGTCCACCCATGACGGCGCACTCGCCAAGTGAAATCAGTATCCGGCAGTTTTTTCGGAAGGAACGGAGCACTTCGACGTTCTCGGCATTGCAGCAACCACCTTCAATTAAACCAATATCAACCGGCCTTGTAAATTTTTTCAAATCGTCAATAGGTGATTTATCAAACTCAACCAGTTCAATGAGTTCCAGCAGTCTTTCGTCTATATCGAGAAAAGACATGTGGCAGCCGAAACAACCGGCTAACGAAGCGGTGGCAATAACTGGTTTACTACTCATCTTGAGACCTCACTTTTTCCCTTCAATTTCACTGCCAATTGGCTGGCGGTCATATTTTCTCTGGCCGATCGGGCGGAGGAAGCCAACTTCTTTTTTCAAAATAGCCCCGACCGGACAGATGTCCATAGCTTTCTGGATTTGATCCGGGCTGAGTTTAGCTGCCAGTTTACGATCAACATTTACCCGGACATCTTTTGAACGGTTTTTCATGGCGAAAATTTTCTGGCCATCTTCAGTCTGAATAGCCCGGACGCAGCGCTGGCATTGAACGCAACGGTTATGGTCGAGCAGAAAGCCGGGGTAAGCTTCAATCTGGCGCTGGGGGAATTGATAGGGGAAGCGGGGAACCATAATCCCGTAGCGGTAAGCTAAAGCCTGCAGTTCACAATTGCCGCTTTTCTCACAGGCCGGACAAAAATGGTTGCCTTCGGCCAGTAGCATCTCGATGATGGCCCGGCGGTATTCAATGACTTGAGGGGTATTGTTTTCTATGACCATGCCCTCGGACAACGGCTGAGTACAGGAAGCCAGCCACCGGCCATTGACCAGGATCGAGCAAATCCGGCAGCTGCCGACCGGCTTGAGCCCTTCATAATGGCAGAGAACCGGAATGTAGACACCAATAACCCTGGCTGCCTCATAAATGGTCATTCCCTGGTCGGCCAGGCCTTCCCGGCCATCTATACTGAATTTTAATTTCTCAGGCATCTTCCCTTTCCTCCTCGAATTTTCTGCCGGTCACCTGACAGGCTTGTTCTACTGAACGGGCTAAGTCGAACTCTGACCTAAAGTCAGCTTCCTTATTAATTTTTTTCTCATAAATTTCCCTGAAATTGGTCAGTGTGGTCAGAACGGGATTGGGACTAGTTTGACCAAGACCGCAGCGGCTGGTGGCTTTGATTAATTTTCCCCAGGCCTCAATCTCCGCCAGGTCACTGGCTGTTCCCAGTCCTGAGGCAATTTTTTCAAACTTGTTTTTGATCAAGACATTGCCAGCCCGACAAGGGGTGCACCAGCCACAGCTTTCTTCGATGAAAAAGTCGAGGAAATTCCGGACAATAGAGAAAATATCCCTGGTTTTATTGAAAATAATGACTGAACCGCCGGTGGCCAGATCCGAATAACAGAGTTTGCGGCCAAAGCCAGCTTCAGACAGGCACTGACCCGAGGCGCCACCGACCTGGACAGCCAGAGTTTCCTCAGCCCCAACCAGGCTAAGCAGCTCTTTCAATGTCAATCCCCACTCAACTTCATAAATGCCTGGGCGATCGCAGTCGCCAGAAACACTCAGCAGCTTGGTTCCGGCTGAGACTGACGTTCCCATGGCTCTAAACCAGGCTGAGCCATGAGTGAAGATCTGGGTAGCGGTAGCCAGAGTCTCCACATTGTTAACGGTGGTCGGGGAGCCAAGATAACCGTTCTGCACCGGGAAAGGAGGCCGGTCTCGAGGGTCACCTCTCTTGCCTTCAGCTGATTCAATCAGGGCTGATTCTTCTCCGCAGACATAAGCTCCTGCCCCCGATTTTATTTCAATTTCAAAGTCAAAATTCTGTCCGGCAATCTTCTTTCCCAGAAAACCATTCTGCCTCATATTTTCCAGGATGTATTTCAGGTACCTTTTAAGGTAAGTGTACTCGTGCCGGAGATAAAGAATTCCCAGCTTAGCTCCGACGGCATACCCGGCGATGACCATTCCTTCGAAAACCATTTCCGGCCTCTCAGTCAGAAGGACCCGGTCCTTAAAAGTACCTGGCTCGCCCTCATCGGCATTACAGACGACATAGTGTTCCGAGCTTTTTTCCTTCCGGCATAATTCCCATTTGAGACCGGTCGGGAAACCAGCTCCGCCTCTGCCCATCAGATTGGCTTTCTTAATTTCGTTAATAACTCCTTCAGGGGCCAGTTTTAAAGCTTGATTTAAGCCCAGGCCGGTCTGGTAATCGCCAAAAATCACCGGCCCTTCTTTCCTGATATGATTCTTGACCATGGCTCTGACCAGATCATGTCGATTGGCTCCATCACCGTATTCTTCGATCATCTCCTGGACGTCGATGTTTTTTCTCATCTGGCCGGCTATTTTCTTGACCTTTTCTTCATTTAAAGAAGTAAAAATCACGCCGTTAATGATGGCGGCAGGTTCCTGGTCGTTCATCCCAATGCAGGAAGTCTCGAACAAGGTTATCAGCCCATCGGGAGAAGTCTGGCCAAAACGGCAATTGGCTTCTTTTTCCAGGGCACGGGCCACTTTCTCCCGGCCAGCCATCCCGGAGGTTACAGAATTATTAAGGTAAATAACATATTTACCGGTTGGCCGGTCAGAGAAAAAATGATAAAAGCTGATCACCCCTTCCACTTCAGCCCGGGAAATTTGGAGTGCAGCGGCTACTGCTTCAATTGCCTGATCAGAGATTTTTCCTTCAGCGGCTTGAGCTTCTTTTAAAATATCAAGCAGCCTGGTCCGGTCTTTTTTGTATCTGGAGATTATCTTTTTTATAGAATCCATATCTGTCCCCTGTCCAAAAAAAATAGAATTATTTATATCATAATCGAGAAATTTTAAAAAGAGAAAGTTTCCTTGTTAAAGCTCCTCCTATTGCTTATAATGGTAAGCATGAAATTGGATCTCAATCACTTAAGCCGGCTGGCCAATCTAAAACTGACAGAAGAAGAGGAAAAAGAGTTACCGGGCCAGCTGGATAAAATCATTGACTGGGTCGGGCAGCTTTCCTGTCTTGAAACAGATCAAGAAGAAAAATTTACACCCGTTAATTTTAGCCTCCGGCTTGAGGCTGATCAGCCCGAGGAGTCGTTGCCGCCGGCCGAAGTTCTGGCCCTGGCTCCGGATAAAGAAGGCGATTTTATTAAGGTCCCCAGGGTTCTGGCCGGGGAATAAACTGAAATGAGTCAAAAACTGGTTGAGCCTGGGCTGGTTGAGGCTGTCAATCTGGTTAGAAACGGTCAGGTTAGCCTCGTAGAAATAGTTGAAGATTATATTGAACACATAGAGCGTCAGGATAAAAGGATCAAAGCCTACCTGACTTATAATTTTGGCCCGGCTCTGGCCAGAGCCAGACAGATTGATTCCAGGTCAGAAAAAGGCAAATTAGCCGGGGCGGTTATTGCTGTTAAAGATAATATTGTTACCAAGGGTCTCAGAACTACCTGTGGTTCTAAAATTCTGGAAAATTTTATCCCGCCTTATAATGCCACCGTCATTGAACGGCTGGAGGCGGAGGATGCCATTATTATTGGGAAAACAAATCTTGATGAATTTGCCATGGGCTCGTCGACTGAAAATTCGGCTTTTTTTACGACGAGAAACCCGTGGAATGTAGACAGGGTACCTGGCGGCAGCAGTGGCGGGTCAGCTGCAGCCGTGGCGGCCAGAGAAGCAAGTGGAGCTCTCGGTTCAGAGACAGGCGGTTCTGTCCGGCAACCAGCAGCCTTTTGCGGGCTGGTTGGCCTCAAGCCGACTTATGGGCGGATTTCCCGCTATGGGCTGGTGGCCTTTGCTTCATCTTTAGATCAAATAGGCCCACTGGCCAGAAATGTGCCTGATTGCGCCTGGCTAACCTCGGTTATATCTGGGTTTGACCGCCGGGATTCAACTTCGGCCGGCCTGCCCGTTCCTGATTATTTTTCAAACCTGGAATTGCCTTTGACAAAGAAGAGGGTTGGAGTGCTGGCGGAAGCCTTGCTGACTGGGGTAAATCCGGAAGTGGCAGCCAATTATAAGAAAGTTATCTTGAATCTGGAAAAGCTTGGCTTCAAACTATCCACCGCTTCTTTTCCTTCCTGGGAATATGCTCTTCCCTGTTATTATATTATTGCCCCTTCGGAAGCCAGCTCCAATCTGGCTCGTTTTGACGGAGTCCGCTATGGCTTTAGAGCCAATTCCGGTGAGCTATTTGAAATGTATCAAAATACCAGGACCCTTGGCTTCGGCTCTGAAGTCAAGCGCCGGATTCTAATCGGGACTTTTGCTCTTAGTTCAGGATATTATGAGGCTTATTATGCCCGGGCGGCTAGAGCCAGACAGACTATAACCAGTGAGTTCCAGGCAGCTTTTAAACAGGTTGATTTTATCCTGACCCCGACCACACCCGAAGCGGCTTTCAGGCTTGGCGAAAAACAGGATCCACTGTCCATGTACCTTCAGGATTATTTTACAGTGACGGCTAATCTGGCCGGTCTTCCCTGTCTTTCGCTGCCTTCAGGCCTGACGGCAGATGGCCTGCCTCTCGGGGTCCAGCTCATCGGCCCTGATTTTTCTGAGTTAGAATTATTTAAACTTGCTTTTTTACTTGAAAAAAATTTTAATTTCAAAAATAATATAGATGGAATTACAACCGTTAGGAAGGAGGAAGAATGAAAAATAAGAATCTAGGGTTACTTGGTTTAGCTTTGATGGCCATTCTGTTTTATACCGCCTGTTCTTCAAGTCCAGAGAAAGCTTTGTTGGATAAATATTTCCATGCAATTTCTATGAATGACAATCAGACGATGGCTTCAATTGCGGTGGAACCTCTGGCCATTGAAGCTGCCAGCTACAAAGTGGTCAGCGTTTCACCGGAAACAGTTGAGCCAGCTCCCCTACCAGAGTTGAATAAGAGAGAAATTGAGGCCAAAAAGAAACAGGATGAACATGTTGGTCCGGTTGTTGTAGCCAAAGACGCTTTAGATGTTGCCAAGGAAGAACTTGATAATGCCAGAACATCTAGTGCCCGGGCAGCCCTGAAGAAAAAAGTGGGAGAGCTTCAAGCCGACTATGATCAGAAATACAATGATTACCGGGAACTGCAGACCCAGTATAGTGCTGCTAAAGAAGCTGCATCTAAAGAAGAGCAGATTATCTTATTTTCGCTCGGGGTCAAATCAATGCCAGGAATCAGAGATCTTAATGGCGAAGTTCATTCTAAAAATGTCCTGATCAATGTTAAAACTAAGACTGGCACCGAGAAAAAATATAATGTTATTTTAAAAAGATATGTCCTTAAAGACCAGACGGGCAAAATAACTAATAATGGACGCTGGATAATTGTTAAGTTTGAACCTGTCGCCTGATCAAAGCGAGATTTTCAGAGATAAGAGAATTGTAGCCGGGCTTATTGACATTTAGTGATTTTCAGCTATAAATAACCTTTCACACGGTCAAAAACGAGGGGCCGTTAGCTCAGAGGGAGAGCACCGGCCTTTTAAGCCGGGTGTCGCTGGTTCGAGTCCAGCACGGCTCACTTGCGCCCCTGTCGTCTAGCCCGGCCTAGGACATCGCCCTTTCAAGGCGGCAACACGGGTTCGAATCCCGTCGGGGGCGCTAATTTCCCATCCCGTAAATACTCACGAGACAGGAAGATTAAAGTCTCTATTTAATCAAACGAAAAGGTACCGTTTTTAAAGATCCGTTGGCAAGCTGCCACTGCCTGTGGCTCATAAAGAATTCCGCTGTTGAGATTGATTTCATCCAGAGCCTTATCCAGCCCGAAGGATGGGCGGTATGGCCGGTGGGAAGACATAGCTTCAACCACATCGGCAACCGATAGGATTAGAGCTTCTAATAAAATTTCTCCGTCCTTAAGACCGGCGGGATAGCCTGAGCCATTCAATCGCTCATGATGCTGCAAGACAATACTGGCAATTGGCCAGGGGAATTCAATATTTTTTAAAATCTCATAGCCTGCCTGTGGATGATTTTTGATGATCGTATATTCGAGTTCGGTCAATTTTGTAGGCTTACTCAGGATTTCAGCTGGAATATATATTTTCCCGATGTCATGAATCTGAGCTGCAAACTTTATGGCTTCAATCTTTATCTCAGGAAGATTCATCTCCCTGGCCATAGCTTCAGCTAGCTGGGCGACACGCCGCTGGTGGCCAGCAGTATAAGGATCACGCATTTCAATCGTGGTGGAAATGGCTTGAATAGTTCCTTTCAAAGCCCGCTGCAGCCTGTCCCAGCTTTCTTGCAGTTCGTATTCTGCTTGCCGGCGGGTAGAAATATCTCTGAATACAATTACCTGACCGCTTCTATGGCCTTTCTCCTCTGGCAGAGGATCAATCGTTAGTTCAACTGGAATTTCCAGACTTCTTTTAGTTTTAAGGCAAACCTCCTGCAGATTTTGAGCTATGGTTCCCGATTCGAGATCTATTTTTTCTTTTAAATTAAATACTAGGCTAACAGGTTGGGCAATGGCTTCTTTCTCTTTCCAGCCTGTAATTTTCTGGGCTGAAGGATTTATGAAGGAAATCTTACCTTCTTCATTAGAAACAATTATGCCATCTTCTATCCCCTGTAGAATGGTTGCTAGCCACTCTTCCCTTTTCTTCAGAAGCTGTTGCATTCTGGCTTTATATAGAGCTATCTCAATTGTCAGCTCAAGTTCCCTTTCTTCATAAGGTTTGATCAGATAGCCAAAAGGTTCAGTTAGCTTGGCTCGCTCGAGAGTGAGATCATCTGCAAAAGAAGTTATATAAACTACTGGTATAGAATATTTTTCCCATAAAAGGGCCGCAGCTTCAATCCCGTCAACTCTACCCTTAAGAACTATATCCATGATGGCCAGATCTGGCTGGTTTTTCTGAATACTCTGAACAACTGACTCGCCGTTTTGAACCAGGTCGGTGACTTCATAGCCAAAAGATTTAATCGTATTCACCAGATCCCTGGCTACCAGAGCTTCGTCCTCGACCACTAGAATTCTGGCTTTAGCCACTTCCCTCCCCTCCATTATTTTTATTTTATAGGTTAATTACTTTAACTGCAACCTATTTATAAAATTTTTTTGGATCATTAGATCCATCTTTTACCCTTTCTTTTTCATCTTCACTTTGATCAGCCATCTTCTATCCATTGTGAAAGCCAAATTTTTAGCTAACTTTCCGGGATGAACTCTTTGGCCCTTAGAGCTCTGCTGGTTTTCGTCTTTAACTGGTAGCCTCAGTAGTGTCCGGGGCACAGCCAGGTTTTATTAAAGCTGGCCTCAGGACAGCCTGAAAAATGTTCCCCACCTGCAAAAATAGGAAATATAGATGATGTCCCCTCTTTTAATTGGTGGGCGGTACTGGGTTCGAACCAGTGACCTCCGGTTTGTAAGACCGACACTCTGCCCCTGAGCTAACCGCCCGCCAGGAACTTATGATTAACTTAAGTGAAACTTATTTCCTTGTCAAGGCAGTCCCGGGGGAGAGCCGGGTTCTTTTGACTCAATTTCTTATATGTATTAAAATAAAAACTAATGATGGGTCAATTATTTTAAAGAAATACTAACTTTTATTTCATGCCAGATAAAAAAGATTTTCTATCTGATTCAAAACTTTCGCTTGAGGAGCTCTTAAATTATTGGACAGGCCAGCCAGCCGTTTCTAAAACGGTTCTGGCCGAAAAGATAGTAACTATTGCCTCAGAACTTCTGGCGACAGGTCAAGCAGAAAGCCTCAGGCCCGAGACAATCAGGACCTACCTCAATCTGACTTCAAGCTCTACCTTTCTAAAAAACCTGTCTTATCCAGAGAAAAACTGGGACTGGGCTGAGACCTGCTTCCAGTTTATTCAGAAAATGAATTATAGCCTTTTGAATCTATTTGAAGACAGGGTCAAGGATAATCCCGAGAGAGTGCTTTTTATTGATATGTCGTCTTCCAAAAGCGGCAGGTGGACCTATCTGGAAATTGCTTCTTACCTGAGATTGCTGGCTGGCTATTTTTATCTTCTATCTGCGCCCCAAGAACCGCGGGTAGCTATTTTCAGCGAAAACCATTTTGATTCGGCCTGCAGTGATCTGGCTTGCCTTTTTTATGATATTCTCGTTACCCCTCTAAACGCGAGTTTTAACCTTGAAAATCTCGAGCTTATTTTCAATCAGCTTAAAATAAATATTGTAATCACTGATAATCTGGAAAGATTGAGATTACTGGAACAGTTGAAGCAGGCGACAGGACTGAATTTTGAAATCTTAGGCCTCCAGAGGATTGAACCGGCTGGTGGATCATCAAGATATCTCGGTGAGCAGCTCAGGACTCTGAACCCAAAAGAAGTGGACCAGGTCCTCAGCCAGCGGCCCTGCTTTCGGCTTAGCCAGGTTTCTACGGTGATGTACACTTCAGGCAGCACAGGCATCCCGAAAGGAGTGTCTTTCTCAACTTACAATCTTATTTCCAAGAGATTTGCCAGGGCGGCTGCCCTGCCTGGGGTTGGCCAGGATGAGGTCCTGCTGAGTTTTTTGCCTTTATATCATACTTTTGGCCGCTACTTTGAGCTTCTCGGCTCTATTTTTTGGCGCGGTACCTATATTTTTTCAGGTAATCCTTCTGTGGATACGCTTTTAAATCTATTCCCTAAAGTAAACCCTACCGGCCTGGTCAGCGTGCCTATTCGCTGGGTGCAAGTCTGTGAAAGATGCCGGCAAGCCGTGGCTGGGGCAAGGACAGAGGATGAGAAAAAAGAGGCAGTCAGGAAAATAGTAGGTTCAAGGCTTGGCTGGGGTATTTCGGCTGCTGGCTATCTGGAGCCGCGTGTTTTCCATTTTTTTGCCAGATATGGAGTTGATCTGATTTCGGGTTTTGGACTAACTGAAGCGACTGGAGGATTAACTATGACCCTGCCCGGCCACTATGTGGACGATACTCAGGGCCGGCCTTTGCCTGGTGTCGAACTGAAGCTGAGCCCGGAAGGAGAACTCCTGGCCAGGGGCCACTATATTGCCCGCTATCTGGAAGAAAAGGGGCCCGGAGATGATATTCCTTATCCTGGCTCTCCTGGTTCTGATTACTGGCTTAAAACCGGTGATGTCTTCGAAATTTTACCCAATGGCTATTTCCGCCTGGTTGATCGAATAAAGGATATTTATAAAAATAACCGCGGTCAGACGATTGCCCCCAGGAAAGTTGAAGACAAATTCAAGTCAGTTCCGGGATTTAAGAGTGTTTTTCTGGTAGGAGATGGGAAGCCATATAATGTGCTGTTGATTGTCCCTGACAGCAGTGCGCCAGAGTTGACTGTCTTACCCCAGCACGAGGGAGAGAGGGAATATTACAAAAGAATTATAGAAGCAGCCAATCTCAGTCTGGCTCCATATGAAAGGGTAATGAAGTTTGCTCTCCTGGATAGAGATTTTTCCAGAGAGAAAGGCGAGCTGACTGCTAAAGGTTCATTCAACCGGAAAAGAATTACTGCTAACTTTTCTAATCTGATTGAAGGGCTTTATAAGAAGGATTTTCTCGGCCTGAGTTCAAAGGATTTCAGCTTGAGTCTTCCTTTCTGGCTGATTAGAGACCTTGGTTTGGTCGAAGAGGATTTTAGTTTAGAAGAGGATAGACTGGTTATTCTGGGGCGCCAGGCTTCCCTAAGGATCCGTTATGATCAGCAGAGCGGGAAGTATCTCATTGGGGATCTTTTATATGAAATAAAAGGCAGAACGATAGATCTGGGTTTATTTGCCCGTCAGCCTCTCTTGTGGTGTGGAAATCCATCTCTGGTTAAATTTCTTGTCTGCCGTGAAGGCTGGGATACTCCTCTGGGGGCTGTGTCTAACCGGATCTGGCTGCCAACTGAGAAAGCAGAGTCAGCCAGGCAGGATTTTCCACCCCCTAAAGGAGCAGGTGATCTAACGCTGATCAAAATTCACCAGTTAATCTCTATGCTTTTCTTTGGTACGGAAGAGGCAGCTTTCGAAGCCATGAACGATTTTGAAAAACTTTTTAATCAGGCAGAAAATCTCAGGTTGTCAACGCTTATCAGGCTGAGACTGGAGGCTCTGGCTAATCATCCTTTAGAAAAAATCCGCTGCTGGGCTTACCGGCTTCTGCTGCTTGACCAGCCTTTACCAGAATATTCGCCTTCACTCTCTGCTTTTGTTGAATCAGGTCTAACTTTTCTTAATGAAGAATCAATTGAAGAGATTTCTTCGTCGGCTCTTGGTGGCGGTCAGTTTGAGGCTCTGCGTCGGAGATTGGCCAATTACAGGAAGTCTTTGAAGTGGCCTGCTTCACCAGAAACGGTCAATCAATTTGTGCATATTTTCAAGCTTCTAGCTGACTTTGCCACTATCCATCCCGAATTTAGCTCTGAGGTCATTGCTGAACTGGCCAGTTGGGCCCTTCATCGAAAGGATCAGGCCGTATCTTCAAAAGCTTTTAGAATAATGGAAAATCTTTATAACATCTTCAGATTGAGGATAAAAGTTAAATTGCCTGAGGATATAAGAGAAAGGCTGGTCCAGAAACTGCAGATTGGCAGTGATTTTTCTCAGCCGGAAAAAAGGCTGATCAGGCAAATCCTGTCAGAGCCGACCTTTCTGGCGGAAAGTGTAAATTTTGCCTATGGCTTTAATGCATTTGATCCGGAGACGCTGGCTTCTGGAGAAATCAGAGTTTCAAGGGTAGCTTCAGTTTACCCGGGCCTTCATCTCCGTGTATGCCTGAATACTTCTCAGGGGGAACATTATGACCTGAGAGTGGAAATCTTAAAACGCCGTTTTAGCCAGCCAGTCATGGAGAAAATATTATGGCATTTATGCCTTTCTGAGGACTTCTCTAATCCACGTCTTTTGCCTCGTCTGGCTTCCTGGCGGCCAGATTTGCAGGCGATCACTTATCGTTTCTTTAGCCGGCTTAACGTCAGCGAAAGGATCAGAGATTATGCTACCCGGCCAGGCAGCCCGATTTCTCTGGTTACTCCACAGGAATGGAGAATGCTTTATATTGAAGCCATGGGAGTTGTCTTTAAGGCCGTAGCCGCTGCCGATTTCCATATTATCCCTGGTCAGAGCCTGCCTGAAAATATCTGTGTAGATGGAGAGCATCCTGGTCTGATTGAACTTGGAAGAATTAAACCATATAAAAGGCCTCTTTCTTTAGTTCGCCTAATAATTGAGAATTTCTACCTGAAAGTTGTAGCGGCTTATCCCTGGGCCAGAAAAATCATAGATCTGAGCTGGATATTTGATGCCTGTTTTGAAATCTGGGAAGAAAAGCAGGCACTAAGCTTTCTGGAGGAACTTTTCCTGCAGCTTCAAAAAGAAGATATAGAGCTGGAGGGCTTTGGCTCTTTCAGGTTTCAGCTGGAAAGTTATCTTAATGAGATACGCCAGAATCCCGTTATGCCCGTTTCGGTTTTAACGGCTATCCGCAAATACAAAGAATGGGAAATAGCCAACGGACAGGCCACTCCCTTTGAACGTGAGAAAAAAGTTATTGAACTGATCAATGAGTTTCATCTTAATTCACGTCCAGAATTGCTTAGATTCTATGTTTACCGTCATACTTATTTTTCTTCTGCTCCGGCTGAAGTTATCATTGCTTTTGAAAAATTGCTAAACAAAATGAAAAGCCAGCCCGACAAAATGGCCATTCAGTTTATTGAACTGTCTGAAATTCAGTCAAATCTCGAATTGGGAGAGGACCGTCAGGTTTTTAGCCGGATGGTTTTCCCGAGAGCGAGAGAAGCCAGAGATCTTAACCTGTCAAAAACAGGCGAATCCGTGCGGGAAAGGCTGATCATAAAATCGACTGTTACCGACCGGCAGGGAAACCAGTTTACCTTTCGGGAGAGTTATGAACCAGCTGAGATCGGTCAGCTATATCACCTTTTCCTCCTGGACAATTACCCCCGGGTGATTTCTCAGCAAAATCATAACCTGGTTCTGGTTGATGATGATGGTCTGGTCATCGGCGGACTTTGTTTCCGGAATTTGTCTTCAGGTGTGATTTTTATGGAAGGAATTGTTGTTGCTCAGGGATATAAGCAAAGGGGACTGGGGCGGGCCATGCTTGAAGATTTTGTTGAAAGAATGAGAAATTCAGATATTAAGCTGATTATGACTCATTATTTAATTCCTTTCTTTTTCATGAAAGAAGGCTTTATCCTGGATAAAAGATGGGGGGCACTGGTCAAATATTTAAGTTAACCCGCTGGCTGACGGGGAGGCTATCTGGTTGACATAAAATAGCTTATATGTTAGATTTAAACTTCAATTTTTATCCCCGGAAAGGTGAAAAACTATGTTGGCAGTTATTAAAACAGGCGGTAAGCAGTACCGAGTCAAAGAAGGAGATGTTCTCTCAGTAGAAAAGCTTGAGGCTTCTCCAGGGAAAACAGTCACTTTTGAACAAGTCTTGCTGATAGAAGATGAAGGACGGATACTTGTCGGTAATCCTTATGTGGAGAAAGCTACGGTTAACGGTGAAGTCATGGAAGTTTATAAAGACGACAAAGTTACTGTCTTCAAGAAGAAAAGAAGGAAAGGCTACCGACGGACGAGAGGTCACCGGCAGATGCTGACTAAAATCAAAATTGCCGGTATTTATCCTGAAAGAATAGTAACCAGAACTGAAAAGAAGATAGAGAAGGTAAAGAAAACAGAAGAAAAACCAGCAGCAGGAACAGCCAGAACTCCTGCGAGGAAGAGTCCGGCAAAAAAGGCAGCTCCCTCCGTGGAAAAGATGGAAAAACCCCAGGCCAAAAGAGCGCCAAGAAAACCAAAGAAGGCTGAAAATAAGGAATAAAACAAGGAGAACTGATCATGGCTCACAAAAGATCAGGTGTTAATGGCAGAGATTCTAACCCTAAGCATCTCGGAGTCAAAAGTTTTGGGGGGGAGCTGGTTAAGGCCGGCTCTATTCTGGTCAGGCAGAGAGGAACAAGGCTGAAACCGGGCCTGAATGTCCGGCGTGGAGGTGACGATACTCTCTTTGCTCTGGTAGCAGGCAAAGTCAAGTTTGAAGATAGAGGTAAGATGGGGAAATTTGTTTCGGTTCTTCCTCTGGAGGAAAAGATCGAAATCACTTCATAAAAATGGGACAATCTCCCTGGACGGTTAATGTCAATAAGGTTGGAGCCGGCGGGCCGAAGGTTATCTTTGCTGGCTTTAAGCTCTCTTTCCTGCAGGTAGCAAATTGTTTATTGATCAAGTAAAGGTTCAGCTAATTGCGGGGAAAGGAGGCGATGGCTGTGTCAGCTTCCGGCGGGAATACCGGGTGCCAAAGGGCGGGCCAGATGGCGGGCGAGGGGGTGACGGTGGCCATATTTACCTGGTGAGTGATCAAAACCTTAATACGCTGGCTTTCTTCCGGTTTCACCCGATCAATAAAGCTAAAAAGGGAGCAAATGGCGAGGGTTCAAACAAGCAGGGTAAGAAAGGCAAGGATTTGTATCTTAAAGTGCCGGTAGGGACCGTGGTCAAAGAGGCAGCCACGGGCAACATCCTCCATGATTTTCTACGGTCCGGTGAAATTTATTTAGCGGCCAGAGGGGGCCGGGGAGGCCGGGGGAATGCCAGTTTTGCTACTCCCACTCACCAGGTACCAAGAGAGTTTGAAAAAGGAAAGCCAGGTGAAGAGATAGAAGTCATTCTTGAGTTAAAACTGATAGCTGATGTTGGCCTGGTTGGCTTTCCCAATTCGGGTAAATCTACCCTTATTTCAAAAATTTCAGCTGCCCGCCCGTTGATTGCCGATTATCCCTTTACGACTCTGACTCCCAATTTGGGGGTGGTCGATCTGGGTGAAAATGAAAGCCTGGTAATGGCGGATATACCAGGCTTAATTGAAGGTGCCTACCAGGGGCATGGCCTGGGAATACAATTTCTAAGACATATAGAAAGGACAAAAATACTCGTTCATGTCATTGACATTTCACCGCTAACTCAAAGAGATCCGGCTAGGGATTACCAGATAATACAGAATGAGCTAAAGGCCTTTAACCCTGACCTTCTGGCCAGAAAGCAGATTATTGCGGCCAATAAAATTGATCTGCTGAGTAAAAACCAGCAAGGGCGCCTGCTGGGAATCAAAAAATTGGCCAGTAGGGAAAAGAAGCCATTTGTGGCTATCTCGGCTGCCACCGGTGAAGGTTTGGCCAGCCTGATCGGCTTGCTAGCTAGAATGTTAAGAGATGAAAAGACACAAAAACAAAAATTAGATAGTGATTAAAAAAGAATGATAAGATAGCGAAGAAAGGAAATGACTTTAACCGGTCTTTTTGGCGGAACTTTTAATCCCATCCACAGGGGGCATTTGCGAGCGGCTGAAGAAGTCAGAAAATATTTACCCCTGGATAGAATCTTATTTATTCCTTCCTATATACCACCCCACAAAGATCAAAAAGAAGTTGTATCTGCCTGGCATCGCCTGCGGATGGTGGAGATTGCCTGTAAGCCTCATGCCGGTTTTATTGCCTCTGACCTGGAAGTAAAAAATCCTGGCCCGTCTTATTCGATTGTCACCTTAAAAAGATTGAAGAAACTTTATCCCCAAGATCTTTTCTTCTTTATTGTTGGTTCTGATGCCTTCCTCGAGATAGAGACCTGGAAAGATTACGCCCGCCTTATCCAGGAGTGTTCTTTTGTAATTGTTAAACGCCCGGGCTGGGCACTTGAACAACTAAATAAAGTTATTGAAAAAATAAAGCCTGAACGGGTAGTCGAAATGATCAAAAAAGCAGAGATTAAAACAGAGAATTACACCCGCACCGGGCTTTATCTTATAGATATAGATGGACTTAATATTTCTTCTTCGGAGATAAGGCGAAGGCTTCAGGCAGGTTTGCCGGTGGACGGTCTCGTCCCACCAGGGGTCGAAGAATATATCTTGAAAAATCATTTATACTATTGAGATGAAAGGAGAGAACAAGAAAAATTGAAAGGCAAAGAAAAAAAATTTAGCAAACGCAGTTTGCCGAAGGAAGTCAAATTATCGATTAAAGCCAGCCAGGCTAAAAAGGCAGAAGGATTATGCCTGCTTGATTTGAGGGAACTCACCAGCTTTACAGATTTTTTCCTGATTATGAATGGAAATTCTTCCCGGCAAAATATAGCAATTTATCAGAATATTGAAGAAGAATTAAGAAAGGAAAAAATAAATCCATTTGGTCTGGAAGGGCTGGAGCGGGCTGATTGGATTCTTATTGACTATGGTTCTTTAGTCATTCATATATTTTCTAAAGCGGCCAGGGAGCGTTATGCCCTTGAGAAGCTCTGGGCTGATGCCTCCAGGCTTGATTATTGACTATATTTAATTTCTTCTTGACTTTTAACCAATAAATATTTATTTATTAGAAACCGATTAGAATGGAAATTTTATTTGTCTGGCCAGGGAAAACCAGGAATGCCAGCTACCGGGCTCTTCAGCAAGAATATCTTGAAAAGATAAAGCTGTTTACCCGGGTCAACCTGGTGGAAACGGCGGAGGCCAGGGGACTTGAAGAAAAATGGTCAGAAAAGATTCTCGAAAAAGAAGCCAGAGGGCTTGAAAAATATACTAAGGATGGTTATATTATCTGCCTTTCGGATGGCGGAAAGGAATTAAACTCAAAGGAACTAGCCAATTTGATTGAGTCAAAAGCTATGAGCCCGTCTCGTCAGATTATTTTTTTCGTTGGGGGGTTTCTTGGTCTGGCTCCCAGAATACTTGAGAAAGCTGATTTGAAACTTTCACTTTCCAGAATGACTTTTTCACATGAGCTGGCCAGGACAGTTCTGCTGGAACAGGTTTACCGGGCTTTGAACTTAATCAAGGGTTATGCTTATCCTAAATGACAGGGGGTTATATGCCTGAAAAATTCAAGCTAGCCAAAAAGGAAAAGGCAGAATTTAAGAAACTGCTGCTCGAGAGAAAAAAGAGCATTATTAGAAAGTTGAGCCAGTTTTACAATGAAAGTAAGGAAATTGAAACGGATACGGCTCTTGATGTTGTTGATAAAGCGGAGACTTCTTATACCAAAGAATTTCTCCTGGGATTGACTGATAGTGAGCGCGAACAGTTGCAGCTAATTGACCAGGCTATTGATAGATTGGAAAAGGGTGAATATGGTTTGTGCCAGGTTTGTCATAAAGAAATTGGGAAAAAAAGACTGCAAATTGTTCCCTGGACTCCCTATTGCATAAGCTGCCAGGAGAAGATAGAAGGCAGAACTTCTGAAAAGTGAACATAGTAAAATTCTTTAACCGGTTGACTCTGCCGGTTAAGCTGGCTGTCTTCCCTTCCTTCTGCCAGATTTGTGGTCAGCCCCTGCTCGAATCTGAGGAAAGAGTTGTCTGCCGCCAGTGCCTGGGGAAAATTGACAGCCATCAGGGTCCGGTCTGCCAGGTATGCGGGCGGTTTTTATACCACCTGAGCAGATTAGATTCACTTTGCCTTGATTGCCAGGAAAACTTGCCTCCTTATGAACTTCATCGCTCGCTGGGGTCATACTCGGGACGTTTAAAAGAAGCAATCATCCTGTTTAAATATAAAGGAAAAGAACCCCTGGCTTTTTCTTTAGCTGGGCATCTTTACCGGCAATTTGAGCCTCTGGGACTCCTGCAGGGAGTTGACTTAATTGTGCCTGTGCCGCTTCACTGGCAGAAAGAAAGGAAGAGGGGTTTCAATCAAGCTGAGCTTTTAGCCAGATGGTTATCAAGGTTTACTGGTTGTCCCCTTGGTCTGGGGATTTTAATTAAGACGCGAAATACTGCCTCTCAGGTTTCTCTGGAAGCCGGGGAGAGAGAACTGAACTTGAAGGGGGCTTTTGCTGTCAGGAAAAAAGAGCTTATTCACGAGCGGATAATAATGCTGGTAGATGATGTCTATACTACTGGCACGACTATCAAAGAATGTGCTTTAATCCTTAAGGAAGCAGGCGCCAGAGAGATTAGAGCTATAACTCTGGCTAGAGCCTGAATAAAAAAGGCCCCTGCTCTTCTTTTAAAGCAGAGGCCTGAGTAATTAATAACCTTAGTTGATTGTTACTTTGAAGTTTTTTCTACCGCTTTTTCTTCACTGGCCGGCTTAAGGATTTTAACCTTTTTCGGCTTGACTTCGGTTTTCTTGGGCAGATGGACTCTTAACAGGCCATTTTCAAACTCAGCGGCAATATTATCGTAATCTATATAGTTGGGTAGGGTGAAAGACCTGAAGAAAGAGCCATAAGCCCGCTCAATACGGTGGTAATTTTCCTCCTTGGTCTCCTTTTCTAATTTCCTTTCACCTTTGATAGACAAAGTGTTATCCTCAACCTTAATTTCAACGTCCTTCTCATTAACACCAGGGAGTTCAGCTGTCATAACAAGCTCGTTTTCTGTTTCATAGATATCGACGGCAGGAGCCCAGGTGGTTTGCATCAGCTCAGATTCCTCAAGCCGAAGCGAGGGAAAAGCTTCCTCAAATAGTCTGTTCATCCTGTCACGGAGGACAGTTAAGTCCCGAAAAGGATCCCATTTTGTGATAGCCATAGCTTAACCTCCTTTCTAAATTCTTTAGTCGTACATTAATATAATATCAGAGTATAGATTTGTCAAGTATTTTTTAAAAAAATTATTTGCCCCTTATAAGCAAGGTTGCCTCCCCCTTCAATTTATTATCATCAACATTTAGCGGCAGATTATCAAGGTTTCCCCTGATAAACTCTTCATGGATTTTGGTTATTTCCCGGGCCAGGACTGCTTCTCTTGGTCCAAATACCTCCTGGGCAACTTCAATAAATAGCCTGAACTTCCTCATAGGCAGGAAAAAAACTAGAGTTCCTTCTTCGCTGGCAGCTTTTTGTAGAAAATTTCTCAGGCTTCCCTTTTTAGCTGGAGGAAAACCCAGGAAAAGCACCCTGTGAGTAGGCAAACCAGAAGCGGCCAGGGCAGCCGTTAAAGCACTAGGGCCAGGGATTGGTATGACCTGAATTCCTTGCTGGATCGCAGCCTTAATAAGGGGAAAACCTGGATCGGAAATACCAGGGGTGCCGGCATCAGAAACCAGAGCTATATCCTTCCCCTGTTCGAGAATAGATATAATCAGCGGAAGCTTCTGACTTTCCCGCGGTTGAAAGTAAGAGATGAGTCTTTTTTTCAGGCCAAAGGCATTCAGCAGCTTGACTGTCTGGCGGGTATCTTCACAAGCAATAGCTTCGACTGCACTCAGAACTTGAAGTGCCCGTTGAGTAATATCCTGCAAATTGCCAATCGGAGTGCTGACTATAAATAGCCGCCCTTTCTGCTTCATTTTTTGTTTTCCTGTTATAGAAGGTACTATTTTCCCCAATCGTAAGGGTAAAGAAAATCATGCCCGACGGTTCGTTCTGATAGCTTGGCTATTGGCGGCATTTTCCTTTTATACTCAGATTTTCTGATCAATTCGGCGACTCTCCGGACCTTTTTCTCTTCATAGCCGGCTTTTATCACCTCTTCTACCGTCAGCCTTTCATCTACCAGGCTGAAGAGAATTCTGTCAAGTTCTTCATAACTCAGGCCAATCTCGTCTTCATCTGTCTGGCCAGGCCAGAGACCGGCGGTTGGTTTCCGGCTGAGAATTTTTTGTGGCACGTTTAAATACCGGCCTAGTTCTTGAACCTGAGTTTTGTAAAGATCCCCCATTGGATTTATCCCGCAAGCCAGATCGCCATGAATTGTGCCATAGCCTATTAATAATTCAGTTTTATTGCTGGTTCCAAGAATCATAGCTTCCAATCTGGCAGAATAATCATATAGAATAGACATTCGCTCCCTGGCTATCTTATTCCCACGGAGAACAGGATTATCAACCGGATGACTGGAAAAATAGCTTTCAATTTGGGGTGAAATATCAATTTTTTCGACTTTTATCTCGAGCAACTGGCCGACCTCTTCCGCCAGGCTAACACCTTCCTGATCATAATTTTTAAAAGGCATGATCAGTCCGAAGAGATGTTTAGAACCCATGGCCTTAACAGCCAGATAGGCACAGACCGTAGAATCCAGGCCACCTGATAAGCCAATAATATTATGTTCAAAGCCAGCCTTATGGCTTTCTTCCCTGATGAAGCTGGTTAAAACTTTGAGTACTAGAGGACAATTAATCTTCATTTTCCTTCCTGAGCAGACGGCCGAGAGAATGCCAGATAACTTCAGGCCGGTCATCGCGCTTATATGGCCTGTTTTTTCTGGCTCTTCTAATTTGATCGAGATCAATTTCCTGGAGGCTAAAGTTTTCCTCCAGGTAGGGTAATCTGAGACTAAGCTGGCCATCCGGTGTATAAATAAATGAGCCGCCAGCAAAAGTTGCTCCATCTTCAATCCCAACCCGGTTACAATAGATGACATAGGCACCTGAAAAATAGGAGATAGCCTGACCCATTAATTCCCATTTCTGGCTGCTTTCGAAACCCTGGCTCTCTTCATTGGCTGTTCCGCGCCCGGGAGCAGCGGAAATGATAATCATCAGACCGGCACCGTCAGCCAAAAGGCAATAACTTGAACTATAATGCATGAAATCCCGGCAGATCAGCAACCCTGCCTGGCTTGATTTGAGGGGAAAGGCCCTGAAATCATGTCCGCTGGCGAAAAAACGGCCTTCTTCAAACATCCCTGAAGTCGGCAGAAAGACTTTCCGGTGAACATGGGCAATTTTCCCGCCGGTCAAATAGGCAGCAGAGTTATAGAAGACACCTGGATTGTCGCTTCTTTCTTCAACCAGGCCGAAAATCAGATCGATCTGCCTGGAAGCTACCTGTAACTTAGCCAGGACTTCTGAAGCCTCAGGCCTGATAGCTACTTCAGGCACCAGATCTTTAAGAGAATAACCGGTTAGACTCAGCTCCGGGAAAATAATGAGTCCTGCTTTTTCTTTGGCAGCTCTTTCGGCCAGTTCAAGATGCATCTCCAGGTTCCTGTCAACCCGGCCAAGGACTGGACTTATCTGGGCTAGAGCCAACTTCATAATCAAAAAATAACATAAAATAAAAGCATCTGTCCAATTCTTACTTTTAATTTTAGCTTTTTTTGCTTCAAAAAGTTGCAATGCCAAGGCTAATCATGTAGATTATAAGAAAAGCAAGCAGGCATAAACAGTGGAACATATCGCCATTTTTTTAAAAGATATTTTTTTCCAGGCTAAAAGCGGCCGTCTGGCTGTAAAAAGAAAGGACATAGAAAAGTATATTTTTTTCATCAAGGGCAAGCCATATCAGGTCAAGACTAATGTCAAATCAGAAAGATTGGGCGAAATTCTCTTTAAACTTCAAAAAATTCAGCAAGACGCTTTCACCAGGATAGATGATTACATAGAAGCTAACCAGCCGCTGGGTGAAAGCCTGAAAAAAGGCGGAGTAATAAAAGAAGCCGATGTTAAAGAAGGGCTGGCCTTTCAAATAAGGGAAGTGCTCTTAAATGTCTTTAATTACTTTGATGCTGAGCTTTTCTTTCAGGTGCGCCAGGATCTGAAGCCGCCGGCTGAGCTGGCGGTAGTAGATGTTCCATTTATCATCAATCACGGCATCCGGCAAATGAAATATGATGAATCTCTGGAAAAGTTATTCCTGGGGAAAAAGGTGATGCTAAAGAATAGTGATTATGTTCATCTTTTGGCCGATGAAGAGAAAAACTTGCTTCAGCGCTTTTCTAAAGGGCAGGAAATAAATCGAAAGTCAGCACCGCCGGGATTTTCAACAGAGAATTTTTTCAGGTGCCTTTATCTTTTTTATTGCCTTAATATGGTTGAATTATTGGCTTCTGAAGTGACCTCAAGGGATGAAGACCTGGAGGCAAAAAAGGATAAGAAAGATGAGATAAGTGAAATTGAACAGCGCCTGGAAGAACTAAGAGAAATAAAAGCCAGCTTGAAAACAAAAAATTTTTATGAGTTGCTTGGTGTTAACCAGACAGCTACAGAAGAAGAGGTAAAAAGAGCCTATTTTAATCTTGCCCGTAAATATCATCCTGACCGCTTTAACCATCAGGCAGAAGATATTTCTCTAATTAATGAAGTTTTTAACAGTATTACCAATGCTTACCGGATATTGATTGATTCTCAGAAACGGAAACAATATGATACCCAGCTGACTAAGGTCGGCCAGGAAGCGGCTGAAGATCAAGCTAAAAAGGCTGAAATAAAATACCGTCAGGCCCGGACTTTGTTTAACCAGGGCATGTATGAGGAAGCTATTATTTTTCTCGAGGAAGCTCTTCGCCTCCGCCGGGGAAAAGCTGATTACTTTTTGCTGCTGGCCATGGCAGAGTCAAAACTTGATGCCTATAAAAAGAAAGCTGAGCAGGATTTTCTTCAGGCTATTGAATTACAGCCGTGGAAGGCTGATGGCTATTTAGGGCTTGGGCTGCTTTACATGAATGAGGGGTTGAAAATAAAAGCCAGAAAACAACTGGAGAGGGCTCTGGAGATCGATCCTGAATCCCAGCAGACGAGGGCTCTGCTAACTGAACTCGAACAAAAAGAAAAGAAAACAGGCCTGAAATCAATTTTGGATCTTGATTTTTCTGACCTGTTTAAAAAGAAAAAGTAACTTAGCTCTGGGCCAGTAGAGATAGAAATTCCTCTTCATTTAGAGTCCTGACACCGAGTTCCCTGGCTTTTTCGAACTTGGAGCCGGGCTCTTTTCCCACGATCAGGTAATCCGTTTTACGACTGACAGAGGAGGCCACATCCCCTCCGAGCTCTTCTATTTTTTCTTTAGCCTTGTCACGAGTCATTGAGGATAACGTTCCGGTCAGAACAAAAGTTAGCCCCTCAAAAGGCCGGGCACCTGTTGCTTTTTCTGTTTCTTTAAACTTTAAGCCGGCTTCTTTAAGTTCCTTTAGAAGTTTCTTGTTTTCAGGCTGGGCAAAAAAGAAAACGATGCCTTTCGCTACTTCTGGTCCGATGCTGTCAATCTGCATCAGGTCTTCTTCCTGAGCAGCAGCCAGGCGGTCAAGATCTTTATACCGGCGGGCAATGACCTGAGCCATTTTTTCTCCAATCAGTCTTATACCAAGAGCAAAAATCAATCGCCACAGTTCCCTGGATTTTGATTCCTCAATATGATCTAGAAGATTTCTGGCGCTTTTTGGTCCCATTCTTTCTAGTTGGACAAGATTTTCATATTTTAGGTGATAGAGGTCAGGGATCTCTTTGACCAGGCGTGAAGCCAGAAGTTGATCTACCAGAGCTTCTCCCAGGCCTTCAATGTTCATGGCCCGCCGCGAAGCGAAGTGAATAATCGACTCCCGTATTCTCGCCGGGCAGGAGGGGTTAAGGCAATGAGAAATGGCTTTATCTTTTTCTTTATAAAGAGCTGAGTGGCAGACAGGACACTTTTTAGGCCAGGCCAGAGGCTTTTCCTGGCCGGTTCTTCTCTCTTTCATCACTGAGACAATATGAGGAATGACATCACCGCTTCTTTCCAGCAGGACATAGTCGCCAATCCGGATATCCTTTCTTTTTAGTTCTTCTTCGTTATGTAAAGTGCAACGGCTGATAGTCGTCCCAGAAATCTGAACAGGTTCCAGCAGGGCTACTGGAGTGAGGGCTCCGGTTCTGCCTACCTGGATAACGATATCTTTTATCTTGGTCGTGGCCTGCCTGGCGGGAAATTTAAAAGCAATCGCCCATCGGGGTGATTTAGCTGTCGAGCCAAGGAGCTGCCTCTGACGGGTGGAATTGACCTTAACTACAACACCATCAACATCATAATCAAGGCTATCTCTTTTTTTAGCCCATTCTTGATAATAGCCAATCACTTCCTCTATATTCTGACACAGGCGGAAATGAGGGTTTATCTTAAAGCCCAGCCTTTTTAATTCCTGCAGATTCTCCCACTGGGAAGGCCTTTCCTCGCCGTTAATAAAAATATAGTAAAGAAAAATATCAAGATGGCGCCTGGCAACTTCTTTTGGATCAAGCAGCCGGATTGACCCGGCAGCAGCATTTCTTGGATTGGCAAAGAGCGGTTCTCCGGTTTTCTCCCTTTGCTCATTGATTTGCTTGAATGAATCATATGGGAGATAAACTTCTCCTCTGACTTCAATGTCACCGGCTGGGTCGACAGTCAGTGGAAGGCTACGGATAGTCTTGACCTGGGCGGTGACTTCGTCACCTCTAAAGCCGTCACCCCGGGTTACTGCCTGCTGATATCTTCCTTCTCTGTATTTAACAGACATGCTGACGCCGTCAATTTTTAACTCAGCCACATATTCAATTTTTTCCTCTGGGAGGAGTTTTCTGACTCTTTCGTCAAACTCCTTCAAGCCGCCAATATCATAACAGTTCTCGATACTGAGCATTGGCCAGCGATGTTCGATAGTTCGAAAACCTTCTACAGGCTTTTCCCCAATCCGCTGGCTGGGGGAATCGGGGGTGATAAACTCGGGAAAAGCTTCTTCCAGGCTCTGGAGTTCAGCCATTAACCGGTCAAATTCGTAATCTGAGATCTGGGGGTCATTATCTACGTAATATTTTTTTTCATGATATAGAATCTGCTGCCTGAGTTCAGCTATCCTTTTTCTGGCTTCTTCCCGGTTCAGCCTCTTATCCATTTTGCCCCTCCTTTTCTATCTTCATCTTCCATATTCTACAGAAAAAGAGGGAAATAATTAAGGTGCGGCTGGTGATTCAGCCCTGTTTCCGACGGGAAGATAATCAAAGAATGATATCAGGCTTAATTAGCTGTCAAGTCTCCTCTTGGTTTCCTCCAGGAGCTGGTTGAATTTGTTAATGGCTTCTTGCTGCTGTTTTTTCAGGTCTTCAATTTCAGCCTTTTTATCTTTGATTTCGGCCATGAAATCCTTCATTTTTTCTTTGTCTTTTTCTGATAAGTCTTCTTCGCTTTTACCGCCGAACCGTTCATTAAAGATCTTAGTTGTTTCTTCCAGTTCTTTAACTTTATTCTGTAAAGCCAGAACTGTATCATTATATTTGAGATCCTTGTTCATGGTATAAAAAAGGCTTTCGGCCATCTTCATTGCTTGTTGTGAATTTGCATTGGGGAGGAGAGCCGCCTCGAGTGAATAACGCACAGCTTCATTTACCAGAGAGGAATCACTTTGAGCTTTTTTAGCCAGAATGACAGCTATAGAAAAAGCCAGCTCACCACTCTTCTTCTTATTATAGGCTTCTTTTAGAAAGGTTAAAGCTTCATCATTCTTGTTGCTTTTTATTAACAACTGGCCCAGTATCAAAGCATCATTTGGGTCTTTGCTATAATTGTAGATAGCCCGGAAAACTTTTTCAGCTTCACCGTAGTTCTTGGCCTCATACAGTTCTTTTCCCATTTTCTTCAAAGGAGCCAGTACTTTCGGATTCTTGAGAAGAGAATAGGCTGTGAAATAAGCATCAATAGCACCGGCTGTGTCCTTTGATTTTTCGGCGGCACTGGCCAGGGTCAAATAGCCCGCACCGAGCATCTTATTCCAGTGGTCAGAATTAGCCTCTTCCTTGTTTTTGTTGGCTTTAGCCAGTTCAATTACCTGGCTGGCATAATTTTTGGCTTTATCCAGACTATGGCCCTGGTATGTATAAACACTGCTCAGGGTCAATAAGACTTGACATTTAGTTACATCATCCAGGCCGCCCAGGCTCAGGGCTTTTTCTCCATAGTTAATTGTTTCTTCTACTGTTTTGGTCTTACAAGGTGTCAGACACAGGTTAGCATATGCATAATTTTCATAGGTCGTGCCTTTGCCGGCATAGGCATTCATATAATTTTTGAGCAATTGAACTCGCTGACAGGGATCACTACTTTGCATGGCTTTGATATAGGCCTCATCAGCTTGATCCTGGGCCATGGCCAGGCCGCTGGTTATAACAAGAAGCACAAGCACCAGATGAATTCTTTTCATCTCCGAACCTCTCATTTAAATTATATTGATAAATATCTTGCCCTTAATCTCCAAAAAAGTCAATTATTTATAATAATTTCAATTTAAAATTCTTTTTTCATCTGACCTCTGTCTGTGCCAGACAGTGGTTAGACTTAGTCTTGTTACTTATATATAATAAAAATAAAAAGAGAGAAAAAGATGCAGGATTTTGAGCATATTGTTTTATCTGAGACGGGGCTAAAACTGAGAAGAGATGTTATTCTATCAGCTTATTCAAATTTCCGGATTGGCGGTCCTGCCCGCTTTTTTATCGAAGTCACCAGTCTTGATCAATTAGTTAAAGCGGTGGAGGTTGCCTGTCAGCACCGGTTTCCCTTTTATCTTATAGGCGGTGGCTATAATCTACTTTTTGACGATGCCGGCTACCATGGATTGATCATTAGAAATAGAGCTTCGGCTATTAAGTACTTACCTGACCGTGGCCTGCTGGAAGTACACTCGGGCAGCGATCTGCAGCAAGTGATAAAACATTCCATGTCCTCAGGATGGACAGGGCTGGAATTTCTGGCAGGAGTCCCGGGAACAGTAGGAGGAGCTATCTATGGCAACGCCGGGGCCTTTGGTCAGGCTATCGGGGAGAAAGTGGTGGAGGTTTTGGCCTTTAACCGGGAAAAACAATTTATCTCCCTGAAGCAGCCGGACCTGGGATTTAACTACCGCTATTCTAACTTGAAAAAAAATCATCAAGCAATTCTGAAAGCCTTCTTAGCCGTCGAAAAAGGGGCGACAAAAGAGATTGCCCGCCTGGTGAAAGGCTATCTTGACCAGCGTTCCAGCAAACACCCCCCCCGGGCGGTCGCCTGTGCCGGGAGTTATTTTAAAAATCCGGTTATGCCTGACGGGCAAAGACTGGCGGCTGGCTTCCTGTTAGAGAAATCGGGAGCGCGGGGCATGAGAGTCGGGCAGGCAGCAGTCTATCCTGGCCATTGTAATTTTATTATTAATCTTGGCAGAGCCACGGCCCGCGACGTTCAAGAATTAGCCAGGTGCCTCCAGGAAAAAGTTAAGGAAAATTATGGCCTCTGGCTGGAAGAGGAAGTTATTTTTGTCCCAGCAAATGCCTCAATGCTTTAACCTTTTCTTTCTCCAGTCCTCTGTTTTCAGCCAGCTTTAAAGCTTTAAGAGACAGCAGGCGGTATAGCTTTTCAAGATTTGGCTTTTGAGAAACAACTTTCAAATGCTCTTTTACCGTGTTTATATCACCCCTCAAAACCGGACCAGTTAAACTCTGCTCGCTACCAAGTTCTTTGACATTATTCAGAGTTTTATTAAGTAAAGGATAAATAACCTCAAAACAGTCTTTTTCCTTCAGCCCGAGAGCTTGAAAAAGATCTTTAACTTCTGAGAGAAGAACTACCAGAAAATTAGAAGCTAGCGAGCAGGCCAGATGATATAAAGCCTTGTTTTCAGGAGATATTAAAATAACTCTGGCCTGAAGTTTTTTGGCCAGGAATTGGCCAAGTTGAACAGCTTTTCTGTCTCCTTCCAGCCCAAAAAAAATACCGCGGAAAATATCCGGATCAAAGCCAGAGGTAGCAAAAGTTTGAATCGGATGTAAAGAAGCAACGTAAGCTCCCTTCCTGGCCAGAGACAGAAGGACCTTAGATGAAACAGCACCGCTTGTTTGGAATATATATTTGCCGCACAAGCTGCAGTCTGAAATCTCATCAGCGACTGTTGCTATTAAAGAGTCCGGAACACAGATGAAAATTATCCCGGCTGCTTCCACTGCCCGGCAGTTATCATCTGTGGCTTTCCCCTGCTTAATTATTTTTCTTGCCCGGCGGGCAACATTTAACTGGCAATCAGAAAGATATCTTAAGTTATAACCTCGATTAACCAGAGCCAGGCCCAGGGACACCCCGACTTTCCCGGCTCCTATAATTGAAAAGCTTTTCATTTTCGGCCAAAAAGCTCAGTCCAGAGTGAGATCTCAAGTGGTGTCGAATCGTTGCTTTGCTTCTCAAGTTCCCGGCTAGCCCGGTTGTCTTTTAGAACCTTTTTCAGAGTTTTTAAAAATTCCTGACAGGTAATCGACCTGACACCTTTTTCCCTGGCGATCTCTCTTACTCCCCGGTCGGAGCTGACTACCTGATAGTAGCGGCGATCTTTTTTTAAGCTGAGTAATTCTTCAATCAATTCATCGGCCGATTGGCCTGGCTCAGGAAACAAGAGAATAAACTTAGGGTTGAGTTGAAGGAAGCGGCCATCTTCCGGTGGCCGGCCATCAAAAACCAGAAAGACCCTTGATTTTGTGGCCTTCTGGAAGAGGAGAAGACGTCCAATAGTCTGACTGCGGCTGGAGAGGTCATATTTAAAATATGAATCGGCCTGTCCCATCAGGTTGTTGCCATCGATCAGATACGCCATTTATTCTTTCTTCATAAATTTATGAATTATGCCTGGTTTTCAGACGTTGGCCTCAGGCCAGAAGGTGCGGTCAACCCGGCGGCCAGCCAAGCCTCCGGCCCCCAAGCAGGTGAACATGAAGATGACATACTTCCTGACCAGAATCAGGCCCGGTATTAATCACCAGTCTGAACCCGCTTTCTCCCAATCCTCTATCTTCAGCTATTTTCTTGGCGGCAAGAAGAAGATGACCAAGCAGGTCTTTATCACCTGTCTCTGTTTCTTTCAGTGAAGTGACATGCCTTTTTGGAATAATAATAGTATGGACTGGAGCCTGGGGGTTGATGTCCTCAAAAGCCAGTACTTTCTCATCTTCATAGATTGATTTGGCGGGTATCTCATTTTTGATAATCCGGCAGAAAAGACAATCGATCATGTATTTACCTCCGCCTTCTTATTATTGTTATTATTGTTGATGAAACGTTCTATTCTGACTCCTAAGCGACGAAGTTTTTCTTCAATTTTTTCATAGCCCCGGTCGAGATGCTCAATGTCATTTATGGTTGTCTGGCCAGTAGCAATCAAACCGGCCATAACCAGGCTGGCCGAAGCGCGAAGATCTGTCGCCATGACTTCCGCCCCGGACAGTGGAGTCTTACCTCTCACGATGGCTTTATCTCCTTCTATTTCAATGCTGGCTCCCAGACGCATTAACTCGTTGGCATGAGCAAAGCGCCGGTCAAAAATAGTTTCAGTAATAATTGAACGTCCGTTAGCTTGAGTCATCAAAACCATAAACTGAGCCTGCATATCAGTAGGAAAACCGGGGTAAGGAGCGGTAGTTATATCTTGAGGTTTAATGTCCTCACTGCCCCTGATTCTTAAAATATTCCTGTCAACTTGTTCAATGTGACTACCGGCAATGGCCAGTTTATCTATAATAGCTTCGACATGTTGCGGCTCAACTTCCTTCAAGATTAAATCTCCGTGAGTCAAGGCTGAAGCCACCAGGAAAGTGCCGGCTTCAATCCGGTCAGGAATAATACGGTGTTTGGCCCCGCCAAGCTGGCTTCGGCCCATGATTCTTAAAGTTTCCTCTCCTATTCCGTCTATTCTGGCTCCCATGCTGACCAGAAGTTCACACAGATTGAGGACTTCTGGCTCAAGTGCACAATTTTTAAGGATGGTTTCTCCCCTGGCCAAGCAGGCAGCCATAATCAGATTTTCGGTACCGGTTACCGTCTTTTTTTCGAATTCAATTTCAGCACCTTTAAGCCTTTTCGCCTCAGCTATGATGTAACCATGTTCAATTTTCAGATTGGCGCCAAGCTTCTGCAGGCCGCTAATGTGCAGATCGACCGGTCTGGTCCCGATGGCACAACCGCCGGGCAGGGCAACCAGCGCTTTACCCCATCTGGCCAGCAGGGGGCCAAGGACAAGAATTGAGGCCCTCATAGCTCGCACCAGCTTGTAGGGGGCCTGGCCCGATTTAATCTTTTTAGTCTCAAGCCAGATGGTTTTTTTGCCCTGATCAAGATGGTAGGTGGCGCCCAGTTCACTGACCAGAGTGAGCATGGTCTGAACATCTTTAACCAGCGGGATATTAGTTAGTTCAATTTTGTCTTCGGTTAGCAGACAGCCTGTAATGGCTGGCAGGACAGCGTTCTTTGCCCCGCTGATTGTTACCTCACCCTGCAGGCAATATGGTTTTTCAGTATAGATTCTCAGAGCTTCCATGCTTCGATTTTAGTTTAGCCCGCAGTAAAATTCAATCAATTATCCTCTCTGACAGTCAGCCAGTTAATTTTTGCCAGAAAAATAATTTAAAAAACGGCAGATAAGATTCTCGTTTAATAAAAAAGATTGGTAAAAAAAGGGCTGCCCGGCCGGGCAGCCCTTTACCAGTGAGTTCAAAAGGACAGGTTCAGGCCTTAGGTGCCTGCTGGGAAGCAATAAATTGCTCAACCCATTCAGTGGTAATGCTCTTTGGCCTTTCAATTGGTAGGCCAAGGCCTCTGTCCCAGATAAGCTGAGCCAGAACACCCATGGCTCTCGATACGCCGAAGAAGACTGTATAAAAATCATACTCTTTTACGCCGTAGTGCCAGAGCAAGCAACCCGAATGAGCATCAACATTCGGCCAGGGGTTCTTGGCTTTTCCATGCTTCATCAGAATATCGGGAGCAACTTCAAAGACCTGGCTGACGACTTTAAAGATTTCATCATCTGGCAGATGTTTAAGAGCAAATTCTCTCTGAGCCATAAATCTAGGATCTGTTTTGCGGAGGACAGCATGTCCATAGCCAGGAACAACCTTACCGGCATTGAGAGTGTCCCAAATATATTGACTGATCTGGTCTTTGGTCGGAGTGCTGCCAAGTTTTTCCATCAGTTCCATAATCCAGCGCAGAACTTCCTGGTTAGCCAGGCCATGCAAAGGTCCAGCCAATCCATCCATCGAAGCTGATAAGGAATAATAAGCATCTGACAGAGCTGAACCAACCAGATGGCAGGTATGGGCGGAGACATTGCCCCCTTCGTGATCACAATGCAAAACCAAATAAAGCCTCATTAAATCTTTAAAGGCGGGATCATCAGTTATGCCCAGCATGTGGGCGAAGTTTGCACCCCAATCCAGTTTGGGATCAGCCGGAATGTGTTTGTTGCCTTTGTAGATGCGCCGGTAAATATAAGCGGCAATAGCTGGTAATTTGGCCAGGATGTTCATGGTGTCTTCGTACATTGGATCCCAGTAGTCGAGTTTATGGATGCCCTGACGGTATCTTTCGGCAAAAACCGAATCTTTCTGGAGCTGCAGAATAGCCATAGCGAATTGAGTCATCGGGTGAGTCTCAGCTGGTATAGCTTTCATCACGTCAATTAAATATTTGGGCAGTTCGCTTCTCTTTTTCCATTCTTCAGTAATTTCCTGGCATTCCTGGTAGGTGGGGATATCTCCGGTGAGCAGGAGATAGAACATTCCTTCAGGCAGGGGCTCTTCGCTACCAGGAGCTTTTGGCAGCTTTTCCCTGGCTTCGGGTATGGTGTAACCGCGGAAGCGTATGCCTTCATTCGGGTCGAGGGCAGAGCATTCCCATATCATACCCTTCACACTCCTCATGCCACCATAGGCCTGGGAAATGGTTACATCAGAAATTTTGAGCTCTCCATGTTCCTTCAGGATCTTCTGAATCCTGTCACGCATGGGCATCATTTTGGTAACAAACTTTTCTTTTAAATTAGACATTCAGATACCTCCTTGGGGTATAAATTGCGAATTAAATATTATTAATTATTAAAGTAATTAGAGCCAAAATATAACATTACAGGCGAATTCAAGTCAATTTAATTTTTCTTTTATCTTTAAGCTTGATTTTTTTGATCAAGGCTAATATCCTTTTTTAAAAAAGGCTTTTATATAAATAAATGAGGCCTGAAAGGAGAAATAAATGGGTGCTGTGATCATTCTTTTAATAATTATTGGATTCCTGCTTATCATGGGTATTGCTATCTACAATAGCCTGATTATGTTGAGGAACCGCTGTGATAATGCCTGGGCTCAGGTGGATGTTCAACTCAGGAGGAGGTATGACCTGATACCTAATCTGGTAGAAACGGTGAAAGGTTATGCCAAACATGAAAGAGAAGTCTTTGAAAAAGTAACTGAGGCCAGAGCTAGAGCCATTAATGCTCAGACGGTTAAAGAGCAGGGGGCGGCGGAAAACGTCTTAACCGGTGCATTGAAATCATTGTTTGCTGTCGTCGAAAATTATCCTGAACTGAAAGCTAACCAGAATTTCCTTCTGCTGCAGGAAGAGCTGGCTGGCACGGAAGGCAAGATCGCTTATGCCCGGCAGTTCTACAATGATACCGTCATGAAATTCAACATGAAGCAGCAGGTCTTCCCTTCTAATATCATCGCGAGCATGTTCGGCTTTAAACCCAAAGAGTATTTTGAAATTGAAGAACCAGAGGCTCGCGGCCCGGTTAAAGTTTCATTTTAAACATCAGCCAGAATCACCTGGGTCTGATTCTTATTAGACTTAGATAGAATGAAGATAGCTTAATTCATGTATGAACAGATAACAGCTAATAAAATCAAGTCTGTTCTCCTGGTCTTGTTTTTTGTCGCTTTTGTTTTTCTGGTTGTCTGGGCTTTTGAAGAGGTAACCGGCTGGGGCAAAGGGGGATTCGTTTTCGCCCTGATTATATCTGTAGCTATGGCGGTTGGGGGATATTATTCAAGTGATAAAATTGTTCTAGCCATCAGCCAGGCCCGTCCGGTAAGTAAAGAAGAGTACCCTTATCTCTATAATGTCGTAGAAGGGCTGGCTATAGCCGCCGGCCTGCCTGCTCCCCGGTGTTATATTATTAATGATACTGCCCCTAACGCTTTTGCTACCGGCCGGAATCCTGAACATTCAGTCATTTGTGTTACCACCGGCCTGCTTCAGAAGATGGATCGTCTTGAGCTCGAAGGAGTTATTGCTCATGAGATGTCTCATATCAAAAATTATGATGTCCTGCTGCAGACAGTGGCTGTGGTCATGGTCGGAATAGTCGCTCTGTTATCCGACTGGATGCTACGCAGCTTCTGGTGGGGCGGCGGACGAAGAAGAAATCGGGAGAAAAGTGGTGGCCAGGCTGGAGCCATTCTGTTGGTAATCGGCCTGGTGCTGGCCATTCTGTCACCTCTTATTGCTCAGTTGATACAACTGGCTATTTCCCGGCGGCGAGAATTTCTGGCTGATGCTAACGGAGTCATGCTGACCAGATATCCAGCCGGTCTGGCCTCAGCTTTGAAGAAACTGGCGGCTGACCCGGAGTCCCTGAAAGTGGCTAACAAGGCAACCGCGCATCTTTATATTGTCAACCCCCTGAAGAACATCAAAGGCCGGGTTAATAAGCTGTTCAGCACCCATCCACCGATTGCGGAGCGAATTGCCGCTCTGGAAAAGATGGCTTTTGAAAAAACCTGAAGCTTTAGTTCTAGCTGCATAATTTTATAATTAAAAATGTAAAATTCAAAAATGAGCAAATTGGGCTGTAGAAGGGGAAAAGACGGCTTGCAACTTAAGGGGTCTTTGTTTATAATTTACTCACCCTGAGCGGGGTCGTAGTTCAGCTGGTTAGAACGCCGGCCTGTCACGCCGGAGGTCGCGAGTTCGAGCCTCGTCGGCCCCGCCATTTTTATCTTTCTTTTTAACTGCTTAGAAGATGCTTCTCTCCTGGCTTCTTCCTTTAATTGCCTTCAAGTTTCACTGGATAAACTGAAGTCGGCTATTGATGAATTGCCCAAAGGTATGATCAAAGAAAGATTTTTAGGAGGAATTTCGACCCTTTATAATACCAGGTATCTCCTAAACATCTTTATCTCACGCTTGAGTTCCAAGAGTTTACAAAATTAGGTTTTTCTAGTATTTTTGGTTTTATCATGTGAGAGAAAAAGACATAAGGCTTAAGACCTGATGTAGATGAAAAGCATAAAAGAATAGCAGGATGCAGAAAACTTTCAGGCTTATTTTACCATTGACCGGCTTGAACTAGGTGGGCTTGTGGAAGTTGGCTTTGTCAATCATCTGGAGGCCAAACTCGGGCTGCCAGCCACAAACACAGTGGCCTTTGTCTGTAGCTCGCTGATGATGTTTAATACGGTTGTCAAGGAACTGAAATTGGAGGGAATAAAAAAACAGAATATTTATTCAATCCTTGAAAGATACATGAAATGCGGGATTGGCAAGTGTCTGCATAGCACCATTGGCCAGACTCTGGTCTGTGCGGATGGGCCAGTTTATACCTGCAAGCAAATCAAGACCTTAGGAGAACAAACCTAAATGGAAGCACTTGAGCTTCTCCAGCAAGTCCTGTGCGGCCAGACCTGCCTGGTTGGCATCGGCAATAAACTGCGCGGCGATGACGGCTTTGGCCCTTATTTTATAGAATTATTAAGACAGAAATCATTATTTCCGCCGGGGAACTTGTTGACAGTAGAAGATGTCCCTGAAAATTATGCTTTTCCTCTATCAAAAAAAGAAGTTGATAATATAGTTTTTATTGATGCTGTTCTCCTCGAAGCACCTCCTGGAGCAGTCATCTTTGGGACGCTGGCTGAGTTGGAAGAAGTCAGCGAGATTGTTTCTACTCATAAGTTATCATTGACGTTAACTGCCCGGCTGCTGGAAAAAGCGGATAAAAAAGTTTTTCTCCTGGGAATTGTGCCTGAAACTACAGGCTTTGGCCAGGAGCTAACGCCAGGCATCAAGAAGATCACAGAGCAACTGGTGGCTCTGACAGAACAGATGGTTAATAAAACTTTCTTTTCTGCTAGCCCGGATGTGCCGGCCATAATCCAATTCGAAAGGAAGAAAATCTGATGGCGATTACCTCTGCTTTCTGGCTGTTCCGTCTGATTTTATTCCTGTCTGCTTTCGTCGACTTGACCTTTAAAAAGAAGGCAAAGCTTATATGCCAGACTAGAAGATAGCCAGAGGCTCTTGCGGAAGTTTGAAAGGCTAAAACAGCCTGGGACAGAAGGAGTTAAAGGCTCGGGGCTTGGCCTTTATGTCTGCAAAAAAATAGTTGATAGCCACAAAGGACGGATCTGGTTTGAATCAGAACCGGGGAAATGGGTGGCCTTTTATGTAGCTCTGCCTTTAGCCAGTTAATTCAAAGACAGACCTGGTTGAAAATCACAGGTGGTGGCTAAACCTTCCGGCTTCTCTCATATTGATATATCCTCTTCCCACAATAAAGACAATAGCCTGTCTTTCTTCCATAATTTAACCTTGACTAATTAATCTCAACACTCCTTACTCTCTAACGTCATAATTTAAATAAATTAACTATAAAACTTTGAATGGTCATGGTGGTAAGTTAACTCCTTTCCC
>JAQURD010000006.1:0-19907 GCA_028749115.1 Acidobacteriota bacterium | reverse complement strand
CCTGTCTTTCTTCCATAATTTAACCTTGACTAATTAATCTCAACACTCCTTACTCTCTAACGTCATAATTTAAATAAATTAACTATAAAACTTTGAATGGTCATGGTGGTAAGTTAACTCCTTTCCCAGATCATTGGGCATCAAGGAGTTCTTACTGCCTTTTGTTGTCTTCTTCGATTACTCTTTTGGCTCAGTAGTGGGTTTCTAATTGACAATGATGGCGGCTCTCCCCTATAATTTAAATGTCGGGGGCGAAATGGACTCGACGGAGGTAGTGAAGCAGAAGCTGCAAGCCGAGGTCCCATCAACCTCGTTAAACAGGTGGGAAAAAATTAACTGCAGAACCTATTGCAGTCGCTGCCTGATAGAAAGTGCAGCCGTCTTTGCCAGCCTGTCCTGCGGGCCGGTAGAGACGCCGTTTAGCAGGATAGTCCGGCGAGTGTGCTCAGGGCTCGTTAGATGAACTACCTCTTGAGCTGGTTGAGTGGAGCTCTTCCTCTTCGAGAACCGCTCAACAAGATAAAGGTAAGAGGATAAGCTTGTAGAGGCTAACTGTGGAATGCCTTCGGACGCGGGTTCGATTCCCGCCGCCTCCACTATTTTTATATTAGTTAAAATAAGATGCCAAAATTCATAAAAATTTTTTTAGCTGTCGCTGCCAGCTTGATTTTATTTAGTGGGCAGGTGGTTCTGTGCCTGGAAACTGGAGCCAGGACGAAAGAGGTCCCGGTTATAAAAGTCTCAGTAGAAGATTCTTCTGATCTGGCGATGGTTAAAATAAGTGGAACCGACAATCTTGTCTATAGCCTTAAAAAATCTTCAAATTCGCTGATTATTACCTTCAGGGCTCTACTGGGCCTGAAACTGGAAAAAATTCCTTTTAGCAGTGAGTTGATCAAATCGATTGATTTAGCCAAATCACCCGAGGCCTACCTGCTGATTATTAAGACCACCTCATCTGACTTTTCTTTTACTCATTCAGCCAGGAAAAGCCCTTTTGAAATCACCATCAATATTAAGTTAAACAACGAGACGGCTGTCGGAGAAACAAAACCGGTGGAAATGGCAGGAAGCAGTCTGCCTATTAAACAAGACGGGACAGAGCAGCCAGAGATGGTTCAGGCAGCCGGACAAACGAGTAAAGATCTGGCTCCAGGCCATCCGGCGCAAAAAGGAATCAGGACCATTGTGATTGATCCGGGTCATGGTGGAATTGAAAGCGGGGCAAAAGGCAATTATGGCAGTCTGGAAAAGGATATCACTCTAAGCGTAGCTAAAAAGCTCCGGGACAAGATAGAAGGAGAGCTTAAATACCGGGTAGTTATGACCAGAGATTCTGATGTGGTGGTAGCGCTTGACCGCCGGGCGGCTGTCGCCAACAATAACAAAGCTGATCTTTTTATCAGCATCCATGCTAATGGCTCAAGGCGGACCAAAGCCCGCGGTTCAGAAACGTATTTTCTGAGCCTTAATGCTACTGACGAAGAATCACGGCGCCTGGCTTATTTTGAAAATAATTCAGGCGAACTCGAAAATCGCCTGGGGGAGCAGGATTTCGATGAACTGAAACTAATCCTGTGGGATATGGCCCAGTCAGCTTATCTCAAGCAGAGCAGCCAGCTAGCCGATCTTGTCCAGAGCCAGCTTAATCAATTGTTGAACACACAAAACAGAGGGATCAAGCAGGCGCCATTCAAAGTCTTGACCGGGGTAGCCAGCCCGGCCATTCTGGTGGAAATTGCCTTTATTACTAACCCGGAAGAAGAAAAAAAGCTTCAGTCGGAAGAGTTTCAAACTCAGGTAGCTGAAGCTATCTACCGGGGTCTGAATGAATATTTTCATTTATATGAAGTACCATGAAAAATAATAAACATAAAAAGAAGAAACTGAGAATCCTGCTGATTTTGCTGTTGATTCTAGCAGTTATTATTGTGATTTTTCTATTTGGACAACGAAAGGAAAAGATTAAGCGTGCCAGCAGCCCGGGTGGAATTGGCCAGATTGCTGGTAAAAAGGCCGAAATAACAATGAAACAGGTCACCTTATTCTTTCTGTCAGAAAACGATGGCCTGTTGCATTCTGAAGAAAGAGAAATCCCAGAATCAGATCTTAATGGGGAAGCCAGAGCCCTGTTGGAGGAATTAATCAAGGGCCCGCAAACCAGGTTGACAGGGGTAATTCCCGAAAATACCAGGTTACGGCAGGTGTTTGTGACTTCTGATGGGCTGGCCTATGTTGACCTTTCGAGGCAGGTGACAGAAGCCAATTTTTATGGCTCTTCGGGGGAGATGGCTGCTGTTTATTCGATTGTTAACTCTTTAGCCTACAATTTTAAATCTATTAAAAGGGTCAGTTTGCTGGTGGAAGGCAATGAGCGGGAAACCCTCGGAGGGCACGTTGACCTTTCCAATCCTTTTATGCCGGACTATTCCTTAATCGCCCGTTAGCCGGCCAGGCGGTTCCCATGACAGGTATTAAAAAGTTACCCAGAGTAGTCATCCTTGGTTATCCCAATGTCGGTAAATCCACTCTGTTTAACCGTTTGCTTGGCCAGCATAAAGCTCTGGTTCATTCTTTGCCGGGGATGACCAGAGACCTGGTTACCGGGGTAGTCAGCCAGTCCGGGTGCCGGTTTGTTCTGGTTGATACTGGTGGGTTTACACAGGGAGAAAAGGATCCTATTTCTATAAGGGTCAGGGATAAGGCTTTTGAAGCCGCCAGGACGGGGGATCTGTTGATCTTTCTGCTTGATGGCCAGCGCCATCTGTCACCTGGAGAAAAGGAGCTTTTTGTTCATCTAAAGAAGCTTAACCGGCCCATACTGGCTGTTGTTAATAAAATAGATAATCCTCAGAGAGAGCCCGACCTGTCAGATTTTTATCAGCTTGGGCAGGCTGACCTTTTGACCATTTCGGCCGAACACAAGATTAATCTGGACCTCTTGAAAGAAAAAATATTGGAATTTCTGCCTGTCAGGCCAGGGGCTGGTGATACAGAAAAAACAGAAGGAAATATTTTGAAGATAGCTGTTGTTGGCCGGATTAATGTTGGGAAATCATCTCTTATCAACCGTCTTGCTGGAGAAGACAGGCTTCTGGTCAGCGAAATTCCCGGAACGACCAGAGATAGCGTTGATACCCTGATTACCAGAAATAAAAAAACTTATTGCCTGGTAGATACAGCCGGCATCAGAAGATTCAAAGGAACCAGTGATTCCAGAGAAAAAGCCGGAATTATCAGGGCAGAGAAAAATATTAAAGAGTCTGATGTCATCTGTCTGGTGATGGACATAAAAGAATTTCCTACCAGGCAGGATGCCCGCATTGCCAGCCTGGCTTTTAAGTCAGGTAAACCACTGATCATCGCCTTGAATAAATGGGATTTAGTTGAAAAATCCAGTGTTAACCCGGCTGAAATAAAAAAGTATCTCTTTGAGCGGTTACATTTTGTTGACTATGCTCCACTCATCTTTGTTTCTGCTCTTAACGGTCACAGAATAGTTAAAATACTGGAACTGGCGGATGAAGTCTACAGTTCGGCTTCGAAAAAGATTGAGACTGCTGCCCTGAATAAATTCTGGGAGAAATTTTCTAAGGTCTATCCTCCCAGAGACCAAGACGGCTCTCTCCTGAAAATTAAATATCTGGTTCAGAGAGGGGTCAGACCGCCAGCCTTCATTCTTTTCGCTCATACAGGTAACAGGCTGCAGCCAGCCTATGAAAGATTCTTAGCTGGCACTTTTAGAGAGAGTTTTAAATTGGTAGGTACCCCGGTAATCTTTAAAGTCCGCCATGGATAACTTTTGCTGGCCAAACATCATTTTTTCTTGACTTTAAGGCCATATTCTTATATAAATTTATTCTAATTATTAGAAGATCAGATGTTTAAGGAGGTCATAATGTCTCGTCAGAAGATAAACAGCGTGGCCGTCATCGTTTTAGCCTTAGCTGTTCTTGCGAGTGCAACCAGTTGCGGGAAGCTTGAGCTCAGCAATTTACAGGCTAACTATCATTTTAAAAGAGCCAATAATTTATTCACAGAAGGTAAATACCGCAATGCTGTCTCCGAGTATGAGCTGGCTTTGAAGTATAAGCCTGATCTAGTTCAGGCCTATCGTTACATTGGTGAAAGCTACAAGCAACTTTATAAACCTGGTGTCCAGTCTGAGCTCAACAAAGAATTTGAAACCAAAGCTCTGGAAGCCCTGAAAAAGGCCTTGGAAATTGATCCTAATAATATCGAAATTATCTATTCTTTGGGTGATATGTATGACAAGCAGAGAAATTTTATAGAAGCAGAGAAACTTTATTTAAGAATTCTGGACCTTGATCCACAGAATATGGATAACTTCTATGTGGTGGCTGAATTCTATAGCCGGTATGCGGGAGAAATTCCGGATGCTGCCCGGAAAGCAGAGATCATGTACCTCCGGCGGATAGAAGCTGACCCGGAAAATCCGATGAGTTATGCCTATGCCGCCAATTACTATGAACATTTACCCATATCTGAACAGGGTCTCGAGGAAGCTATTGAAAATTATGATAAGGCCAATTTGTATTGGGAAAAAAGAATAGCTCTTAATCCGGATAGTCCACAGGCCTGGCTGGCTAAAGGGGTTAATCGCTGGGGCCGGGCTTACCGTTTTCAATCGCTGCCGGCAGCAGAGAAACTAGCTATTGCCAGGGAAGCTCTTAAGGCCATTGAAAAGGCCAGAGATCTTGATCCGAGTTATCCAGAGCCTTATGCTTGGTTAAGTGTCCTTTACCGTAGCGTCCTGGCCAACCTTGAGCCAGATAAAGCTGCCAGATACAATGCTGAAGCTGATAAATACATTGAAAAGTTTAACAACTTGAGAAATAAAGCGGCCGAGAAGAAGAAATTTGAAGAAGAATTAAAGAAAGCAAATTAGCATAAAAAGCTAGGTCAAGGGCAGGTTGAGCTTAATCGATCTGCCCTTTTTTATTTATTTTAAATGTTTATACCTTTAAAGGATGAAAATCCCACCGAGAAATTTCCCTTCATCACTGTCAGCCTTCTGGCTGCCAACTGCCTGCTCTTTATCTATCAGATCCTGTCACCTCAAGGCCTTGAATACTATGTTCTTAAATTTGGTATTATCCCCTATGAAATAACCCACTGGGATTTTCAGGCGGCTGTTCCAAGAATCGCCTGGCCTTTGAGCTTGCTGACCGGGATGTTTCTTCACGGCAGCTTTTGGCATCTAGCTGGCAATATGCTTTATCTCTGGATTTTTGGCAATAATGTTGAAGATGTCATAGGGCATTTTAGATATTTCCTCTTATATCTTACCTCTGGATTATCAGCTTCTTTACTTCAAATCATTTTTTCACCAAATTCTCAGAGCCCGATGATTGGGGCCAGTGGGGCGATTGCTGGCTTGCTTGGAGCTTATCTGGTTATGTTCCCGTCAGCCAGGATTAAAACCCTGCTGTTTCTTTTTATCTATGTGACCATCATTTATGTCCCTGCCTGGATCTTCCTCGGGCTGTGGTTTGCCATGCAGGTGGCTAATATTGGCCTGGGCGGCGGAGTGGCCTGGTTTGCTCATATTGGCGGTTTTGTAACCGGCCTGGGCTGGAGCTGGCTGAGGTTTAAGAGAAGGCTTCAGTATTATCAGTGATTTTATCTTGAATTTAGGCGAGAGAAAAGCTATAATCAAGCTTTTAGAAAGTTAAGTTTATTGACAATTCAGTCATAATTTAGTATTTTTACTCATCGCTATTATTGTATTTTTTAAGACAGGGTAAAGAAATGAAGACTTATCATCCAAAAAAAGGTGACATCCAGCAGAAATGGTGGCTGGTCAATGCTGAAGGCCAGATTCTGGGCAGACTGGCCACAGAAGTAGCTGTTCTGCTCCGGGGTAAAAACAAGCCTCAATTTACTCCCAGTTTAGATAGCGGCGATTTTGTTGTGGTCGTAAATGCCGGGAAAATTAAGGTCAGTGGCAACAAACTTGAAGATAAGCTTTATTATCATCACAGCCTCTATCCCGGTGGGTTAAGGGAAACCAAACTTAAAGACATGCTGGACAACAAGCCAGAAGAAGTTATCCGCCGGGCAGTCTGGGGAATGATGCCAAAGAATAAGCTGGGCCGGTCGGTTCTGAAAAAGCTTAAGGTTTATCGGGGCCCTGAGCACCCGCATCAGGCCCAGAACCCTGAGGAATATAAGATTTAGGAGGAGCCTTGAGTCTCGTTCATTATTATGGTACAGGAAAACGGAAAAATGCTATTGCCAGGGTTTTTCTTCGCTCCGGTAAGGGAGATATTACTCTTATCGTTAATAAAAAGATTCATCCTTACGAAGAATATTTTAAATTAGAATCACAGCGCTCTCTTATTCATCAGCCATTAAGGCTTACCGAGATGGACAAGAAGTTTGATATTTTCATGAGGATTGAGGGCGGAGGAGTTCATGGCCAGGCTGAGGCGGTCAGACTGGGTATATCTCGGGCGCTGCTTGAATTTAATAGGGAACTTAAGCCTGTCTTGAGGAATGCCGGCCTGTTGACCAGGGATTCAAGAATTAAAGAGCGGAAGAAATATGGCTTGCTGGCAGCCAGAAAGGCACCACAGTATCATAAGAGATAAAGATTTAGCCGTGGAGGGATAGCTTTGGTTTCAGTTATGATGAAAGAGTTATTAGAAGCTGGGGTTCATTTCGGGCATCAAACCCGGCGCTGGAATCCTAAGATGAAAGAGTACATCTTTGGACAGAGAAACGGAATTTATATTATTGACCTGCAGAAAACCATTAAGAATTTCAAAGAAGCCTTACAATTTATCAGGACAACTGTTGAAAGTGGTCAGGAAATTCTTTTTGTTGGCACTAAGAAACAGGCTCAGGATATCATCAAGGATTATGCTACCAGGTGCGAATCAAGCTATGTTAATCAGCGCTGGCTGGGTGGTCTGCTTACCAATTTTAAAGCCATCAGAGGCAGTGTTGATAAACTGGTCGAGATGGAGGAAATGAGAGAAGATGGCCGGTGGGATCTTCTGCCTAAAAAAGAGCAATACAGACAGGAGAAGGTATATAGAAAATTGAAGAAAAATCTTGGCGGGTTGAAGAAGCTAACAGAATTGCCAGGCGCTATTTTTATCGTTGATTCTTCAAAAGAGGAAATTGCCATCGCTGAAGCCAGAAAGGTTGGCCTTCCCATTGTGGCTGTAGTTGATACCAATGGTGACCCGGAACAGATTGATTATCCTATTCCGGGTAATGATGATGCAGTTAGAGCTATCGAACTTTTTGCTTCCAAGGTGGCCGAAGCCATAATTGAGGGGAAAAAGGCCAGGCTGGCCAAGGGCATGATGGAAGAGAAGAAAGAAGAAGTAGAAGGCGAGACAGCTGCTCCAGAAGGAGATAGTGGAGCCGGGTTGCCTGATGAAACAGAAAAAGCCTAGTAAACTTTCTTAGAGGAGAAGGCGATGCAGATTACTGCTCAACTGGTTAAAGAATTAAGAGACAGAACTGGTATTGGCATGATGGAATGTAAAGAAGCCCTGCTGGAAAGCGGTGGGGATATAGATAAAGCTATTGATATCCTGCGTAAGAAAGGCCATGCCCGGGCCCAGGAAAAAGCTGAACGGCAGGCGGCTGACGGAGTGGTTGGTGCTTATATCCATGCCAATAACAGGCTGGGTGTCCTGATTGAGGTTAACTGTGAAACAGATTTTGTCGCCAGAAATGATGAGTTTAAAGAACTCGTTAAAAACCTGGCCATGCAGGTAGCTGCTTCTAATCCTGCCTATATTTCGAGTGAAGATGTGCCGGCAGAGGTTATAGAGAGGGAAAAAGAAATTATTAGAGCCCAAATTCAGGAGTCTAAAAAGCCGCCGCAGATTATTGAGCAGATTCTTGAGGGCAAACTTAAGAAATTTTTTGAAGAAGTCTGCCTGCTTGATCAACCTTATATTAAAGAAGAGAAAATAAAGGTCCGTGATCTGGTTAATTCGCATATTGCCAAATTTGGGGAGAATGTGAAAATAAAGCGTTTTGTTCGCTTTGAGATCGGTAAATATTAAAGACCGGTTTATATAATGAGCGAGGAGAAGCCAGTTTACAAACGTGTGCTCCTGAAATTGTCAGGAGAGGCCTTGCGGGGGGAGCTACCCTATGGGATTGATTTTAAACGTGCCCGGTCAATTGCCTGTGAATTAAAGGAAATCCATAATCTTGGTGTGGATATTGCTATCATGATTGGCGGGGGCAATATCTTCCGCGGCTCTGAAGGTGTAGCTGAAGGGATGGATAGAGTTACCGCCGACCAGATCGGTCTCCTGGCAACAGTCATTAATGGCCTGGCTCTTTTGGATGCTCTGGAAAAGGAAGGACTGGCTACCAGACTTATTTCGGCCATAGAGATAAAGGCCGTGGCCGAGCCATTTATCAGAAGGCGGGTCCTCCGCCACCTGGAAAAAGGAAGGATAATTATTTTTACGGCTGGCCTGGGCAGCCCCTATTTTACGACCGATACGGCCGCTGTCCTGCGAGCTTTGGAAATTAAAGCTGAAGTTATTTTAAAGGCAACCAAAGTTGATGGAATCTATACAGCTGACCCGATGACTGATGCCGCGGCGAGAAGATTTGAATCCATCAAATATCTGGAAGTTATGCAGCAGGAGCTTAAAGTTATGGATAGCACGGCGATCAGCCTTTGCAAAGATAATAATCTGCCTATTATCGTTTTTAATCTCAACCAGCCAGGCAACATCAGGAAAGCTGTTTTAGGGCAAAAAGTTGGGACGAGAGTTTCTTAATTTTTGCCAGAACTTTTTCAAGGAGGGCCGACCATGGTCAGGGATGTCCTGAAAGAGACTGAAAAAAAGATGAAGGCTTCGCTTGATTATTTCCGGAAGGAAATAAGTAAACTGCGTACTGGCCGGGCTAATATCAGCATTTTCGAAGATATAAAGGTCATGTATTATGGAACGCCAACTCCGGTCAATCAGGTGGCGACGATCGGTGTTCCAGATCCAACTTTAATCACTGTCCAACCCTGGGACCCGGGCCTGATGGAGACAGTGGAAAAGGCTATCCGTTCATCCGATCTGGGATTTAATCCCATAAATGACGGGCGGGTCATTAAGGTGCCAGTTCCTCCGCTGGATGAAGAAAGGCGGAAAGAACTGGCTAAAAAAGCTGGCAAAATGCTTGAAGAGGAAAAAACTGCACTACGGAACATGAGACGGGAAAGCAAGGAATATATCGAAAAATTGGAAAAGGATAAGAAGATTACTGAGGATGATAAATTTCAGGGGCTGGAAAAGCTGCAGGAGCTGCTTGATGAGTATATTAAACAGGCAGAAGGAGTGGCTGCGGCCAAAGAAAAAGAAATTCTTGAAGGCTAACCCGTAAACTGGCAGTTCATTAAGCCAGTAGCCAGGAAATATTAAGAAGTATCGGGCTAGTTTTTATTCATGTCAAAAGTTTGTCCCGGGTTTTTTTATGGTCTGGAGCCAGCTTTCCCTCAATTATTTCGCAATTAGCTGGAACTTTGAGTTCAAACAGCTCATCGTTCAATTTCCGGCCCAGCTTGAACTGGCTGAAATGATATTCAAGTTTGCTGCCCGTTGCTTCAAATAATATAGCTTTTAAAATCAGATAAGTTTTCCGGTCAATCTCGAGCAGAAGATAGGCATATTGGCCCGGCTCCCTGGGCGTCAATTTTATCTGATAGATATTTTTTTGGGCGGTCGGGAAAGAACTGGCTGCAGCTTCATAGCGGTCGAGCAGGTTAAAATTTCCTGACAGCAGGCCAAGAATTTCTGTTGCTTGGAATTCAGCCTCAGCCTCCTTCTTAATCAATTGTTTGTCATCGGGGAAATAAAGCCAGAATGCTTTGCCCTTAAGCAAAAAAATCTGTTTCTCAGGAGAACTGTATTCCCAGCGCATCCGGTCCGGGCGGCGAATGAAGACTCTCCCCTGACCCGCCACTGGCTCTTCAACGTCTGTTGAATAATAGTATTGGCTGAAATTAGCTTCCAGGCTGGTTATCGAACTTAGTTTTTTCCCAAGATTAAGAACAATTTCCTGCGGACTAAGATCTTCTGCCAGGGCAGGGGGTATTGTTGGTTGAAGGCTCAGGAGCAAGAGCATAAAACCTGTTTTAAAATGAGATTTTAAAACTTCAGATGAAGCCAGCCACGAACTATTAGCCAGTTTCTTTCTTTCCATTTTTTATGCCTCTTATTTTTTTATGCGTCTATATTTTTACTGACTGGGCCCATTCTGTCAATCTTTGAATAAAAAGCTGGAAACTGCTGCCTGGAGATTCCTTGACAATTGACAAAAAAGCAGTTAAAAAAAAACGGTTATATGTTTCAGGAGGGAATGGATGCCTAAAAAACACCTGAAGTTCAACTGGCTATTTATCCTGGCTTTATGCTGGCTGGCTGGCCAGCTAGCGGGGCAGACTGTCCAGGATTTTATTAAAAGCGGCGACGAGTTTTATAGCCAATGGGAGGATCAAAAAGCGCTCGATGAGTATCTTCAAGCTCTCCAGATAGAACCAAAAAACTATGAAGCCCTGTGGAAAACTTCGCGTAGCTATACTGATCTGGCCGATCTGGTCGCCGGTCAGGGCAAAGAAGTTGAAGCTAGAAAATTTGAACTTTATGCCAAAGGTGAAACTTATGCTCGACAGGCTATTGCCGTTAATCCAGATGATACCTGGGGGCATTTCTTCCTGTCTGCTTCCCTGGGCAAAAAGATTCTTCTCCGGGGCAAAAAAGAGCAGGTTGATGCTTCAAAAAAAATAAAGGCTGAAATGAACCGGGCGATTGAACTCGATCCAGATAATGATCTAGCTTATCATGCTCTAGGACGCTGGCATCGCCAGATGGCCGAAATTGGTGGAGCCAAAAGAGCTCTGGGCAGCTTGATTTATGGTTCAATTCCCAAAGGTTCTTATGAGGAATCTGAAAAATGGCTGAAAAAAGCTTTAGAGCTTAAGCCTGACTACATTAATCATCACCTGGAGCTTGGCCGGACTTATGTGGATATGAAAAAAGAGGCTCTGGCCATTGATGAATTCAAAAGATGTTTGGAGCTGCCCGAGACTTGTTCTAAAGACAAAATTTTAAAGGCAGAGGCTTCAGCCGAACTGGAAAAATTAAATAAAAAAGGGTAGAAAAAGCCAGAGAAAGATTTAGGGCCAGGCATTAATGGCTTTTAAAAGGCTGGAAGGCAGGTAGAGTTATAACGAGCAGGTGAAGGGGGAAGGCCAGGGCTAACTTTTTCCATCAGCTTATTCTTAGATTGTAGTCATCTTCTGAAAAGACTTGAGCTTCAAAGACTTCAATCTTTACTCCGCGCTTCCATTCATCTGGAGGGAGTCCGGCTTTCAGGCAACCATGGCTGAGGTAAGTTTCAAGATCCCAACCATATTCAACTGGCACCTGAGGCAGCAGCAGCCCCTGATTATAACCTTTGCTGATGATTATCCCATGCCGGCCAACAACCACTTCCTCAGGTCGGTTAATTTTCTGAGGCCTGGTAAGAACAGAAATCTCAATCGACAGGCTATCAAGTTCATCAGCCGATAAAGGCGGAAAGCGATAATCCTCAGTGGCCGCAGCTATGGCCATTTCGGCTACTGTTTGATAGAGAGGTTTGAATGGCAGCGGATAACCAATACAACCGCGCAACTGGCCGTTGATTTTTAGCGTGACAAAAGCTCCCTGCTTCCTGGTCAGGCGGGGGTTGTCCGGACTGATGGCTGGCAGTTGGCCCTGCTGTAAATAAAGAGTTATGGTTTCCCTGGCTAGTTTTAAAAGAAAAAATTTCTCTTCATCGTTAAGAAAGTCTGAATTGACTTCCGCCATTCTCTTCCTCCATTTCGACCAGCAGCCGGTCAGGCCGGATGAAATAGAAACTTCGGTCAAAGCTGACCAGGCGGCAATATATCTTCAGGCCAGCCGGTTTTTTTGTTTCCATCGAAAGGATAATTTTTTCACAGAATAAAGGTTGCTTGATATTTTTTTTCAGGCCGGCAGGCCGGCCAAAATGAAATAAGCCCAGAACCTGTAGCCTTTCTTTTATTTCTGTCTCTGTAAACAGCTTCGGGGTAAACACCTGCTCCCCGGGCAGAACAAAAATTTTTTGAACCAGATAAGTTTGGACTAATTTACGGCCGAGGAGAAATCCAGCCAACTTCTTGGATGGCAGCCGGCTGGAATAAGCCAGCAATAGCAAATCTTTCCAGGGCTCGCGTAAAATAGTCACATCCATTTTGTTTTTTTATTATACCACAGTCAAAACTGCCGGGACAAAATCATCTTGACGAACCATCTAGTTTATCATAATATCAGAACAAGAAGGATGAATTATCAGCTAGTAATCGTCGGGCCTCTGGAAACTAATTGTTATATTTTCTTCTGCCAGGAAAAGAGGGAGTGTGCCATTATTGATCCAGGAGCTGAGGCAGAAAAAATCTTTGAGCCTATCTCTTCTTTAGGTTTAAAACCCGTTATTATCCTTAACACCCATGGCCATATCGACCATACAGGGGCCAACCAGGATATAAAGGAAAGGTATCATATACCGGTTGCTCTTCACCCGGGAGACTTGCCTCTCCTTGATGAATATCTCCAGCAGGAATTTGGCCTGGTTCTGGGAGCACGGCCTGCTCCTGAGCCTGATCGTCTTCTGGCTGACGGGGAGAAAATCTCTATAGGGCAGGTTTCTCTTCAGGTCATTCATTCTCCGGGCCACAGCCCGGGAAGTGTTTGTTTTTATACTGATCATCTGCTTTTTGCTGGCGATACACTTTTCTCAGGAGGAGTTGGGCGAACTGATCTCCCCGGGGGGTCCTGGAAGGATTTAGCCCATTCTTTAAAAGTCAGAATCATGACCTTACCGGATGAAACGGTGGTCTTGCCCGGGCATGGACCCAGGACTACTATTGGAGAAGAAAGGGAATCCAACCCTTATCTTGAATGAAAGCCAGAATAGAATCAGCAGCTAATTTACTCGGGATTTATAGAGATTACTTGACAGTAGAAAGGGGCCTTTCTCCAAATACGATCAGCTCTTACCTCTTTGATATTGAGAAACTGCTGGGCTATTGTGCCAGCCAGAAAAAGAATCTGGCCAGAATAAAAGAACCGGATGTGGTTAATTTCATTCATCTTCAGGCTCAATCCGGCCTGTCAGCCAGATCCATGGCCCGGTTAATCTCTTCGATAAAATCTTTCTACTGTTTTTTGCAACTCGAAAATTACATCAATAAAAATCCTGCCAGCCGTCTGAATTCGCCAGCCCTGTGGTTTACTCTGCCCGAGGTCCTAACCGAAGAGGAAGTAGAAAAGCTTCTGAATCAACCTGAAGTTACCAGGCCTCAGGGGCTTCGCGACCGGGCGATGCTTGAAATTCTCTATGGAAGCGGCCTCAGGGTGTCTGAACTGGTTACACTGGAGCTCAAAGAGATCAGGTTGACGGAAGGTTTTCTGGTGTGCAAGGGAAAGGGAAACAAGGAAAGAATAGTCCCGCTGGGACGGGAGGCTATTCGCTGGTTAAGAACTTACCTGCAGGACATCAGGCCTGGCTGGGATAAAAAAGGCTCAAGAGTGGTTTTCCTCACCCGCCGGGGTCTGGGATTTACCCGCCAGGGAGTCTGGAAGCTACTTAAAACTTATGGGCGGCAGGCTGGCCTGGCCGGGAAAATTCACCCTCATATTCTAAGGCATTCTTTTGCTACCCATCTTCTTGAGCGAGGAGCTGATCTGCGCTCGGTTCAGATGATGCTCGGTCATAGCCAGATTACCACCACTCAGATTTATACCCACGTCAGCCGGGAAAGGCTAAGAAAGATATATGACCGGTTTCACCCGCGGGCCTGAGGCCAGCGAAATCTAAATCTGGACTCCTTTTTGGCGGCCCGAGCTTGTTTTTTAATTCAAAAAATTACTGTTCTCAGTGTTAGCAAAAGTTGAAAGGTAAACTATTATCCGGTCCAAAAGTGAACTCCTGGGAAGTTTGTTAAAAGGAAGGTAATAGAGTCAATAAACTGGTTATTCCACTAAAAGCAAGGTTCCAGAGAGTCAGGCTTTAAAGCCAGGAATGAAGTGGATATCTACTTCCTGGCCGATGGAAACCTGGAGAGGGGGATTTGATAGTTACAGAACTCAACTTGCCAGTAAGCATTGACAATTCTTTTTTCTCTAAGGGAAAAAACTTCTCAGAAATAAACACTTGTGTGTTTGTTTCAGGCATTCCTCTTATAAATGGAATGCCTTATCAACAGTTCACTTTTCAAGTGTTAATAACAAAATTGCTCTCTTCGGTTGACAAACTGCCCTGGCGGTGATAAGTTATTAGACTTAAGAGATTAAGGTCTATACTCCATAGTATATTTATTAAACTCTAAGGTTTATTTTATCCCAGAGGATTGGAAGTGAAATTAGCTGCACAGGAAAGAAAAGAGAGAATTCAGGCTGGATACAAAAAGCTGATGTTAGCTGCGGCCGAAAGGGTCATCTGCCGCCATGGTTATCAGTCCGCAACCATGGATGAAATTGCCCGGGAGGCTGAGTTTTCTAAAGCTACCCTTTATAAATATTTTAAGAATAAAGGCGAGATTTTTCTGGAGATCATCCTCCAGTATATAGAAGAGATAAGAAGCGAGCTGATTACCATCAGCCAATCGAAGCTCCAACCAGAAGACAAATTAAAAGAGATTATTCATACCGTGGTTAACATTCAGAGCAAGAAAGAAAATATCGCCAGGCTGATCCTTCAGGATAAAAGCCTGCACGATTTTTTGCATCGTATTTTTATCTCCATTAAAGAAGACAAGCATGAATTTCTACAGGCCAAGAAATTTTTTAGAGCTAAGAGGGAAGAGGTCTTTGGAGCAGCCTGTAAAGTCATTAATGAAGGTATAGAAAAAGGAAGGTTTATCCAGACTTCATCAGTTCTTATTGTCAAATATGTCAGGGCGATGATTGAGGGGCTGGTTTATAGCCGTTTCTGGGAAGAAAAAAGGCTATCAGCTCAAGAGGAGACAGACCAGATGTTCAGACTTTTGATGGAGGGAATTGCCACCAAACCCCTTCAGAAGGGAGACACTAAATGAGGGAAAAGAAATTTTGGCTTGCGGTTTTCATCTTGCTTAGTACCGGCTGGCTATCTTTATCAGCCCAGCAACCCGAGGCTAAAAAAATGGAATTGACTCTGGATGATTGTTTGAGGCTGGCACTGGAACAAAATCCTTTTTATCTTTCTACGCAGGAAAAAGAGAGCCAGGCTAAAGCCCAGGTCCGCCAGGCGGTCTCGAATTTTTTCCCGACGGTGAATGCCCAGGGGACGGATATTCTTGACAAAAAAGTTTTCTCGGTAGAAATCCCGTCTATGATCCCGGGACAGCCGCCGCAAAGAGTGAAATTTGATTTCACCAGGACTTATCAGATGACTCTAAATTTTTCTTTTCCTCTTTTTACCGGTGGCCGGCTGGTCTCTGGCTACAAGCAAGCTGACTACAATTATCAGGCCACCAGGGCTTCTGTCCGTCAGGCCAGGCAGGAGACTGTCTATAATGTTAAAAGCGCCTTTTATGGTTATTTGCTGGCCAGGGATTTTCAGGCCGTGGCTCAGGAATCGGTTGACCTGGCTGAAAAACATCTGGCTAATGCCAGGAATCTGTACGAAGTCGGCATGGCCACTAAATTTGATCTTTTAAGGGCTGAAGTGCAGTTAGCCAATTTGCAACCTCAGCTTATCAAGGCGAAAAATGCTCTTAACTTAGCTGAGCTGGCCCTTAAAAATCTGATCGGTGTAGATCTCAACCAGCCGGTTGAAATAAAAGGCGAGCTGGCTTTTGAAGAAGCTCAGATAAAGCCGGAAGAAGCGGTTCAAAAGGCTTTGCTTAACCGGCCGGAAGTCCATCAACTGAACTATCAAAGGATGATGAGCGAGCAGATGTTCAAGCTGGCCAAGGCTAATGAATTACCTTCACTGGCTATTGGTGGCAGCCTTAATTACTGGGCTAATTCTTTAGCCTTAAAAAAGAATAACTGGGAAAACTATTACACCATCAGCCTGGTTCTGAATATTCCCATCTTTAAGGGCTTTGCCAATGAGGCACAGGCAGCTCAAGCGAGAGCCCTGACCAGACAGCTTGATTATTCAATGAAAGGCCTGGTAGAGGGAGTTAAATTAGAAGTTCAGCAAGCAGTGCTTAACTATCAACAGGCTAAGGAAGCTGTCGCTTCTCAAGAGAAAAATGTAGAACAGGCCAAGGAAGCAGTCAGGCTGGCTGAGCTAAATTTTTCAGAGGGTTTAGCCACTACCCTCGATGTAACTACGGCACAGGTGGCTTTGAGTCAGGCCAGAACCAATTATGCTCAGGCCCTTTATGATTGTCTGATGGCTCTGACTGAACTGGAAAAGGCTGTTGGAGAAAGTAGCCTTGATAGAGAAGCAAGTTAAGCCACGAGGCTTTTTCATGAAAAAAAGAAACTTGATTGCTTTTGAGGAGGATAGAATGCTAAAGAAGGTTAAAGGTATTCCAGTGATACTGGCTCTGTGTGGTTTGCTTTTTTTAACTTTTTCTGCTTGCCAGACAAAGACCGAGGATAAAAATACTCTCAACAGTCAGACTCAAATAGAATACAGGCCTGTTCAGGTCAAAGTCTATAAAGTTAGCGGACAGAAAATCGCAGAAAAATTAACTTATACAGCGGTTCTGGAGGCCTGGAAAAAACAGGTTATTACTCCTGATATTTCAGGCAAAATTGCCAGAATCTACGTTAATGAAGGTGACCGCGTCAAAGCCGGGCAATTGCTGGCTGAACTTGATACCAGAGCTATCAGGTTGCAATTGGAACAGGCAGAAGCAGCTCTGGCTGCAGCCAAGGCCAACCTGGAGGACGCCAGGAAAAATATGGAAAGGATGGAAAGGCTTTTTCAGGAAAAGGCCGTTTCAGAGCAACAATATGAAAAAACCAGACTGGTTCTGGAAGCAGCTCAGGCTCAGAAAGATCAGGCAGAAACCGCGGTCAATCTGGCCAAGCACAATCTGGATGTTTCTCTGATGAGGGCTCCTTTTGACGGAGTGATTGCTTCCAAAAATGCTGAGGAAGGTGACGTCATTAACCCGATGATGGCTGGTATGTCTGCCAGTTCGGGTGTTCTGAGTCTGGTCAATTATTCGCGGATCAAGGTTAAATTTGATGTAGCCCCTGAAGACATACATAAGATTTCTCGCGGTCAGAATGTTTATCTGGAAGGGTATGATCTTCCAGGGCAAAGATTTGAAGGAGAGATTTCGGTAGTTAACTCTGCTGCTGATCTCCAGACAAAAAAGTTCAGAGTCGAGGCTCTGATTAATAATCCCGAGCTTCAGCTCAAACCAGGTATGTTCGGTCAGGTTATCATTGAAGTTAAATCAAAAGAAAATGTTCTGGCAGTTCCTTTAAAAGCCCTGCTGGAAAATTCTTATGTGATGGTGGTAGAAGGTGACAAAGCGGTAAGGAAGAATGTCACCACTGGTTTGAAAAATAAGGACTTGATTGAGATAACATCAGGCTTAAATGAGAATGATCTGGTCATTGTAGAAGGAAATTTTGGCTTACCGGACGGCAACCCAGTGGAGATCCAGAATGAGGTGGCAAAATGAACATTTCTGAATTCTCGGTCAAGCGCAAAGTCACGGCCTCGATGATCGTTATGATCATCGTGGTCTTTGGTCTAATTTCGGTGACCAGGCTCGGTCTGGATTTGATGCCGGACCTGGAATTTCCAACTGTATCAATCATTACCACTTACCGCGGAGCTTCTTCTGAAGACATTGAAGCAACCATAACGGAAAATATCGAGCAATGGATAAGTTCAGTTAAGGATGTCAAAAAGATAACTTCTACCAGCTCAGAAGGTGTCTCGGCTATCAGGGTCGAATTTGAATGGGGAACCAATACTGATTTTGCTGCTCAGGATATTCGAGACCAGCTGGGATTGTATGGACAATTTCTTCCAGAAAATGCTGATAGTCCGGTGGTGGTTAAATTTGATGTGTCTCAGCTGCCGATCATATTTTATGGAATAACAGCTAACGGCACTATGTCCACCTATCGTTTGAAGAAGCTGATTGAAGATGAAATCAAACCACGGCTGGAAAGGATCGATGGTGTTGCTTCGGCTCTGGTCTATTCAAGTGACGACCGGGAAATCAGGGTAGAAGTTGATAAAAATGCTATGGTTGCCCGCAACCTGTCTTTAAATCAGGTGATGATGGCTCTGGCTGCCGAGAACCTCAACACACCGGCTGGCGATTTAACCGAAGGGCACGAATCGCTAATTGTCAGAGCGGTCGGAGAATTCAAAAGTCTTGAGGATATTGAAAATGTGGCCGTCGGTTTGTCTCAGCGCGGTGAGCCAATTTATATAAAAGATATTGCTCAGGTGAAAGATACTTTTAAAGAAACTCATACGGTGGGCCGCATCCAGGGGGAAAGAGGAGTTTTCCTGATCGTTAATAAAAGATCAGGGGCTAATGTGGCAGCGGTGGGCAAAAAGGTCAAGCAAGAGGTAGCCAGATTAGCCACCAACTTACCTCAAGGAATCAGGTTTACCCCGGTTATGGACCAGGATGATATGGTCAGACGGGTAACCAGCAATACAGCCAATACAGCCTGGCAGGGCGGACTGCTGGCTGCCCTCTTAATCTTTTTATTTCTGCGTAACTGGCGGCCGACTCTTATTATCTCTTTGTCCATACCACTTTCGGTTATTACGACTTTTATTGGCCTCTACTTTGCCGGTTATACTTTTAATATCATGACACTGGCCGGGCTGGCTCTGGGTGTCGGTATGCTGGTGGATAACTCCATTGTGGTCATAGAAAATACCTTCCGGCATCTGGAACAGGGAGAGTCAGTCGATCAGGCCTCGGTGGTTGGTGCGTCAGAAGTAGGTATGGCTATTACCGCTTCTACTTTGACCACCGTTATTGTCTTTTTGCCGATTGTCTTTGCCACCGGGATTGTGGCCAAACTGACCACTACCATGGCGGTTACAGTGACTATTGCTCTGTTTTCTTCTCTTTTTGTGGCACTCACTATTGTCCCACTTTTTTCCTCTATCTTTTACCGGGGTAAGGGCAGCGAGGTGGTCAATAGAAATGCCATGAGAGAGGCCAGATTCGAAGGAGGACGTCGTATATATCGGAAGTTACTGACCGATGCTCTGAAAAAAAGAAAATATGTCCTGGGTGCAGTAGTTGCACTTTTCATTATTTCTGTGGCGATTATTTCTTTTATGAAGACTGAATTTCTGCCTGAATCTGACCAGCAATCAATTCTGCTCAAAGTGACGCTGCCAGTTGGTACAGCTATTGAAGAAACCGACCGAATCATTGCCCAGGCTGAAAAGCTATTCCTGCAACAGCCGGAGGTACTGGTTGCCTCAGTACAGGCCGGTTCTTCAGCCGAGCAAAATCGGATGGGATCTGGTGGGAGGATGAGTTTAAGCGGCCAGCATGAGGGTTTGATAATTGTCAGACTTGTTCCCAAAGAAGAACGAAAATTTTCTGATAAGGAGATACTGGAAACAGTCAGAAAGTCATTACCTTCTCTGACCAATGTCAAGTTTGAACAGATCAATATGGGCTCCAGTGCCATCACTGGAGCAGCTGCCCCGGTTGAGATCAAAGTTTTTGGCCAGGATTTCGACCTTCTTAAGCAGCTGGCTGACAGTATTGTGTATAAAATAAAAGACATAGAAGGGCTGCGCGATGTAACTCATATTCTGACTGAAGGTAACCCCGAACATCAATTTATTCTGGACCGGGAAAGGGCCTCAAGATTGGGTCTGTCTATAGGCCAGATCTCAGACCTCGTTCTGACCGGTACTCAGGGAAAAGTTGTCAATAGATACCGCGATGG
>JAQURD010000005.1 GCA_028749115.1 Acidobacteriota bacterium | reverse complement strand
CTGACTCTATACTGAATAATGAACATGGCTGATAAATAAACAGGAGAAAAATGTGGGACTATACTGATAAAGTTATGGAACATTTTAAAAACCCGAAGAATGTCGGGGAAATTGAAAATCCTGATGCCGTAGGCGAAGTCGGCAGTATCGTCTGCGGAGATGTCCTGAAACTCACTCTGAAAATCAATCCGGCTGATCACACTATTGAAGATGCAAAGTTTAAGACCTTTGGCTGTGCCAGTGCCATTGCTTCTTCCAGCGTCCTGACGGAAATGATCAAAGGTAAGACAGTCGAAGAAGCAGCCAGGATAACTAACAAAGAGATCGCCGATTACCTGGGCGGATTGCCCGAGCAAAAAATGCATTGCTCAGTCATGGGGATGGAAGCCCTTCAAGCAGCTATCGAAAATTATTATACGAAAAAAGGCATCAAGATCTTCCCGGGCGAACAGGAAAAAATCACCTGTAAGTGCTTCAATGTTTCTGAAAAAACAATTTTAAAGGCCATTAAATTAAATGGTCTAAAAACGGTTGAGCAAGTTACTGATTACACCAAAGCCGGTGGAAACTGCGGTCAGTGTAAAGGAGAGATTGAAAAAATTCTTAATGATTACTGGGCCAGGCAGAGGCAGGCTCCATATAATGAATTAACGACCGTTGAAAAAATTAAGCTGATAGAGAGAATCCTCAATGAAGAAATCAATCCGAAACTGCGAGAAGACGGCGGCTGGCTGGAGCTTATTGACCTTGACGGAAAGGCGGTCAAAGTCAGATTTTTAGGTGCCTGTTCGAGCTGTCAGTTGGCCAGCCAGACTTTTAAGGAGGTAGTGGAAAAAACTCTAAAAAAAAGGGTTTCAGAAGACTTAGAAACAATACTCGTCTAAGAACTGACTGAAAGGTTTTCTTCTGAGGCCCTGACCGGCCAGGCAAAACTTAATCTTAAATTAAGCATAAATAACCTGGAGCCCCGGTCAGAGAGGAGAGCAGATGAACAGAGTCATTTATTTTGATAACAATGCTACCACCAGGGTTAGCCCGGAAGTCAAGGAGGCTATGGATTTATTTTTGACCGAGCTGTATGGAAATCCTTCGAGCCTGCATCAATTTGGTGGCCAGGTCAAAAGGCATCTGGATGAAGCCAGGGCCAGAGTGGCCAGGTTGCTGGGTTGTTCGCCAGAAGAAATCATTTTTACCAGCTGTGGCACCGAAAGTGATTCAACGGCCATCTACTCAGCTCTAAATGCTTACCCTGGGAAAAAACATATCGTCACCACTACTGTCGAGCATCCAGCCATCTACAATCTCTGTAAATATCTTGAGAAGCAGGGCTATCGGGTAACCTATCTCAATGTAGATGAAAACGGTCAGCTTGATCTTGAGGAACTGGAGAGAGCCATCACCCCGGAGACGGCCATTGTCTCCATCATGTGGGCCAACAATGAAACAGGAGTAGTCATGCCGGTGGAAAAAGCAGCTGAAATTGTACATGAGAAAGGTGTTCTTTTCCATACCGATGCCGTCCAGGCTGCGGGTAAAATTCCGATTAATTTGCAGGCCAGCCGGATTGATTTGCTCTCTATCTCCGGCCATAAGCTTCATGCCCCTAAAGGAGTTGGAGTCCTGTATGTGAGACAGGGCACCAGATTTGTCCCCTTTTTACGAGGCGGCCATCAGGAAAACGGCCGTCGAGCCGGTACCGAAAATGTCCAGGGGATAATTGGTCTGGGTAAAGCCAGTGAGCTCGCCCTGGCCAATCTTGGAAAAGAGCAAAGTTATGTGAGCAATTTACGTGATCAGCTGGAAAAGGGCTTACTGGCCAGAATTCCAAACATTAGGATAAATGGAGCACAGGCAGAACGCCTGCCAAATACACTGAGTGTTAGTTTTGAATTTGTTGAGGGAGAATCTATTTTACTTCTTCTAAGCGATTATGGTATTTGTGCTTCCACTGGCTCAGCCTGCTCCAGCGGCTCACTTGAGCCTTCTCATGTCTTGCAGGCTATGAAGATACCTTTTACCTTTGCTCATGGCACAGTCAGATTCTCTTTGAGTATCTTTAACACTGAAGAAGAAGTGGCTTATGTCCTTGATATTCTGCCAGGTGTAATCAAGAGACTCCGTGATATCTCCCCTTTTTCTACCGCTAATTCAGCTCATTGATTAAAAGGAAGAAAGTAGGATTCGAAAAATGCAGAAAGAAGCTTCATTCTCACCTATAATTACAACCTTACCACAAGCGGATATTCCTGTTGAAGGATTGGATGCTTATCTTTTTCAAGGCGAGCATCAACAAATTGTTTTTATGAGCTTTAAAAAGGATGCAGAATTTCCTGAACATTCTCACCAGGCGCAATGGGAAGTCATTTTATTATAACTTCAGCAGGTTGATCGAGCCATTGGTCGTCTCTAAAGATACTCTGATCTCTCCGCCCTTACCCAGCCTGCCTTCGAGCCTCCTCCTGGAGACTTCACCTTCGACCGTCACCGGATATTCCACCTTGATGCTGCCATTAGTTGTCCTGGCACTTAGATAACCATTGGCCTCATGGACGAGAGCCAGTTTGATACTGCCATTAGTTGTCTTTGCCTTGAAATCAGCAGTGAGTTCATCCAGCTCGGCTTTAATACTGCCATTGGTAGCTCTCAAATCAATCTTCCCTCTGACTCCAGTCACTTCGAGGCCACCATTGGTCGTCGCAGCCTCCAGCCAGCTAAAATCTCCTTTGGCTTCTATATTTCCGTTGGTTGTTTTAAGCTGAGCTCGGTCATACTTTCCAGAAACCTGGATTTTACCATTGACTGTCCTGACCAGTTCCAGGGCCATACCCTCAGGCACAGTAATATCATAATCTACCTTTGCCCGGAGATTTTTTCTTTCATAGATGGTATCAATTTTGACCGATTTTTCTCCCTGTATAACCTCAATCCTGATTTTATCGAGGTCACTCTTTTCCCGCTTAGTATATTTCGTGGCTTGAATGACCACTTCTCTGTCCGGTGAAGTCCTGATAGTTACTCCGCCATTGATGTTTTCCAGCCAAAAAGAGCCGGCTTCTTTGAGCGGGATGGTTTTAGAAAAGGTTTCCTCAAACCTGTAATTTGAATCAATAAACTCATCACAGCTAATGAGCAGGGCTGAAGTCAAAAGCAGCATAAAGGTTAGCAAAGCCAGGCTTCTCCCACCCTGTCTCTTGAAATTTTTATTTCCGATTGACATCCTTCCTCCTCACAGAAGAAATTTAGAGTTTATATTATGATAAACGAAAATCAATAGAAAAAAGTTCATTACACCTGCCTTTTATATTTGAATTCTCCCGGCAAATAGATTAAGGTTAACCTGTTTGAACATTAAACTAACTGCAGGCAGTCTGGAGGAAAAATGAGAGAGCGGAAAATTAACTTTAAGGGACTAATCTTATTATCAATTCTGTTCCAGCTCGGCCTTTTTTGCCTTATTTCTCAGGCAGCTGACCTCAGCCAGCAACTGGCCGCTCACTGGGAGGGAGCCATTGAGCTTCCCGGAATGAAGCTCGAGATTCTGGTTGACTTTAAATTCTCGGCAGACAAAAAGCTGGAAGGGCTGATTTCCATTCCTGTTCAGAAAGCCATAGATCTTCGCCTGACTGAGATAGTTCTATCTGATAAAGAGATAACTTTTGCCATTTCCGGTATCCCGGGGAATCCAGTCTTTAAGGGCCAGCTCGATGAAAGCGGCCAGAAAATGAGCGGTCAGTTTACTCAGTCCGGTCAGACTTTTCCTTTCTATCTTAGTAAGAGTGATGACCCGGTGGCTAAAGCCAAAAACATTCTGGCTGGGCTTGACCAGACCATCACCAAAGCTATGACTGACTTAAAAGTCCCTGGCCTGGCTCTGGCCGTAGTTAAGAATAAGGAGGCTATCTTTCTTCAAGGCTATGGACTCCGGGATGTAGAAAACAAATTGCCGATGACGCCTGACACCCTGCTGGCCATAGGTTCTGCCACTAAAGCTTTCACCACCTTTGCCCTCGCCCGGCTGGAGGATGAAGGCAAGATGAACTGGGATGAACCAGTCCGGAGCTATATTCCCTGGTTCAAATTATCTGATCCGGTCATTACGGAAAGAATAACTCCACGCGATCTCGTCACTCACCGCTCTGGCCTGCCACGCCACGATCTCCTCTGGTATAACAACGCTCGGGCATCGAGGGAAGAACTGGTCAGGCGTTTGGCTTATCTACAGTTTACCGCTGATCTCAGAGAAAAATTTCAATATAACAATCTGATGTTTCTGACGGCCGGCTATCTGCTCGAAGTTCTAAGCGGAAAAGCCTGGGAAGAAGCAGTGCGGGAGCTGGTGCTTGAGCCTCTCGGCATGAGCAGAACTAACTTTTCAGTTTCTATCTCCCAACAGGACAAAGACTATGCCCAGCCTTACCTTTACCGCGAAAAGAAGATAGAAAAAATCCCCTTCCGCCAGCTAACCAATATGGGACCGGCCGGCTCGATAAATTCGACTGTCCGGGAGATGAGCAATTGGGTCATTGTTCATCTCAACTCCGGAAAATTCGGAGAAAAACAGCTTCTGGCTACAGCCAGCCTTGACGATCTGCATCTCCCTTATATGCCGATCGGACAGACTCCTCCGACTACTTACGTGAGCCCTACAAGTTATGCCCTGGGCTGGTTTGTTGATTATTATCGCGGTCATCAGCGCGTTTATCATGGAGGCAACATTGATGGCTTCTCGGCTCTGGTCAGTTTCCTGCCTCAAGATGGCTATGGCTTTGTTGTTCTGACTAATAGAAACGGCAGCGCCCTGCCTGATCTCCTGGTCGAGACTATAACCGATAAATTACTGGGTCTTGAGCCTGTTGACTGGATAGGTGAAGCGGTTAAAAACCAGGGCCTGGCTGAAGAACTCGGAAAAAAGGCCGGGGAAAAAGCCGCTGCCCGGCGGGCAGCCGGTACCAGGCCTTCTCATCCTCTGGCCGATTATGCCGGAACTTATTTTCATCCAGGTTATGGCCAGCTTAAGGTCAACTTTAAGGATGGCCAGCTATCCTTTGCTTATAATGAAATAACCACTCCGCTTGGCCACTGGCATTATGACACTTTTAATGGCTTGAAAAGGGATGACCCGACTTTTGAAGACACCAAGCTGACTTTTCAGACCGACCCCAATGGCCGGGTGGCAGCCGTCACCGTTCCTCTGGAGCCAACGGCTGATGACATCGTTTTCAAAAAAAGACCTGATGAGCGCAACTATGACCCGGAATTTCTGAAAAAACTCGCCGGTCATTATGTCCTGCTGGATCAGGCTTTCACGGTTAGCTTAAAGGGCAATACCCTGACTGCCTATGTGCCCGGACAGCCATTGTATGAGCTGGTTCCTGACCTTGGAGATGAGTTTTATTTAAAACAGGCCCCGGTGATCAGAGTTCACTTTATCTTCGGGCCAAAGGGTGAAGTTACCGGTCTCGAAACCATCCAGCCCAATGGGATTTTTGAAATGAAGAAGTTAGAGAAAAGAGAACCTGATAAAAAATAAGTTCTGGTTACTTAGGCTAAGTGGTAAATTTCAAATTTAGAGAAAGTGATAGAGCTTCGGTCAGCTCGTCGCCTCTTTGATGAGAGAAACAATTTCAGCCGGAGCCCGGGCCTGACGGAGAGCTTCCCTGAAGTCCTCATGAATTAATTTCCTCGAAAGTTTGGGCAAAAGGGCAAGTTTTTGAGTGATCTTTTCGCCAGCTGGAATGGCCAGAGAGACAATGAGATCAACCGGCAGGCCTTCTTTTGATTGCCAGTCCACGGGCTGAGCCAGCCTTAGAACCACGATGCTTGGCGTCCTGACTGCTTCTGACTGGCAATGAGGAATGGCCAGCCCGAAGCCAATGTCAGTGGCTACATCATCTTCCCTTTTCCACAGAGCCTGTTCAAACATGGCCCTGTTATCTACCCTCCCGGATAGTTGAAGCCTGATAGCTATTTCTTGCATGATTTCTGCTTTCGACCGACATTCTGCCTGAAGACCAACGAGCTCAGGACAAATTACTTCCTGAGAAAAATGCTCCTGGTAAAATCGCTGGAGGAGGTCCTCATTTTCACCGGCAGTGGCGGCTTCTCTGGCCTCAGCCACTAACTCCCGGCAGTCATCAATTTTGAGGCTGGACAGAACTGCTTTCACCTCCGGTATAAATGCAGAACTCATACTCAGTTCATCAAAACCAAGGCCGGCAAAAACCGGTGTCAGGCTAGAATCACCAGCCATTTCTCCGCAGAGTCCAACCCATCGCCCCTTGGCGTGGGCCAGATCAATAGCCTGTTTCAAAAGCCTCAGCAAAGCCGGATTTAAGGGCTGGTTGAGATATCTGACTTTCGGATTGCTTCGGTCAGCTGCCAAAAAGTACTGGATAAGATCATTCGAGCCAACACTAAAAAAATCAACTTCCTCAGAAAACTTGTCAGCCAGCAAGGCCACGGATGGAACTTCCAGCATAATACCAGTTTCAATCTTTTCTTTAAAAGGCAGGCCCTCTGCCTGAAGTTCCTTAGAAAATTCTGCCATTTTTTCTTTAAGCCAGCGTACCTCTTCGAGGAGACTGACCATGGGAAACATAATTTTAAGCTGGCCAAAAAGAGCCGCCCTCAGGATAGCCTTGACCTGGTGGCGGAAAAGTTCATGATTTTCCTGATAGATTCTTATCCCGCGAAATCCGAGAAAAGGATTTGGCTCCTGAGGCAGGCTGATAGAAGGTATTGGCTTATCTCCGCCTATATCAAAGGTTCTAATAATTACCGGCCGGCCTCCGGCTTCTTCGGCTATTTTTTTGTAGAGCCAATACTGCTCTTCCTCGGTGGGCAGTACCGGTTTGCCATAAAGCAAAAGCTCGGTGCGGAAAATGCCCACTCCTTCTGCTCCATCCCGCCAGGCTTTTTCCAGCTCTTCTGGCCGCCCGAGGTTGGCAGCAATTTCTATTTTCCGTCCATCGGCTGTCATCCCGGGTAAAGAGGCTTGCTCCTGGCGGCGTTTCAACAGGAGGTTTTCGCTTTCAATTTCTTTTTTGTAATATCTCCTGACATTTTCGCCGGGAGATATAATAACCACCCCCCGGTTACCATCAAGAATCACCTCTTCCCCTGAACGCAGCCGCCGGTTTGCCTGGTCAACACCGGTCACAGCTGGAATCGCCTGGCTTCTGACCATAATTAAAGTGTGAGAGTTTTGCCCGGCCTTTTCAAGAATCAAGCCGCGGATAAAGCCGGTCTTGAAACTCAAAAAATCTGAGGGGAAAAGATCTTCAGCCACAACAATAGCTGGCTGATTTAGACTGGCTTCCGGCCTGATCAGTTTCGGACCGCCAAGCTGCTCTAAAAGCTGGCCGGTTATGTCCTGAATATCAATTGCTCTTTCTCTTAGATACTGGCTTTTCGCTCCTAGAAGAAGTTGACTGAATTCCCTAGCTGCCTGATAAATGGCTTGCCTGGCCTGGCATCTATCTTTTTCAATAAGTGCTGTCACCCGGTCAATGAAAACCTGGTCAGTAATTATTGACAGGTGAGTCTGAAGAATATTTCTTTCGACTCCTTTTTTTTCTTTCAGAAGACCCTGAATTTCCTGCTGGACTTTCAGACTAGCCTGGCGAAAGGCTTTTTTTTCAGCTTGAGGAGAAGCAGGCTCGTGACTCACCTCTTCGGCCAGAAGATTTTCCCAGTCAAAGCCAGCTTTTAGAAGAAAAACTTTCTCAGAAACAATACCTGACGAGGCAGGCTGACCGGTAAGATACATTTCTTTTTCAGACAGGACTAACCTTGGAATTATGGCACTGGCTACCGGCACTGACTCCAGTGCCTTCTCTTCTTTTAATTTCAAATCTTCAAGCAGGAAACGCTTAAAACTCGCAGCAAATTCTTTTTCCCCCTCTCCTGAGATAACGACCTGGCATAAATCGCGATATTGCGTGTCAGAGGTAATAAGAGACAAAATGCTCTTCGCCTCACCTTGCCGGCCGTTGCGGAGATTCTTAAGAACGATGTCTCCTGGAAAAGCCTGACACTTTTCCTGAATAAAGGCAGCCGGCCGGGCATGAAGTCCTAAGGGTAGAGGAAAATCAAATGTAAACTCAACTGCCAATTTCTTCTTTCACTTTCTGTAAAATCCCATCCGCATTCTTGATGGCCTCCTGGACAGAAAATTCAAAGACTTTTTTGCCTTCAAATCTTTCGCTTTTCTGAACAGGAATGCCGACAGCTAAAATCACTGCCGCTGCTTCTTTGATATCATCCAGCTTGAGTTCGTTTTCAATACCCATTGCTCCCTGGGTTTCAACTTTGAGTGACAGGCCCATCTTTTTAGCCACCCGCTCGAGCTGTTCGGCTGCCATGTAGGTATGAGCGATGCCCGTTGGACAGGCAGTAATTGCCACCAGTTTCATAAATACCTCCATATTCTGAACGCTCTAAATAATCTTTTTTTATTTTAGCATTTACAGGTTAATTTGAAAGAGTAACTTCATTTTTTTGTTTCGATCTCAGGCTGGCAGTTTTTTTAAGTTAGAAGCAACTTAAGTTTTCTTCTTGCTTCTGGATCTAATCAAAGTCATTAAAGCTGCCACAGCCAGGGTGCCCGCGACTATAGCTAGAACGTACATCAGCTTGTTATCAACTACCGGCAGGACAATTGGACCGCCATGAGGAGCATGATCTCCAACCTGACCCAGCATAGCCAGGACCGAACCGAGGCTCGAGCCAGCCATGATCACCGGTATAACCCGGAAGGGGTCGGCCGCGGCGAAGGGAATAGCCCCTTCTGTAATGCCAATGGCGCCCATGGCCAGGGCAGCCAGGCCGGCATCCCGTTCCTGCTCTGTCCAGAGTTTCCGGTTGAGAAGGGTGGCCAGGCCAAGCCCGAGAGGCGGGATACAGATGGCCGCCGCACAGGCTCCCATAATAAAATAATTTCCCTGCTGAATCATGGCTGCTCCAAAGAAGAAAGCCACTTTGTTGACAGGCCCCCCCATATCAAAGGCAATCATCGAACCGAGAATTATCCCCAGGATAATTTTATTTCCGGTGTGCATGACTTGCAGCCAGCTAGTGATATTGGCCATTAGATCATGAATCGGTGCTCCTACGACTTTATACATTATGATTCCTACAATGAATGAGGAGATGACCGGATAAATCAGGATAGGCATAACTGGCCGGATATAGCCTGGGACTTTGATTTTTTTAAGAAAAAAGACCAGAAAGCCAGCCAGCAGGCCCGAAATCAGACCACCAAGGAAACCGGCACCAACCTGATTGGCGATATAGCCACCGACAAAGCCAGGTACCAGACCGGGGCGATCACTAACGCCAAAAGCAATATAACCGGAAAGAACAGGAACCAATAAAGAAAAAGCGGCCGTGCCAATATCATTTATTAATTTCAGAAAAGGAGCCCGGCTGAAATCAGGACCCTGAGGGCCCATTGGGGCCAGAGCAATCGACAAAGCAATCAGTATTCCACCCGAAGCAACAAAAGGAATAGCATAAGAAACGCCGGAAAGAAGATATTGTTGAAATTTGCCCACTTTCATTTTGACCTTCTTTATCAGAATTTTCCCATCAATTATAAAAAAACACTGCCTGCCTGGCAACTAACGGTGCCGGGCCAGCTAATTTCTTTTATTATGAATAAGTTAGCAACAGGTGAGAGAATTTTCGCTGCTTATACTCTCTTCTCTGAAGAGCCCGAAGCTGTCATTGTTTTTTATCAGTTGATCCAGAAGTTGTTTCCTGGATAGATCGACTGACCTCCAGCTATGATTGATATTTTGTTGATAATTGGCAAAAGGCGCTAGCCCGACCCTGTTTGGGCTTGCCTAGACAGGCAAAATGTGCTAAAGTCAGAAAAATTTTAAAGGACAAAACAACGAAATACGGAGTTCTGGCCCTCAAAGACGGCACAGTTTTTGAGGGTAAGGGATTTGGAGCTTGCGCCAGAACGTGGGGGGAAGTTGTTTTTAATACCGGCATGGTCGGTTATGTGGAATCAATTACCGATCCTTCCTACCACGGCCAGATCCTCGTTCAGACCTATCCTCTCATCGGGAATTATGGAGTCAATCCTGATTTCTTTGAATCATCCCGTCCCTGGATTAAAGGCTATGCTGTTTCAGAGTATTCTGACCAGCCATCTCATCATACTTCCTGCCTGTCAATTGACCGCTGGCTAGAAGCCAGCCGAATTCCAGCTATTTCCTGCCTCGACACCAGGGCGCTGGTTAAACGCTTGCGCCAGTTTGGAGTGATTCCAGGCCTGCTGGCCGTTTCAGACAGGCCATTAAAACTTTCACCTCTTGTCCGTGAAGCCAGTCGCCTGCCTGACCCAAATGCTTCAAATCTGGTGGCGGAAGTCTCGAGCCCTGATATTCATGTCTATAAGCCTGGTTGCAGGAAGAGAATTGTGCTCATTGACTGCGGGACAAAACTGGCCATTATCCGTCATCTGACCGGACGAGGCCTGAGTGTTATCAGAGTTCCTCAAAACACTCCGGCTGAAAAAGTTCTGTCTTTTAAGCCGGATGGGGTGGTTATCTCCAATGGTCCGGGCAATCCGGAGCTTTGCTCAGCCGTTGAAACTGTCTCACTCCTGCTGACAGAAAATCTTCCTCTCCTCGGCATCTGCCTTGGCCACCAGATTCTGGCTCTGGCCGCTGGTGCTAGGACCTATAAACTTAAGTTTGGCCACCGCTCTCAGAATCAGCCCTGTCTGGAAACAGGCACATCTCGTTGCTACCTGACCAGCCAGAATCATGGTTTTGCTGTCGATCAAGAATCATTACCTTCCGGCTGGAAACCCTGGCTCGTCAATGCTAATGACGGCACCAATGAAGGGATAAAACACAAACACCGGCCATTTTTTGGCGTTCAGTTCCACCCTGAGGCCTGCCCGGGCCCGACTGACACAACCTTCATCTTCAATTTTTTCGTGGAGCAGCTCGGATGAAAAAGCCTGAAAAAGTCCTGCTTCTGGGCAGCGGAGCGATCAAAATAGGTGAAGCCGGCGAGTTTGATTACTCCGGCAGCCAGGCTATTAAAGCTCTCAAAGAAGAAAAAATCGAAGTGGTGCTTGTCAATCCCAATATTGCTACTTTTCAGACTTCAGACTTCCTGGCCGATAAAGTTTATTTCATGCCGGTTGAATTCCAGCTTGTAGAGAAAATCATAGAAAGAGAAAAACCCCAGTCTTTGCTGATGTCTTTTGGAGGTCAAACGGCTCTTAACTGCGGCTTGAAGCTGGCCAAAGAAGGCCTCCTTAACAGGCATCATATAAAAGTCCTTGGCCCGCCGCTCGAAGCTGTAGAAATCACCGAAGACCGGGCGTTGTTTAACGAGGCTCTCGCCTCAGCCTCTCTTAAGACTCCCCATGGTCAGGCAGTTTCTTCGCTCGAAGAAGGCCTGAAGGCAGCAAAAAGCCTGGGCTTCCCGGTGATGCTGAGGTCAGCTTTTGCCCTCGGCGGACAGGGCAGCTCTCTTTGCTCTAACCAGCAAGAACTGGCCGAAAAGCTTTTCCTGGCTCTCTCTCAATCGAATCAGGTACTGATTGAAGAATACTTAGAGGGCTGGAAAGAAATTGAATATGAAATAATCCGTGACCGGGCCGATAACTGCCTGGCTATATGCAACATGGAAAATCTTGATCCGATGGGAATTCATACAGGAGAAAGCGCCGTCGTTGCCCCCTCTCAGACTTTGACCAACCGGGAATACCACAGCCTGCGGGAGATTGCCTTCAAAACCGTCAGGCAACTGGGCATTATTGGAGAATGTAATATTCAATTTGCCATGAACCCGGCTAATAGCGACTACCGGATAATTGAAGTCAATGCCAGGCTATCCCGTTCATCAGCCCTGGCCTCCAAAGCGACAGGTTATCCCCTGGCTTTTATCGCCGCCAAGTTGATGCTTGGCTATTTACTTCCCGAATTGAAAAATTCGGTGACAGGGACAACTACCGCCTGCTTTGAGCCAGCCCTTGATTATGTCACCGTTAAGATTCCGCGGTGGGATTTGAAGAAATTTGCCAGGGTCTCCAAAAAGATTGGCTCTGAAATGAAATCCGTCGGTGAAGTTATGGCCATCGGCCGGAGTTTTGAAGAGGCCCTGCAAAAGGCGATTCGTATGCTTCAGGTTGGCATGTATGGCTTTGTCGGCAATGAAAATTATTCGTTTAAAAATCTCGAAAAGGAATTATATCAACCGACCGATGAAAGGCTTTTCGGCCTGGCTGAGGCCTTTAAAAAGGGCTGGTCAGTCGACAAAGTGGCTGGCTTGACCAAGATTGATCCCTGGTTTTTATATAAAATGAAAGGACTGGTAGATTTAGAAGAAAAAATCAGAAAATACCAGTTAGATGATTTGCCGGCCGATGTCCTCCTGGAAGCCAAAAGGAAAGGTTTCTCAGATAAGCAACTGGCCATTTTTACCCGGGCCACGGAAGAAAGTGTCTGCCAGAAAAGAGAGAGCTTCAAGCTCCGGCCGTCTGTCAAACAAATTGATACCTTGGCCGCTGAATACCCGGCCAGAACCAATTACCTTTATCTTACTTACAACGGCTCAGAAGATGACTTGAGTTTTAGCCGTTCGAAGAAAAAAATTATGGTTCTGGGCTCTGGGCCTTACAGCATCGGCTCATCGGTTGAGTTCGACTGGTGTGCTGTTAATACTTCGCTGGCTCTAAGACAGCTCGGTTATCAAACCATCATGGTTAACTACAATCCGGAGACCGTTTCCACCGACTACGATATGTGCGACCGACTCTACTTTGATGAACTCAGCCTGGAAAGAGTCCTCGATATTTATCAAAAGGAAAAGCCGGCTGGAATTATTGTTTCCATGGGCGGCCAGGTTCCTAACAATCTGGCCCTGAAACTCTATCAGGCCGGCCTGCCCCTTCTGGGCACATCACCTGAAGATATTGACCGGGCCGAAGATCGCCGTAAGTTCTCAAAGCTTTTAGACGAACTGCAGATAGACCAGCCACCCTGGAAAGAAGTCACCAGCCTGGAAGAAGCCAGAAGATTTTGCCACGAAGCTGGTTATCCGGTCATCATTCGTCCTTCCTACGTTCTGAGCGGTGCAGCCATGAGTCTGGTGTTTGAGGAAAAATTTTTAGATAGATATTTAAAACGGGCTTCTCTTGTCTCATCTGAATATCCGGTAGTTATTTCCAAATTTATTATGGGAGCCAAGGAAATCGAACTCGAGGCTGTGGCCAGTAAGGGGAAGATGGTAACTTCAGCTATTATTGAACATATCGAAAATGCCGGAGTTCATTCCGGCGATGCTACCATGGTTGTTCCGCCGCAGAAGCTTTATCTCGAAACCGTTCGCCGCATAAGAATAATTGGGGAAAAAATTGCCCGTGCTTTGAATATAACCGGACCATTCAATCTTCAGCTCCTGGCCAAAGACAATGCCCTCAAGGTGATTGAGTGCAACCTGCGAGCCTCGCGTTCCCTGCCATTTGTCTCCAAAGTTTCCAGGATCCCTTTCATTGAGCTGGCGGTCAGATCAATGCTGGGACTTCCAGTGAGCGTTGCCAGTTCAATTTTTGAGTTGAATTATGTTGGCGTCAAAGCTCCTCAATTCTCTTTTTCGAGGCTCAAGGGAGCTGACCCCTGCCTGGGAGTGGAAATGGCCTCGACAGGCGAAGTCGCCTGCTTAGGCGATGATCTTCAGGAGGCACTGCTCAAAGCCATGCTGGCCGCTGGTTTCCGGCTACCGGAAAAATCTATTCTTCTCAGTCTGGGAGGTGAGGAAAATAAACAAAAATTTTTGCCCGCAGCCCGGGAACTGGCCAAAACCGGGCTCAAAATCTATGCGACGGAGGGGACCTCAAGATTTCTCAGCAGGCATAAAATTAGCACCACCTGGCTGTACAAAATCCATCAGCACCGCCAGCCCAACCTTAAAGATTTTTTAAAGGAAAAGAAAATTGATTTTCTAATTTCTATCCCTCATACCGGAAAAAGAATAGAATTCGATTCAGACTACAGAATGAGGCGGCTGGCCGTAGATCTGGGCCTCCCGGTTATCACCAACTTGCAACTGGCTGAAGCTTTTGTTCAGGCTTTTGTCTCCAAAAATATCAGTGACTTAAAAATCAAGCACTGGGCAGAATATCAATAATATTGACAAGCGGCAGCCATTACAGGTCGACCAGCTTAATAGTTTCAGCATAAACCAAGCGTTTGTACTTTTTGCGTGGAATCGCCGCCGTGGCTACAGCTCTGGCTGTTTCGTCTGCCTCATCGGTATCAAAAATTTCATATTCCCTGATAACCAGGCGGTAATCCCGGATTCTTGCTATCCCGGTTAGCTTCATGGTACCTGTCCAGACAAAAGAGCTGCCCTGGCCAGAACCGGTACTCTGAGCATTCAGGGTTATAGTCATTCCTTCCATTGGTTCCCAGCCGATTTCTTCAGGCAGGTTAATTTTTTTGTTTTCCAGGCTGACTTCCACCAGGCTCGGACCTCTTCCCGCATGCCCCTGGTTATAAGAAATGCCAGATAGTGTCAGGCCAATTTCGGTTAGGTTAGACGGATTAAAGGTAACTACTAAATTCCGTTCGGGGAGAATTTGAGCAAAATTAGTCACCGCTACCTTCGAAAGATGAGCTCCAGGAACTGAATCGGGCTGAAATCTGGCCAGAGCCAGCCTGATAAATGGGAAATAAGCCTGGCCGGAATCAAGCTCTAAGTCGCAATACCAGAGACCTCTTTCTTCGTCATAAGCTACTTCATGGCCAACCGCGATGAATTTCTTTTCTTCTGGCATTTCCAGAAGAGGCAGGTCACCCATTATCTCGACGGCAGATGGAAAGGCATTGGTCAATGGATATTCTGGTGGAGCTGTTGCTCCTGACTTCCAGATTGGGTCAGCTCCCCACATCGTAACGTAGGGTTTGTATTTTTCAGCTACTGACGGGATGCTGATGGAAGCTACAGGGGAAACGATTTTCTTCTGAATCTGAGGTCTGGCCTGAGCTTGAATCTGTGTCTGACTCGTAGTCTTGGCTTGCGTCCGGACGACACCTGTAACCATTTCTGGTTGGCGTTTTTTGGGAGTTACTTGAAGGCCAGGTGGCAGAATAACAGCCAGAAGCTCGCCTTCACCTGAGGAATACCAGGGTCTTTCGATGTAGACTCGAAGAGCGTTTTTCCTGACGCTGGTTATCTGGGTGCCTCTCTTACCCCTCTCCCATTTAAATGAGGGAATGACATAAAGAATTTTGGGCATGGCTGGAGGAGCAGAATTTAGCACTTTAACTTCTACAGGATCACTCGTCCTGGTATAGCCGGTTTCTTCAGGCAGTTCGTTTGATGGGAACTGTTCCTGATATCTGGTTGTGGCCATCAGACTGTAGTTAACCCGTCTGAATTTGGTATCTCCAAATTCGTGGCGGTAAACAGGCAGCTTAGGCCTAGCCTCAAAGGTGGCCGTCATCTGTTTTGGTACCTGTTGCTGGTTATCTGAATTCTGAATCCTCTTCTGCTCCAGCTTTGGAGTGAAAGAGATAGATTTCATCTGCGGAGTGATGGTAAATGCCAGCACATGAGCTTTGCCGTCAATCACTCTTGGACCAGGATCACTTAAATAATCCACGGGCTCCTGCCAGTCAGCCATCAGTTCAACCTTGGAAGTACTGTGACCGTGAATTTCATATTCGCCGTAAAGTACAGCTGAGGTCTGGCCATAACTCTTTTGAGCTTCTAATGATTTATTAATTGGCCGGCCGATAGGCTGGACAGTGGCATGAATCAGCGTGATTTCCCGGAAAGGAGTCATCAGCCAGTTTCTTCCCTGAGCAGAAATGGTATTTATCCTGGTCAGATCTATCCTCGGGACTTGAAGAGTTTTTAAGGTCTTAATCTGGCCTTCAGGCAAACCCCTGGGCGGCTTTAAGACTTTCTGTGGCAGCACTCTTTCTGGCTTTTCCAGCCAGCGGTAGAGCCCCTGGATACCCAAAAATCTTTGAGGAAAGTAAGAACTAATACGCAGAGTGACCGACTCTCCCTTTTTGAGATAGACAGTTAAAACCCGGGAGGAATCATCCCAGCGGGCAAACTGACTGCCTTCTTCCAGTCTCAACCGAAAAGGCCGGAAATCAGGCCAGTCACCATTAAATTCAATCATCATCGGGTCGGACGCTCCATAGGGCAAACCACGGACGCAGGCTCCTGTGGCCCAGGGATCCGGGAAGTAAGGAAGTTCAATCTGATCTCCCGGTTCAAGCTCATTAAATTTGCCTGGATCTCTCTGACAGATTAAAGAATAGACCTCAGGTCTAAGGCCAGAATCATTATCAAACATGCCATGAAGCTCGCTATCAAATTGAGAGATTTTTGGCGGGGCCAGATGGCGGTCAGAAACCTGAGAAGTCGGTTCGGTATCTTTTTCAAGTGATTCATTAAAACTTTTAATAACCACATGGTCAACCGTCTCCCCAGTCTTTGGCTCTTCTCTGGGAATTATTACCGGAGAAGCCACCGGGTCAAAACGAGAAAAAGTAAAGGCTTCTTTTGATGGAGCTGGAATTGTCTGACTGCTATCAGGATTTTCCAGTGGCTGACTGTTTCCTGCCAGATCAACCGTCCTGGCTCTTAAACGGTAACCTACCCCATAGCGCAGCTTCGGGAGTGACCCCGGAACAGGTTTAAATTTGGTTTCCAGCTTGAAATCAGTCAGCGCCTGATTCTCAATAGCTTTTGGCTCATCATTCGGATCAATAGTTTTTCCCGGCCTGGGAACCACCAGGCTCCAGCCGTCCCAGTGAAATAGAGATTCATGAGCGAAGATATCATCTGATGATTCATCGGCCGATTGAGTAAAAGCCGGCGAGATAAAGCCTTCATCATCAATGGTAATTTCCTTATCAATCCGGACAAACCTGTAAGTTCCTTTTCTCTGGCAGAGCGAGTGCCATTTTCTGGATTTTTCGTCCCAGACATCAATCCGGTAGCCCTGAACCAGGTCTTCAGCATAAAGGGTAATTTCTTTTTTCCTGACCAGGTCATCATTAAGTTCTTTAGCTTTAACCAGTACTTCAGCTATATTTTTGGCCTGATCATTCCTGATGACTCCCAGGCCACTTGAGCGTAGAGCCGGGAGCTCGGCTTTTTCTTTGGTTTCAGCCGTATCAGCCAGCTCGGCTGTCTTCAGAGCAATAGAATCTACATCCAGTTGCACCAGGTCATAGAGTTCCTCGTCAGCCAGGTTTAGAAAGCCATTAATCACTTCCGCTGGTTTTTTATTAGCTGCTTCAAACACTTTTCTGGACAGGTCATAGTTATAGGCAGTCCTCGGTGTTTCATCGCTTCTACCGCCTGGAATTAATTTTATCCAGCCGCTGGTCGGGAAATCAGCCGGGATCTCCAGTTCAAAATCTATGGTTAGACCGAGCATTCTCATCAGTGTCGGATAGCTGGTCAGAAAAGCCAGGGCCTGGTGAAAATCAAGCTGGGGCTGAGTGATTGGAACTCTCTGAACTATAGGCTTCTTAGTTTTCAGATCCTGTATTACTTTATTTTTTGGCTTGTAGAATTCTCTCAGGAGGTAAAAATCCTTCGGCGGTTGGGGTATGGGCGAAACCTGGACCGCTTTGACTTTCTGGCCTTCTGCTTCTTTTCTGACGGTTTGAGCCATGGCCGGCTGAGTGGCCTTAAGCTCAACAGTTTTGGCAAAGCGCACATCAGTAATCGGCTTAAGACGAATTTGGGCCAGTCCATCAGTGTGGAATACTTTTTCTATTGGCGGGGGCTCCTCGGGAGATTCAGCCACCACATTCATATATTCAGAAGCGACAAAAGTCATAACATTTTTCACTGGAAAGGAAACCACCAGATTATTGCTCAGATCAGCCATCTTGTAGGAAAAAACTGGCGACTCTAATTTGAAGATCGCCTGCCAGAGTTCCTGTTCCGGATCGGCTGAGACTCTTCTTACCCCCAACGGTTTCCTGCCCTTTTGATTATCATAGATGATCTGGAAATTAAGAGCTCGAACTGTTTCAGGCCAGTTCATGATATCCGGGAATAGACTCAGGCGTGGTGTTCTTCCACTACTTTCGTCTTCTAGACGGATCGAAACGGCAGCCGAAAATTGCAGTTTTCCATCCTTAATTCCATTAGGGCACACAGTCCACATAATTGTTGATTTTGGCATGTTTATCCCCCTTTTCAGGCAAAAGCCTGGCAGTAAGATTGCCAGTCTGTCTCTTCCATCAGATCGCAAAATAACGGAGCTGGTGAATGTCCGAATTCCCTTTCCACTTTTAAAGTTACCTTGATGCTGAAGAAGACGATCTTAATCTTAACGGTCAGTGAAGCCTGTCCCCACACTTTATTGCCAGCCTCTTCGTAAGTCAGTGAGAGATAGAACTCGGCAAAAATGCTGATTAAGCCCAGAACATCCAGTTCTCCAGTACAGCGCACATAACCGGAAATGGTAATATTATCGTCCTCGTATTTAAAATATATACCAGCCATCAAAGTCACGCCGCCGCTGGCCACACCCAGGTTCATAGAAAAGCTACCACCGAATTCCAGAGAGGCTTCTACCAGTTTGATGCCATGTGGCTGAAGCTCGATGGCAAAAAACCCGCCGCCTCCAAACATGCATACGGTTAACAAGAAAGGATTATTCTTTTCGTTAAAAGCAAACCTGATAGAGACAGGATCTCCGTTAAAGGGCAGGTAAATTTCACCAGAAAACTTGAGGTTCTGCATAGTAAAAACACCGAAGGAAACATCCGGTATGGTCAGAGCATATCCAAGTTTAGCTCCGGCCGCATCGACTTTAACAATGGGCTTGCCGCCAAATCCGCCGTCAGCATCGCTGGAACCACCCGGGAGCGGGATCTTGTCCAGCAACTCCTTAATGAACTTTAGGGGACCCTTGAATTCGATCGAAGCAATCTTCGGGTCAACATCAGTTTTTTTGCCCTTTTCAGTTGTAAAGGTAAATTTAGAAAATTTGAGCAGCACAAAGGTAGTAATTCCTTTAATCAGGTCAAGAGTGAAATCAGTCAATTCGCCCTTGACCTTGTAAGTAGCTTCTCTCCCGTCGTAGTAAGCAGCAGCTTCCACATCCAGAGTCAGGGTAGATTTGGTGCTACCCCTATTAGCCACAAAAAACAGGACATCACGGACGCCAGGAGTCCACTTGAGCAGAGTTTTAACTCCGACCGGTGTTTTCCCGTCGTCTTCATAAAGCTGCTCGGTTTTGATATTCAGGGCCCGGTCGCTGTTAGCAGGACTGGTAAAGTCATTAACTTGATCGATGACATCCTGAAGAAGAATACCGCCTAAAATTTTGGCTTTATCGGTAAAGAATTTTTTCGGGTCAAATTTCCCTGAGATGGCATCCTGCAGAGCATCGGTTATTGCCTCTTCGTCAGGCTCTGCTAATGGGCCAGAACCGGCTTCAGGCTGCGGTTCGGACGAGGTAGAACTAAGATTGGCTCCTACCGGACCGAGAATTCTGGAGAGGCCAACTATAGAAAAGCTGGGAGTAGCTATGCCGCCAGATTTTTCGGCTTTACCTCCGGCGGCAAAATCGAGTAGGGGCGGATTCAGTATCTGAAAGAAAACTTCGCCTCTATTTTGCGATGCCTTAAAAGCCTGATTGATATAAACATCTGCATATTTAACCAGAGTATTGTCAAAGCCAACCAGGTTCTTCAGGGCTGGAATATTAATTGACGCACTTTCCATGACTGGAAAACACATCGGTTGATCCTGTGTCTGAAAAGCTGCTAGTTGATTCTGCTCAACCACTTCCAGCAGCCAACTTATGGATTCAACTTCAAAAGAAGTGTCTCCCGCTTTGTTTTCTTGGGCAAAAGAAATAGTCTGACCTAGAAAATCCGGCTGCCTTCTCTGTCTGGAGGCTAACTTATAGGCATCAACACTCTGTCCCACATTTTCAAAAGCATAACTCCCAGCTATATAGGCCATGGGCATCTTAAATTGGACTTCATGACCTTCAACATCAGTACCTAGAGCTTGAAAGATAAAATCCTGATTGCTGACCATCGGCCAGAAAGCCAGCTCACCTGCGCCTGAAATCAGAGGAGAAGTACTGGGGGGAGCAATCGGCGGAGTAACCAGAGTCGTCAGTTTAACTCTGGTAAAAGGAATCTTCATTCCTCCTTTGACAGGCTGATAAGGCGCGGGAAATACCCTCTCAGGATCACGTACCATGATATATTTTTTCTGGAAAAGATAGGCAATATTTTGGCCTTCCTGGGTTTTGAAGAATTTCCTTTCTGTGACAGTGACCAAAGAAGCCCGGTGACCAAAGGGCAAAAGATAGCCGGCCGTAGCTACCTTAACATAATAATCTCTTCCCATTGCAGCCATGTGCTGCCAGGTGATGACCGGTGCTGCACCCGCACCTAACATGGGCGAATTAGCCGGCCAATTGCCGATGGAATCCAGCCAGGCACCAAGCGGGCTCAGCATCATATTATTTATCCAGACCGGTTGAGGCTCATAAGAGGTTCTATTTGGATTTTTTAAAGTGAAATTACTGGTGAGATGAACAATCTGATGCCGGTGATTCGGACTCAGGGAAAGTCGCGGTTTGCTAAGATTTTCAGGGTAAGGGCCAATTAGCTTGTCAAGGTCCACATCAGGTGACCAGACGGCCCGGACGGCCAAATTTGGATTATCTGTTTCGCTGACTGAGCCATCCTGATTCAAAGCAGCCAATCTGGTGTGCCAGAGCTCTGTCCAGCCATTCATAGATAAAGGATTAGCAGTATGAACCCAGACATTATAGATGTTAGGCGAAAGAATCAGCCGGTAGGGCATCTCTATGGCCGTCTGATATTTTTCAGGTGGCCCCGGCTTGAGAAGAGACCTGTTTATCTGTTTGATCTGAGCCTGAGCCAGCCGGTTTTGTTGAAGATAAAGATTCTGACCTGACGGACCGATTGAGGTAACGAGAGATCTGTAATTAGTTGTTGAAGTTCCTGTCCTGGCTAGCCCTGGTCTGCTGGGTGCCGGCCCGGAAATTGCTGGCGGCAGAGCCACCGGTACCAGGCTGGGTTGATAAAGCTGCCAGGCTAAAAGTGATTCCAGAGTGAGGGGAACCTTATCAATTTCATCCGGGATGATAAAGCTCAGGCGGCTGGGCCCCGATATTCTGGAAAAGACCGGTGGGGGTTTAAGCGGTTCCATAGTAAGCAAATCATTTAGCTCTGGAGTCCTTTCGTAGAAAGCTTCTTCCACCACACTCTGTGGCGGAAAATGAACAATCATATAAGCCGGCCGGCTGCGATTTTCTTTGACCAGATATTGGCTCCCGGCCAGGCCAGTTAATTTCATATTAATAAACTCAAAATCCAGACAGAGCAAATCATCTGGCCTCAGGACGTTAAAGGTTAATCCAGCTGGTAATACTACCGGTAACTTAGCCTGAGGAATTATTTTCCTCTGAACTGTTTTGAGCTGTCCAACAAGTGGAGCAACTCCCAGCAGGCCTGCATATGATAAAAATTTCCTTCTGGATATAGCCGATTTCTTCGGTTCACTATTTTTTTCACCAGGATTTCCCGGATGAGAATCAGACATGCTACCCTCCTTTGCTCATAAGATAGGCAAAGCCTTTTGCTTCTTAATTGATTTGGAAAACACCCTTCCTGCAGATAAAAGCCTGCATTTGACTAAATCTCTGGCTTCTTTATTATATAAATCTTAAGCAAAGTCAAGTAAAAATTTTTTTTAGATTTGTCTCTTTTAAAAAGTTCTGCTATTTATAAAAGATAATGGCTCAAAAGCGGCAACGGACAGGTTTCATTCCTCTCCTCATCGGTCCCTTAAGCGCTTCGTTAAGTGGAGTATTCCTGGGTGAATGGAATGTTCTTCTGGAGATGCTTAAGGGGAAATCAATTTTTAATTTCTCAGATCTGCCCGGCATTTCTATCTGGCATGGTCTGCTCTGGCTGGTCATCGGCCTGGCCGCAGGCCTGGTCTGGACTGTCTGGCTGGCCGCCAGAAAGAAGCCGGTGAGGGTAGATTTTTTAGTCTGGTTTATTATTTTCAGCTATTTTGCTGCCTGGATTCTTGGCCAGGGTTTTATCAATACCTATGTCTTTGCTGGCATCTTCAACCAGTCAGGCCTCATCATCAATGTTATTTTTTTTGGCCTGGCGCTGGCCGGCTTGATATTACTCTTACGATCTTTTAGACAAAAGGCACCTTCTTTTAATCCCTTCTGGAAAAGTTATCTAACCATTCATTTAGCTCTTCTTCTAGCCGGCTTGATTGTGCTTCTAAGTCCGTCTGACGTCCGGAAAGACAAACTGGCGAATGAAGAGCCGGTTTTAAAACTGGTTACCGGCGATTCATCTAAAAATGTTATTCTGGTTATCTGGGATGCAGTTCGAGCTGATCATTTGAGCTGCTATGGTTATCCTCTGAAGACCTCTCCTTTTCTGGATAGCCTGGCCAATCAGGGTGTGATATTTGAGCAGGCTATGGCCGCCTCCTCTCATACAGTCGAATCAGTGCCTTCTTTGCTCTCCTCCACCCTTTCCTCATCCCACCAGATGAATGACATTACTTCTTATCTTCCTTCCGATCTAATTATCATTCCTGAGGTTTTTAAGGCTCTTGGCTACAATACGGTTGCTTTTTCTTTTAATCCATACTTTTCACCTGCCTATGGATATGATCAGGGAATCGATCGTTTTTTTGCACCTGATGAATTTTCCATAAAAGCTTATAAAACGATTTTTGGCCATATTCTTGACCGCTCTACTCGCCTGGCAGTTGTTAACCAGGTACTCAAGCCTATTTATCTTCTAAGCCAGAGGCTTTCGACTCTGAGCTTTGGAGAAACTGAACTGGCCTCGACTGACCCGGAAACAATGACTAAAAGAATGATGAACTGGATTAAAAACCATGCCCAGAAGCCATTTTTCCTTCTGGCTCATCTAGAAGGAGGGCATGCTCCTTATCTGGCTCCGCCTGCCTTCGTTAAAAGGTTCTGGCCAGAAGAAAACCTGCCAGAAGCCGAAAGTTGGCCAATCACCTTCCCTCAAAGCCTCGGGCTATTTTTACCATTTAGAGAAGGTCCAGCGGTAGCTGAAGCTGACAGGCAAAAGATGTTAGCTCTTTATGACGCGAAGATTCTTTATCATGATTACTGGCTCGGCCAGCTGATTGAATTTCTGCAAGAGGAAAGGAGATTAAAAGATACGCTTCTGGTGGTCACGGCTGATCATGGCGAAGAATTCTATGATCATTGCGGCTGGGGGCATGGACATTCTCTCTACCAGGAGCTGACTCATGTTCCACTCATCATGGCCGGCGAAGGCTTGTTACCAACCGGCCTAAGGATCAAAGGACCGATTTCCATGCTAGATTTATTTCCAACCTTATATCATTTGTTAGGCATGAATGAAGTGCTTAGTCTGTCCTACACTTTAGAAGGAGAAGACCTTAGCCAGGCACTTGTCCAGAAAAAAGAACCAATAAATAAAAAACCTATCTGTTTAGAACTTACTCAGGGTTCACGGCGGTCTAAGTCTCTGATTAATTATCCGTGGAAGATCATCCATTCAGTTTTTAGTTCAGAAGAAGTGACAGAGCTTTATAACCTGGCTGATGACCCTCAAGAAAAGAACGATCTATCTGTCATTTGTCCTAAAGAAAAAGAACAATTGCTAATTTCTCTCCAGAAGATAATTACCAGGGCAGAAGAAAAGATGTTTAAAAGTCAGCGCCGTTGGATCAGCCCGTCCGAAAAGGAAAAGCTAAGGTCTCTCGGCTACATTGACTGACAGAGAAAAGGCTGATCCTTGGCCAGGCTGACATCCGAATTCAGCGTCGCTAAAACGAGCCTACTAAAAAACAGCCAGCAGGTTAAATTTTATGATCTTTGTGTTTTTTGTCCACAGATGGAAATTTATATTTAATCTATTTGGCAGGTCTATCCGGCCTTTCCTTTCTTCTTAAGATAAAGATAGAATTAATTTTTACTCCGATTAGCCCAGCAGTTAGAACAAGCGTTAGCGGCCACCAGTCCGGTAAAAAGATAAGCAGAAGTGGAATAACAGTTGAATTAAAGAACTTTCCAGCCAGACTGAAATTAAGCTTAAAGACTTTTTGATCAACCAGATAAAAAAAATCAACTGAAATTAGATCAAACTTGATAAATTGATAGCTTAGATAAAAGTCAACAAAAGCAAAGTTTATCATGTAGAGAGCAACGGGCAAAACCAACCCGGGATGAAAGAAGATGAAGTTGATAAAGAAAAAGAGGCTTTCCACTCTATCAGCAATAATGTCAATCTCTGCCCCAAGAATTGTTCTCTGTTTAAAAGTTCTCGCCCAGAAGCCATCCAGCCAATCACCCAGCCAGTGAAGGCCAAGACCGAGATAATTGTATAATTCACGGTGATAGACAGCGGCCAGACAGAAAAAAAGAAGTGAGAAGAGCAGTCGAAGAAGAGTGATCAGATTGGCTCCACTAACCAGGCTTTCTGGCTTGGTTGATTTGAATCTAGCCATCCTCACCAACCGGTTCTTGTTTGTCTGACGGCTATGTAAATCGTCATCGCCGTTGTTCTAAGTTTGAATTATTGTAACAGATAAAGTCCAAATTATAAAAGCAATTCTGGATTGAACAAAATATTACTGGCAAAGAAAACATGGGCTGGATCATGACGGCTTTGCTAGGTATAGCTGGCTCATTTTTATCAACTTATCTGGGCCAGGCTCTGAACATTTATCAGCCAGGAGAGACCGCCGGCTTTATCGGAGCCATAATCGGAGCTCTAATCATCCTTTTCATCATCAGCCTATTAAGGAGAAAAACCCGCTAATCAACTCTTATCTGCCGCTGGTTTTACTGGTTAGCGCCAGGCAGTTATTGACTTAGAAGGCTGGTAATTTATGAAGCCAGACAGGCCTTGAGCCGGGTTGAGCAAGTTGTCTCAAGATCGGTAATTCTTTTAAATGCCTTCTTGAGAGGCTGGTTGACAGTGAAGTATTCGGTCACTGAATCAGCCAAAAGTTCACGTCCACAATTATCTACTATCTAACTACTATCTAATAAAAAATGGCCTTAAAATAAAAAAAAGTCATCAGGCCAGAAGAAACTAATCTTATGAGGAGAGAGACAAAATAGCCCAGAAAAACTCCCCAGCCAGCTCTCATAGCGGCCGTCTCTCCTTTGCCAGCCAGCAGCTCGCCAATTATTGCCCCGGCCAGAGCTCCGGGGATCAACCCAAAAGGCGGAAATAAAAAGATGCCAATAACCATGCCGAAAAAAGCACCCCAGCTACCCCACCTGGTTGAACCATATTTTTTGGCTCCCCTGAGCGGGAGAAAATAATCAAGAAAGGCAGAGATAATAGTCAGGGCAGCCAGGCCGAGCAATAACCGCGGGCTGAAAGTATCCCAGCCCCTGGCCAGGCACAGCAGAATAAGGCCCAGAAAATTAAAGGGAGGCCCGGCCAGAACGGGTAAAATGCTTCCGGCCAAACCTAGCAGCTGAAGGAAAGAACCTGCCACCAGCAAAACAATTTCAAGCATGTCTTACTTACCAGAAAACATTATGCTACCATTTTCACTACCGGCCAGCCTCCAGATAAAGCCGGCCAATCTATTTTGCTTTCTCTTCCTGGCCTGGCCAGGTTGAGCCGTCTATTTTTATCTCCCAGGTGATCTCTAACGCCTTCTTATAAGTGGCACTGACCCCGCAGTATTTTTCCTGAGAAAGCTCTATAGCCTCTTTCAATTTTTCCAGCGGCAAATTATTCCCTGTGAACTCATATATTACATGCATCTTATAGAACTGCCGGGGATGATCAGAAGTCAGATTACCTTCAACTGTCAACCTGAAGTTTTCTACCTTAATCCTCATTTTCCCCAGAAGCGAGATGACGTCCATCCCGGTGCAGCCAGCCAGGGCAACCAGCATCAGCGGCTTGGGTGGCGGGCCAAGTGCTTTACCTCCTGCTTCAGGCACAGAATCCATGATAATTTTGTGTTCGCCAACCGTGGCAGCAAAAGACAGCCCTTCCAGCCAGTCGGCAGTAATTGATAGCTTATTATCCTCATTCATCTCAGCCTTGCCTCCTGGTTTTTTTGACTAGTTTTATTATACAGAGAAGGCGGGCCCCCTGCCAAGCGTGATCCTCATTCTGGCTAGCCGCCAACGGGAATCTATCTAACAGGGAACCAGTCATAAATCTTCTTCCGGCTTGAATAATTAGCCAGCTGGATAGTATATTAAGTCAGTCGGAAGGATAGAAGATAAAATGATCAGGCGAATAACCGCCAGCAGGAGATTAGAGATGAAAGGCATTACAAAAGTAAGACTGGTTTTTATCTTTTCTTTTGTCTTATTCGTTTCTTTTATTTTTTCATACGAAGCAGCAAATAATAGAGACTCTGGCCAGAGTCAGCTAAATTGCTATACGATTCTGGTCGGTAAGAAAGCCAGTACTGATGGCTCGGTCATCATTGCCCATAACGAAGATGATTACGACGACATAATAGTTAACGTCAGAAAAATAGCCCCGAGAAATTATGGCCCGGAAGTTAAAATAAATCTTGGACATGGAGGATTCTACCAGACTGAGGGCCAGACCAATGGCTTCCTCTGGATTGAAGCTACCGGTCAGGAATTTGCTGACAGTTTCATTAATGATTATGGGGTGGTTATCACCTCAAATAGCTGCCCTTCCCGGGAGGAACGGGAAGATCTAACCGATGGCGGTCTGGGTTATATGTTAAGAAGAATTCTGGCCGAGAAAGCCGGCAGCGCGAGAGAAGCTGTCAGGCTGGCTGGGGAACTAATCGAAAAATATGGCTACCGGAGTTCCGGCCGCACCTATTCGATAGCAGATAAGAATGAAGCCTGGATGATGGCCGTGATCAGAGGCCGGCACTGGTTTGCCCAGAGAGTGCCTGACGCAGAAGTAGCCATCATTCCTAACTTTTATACCATAAGACAGATTCGCTTTGATGATCCAGAAAACTTTATGGGCAGCCTGGATATTATAGATTATGCTATAAAAAACGGCTGGTATGATGAAAAGAGAGATGGCCCGTTTGATTTTAAGAAAACCTTTTTCCGCCCGGGCTACCGCCAGCCAGTCTTTGATGGCAACACACTGAGAATGTGGCGCGGTTTGAGCCTTCTCAGCAGGCAAAAATGGGAGATAGATGGAAATTATCCTTTTTCTTTTAAGCCGGCCTGTAAGATAACCCCGAAAATGTTGATGGCTCTTCTCCGCGACCATTATGAAGGCACAGCATATGATGCAACCTCTGGTTATCAGCAGGGCAGCCCGAATAAAACCAAATTCAGAACAATTTGCACCGCTTCGACCATCAATTCTTTCGTGACGTGCTTAAATGGACAGAAGCCAGAACCTGTTTCCATCTTAACCTGGCTGGCTTTTGGTAAGCCTGATACAACTATTTACCTGCCCATCTATTATGGCCTGGAAGCCCTCCCTCCTGCCGCCGGTTCTGGTTCAAACTCTCATGATTATGAACAGCTTTATGAGCAGCATTTTAATCCGGGAGACATCAAGGCAGACAAGGGCAGACTTCTATCTACCAGTGTCCGCCAGTATGAACATCTGGTTGAAGCTAATTATGGGCAGATGATCGAACAGGTCAGGAAAAAACTGGAGCCGGTTGAGAAGCAATATCTTGACAGCAGCCAGCTATTTGAAACCAAATTTTCTTCTCTATTCTCTACAGACAAAAAAGCAGCTCAAAAACTCCTTAATGATTATGAGCTGGCTATTTTTGAACAGATCCTGGGCCTTTACAGGGAGATGCTCCAGGAAAACAGGCCAGCCGTGGGAGAAATCTTACAGCCAGAGCTTTAATCGCAAGAATTCAAGGGAAAATCCACTGTCTTATAGCCACTAACGGCTTAAAACCTATCTAACATAAATTTCATCCAGGACTAGCCAGGCTTTCTGGCCAGCTTCATGAAAGCCTTCCGGCACCCGGCCAACACTGGCTGCTGTCAACCTGATATAGCGGGCCTCCCTGCCTTTCAGGCTGAAGTCCAGCCTTTTGATCGCCGGCCCCTGAGGTTTTTTAGCTGCCGGAACCGGTAATCTTTGATCAACCATTGTCTCAAATTTCTGGCCATCCACTGAAAGCTCGATTTTCACCGCCACTGGCAGAAAGATCCGGGCATTATTATTCTCGGCACAACTAAGTTCCAGCTCATAAACATCCTTTTTTTGGCCAAGATCAAGCACCACTTTTAGATCTTCGCCCTCAAAACCCTGCCAGTTTTTATCGGCAACATCCTCGCTGGCTTTAATCAGGTCAATTAATGTTCTCTCTTCACCTGCACCTTCCCTGTTTTTAGCTGGCGGGTTGAAATAGATGATGTCAACAACCGGCAAAGACTGGCTATAATAGCCAGTAGCTACCGGTCCCGGCAATCTCACTGGATGAAAAGCCCTTGCTTTGAGAACTTTACTCTCACCTATACTCAGGGCATCCCGGTAAACCAGCGATTTGACCGTTGGTTCGCTGCTGTCAAGGGTATAATGGATTTCTGCACCTTTTAGTGGAACCGTCATTGAGACTGAGGCCGGCTGGGATGGGCTGACATAAGCTGTAGCTGGAGTGATAACAGGCGGCGGGACGACCGCCCATCTTTCCATATCTACAGGTTGCCGGACAAGTGTGTCAAATAAATTTTGAGCCGGCTCCGGTTCATCGCTTTCATTAAAAGCAACCACCAGAGCAAAAATTTTTATCGCCTTATTACTGGGTAGAACAATTTCTTTAGCACCTGGCGGCAGGTTAATTTCATACTTAAAAATATAGCCGTAGATATAAGGTTCATTACCCTCAGGACCAGTTAAAGACTGATGAAGATGCGTGGTACAACAAGCCAGCTCATCGCCCCGGATATAGCCTGGAATCAGACCGCTATAAGTAAAACTATCCCGGTCAAAATCCAGGCTGGCCGCGGGGCCTTCCGCCCAGAGCCTGTTATCCCACTGGCCGATAAAGCCTGACCAGTAGCCGACTGAAAACTCTTCTTCTCTCTGGCCAATCTTGAAGAGTCCTTTCTGGTTTTCTTCTGAAGCCGCCGCCAGAAGATAGAGGCGATTAAAATTCCCCGGAGGCAAGCTGATCACCTGACCCTCACAGGCAACTGCATTTTTTGCTCCGTCAAACTTTGGGCCAAGCTGGAAAGTCTGGTTCCCGACTAGAATTGAATCAGGAATCAACTCAGCTGGGTAAGTCCAGCCAGAAGCTTCGAAGGCGCCATCAGAACGGTCGTGATCAAAACTGAAGACATCAAGATTATAGGGCAGATCAACCGGCCTGGAGACAGCTGGAGCTAACTTTTTCTGGAATGGTTCAATGTCCAGAGCAAAGCTTTTCAGGCCATTAGGTTCAAGATCAAATGTCAATTTATTACCCTTGAATTGAGCGGAGCGCAGGTGATCCTCAACCCCGTTAACCTCACTGGCCGATTTAATCGGAAAAGCAAAAGTTAGGATGGCCTTCTTTACGGCCCGGCCTCTAGTCTCAACCACCCTGATTATAATCTCTTTAGAATTCTCGGCCTTTTTTATGGCCAGAACCCTTAGCCCTTCTGGTTCGACAGTCAGAAATGAAAAGTTCTTGCCCAGAACACCGGCTTGAGATTGAGCAGTAAAAGCTATCAGCGGTTGATTGAGTCTTAAGGCCTGCTCATTTGTTCCGGCCTGACGCCAGTCACCCTGATGACCATAAAGGGCATAAAGAATTTCATGCCGGCCAAAATCCTGAGTGGCCTGTTCTTTCGGCCAGCTTCTTACCCCGGGTGTATAAAGAAGGGTCAGACGGACGAGGTGGTCAGCCGGTTTATCTGACCCGTATTTACAATCCTCCAGAATTGAAACCCCATAAGAAGAACTTTTATCTGTCAGGTCAAACCACAGATGGGAGGGAACCTCAAATTTTTTCGGATCATTATTGCCCCTCTTTATCGTGCCAACTTCCCAGTTATAGGTAGCAACCGAATTGGCTACCGTCAGCGGGAAGACTGCTTTGAGAGATGATTCAGGCGTCGCCCAATCAATCTGATTGTTCCACTCCAGCCGGTCACCTGCCTCGCCGGCTGACAGCCTGATAATTTGAACAAATTTTGAATGCTTTGATTCCCGTTCCACTTTGATGGCTATCCGGGCGGGTCCATTTTCAACTATTGATACCTCAGCCGGGCCTTCCACATATCCAGCCGGGGGTTTCATTCTATCTTCCCAATCCATATTCCAAGCAGGCCATTGCTGCGGCTTTTCCTGATGAAAAGATAATTGGGCCGGGGAAACCAGCAGTTCCTTTTTGGCTTTTTTATCATAGATACTGGAGACATCCCCATCACGGTTAATCTTCACTACATAGCGCAGGTTTTCCAGGCTGTTTTTCCCGGCTTTTAAGCCAGTACTCAGACTGCAGGCTTCTGCCGATGGCCTGACATCATAGACACTGTAACCAACCGGCGGGACTTTGGCCAGAAAAACTATTTTAATTCTATTTCCTTCAATTTCTTTTATCTGGGAGGGAGCCTCCAGGCCATCTGGCCCAAAAACCCGGCAGGCCTGAATTTCCCCGGGAAATTCTACTTCAGCTTCAACTATATCTTCCCGGCTAAAAGCCAGTGGATTATAAACAACCAGCGGTCGCCCAGTTACCCGCGTGTCAAGGTGGCAGATAACGGCCCCGGCTGAATATTTAAGAACCTGCTCAAATTGATTGGCAGCCAGAATTTCATCGTTCCAGGAAAATTCATAAGCCCGGGGAACACTTGTTCCAGGTAGAATATCGTGAAATTGAGCACCTAGAACCAGGCGCCAGGCTTCATTCAGTCTGGCCTGATCATATTGTCCGGCACCTGACCAGGCAGCCATAACGGCAGCAGCCTCAGCCGCATAGCCCAGGAATTCATTTTTTCTATTCCAGCGTTTCATAGCCGCTTGAGAGGTGATCGAACCAGCCGAGTGATTGGTCAGAAGGAACTCTCCCTGGTAAGCAGGAAGTTTATTCCTCTGTTCAGCCGTTAGTAACACAAAGAGATCTTCGGCTTTAGAGGCAGCTATTTTGATTTCACTTTCCTGATTGCTGGCCAGGCTCTTTTCCAGATTGATCACTGAATTTTCATCCGGAGCGCCGCCCACATCGCCGGTACCGTAATACATATAATCAGCATACACCCCGTATTTCTGGCCATTTTCCTTTACCCGGTTCATCCAGGTTTCATTCCTGGTTAAATCACCAGTTATTTTGCTGACATAATCACCCGGATTTAGAGCAGCCACGACTGACTGTCCATCCGGCCCGCTCCAGATGCCAAGGTTAAAAGGGATACCAATAGCTGAACCCCAGGAAAGCTTCTGGGTAGAAAAGCCTTTAAGTCCGCAGTGGGCCAGAATTGACGGGAGGGAAGCCGGAAAGCCAAAACAATCAGGCAGAATATATTCACGGCTGCTAAAGCCAAATTCCTGGCGGAAATAATGCGTCCCATAGAGAACCTGCCTGATGATTGATTCAGCTGAAGGGGCCATCACATCATTTTCTTCAAGAGAAGAACCAGCCGGGAACCACCTGCCTTGAGCCACATAATCTTTAACTTTTTTATATTCTTCTGGATAATATTCATTCATCAGCCGGTAGCGATTGGCTCCGCTGAAATTGAAAACATAATGAGGATATTTTTCAAAAAGAGAAAAATTATCAACCATTGTCTTCCAGAGGTATTCTCTAATAGTTGTCTGATAGTCCCAGCGCCATTGAGTATCAAGATGAGCATAGCCAACAGTAAACAGAATTTTTTCACGGCTGAGATCCGGATTGGTTTGAGCCTGAACTGGAAATGCCAGGAACAGGAAAAGGATGACGATTGACGAAACTAAGCCAGAAAACAAGGCAGCCAGCCTGCCGGCCCTAAAATTTTTTAGGCTGATCATACTAAACCTCACCCTCTTTTTTATTTAGACAACTTCTTTTCAATTTCAAAAAAACCTGAACTTATTTGCAGGCGATTTGGCCTTCATTCTCAGTCATAATATTCAAGGCCCAGATGAGTGATCAGCTCTTCACCCTTCATATAGCGCAGTGTATTTTTGAGCTTCATTAATTGAATGAAGAGATCATGTTCCGGATAAAGCTCGGGAGCACACATGGGACTCTTAAAATAAAATGACAGCCATTCCTGAATCCCGCGAAAACCAGCCCGTTGAGCTAAATCCATAAACAAAACCAGATCCAGGACAATGGGAGCGGCCAGAATACTATCGCGGCAAAGGAAATCTACTTTTATCTGCATCGGATAGCCCAACCAGCCAAAAATGTCAATATTATCCCAGCCTTCTTTATTATCACCACGGGGGGGATAATAATTTATGCGCACCTTATGATAAAACTGGCCATAGAGCTCTGGATAAACTTGGGGTTGGAGAATATATTCAAGTGAACCAAGTTTGCTTTCTTCCTTGGTTTTGAAAGATTCAGGGTCGTCCAGCACCTCTCCATCCCTGTTGCCCAGGATATTGGTTGAAAACCAGCCATTCAGACCGATCAATCTGGCTTTTAAACCGGGAGCAATAATGGTTTTCATCAGCGTCTGCCCCGTTTTATAGTCTTTACCTGCTACCGGCAGATTATGCTGTTTGGCCAGTTCAACCATGGCCGGAATATCAACTGTTAAATTGGGCGCACCATTGACAAAGGGAATACCTGACTGGAGAGCAGCATACGCATAAATCATGCTCGGAGCAATCGCTGGATGATTTTCTTTCATCGCTTTTTCCAGGGATTCAATCGTCTGGTGAACCGGGTCTGGTTTCATAAAAATTTCAGTCGAAGCACACCAGATTATCACCAGGCGTTCAAGCTTGTTTTCCTGTTTGAATTTTTGTATATCATCCATCAACTGCCGGGCGAGATCATATTTATTGGCCCCCTTCTTCTTATTAGGTCCGTCAAGTTTTTTAACATAATTCTGGTCAAAGACAGCCGGCCAGGGTTTAATCTTTTCCAGTTCTTCTTTAACCGGTTCAAGATGCTCTTTTCTCAGGACACCGGCTTTCAGGGCCGATTCATAGGCATTATCAGGAAAAATGTCCCAGGCACCAAAAACCAGATCTTTTAGATCTGCCAGCTCAATAAAATCTTTTATCTTCGGGACACGCTTATCAGTTCTCTTCCCGAGCCTGATGGTGCCCAGCTGGGTGAGTGAACCAAATGGCTGGCCAAGACCTTTCCTAACCAGCATCGTCCCTGCTATAAAAGTTGTAGCTACCGCTCCCAGCCCGGGAATCAAGACACCTAGCCTGCCCTCCGGTTTTTTAATTTCAATTTTATTTTTCATAGCTATCTCCTCATAGTTAAGATTCTATCGGCCAGTAACCAGATGAAAAACATATCACAGCCTCATCTTTTCTTCAACTTAAAACCAGGTTTCCAGCCCGTTAAGCAAGCCGGAACCTTGAATCTAGATAATCTATTTATCCATCCTCACTTTTTTCCAGTCAGGCCGGCTTTGCGACATAATACATCCCGGCCGTCTCATCCAGGCTGGTTAAGAAGAAAAGCGGCCGGAAGTAAAAATTGCTGCTAAGTTGAAGAAAGATATTGATATTAAGCCTCTGACCTTCTATAATCTCTTTGCCATGGTCACCTATGAGAATAAAGGCTTTAGATTTTTACCCAAGAATCTAATTGTCTTTACTCTGACAATTTTTGACCATCTATCTATTTTTTTTGTTCAACTAAAAATTAATCCCAATTACCTGAGCCTGGCTGGCCTCGTCTGCGGGATACTGGTTGGACTTTTTTATGCCTTTCATCTGCCAGTCTGGGCTTTAATTTTCCTCATGCTTTCTGGCATGATGGACATCCTTGACGGCAAGGTAGCGACTAACGGCAACAGGAAAACCCGCTTTGGAGCTATTTTTGATTCCAGCCTCGACAGATATTCAGAATTTGCCATCTATCTTGGCCTCGGCTTTCATTTCCGCTATCACTGGATTCTCTGGGTGTTGGCTCTAGCTTTTCTTGGTTCTATGATGGTCAGTTACACCAAAGCCAGAGCAGAAGGACTGGGTATTCCATGCCAGCTGGGAATAATGCAGCGGGCCGAAAGGCTTGTCCTTTTAATTTTAGGCACCCTGATTGGCCTGATTATTAATAGTTTCAATCAAGTCATGATAATCACTGTTATTATTCTGGCTGTGGCCTCCAATCTTACCGCGATTCAGAGGATAGCCTTTGTCTACCGGCAAGAGAAAGAGCAAAAAAATAGCCAGCCTTGATCTGGCTTATTCTTCCCTTTTTTATTTTCGCTTCTTTCTTAGTTCTATGAGCTCTTTTCGCCTTCTGGCCCAGCCCTTTTTTTCAACCTGGCGTGAGCGAGCTATGGCCAGAGAGCCTGGCAAGACATTGTCAGTAATGGTTGAACCAGCAGCAATATAAGCTCCACGGCCTACTCTGACTGGTGCTACCAGCTCTGTGCCTGATCCCACAAAAGTCTCCGGGCCGATGATAGTTTTATTCTTCTTCTCGCCATCATAATTGCAGGTAATGGTGCCTGCTCCAATATTTACTTTAGCTCCGACCATGGCATCTCCCAGATAGCTAAGATGCATGGCCTTGGATTCCGGCCCAAAAGCTGTTTTTTTCATTTCAACAAAATTACCTACCCGGCTGCCAGCTTTTATTTTCGTTTCCTGCCGCAGGCGGGAAAATGGCCCGATCTGAGCATCGTTTTCAATCCGGCAGCCCTCTACAACCGTCGAACCAAAAACTTTTACCCGGTCGCCAATCTGACTGTCAATAATATGGCAATGAGGATAGATCACACAGTCCTTGCCCAGCCTGGTCTGGCCTTCAATTATAACAGAAGGATAGATAACAGTACCGCGGCCTGTTTGAACCTGAGGATCAATCCAGGACTCATCAGGAGATAAGAAAAATGTCCCCGTTTCTTCGAGTTTGGCTACTTTTATTTGACGCAGAATTGAGGCAGCTTGACTCCAATCTTCTGATTTTGAAATAATGAGAAAATCCCTTTGATCTTTATCAGTCACCCAGTCAAAGCCCAGACCTTTAAAATCAGGTTCCAGATAATCAGTTAGCCCGACTACATCCAGCTCGCCAGAAGGTTTAAAAAATTTTAGAGCCTCAAAGTTCCGTCTCTCTCCCTTCAGGCTGATTACCGCCAGGCCTGGATAAACAAAATAATCTTGATGAGCTTGAGTGTTTTCTGCCCTCTGCTTGCCAGCCAGAAAAGTCAAGCGATAATCTGATTTCTGATGAGCTTCCAGAGCTCTCAGCCAGACGGCCTCACTAAACGGGAAAAACTCTGTAGATAAAAGCAGCACATCTCCCTCCAGCCTCAGCCTGGACAGGCTGCCTGCTTGATGGCTTCCAGCCAGAGCTTCTTCCGGCTGAACAATAATCAGACGATCAGTTTTTCTGACTGGAGAATAGAGCTGAAATGGCCTGGAAATAACGGTTACTTTTTCTGGCTGGAGTTTAAATGAGGTGCTGATCAAATGATTCAGCCTGGCTTCTGGCGAAAGCAGGACTGGCAGTTTCTTTTCTGTATTTCGTTCGAGTCTGATCTGACTGATAATTACCTGAACCTTCTTTTTCATGAAAGCTTAACCAGAACTTTGAATCTTTTATCTTCCCATAAGGGTTCAAAATCAGTTTCATTTTGAGCCAGAATGGCCTGGGCCCTATCTTTTTGAATAGCTTTTTTTAATGCTTCCAGGCTATCATCCAGCCGGTTCTCCTGGACATAAGCTGTGGCCATCAGATAATAAATTCTGCCTTCATCTTTCTTAAATTCCAGAGCCCTGTCCAGAAGTTTCAAAGCACCTTCATAATCCCCTTGATTAATTTTCATTTGAGCATAAAAAAGGTAATCTTCAACTGTCTTGAGAGAAGCTGATTCCCTTTTTTGACCCTTCTGGCAGATAGTCAAATAAACCCGCGCCCGGTCAACCAGTTCGTGCTCTTCTGGAAATTTTTCGATCAAACTCTCGAAAGAAGAAACTGCTTTATCATATTCCCGCCGCCGGAAGTCCTTTATCCCTTGACCATAGAGGCTAAGTGCTTTCTGATAATCATCTTTTTTCTTGAGTTCACTCACCTTGTTCTCCTGACCATTAAAGCTTAAATCTGAGCTATTTTACAATAGAGAAAGAACTTTGACAAGTTTCCGCTGTAAGGAACAATTCAGCAGATTAGAGGCAAATTCAGGCCGTTTCCCCCGTTTTTTAACCGTCCTGATAGGAAAAATTGGCGATAGCCTACCATTTGGCTCTTTTTGTGATAAAATTAAAAAGTGAAAGCTATTCTGGCTGAAATATTAGAGAGTCTTTATCGCCACAAAATAACTCCAGAAAAAGCCCTTCAAAAGCTTAAAGATTTCCCCTATGAAGACCTTGGTTTTGCTAAAGTTGACCATGCCCGCGAGCTAAGAAGAGGCTCGCCTGAAGTCGTTTTTGGCCAGGGAAAAACAGCCAGGGAGATCAGCCGGATTGCCAGGTCTATTCTCAAAAAGGATAACAACTTGCTAATCACCAGGCTTTCGCCAGAAGTTTATAAAAGCCTGAAAAAGCAATTACCAGGAGGAAAATATCACCAGCTGGCCCGCTGCCTGACGCTTATAAAAAAACGGCCGGCCGCTGGCCGCGGCCAGGTGGCCATTCTGACCGCCGGCACGTCTGATATACCAGTAGCCGAAGAAGCGGTTGTCACCTGTAATTTTTTGGGCAACGAAGTCAGGCAGATTTATGATGTGGGAGTAGCTGGCTTACACCGCCTTTTAGGTTATTACCGGCAACTGAGGCAAGCCAGAGTTATTATTGTGGCCGCCGGTATGGAAGGTGCATTGCCGAGTGTAGTCGCCGGGCTGGTTAATGCTCCAGTTATAGCTATTCCGACCAGCACTGGCTATGGAGCAAGCTTCCATGGGCTGTCTGCCCTGCTGGCCATGCTCAACTCCTGTCCAGGCGGTGTAGGAGTGGTGAATATTGATAATGGTTTTGGGGCTGGTTATCTGGCCAGCCTGATTAACCACTTATAATGAAACTCATGGAAAAAAATAATTTATTTGAGGCCCGCTTCTTGACAAGTGCCAGTCTCGAAACTATTTTATATAAAAAAGGCAGGCTATTCTTCTGCTGATGGAAATAACCGACAAGATAAAACAAGTTGCTTCTATAATCGAGATAGCCTCCCAGTATACAACCCTGAAAAAAAGAGGAAAAAAGTGGCTAGGGCTGTGCCCTTTCCATGTTGAAAAAACCCCTTCCTTTACGGTTGATGAAGAAAAGCAACTATTTCACTGTTTTGGCTGTGGAGCCGGCGGCGATCTTTTTTCACTGGTCATGGAAAAGGAAAACCTGACATTCCCTGAAGCTATCAGGTTTCTGGCCGAAAAATATCATCTTCCCTGGCAGGATAGCCGTCAGTCTGCCGGCCAGACACGGCTGGAAGAAAAAATCTTTGAAATAAATGAAAAGGCGCTGAGTCATTTCAGAAACAACTTATTTAAAACAGATGAAGGCCAGAAGGCTCTAGGCTATCTCCAGAGCCGACAATTTTCAGGCGAGACAATAAAAAAATTGAGACTGGGCTATGCCCTTAATTCCTGGGATTCACTCTATAATGCCTTCAAAACTAGCTATAGCCCACAGGACCTGGAAAAAGCCGGGCTTATTATCCCCGGCCAGAGAGCCGGTGAATTCCGTGACCGCTTCCGGGGGCGAATTATCTTCCCGATTTTCACTCTGACTGGCCGGGTGGTAGCCTTTGGCGGGCGGACATTTTTTGATGCCCAGCCCAAGTATCTAAACTCGCCTGAGACTCAAACCTTTAGCAAAAGCAGCTTGCTTTATGGTCTTAACTTCACCAAAGAAGAAATCAGAAAAGCTGGCGAGCTGATTCTAGTCGAAGGTTATGCCGATTTTGCCTCGTTGTATCAGGCAGGTATCCAGAATGTGGCGGCCTCAATGGGAACCAGCCTGACAGCTCAACAGATAGCCCAGGCCAGGCGTTATGCTCCGAGCATCATCATTAATTATGATGGAGACGAAGCTGGAATTAAAGCCGCTCTGCGGGCGGTGCCTATTTGCCTGGAAAATGGCTTGAAAACAAGGGTAGTAGTTTTACCGGAAAAGCTTGATCCGGATGGATTTTTAAGAAAATACGGGGCAGACAGGTACCGGTCATTGATCAAAAGGGCTCACGATGGCTTTCGCTTCCTGCTTCTTCGCCACACCAGAAATGTTGACTTGAATGTTCCTGAAGAAAAGAGCCGCCTGGCCAGAATGGTAGTCGAAGAGATAAAGCGCCTGCCGGATGCCCTGGTTCAAAATGAATATCTTCAGCAAGCGGCTGAATTCTTAAAAATCGAAGAGCCCCTGCTCAGAAAAATATTAGTGAACAGCCCGGGAAGAGGCCAGGAAAAAGCCAGCCGGGAAGACGAAGGGATATTCTGCCCGGCAGAAAAGCGGTTGTTGCAGCTTTTATTAAATCAGCCAGAATTGTTGCTGCCACTAGCCAATGAACTGGAGTCTGAATGTTTCCAGGGACTGCCCAGTGAACCTGTCTTCCAGTGCCTGAAGGAATGTATTAAAAAAGGCCAGGTCTGGGACTTCAGTCAGCTTCGGGAGTCAATTAAACCACGCCTTCTGGCTAACTTAGCGAGAACCCTGCAGGAAGAGGTGCCACCAGGCTCTCTGGGCGAAGCTCTAGATTGTTTGAATACCCTGAAGAAAGTAGGCCTGCAGAAAAAGCTCAAAGACATCCAGAAAGAAATTAGCCTGAGCGAAAAAAAGGGAGATAAAGAAAGGCTAACTGCCCTTCTTTACGAGAAGCATGAAATTACCAGGCAAATATTAACTTTATGATTGGTTTAAATATAAAAAATAAGCTGCCGGCTGGCGCCAGGAGGTTTCAAATTGGCATCTGATGAAAAATACCAGAAAGATGAAATCGTCCAATTAATTTCCAAAGGAAAGAGGCAGGGTTTCTTATCCTGGGAAGAAATCGATCAGACTTTTGCAGAAGAAGTCGGTCCAGAAGATGATTTTAATAATTTTTTATCATCAATGGATAGTTATGGCATTAAGATCCTCGACTCGCAGCAGAGGGAAATTTTAACCTTTGCTCACAAAAAAAGCGCGGCCTACCTTCATGGCCTGGAAAGAACAACTGACCCGGTGAAATTGTATCTGCGGGAAATGGGGAACATTCCCCTGCTGACCAGAGAAGGAGAGATTTCCATTGCCCGAGAGATAGAAAGAGGAGAGAAAGCCATCATCAAAACCCTGTCTAGAACCAGGCTGGTTCTTAATTGCTTGATCGAAATAGAGCAAAGAATATCAGATTATCCGGAAACGATTCAAAAATATTTTGATTTCAATGATGAAGAACTGGCCGAAGATAAGCTACCCGAAAAGCAGAAAGAATTGATTGATAAGATAAAAAGCATACAGGGCCTCAGTCGGGAAGTAGATGCCCTGCCCAAGAGTAGAAAATATAATTTAGCCCGCGGCCGGATTATTGTCAGGCTAAGCCAGATGATTGGAGAATTAAGTCTCCAGCCAAACCTCAGAGAAGTAGTGATTGAACAGCTTAAAGACCGCTTAAGAGAAATGAACGAATTTGAATACAGAAGGGAACAGCTTAAAAATGCATTAAGCCGGAAGAAAGCGGCCAGCCGGGTCAAAGGAAAAAGCAAACACGCCCGAAAAACCACCGCCAAAGCAGCCCAGAAGAAGAAAACAATAGAAAACGAAATAAAAAATGTAAACCTGGAGATAAAAAAAGTGGAGAAAGAAGTTGGACTTGATTCACCTGCTCTAAAAAAGGCAGTCAGGACTATCATGATGGGCAAGAGTACAAGTGAACAGGCCAAGAAACAACTGGTGGAAGCCAATTTGAGATTGGTGGTGTCAATCGCTAAAAAATACAGTAACCGCGGTCTGCAATTTCTTGACTTGATTCAAGAAGGTAATATGGGCCTGATGAAGGCCGTTGATAAGTTTGAGTATCGCCGCGGTTATAAATTTTCTACTTATGCTACCTGGTGGATCAGACAGGCTATTACCAGAGCCATCGCTGACCAGGCCAGGACGATCAGGATCCCTGTTCACATGATTGAGACGATAAACAAACTGGTCAGAGTCAGCCGGCAGTTAGTGCAGGAGCTTGGCCGGGAGCCAACCTGTGAAGAAATCGCCAAAAAAATGGATATGCCGGTCAGCAAGGTCAGGAAAATCATTAAAATCGCACAGGAACCAATCTCACTGGAAACACCCATCGGGGAAGAAGAAGATAGCCATCTGGGAGATTTCATTGAAGATAAAATCCTGCCCTCCCCGCCAGAGGCAGTTATCCACCAGAGTCTGCGGGAACATATTGATGAAGCCCTGAAATCACTGACCGACCGGGAAGGCCGTGTTCTGAAGATGCGCTTTGGCCTGGGCGACGGCAATGAGCATACCTTAGAGGAAGTCGGACAGCAATTTAAAGTCACCAGAGAGCGCATCCGACAGATTGAAGCCAAAGCCCTGCGCAAACTTAAACATCCCACCCGCAGCCGGAAGCTCAAATCCTTTACCAACAGCTTCTGACCTGGCTGTTAATTGACTAACTGCAGATTATCTGATATAAAAAAGCACATGGGCCTATAGCTCAGCGGTAGAGCTACCGGCTCATAACCGGCAGGTCCCAGGTTCGAATCCTGGTAGGCCCATTTTAAAATCGTCAGTTAGTTCGAGAGGCAAAGTGGACGGAGAAGATGTTGACTTTGAAAAACTAATCCAGCTCCAGGAGCTGGATATGTGTCTGAAGCAGGTGCAGACTGAACTATCTGATATTCCCGGTTTAATAGCCGCCATCGAAAAAAAAATCCAGGCAGGTTCTGATCATGTTATCAATGCCCAGGACCTTCTGAGCAAGAATCAAAAGAAGCGGCGTGACCTGGAGGTGGAGGTCAAGGATCTCAGATCCCAGCTCTCCAGGCTCAAGCATCAATTAAATGAAGTCAAAACCAACAAGGAATACACCTCTTTTCTGAAAGAAATTCAGGAGACCCAGAGCAAAATTGATGCATTTGAAGAAGAAATAATCAAAGAACTTCTGGCAGCTGATGAAATAGAAGAAGAAATAAGAGCTGCTCTACTCAAACAAAAGGATGAATCAGAGCATCTAAAACAGGAAATTGGGGTCTTGAATCAGCGTAGAAGATCGCTTGAGGAACAGGAAGCAGTCTTAAATAAACAGAAGAATGAATTATTACCGGCCATTCCCAGGGCTCAATTACAGCAATATTTGAGCATTGCCAGAAAAAGAGGCGGGATAGCACTTTCCAAAGTTATTGACGAGTTTTGCTCGATGTGCCAGATGAGAATCCGTCCTCAGATGCTCAATGAAATAAAGGATAGGTCAAAACTCTATCTGTGCGAAAGCTGCGGCCGGATTCTTTATTTCGAACCGCCGGCTGAAGAACCTGCCAGGGATGAGGAAGGCTCTTCCCGGTAAAGATTTTCGATTAATTCCCGGTAACGGTTTTCAACCGTCGCTCGCCTGACTTTAAGCGTCGGGGTAATTTCTTCTTTATCAATTTCAAAATCATGATCAAGCAAAACGATTTTTTTAATTTTTTCATAGGAAGCCAGACCAGCCGTGGCCCGGTCTATTTCGGCCAGGATAAATGATACTATCTCCTGGTTATTGACCAGCTCCTGCCGGCTGGTAAATTGAATTCCCCGGCTTTTAGCCAGTCCTTCTACCTGGCCAAAATCAGGCACAACCAGAGCAGAAATAAAGCGGCGCCTGTCTCCAATTACCACCACCGTGCTGATGTAGGGGCAGGTAGCCAGCAGGTTCTCAATGGCCTGAGGAGCCACATTTTTCCCACCCGAGGTAATAATCAGATCCTTTTTCCGGTCAGTAATCACCAGGAAGCCATTCTGGTCGAGATGCCCGATATCCCCTGTATGGAACCAGCCACTGGCCAGAGCTTCCTCTGTCTCCTTCTTTCTTTTATGATAGCCTTTCATCACATTTGGCCCTCTGGCCAGAATTTCACCATCAGCAGCAATTTTGATTTCAACTCCGGGGATAGGCTTCCCGACTGTTCCGAACTTTAAAGCGCCAGGCTGGTTGACAGTCAAAACAGGCGCGGTTTCAGTCAGGCCGTAGCCTTCATAGATAGTCAGTCCGATTGAATAGAAAAACTCGGCGATATCTTTCGCCAGGGGAGCTCCACCAGAAATAAAGAACCTGACTCCCCCGCCAGTTTTCTCAATTATTTTACTGAAAACCAGACGGTGAGCCAGCTGGCGTTTTAGCTTTAATCCCGCCGGCACTGGTTTTCCGGCCAGTTCACAACTGGCACATTTTTTGCCTGTTTTCTGGGCCCAGAAAAATATTTTTCTGGTCAGCCTTGAACTACTTAAAATTGTATCTATCACCCCGGCATAAATTTTCTCAAACACCCGGGGAACACTGACCATAATCTGCGGCTTAATTTCGATCAAATTCTGAGCAACCGTCTCCAGGCTTTCAGCAAAAGCAATGGTCGCCCCGGCATAAAGGTAAGCGAACATCACCATGCGCTCGAGAACATGGGAGAGAGGCAGAAAAGACAGGACAGTATCCCGTTCAGAGATATTGAATATAGAGACACAGGTTTTGACATTGCTCATAAAATTCCAGTGAGTCAGTATAACTCCCTTGGGCACTCCGCTTGTCCCTGAGGTATATACCAGGGAAGCTTCATCACCAGGACTGATCTGATTTACCAGTTCTTTAAACCTCAAGGGTTGTTCCGCTTCGATCCTCTCCCCGGCGGCCAGCAAATTAGCCAGAGTCAGGTAGCCATCAATCGGCTTATCTTCCATGGTAATAAAATGTCTGATGTTCTTTAATCCGTCTCTAACTGCTTGAATTTTTAAACGCTGCTCTTCATTAGAGACAACAGCCAGCGAGGCGTCCGAATCCCCAATAATATGGGCAATCTGAGAGGCAGTTAGAGAGGTATAAACAGGGACCGTCAGAGCCCCGTTACAGATAGTGGCCAGGTCAGTTATCACCCACTCCGGACGGTTTTCAGCCAGGAGAATTAGTTTCTCTCCTTTAGCCAGGCCTAACTGGTTCAAAGCCAGAGCCAGATGAATCACCTTTTTTTCAAATTCAGAAGTTGATAGCGACCGGTAGGCGCCATCCTGCTTAAAAAACATGAAGTCATTTTTTGGATAGCTGCTTACCGTTTTAAGAAACATCTGGGCCAGTGTTTCACACATATTTTACGCTCCTGATAGGATAATAAATCCTATTTTAGGCAAGCCGGAGAAGGAAAGCAATTAAATTTAGCAGGGAGAGCAGGAGAATTCAGGCCTCAGTCTTCTCTGACCTTGGCAATAGAGCAGACCCGGTCACCTTCGTCAAGATTGATGACCTTAACACCCTGGGTCGCCCGGCTTAATGGCCTGAAATCAGTAGTTTTTATTCTGATCACTTTGCCGCTAATGGTGATGACCAGCAAATCATCTTCATTAACATCAACCATGGCCAGGGCCGGACCGATCTTATTAGTTATTTTTAAATTGATTACTCCCTGACCGCCCCGGCGGTGAACGGGGTAATCTTTAACCGGAGTTTTTTTGCCATAGCCATATTCAGATGCCGTGAAGATATATTTATCATCTTCCCCGACGACAATCATACTGATGACTCTATCCTTGGGCTTAAGGGTAATAGCTTTAACTCCAGCTGCCTGGCGGCCCATCGGCCGGACCTGGCTTTCTTTAAATCTGATCGCCTTACCCATTTTCGTCCCGATGATAATATCATTTTTCCCGCTGGTCAGTGCCGCCGTAAAGAGATTGGTTCCTGGCTTCAGGCTCATGGCAATAATGCCGCCTTTGCGAACATGCTGAAAATCACTGAGTTTGGTCTTTTTGATCAGACCGCGATCGGACAGAATGACAACATACTGATCAGGCCTGAATTCTTTAACAGCCAGAATAGACTGGACCCGCTCTTCCGGCTGAAATTCCAGCAAGTTAGCAATAGCTTTCCCACGGCCTGACGGCCCAACATCAGGCACATCCAGTGCTTTTAACCAGTAGAGACGCCCTTTGTTGGTAAAGACCAGTAAATAGGAATGAGTTGAACCGGTAAAAAGATTATCAACCACATCTTCCGCCTTCATGTCTATGCCCTTGCGGCCCTTGCCGCCGCGGCTCTGAAAGCGGTAAGAGTTAAGAGAAGTTCTTTTTATATAGCCTGACTTCGTATAAACGATGGCCACGTCTTCTTCCTTAATCAGATCTTCGGCTTTGATTTCAGTTATGACCTCATCCCGGATCTCTGTTCTCCTGGGATCTTGGTATTGTTCTTTTAATTCCTTTAGTTCGTCTTTAATGATCTGCAGCACCATATCACGATTTCTCAGAACAAGCTTAAGCTTTTTAATCAGTTCTTTCAGATCCTGGTGCTCCTGCACTATTTTTTGCCTTTCCAGGCCGGTCAGCCGCTGTAATTGCATCTCAAGGATAGCCTGGGCCTGGACAGACGTTAGTTTAAATTTGGTTATCAAGCCATTCCTGGCTTCTTCTACTGTTTTAGATGATCTGATCAGATTGATAACGGCATCAAGATAATCAAGAGCAATCAGCAAACCTTCTAGAATATGGGAACGTTGTTCAGCTTTTTTCAGGTCATGGCGGGTTCTTCTGACAATGACTTCCTGCCGGTGAGCCAGAAAATAATTCATCATTTCAGGCAGGTTGAGCAGCTTGGGCTGTTTATCAACAATGGCCAGCATAATTATTCCGAAAGAAGTCTGCAAAGCTGTATGCTTGTAAAGGTTATTAAGGATTATCTCCGGCAGCTCTCCTCTTTTTAGTTCAACCACCACCCTGATTCCTTCCCGATCTGATTCATCTCTGAGATCAGCTATACCTTCTATTTTTTTAGTGTTAACGAGTTCAGCCATATTTTCGAGCAACCTGGCCTTATTGATGCCATAAGGAATCTCGGTAATCACAATTCTGTCTTTTTCCCCTTTATCGGCCCGTTCAATCGTGGACTTGGCTCTCATGTGGACAACGCCCTTACCTTCCAGATAAGCCTGGCGGATATTTTGACTGTTAAAAACATAGCCGCCAGTTGGAAAATCAGGGCCTGGGATAAATTTCATAATGTCATCAACTGATGCCTGGGGATGATCAATGAGGTAAATCAACCCGTCACAAACCTCAGCCAGATTGTGAGGAGGTATATTGCTGGCCATGCCCACTGCAATTCCAGACGAGCCGTTAACCAGCAGGTTAGGAAACTTGGAGGGAAGGACCTCTGGCATTAATAAGCTTTCATCATAATTAGGAACAAAATTAACTGTATCTTTGTCAATATCGGCCAGGAGTTCTTCGGCCAGTCGAGTCATTCTGACTTCGGTATAACGCATAGCCGCTGGCGGGTCGCCATCAACCGAGCCGAAATTACCCTGGCCATCAACCAGCGGATAGCGCAGACTGAAATCCTGGGCCATCCTGACCAGCGCATCATAAACGGCAGCATCTCCATGAGGATGATATTTTCCAATAACATCACCAACAATCCTGGCTGACTTCTTAAAGGGTTTATTGTGGAGCGTGCCGGTCTCCCACATTGCATACAGAACCCGGCGGTGGACAGGCTTCAAGCCATCTCTGATATCAGGTATGGCCCGGCCAATAATGACACTCAAGGCATAATCCAGGTAGGACCTCTTCATTTCCTCTTCCAGGCTGACCACTGAAAGATTCTTAGCTACCGGTGGAGGATTCCCTTCTGTCCTGTTTGCGGTCTGGCTGCTTTCTTCAGGTTTAGGCTTTTGATCGCTGACCAGTTCAGGTTTCTTTTTTTGTGGGGCTTTTCCCTTTTCTTCTTTTTTCCGGGCCATTATTTTAAACCTTTCTGACCTATCCCTGCCCCGCTCTTATCAGATATCAAGGTTCTGAGCCAGCAGGGCATTTTCTTCGATAAATGCCTTTCTCCTCTCGACTTCCTCTCCCATCAGAATGGAAAAAACCTCATCCGCTTCAACTGCATCCTGAATAGAAACCTTCAGCAAAGAACGTTTCTCAGGATCCATGGTTGTTTCCCATAGCTGCTGAGCAGTCATTTCTCCCAGGCCTTTGTAACGCTGAACAGTCACACCTTTTTTCCCTTTTTCAAAGAGGTAATCAAGCAACTTATTTTCGTTTTCAAGAGTAACAGATTCACTGCTATTAACGACTTCATATGGCGGTTTAATTTCTTCTAGTTCCTTGATCGTTCTGAACAAATTCTTATATTCAATCGAATTTAACAGATCAAAGTTAATTCTCGTCCGGCTAGTCATGCCATTAATCTGATAACTGGCAATAATTTCATAAGCGTCATATTCATCGTCGTGAATCAGATCAGTTTGAAGGCCCAGGCCGGAAATCATTCCCTGCAGCCTTTTCATATTCTTTTTATCCTGGAGAACTTCTAGCTCGTTAATATTCTCGTTGATCAGTAGCTCTATTAGACCGGCCGGAATGTTCTTTTTCTCCAGGTAGTTCAAATAATTTTTCTTCTGCATGATTTTAAGTATAAATTTTCTGAATTTTTCGCCCTCAATTAGCTCCTTGCCGTTTTTGACCCGTAATTTAAAATCCTCAGAAATCTTTTTTACTACCCATTTCTCATATTCCCTCTCTTCTTTAATATACTGGATTTCCTTTCCGCGAGTAATCTTATAAAGCGGGGGCTGGGCAATATAAACACGCCCGTTTTCAATCACCGGCTTCATCTGGCGGTAAAAGAAGGTCATGAGCAGGGTTCTGATATGAGAGCCATCAACGTCAGCATCAGTCATAATGATAATTTTATGATAACGAAGTTTTTCCAGGCTGAAATTCTCTTCCCCGGCACTCGTCCCGAGAGCAGCGATGATCGTGCCAATCTCCTCATTATGGAAAATTTTATCAGGTTGAGCTTTCCAGACATTTAAGATTTTACCTCTAAGGGGAAGAATCGCCTGATAACGGCGATCACGGCCCTGCTTGGCCGATCCGCCGGCGCTATCTCCTTCGACAATGAACAACTCAGCCAGAGCTGGATCACGTTCCTGACAATCGGCCAGCTTACCAGGCAAAGAGGCTGATTCCAGAACACTTTTCCGCCGGGCCAATTCTCTCGCCTTGCGAGCCGCTTCCCTCGCCCGGGCCGCATCTATGGCTTTGGCCACGATTCTTTTGCCATTAGTTGGGTTCTCTTCGAGATAGGCCATCAATTTTTCATTAACCAGGGATTCAACTATACCCTTTAATTCCGAGTTGCCAAGCCTGGTTTTAGTCTGGCCTTCAAACTGTGGATCACGCATCTTGATGCTTAAAACCGCGGTCAGGCCTTCACGGCTGTCGTCACCAGAGATGCTGGCCGAGCCCAGATCCTTCAGCATATTATGGGCCTCAGCATAACTGTTCAGACACCTGGTGAGAGCTGATTTAAAACCGATCAGATGGGTTCCACCTTCGATCGTATTGATATTGTTGACAAAGGTAAAAATATTTTCGGTATAACCGGTGTTATATTGAAAAGCAACTTCAATCATGATGTCATCTTTCTGGGCTTCAAAATAAACCGGGCGCGGATTAAGAACAGTTTTATTCTGATTCAGGTACTGAACAAACTCCAGGATGCCGCCTTTATACTGAAATTCATGAGTTTTGTTTGCTCTTTCATCAGTAATGGTAATTTTCAGGCCGCGGTTGAGGAAGGACAGCTCTCTCATTCTCTGGGTGAGAACCTCAAAGTTAAACTCAGTTGTTTCAAATATTTCTTCATCCGGCCAGAAAGTAATCTTGGTTCCAGTCTTGTTGGTCTTGCCTATCTTTTTTAGCGACGTTACTGGATTGCCGCGCTCAAAAGCCTGAGTGTAAATCCCGCCGTTGCGCTTAACCTCCATCTCCAGCCGCCTGGAAAGAGCATTAACGACTGAAACGCCAACTCCGTGCAATCCGCCTGAAACCTTGTAGCTCTTGTTATCGAATTTTCCTCCGGCGTGAAGGACAGTCAAAACAATTTCAGCTGCTGGCCGTTTTTCCTTGGGATGCATTTCAACCGGTATGCCGCGGCCATCATCTATGACCGTCACTGAATTATCAACCTGGATAATGACCTCTATTTTTGTGCAATATCCGGCCAGGGCTTCATCAATCGAATTGTCCACAACTTCATAAACCAGATGATGAAGTCCATCAGGCCCTGTGCTGCCTATATACATGGCTGGCCTTTTGCGCACTGCTTCAAGGCCTTTAAGAACTTTTATACTATCGGCTGTATATTTTTCATCTTTCATGCCTGGCACCTATAAGAATAAATCCTGAATTTAAATGACCAAAAAACCATTTATCGCTGAGGCCATTCTTATTTTTTGATTATAGCTTAAATCACTCTAAAAGTAAAGAAAAAACTGTCATAAAAAGTGTAAAATTTCGCTTGCTAATAGCTTTAATATCAATAACTTATCTAGGCACCTGAATAGCTTCAGCCAAAATTAGAGATTTTCGGCCGTTTTGGCCATTATTTTACTAAAAGAAAAGAAGGGCCTGGCCCAGAATATTCTATTTAAGTCATGCCAGACAGCCTCAAATTAGCCCCTCGTCCAGCCAGCTCTGAAGGCTGGCGTGCAGAGGCCTTAGAGCCCGCCGTCAGCGGTCAAATACTGGCTGGTCCAAAAGCTTATCTTCTTAGGATTTTCTATCATGTCACCGGGGTCCTGGCATTATTCCCGGGATTATTTGACCAGGGCAGCTTGCGGCTTCAACTTTTCTGGAGAGGCCATAGCCAGCTCGAGTACGCCGAGAAACAGCAGCCTGGCCACATCCTCAAGTATTTCAGGATTAATAACCGCCAGGTTATCACGGGTATTATGGTAAGCTGGATAAGGCAATTCCAGGCCTGAAACAGAAAAGGACAGGGCCGGAATATTCTTTTCCATAAATCTGGCTGCATCCAGGCGAGGACGGGTCAGGTTAGGCCAGTAATTGGTGTCCAGCGAGCGGTGGATATAGTTGTTATTGGCTTTTTCAAAAGGCTGGTATAACCAGGGGAAATTTTTACCAGCCAGAACAAGAATCTTATCACCCGAACCTACTCCATCCAGATTAATCAGCCCGATTGTTTTTTCCAGAGGATAAACAGGATGTTCTAAATAAAACTCGGAGCCCTTAACGCCCTGTTCTTCTGCCCCGAAGAAAGCAAAGAGAATAGTTCTTTTCGCCTCTATTTCGCCTTTCATCAGAGCTTGAGCCACTCCGAGCATAACCGCCACAGACGAGGCATTATCATTAGCGCCGGGCATCAAATCGGGACAACTGCCCACATGGTCAAGATGGCCGCTAATAATTATTACCTCCTCCTTGAGGACAGGATCTACACCTTTCACCCGGGCCAGCAGGTTATAACTCTGTCCTTCCGGATGGTGTTCTGTCTTGTTTTTGATGGTAAAAACTTTCCCGGTCTTAAAAGACTGAGGTTTCAGGTTCTTTTTTATGGCGGCCACTGTTTCCTGGTAAGTTTTTCCGCTGCCCGCAAAAATATCATCAACAACACTCTGGCCGACATAGCTGTAAATGAAACTATCAATATAATCGCTATTAGGATTTACTATCGGTCCATAATAATATAGCAACCCTTTAGCTCCGTGAGCCGCCGCATTTTGAAGTTTATATTGATGGAAAGAATATTGACGCCATTTCTTAAATGTTTCTGGATCTTTATCCGGGCTGATCGGCACTTCATTCTCGATTAAGACTATTTTCCCCCGGACATCAATGCCCTTATAGTCGTCATAGCCCAGTTCAGGAGCGGTGATCCCGAAGCCGGCATAAACCACTTCCGCCGTGATCTCTCCCGAAGCGGAAGTGCCTCCGGGGAAATACTCATCTTCATAACGGTAAAACTTTTTTATTTCACCTGGCTTTTTTGAACCAGGCGCTGTCACCGGCAAATGAAGCGAGACTTCCCCCCGTTCAAGGACAAGAGTATAGGGGTCAGGAAAAGCCTGCAGATAAGAACCATTATCCCCGGTTGGCTCCAGACCCCAGGTTTCCAGCAGAGAGGCCACCCGGGCAACAGCCTGATTATAACCGTCTGTCCCCGACAGGCGTCCATGATATTTTTCGGAGCTAAATTCGCTAACAAGGTCATAAAGCGGCTGGCTGGCTATCTCATGAAGAACCTTAAGCCATTTGGTTTGATCTAATCCCGCTCTATTTTGAGCCAGCAACCGGCTGGAAGCCGGCGCCAGCCAAAGAAAAATAAACAGCAGGAGTCCAGCTCTTTGATAATAATATTTGACAGGCTTGTGCTTCATCTTTCATCTCCTTTTGACCAGACAGTTAACTTCTAGCCTGACTTAAATTCTCATACCCAGGCCAGCCCGGAACAAGAAGCCATCAAATACACCGGCATCAAAATAGAAGTTGAACATTTTTGAGATTTTGGCCCTGAGACCGAAATTCATCTGGACAATCGGTAAAAAGTTTAGGGCAAAACTCTTACCAGCCGCCAATCTTTCATCTTTTATCTGACGAAGAGTCTTGGTGGCCGACTCAGTATATTCTTTAGTTGAGCTATCAGGTAAGGTCAATGTCCCGGAATAGGAATATTGATAACTCGCATCAAAAAAGCTCTTCCCCGTCGAGAGCCCGGCACCAAGAGTTAAATAAGGAGAAATAACCTTTGAAGGTAGCAATTCCCAGCGTAAATTGACATGAAAAGATAGTGGTTTGATCCTGAAGTTCGCCTGGGCCAGGCCTCTAAAATTTGCTGTTTGCTTGAGATCCGGGTCCTCTAAATCAAGATTGGCTATGACCTCGGGAAAGGTAACTCTCATGGAACTTTGTTCCACCGCCAGCCCCAGGCTAAAGGCCCCCTGATGCCCCCCTGGATAATACCTTAATTCAAAGCCGATATTATCTCCCGGGGCATCAAAGGTTACTTTTTGGCTATAGCCATTTTCTACCAGATTTGGATAATCATTTTGAATCCGGGTTGTAAATCTATCCTTAAGATCGCTTTCCAGAACATCACTGACCATATTATCTAGCAGGCCTCTGGCTAGATTTAAAGTCCAGCGTGAATAGTGAAAACTGAATTCCAGATGGCCATCAGCCAGCAGGGGCCCAACCAGAACGAATACCATCCAGACCAGGGGGAAAAATCTAAATTTTCTCATAACTCAAACTCCATAGTCAGCAGCACGTCCTATTTTATTTACCCCTTATCCTGGATGTCAAGGATAAGAAAGCCACCAGGCTTCCTGGCTCCTTTCTTACATCCCTGTCTTCTCCTTGTCTAGCATTTCCCCGTTTTTTACCATCATCACGGAGATACTGGAGTTGATTATTTTCTTTTAATTTGTTATTTTAGACTGAAAATTGGAGGTGTACCATGAATAAATGGACTCTCATTTTGATTAGCTTTTTGACCCTGGCTCTGACCATACCAGCTTTAGCTGCTAACCCTAAGGTTTTAATGAAAACATCTAAAGGCGATATTGTCATTGAGCTTTATCCTGAAAAGGCCCCGGTGACCGTTGAGAATTTTCTGGCTTATGTCAATGATAAATTTTATGACGGGACAATTTTCCACCGGGTGATCAAGGGTTTTATGATCCAGGGCGGCGGCCTGACCTCTGAGATGAAAACCAAAGCAGAAAAAAGACCACCCATTAAAAATGAGGCTGATAACGGTTTAAAAAACCTGCGTGGCACTATCGCCATGGCCAGAACAGCTGATATAAATAGCGCCACCTGTCAGTTCTTTATAAATCTCGTCGATAATGCTTTCCTTGATCATGTGCCTGGCGACGCCTCCAGTTTCGGCTATGCTGTATTTGGCAAGGTGATTCAGGGTTTGGATGTGGTTGATGCTATCGGCAATATTCAGACCACTACCAAAGGCATGTACCGGGACGTTCCAGTGGAAACGGTCACCATTATTTCAGTCAGCCCTGTCAGGTAATATTTTTTATGATACCGCTGAACTGGCTGATAAAGCCAAAAGAGTTGCCTTAGCTGCCGTTCTTGATGTTTAACTGGATTTTTGCTCTGGTTCATTTTCTTCTGTACTTCGGTCTGCTAGGTTATGCAATTTATTCTTTACTCCAGGGGCAGTGGGCAGCCGGCTTAATGCTGCTGGCTTTTCTGGCAGCTTATTATTTCCTGGTCCTTCACCAGGCAGTTCTTAAAGAAATAAAGAAGAAAAAAAAGAAGCCTGCCCGTCCTAAAAAAACATCCTAGATAAAATGAGCTGAAAGTAGTAGCCAGCATGATATATATTTATATGTGTGTGTATATACTCAGGAGTGATCGATAGATAAAAATAAAAGAGGTAGCTAATGAATAAAAAAACGGGAATAATTTTATCTTGTTTAATTTTAATCTGGCCGGTAGCTTACCTGTTGGCCGGTGAGACACCAGCCAGCTTGAAAAAAGCCGTGGCCTCCATTGATCCTATTCTCCCCTATCAACTGGCCCGGGCTATGGCCTCGCCTGAATTTGCCGGGCGGTTAACAGGAGATGAAGGCTACACAAAAGCTGCCAGATGGGCAGCCGAAAAATTTAAGGACTGGGGGCTCAAGCCTCTGGCGGCCAAAACCGGTTACCTTCAGCCCTATCCTTCTCCATACACTCTTATTGATGAGGCAGCCATAACTCTTTACCTGCCGGACAAGACAGGAACGGACGGGCAGCTATCCTACCAGAAAATCGAATTAGAACCTGAAAAAGACTTCCTGCCTCTTCTCTTCTCAGACAGCGGAGATAAGACTGGCGAGCTGGTTTTCGCCGGCTGGGGTATTTCTGCTCCGGAGCTAAACTATGATGACTATGCTGGTCTGGAAGTCAAAGGCAAATATGTTCTTTGCTTCCGCGGAACCCCTGAGCCAGGCAGGGCTGAATTCCAATATTATGACGAACACCGGACCAGGATGAAAACGGCCAGAGATAAGGGGGCTCTCGGCTTGATTTATATTTACCCTGATGTTCAGGCCAATCCTAATGGCGACTGGCTCTCTGGCTTTATGCCAGCTATGATTAGCGAGAAAGTAGCCGGACAGATCTTTAAAGAGATTAACTCAACGGCTGCTGATGTGAAAAAAGCTCTTCAGACTTACCAGCGGCCCATATCCTTTCCTTTGAAATCAAGGCTGGCTTATTCTGTCAAATCGAGACATTTTCCGGAAGCAACTGGTTATAACATTGCTGGCTGGGTGGAAGGCTCAAACCCAAAGCTCAAAAAGGAATTAATCATAGTCGGTGGGCATTTTGACCATTGTGGCCGGCATCTCGGGCTGCTCTTTCCAGGCGCCGATGACAATGCCAGCGGATCAGCGGTCGTTATGACTCTGGCCAGAGCTTTTAGCACCAATAAACTCAAGACTGAAAGATCAATTATGTTTGTCCTTTTTGGTGGTGAAGAAATGGGACTGCAGGGCTCAACTTATTTTGTTGAACACTTGCCTGCCGGCCTCACTCAGGTCATGGCTATGTTTAATTTTGACATGGAAGGTGAAGGTGATGGTGCCTGGTGCGGGCTGAGCGCCGAACCCCCAGCTATCAGGGAGTCAATTGAAAAAGCTAACAAAGAAATAGGGATAATCAGAGGAATTAGTGTCGTCAAGCGAGCCGGAGTCCGGGGATCAGATTTTACACCCTTCTTCCTGAAAAGCATACCCTTCGCCAGCCTTGGTTCTAATGGACCTCATCTAGCCTATCACGGTACAGGAGATACCATTTATCGCCTTAACCCTGAAATTATGGGAGCTATTGCCCGGGTTTCATTTCTTTCTATTTACTACCTGGCCAATAATCAGGTAATATAATATAAGCTGAAAGTAAATAAAGAAAAAGAAAGATGAAACTAGCTAGAGAGGGTTGGGCCTTTCTTCTGCCGCCGCTTTGTCTGTCAATTTTCATGCTCATTCCAGGCTGGTGGGCTGGAAGTTTGTTTTTTTTTCTGCTGGCCGCGGCCTTCGCCTTTTTTTTTCGTGACCCCGGACGAATACCACCTGCTGGTCAGAGACTTGTTCTGTCACCGGCTGACGGGCTGGTGGTGAATATAGAAGATTTTAGCGAACAGCCAGAGATGACTGGCCCGGGGCACAAGATTAGCATTTTCCTCTCCCTGTTTGATGTCCATTTCACCCGTTCTCCCCTGGCGGCTGAAATTGTTAAAGTTGCTTATCAACCCGGTAAATTTTTTCCGGCCTATCGCCAGGAAGCTAGCAGCCAGAATGAATCAAATAGCTTGGTTTTAAGAACTGCAGCCGGCGATCTGTTTTTAAGGCAAATAGTTGGAATTGCTGCCCGGCGGATTAAATGTTATGTTAAACCGGGAGACAGAGTTCAAACCGGACAGAAAATTGGACTGATGTATTTTGGCTCCCGGGTTGAGCTATATCTGCCCGTTGATATTGAACTAAAGATCAGTCCAGGACAGAAGGTGAAGGGCGGTTTGACAATAATAGGAGAGATCAAAAATGAGAGTAAAAATTAAACAGTCAGTGCCAAAAATTTATTTTATCCCTAGCTTGTTCACGCTGACTAATCTCTTTTTTGGCTTTCTCAGCTTAACTTCCACTTTTTACGGCAAATACCGCTGGGCAGCTATGTGGATAATTTTCGCAGCTTGCCTTGATGGCCTTGATGGACTGGTAGCCCGGGCAACCAAAAGTTCATCCGATTTTGGCCTCCAGCTTGACTCATTGGCCGATGCGGTTTCTTTTGCTACTTCGACCTCAATTCTTATTTACTTCTGGGCTCTGAAGCCAGCCGGCTATGCTGGAGCTTTCTTCAGTTTTCTCTTCGCTGCCGCTGGTCTTTTAAGACTGGCCAGATACAATGTAAAAACTAAAAGCGCCCCTGACAAAAGATTCTACCAGGGTTTGACTGTCCCTTCGGCTTCTGTTTTTATTGCTTCTTTAGTCATCTTTCACCCTGCCCCGAACTATGGCCGGGTTATGGCTTTTTATCTGGCAGTTATCGTTGTCATCATCAGCCTTTTAATGGTCAGTACTATTCGCTATCGCAATTTCATATCCTATTTCGTCAATAGACCAATTGATATTAAGAGCGCCCTGGCCCTGGCCATTATCATCGGCGGTTTACTTTTCAAGCCGAAATATCTTATTCTCATTTGTTTTACCCTTAATGCTCTTTCTGGACCGGTTAATTATTTAGCATTTATCATCAAAAAAAATTTGTTTAAAAAAAAGGATGCCAAAAAATCTCTATCAGCCACTGATTTAAACCATTAATTTTTCTGGACTTAACGGAGAAGATGAATTACAGAAAAGTCAGGCGATTAGCTTTAACTTTTTCCCTTCTGGCCGCCATCATCCTCATCTTAATCTTTTCTAACGATCACAAAGGACAAAAACCCGTGTCTGAAAACAGCCTTCAGCCGGTTAATGTGATAAATGCCGAGCCCCCAGTCGAAACAGAAAATATCATAATAGGCCCGGGCAAAACGGTCACGGAACTCTTAGCCACCCGGGGGTTTACTGTCTCACGGATACTTGAAATCAGGAATCAGGTCAAGCCGGTTTATGACCTTGCCCGTATTCCTGCTGGAAAAGAGCTAAGGCTGCTAAAGCAGGGAGGGCATTTTACCGGGCTTCAACTCGACCTGGATCCTGAACGCTATCTTGATATAAATCTAAAGGATGGCCAGGCGGATGCCAGAATAATAAATTATCCGGTAGAAAAAAAACTGGTCTTATTGGAAGGAGTTATTGAAGATTCTTTGATAGCAGCCATCAACAAAGCTGGAGAGGAGGATCTGCTGGCTCTGATGCTGGCCGACATTTTTGGCTGGGAGATTGATTTCTATATTGACCTTAGAAAAGGAGATGTCTTCAGGCTTCTGGTTGAAAAAAAATATATCAATGGCCGCTTTGCCAGTTATGAGCAGATCCTGGCCGCTTATTTTTTAAACCAGGGCCGCCTAGAGGAAGCTTTCCGTTTTACCTGTCCCGATTCGGGCGAGATAGATTACTTTGATTCAAAGGGGAATTCGCTTCGCCGGGAATTTTTGAAATCACCGTTAAAATATACCCGGATATCATCACGATTCAGTTCCAGTCGTTTGCATCCAATCCGTAAAATATACCGGCCTCATTATGGAGTTGATTTTGCTGCTCCAATTGGAACACCGGTTCAGGCTACAGCCGATGGAGTGGTCACTTTTGGAGGCTGGAACGGAGGGGCAGGTAGAATGGTAAAAATCAAGCACAATCACTTTTATGAAACGATGTATTTGCATCTGAGCCGCCTGGCCACAGGTATATATCAAGGAGCCAGAGTAAAAGGCGGGCAAATAATCGGCTATGTTGGGTCAAGCGGTGAATCAACAGGCCCCCACCTGGATTACCGCCTCCTTTATCACGGGCGGTATGTCAACCCTGTCGGCTGGAAATTCCAACCGGCCGAACCCCTACCTGAAAAATACCGGTCACTATTCAACCAGCAGGTTACAGATATCAAACAATTACTATTATATCCGCTGCCTTTATTTACCTTTTATTAAGAGAGCCATCTTTAGAGCTTAAAGTCTGAATAACAAAGACTTTCAGGTAAATCAAATACAAATCTTTCCGGCAACTTATCTATGGAGCAATTCTCCCCGGCATTAAATTTCAGGTTGACTTTTTTACCCCCGTCCGTTTAAAATCTTTTCTGTCAGAAAAAATACCAGGAGGTCATTTATGAAAATAACTATCAGTGTTTTAAAAGCTGATATTGGAAGCATCGGCGGTCATATAAAACCCAGCCGCCAGGTATTAGAAGCAGTCAGGAAATATGTAGATTCACAGGCAAAACGCCTGTTGATTGATTACTATCTGAGCTCTACCGGAGATGATATCGCCATTTTATGTACTCATACCAGAGGGGCAGGAGATTCTGAGATTCACCGCTTAGCCTGGGAAGCTTTTCTGGCAGGAACAGAGATAGCCAGAAAGACCGGACTTTATGGGGCAGGCCAGGACTTATTAAAAGATTCTTTTTCAGGAAATGTTAAGGGAATGGGTCCAGCCGTAGCTGAACTGGAAATTGAAGAGCGGGAAAATGAAGCTTTTATTTTCTTTGCTGCTGATAAAACTGATCCGGGAGCTTATAATCTTCCCTTTTATTTGGGCTTTGCTGATCCCATGTATTGTTCCGGCCTGATTTTGAGTCCAAAAATGAGCCAGGGATTTAAATTCCGGATCATGGATGTTGGCTTTACCGAAAAGAATAAGACCATCGAGCTCAATATCCCTGAAGGCCTGTATGATCTGGCTGCTCTGCTCAGAGATACCGAAAAGTACGTCATTGAAAGTATTTATTCGCGCTGCACAGGCAGCCAGGCAGTAGCCATCTCGACTCAGAGGCTGCACAATATCGCCGGCAAATACACGGGGAAAGACGACCCGGTGGCCCTGGTCAGGGTTCAGGGCGAGTTCCCGGCCACCGGTGAAGTCCTGGCTCCCTTCAACATCGGTCATTATGTCGCCGGGTTTATGCGAGGCAGCCATATTGGCCCTCTGATGCCCTGTCCGTTAAATGCAACAATTTCCTATTTTGATGGCCCGCCAGTTGTAACCGGTGCAGCTTTCTCCATGAAAGACGGTAAGCTGTCGGAACCGGCAGATGTTTTTGATCATCCTTACTGGGAAGCCGTCAGATTTGATGTTGCCAGGAAAGCAACCGAAATACGCCGGCAGGGATTTTGTGGCCCGTCGATGCTTCCCTACTCCGAACTTGAATATGGCGGGGTAGTAGAGAAGCTCAAACAACTGGAAAAAAGATTCGTTATCTCTGATTGACTTTTTCTGACCCGGTCTGTATTTTAACTTCAAAGGCTGGCCAGTATCATGAGTGAAAGAAAACATCCTTTTCCGACCGTTGATTTAATTATAGAAATGAGGCTGGCTGGCGGCCAGACAGGTTATGTTTTAATTGAAAGGAAAAATCCGCCACCAGGCTGGGCTTTGCCCGGGGGCTTTGTTGAATACGGTGAAACACTCGAGCAAGCCGCTATTAGAGAAGCCAGGGAAGAGACATCGCTTGATGTCCGGCTGGTTCAGCAATTCCATTCCTATTCTGATCCGGGCCGCGATCCGCGATTTCATACGATATCAACTGTCTTTTTAGCGATGGCTGATGGCCAGCCGCAGGGCGGCGATGATGCTGGCCAGGCCAGAATATTCAGTCGGGAAGAGATAACTTTCCCGCTGGCCTTCGACCATAGTCAGATCCTGGAAGATTATTTTGCCTGGCAGGCCAGTCAGGAAAAAATCCCAGACAACAGCTTTCCAGGCGGAAACCAGAAACCGTTATCTAGGGAAGCCAATGAGGAGGCCAATGAACTCCAGGAAGAGAATCTGGTGGAATTAACCCGTGTCTGGAGCCTGGCCGAAGCTGAAGTTATAAAAAGTTTTCTGGGAAGTAATGGCCTGATGTGTTTGCTCAAAGGTCAAATTGTTCATTCAATATATCCTTTTACTATGGATGGGCTGGGAGAAACCCTGATCCTGGTTTTAAAAAGAGACTTCGACCGGGCAAGAGAGCTCCTGGAAGACTATACTACTTCCAGGACAGACCGGTAGTCTTTATTCCCCTAACTTTCCCCCTTTAAAATATTTTATTTTCAACATCTTTTTTCTTGACTTTTGTATTTTTCTTGCCTATATTTAACTCAAAACGGGATAAAACGGGATAAAATGGGAAAAGAAGCCCCTAGCCAACAGTTGATCGGAAGCTATTCTGCCCGCCTCGACCATAGCGGAAGATTGAAGATCCCCGAGAAATTTCGCGACATAATAGAAAAATCTTATGGCCAGGATGTTTTTGTTACTTCTCTCACCGATGAAGCTATCCAGATTTATCCCCTCTCAGTGTGGGAAGAGATGACCAGCGTCGCCAGTGAAGGTGCACTGCATCTTCGCCCTGATGTTAGAAAATTCCTGTTAAGAGTAAATCTAAAAGGCAGCCATCACCAAATTGATGCCAAAGGTAGGTTACTGATTAACCAGACACTAAGAGAGAAAGCCAGGCTGAATAACGAAGTGGAAGTCATCGGCTTGAATAATCATTTAGAAATCTGGAATAAAGATGTCCTTAATTCAGTCATTGAGGAAAAACCACTGAGTGAGCAGGATTTTGAAAGTATTGCCCGTCTTGTCCCCCGAGGAAAGACTGAATGAAAGGCTGCGGGCATACGCCGGTTCTGCTTGAAGAAACCCTGTTCTTTCTTCAGGCCTCAAGGCCGGGGGTATATGTGGATGGCACTTTTGGTCTGGGAGGACATAGCCTGGAAATTTTAAGGAGGAATGATTCCGCCCGGATAATTGGCTTCGATCATGATGAGGCTTCTCTTCAGACAGCAGCCGGCCGCCTGGGTAGCTTTTCCTCCAGAGTAAGTCTTTATCAGGCCGATTTCCGCCAGCTAGTGGAGTTTGAAGGCCTGGTTCCCTGGGCGGAAGTCAGAGGTGTGTTGTTTGATCTCGGGCTGTCTTCTTTTCAACTGGATAATCCAGCCCGGGGTTTTAGCTTTAACCAGGAAGGGCCGCTCGATATGAGAATGGACACCAGGCAGAAAATCACTGCTGAAAAAATCTTAATGACCTATCCGGAAGACCGGCTGGCAGGGATATTTAAAGAATATGGAGAGCTGCATCACGCTAAACTTCTCGCCCGCAAGATTGTCAGCCTGAGAAAACTCGGGCTTATAAAAACCACTGTTGATTTAAGGAAAGTAGTCGAAGAGACCTGTCACTGGGTGCCACAGAAAAACCGCATTCATCCTGCCGCCAAAGTTTTTCAGGCTTTAAGAATTGAAGTCAACCAGGAACTGACTGGCCTGGGTGACTTCCTGGAAAAACTCGCCAGGATATGTTTTCCGGAAACCAGGCTGGCCGTCATTTCCTTTCATTCATTAGAAGACAGGCTGGTTAAGAGGGCCTGGCAGCAATTAGCCGCTCCCCTGACCGGTCAACCTGTGGTGAAAATCTTAACCAGGAAACCGGTCACCCCTGCCCGTCAAGAAATTGAGGCTAACTCTCGCAGCCACTCAGCCAAACTGCGGGCAGCAGAGAGGATTTGACCATGGTCAGGAAAAAATATTCCTGGAGACAAATTATTCTCGTCGCCTGCCTGGTCATATTTTTTCTTGGCAATTTAACCTTTTATATCTGGTACCAGAGTGAATCGATCAGGCTTGGTTATAAGATTCATGATCTGGAAAACCAGGCAGAGAAACTCAAAGAAGAAATTAAACAACTGGAGGCCAGAAAGGAATCCTTACTTTCCCTTGACCGGATCGACCGGCTGGCCAGAAGTGAGTTGAATTTACAGGAGATTAAACCAGATCAGATTGTTTTTGAGGATCAGACAGAAAAATGAAACTCTTAATTGATAACCGTCCAGTCCTTTCCGGTCAAAACCGGAAGAAAGCCAAGCTGGTCTTTGCCCTTTTACTCTTCTGGTTTCTCATCATTACTTTCAGATTGATAGATCTTCAGGTCTTTGAACATAAAAAATTAAAACAGGAAGTTGTTGAACAAAATCAGGATTTGATTGCTATTTTGCCAACCAGAGGCACAATTTTTGATCGTCATGGCCGGATTTTAGCCAGAAGCTTGCCAGTTGAATCCGTTTTTTTCTCACCAGTCGCAGGTGAGCCTCTAAAAGAACAACTGCTAACTATCTACCAGCTAAAAGACCTTTTGAATCTCTCGGGAACGGAGATTAACCGGATTGTAAATTCTATTGAAAAAAAGAAAAGATTCACCTGGGTAAAAAGAAAAATTCCATTAGAACTGGCTGAAAAAATCAAAAAGCTCAAGCTTAGTGGAATTTATCTTCTAAGTGAAAATAAGCGTTTTTATCCCCAGGGCCGGCTGGCTGCTCAGGTTCTGGGCGGTGTCAACATAGATGATGGCGGACTGGCTGGCCTGGAATACTATTATGATTCGGCACTGCGGGGCCGGGAGGGCCAGCAGCTTATTATGAAAGATGCCCGCCGGAAGCAATATTATATCGAGACAATTAAAGAAACGGAACCAGGGCGGGACATTTATCTGACCATAGATATCAATATCCAGTATCTGGTTGAAAAAGAGCTAAGGCTGGCGATAGAAAAATTCAAGGCAAATTGTGGAACAGTCGTTATCATGGCTCCGGACAGCGGTGAAATTCTGGCCATGGCCAGTTATCCGGATTATGATCCCAATAATTTCCCGCCGCCGGAAGAAGCCATGGTTAACCGGGCGATTCAATATACTTATGAACCTGGTTCAACAGTCAAGATCGTTACCGCGGCCGCCGCCAGAGAGCTGGTCGGTATCAGTTATAAAACTTATTATGATTGCCGGGCTGGCTCCATTACCTTTGGTGGTTCGACAGTCAGAGACCATGTCCGGATGGGCATTCTGAGTTTTCCGGATGTCTATATCCATTCTTCGAATGTTGGCTCAATCATGATGGCTGAGACTATTGGCGAGCAAAATCTCTACCGCATGTTTAAAGCTTTTAAATTCGGAGAAAAAACCGGCATTGATCTTCCAGGTGAAGAAGCTGGAATTATTCATCCGGTAGAAAAATGGACAAAATCATCTCTGCGGGTAGCTATTGGCTATGAACTGGCCGCTACCCCCCTGCAGATCCTGCAGGCTATGAATGTCTATGCAACTGGCGGATATCTGGTCAGGCCAAAAGTTAATTTAGATGCCCCCGGTCCAGCCAGCCTGACCCTGGAAGCCAGCCGGCAGCCCGAGGCCGATCGTCAGCCGGTAATTTCTGAAAAAACTTCTCTGGAGCTGGTCAATCTAGTCTTCAAACAAGTCATAGAAAGAGGAACTGGCAGCGAGGCGAAAATAGACGGCTATGAACTAGCCGGCAAAACAGGCACGGCCCAAAAATTTGATCACGCCAGGAAAGCTTATTCTCAATCTAAACATGTGGCTTCCTTTGTCGGCTTTGCTCCTGCTGACCATCCGGTCATCTCGATGATTGTCGTCATTGATGAACCGCAAGGGGCAGAACAATATGGCGGCCAGGTGGCTGCTCCAGTCTTCAGGGAAATAGCCAGAAAAGTCCTGCTTTATTATCACCAGCAGCCATCAAAGCTGCCGGAAAAGCTAGCTATCGCCAACCAGAATCCAAAAAAAACAGGAGTGACTGACTGACATGAAACTCATTGAACTTCTGGCCGGGACGCAAGTAGTAAATATTTCAGGTCAGGCTGACCTCGACATCTCAGGTATTACTTATTCTTCAAGCCAGGTTGAGCCAGAAAATGTCTTTGTGGCTATCAAAGGTCTTAAAACAGACGGACATGATTTTCTGCCTCAGGCGATAAAACAGGGAGCAGCAGCTATCATTTCAGAACGTCAGAAACCTGAGGGATTAGCCGGCATTACCTGGGTTCAGGTAGTTGATGCCCGTGAAGCTCTGGCCCTGGCCTCTGCCGCTTTTTATGATCATCCTGCCCTTAAGCTTAAGACGGTAGGGATTACCGGAACCAAGGGGAAGACGACAGTCAGTTATATCCTCGAGTCCATTCTCCAGGCTGCCGGATTGAATCCTGGTGTTATAGGAACTATTGAATATCGCTGGAATAACCAGCGAGTTCCGGCAGCCAGAACGACTCCAGAAGCCCCGGATATTCAGAAAATATTAAAGCAAATGGCTGAATCACAGGTGACTCATTGCCTTCTGGAGGTTTCTTCTCATTCTCTTGAGCTGAAGAGAGTTCTGGGCATCGGTTTTGACCTGGCCATCTTTACCAACCTGAGCGGCGAACATCTTGATTACCACCAGACGATGGAGAATTATTTTGAAGCTAAAAAGAAGCTCTTCTTTCTTAATCATAAAAGGCAGGCTTCAATTGTTAATATAGATGACCAGTGGGGGCAGAAGTTAATTACCGAACTTCCAATGAGAACTATTACCTTTGGTTTTAGTCCAGAAGCTCTCATCCGGGCTGAAAATTTTGCCATTGAAGGGGATGAGATGAAAGCCCAGGTCTCTTATCCCGGCAGCCAGTTGAACTTCAAAACAAAGTTAATTGGCCGGCACAACCTTTATAATTTTCTGGCAGCCATCTCAGCCGCCCTGGCTTTTTCGGTCAGCCCTCAAGCTATTATTAAAGGAATAAGCCAGCTTCATTCCATTCCGGGCCGGTTAGAATTTGTTCCTAATTCTCTTGGATTCAGAGTAATCGTTGACTATGCCCATACAGATAATGCCCTGGAGAATCTCCTGCAAACGGTGAAAAGTCTTGAGCCGGCCAGGATTATCCTGATTTTTGGCTGTGGCGGTGACCGTGACCGCAGCAAGCGCTCCAGGATGGGAGAAGTAGCCGCCCGCCTGGCTGACTGGACAATAATTACCTCTGATAACCCTCGCTCGGAAGAACCTGAAAAAATTATCGAGGATATCGAGCAGGGATTTCTAAAAGACGGCAGCCGGAATTATGAAAAGATGGCTGATCGCCAGCCGGCGATTAAAAAAGCTCTAACCATGGCAGCACCAGGAGATTTTGTGGTCATCGCCGGCAAGGGTCATGAGACCTATCAAATTTTTAAAGATAGAACATTGCCGTTTAGTGATTTTGAGACGGCATCTGAAATAATAAAAAAAATGGAGGAGAAAAAATAGGATGGCTTCTCTGACTCTTGCCCGGATAGCTGAACTGACGGGCGGAAAAATAATTCAGGGCCAGCCAGATACTCTGGTGACAGCCTACACTTTTGATTCAAGGAACACTACCCCTGGTTCTATATTCTTCGCTCTTAAAGGAATTAGAGACGGCCATCATTATATCTCTGATGCCAGACATCAGGGGGCCCTGGCCGCCTGTGTTTCCCGGGCAGTCTCAGGTTTACCAGCTAGCTTTGGCCTGGTCCGGGTAGATGACACCCTGACTGCCCTGGAGCGGCTGGCAGCTCAGATCCTGGCCGAAAGCCAGATCAGAGTGGTTGGTATAACTGGCAGTATCGGCAAGACTTCAACCAAAGAATTTACTGCCTCCCTTCTCTCTACCAGGTTTAGAGTGCTTAAATCTCAGGGAAATTATAATAATCAGATCGGACTGCCGATGACAATTCTTTCCGTGACCGGTGCTGATCAAATCGCTGTGCTGGAAATGGGCATGAGCCGGGCCGGCGAGATCAAAAAACTGACTGAAACAGCTCCTCCAGAAGTGGCCGTCATTACCCGGGTGGCCCCGGTTCACCTGGAATTTTTCAACAGTCTAAAAGATATTGCTCTGGCTAAAAAAGAAATCCTGATGGGTGCCAGGTCCGGTGCCACGGCTGTCCTTAATGGCGACGATCCACTCATTAGAGATATAGCTTCTGATTTTTCGCCAGATAAAATAATCTATTTTGGCCGGCATGATAAATATCCCGTCAGAGCGGAGGCCATTGAACATCAAGGCTGGGCAGGATTGAGCTTTGATCTTGTTTTTGGCCAGGAGAAAGCCAGAGTTCAGCTTCCGTTCCTAAATGAAGGGCTTATTACCAACCTGTTAGCTGCTTGCAGCGTGGCCTATTATTTTGGCCTTACTCTGGCTGAGGTTATACCTGCTTTTCAGAACCTCCCAGAGCTCAGCCACCGGGGGCAGTTGATAAGATTTAAAAATGGGTTACGGCTCTATGACGACTCATATAACTCCAACCCTGTGGCTCTGGAAGAAGTTCTGAAAAGTTTAGGCCGCCTTCCGGCCAGCAGGAAAATTGCTGTTCTTGGCGATATGCTTGAACTGGGCCCAGCTGAAAATCAATTCCATCAAGAAATAGGAACGAAAATCCAGAGCTATGGCTGGGATTACCTGGTCACCATTGGGCCAAGAGCAAGATTTATAGCTGAAGGAGCTATAAGCTGCGATTTTAATCCATCAAAAATTCAATCCTTTGACCGGTCAAATCAGGCAGCTTTCTGGCTTAAACCCTTTTTGCAAGCCGGAGATCTGGTCCTGGTCAAAGGTTCAAGAGGCCTGAGCCTCGAGACGATAGTCGACTATCTAAAAAAAGAGCTGGAGAACTGAGGTGCTATACTGGTTGCTGGTCCCACTTAGAAAATACCTGTTTTTCTTTAACGTCTTTCGTTATATCACAGTGCGAACAGCTCTGGCTGGGACGACCGCCCTGCTGTTTGTCTTTATCTTTACTCATCCTTTTATCAAGCTGCTTAAAAAACACCAGGTCGGTCAGGAAATAAGAGAAGAAGGCCCGGCGAGTCATTTAGCCAAAAAAGGGACACCCTCCATGGGTGGAGTAATGATCATCGGAGCCACGTTAATCTCTACTCTCCTCTGGGGCAATCTTGGCAATGCTTATGTTTGGCTGGGTCTCGCCGGGATGTGCTTTTTTGGATTCATTGGCCTGGCTGATGATGTCTTAAAGTTTCGAGCTCGCCGCTCTCTGGGGCTGACGGCCAGGCAGAAACTTGTTTTTCAAATTCTGGTCTCCGGCCTGATCGGTCTGGTTCTGGTTCTTATTGGCTTAAAAGGTAAATTTGATCTCCATTTAACTTTTCCTTTTGTCAAAGAATGGACTCTTTATCTAGGCTGGATATATTTGCCCTGGATTCTATTTATTTTAGTTGGTTCATCCAATGCCGTTAATCTGGCTGATGGCCTTGACGGGCTGGCTATTGGCCTAACTTTGATTTCAGCCGCAGCCTTGACCGCCCTGACTTATGTCGCCGGTCATGCCGTCTGGTCTCAATACTTGAATATACTAAGGGTACCCCTGGCTGCTGAACTGACAGTTTTTGCTGGTGCTCTGACTGGAGCCTGTCTTGGATTTCTCTGGTTTAACTGCCATCCGGCAGAAATTTTTATGGGCGACGTCGGTGCCTTATCGCTGGGTGGAACACTCGGTCTGTTAGCCATCTTGATCAAACAAGAATTTTTACTTCTGACCGTCGCCGGAGTTTTTATTCTGGAGGCTCTTTCGGTTCTTCTTCAGGTTATTTATTTCAAACTGTCCGGCGGACAACGAATTTTCCGCATGGCCCCGTTGCATCACCACTTTGAACTGGCCGGCTGGCCAGAGGAAAAAGTCGTCATACGTTTCTGGATCATCGGCATTATTTTTGCCCTGTTCAGCCTGACCACTTTGAAATTGAGGTAGCTAATGGAGTTTAAAAACAAAAAAGTTGTAGTTGTCGGTTTTGGCCGGACCGGTCAGGCTGTTTGTGGTTTTCTCCTTGGCCAGCAGGCCTCAGTCATAGTCTCTGATAAAAAACCGGAATCCGAACTGAGCAAGGTCGAACTTTATAAGGCTAAAGGTGTTCATTTTGATACCGGCGCCAACCGGCCGGAAGTCTTGACGCAAGCTGATCTGATAGTTCTAAGTCCTGGCGTCCCTCCCCTGCCGGAAGTGCTGGTAGCCAGGGACAAAGGCATCAAAGTCATCTCAGAGATAGAGCTGGCTTATCCTTATCTGAGAGGAAAACTTATAGGCATCACCGGTTCAAATGGCAAATCAACTACTGCCACCCTGATCTATTCTATTTTGAAAAAGGCCGGTTTTAGAGTTCACCTGGCAGGTAATATCGGGCAGCCGCTGATCTCTTTTATCAAGAAAGTTAAACCCGGTCATATAGTCGTGACTGAGCTCTCCAGCTTCCAACTGGAATTCACGGAAAGGTTCCGGACAGATATTTCTGTATTTCTTAATATCTCTCCGAATCATCTCGACTGGCATAAGACTTTTGACCACTATCTCCAGGCCAAGAAGAAGCTTTTTGACCATCGGCAAGCGGCCGATAAAGTAATCGTCAACCGTGATGACCCATGTCTCTGGTCATGGAGACAGGAAGAAAAACATGAATTTTATGCTTTCAGCCGGAAGCACTCAGTTCCTCTGGGCTGCTACCTTCAGGGAACAAAAATCATTCTGAAACTGAAGGAAGAAATTCCAGTTATGGATGTCCAGAAAATTAAGTTGCGGGGGGTTCATAACCAGGAAAATGTGATGGCTGCCATCCTGACCACCCGTTTAGCCGGGGCTAGCCTGTCTTCAATCAGAACAACCATCAAAAAGTTCACCGGACTTGAACACCGGCTGGAAGAAGTTAGAAAAATAAAAGGAGTCTTATTCGTTAATGACTCCAAAGCCACAACTGTGGAAGCAACGATTAAAGCTATCGAAAGTTTTGAACAACCGATTATTCTTATTCTGGGAGGACGCGATAAAGGGAGTGACTTCTCCCCTCTTCGCCGCGCCTTAAAAGGAAAAGTTAAACAGGTTCTGTTGATCGGTGAAGCCCGAAAAAAAATCAGACAGGCTATAAAAGGGATCCGCCCGGTAGAGGAAGCTGCCACCTTCAGACAACTGGTAGAACGGGCATATCTGGCGGCCAGCCCTGGAGACGTAGTTCTTCTGGCTCCGGCCTGTACTTCCTGGGATATGTTCAGCAGTTTTGAAGAACGTGGCAGGTTGTTTAAAAAGGAAGTCAACCGCCTGGCCAGAAAGTTGCAGGAGAAAAAATAATGGAAGTTTTCAGGCGCTATTCTTTTGATAAGGCCCTGTTAATTATCACCCTCCTTCTCCTGCTTACAGGCATCATAATGGTTTTCAGCTCATCAGCTATTCTGGCCGGGGAAAAATATCATCAAAGTTTCTATTTTTTAACTCAGCAAATTATCGCGGCCATTGCCGGTTTGATTCTGATGATGTTTATAGCTAATTTCCGGCATCCATTCTTTACCTTAAACCGGCTGGTTAACCTGGCCACGGGTTTCACCTTGCTGCTGCTTCTTTTTTGCCTGGTCATGCCTCCAGTGGCAGGAACCCACCGCTGGCTTCAATTTTTCGGTCTCCGTTTTCAGCCATCAGAGCTGGCTAAAATTATTTTGATTATTTTTCTAGCCAATTATTGTTCGGAAAAGGCTCAAAGTCTTAACCGCTGGAAAACATTGCTTGTACCGGTAACCGTCATTTTGGTCTTTGTTCTGGCTGTCTTGCTTGAACCTGATTACAGTACCGCTATCTTCCTATGCCTAATTTCAGCCATCATGCTTTTCCTGGGTGGTGTGAAACTCAAATATTTTATTATCCCCGGGCTGCTGGCCAGCTTGATGTTTGGTTTTTTCCTTTTTTCGGCCAGCTACCGGCTTAACCGGGTTCATGGCTTTCTTACTCCCCAGCAGGATCAGCTCGGCCGGACTTTCCAGGTGAGGCAATCAAAACTGGCCATCGGGGCAGGCGGCTTGCTGGGAGTTAGTCTGGGAGCCTCGACTCAAAAGCTTTATTTTTTGCCCTGTGCCCACACTGACTTTATCTTTGCCATCGCTGGCGAAGAAACCGGGCTGGCTGGTTCTCTCATCATTATTAGCCTGTTTCTTATTTTTCTTCTCCGGGGGTTAAAAATTGCTGACCGGGCTCCCCATCAGAATTACCAGCTCATCGCCTATGGGCTGACCATCAGCATCTCGATTCAGGCTCTTTTGAATATTAGCGTTGTCCTTGGTCTCGGTCCCGTCACCGGTATTCCCCTGCCCCTTATTTCTTATGGGCGTTCAGCCTTACTTTGCAATCTACTGGCCGTCGGTCTGCTTTTAAATATCTCTCAGAGAAAGGCGGAGGCTAAGCCCGTTCTATGAAAAAGATGAGAGTGATCATCAGCGGCGGAGGGACAGGTGGACATCTCTACCCGGCTGTGGTTCTCGGCCAGAAATTAAAAGAGCTGAAGCCTGACATCGAATTGATTTATGTCGGCAGCCAGAGAGCAGTTGAGAAAAAGATTATGGCCGAGCAATCTTTAAGGTATCTAACTCTGCCAGTGGAAGGCCTTAAGGGCCGGGGCTGGAAAAAGCTTAGAGGTTTCGTTCTCTTGCCGCTGGCTTTTCTCAAGTCGTTTCTTATTCTCTGCAAATACAGACCAGTTCTGGTCATCGGAGTCGGGGGGTTCAGTTCAGGACCCATAGTTATGCTGGCCTCAATGATGAAAACGCCGGCGCTAATACTTGAGCAAAATGCTCTGCCCGGTTTCACCAATCGCCTGCTGAGCCGCTTTGCCGGCCGGGCTGCCGTATCTTTCCCTTCCTCTCTTCAGTATTTCAAAGGAAAAGGAGTACTGCTAGGCAATCCGGTCAGGCCTGAATTCTACCGGATGCCTGAAAAGCGGCACGAAGATACATTAACCCTGTTGATTTTTGGCGGGAGTCAGGGGTCAAAATTTTTAAATGAAAGAATAATTGATAGCCTGCCCTCCCTCAGCCAGTTGAAAAATTCACTGATTATCTATCACCAGACAGGCGAAAGAGATTTTAACCGGGTCAGAGAAGCCTATAGACAGGCTGGCTTTGACCGGGTGACGGTTAGCTCCTATTTTTCACCTATGTCTGAATATTTTGCCATGGCTGATCTTGTTTTATGCCGGGCAGGGGCGACAACCTGTGCCGAATTGATAGCCGCGGGCAAGCCAGCCATTCTGGTTCCCTTTGCGGCAGCCGCTGATAATCATCAGGAATTAAATGCCAGAGAACTCGAACAGGCCGGGGGAGCAGAAGTCATCCTGGAAAAAGACTTCAAACCTGAGACCCTGCTGGCCAGGCTCAAATTCTATCTTAATAACAAGAGCCTTCTCGGCCAGATGGAAGAAAATCTGAAGAAGCTAAGACAGGCAGATAGCGCCAGCCGGATAGCCAGGCTGGCTCTCGACATGATCAAGGCAGGAGAAAGGAGAAGTTAGTGGTTAAAAGAGGCTACCGGAAGCTGAACAGGATTCATATGATCGGCATCGGTGGGACCGGCATGTGCGGCATAGCCGAGGTCTTGCTTAATCTTGGTTATCAAGTCTCAGGATCTGATCTTCAGGAAAATGAAGCAACCAGCAGATTAAAAAAATTGGGAGCCCAAATTTTTCTCGGGCACTCTGCTGATAATCTGAAAAAAGCTGACGTGGTGGTCATCTCCTCTGCAGTCCATGAAGACAATGTTGAGGTGGCCCGGGCTAAAGCCCTGAAGATACCTGTTATACCGAGAGCTGAAATGCTGGCCGAATTAATGCGCATGAAATATGGGATTGCCGTAGCTGGCGCCCATGGGAAAACTACTACCACCTCCATGACTGCCCAGGTGCTGGAAGCCGGCGGGTATGATCCAACTATCATTGTTGGCGGAAGATTAAATACCATTGGCTCCAATGCCAAACTTGGCGAGGGTGATTTCATCGTGGCCGAAGCTGATGAAAGCGACCGGTCATTCCTTTATCTTTCTCCGTTTATTGCTATTCTAACTAACATTGATGCCGAACATCTTGACCAGTACGAAACTCTAGATGAAATTAAAAAAACATTTGTTCATTTTGCCAATAAAGTTCCTTTTTATTGTCCGGTCATACTTTGCCTTGATGATCCCCATTTACAGAGTATTATCCCTCAAATCGAGAGGAAAATTATAACTTATGGTTTTTCCCGCGAGGCCGACATCCAGGCCAGAGACTTCGAATTTGACCGGTTTTCAAGTTATTCAACTCTTTATGTCTATGGCCGGAAAGCTGGCCGGCTGAAACTTAATGTCCCCGGTCAGCACAATATTCTTAATGCCCTGGCCGCCGTGGCCGTCGGTCTGGATCTTGATCTAGATATGAAAACAATCACCAAAGCCCTCAAAAATTACACCGGAACTGGCCGCCGCTTTGAATTAAAAAAAGTGGTCAATGAGATCATGATTATAGAAGATTATGCCCATCACCCAACCGAGATTAAAGCTACCCTGCAAGCAGCCAGGAATGGCTGGCAGCGGCGGCTGGTGGTAGTTTTTCAACCTCATCGTTTTTCCCGCCTGGCCAGGCTCAAGATGGATTTCGCCACGGCCTTCTATCAGGCAGATTTGCTTTTCATCACTGAAATTTATGCTGCCGGAGAGAAACCCATACCAGGAGTAAACGGCCGGACCCTTTTTGAAGAAATTAAAAAAACCGGTCGGGCCAACATCTGGTTTGAACCAGAGCTGTCTCAGTTACCAGCCAGGCTGGCAGAAAAGTTGCAGCCCGGTGATATGCTTCTTGTCCTTGGGGCTGGTAATGTTAATCGCCTCATCCCGGAAGTTATTAAAATTTTAGACGAGGAGAAGAAAAATGGCCGTTGAAAATAGATATTTTCCTAACCGGCCGCTCTTTTCCTCTTTTCAGGCAGATGGCCAGGCTTTTCACCGTTCCCACCAGGAATCCGGACTGAGGGCCAGAAGTTCAAAAAAAGTTATTACTCTAAAACATATCATTTTAGCTTTCAGCCTGGTGACCATTTTTTTTGTTGGCCTGGCTGGAATTTACTATTATGCGATTTCCTGCCAGGCGCTGGAAATAAAAGAAGTGGAAGTCATTTCAGCCAGCCCGCTGGTCAAACAGGAAATAGAAAATTACCTGAGTCAGCAAAAACCTGGTAATATTCTCGTTTGCGATCTGAACTATTTAAGATTGATTCTAAACCGCCTGCCAGGTGTAAAAGACGTCAGATTGGAAAAAATCTTGCCCTCGGTCCTCAAAGTCGAAGCTTTTCCCAGGATGCCCAGATTATATGTCCATCAAAAAAATTATCAGCTAATAGACGAGGAAGGTGTCATCATTGCTTCTTATTCTGAGCCTCCTGATGAAACGTGGCCCATTTTCGAAGATGGAGGGAATTGGTGGCAGTATTATCCGGAAAAAGTGCTCGCCGTCTGCCGGGCTCTTGGCCAGCTCGAACCAGCTTTAAGAGCCAGAATCAGAACCATCAAACTTATTGATTATGAATCTCTGGAAATTCAATTGGCCGGCCAGCCCGTCAAAATCATGGCAGATGAAGCCAACCTGGCTGAAAATCTGACTTATTATCTTTCCAGCATAAACTCCTGGGCGGAACAATTTGGCCCGGTCGAATATGTCGATCTCAGATTAGCCGATCGTATTTATCTTAAGCCCCTGAATTTACAGGCGGAAAAGGCCTCTGACAGGGAAAAGGAGGTAAGTTAAATGGCCAGGAACAATTATCTGGTTGGCCTTGATATTGGCACTAAAAAAATAGTGGCCATTATCGGGGAAATTAATGAAGAGCAGAAAGTCGAGATTATTGGCATCGGTATGGCCGAATCGAGAGGTATTCGCAAGGGGGTGGTGGTCAACCTGGATCAAACCATCTCGGCCATCAAAAAAGCTCAGGAAGAAGCTGAACTTATGGCAGGAGTAGAAATAGATTCAGCTTATGTGGGCATTTCTGGAGCTCATATTAAGAGTTTTAATAGCCGGGGAGTGGTGGCTGTCTCAGGTAAAAACAGAGAAATTTCCAAAGAGGACATAAAACGGGTAGTTGATCAGGCCAGAGCCCTGTCTATTCCTCCTGACCGGGAAATTATCCATATTATTCCCCAGGAATTTATCGTTGATGAGCAGGATGGAATTAAAGATCCTCTCGGGATGAGCGGCATAAAACTGGAAGTCAATGTTCACATCGTGACCTCAGCCATCACCTCACTGCAAAACCTAAAAAGCTGCCTGGAGAAGTCGAACATTGGTATCCATGAAATTGTCCTGAACCAGATTGCCACCAGTTACGCCACTTTAACTCAGGATGAAAGGGAACTTGGCGTGGGTTTAATAGATCTGGGGGCTGGAACCACAGAGGTAGCTATCTTTGAACGCGGTTCACTCTGGTATACCTCAACTATTCCCCTTGGAGGAGATAATTTTACCAATGATATCGCTGTCGGCCTCAGAACACCAATACCTGAAGCAGAAAAAATTAAAAAGAAATATGGTTGTGTAGCCCTGCCGGTAGCTGAAGAGCAGGAAACAATTGAAGTTCCAACTGTGGGCAGAAGCAGAAAATCCCGGCTTCTCTCCCGGCAGATTTTAGCTGATATTATCCAGCCAAGGGCTGAGGAAATATTCAGGCTGGTTGATGGCGATATAAAAAGAATGGGTTATGAAAAATCTTTAAATTCCGGACTGGTTTTAACTGGTGGGACCGCCCTGCTCGATGGCCTGGAAGAGGTAGCAGAAGAAATCTTTGATCTGCCCGTCAGGCGAGGAGATCCTAACTATATTGGCGGGCTGATTGACCGGGCCAGCACGCCGGACTATGCAACTGCGGTCGGACTCATTCTTTATGGATATAACCAGATTCAGGAGCGCGGTTTTTCCAGAGAAAAAAAGAAAGGTTTCTGGACGAGAATTAAAGACTGGTTCAATGAATAAGGAGGACAAAATGCGAGAAATAGCAGGTAGTAAAATCAAGTTTCATCTGGCTGAAGAATCTTCGGGAGCTAAGATAAAAGTCATCGGCATCGGCGGTGGCGGGGGCAATGCTGTCAACCGGATGATTGAGGCCGGCATTGAAGGGGTGGACTTCATCGCGGTTAACACGGATAAACAAGCACTTTCCACTAACCGGGCATCTGTTAAGATTCAGATCGGTGGTAAATTAACCAAGGGATTAGGGTCAGGCGGCGATCCTAAGGTTGGCCGTCAGGCAGCAGAAGAAGACACTGAGAGTTTAGCGGAGATAATGGAAGGGGCTGATATGGTTTTCCTGACTACAGGCCTCGGTGGCGGAACCGGTACCGGGGCTACACCAGTTCTCGCCAATCTGGCTGCCAGTCTGGATATTCTGGTCATTGCCATTGTTACCATGCCTTTTGCTTTTGAGGGTCGCGTCCGGTTCCGTCAGGCGGAAGAGGGTTTACAGGAACTCAAGGAGGTGGTAGACACTGTCATCGCCATCCCGAACGAAAGACTGCTAGAAATGGTTAATCTCAATACTTCTATCTCCGAATCCTTCCGGCTGGCCGACGATGTTTTACGCCAGGCTACTCAGGGTATATCTGATTTGATAACCAGGCCTGGTCTCATCAACCTTGATTTCGCCGATGTCAAATCAATTATGAAAGGTATGGGCATGGCCTTTATGGGGACAGGCCTGGCTTCCGGCGAAAACCGGGCAGTAGAGGCAGCTCAAAAGGCCATCAGCAGTCCTCTCCTCGTAGATACTTCCATAGAGGGGGCCAGAGGTGTCCTGATCAATGTGACTGGCGGAAAAGATATGACCTTGCATGAAGTCTCAAAAGCTTCTCAGTTGATAACCAGCCTGGCTGATCCTGAAGCCAATATTATCTTTGGGACAGTTCTGGACGAAGACATGAAGGAAGCTATTAAGATTACAGTTATTGCCACCGGCTTTGATCACCGGGAAAATAGACGTCCTACTACTGAAGAAATAAGAACCAGGCTAACCAGGTCCCAGCCAGCTGTGCCTGTCAACACCCCTACCCCTCCTTACCTTTTTGAACCAAAAGAACCGCAGGAGCCAGTGGTTGAAGCCAGTCAGTCTGAGGTTGACTGGAAGGAACTGGACATCCCGGCTTTTGTGAGAAAAACAAGACAGATTGGACAGACAGCTATCAGGAAAACACCCAATGATTTACGCTGATGCTGTTGTCACCAACATTTCACAGTTAGTGACCTGTGCCGGTGAAAAACCTAAAACTAAAAATGACATGCGGGAAGCAGGCCTGGTAGAAAAAGCCTGGCTGGCTGCTTTAAACGGTCGGATTGTCTTTATGGGGAAAGAAAAAGACTTCAAGGCCAATGTCTCTTTAACCAGAAAGGCCAGGGTCATAGATGCTTCTGGCCTGGTTGGACTACCCGGCTTCATCGATTGTCATACCCACCTGCCTTTTGCCGGTGACCGGGCGAAGGAATTTTCCCTCCGGCTGGCTGGCTACACTTATCTGCAGTTAGCCGAACTCGGCCTGGGTATCCAAACCACGGTTGAAGCCACCCGGGCTATCCCTGCTCCCGAGCTGGAGGATATCTGTCTCAAAAGGCTTGAGACGATGCTGCTCAATGGAGCAACGACTATCGAAGCTAAAAGCGGTTATGGTCTGAATCGGGAAGATGAGCTTAAGCAGCTCCGGGTCTTGAAAAACCTGGCCCGCCGCCAGCCAGTCTCGATAGTGCCGACTTTTATGGGAGCTCATGAGATACCCCCTGAATTTAAATCCGATCACAGCTCTTATATCAAATTATTAAAAGAAGAGCTCATGCCAGAAATAAAGGCATCAAACCTGGCTGAGTTTTTTGATATTTTTTGCGAACCGACAGTTTTTAATCTCGACGAGACCAGAGAACTTGCCATCCAGGCCATTAAGCTCGGTTACAAGCTTAAAATCCATACTGATGAATTTGTGCCGATAGGAGGGACAGAACTAGCAGTCGAGCTGGGCGCCAGATCGGTTGAGCACCTGCTAAATATCACGCCGGCCGGCATCGAAAAACTGGCTGGAAGCCGGACAGCGGCTATCCTCCTGCCCGGCGTTTCCTTCTTCTTGATGACGGATAAAAAAGCACCAGCCAGAGAATTGATCGACTGTGGGACCATCGTCGCTCTGGCCAGCGATTTCAATCCGGGCAGTTCCAATTTGTTCTCCATGCTTTTTGTGCTGCAGCTGGGAGTTTTTACATTAAAAATGACCATCGAGGAAGCCCTGAATGCCTGCACCATCAATGCCGCCTATGCCCTTGACCGGCAGGATGAGGCCGGCTCAATTGAGCCTGGTAAGTCTTTTGACCTGATCTTATGCGATCTCCCCTCTTATCTTCATCTGGCTTATGAACTCGGGAAAAATCCAATTAAAACAGTCATCAAGCAAGGGAAAGTAGTCGTTGAACAAGGATGCATAAAAGAATAAATGCCGGTCAGCCCGAAGGCAGGTCAATCAGCCTTTTTCTCTTTTCTTCCAATACACATAAGCTGGCACGCCCAGAAGTATAATGCCCAGTCCGGCCATTGAACTGAAAAACTGCTTGATCAAAGAATTAACAGAAATGGCCAGGGCAGCCAGAATGAAAATGGCTGGAGCAAATGGATAGCCCCAGGTTTTATAGGGCCGGGGCAGATCAGGCCTTTTCCGGCGTAAAATAAAAACGGCAGCTATTGTCAGGCCAAAAAAGATCCATTCACCAAAAATCACATAGGTAAAAAGCTGCTGAAATGTCCCTGACAGACTGAGGACTATACTCCAGAGGCTAATAGCGATGATGGAGACATACGGAGTCTTATATTTAGGATGAACCCTGGCTATCGATTTAAAAAACAATTTGTCCCGGGCCATGGCAAAATAAACCCGGGGTGAACAGAGCATATTCTGGTTGGCTGCCCCTAGAACGGAGAAAAGAATAATTATAGAAATAATATAAGCTCCAATAGGTCCGATGGCTATCTTCATGGCATTAGCCGCTACCCCATCTTTCGAAGCTGTCATAGCTGAAACCGGCAAAACATAGAGATAAGCCAGATTAGCCAGTAGATAAATAACAATGACACCGAATAATCCAATCAAAATGCCAAGCGGGAGATTTTTTTCTGGATTTTTTACTTCCCCAGCACTGTAGCTGGCTGATTCCCAGCCTTTATAAGCCCAGAAAGTAGCAATCAAAGCAACTCCAAAGCTGCTGAGTAAATCAAAAGAAAACTTACCAGGTCCTGGAGTAACAAAATTAGACAGATTTCCTTTCCCGGAAAGGAAAACAGCGGCACAGATGCCGGCGATGCCCGCTATCTTTATTACCGTTAGTAGATTCTGCAGATTTCCGCCCTGACGGGCACCGAAATAATTGACTGCTGCCAGGAAAATGATAAAAATAACGGCTACCAGTTTGCTCACCAGAGGAGACATATTCATAAAAGAAGGAAAATTAGTGGAAAAAGCTACAGCCAGGGTGGCAATAGCTCCAGAATCAATAACTAAAAAAAGCGTCCAACCGAAAAGAAAAGAAATAAATGAGCCATAGGCTTCGCGCAAATAAACATAAATACCGCCTGCCTCAGGCATAGCCGCACCCAGCTCAGCCAGGCTCAGAGCTCCAAGGAAACTTAAAAATCCGCCGACCACCCAGACAGCCAGCATCAGTAAAGGAGATTGAATATTCTGAGCAATATTGTAAGGGACAAGAAAAATTCCAGAGCCAATAATACCACCGATCACAATCGAAGTGACGTCAAACAGGCCAAAGACCCGCGGTAATTGATTTTTTGGCTGGCTGGAACTTACCCTGGATTCGACACTCATGTTTTTTTACGGGGTAGAATAAATAAAAGAAGGTCAAAAGTCAAATACTATCAAAAAACGTCCAGAAGGCGATACTGGACAGCCTCACCTATAGTCCTAGCTGACAGTTTCTCTTCTCCGGCCAGATCAGAAATCGTCCTGGCCACTTTTAGAATGCGGTCATAGGCCCTGGCACTGAACTGGAATCTCTTCATGGCCGCCTCCAACAGTTTCTGGCCTTCAGCTTCCACCAGGCAGAACTGGCGCAAATCCTTAGAGTTCATCTGAGAGTTGGCAAATATCTTTCGCCCTTTGAATCTCTGCCATTGAATTTTCCTGGCAGCAGATACCCTTTTTTTTATTTCGGCTGAAGATTCACCTGGGGGCCGTCCGGTTAGATCCTGATATTGGACCGCCGGCACCTCTATCTGAATATCAATCCTGTCCAGCAATGGCTTTGATAATCTTGAATAATATTTTCTTCTTTCAAGCTCGGTGCAGTTAACTTCCAGGCCTGAGGCGAAGAAAACATCAGCACAGGGATTCATGGCCGCTACCAGCATAAAAGAACAGGGAAAAGTCAGACTGGAGGCCACCCGTGAAATTGTTACCTGCCCATCTTCCAGAGGCTGACGCAGGCTCTCCAGAGCCTGGCGTCCAAATTCAGGAAATTCATCCATAAACAAAACCCCGTAATGAGCCAGACTGACTTCTCCAGGCCTGGGGAAATTACCACCACCTACCAGTCCAGTATTGGTAATCGTGTGGTGTGGCGACCGAAATGGCCTCTGACTGATAGCTGCCCTGCCACCTAAAATTCCAGCTGCACTGTATATCTGGGTGACTTCAATTATTTCTTCAAAGGCCATATCCGGAAGAATAGTTGGCAACCGCCGGGCCAGCATAGTTTTCCCTGAGCCAGGAGGTCCGATCAGCAATATATTATGTCCGCCGGCAGCCGCTACCTCCAGAGACCTTTTTGCCTGTTGCTGCCCCCTGACTTCAGAAAAATCCACTTCCTGCCTGACTTCTCCCATTAATTCAGAGAGTGAATAACTGGCAGGTTTTATTTCATCCGAGCCATTAAGAAGCTTTATTACTTCCAGCAGATGTTCTAATCCATAGACGGGCAAATTCCTCACCAGGGAGGCCTCCCTCTCGTTCTTCTCAGGCAAGACTAAACCCGACAATTTTTTTTCGGCGGCCAGAAGGGAAAAAGGCAGTCCGCCTCTGACCGACTTAAGACTGCCCTCCAGAGTCAGTTCACCTACAAAAAGAAACTGGCTCAGATTCTCCGCCTTAACCACTCCCAAAAAGGCCAGCAACCCGAGAGCAACTGGCAGGTCAAAGGAAGAACCTTCCTTTTTCCTGCTGGCCGGAGCTAGATTAATGATTATTTTTTTCGCCGGAAAATCAAAACCGCAATTGCGCAGAGCCGCTCTGACTCTTTCTTTGCTTTCCCGGACAGCAGCATCAGGCAGGCCAACAATAATAAAGGCTGGCAGCCCGGGTGAGATATCAACCTCAACTTCTACCAGATAAGCTTCTATTCCATGTAAAGAAGCACTTGGAATTCTTACCAGCATTGTCCCTGGAAAAGGGACGCCTGACTCGAACAATAATTCTCAGACTGCCTTTTATTTTTTCTTGGTCAGGCCAAACTCTTTCGACAGGCGAGCAATTTCCTGCTCAATATCTTCAATTGATTGAACTTTAATCTTTGTGGTTGGAAAGGGCGACTCATCGCCAGGTTTGACAAATTCAATCTGAGCTTCCTCTGATTTTTTGCCAGTCTTTTTTTTAGAGCCGGATTCTCCGGCTGCTGGCTTGAGCTCAGAAGTACTCAGCATTTGAGCCGTGCCCGGTGCCGTTTCCATGGACTCTTCTGCCGCCGGCAGTTTTTCATCGAAGATACTGGCTTTGACCACAGGAACAGTCAGACGGGCAACTTCTTTAAGGGTCTCCAGCACCCCGCGCCCGTTAATAGCTTCAGCTTCAACATAAGGGCAATGGCGTGAATTCAACAAGCGGTTGAGTGTCTCAACTGGAATCAGATTAGGTAAATCCCTTTTATTATATTGAAAAACAAGAGGAACCCGGTTAAGGTCTATCCCCTGCTCAAGGCAGTTTTTTCTCAGGCCGTCAAAGCTTTCCATATCGGCCTCAAGAAGCGGCAGTTGAGAATCAGCTACAAAAACCAGGCCATCTGCTCCCTTGAGTACACTTTTTCTTGATGCTTCATAAAAAACCTGTCCGGGGACAGTCAAAAGCTGAAAATGCACCTTAAAGTCCTTAATCAGACCAGCTTTGATCGGCAGGAGATCAAAGAAGAATGTTCTTTCCGCCGCGGTTTCAAGGCAAACCAGCTCACCCCGGTAGGCTGGTTCCAGTTTAAAATAAATATATCTGAGATTGGTTGTTTTGCCGCTTAAACCCGGGCCATAATAAACAATCTTGATGGCCATGTTTTTGGTCACATAATTGACATAGGCCATTTTTTCACCCTGGAAATATTGATATCATATTTACTTATCTTTAGTCAATTTTCCTTAGATTTGTTTGAAAAATAGTTAAACTTTGAAATGAAACAATGGCTATGGTATTTTTGATTTCAGGCCTGACTTAAAGGTTTCTATTTAGCTGATAATACAGGTGGCGAAAGGATACTCACCTTGATTAAGAAAAGCTTAAGAGAAAGCCAGCGGGTGGCAGTCATCGGAGGTCATAAACCGGATAATGAGTCATTGAAAATCGCTTACGAAACAGGACGATTACTGGCTGAACAGGGCGCCATTCTAATCTGTGGAGGGCTAACAGGCATTATGGAAGCAGCCGCCCGGGGAGCAAAAGAAGCTGGCGGTCTGACCATAGGTATTTTGCCCGGGACGAGGCTGGAAGAAGCTAATCCTTTTATTGATCTCAGTCTGGCCACAGGCATCGGTTTTAGCCGGAATTCCCTGGTTGTCCTGAACGCCGGGAGCGTTATTGCCATAGACGGAGAATATGGCACCCTGAGTGAAATAGCCTTCGCCCGGATCTATAATAAAAAAGTTATAGGCATAAATACGTGGAAAATTGAAGGAGTAATACCAGCCAGCTCAGCAAGGGAAGCTGTCGATCTGGCTCTGGCAGTTGAAAAAGAATAAAGTCTTAAGCGAGGCAGGCAAATGGAGAACGAACAAGTCTTGACATGCCCCGAAGGCGGGGGCCAGGAAGCTTCAATGCCTCTCATCTCGCCATCCGTCGATAACTTCAAATTATTGATCTCTTACGATGGGACCAATTATCATGGGTGGCAGCGGCAGCCAGGCAAAGCTTCCATTCAGGGGATCATAGAAGATGCTCTCAGGCGCCTGACCGGCCAGCCAGTTAACCTGCAGGCTGCCGGCCGGACTGATGCAGGTGTTCATGCCCTGGGCCAGGTGGCTAATTTCAGGGCTAACTGCCGTTTAACCGAACCTGATCTTCAGCGGGCTCTTAACGCTCTGTTGCCCCCTGATATTAGAATTATGGCGGTCACTCGAGCCTCACCTGATTTCCAGGCGCGAAAATCCGCCCGCTCTAAGGTTTATCGTTACCGGATTAATACTTCTCAGGTTCTCAACCCATTTGACTATCGCTATGTCTTCCATTACCCGCATGGATTGAATAAAGAAGCTATGCAACAGGCCGCCCGGCTTTTCCAGCGGCAGGATGATTTTACCGCCTTCTCTTCCGGCTATTATCAAAATCCGGTCAGACATGTTTATCATTCAGAACTTGAAGACACAGGTCAGGAATTAGTCTTTTCGATTGAAGCCAATGGTTTCCTCCGCCATATGGTAAGGACGATCGCTGGAACACTCCTCATGGCCGGGCGCAACAAACTCACTCCCGGGGGGATAGAAGAACTTTTTCAAGGTAAAAAAAGAACCCGGCTGAGTCCGACTGCTCCGGCTAAAGGCCTTTATTTAGTGCAGGTAAATTATTAAAAAAGAAGAACAGCTAATTCAGGCTCAAGCCCATCAGATAAGCATCTTCAACAGGATTTGTATAATAATCCTGCCGCCGGCCCATTATATCAAATCCAAGCTTGCGATATAAAGAAACAGCCGGATGGTTGGAAGTTCTAACCTCAAGAGTAACCAGATGAGCTTTATTTTCGCGCAGCCGGTCCAGAACATATCTCATGGCCAGTTCGCCATAGCCTTTTCCCTGATAGTCAGGATGGATAGCCACATTGTTAATCTGAGCTTCACCACCTATTAACCAGAAAATGATATAACCAATAATCTTCCGGTCTTCAAGATGAATAGCCACCAAGGGAAAAGATATCGCCTTGTTTTGAATTTCACCGAGAAAAGTATCGCGGCTCCAGGGATTAGAAAAACAGAGTTTTTCTATAGTCAGAACTCCTGGCAGGTCTTCCGGTCTCATCCGGCGGAATAGAAGCTGGCTAGTCTTTGGTTCGATCAGTTTTTTTCTCCTCCACCTGGGACGGCCGGTAATAAACCGGCTCAATCTGTCCCGGCTTCAGGCCTTTTCCCTGACTCAAGATGGATTCACCCAGCCGGCCGATTTCAGCCGCTAAATAATAACTTCTCTCCTCCATAACTGCTTGCTGGCCAAGTTTATTCTTAATCAATGGAAGATACGCATCAGCCCCGGTCCCGATAAAATAAACAGGCTGTCCTCCAGGAATCATGGCTAAAAATTGTTCTGGTTCATAAACCCCGGCCGGCAAAATTTCTTTGAGTCTTGAATTCTCGACTTGATAAACACAGGCAAAGACCTGGCCTTTCCTGGCATCTATTAAAGGCGAAATCATTCTAACCCCGGGCAAAATCAATTTCATGGCCAGCGCCTGAAGAGAAGAAACGGCCGCGACCGGCAGGCCAGAAGCCAGAGCTAAGGCTTTGGCCAGGCTCAGCCCTATTCTGATTCCAGTAAAAGAACCAGGGCCAGACGCTATGGCCAGTCCATCCAGTTCATTCAAGCTCTTACCTGAAATCTTAAGGACTAGCTCCAGAGCCTCAAACACCTGGCGCGAATGAGTTGATGGCGATAAATAATTTATTTCGGCTATAAGCTTTTTTTCTGAGACAAGAGCTACCGAACCATAACTGGTCGTGGTATCCAGGCTGAGAACAAGCATCTTCTATCCAGTTAGCCACCCTTTCAGGCAGTTAAAGCTAGAGCCTGGCCGCCACGGCTTCGGCTATCTCCAGTGTCTTGGCTGAGCCACCCATATCATATGTCCTGACTTTTCCTTCCTTAATGACTTCAGCTATGGCCTGTTCGAGCGTCCTGGCCAGATTTGTCTCCCCGAGCCAGTCCAGCATCATTTTAACCGCCAGCAAAGTGGCCGTCGGATTAACTTTGTAAAGGCCAGTGTACTTAGGAGCTGAGCCGTGAGTCGGCTCAAAGACGGCATATTTGTCTCCAATATTGCCGGCACAGGCAAAACCCAGGCCCCCAACCAGCTGAGCAGCCAGATCAGAAATTATATCGCCGAAGAGGTTCTCGGCCACCAGCACATCATAATCCTGAGGATTTTTGATTAACCACATGCACATGGCATCTACATTGGCTTCAAAAAACTTAATATCAGGATAGCCGGCCGCCACTCTTCTTGCTTCCCGCAGCATCAGGCCGCCAGTCTCCCTTAGAACATTGGGCTTCTCAACCAGCGTAACTGATTTCCTGTTATTCTGGCGAGCAAATTCAAAAGCCGCTCTGACAATTCTCTCACAACCTTTTTTGGTCATGATCCGGGTAGAAACAGCTATCTCATCTCCAGAAACATCTTTAAAATCCTTCATTTTCGGATGGACCAGCAAAGCCCGCCTGACCTCTTCGGGCAGGGGGAAGAACTCAACACCAGCATAGCTTCCCTCTGTATTTTCCCTGACAATAACCAGGTCAATATGGTCACGATAATTAAGTGGATTACCGGGATAAGCTTTGCATGGCCTGAGATTTATATAGAGATCAAATAGCTGGCGAAGCTTGACAATCGGGCTGACGTAAGATAGCCCTTTACCCTGAAATTCAGGGGCAAGTTCCCTCGCAGCATCTTCTTTTGGCTTGGAAGTAATTGCCCCGAAAAGACAGGCATCTGTTTCTTTTAAAAGTTTAATAGTCCGGTCAGGCAGCGGGTTGCCTTCACGGCACCAGAATTCCCAGCCTATATCGCCATAAACATATTCAGCTTTAAGGTTCAGGCGCTTCAGAACAATCATGGCCGCCTCTATGACCTCTTTGCCTATACCGTCACCCGGCAGAATTGCCAGCCGATATTTAGCCATCTTGAAGACTCCTTTGACCGCAATATCTTAGTTTCTAATTATCTAAAAAAAGAGAGGTTAAAGTCAACGCCACGAATTGCCTTTTCTAAGATCTAAACGAAAATGATTCTTTGCCTCACGAGAAAATCTACACAAAATTCTTTTGCCTTCTGGCCCAGATTGAAGCTAGATTTCGGGAAGAGATTAGCCAGGAGGCGAAGAAATGGGTTTAGAAATGAAGGTTAAAAGATCGGTTTTGAAGGAGCTGGCCCGAAAGTATCAGAGCCGTTTAAAATATTAAAATAAATAAAAAAGAGGGAGCCTGGCCGGCCAGGTTCCCTCTTGCTGCCTGTTAAAAAGAGAGAAGGATCAGCTCTTTTATTCGAGCCAGACTTTGATTGTCTCATCTTCCTCATTGATTTCTACGATGGCCATTGGACCGGCTTTTTTCAGTTGCTCCAGTAACTCGCTAAAATTCAAAGAACCTCCCTTGCCTTTCACTTCGTCTTTCTGGTATTCAGCGCAGCGGGCAAAAATCTCAACCAGTGAAATGGGCATAGTCACCTTTACTTTTTCTTTACCCGAGGCATTCTCAACTATTAAGACTCTAAGCCATTTTACTTCAGCCGCAGGCTGGCTTTTAGGATTTTCTCCAACGGCCTTTTTTATCACCCTATAATCATCCTTATCCAGGGTGAAAGACGGCCCGGCTGTTAAGCTCAGAGCCATAACTGTCAGAACAGCTATCATCGCTATCTTTTTCATCTTAATCCTCCTTATATTATGATCCATAGATTTATTCGATCCAGATTTCAATTAAATTGCCATCTTCCTCAATTCTGATCAGCTTTTCGTGTGATTTGGCCAGATCTTCCAGAATCCGGTCAAGATCATATCCTTGCTGCTTGATCCGGTTTTTATCCCTCTCCGGCATAGCCTGGAGAGCCAGGTCAGCCAGAGCCAGAGGAAAATTGACTGAAACATTGGGAGTTTTTTTGCCTTTTTCGAATATCCTGATTTTGACCAGACGATGCCCCCCAGAATCAGAGCGGTCTTTTATCTCTTTAAAGAACTCTGGAGAAATTCTTAGCAGAGCAATTTTTGCCCGGTCCACCAGTTCCGGATCTTTTTCTTCTTCCATCAACTTTTTCAAAACCGGAACGGCCTCCCTGGCCAGCTTCTTATCCTGAAGATAGCTCAACTTAAAAGCTGCATAATAACGGATTACCGGGTTTGGATCATTTAGCCGGCCAGTCAGTATCTGGCCAAAACTTGTCTGCCCACTCTGGTAAAGGTTAAAAGCCAGGTCAAGACTGGCAATCTGGGCTTCCTCTACCAGGCCCTCAGGCTTATCCGGTCTCTTTAAAAATTCCTCAAAAGTCTGCCAGGCCGTCAGTTCTTTGCCCCTCTGCTCAGTCAGGCACTTTCCCTTATAGAAAAGAGCCTGGGAATAAAGAGCACTTTTAGGATAGCGGCTTAAAAACTCGCTCAGTTTCTGTTCAGCCTGACTCCACTTTTTATCAAAAATCAACAGTTTGGCTTCCTGCAATAACTGCTCATCGTGCTTTATCTTCTCTCCGGCTGTCTGGGCAGCCAGCCCGGAGTAAAGCAACAATAAGATGCCTGCCAAAAACACTAAAATCTTAGTCCGGTTTTTCACTTTAGGCCTCACCTTGCTGTAATTCCTTCTTGACCAGATTGATTTTCAGCAGAAGCTGGCGACTTTCAATTATTTCTCTAAGATTTTCAAGCTCCGCATCTGACATTTGAGGACTGAGCTGAACGAGTTCCAGAAAAAGCATTTCAATCTGGTCACAGAGCATCTTGGCCTTAGCCAGCTTAATTTCATTCAGTTGACTGTTCAGATACTTTTTCTCAGTCAATAATTTTTGAACCTTATCTTGAGTCAGAAAGGAAGAAGCCTGATTGGCCGTTTTTGACTGGACAAGTTCCAGCAGCAGGAACTGGCTCCGGTCAAGGTAATCTATAGTCTGGCGCTGGGCCAGGGCCAAATCCACTCTTTGAACAAAGCCAGCTGGTAAGCTTATCCCTGATTCTTTTCTGGCACCAGATTCGTCTAATCTCCCTGATCGCATCCATAAAAAGGTAAAAAAAGCACCAAGCAATAGGCCAGCAATAAGGCCGGCAGCTACCGGCTGCCAGCGGCCAAGTTTAAAGCCGGTTGCCGGCCTGGGATCTTCCCGGCGGGCTTTCTGTTCAAAAGCACGCCCGGTAATAGTTAGCTGAAGCTTATCCCAGTCAATGCCAGCCATAGTTTCTTTAAGTTCGTTATGGAAATTATCTGTCTGACTGATGAAATTTTTTATGGCTCTTAATTCTTTCTGGCAACAGCTACAACGGTTTAGATGCTCCTTCATCACCTGCCGTCTGTCTGCCTCAAGCTCTCCACGGAGAAAGGCCAGCCAGTCTGACCGGTAATCACGGCATTTATTCACTGCTCACCTCCCAGCTGCCTGGCCAGCATCTTCCTCAGTTTTCGTACAGCTTTATAGTGCAATGATTTAACAGTGCCAGCTGAAATTTTTAATTCGCCTGCAATTTCTTCATATTTGAGATCCTGATAGTGGTGAAGAACAAAGACTGCCTGCTGTTTAGCTGGCAAGCGGCTGACTGCCTTCTGGATTATTTCTCCCGGGTTAAAGCGAGCTGGATCCTGGCCAGAATCAGCTAAATCAATCCGGTCAGGGCTCAGGCTGTCAAGGCTTTCTTTTCTCCTGGCTTTTTGCTTCCTGATAAAATCAATACAGATATTTCTAGCTATCTTCATCAGCCAGGCACTAAAGTTTTCCCCGGGCCGGTAGGTATTAATTTTTTCATAAAGCCTCAGGAAAGTCTCCTGCACCAGATCAAGTGCATCTTCCCTTTCTCTGACCATAGAGTAAGTCAAAACAAATATTTTTTGTTGATAAAGCCCGACGAGTTTCATAAATGCTTCTCTATCTCCCTCTTTGACTCTGGAGACCAGAAATTCTGGATGAGACTGATAACTACCGGCATTTTTCCGTTCCATTCTCGAATTTTATCCTCTGCCTATTCTCCTGATGTTTAATATACATTTATTTCAGCTAGATAAAAATCTATTACTCATTAAATTTTATCTACACTAAAGACTACGGAAAAAAAGAAGGAAAGGTTTACTCTGGCTTTTAGCTTTGAATTCAGTCTCCTGGCAAGGAGATAGAGACTCAGGCCCTTCCATCTCCGGCCAGAGGCTTCCCCCTGTTCTTAAAAGCTGGTGAGATTATAGATCAGAGTCTATCAAAAACGGTTGAAATTCCTTCTGCCCTGAGGTCCAGGCCCCTGCTGGCGATCACCGCTTCTTCTTTCTGTTTTTGGTCTGGCATCATTGACAATAATTTTCCGACCTTCAAACTCTGTTCCATTTAGCTTATTCTTGGCTTCCTCAGCCATTTCTTCAGCCGACATCTCGACGAAACCAAAACCGCGACCCTGCAGGATGTTAACTGAGGTAACTTCTCCAAACTGAGAAAATAAATCCTTCAGTTTTTCCTCGGTTGTCCTGTAGTTCAAGTTACCTACATAAAGTTTTGAAGACATAAAAAAAACCTCCTTAACCTCCTCCAACCGGCTTTCCCCATTTCAACCAGAGATAACTCGGTGAAAAAGGCGAAATTTATGATGCCATAAGAAAAAATTAAAATCAAGAAAATTCTGAGCACTGTCAGGTAGGAGGATGCAGGCGCTTTTTGAACCAGATGCGGACAGCAGTCATTTTTTCCCTTTGAGCTGGCGGAGCGTACCGGCGGCAAGTAGAATATTCCTCTGAACCGGCAGGTGCTCCCCAGCGGTATTCCACACAATCATTGGGGTTGTAGCCCATCTCAAATGCCTCCTGCCTGGCCATTACCTCTTTCAGCGATAGACTCCAGGGGCGGTCATCAGACCGGCGATAGGTAATTTTCATTTCATTGGCCAGTTTGTCTGATAGCTGGATTAGCCCGGTCCTAATTTTTTCCGGTGCTCCTGATTTTTTTATTTTATACAGCCCGGGATGTTTGAGAACCTTATCAGGGAAATTTTTGATAGTATCAATGGCGATAAGAACACGGAGGTCACGGTTGGGTGTCGATAAATCTTCCCAGGGGCCACTTGACTGAAAGATAGCTGCCCCTGAAGGCATAGGGATAATATAATCAGGATGTTCCTTCTTAAATTTTTCTGCCATCCCGACCGAAGCCACCCTAACCTGAAGTTGTTCTTGTAAAGCCCGGAAAAGCTCTGACAGGACAGCTTCAGGGGCAAGAGGCCGGGGATTTATCAATTGTTCCATTCTATTATAAAAATCCTCAGGCTGGAGGTTTAACTGCTCAAAGGAGATTTGCCCATAATCCAGGCTGAGCTCTATTTCCCCATTAGTCATCAATTTGAGCTGATTATTTTTAATGATGATTGGCCTGAAGGCCTTAAAACCTGGTTGCCCGACAACGTTCTCGGTAGCAAAAAGGAAATTGCCCGGCCAGAATCTCTTAATGCCAATAGTATTATCGGGTTGAGCATCTACGGCCAGAAGCTCTCCAGGCTGATCATCGGTTTGAGGGCGCCAGTGAACAATAACCAGGGTGTGGCCGTATGGGTCAGCAAAAACTGTTCCCGGCGGCAGTTTATGTCTCTCGAGTGGGAGAGGATAATAATCTGACTCTTCTGCCTTTAAAGCTGTCCTGGCTGTTCCCGAATGAACGGTATCCATGACCAGCCGCATCAGCCGGTGAAATTTATTGACTTCATTTCCCCTTGAGCCTGGCATTTCATTAATAAACCATCTCTGACAGGCAGGCGGTTCAGACAGGGAACCACGGGAACAGGCATGAAAACCGAAGGGCAACCTTAACTTCCAGGCAAAATAGCCACGCAACACAAAAGGATTATCAGCACAATCCGGTTGAAGCTGGACGTCACTTTCATCTTCCCCCAGACCAAGGTGATTATAAAGAAAATTTTTTTCCGGATCTTTGAGAACCACACTTAAGTTTGGCCAGGAATCATCCTCATCACTCTGACCAAAAAGAGCTTCAATCCAGGCTGAATAGAGATTCTCCTTTTCCCTGTTCCAGTTGTTTCCTGCTGGCCAGTAATATGGTGAAGCTACCACCTGAGATAGCCCGGCCGGCACTTCAAAGTCAAAGGTCTTAACGACCTGGCGGCCGTTTCTTATTTCCAGCCGGTGCCACCCGCTGTCCTTGACCTCACCCGACCACCATTGCCAGAAGGGCGGACCGCCATTCTTTTTTTTCATCATCAGGCGGCTTGCTTTATTCCCGGGACCATGGCAAATAACATTCAGGCCGTTTTCCAGCAGCTTACTTCCGTTTTCAGAAAAAATGACAAGCCTGAAGGTCATTCCCGGCTTTAAATTAGCCGGAGAGAGAAACGTAGCCAGTCTGCCCTCTTCCGCCCGGGTAGGTCCGCTGAGAATAACCAGACAGATAGCCAGGGGCCAGCCCTTTTTTTTAAACAGGTTAATTAGCTTCATGAGCTCTAATTAGAACTACTTATTTCTAGTTTTTTATCTTACCGCCGTTAAAGATTTTGTCAAACAGAACAGAAAAGGCCAGAAAAAGGCCAATATTATTATTCATATTAATGGTTCCCTGGCCGGCTTCGAAATTAGCTTTATTCTCTTTGTTTATTTTTAAGGCTGCCTAAAGTAAAATAATAAAAAATGGAAAGGAGCAAAGATGAATAAAAAGGTTGCCTGGCTGGTTATAATTTTATTTTTCGTTATTGTCACCGGGCTTTTGTTTTTTTCAATTATTTTTTCTAATTTTCTGCCCCAGAAAACTAAAGTAGCAGGTAATTCCTATCTGGAGATACAACTTAACGGCCAGCTAGAAGAATATATCCCTACCACTCCCCTGACTGATCTCTTCGGGAGCAGAGCTATATCCCTCTTTGATACCTGGATGAACCTTAGAAAAGCGGCCGTTGACCCGAGAATAAAGGCCGTTGTCCTGAAGTTTGGCCTGCTGGAGGCTGATTGGGCTAAAATAGAAGAGTTGCGGCAGGCAGTGCTGGAGTTCAGAAAATCAGGTAAGCCGGTCATCTCCTATTTTGAAGAATCGCCAGAAGCTGATAAAGAATATTATCTGGCCATAGCCTCAGATCGCATTCTAATTCATCCACTCGGCTGGCTGGGAGTAAACGGGCTGGCGAGTTATGTTCTGTTTTTTAAAAACACCCTGGCTAATCTGGGTATCAAGGCTGAATTTGAACACATCGCTGAATATAAAACCGCCTACAATCAGTTTACTGAAAATGGCTTTACCCTGGCCCATAAAGAAATGATGGAATCTATTTATCAGGATATTTTCGACCATTACTGCCAGGAAATAGCCGTGGCCAGAAAAAAGTCGCCAGAAGAAATGAAACAGATTATTAACCAGGGCTATTTTCAGGGAAAGGAAACAGTAGAAGCTGGTCTGGTTGATGCCCTGGCCTATGAGGATGAGGTAATAAACTTTATGAATCTCAAGGATATCAATCGCCTGCAAAAAATATCCAACGAACAATATGCAGAGGTAGATCCAGCCTCTGTCGGTATTCAACACGGCCAGAAGATAGCCGTGATTTTTGCCTCCGGGACAATAATAAGCGGAGAGGAACAGACCCTGGCTCTGGGGAGTGACACTCTGGTCAGATGGCTAAAGGCTGCCGCCAGAGACAACTCCATCCGGGCCATTATCATCAGGGTAGATAGTCCCGGAGGTTCAGCCGTCGGCTCAGACATAATTTACCACGCACTGCTGGAGGCCCGTAAGCAAAAGCCGGTAATCATTTCTATGTCTGGAATGGCTGGTTCTGGAGGTTACTGGCTGGCCCTTGGCGGTCAGGAAATAATTGCCCAGCCACAAACTCTGACCGGTTCAATTGGTGTTATAGCCGGCAAGTTCAGCTTTTCTCAACTACTCGACAAACTCGGCATCAAGGCAGAAAAAGTGATTATTGGCCAGAAAGCCGATACCTTTTCTGTTTATAAAGAGTTTACCCGTGAGGAAAAAGAAATACTCAGAAACCAGCTGAATCTCATCTACGAGCAATTTCTGGAAAGAGTGGCTACTGCCAGGAATATGACCCTGGAAGAAGTTGACCGGTTAGGCCGGGGCCGGGTCTGGACCGGAAAACAGGCCATGGGACTCCATCTGATTGACGGGCTTGGCGGTTACTATCAGGCAATGGAAACAGCCAAAAAAATAACTGGCATCAGCCTGGAGGAAGAGGTCAAACTGGTTATCTGGCCTAAAAAGCGCTCCCTGCTGGACAGGCTTCTTGGCCGCCATAAAGACGTCTCTTCTCCCTTAGCTCAAACCTCCAGGCTCATTCAAAGCCTGAAGAGTTATCTGATTTATGCTTCAGGTCCCAGGATCTGGTCTTTAATGCCCGGCTGGTTGCTGCCCTGAAGATTCTGTTTTTTTCCTGATAATGACTTTTTCTTCGGGTTTTATTAGCCAGAGCCTTTCCCTGGCTTCTTTCTCAATGGCCTGGGGATTAGTTTCGAGGGCTTTTATCTCCGCCTTTAATCTGGCTATTTGCCGGTCAAGCTCCTTAATCTGGGTTTCAAGTTCATAATATCTCTTTTTCTGTTTCTGGATATCAAGAAAACCCTTCTTACCAAAAAAAGTGGTAATCAGGCTGGCCAGAAGCAAAATGCCGGCAACTAAATAAAACAGCTTTTTCCTGACCGTAATTTTCTTCTTAGCGGAAGCCGCGTTTAACATAAAAGCCTTGTTCCTGCCGCCAGTAAAGCCTGAGCTTCTTTTCTGGTTTCAGCTTCACTGTAACCGCGCACCACCGGCTCGGTACCGGAGAACCTCAGGATCAGCCAGCTATCTCCGGGGAAAACCAGCTTAAGGCCGTCCATTGTTTCGGCTGTAACCACCCGCCTTTTGCCTACTGTCTGGGGCGGATTTTTTATTAATTCATTCAGCCGTCTGGAGATTCTAGCGGAAAGGGCCAGGTTAGTTTGAACTCCAACCATTTTCCCGTATTTTTTAAATAACTGAGCCAGAAGCTCAGATAGACTCTGGCCATAGACAGCCATCATCTCGGCCACCAGCAGCCCGGCAAAGATGCCATCTTTTTCCGGCAGATGGTCTTTGACCGCCAGGCAGGCACTTTCTTCCCCGCCAAAAATTATCCTGTCTTTAATAAAAAGATCGGCCAGATACTTAAAGCCAACCGGAGTCCGGTAGACCGGCAAATCATAATTTCTGGCAATCCGGTCAATCAGGTGAGTCGTAGTCACTGATCTGGCCACCCCGCCTCTCCAGCCCTTGATGGTCAAAAGATACTCAAGTAGAAGAGCCAGTACATAGTTAGCCATAACGAGCTGTCCGCTTTCATCTACCAGTCCAAAACGATCTCCATCGGCATCAGTCGCCAGCCCCAGGGCACACCCCCGGCTGGTAACCAGCTTTTTCAAGTCAGCCAGATTTTCTTCTGTGCAGGCAGGAGAAATTCCCCCAAAGTAGGGATCAATATAACCATGAATAACCTCAACCGGAATACCGTTTTCTTCCAGGATTTCATCCAGATATTCCCGGCTGGTACTAAATAGAAGATCGATGCCAATCTTTATCCTGCTCTTTCTAATCATTTCGAAATTGACTTTTTTTTGCAGGAACTCAAGGTAGCCAGATTGAAGATCAACAAATTGTATATAAGATCGGTCAGGATAATACCTGGGGCTGACAGTTCCGGCTTTTACTCTCTCCACTTCTTTCTCAATCACATCTGTCACCTCAGGCAGAGCCGGCGCCCCCGTTTCTACATTAAACTTCAACCCATTGAACTTAGGAGGATTAAAAGAAGCAGTAAAATTTATGCCTCCAGAATGCCTGCCTCTTATAATTTGATAAGCCAGAGCCTGGGAAGGGCAATCCCGTTCAGTCAGGTAGACCTGAATTCCATTTTTCGACAGGAGAGAGGCGGCTTCCCGGGCAAATCTTCCAGATAGAAACCTGGTGTCATAGCCGACCACTAAGGAAATATCCTGGGCGGGGAACTTCTGCTTTAAATAATTGGCTATAGCCTGAACTACCCGGCGGACGTTGGCAAAAGTAAACTCATCTCCCATAACCGCTCGCCAGCCCGAAGTGCCGAACCTGATCATTTTCTTAGTTTCTGCTATCAGGTTAAAATTATCACAAGAAAAAGCGTAAAGCAACGGTTTAAGGCAGTAAACAGGCTAAATCGGCCTCACCCCTGATGATGACCCGGGACAGCAAAAAATCATCACCAGTCTAACCATCTGTGGTGATTGACCGCCTATCAGGCTTGAATATGCTGTGGACATGAGTCAAAAGGCCAGGGCTTCGCCCCTAAAAAAATGTTTGACAAGGGGAGGCTTTTTTGATAATTGATAACCAGGTGTTAGAGGAACTGAAAATCTAAATGGAAAGAAAGGCAATTTATCCAGGGTCGTTTGACCCAATTACTAACGGACACGTGGATATTATTCAGCGGGGAAAAAAGATTTTCGACTCGATTATCGTGGGTGTGCTTGATAATCCGAAAAAGAAACCGTTTTTCCCTACTGGGGACAGGGTGAAATTGATCAGACAGGTTTTTAAAGGTGACCGGGCAGTTGAAGTCAAGAGCTTCAACGGCTTGCTGGTTGACTTTGCCCACCAGAATAAGGTAAAAATAGTCATCAGGGGCTTGAGGGCTATTTCGGACTTTGAATACGAGTTTCAAATGGCATTAATGAACCGGAAGCTGGCCGGGGACATTGAGACTTTATATATGATGCCGAGCTTGAAATATTCATTTTTAAGTTCGAACCTGGTCAGGGAAGCTTTCCAGCTCGGCGGTTGCGTTAAGGGCCTGGTGCCTCCTCTGGTCGAGGAAGCCTTAAAAAATAAATTATCCAATTCTAGAACAAAAAGGCGGTAAAAATGTTTGGTTTGGCCAAAGACAAGAGTTTAGTAGGCCTCGATATCGGGTCCTACTCGGTAAAGGCAGTTGAGTTAAAAATCAAAGAGAAAGGCGAAAACGTTCAGTATGAAGTCCAGAAGATCGGTTATGAACCCCTCCCCCATGATGCCATAGTTGAAGGCACCATCATCGACTCGACCGCAGTCAGCGAAACAATAAAACTGCTCTTTGATAATGCCAAAATAACCAATAAGGATGTGGCTATCTCGATTTCAGGCAATTCAGTCATCATCAAAAAAATCTCGTTGCCCAATATGGATTCACAGGAGCTGGCTGAGTCCATCATCTGGGAAGCCAAGCATAATATCCCCTATCCATACGAAGAAACCAATGTTGACTATGCCATCCTGAAATCCCCCCAGGCACCTGAAGCCAATGTCGATATTCTACTGGTGGCAGCCAAAAAGGATAAAATCGCCAATTATAGTAATGCCATCTCCATGGCCAGGAAAAGTCTGGCCTCGATTGAAGTAGATATTTTTTCTTTAACTAATGCTTTAGAGGCTAATTATCCCGAAATCTTTAGAGACAAGACCGTGGCTATTATAAACATGGGAGCCAATATTACTAACGTTGGTATCGTGGAAAGAGGCCTCCCCCAGCTTTTCCGTGATCTGTCGCTTGGCGGTTATCTTTTTACTGAAAACATCAGAAAAGAATTAAACGTCACTTTCGAAGAAGCAGAGGCAGCCTTAAAAGGCATCCCTGGTAAGAATATTGATGCCGATCAGTTTGCCGCCATCCTGACCATGAACATTAGAGATTTGCTGGATGAGATGGAAAAAACTTTTTCTTTTTATGAGGCTGGAGAAAAAAGAGACCGCCGAATTGAACAGATTCTACTCAGCGGCGGCCTAGCCTTAATTCCCAACATGGTTAATGCTTTTGAGATGAAATTCAGAATCAATACTGAGCTGTTTAACCCTTTTAGAGCCATCAAGTATGATGAAAGAAAGTTTGATTCTATCTATTTCAATGAAATGGCCCCCGTCTTCGGGGTGGCAGTTGGACTTTCAACGAGAAAGGCAGAGAAATGAGCCATGATCAGGATTAATTTATTAAAACCGGAAGTCAAGGAAATCAGGGAACCGGCAGCCGCAGGTGTACCTAAATTACCCAAGGAAAGAAAGAAGACCAGTCTGGGCACCATCATTTTTCTGATCCTGCTGGTCAGCCTGGCAGGCTATTATTTTTACCAGAACTGGCAAATGCAGAAGGAAAAGCAGCTCATCAATCAGGCCCAACAAGAAAAAAGCCAGCTCCAATATGTGGTGGCCAAGCTGGATGAAGTTAAAAACCAGAAAGCTCAGCTTGAGCTTAAAATCAACTTGATCCGGCAATTGAAAGGCAATCAGGATATTTCTGTTAAAATAATGGATGAAATAAACCGCCGCTTGCCTGATTATGTCTGGTTAAAGGAAGCCAGTTACAATGGCCAGGCTCTAAAGCTAAAAGGCCAGGCTATCTCCAATAATCTCATCGCTGATTTTATTACCAATCTTGAGCGGAGCGAAACCTTTGGTCAGGTTAATCTGATCGATTCAACTCAAAAAACTCAGGGAGGAGCCGTCTTCATGGAATTTAATATGACTGTCCCTGTTAATAAGCCTCAGCTATTGCCAGCCGGGCAGCCAAAGCCTAAGACTGCTGCTCAGACAGGGAAAAGGAGATAATAATGAGAAACTGGCCCTGGTATGGACATCTAGTAGTAGCTGTTATCATTTTTGCTCTTGTCTTCTTTTTCTTTTTTAAACCCAGAAATGCCGAGTTGAAGAGCCTGCAAGAGTCGCGGCAGAAACTGGAAAAGGAAGTTGAGGTTTTAAAAGAAAAAAAGAAAGAACTGGATAAAATAGAGGCTGAGCTGGTCATCCTCAGCGCCACTCTGAAAGATCTCGAGCAGATTATCCCTCAGAAAAAGGAAATTGCCGATATTCTCCGGCGGATTCAGCAATTAGCTTATGATTCACATTTAAATGTCCTTAAATTCCAGCCGAAAGGCGAAGTCAAGAAAGATTTTTACGCTGAATGGCCGATTAATATAGAAATTTCAGGCACCTATCATAATCTGGGAATTTTCTTTGACAAGTTGAGCAAGTTTTCCAGGTTATTTAACGTCGATAATTTTTCTATCTCGGCTCTCAACAACCAGACAGACGTGCTAACCATAAACTCCAAATTTGTAGCTACCACCTATTACTTCATTGAAGAGCAAACGCCGCCGGCCAAAACAACCGGCACTGGCAAAGCTCAGAGGTAAGAAAATGAAAAAGACGCTCTTGCTTATCATGATTATGACCCTGGTTGGGGCATTGGGCTTTTTTAGCAACAACCTGGGTCGGGAGCTCCAAAAAACTGATCAGCAGGCCACAGTCATGACGGCACCTGATCTCAGCAATCTTCCGCCACGAGCTTATTATGATCCAGGCGGCCGCCGGGATCCATTCAAGGATCTGCTTGGTGGAGGCAAAGGAGGCAGCCGCGGTCAGACCGAAGGCGGACAGTTGAGCATCGCCAATGCCACTCTGGTCGGCATTGTCAAAACTCAAAGGGGTTTTGTAGCTATTATCAGCGGGCCTCAACAAATGCCCTATTTTTTAAAAATCGGGGATAAAGTCTCCGATGGCTATATTTTTGATATTAATCACTCTCAGGTGATTTTCAGGAAGACTCACGAAAGGGGTTTTCCCCTGATGAGACCTATAAATGTGGTTAAAGAAATCAATCCGGAGGAGCGTTAACATGAAAAGGAAAATTTTTTGGCTGATGCTGGCCATAATAAATCTTATTATGGTTCCTGGCCTGGTCCTCCACGCAGCAGGTGCAGCCACGACTCTTAGCAAAATAGAAGTCATCCCCGGGGCTTTATCAACCAGGGTCATGATGATGACTGATAAGCCGGTTAGTGTCCGGCAAGCAACTTATATTTCCACAACTCCCCCGGTGCTGGCGGTGGAGTTGAGCAATGTCCAGCCGTCAGAAATTCCTGCCAGACAGGAAATACAAGGTCGGTTGATAACAAATATCCGGCTGGAACCGGCTGGCGAGAATCTCAAGATTTTGCTTTCACTTAAAGAAAAAGTCCCTTATCGTCTCGGTCTGGAACAGGGGAGATTGTATCTTGAGCTGAACGAATTTCTCAAAACCGCTGATTATCCAATTGATCCGGCTATCAATCCCTGGCTTAAGCGGGAAAGCCAGGTTTATTTCAGTGATTTAAAAGTAAAAAAGAATCCCGGTAAGGTCAATTTCAATATTTCGCTGAGCGGAGAACCTCCCCTGCAGGTTTTTGCCCTTAATAATCCTGACCGTCTGGTTATTGACCTGCTTAATACTCAGTATCCGCGGGGGGGCCAATCATATCAGATAGGTCAGGCCAACGTGGATAAGGTTAGGGTTGGACAGTTTAAGCAATCTGACCCCTATCCGATAACCAGGCTGGTTTTTGACCTGAAAGAAATAGGCTGGTATGCCCTGGATAATTCTAGTGAAGGCCTGAACATAACTTTTTACGCTCCCCAGGAAGCCATAGTGGCCAGAAACGAGGCGACCGCTGTGCAAAACCCTTCACCTGCGCCAGTTAATGCCCAGATGGCTAATGCCCTGGCTGTGCCGGACGCACCTAAGGAGATAAAAAGTGAAGCCCCTCCAGCTTCCGAACCAGCCACGATTCAAGCTGAGCCAGAAGCCAAAATTGAATCAGAGCCAGAGCCAAAAAAGATAAAGAGGGAACCTGTTGAAAGCCAGGCACAACCTCAACAGGAAAAATTTAAGCCCAAAATTATTCAGTCAAAGGAAGAAAAATATACCGGTGAAGTCATCAGTCTTAAATTTAAAGATGCCGACATCAGGGATGTTATCCTCTTTTTAGCTGATCTGGCCGGCTTAAATGTTATTTTTGATCCGGAGGTGAAAGGCACAGTTTCCTGCAATTTGCAGGCTGTTCCGTGGGATCAGGCCCTGGACATTGTCCTGAAACAAAATAAACTAGGCAAATCAATAGAAGGAAATGTCTTAAGAATTGCTCCCGTTGAGGTTCTGGCCAGGGAAGACGAAGATGTAAGAAGAATCCAGGAGAGTAAAGAGCTGGCCGGACCTATTCAGGTCAAAACAATCACTCTATCTTATTCTAAAGCCAAAGATGTCCAGAGCTTGTTGAAGAGCAGGCTTTCCAGAAATGGTGAGATTGTCATTGATGAAAGAACCAACACCATGATTATTTCTGAAGTCAGGGACCGGATGGAGTTGCTGGAAAAATTAATTGGCGTCCTTGATACTCCTACGCCTCAGGTGTCAATAGAGGCCAGAATTGTCGAGGCCACTTCCACTTTTATAAAAAATCTCGGGATTCAATGGGGCTTTAAAGGCATCGTTGATCCCTTCTATGGGAATCAGACTTCCCTTTCTTTCCCAAATAAAATCCTGGCCGATGGGTCTATGATTCCTCAGGGCATAGTGACTAAAGGCATCGGCGGCCCCCTGGGCGGCTATGCCGTCAATTTGCCGGCCCCGGCCTTTAATACCGCCGTTGGCTTTTCTTTCGCCAATGTTCTTGACACTTTCAGACTCGATGTGGCTCTGTCCGGGCTGGAGACCTCGGGCAATGGCCGGATTATTTCCTCACCAAAAGTCACCACTCAAAATAATCAAGCAGCCGAAATAATTCAGGGCCGCCAGATTCCTGTTCAGACAGTAGCTAATTTCACCGTCACCACCAGGTATGTCAATGCGGCTCTTGAGCTGAGAGCCACGCCACAGATTACAGCCGAAGGCACCATTATTATGAACATTGAAATCCAGAACAATGCAGCTGATTTTGCTAACCTGGTTAATGGTATCCCACCCATTACCACCCAGAGTGCCAAAACGACTGTTATGGTACCTGATGGCGGCACAACCGTCATCGGTGGCATTTATAGAACTGAAGATTCCATTACCAGAGATAAAACCCCCTACCTGAATAATATTCCGATTCTCGGGACCCTCTTCAGGTCTTTTGCCAGAACAAGGCAGAACAGGGAGTTGCTCATCTTCATAACTCCCAGAATTATGAAATAATCAGGAAGGAGAAATACAAATGAACAAAATTTCCTTAGTTTTTAAAATAATAAGCCTTCTGCTCTTAAGCTTCCTTTTGTTTTCTTGTAATCCCCTGGAAAATGATTCTAATTCAGCCAGCTGGATAGAAATTGTAAGCATTTTGGGAAAAGATCTCGATGGCAAGGATGGAAATACTGCTTTTTCTGATGTTAGCAATAACCTTCCCGATACTATCAAGGCCAATCTTAGAGCAAACACACTCAATCCCGACCCGGATGGAACTTCACCCTATTATGACATCACACTAACCGGATATAAGGTCACTTATACCCCGACGGGCAGCTCAACAGAGGTGCCCAGTAATTTTGAGGGTAGCCTTGAAATTCTCCTGCCTGTGGGCTCAACCATAACTGTTTACCTGCCGATAGTACAGGGCTCAGCCAAGATCGAGCCTCCCTTAGCAGCTCTGGTTGGAAACTTCCCCCAGGACATTCGCTGCAAAGCGCGGATAGATTTTTATGGCCATGATCAGGTCAACCACAACGTCACTAAATTTGGCTTTATTGACGTCACCTTCAGCGATTTTCCTGATCCAGAGCCCGAACCAACACCATGAACTGGGGCCCCAATAAAATTTGAACTAAAAGTTGACCACTTAAAAAAGCAATCTGGATTGAAGATGGACGGAGCTATTGGTCTGGCTGAATTCTTCCAGAAATTGAGACAATAAGGTTAGCCCTTCTGTTGTTCCTGGCCTCAGATAAAGTCTGACCTCTTTTCGAACCTTTCTCCACTGTCCGGGTTTAACCTTGGGCCCGATAATCTCCAGGGCAGGAAATCTCTGTTCAAGTTCCTCCATCAGCCGCCTGGAAACTCTGGCTGCCTGTCTTAGATTAGAGCCAGCTAAACTCAGGCTGACTAACAGGCTAAAAGGCGGGTACTTTAATAATCTTCGGTATTCTAATTCCCGCCGGTAAAAACTGAGGTAATCACGCCGGGCACCATCTTTAATGGCCGGCTCGCCAGGTCTGGAGGTAATAATTATTATTTTTGAGGCTGGCTGATTATCCAGAAGTTCTGAAGCTTTAAACATTCTAATAAAAGTTTCTTCCGCCGCTCTAAAATCAGGTAAATTAAGGCTCATCTCCGGTTCAACAATAACAACCAGGGAAAATCTGCCGGGGCAAAGTCTGGACAGGGCATATTCTGTTCCGATAACCACCTGTATTTTCCCTGATTCTATTTTTTTCAGACAGCTCTCCATTCGCTTTTTATCCTCACTTTCTTCGACCAGGGCCAGCTCGAAATCAGGCAGGGCCTTTTTTACCCGTTCCAGCAGAAATTGACTGCCTCTAACCCTGCCAGCTCTTAGTTTCTGTCCGCAAACCGGGCAGACCTCAGGCTGGCTGATACTCTGCCCACAATAGCGGCAAACCAGTTCGCCTTTCTTTTTATCAAGCCTTAAAGCAATCTGGCAAGCCTCACATCGGGGAACATAACCGCAGGCCGGGCAAAAAAGATAGCCCGCATAACCTTTGCGGTTAATAAAAAAGAAAACCTGCTGGCCATTTTTAAGATAGGGTTCTGTTTCTTCTTTTATTTTTTCAGGCAGCCAGCCAGCCTGATTCAGATAGACAACCTGCTGAGCTGAAAGGACTTCTGGTTCGCCAGAGTCAATTAATTCCCCGCCAGACTGGGCATGGTAATAGGAGCTAACTCTCGGACAGGAGGAAGACAGGAGGAGAACGGCCCCTTCCTCCCTCGCTCTTAACTCAGCTCCCTCCCGCACTTCAAAGGCCGGATTTTCTGCCTGATCATAGAGTTTGTTTTGCTCCTCATCTATAACTATTAGTCTGACCGGTTCAACTGGTAAAAAAAGTATGGCCCTTGTTCCGATGACCAGCCGGCTTTTAGCTGAAATAATCTGCTCCCAGGCTTCGCTTCTTTTTTTCTCTGTCAGACGGCTATGATAGAAAACAGCCTCCAGACCAAGCTGCTTAACTAGCGGCAGCCATCTTCTGGTCTGTTCAATTTCAGGCACCAGAATAAAAATATAGCCTTCATCCTTGAGCACCTCATCAACCACTCTAACTATTAGCTCAGACCTCTTTTGAGCCTCTCCAGTTAGAAGAAATCTCTGGAAGTTCGTCGCCTGCAGGGCCCTGAATATCGAACCGGCTGGCCCTTCTTCCGGGGGGAAAACCACCGGCAGTGATAACTGTCTGGGAAGCGGGGCAGCCTGAAGCTGGTTTTCTCTCAGCTTTCTTTTCTTTACCTTTAGCTCTATCCATCCAGCCTGCTCTAAGGATTTGAGGCGGCTGCTAAGACGACGGTCGCCCAGCTTCTTTTTTAAAAAAGCGGGAGATAAAGCTTTCTGGCTGACCAGTTCCAGAAGCTGGCGGCTCTTCCCCCTGAGTTTTCCCTCCTCCAGAACTTCTTTGCCCTTATCAGTGAGCCATACCACCAGCCTGGTTTCCGGCACCCTGGCCGGGCCTTCCGTCAGTTCTAAAAATAACCCGGCCGGGCTGAGGCTTCTGGCCGAGAGCTTCCTGATGAAATTTAAGAATTTAGCCGAGAGGACAGGTCCTGTTTCAATTACCCCGGCCAGATCTTTAACCTGAAAGCCCGGTTCACTACTTGAGTCGCTTACCTCCAGCACATAACCTTTGATTTTTCTTGAGCCCAGCGGGGCGATGACCCGGCTACCGGGCCTGACCCGGTTTTTTAGTTCATCTGGTAAACGGTAAAGAAAAGCCTGATTGACCGCTAAGGGAAAAGAGACACGGCAATAGGCAGTCATGAAGTTTCCAGCAATTTCAGGACTTGCTTCATGTCCTCCCAGACCAGCCGCTTTATTCCGCGATTGCCCTCATTCCTGATCAGGTAGGAAGGATGAAAAGTCGGCATAACCGGAATCCCCCTGAACTGGCCGAAATGACCACGGAGATCAGACATGCTTTTATCACTTTCCAGGAAAAAGTCAGTCGCCACCTTACCCAGAGTCACGATAACCCGAGGATTGAGCAGTTCAATTTGACGCAGAAGATAAGGAGAGCAAGCTTTAATTTCATCGGGTCGCGGTGTCCTGTTTTCTGGCGGCCGGCATTTGATAACATTACCGATATAGACTTCCTGACGGCTGAAGCCCATGGCAGCAATAATTTTGGTCAGCAACTGGCCCGCCCGGCCAACAAATGGCCGGCCCTGTAAATCTTCATCTCTGCCTGGTGCTTCACCGACAAACATCAACCTGGCCCGGTAACTTCCTTCTCCCGGCACCGCCTGGGTTCTTCCCTGGAAAAGAGGGCAGAAACGGCAGCTCTTAATCCGCTTGATCAATTTTTCCCACTCGGCCTCCAGGCTGGTCTGGTTTTCAATAGCCGGTTCAAGTTTAATCAGTCCTGCTGAAGATGAAGATTTTTCCTCATCACCTTTTTTTTCTTCTGACCGCACTAAAAAATCAACTCCTAATTGCCGGTAAAAATGCAATTGTTCTTCGATTTCTTCAAGTCTTTTCAAGAGTTCATTTTCTGGCATTGAGCATCGCCCCGATTTCAGTCAGAATTTCCTGGCTAACTTTTCTTTTAGCCGTTTTCTGAATAAATCTTTCCCGTCCATCGGGCCAGAATAAATAAACTTCATTTTCATCACAGCCAAAGCCAATGTCTTGACGGGAGACATCATTAGCCACCATCAGGTCTAGTTTTTTCTTTTTCATCTTTTGACCAGCCCTGGCTTTCATCTGAGCTGTTTCCGCCGCAAAGCCAACCAGTAACTGGCCTGTTTTTAACCGGCCCAGCTCTTCCAGTATATCCGGTGTTCTTTCCAATTTGAGATCAGGCGGGAGGGTTTCCTTCTCTATTTTTTCCGAACCTGTCTGACTGAACTTAAAATCAGAGACAGCTGCCGTCATAATCACCGCGTTCGCCCGGTCATAATATCTAAGGACAGCCTGGCGCATCTCCTCAGAGGAAATAACCTTCTCGATCTTAACTCCGGCCGGCGGCTCAAGTTCTACCGGGCCACTAATCAAAACGACCTCTGCTCCACGCTGATAAGCTTCACGGGCAAGTTCATAGCCCATTTTGCCCGAAGAACGATTAGATAGAAAACGGACAGGGTCAAGAGCTTCCCTGGTAGGGCCGGCTGTGACGACAATTAGCTTGTCCTTAAAAACTGGCTGCCGGCGAATAAGTCTCAGGCTGGTCTGAACTATTTTTTCAGGCGAAGCCAGCCGGCCGCTGCCTGTCTGTCCACAGGCTAAGTAACCGGACTCTGGCTCAACAAATTCTACGCCAGCATCTTTCAATTTTTTAATATTCGCCTGAGTCTGAGGATGAAGAAACATGGCCTGATTCATAGCCGGAGCAATAAGCACAGGTGATTTAACCGCCAGGTAAAAGGTTGATAGAAAATCATCGGCAATACCTGTGGCCAGTTTGGCCATGATATTAGCCGTCGCCGGAGCAATGAGCAACAGGCAAATGTCATCAGCCATGGCAATATGTTCTACCGGCCGCTGCCCCTCATCAAAAAGGTTGACTATTGTTCTTTCGCCAGTTAGAGAAGTAAAAAGGCGGGGATTAATAAAATTTGTAGCTTTCTCAGTCATGATGACCCGGACAGCCAGCCCTTCCTTCTGCAAAAGACGGATGATATCTGCTGCTTTATAAAGGCTGATGGAAGAAGTAACACCCAGCGCAATCTTATCCATTAAAGCACCTCTCGCTTCAATTTCAATATCAGTCTTTAAAACTTTTTAAAATTTCTTTAAATTCCTTCCGCCTTTCCTTAAATTGACAGCGATGAGCCACAATGATCGACCGGAGTTCATCCACCGCTCTGGCCAGTTCGCCATTTATCACCAGATAATCAAATAAATCCGATTCTAGAATCTCTTTCCTGGCATTCTGCAGACGGATGGTGATAGCCTCCGGGCTGTCGCTTTTTCTCTGCTTTAATCTTTTCTTCAGTTCAGAAAAAGACGGGGGAACAATAAAAATCAGACTGGCCTGTCCGAGTTTGTCTTTAATCTGCCTGGCTCCCTGAACATCTATGTCGAGGATCAGATCCTTACCTTCCGACTTATTCTTAATTTCCTGGAAAGAAGTTCCATATAATTCACCATGAACAGTTGCTGACTCAGCAAAAGCACCCGCTGCTTTCATCTCCTGAAATTCCTGGCGGCTGATAAAATAATAATCACGCCCGTTAACTTCTTCTGGCCGGGCTGCCCTGGTAGTATGGGAAACAGAAAATTCTAGACCAGGAAGAGCAGTTAAAAGGTGTTTGATCAGAGTAGATTTACCGCCGCCTGATGGCCCTGAGACAACAAAAATCATCTTGGTTACTTCCCTTTCTTTATGTCTATGATTATTTATATTTTATCAGATTTTTATTCTAAATTTTGAATTTGCTGACGCATGCTTTCAATTTCATTTTTAATCAGAAGACAATGCTTGATGATGCCGGGGTCCTGAGCCTTAGCATTCAGGGTATTTACCTCCCGCGACAATTCCTGAGCCAGAAAATCAAGTTTCTTACCGACTGGCTCATTAACCTCCGGATCGAGCAGCTCGGCTACTGCCTTCAGGTGGCTGCCCAGCCGGTTGATTTCTTCCACCAGATCGAATTTCTGCATCAGGTAGGCTACCTCCTCCGATAGCCTGTCTTCAGACAGAGAATTATGGTTCAGGTCTTTTAGTCTTTTCACCAGTTTCTGCCGGAGTTCCCCGGGCTGTTTCTTAAAAAGATTTTCTATAACCGCTAAGGATTTTTTTATCCTGGCCAGATGACGGTTCAATTGCCGGTTGATTTCCCGGCCTTCTTTTTCTCTCTGTCTTAAAATCTCCTGCACTGCCTCATCAAAAGCAGCCAGTATAAAACTTTTATCAGCTCTGCTCAATTCCCTTTGATTGATGCTGATGATGGGAGGCAGCCTCAGCAACTGGTCAAGAGTCAGATTAAAAGGCAGGCCGGCTTCGGCCGCCAAAGACTTTAGTTCACACACCATTTTTCTCAACAGGGCCCGGTTGATGGTAAATTGCCAGCTTTCAGGCGAGAGGGAATCAATCTCAATAAGAATTTCCGCCCGTCCTCTAAGGATCTTCCTTTGACAGGCAGTTCTTAGCTGATTTTCCAGCTCGCCAAGGCCCGGTCCTTTGAACACCCAATCAAAAAAACGATGGTTTAAAGTCTTGATAAAGATTTTTACCTTTAAGCCGCCTGCATTAAAACTCTTTTCAGCAAAGCCAGTCATGCTGCGAATCATCTGGATTTCTCCATTTGCTTTAAATTTACTTAAGGCCAAGCATTTTTTTGGCCAGGCCCAGGGCATTATTGGCGGAACCAGCAGTCAAATTATCGGCCGCCACCCACAGCCAGAAGCCACCAGGCTGGCCGGGATCAAGCTTGAGGTGACCGGCAAAAATGTCGTCTTCCCCGGCCACCAGTTTATTTGAAACCGGTTGAGACGAACCTGATGGAAAAAACTTAATAAGGCGATTCTTTTTAAACACACTTTCCAGCTCAGCCGGATCTTTGCTTTCAGCTAGTTCAGCATGAATCATCAGACCATAGCCATGAAAAACCGGGACTTGAACCACCGACAGGCTGAAGGCTAAATTTTTGCCGGCCAGGATGCCTTTCATTTCCTGTTCAATCTGCTTTTCTTCCAGAGTATAACCATCAGAACCTTTTTTACCTGATAAGGGAAGCAAATTGAAAGCTATCTGGTCAGCAAAGATTTTCCGCTCGTAACTCTCGCCTGATAACAGGGCAAAACTTTCTTCAGCCAGCTCTTCAATTCCAGCCTGGTCAAAAGCAGAAACAGGCTGCAGGGCAACAGCCAGAAACTTCCTGACCGCCGCCCAGCCGCTGATGATGGAGAACACCTGGCTGAGAATAATGGAGATAGGATGAGGATTGGCTACCAGAGTAATTTGCTTACTGTCAAGTATTTTATCATTTACCCCGGTAACGACCGCTGGCACCTCCGGGTCAGTCATAAAACTGCCGGCCAGGTCAATAGCCCGGAAGCCTTTTTCCCTTGCCAGGCGCCCGAACTTTATATTGGTCTTTCTATCAGCAGCCAAAAAAACCAGATCCAGACCCTCCAGCATATAAGCATCAGGATGATGGATGACTTTGGCCTCACCTTTAAATTCGGTTAGCTGGCTATATTCTTCCTCAACTCCAGGATCATAAAATTCAATTGATTTAAGAGGTAAAAGACTCGAAGCCAGCCGTCCTTTTATTTCCTGGGCACAGAGTGAATTGGTGCCAATTAAGGCTAGCCGGAACTGGCGGCCTGAAGTCTTACTCATGGGGCTCCATTTTTTCTTGATATTCTATAATTCTCCGGTAAAGCTCATCCTTGAGCCTCAGTTTTCTTTTCTTCAGCTCCTTCTCGGCCTGTTCTTCTCCGGCCGTTAAGAAACCTTTTTCATTAAAGTGCAAAAGCGCTTGCTCTATCTCCCGGTGCTGTTCATAAAGCTGGCAGAAATCTTCGTCCTGATGGAGAAGTGCTTCCTTTATCTGATCTTCATTCATCTATTTCACGGGAAAAGGATAACACAGCAACCGGCTGATTTCAATTTTCACCGCCTAAGAACCAAAAAGGTGCTGGCTGACTACCGCTGGGAATCAGACCTCGCTACTCCTCCATCCACACTGGATACCGGGTATCAACCCAAATGAAATCTCCTGTTGACAATATTAGCCGTGATTAATATACTTATAAGCGATTTTTCAACCGCGATAAATACACGGCCAGGTAGCTCAGGCGGTAGAGCGAGGGACTGAAAATCCCTGCGTCGGCGGTTCAATTCCGTCCCTGGCCATTTCTTTTTTCTCAATCATTTTTGTCATTAGCTTTCCGGTTTTTTACCTCAAAATTTATAAGAGACCGAAACACTCGGAACAACCTGGTACATTTTATAAGTCCCGGGCATAACCGGTTCGAAGCTGTCATCTGCCCCCAGCTCATAGGCGGCCTGGCGATTCTTACCACTCAGATATTCAAATCCCCAGCTAATCGATAAGCCCTTCCAGTCATAACCAAATCCAACTGTTATTCCCTGACAATCAAAAGTTGGCAGCAGAACATTCAAGGTCTCATCCGGGCCGGCAGCCGGATCTAGATAATAGCCGGCTCTCAAAGCGAAATGCTGGCTTAAGCGGTATTCGGCACCAAACCGAACCTGCCAGACATCTTCCCAGTTGAGTGGGATAACATCAGCACCATTGGCAGCCATCAGATCAGCCCAGAGTGGATCAAGATAGCAGGTAGTAATGTTTTTCAGTTTCGACCAGCCACTCCACTGAAGATCAGCATTTAAAGTTAACTTCTCCACTGGCTTTATGGACACGCCACCCCCGATAAACCAGGGCCACTTAATTTCCCTTCTGACCTCAGAGCTAACGGGATAGCCGATGGCGCTCAGGTCATACATATTGACTTTGCTCCGGAACTTAATAGCCGAAGGGGTTTTAACTGTCAGTCCAAAACTTAGCCAATCAACCGGTTTGGCCAGCAGGCCAAAAGTCAGTCCCCAGCCGAAGCCATGCAGCCCCTCCTCATACTGGCCGGGATCAGCATAAACCCCAGGAGAAATCTCAAGCTCGCCTGGCCACAGGCTCATTTTCATCTCTCCATAATTCAAATTAAAGGTGACTCCCAGACTGATCCGGTCAGTAACCTTCCAGGCAATTAGAGGTGATAAAGTCATCAGACTGATCCGGCTGCTCCAATCATAGGCTACTTCATTGGTTATTGGCTTGAAATCTTCACCTTTCCAGTTAGTTCCGAATTTGCTTGGGGTATAAAAGCCAACACCCAGAGTCAGACGCTCAGATACTGGTTGATAATAGGCCACCAGAAAGCCAAGATAATGTGAAAACTTGGTCTTAGCAGCAATGGATGTCTCCGGCTCAAAGGTGACTTCATAGCGATTGGTTGGCATTAAATCGGTCGCGCTGGCTCCAAACAGCGGCCTGGATAAAAAGCCAGCTCCAGCCGGATTCCAGTAAACCAGGCTAAAATCATCGGCTAACCCGGTAAAAGCACCGCCCATAGAAACAGCTTTGCCGCCAAGTCCATTTAAGTTAAGGCCATTGGCACTCACCGTCCCGGTCAAGAAGACAAAACTTAAGATAAAACCGGACATCAGCTTTTTCCAGTTACCAAACATAACAGGCTCCTTTCATGCTCATTGTTTTCATCTATTTCTTTTTAAAAACAATTTCTCCATTGGGGCCAGCATCAATCAGAACAGTCTCTCCTTCTTTAAATTCGCCAGCCAGGATTTTCATGGCCAGTGGATTTTGAATATCCTTTTGAATAACTCTTTTTAGTGGTCTGGCCCCATAAACCGGGTCAAAGCCACGCTCAGCCAGCAATTCTCTGGCTCTGTCTTTGATGACCAGCTCAATCTTTTTGTCTTCCAGCCGCTGACGCAGGAGGCCAATCTGAAGGTCAACAATTTTTAAAATCGTCTCTTTGGTCAGTGGCTTAAAGATTATAATCTCATCAATCCGGTTAAGGAATTCCGGCTTGAAATGATTTTCCAGAATGTTCCGGACTTCTTTTTCCATCTTTTCATAATCGCGGCTTAAGTCCTTAATGATCTGGCTACCAAGATTGGAGGTCATGATAATCAGGGTGTTTCTAAAATCAACTGTTGTCCCTTTGCCGTCAGTCAGGCGGCCATCATCCAGAATTTGCAACAGGATATTAAAGACGTCGGGATGAGCTTTTTCCACTTCATCCAGCAAAATCAATGAATACGGCCGCCTTTTGACCGCTTCCGTTAACTGACCGCCTTCCTCATAACCGACATAGCCGGGCGGAGCACCAATCAGCCTGGCCACAGTGTGCTTTTCCATATATTCTGACATATCGAGCCGCACCATAGCTTTTTCGTCGTTAAATAAGAATTCGGCCAGAGCCCTGGCCAGTTCAGTTTTACCGACGCCGGTTGGACCAAGGAAGAGGAAAGAACCTATCGGCCTGGTTGCTTCCTGCAGGCCAGCTCTAGCCCGCCTGATAGTATCGGCCACTGCTCTAATCGCCTGTTCCTGGCCTATCACCCGCTTCGTCAGTATTTCCTCCATCTTCAGCAATCTTTCAACTTCACCTTCCAGCATTTTTGAGACTGGAACACCTGTCCAGCGGCTGACCACTTGAGCCACATCTTCTTCATCTACTTCTTCCTTCAGCATCTTACCCTGTTTTTGCATGTCAGCCAGCTTCTGCGAGAGTTGATCAATCTGTTTATTAAGCTCTATTAAGCGGCCATAACGGATCTCGGCTACCTTTTCCAGATCCCCTCTCCGCTCGGCATTATGCTCTTCTACCTTGAGACTATCACGCTGTTCCTTCAGCCGGTTGATCTGCTCAATTAGATTTTTTTCTTGCTGCCATTGAGTTTTCAGAGCATCCTTTTTTTCAACCAATTCACCCAGCTCTTTTTCAATTTTCCCCAGCCTTTCTGCCGAAGCTTCGTCCTTTTCTTTTTTTAAGGCCTGTTTTTCTATTTGCAGTTGAGTAATCCTTCTTTCCAGTTCATCAATATCTTCGGGCAAGCTATCGAGCTGAACCCGGATTCTGGCAGCAGCCTCATCAATGAGGTCAATAGCCTTATCTGGCAGGAAACGGTTGGTAATATAGCGATTAGATAAGACAGCCGCGGCCACCAGGGCTGAATCCTTGATCTTGACGCCATGATGGACTTCATATTTTTCTTTAAGGCCCCGGAGGATTGAAATGGTTTCTTCAACTGACGGCTCGCCGACATAGACGGGCTGGAAACGCCTCTCTAAAGCCGGGTCTTTTTCTATATACTTTTTAAATTCATTGAGCGTCGTGGCTCCAATGCATCTCAGCTCACCCCGGGCCAGAGCAGGCTTAAGCATATTGGAGGCATCAACGGCTCCTTCGGCTGCCCCGGCACCAACGATCGTATGTAATTCATCAATAAAAAGAATGATATTGCCCGATTCTTTGATCTCCTTAAGCAGGGCTTTCAGCCTGTCTTCAAATTCCCCGCGATACTTTGTGCCAGCCACCAGAGAACCCATATCAAGGGCCATCAATTGCTTTTCCCGAAGTGATTGGGGCACATCACCATTAGCCATTCTCTGGGCCAGGCCCTCGGCAATAGCTGTCTTCCCAACGCCAGCTTCTCCAATCAAAACAGGATTATTTTTTGTTCGCCTGGAGAGAACCTGAATTACCCGCCTGATTTCTTCTTCCCGGCCAATGACCGGATCGAGCTTGCCCTGTCTGGCCAGTGCCGTCAGGTCACGGGCATACTTTTCAAGAGCCTGGTATTTAGACTCAGGTTCAGCATCAGTTATGCGCTGGGTTCCCCTTATATCCACTAGAGCTTTAAGAACAGCCTCTTCACTTATCTTAAACTTCTGGAGAAAGCGGCTGACAGCCAGGTGTTTCAACCTGACCATGGCCAGGAAAATATGTTCAGTCGAAAGATATTCATCTTTTAATTTTTCGGCCTCTTCCCAGGCTTCAGTCATAACTTCGTTCAGTTCGGCTGAGAGGTAGATTTCTCCTGTTCCCTGAATCCGGGGAAAACGGTTTAATATCTGATTGAGCTCAGTCTGCAGATCTTGTGGATTAACTTCGAGTTTGGTCAGCAGGCTATTAACGATATTTCCTTCTTGATTTAAGAAACTCCATAACAGGTGCTCTGGCTTTAATTCCTGATGGCCTAGCTCCTGAGCCTTAGATTGGGCTTGCTGAAAAGCTTCCTGCAGCATGACTGTTAATTTATCCCATCTCATAATTAATCTCCTTTTTTACTAAAGTTAGGTCATTTGCTTCTGACTGTCAAAAAGCCTGGTCTATTTATAACCTCTGGTTTAAATCACTAGTTTTCTTTTATAAATTTTACCCTTATTCTTTGGAATGGTAAATACCCCCCGCCCCGGTTCACCTTTGTCTGACAGACCAGGATAAATTTTTCCTTCAGCCCCCTTGACAAGATATAAAAAATAAATATTTTCTTCTGGTGGAGAATGGCATGGAAGAAATAGAAATATCAAGTTGGACAACACTTGATGCCTTAAAAAAGGCAGCCGAGATGGTGGAGACGATTGGCGATCTTCATTCTGATCAAGAAATGTATGTTTTCTGTGTTCTGGATGAAGACTATCTGGAGCTGGGATACAGTGCTGCCGGCGCCAATTATCTAAGGCGTTATGCCGATGAAGATGAGCTGGCAGAGGCCATCGAACAAAGAAGAAATGGCCAGGATGAGGCCTGGCTGAATGATGATGAAGATTATGATGATTTTGAAGAAGATCTGGACTTTGATGATGAATCTGATGATTCATGAGATAGATTTGATTTGATCAGTTCTTCCTTCAAGTCATGCAGTAATTCAAGAGCCTGAATTGGCGTCAGGTGGTCGGGGTCAAGCTCCAGCAATTTCTGTTTCATGTCTCTCAGAGAAGACAATTCCCGGTCATCACCAAACAACCAGAGTTGATCAGGCTGCTGGTTATTATTTTGATGATAGGCCAGCCGCGGTTTTCCCTGTTCATCAATTTCCAGTTTTTCCAGGTTATAGAGAATTTCCCTGGCCCGCCTGATAACACCAGGCGGCAGGCCGGCCAGTCTGGCCACCTGCAGTCCATAACTACGGTCAGAAGGCCCGGGGCAAATCTTTCTGAGAAAAATGACGTTCCCCTGTGATTCTTTCACCGCCACATGATAATTTTTTATCCGGGGGAAAGTCGAAGCCAGCTCAGTTAACTCGTGATAATGAGTGGCAAATAAGGTTTTTGGCCTGATATTTTCCATCTGATGCAGATATTCGGCAATGGCCCAGGCCAGGCTCAAGCCGTCAAAAGTACTTGTTCCCCGCCCGACCTCATCGAGCAGCAGCAGGCTGCGGCCAGTAGCACTGTTTAAAATGTTAGCTGTTTCTACCATTTCAACCATGAAAGTCGATTGCCCGGCAGTCAGATAATCAGTCGCCCCGACCCGGGTAAATATCCTGTCCACCAGCCCGATTCTGGCTGCCTCCGCTGGAACAAAAGAGCCAATCTGAGCCAGTATACAGATCAGAGCAACCTGCCTTAGATAGGTCGATTTGCCGCCCATATTGGGGCCGGTAATGATTAGAACCTGATGATCGTCCCCATCAAGATAACTATCATTGGGGATAAAAGGCTCCTTTTGAATTACCTCAATGACCGGGTGACGGCCAGCCGTAATAGAAATAACCTGGCTGCTGTCCACCTCTGGCCGCCGGTAATTCCTTTCATGGGCCAGTTCAGCCAGACTCAGGATAACATCGAGCTGGGCTAAACTCTGCCCAATTTGCTGCAATCTGGCTGCTTCCCGTCCAATTTCCTCTCTAATCTTCAGAAAAAGCTCATATTCTAATTCATTGATTCTGGCTTCAGCCCGGAGAACCCGCTCTTCATATTCTTTCAATTCAGGAGTAATAAATCTTTCGCTATTGACCAGGGTTTGTTTCCGCTCATAATCGCCCGGGACGGCTGACAGATTGGCTTTGGTTATCTCTAAATAATAACCGAAAACTTTATTATACCGGACTTTAAGCGAGGCAATACCTGTTCTCTCCCTTTCCTTTTTTTCTATTTGAGTGATAAAGCTCTTGCCTGAGTGGCTTATTGCCCTCAGGCTATCAAGTTCAGAGTCGTAACCATCCCTGATGATACCACCTTCCTGCAGTAAAAAAGCCGGCTCATCCAGAATTGCCCGGTCCAGAAGAGAGACCAGATCTTCAGCCTTATCCCACCTGGCCTGCATCTCAAGGAAATAAATGGCAGAAAATTTTTTCAACTGGATTTCAATGTCAGGCAGTGGCTGGAGAGATTTTTTTAAAGCCACCAGATCCCGTGGATTGGCTGCTCCCACTGAAATCCTGGTGATCAGCCTTTCTATATCCAGTATCTTTTTTAGCTGATTTCTTATTTCCTGCCTGACAATTGGTTTTTGAACTGCTTCTTCCACCGCCTCTTGCCGGCCTGCTATCTCCTGCTGATCGAGCAGGGGGTGTAATAACCAGTTTTTTAACAATCTGGCTCCGGGTGAAGTCAGAGTATAGTCAATAACTCCCAGGAGCGATTCGTTCACCTGGCCAGTCCTTAAATTTTTGATTAACTCCAGGTTCCTGACAGCAGTTGAGTCCAGTACCATAGTCTGACTCACTTGAACGAAAGTCAGCCGCTTGATGAAGTTAATAGATTCATGCCTGTTTTTTTTCAAGTAGTAGAGTAATCCACCGGCTGCCCGGGTAGCCAGTGGTTTATCCTTCAGTCCAAATCCTTCCAGAGAAGCCACCTGATAGTGCTCAAGCAAAGATGACATGGCTTGTGAATACTCAAAAGTCCAACCGTCAAGAGAGCTCATGGCCAGCGTCAAAAAGTCGCTGCCAGCCAGGATTTCTTTCAGACCAGCCTCGTCAACCTCCCGGTAAACTATCTCCTTTGGAGAAAAGCGGAAAATTTCATCCAGCATTAATTTCCTGTCTGACAGCTTACCTTCAAGGGCACTGATCTGGCCGGTGAATAAATCAGCATAAGCCAGGCCCCAGCCCTCCTCTCCCTGGATAAGACTCAGCACGCCGTAATTCTCTCCTCGTTCGTCAGTTTCAATTTCAATGGCAGTTCCAGGTGTCAGCACTTTGAGCACTTCTCTTTTGACCACACCTCTGGCCAGACGCGGGTCCTCTACCTGCTCACAGATGGCCACCCGGTAGCCAGCTTTGAGAAGCCTGGCTAAATATGAATTGACGGCATGATAAGGGACTCCGCACATGGGAACATTTTGTCTGGAGGTCAGAGCAATGCCAAGAACTTGAGAACCGGTATAAGCATCCTCATAAAACATCTCATAAAAATCACCGAGCCGGAAAAACAACAGGCAATCCCGGTAGCTGGCTTTGATTCTTTGATACTGCTCCATCATCGGAGTCTGGCTGTCATCCTTTTTTAACATGTCATTGCCCTTTATGTCTTCTAAACTATATTATTACCTGCTTGATTTTTCAACCAGATAGCTTGGGCTGGCCGTAAATATCAATTGACAATTGCTATCTTAAGTTTTAGTATAGAAAACTGATCATAAGCCAGGATGCAGATATATGAATATGCCCATGCTCTTGACCATTACCAGGATAGTGGCTGTACCTGTCCTGGTGGTCATTATGCTAACCCCGTTTCCCGGGCAGGAGATAGCTGCCTTTGCTATCTTCATTTTTGCCTGCCTGACTGATCTGTTTGACGGCTTCTGGGCTAGAAGGAAAAAGATGACAACTGTCCTTGGCTCCTTGCTTGATCCAACAGCTGATAAATTGCTGATTGCTTCCGCTTTAATCTGCCTGGTTGAGACTCATGTTGTTGCTTCCTGGATAGCTATCATTATTATTGGCCGGGAAATCGCAGTGACTGGCTTCCGGGCCATAGCAGCCTCACGCGGTTGTAATATACCAGCTTCTGGCTGGGGTAAAGTAAAAATGCTTTTAGAAACCGTCACCATCGCTATTTTGATTCTTGGCCCTGATCGCATGGGTATAATATATAAACTTGCCAGAACAGCGGGACTCTGGCTGATCGTTGCCATGGCTGTCTTCTCAGCCGCCGAATACTTTGCCCGTTTTGGCCCGCAGGTTCTTTCGCGGGATTCATCTTCCTGATTCAGCCTGTCTGACTTTTTCCATTGAAGCCCAATTCTCAATATTATACAGAGCAGGAGCTTTGGGCCAGCGGCGAGAAATTCTTTTCAGCAAGCCTGTCAGAACTTTTCCCGTGCCAAACTCAATGGCTACTTCGACTCCCTGCCCGGCCGCCTTCATCATTGACGGGTACCAGAGAACAGGATTGATTATCTGCTGCGAGAGAGATTCTTTGACTTCGGCGGCAGTCGTCATCATTTGAGCCGTGAAATTGGAAATAACCGGGAAAGCAGGATCTTTGATGGTTACCAGCTCGAGTTCAGCCTTAAGTTTTTCAGCCGCCGGCGTCATCAGCCTGGTATGAAACGGACCGCTGACTTGGAGATAAACTGAACGCGGGGCCTGGAGTTTGTTAATGGCCTCTTCCACTGCTTTTTTCTCTCCGGCAATGACGATCTGTTCATCTGAATTCCAGTTAGCTACTTGCACCAGGCCGCTCTTTACTTCTTTAAGCACCTCCTCAATTTTCCCGTATTCTAAACCCATAATGGCGGCCATTGTCCCCAGTCCTGGCGGCACAGCTTCCATCATATATTTACCTCTGTTAACCACCAGTTTTAGGGCCTGTTCAAAACTCAGGCTGCCAGCAGCCACCAGGGCCGAATATTCTCCCAGACTGTGTCCAGCAGCCAGATCAGGTTTTTCACCAAGAAGCCGGTAAGCTAAATAACTCACCGTCAAGAGAGCAGGCTGAGTGTTGGCAGTCAACCTTAATTCTTCTTCTGGTCCATTAAAACATAGTTCTGACAGGCTGAAGCCAAGAAGGTCATCGGCCTGTCTGAATATTTCTCTGGCTTCCTGGCTTCTTTCATAAAAATCTTTTCCCATGCCCACGGCCTGTGAACCCTGTCCGGGAAATAGAAACAATCTAGTTTTCATCTCTCCTCCTTAATTTCAACTTTTTCCAGACAATCGCGATTGATAATTACCCTGGCCTTTTGCCTGAGTTCCTTCATCCATTGAGTTAGCTCTTCCCTGGCTTTTATCATCTGTAATTTGTTCTCAATTTCAGTTATAACACTAATCATCTCCGGCACTTCCTGCCCCTTAGCTATGGCCTCAGGCACATAAGTATGATGATAGTAATCTTCCAGCTCCTGGAGTGAAATATGAACTTTCTGGCTAAATCTTGAATTAATTATTTTTTCAAAAAGAAGTTTATTCTCAATATAAGGGAAAAGATCTTCAACCTCCAGGCCAAGAGCCTGACATTTTTCTTCAAATGCCTCGCTACCCAGCCTGATTTTTACTCGATCTATTTCCTGGTCAATTTCTTCACGGCTGAGGCTAATTTGTTCCCTGGTTAAATTGAGAACCAGCAGCTCATCTATATATATATTGATTAGATCTTCTTTTCCTAAAGGAAACTCTGTCTGAGCCAGGCGGGGCTCAAGGCCAAACAGGCTAACGACTTTTAAATCATAAAGGGAAACTGGAGCTTCATCTACCTTGGCCACCAGACAATTAATCAGAACCTGGGCGCCTGCTAAGGAAGGAAGCAAGAAGATAACGAGCAAGCCGGTCATCGATTTCCAGTCGATCTTTTTTGTCTGGCTGAAACTATTACTATTCATTCCAAACCTCGCTCAGAACATATTTCCTATAGTTAAAAAGAAAAGAGGCTTCCATCTTTTTTTATTAGCATTCAGATTCCAGCCCATGTCAAATCTTATCGGACCAAGTGGTGTTTTTAAGCAGAGACCGAGTCCAACGGCCTGCCTTATTTCCAGAAAATTAAAATCTTTCAATTCTGCAAAGACATTTCCCATATCATAAAAAACTGCTCCATAAAGACCAGGCAAGCTTTTGATCAGCCTGAACCTGGCTTCCATATTGAAAAGAAAAATAGTATTGCCTCCCAACGGCAGACCTGACTCCGGATTTAAAGGACCGAGCTTTTCAAAAGAAGTCCCGCGGAAAGAATTGCTGCCGCCAGCAAAAAACTTTTCCGGGATGGGGACAAGGCCCGAAGCCAGTCCAAATCTAATAGTTGTATGAAAGTTGATATTGGGACTGAAGGGGTAAAAATACTGAAATTTAGTAAAGAGCCTGAAAAAATCAGACTCAGTGTGGAAAAGTGGAAAAGCTTTTTCCAGAGCCAGACTTAAAAAGTAACCTCTTTCCGGATTAAAAGTATCATTTCTGGTATCGTTAATAAAAGTCGTGGAAACATAAGCTATGGAATAGGGGAGCCTTTCTCTTTCGACCTCCGAGGGAGTGATCGCCGGATCAACATTGATCTGCCAGGTCTTCAGAGCACCTCCGGCTAAAGACAAAGAAAAATGGCTGAACAGATTTTTTATAGTTGACAGGCTGAAACCTCGCCGGCGATAATCAAAACTGGTCCGGTCTTCTTCTTCAAGATAACCAGTCAAAAAGGTTCTCATTTTTAAACCGAAAATATAAGGCTGTTGATAGGTGCCAACCAGCCTTTTATCCACCAAACTCAACTGGCCGACCAGACTGAATTGCGAGGCATTCCGGAAAAAATTTGATCCCAGATATTCAGCTGTTATTCTTGGCCGGAGGCCATTTTGCCAGAGAGCGATAGTTCTAACCTCATCCCTGGTTTCCAGGCCAAGTCCCAGGCCGCCATAATTCTGTGCTCCTTCTCTCACCTGAATAGAAACATTGACTGTCTCTGGCCCGCCGGCCAGTTCTTCAACTTTAACCTCAGAAAAGATGCCCAGGCTGTCCAGGCCCCTTTTTGTTTCCTGTAATTTGTTATATTCAGCCCAATCTCCCGGCTTCAGCTTGACTTCTTTCTGAATTATTTTTTTCTTTGTCTGTTGAAAACCGCTGATAAAAATATTCGCCACTTTCATTCTCTGGCCTTCAGCTATCTTTATAACCAGGTCAAAATTATGATCATTGCCTGATGCTGTTTCCAGGTTGATTTCGGTTCCCCTGAAACCTCTGTTGAGGTAAAGCAAATTAATTTTTTCTAAGTCCTTTTGCAGATCCGGCCGATAATAAGGTTTTTCTGGCCTGGCTTTTATCTGTTCCATGATTTCCTGGTTATCGATAGAACGGTTACCCTGAATTTCCAGACTTTTTATCATCTGCTGCGGGCCTTCTTCTATAAAAATAACCGGACGGATAGAATTGCCTCGCCTGACAAAATTCAGTCCGGCTTTGGCCTGAGCAAACCCCTGCCGTTCATAAAAGGAAATTATCCTTTCCGGTAATTCGTATATCTCCTGCCCATCTAAATAAGGGAAAAATAAAACTTTTTCTCCCAGGCCGAGGGCTTTTTTCAAACTTTTCTCATTAAAAGCCACATTTCCTTTGAACTGGACTTCACTAATATCAAATTTTGTTCCCTGATGAACCTGGTAGATGACATAAAGATCATTTTCTTTCCTTTCAACTTTTGATCTAACTGTAGCCAGAATATAGCCTTGCTTTCTGAGATGTTTAAGCAAAATAGTTTCACCCTCAGCCAGAGCCCACTCTTCAAATACCTTTTGCTCCCAGACAGGCTGAATCAGTTTGACAGGCAGATCAGCACCGGTTATCTCCAGATGGATTCTAACTGATGGATCAATAAAAATCCTCAAGTCAACGGTGCCTTCGGCCTGATGATCAGACTCTGAGCCCAGCCTGATCTCTGCCCAGCGGTAACCCTGTTCGTTATAGGCTTTTTTAATCCTGGTTAAGCCACCAGCCAGTTTTTTGGGCAGATAATAGTCTCCAGATTTCAGCCCGAGGAGCTTTTCAAATTCATCCTCGGGTAAAATATTTTTACCTTCAATTTCCAGCCGGCCAATAACCAATCTTTTCCAGTCAGTCAGCTTTATTTCCACTTCAGCCAGATTGGAGTTTTCTATTTTTTTAGTTTCGAATTCAATTCTGGGGTAAAAGCAGCCTTCCTCTCTAAGAATTTCTTCTATCTCCTGGAGGGCTGTGTTTTGAACCGACTCATTCAGGCTGCCGCCCTCTTTTAAATAGGTCAGACCTCTCTTTATGGCACGAGCCAGCCCGGAAGGAGCAGAAATTTTCAGGCTTTTAATCATGGTATTTCTGATTAGATTAAAAGTCAGAGATGGTGGCTGCTCATGGCTCTTATAGATGTTAGCACCGGCATAAAACCCGGTTTTCATCAGACGCTTTAAAATCTGATCAAGTTGATAATCAGATAGAGACTGGCCAGGCTTTACGCCAACCAGATTGACAATCGCCTCATCTGCCGGCCAGCCGTCCACTAGAACATTGACCTGGCCAATGACCGGCGGCTCGTCACCCAGAAGAGGCAGGAAAAAAACGGCTAGTAAAAAGATAAGCAACAATCCGGCCCGGCCAGTCTTCGCCATCAAAACCTTTTCCTGATCTTAAAATCAATGCTTATCCGGCCAATCTCATTCCGGATAGCCACCAGTGATAAGCCCCGCTCTAATTCCCATTCAATCCTGACAATTTCCTCCCGCTGGGTAGCCAGATTGGTCGAATAGACAATAGAAAAGTTCTTAGATAACCTCTTACCAACTGTCAGCCGGGCAGTTACCTCGGAAGTCGTACTCATGATGAAGGGATCAAGCCTCAGGCTATCCAGGCTTAACAGGTTTTCTGGTCCCCGGGCCAGCTGGGAAGAAATCAAAGAAGCAGTGCTCATCTGAGTCCTGTCAAGCGTGTATTTCCTTTGATATGATTCCCCGAGAGCTAGAAGAGACAGAATTTCCTCCTGAGGCAAAGGCGGAGAGGAAGAAAATTCCGGCTTCAGATTGCTGATGAGACCGGTCAGATTAAAGACGACATGATAATCTTTCACATAGGTCTCACCCTGGAAATCTATATAGGGATCGATTACCAGGGGATTAAAGAAACTAAGCCGGCCCTTAACCACTTTGAAATCCCTGTCCTGAAAAAAGAATGTCCCGGATAGAGCATTTATCTCCCCCGTCAGCACCGGATTAAGTGTTGTGCCAGAAATGGTCAGGTCCAATCTAGCTCTGATCCGGCCGAGAGAATTATCCATCCAGACATTGTCACTGGCTCTGAGCCTGACGTTCAGGTTCAAGTCGCTTAGCGGAGCCTTTCTGGAATCATCTCCTGGATAAGCAGTGGTCGAAAAAGATAATTTATCCCATAATTCCCTGCCCCACCAAACTTCCTGGAAAAAAAGCTCCCCTTCGAGTATATTTTTGCCACCCTGCCGTAAAAACCTCAGGCTGCCATCGGCTACAGTTCTTGTCTTCTCAAAAATAGAGAGTTGCATATTTTTGCCTGTAAGTTCGATGTTCGCCTGGTCAAGGCCCTTTTCTCCAAAGATAAGCTGGCCGGAAACCTGCAGCTGCCCCCCACCCAGAGAAGCTTGAAAAGATCTGATAGAAATCTGATTACCCTTGACAAAAGCCAGGCCGGAAAAATCATTCAGAGCATGAGCAAAACCCGGGATGGGTAGTACGCTGCCTTTCACCTCGACTGCTCCGCTGAGAGCTGGAGAAGCTAATGGACCTTCAAAGCTCAGCAGGCAGCTAATCGAGCCATTAGCCCCTTTCCAGGGAAGAAGAAAATCAAGACGGCTTAATTCACCTCTGACTTCGCCTCTGATAAAATCGCGGTCAAAAGGTATATCAAGTTTAAGCTCATAATTGTTATCTCCAGGTAATAACTGGCCTCTGGCCTCAATATTCAGGTTATTATCAAGAAAGTTAAGACTGAAATCCCCTTTAACCGAAGCTGCTTTGATGAAATAAATAGTAGCTTCTTGAACAGTAAAATGGCCTGGCAGCCGATCCTGGCCAAAGATACCCTGGCCTTTGAGGACGGTTTCCATCCGGCCAGCAAAAGAAGTAGAAAACGGACTCAGCTCCAGCCCGTCAGCTGTAAGGTCAAAATCATAACTATTGTCAGCCAGTCCTAAGGCCATTCTTCCGGAAACCACTCCCTGGTTTAGATGGAAAGCAAGCCGCGGAAACTCAATTCTATTTTCTCTCCACCGGAGCTCGCCATTAACTTCTTCCATTCTGGTGGAAAGTAAATAGAGCTCGCTAGCCGAAAAATCTCCCCGGAATTCAACTTTTTGGCCTTCAGTTTTATAGACGAACTCTCCTGAAGTGGAGCCCTTGAGTGGGAAGTTAACCGCCAGCAGCGGCAAAATATTTTCAAGCACTCCCCTTTCCAAAGAAATTTTGACATCTGTCCCGGCATTATTTGATTTAAAATTTATTTCTCCCTGGAACATTTTATCTACAGCATAAACCTTGCCAGTGACCTGGCCAGCTTTAACTTCGACTTCCCCCCGGGCTGTCGTCACATTAAACCTTTCAAAGCCGGCTGGTGAACAGGAAAAATTCAGACTGACATCAGGATGGTAGTAATCTCCTCTCAGGGTGATGGTGGAGCGGCCAGCTCCCCTGATTTCAGGAAAACCAAAATTTTCATTCAGTATTTTCTCAGCAAAGCTTCTGGCTTCTTTTATATCACCGAACTGTCCGTCGATGGACAGATCAAGTTTCCGACCGATGAGTATCTGTCCGTTAATACTCAGCTGGCCAAATGAAGATGTTAAATCCTTGCTTTCCACTCTCAGGTCCAGCTCTGGAATATTAAGGGAAATATTAACCAGCCCCCGAAAGGATCGGCGTCCTCCAGCTTGCTCTTTCTCAATGCGGTCACGGAATTCAGCTGAAGCAGTTAATTGACCATGGCTTAAAGCAAATTTTCCCCAGACAGGCGAAGCTACCGGCCAGGGAACGGAAGCATATTTCATGATCGAATCAAGATGAAATCCATAGAATTCACCGAAGACCCCGCGTGAATCATAACTGATGACAGCTTTCTCTACCGGCTTATTGTTGTTCTTTATCTCGGCCAGAACCTGACCACCCTTTTTCCCTTCCACCCTCACCTGACCCTCAACCAGCCCGAGATTGACCTGATTAAGGTTTAAATCAGGCGCTTTATAATTAACCTGAACAACCAGAGGGCCAGTATCATTGCTGACCGTAGCTTCACCCGTAGCTTTTCCCTCCCATTGGAAAGGAAGATTAAAAGTACTCATGATAAAAGCGGTGTCAAAATTGAACAGCGTTTTGAAATTCACTTTGGTCGCTGACCCCGGCTTGATCTGTCCACTCGCTCTTAGAGCAGAATCTTCACCCTGAAAAACAAGCCGTTCGATATTTATTGTTTTTCCCCGGATATTTACCAGACTTTCCAGCTGTCCGCTCACCGGCCACTTAGCCGAGAAGGGCCTCATGGACATGTCTTCAGAATGGATGAGAAGATTTAACCTCCCTGCTTCTAATCTAAAAAAAGCAGAGACATCTTTAAAATGAAAATCACCCTGACTGATACTCACAGAAAACTGGCCATGGTGAATATAACCATCTTCAATTAAGAGCGGTAAATTAAGCGTCAGGTTTAGCGGCCGGGATGAACCACCTTCCGTTTTGACCTGCTTGATCCGGCTATTATAGATAACCTCAGGACGTTCAATTTCTGCCGAGACCCGCTTTTCTTTACTGAACAGGGAGAAGATAGAGATGGAAACTTTCAGACTCTCTAAGGAGATAGCTGGATTTGAACTTCTTGATCGCAGCTCTTTAATCTCCAGAGAGGGCGGTACATAGCTGAGTTTAATCTGGCCGATTTCAAACGATTTTTCTAACTGTTCTCCTATTTTCTTCAGAACAAAGCTCCTGGCTAGAGAAATGGCTAAAAGTAGAAAGACAGTAACAGCAGCAGCAATAATTAAACCCTTTCTCTTTTTCCATTTGCTCATTAAATTGTCCTGTTAAATTGAATGACCCGGCCAGACCTTATTTCAGAGAAACTTTTTCCCAGTCCTGGAGGAATCTCTCAATACCTATATCTGTCAGTGGATGTTTGACCAGCTTTTCCATAACAGAAAAAGGCACAGTCGCAATATCAGCCCCCAGAAGAGCAGCTTCGACCACATGGCCTGGATGCCTGATACTGGCTACAATAAGTTCAGTTTCAAAATTATAGTTCTCATAAACGCTTAAAATTTGCTCAATCAGCTCCATACCATGATGAGAAATATCATCCAGCCGGCCAATAAACGGGCTGACAAAGGCCGCCCCGGCTTTGGCCGCCAGCAGAGCCTGTGAAGGGGAAAAAACCAGGGTCATGTTGACCTTAATGCCTTTAGCCGCCAGAATTTTTGTCGCTTTAAGCCCATCAATGGTAATCGGAATTTTGACAGCGATATTACTGGCCAGCTGGTTGAGTTTCAGGGCTTCAGCCACAATATCATCCGCCCGATTAGAAACACATTCAACACTAACCGGCCCTGTTACCAGGTTGGCAATTTCCCTAATTAATGATCCAAATGGCATATTTTCCTTTGAGCAGAGAGTCGGATTGGTGGTGACGCCATCGAGAATTCCCCAGCTGGCAATCTCTTTAACCTCTAACAAATTAGCCGTATCAAGGAATAGTTTCATCTTACCTCCTCATATCTATTTTCTTAACCACATTGGATAGTGTTCCGATGCCCTCAATCTGAATTTCAATCCGGTCTCCCGGCTCCATCGGGCCAACACCGGCTGGTGTCCCGGTAGCAATTATATCGCCTGGTTCTAAGGTCATAATACTGGAGATATAACGGAGAAGAAAAGGGACAGGGAAAATCATATTTCTGGTATTGCCTGACTGAACCAGTTTTCCATTTAGAAACGTCTTTAAATGAAGCCCTTCCAGATTCAAATCAGTCACCAGGCAGGGACCGAAGGGAGCAAAAGTATCAAATGATTTCGCCCGGGTAAACTGGCCATCCTTAAGCTGAAGATCACGCGCCGTGACATCATTAAAACAGCTATAACCAAGAACATAATCTGTCCAGGCTTCTTCTTCCTTCAGGTTCTTAACCTTTTTTTTGATAATGATAGCCAGCTCACCTTCATAATCAACTCTCTGAGACATGGCGGGATAAATGATAGCCTGGTCAGGTCCAACAATAGCACTGGGCGGTTTAAGAAAAATCAGCGGCTCGGTTGGAATATCATTGCCAAGCTCTTCCGCATGCTCTTGGTAATTGCGGCCGAGGCAGACAATTTTTGAAGGAGAGACAGGGGGCAGCAATTTGACTTCCCCTACCGGTATGGCACTGTCTTCTATCTTGAAATCTTTAAAGACCGAACCCTTAATCGGAAATAAAACATCCTCTTTCAGTACTCCTGTGATAATCTTCTTACGATAGCGGAAGCGATATATTTTCATCTTCTTTGCTTCTTAACCTGAATTTTAGCCGTAAACCTTCCTGGCCCGGTCTTTCTGAACTATTATAGAATAAATACAGACACAATTCTTTTCAACCCCTGGATATTTCTTTCCCGTCTGGCAGCCGGGCAAGACGGAGGCTGTTTCTACCGGCCCTGGCCATTGCCCTGACTACCGGATGAGGCAGCCTGTCTATGGTCACGACCACCGGATTAGAAAACTCAGACCAGCCGCCTTTCTTCCCTTTAACTTTCAGAGCGAAAAGATAGGTCTGGCCTGCAACCTTCTCTGGTCGCAGGGTGAGTACGGCCTGGTCCTTTTCTATTGACACCTGACCGAAGCCTAAGGTCCTGACCGGTCTGGCCTTTTTTAAGAGCATCAACATTTCCTGGGTTGAAGAAGGGGGCAGGGCTAATTCCAGGCCATAAATCTCCTTAGCTACCACTTCCAGTTGACGCCCATCAAGATAACTCACTGGCGGCGACCAGGAAAAAATAATTTTATCCCCCGCCTGAACTGCCTTAAAGTCTGTCACTTTTTGAGGGATTCTCGGCACAGGCTCCTGGAGAGGCCCTTTCCGCCCGCAGCTTAAAGCAAGAAACAGTAAAAAACCGCCTAAAAATATCCCGGCAATTTTTTTCATCACAGGATGAATTTTCTGAGGTCCTCATTGACCAGAATTTCACTTAGCTGTTTTTGAACATACTCTCTGGTAATCATGATTGTCTTCTCGGTCAGATTAGGAGCTTCAAAGGAAATATCTTCCATGACCTTTTCCACAACGGTATGAAGGCGCCTGGCTCCAATATTCTCTGCTTCTTCGTTTACTTTTTCCGCCAGAGCAGCAATTTCTTCAATGGCTTCGGGCGAAAAATCAACTTCTATGCCTTCCGTGGCTAACAGGGCCTTGTACTGCTTAATCAGAGCATTTTCGGTTTCAGTCAGGATACGGATAAAGTCTTCTTTGGTCAGAGGAGCTAGCTCAACTCTAATCGGGAAACGCCCCTGAATCTCGGGGATAAGATCAGATGGCTTAGAGACATGGAAGGCACCGGCGGCAATAAACAAAATATGATCAGTGCGCACCAGTCCAAAACGTGTGCTAACTGTTGTTCCTTCGATAATAGGCAAAAGATCCCGCTGGACCCCTTCCCGGCTGACATCCGGCCCTGCTCCTGATTCACGGCCAGCAATTTTATCCAGCTCATCGAGAAAGATAATACCCGATTGCTCAACCTTTTCTATGGCCAGCTTGGCTACTTGATCCATGTCCACCAGCCGCTTTTCTTCATCTTCCAGAAGAATTTCCTGGGCTTCTTTAATTTTTACTTTTCTCCTTTTTGTCTTGCCGCCAAAAATTCCTGGCATGATTTCCTGAATCTGGATGCCAATTTCCTCAAAGCCATTGCTCGAAACGAATTCAAAAGGAGCAGACGACATTTCTTTAACTTCTATTTCCACTGGCCGGTCATCCAGCAGGCCGGCCCGCAACTGGCGCCTGAACCTTTCCCGCGTTTTCTGGAATTCTTTCTGGTCTTCAGGCGAGATATTATTATCATGGCGGCGGTTATGAGGAAGAAGGAGATCGAGCAGTTTTTCTTCTACATTGGCCATGGCCTTGGCCTCTATTTCTTTGATTTTTTCCTGTTTAACCAGATCAACAGCCATCCGGACGAGATCCCTTATCATTGACTCGACATCACGGCCAACATAGCCAACCTCAGTAAACCGGCTGGCTTCAATCTTGAGGAAGGGAGAGGAAGTCAGCCTGGCCAAGCGCCGTGAAATTTCAGTCTTGCCGACTCCTGTCGGTCCGATCATCAGAATATTCTTCGGAGCAATTTCATCGGCCAGCTCGGGTGGAAGCTTCCGCCGGCGGAAACGGTTCCTGAGGGCAATAGCTACGGCTTTCTTAGCTGCTTTCTGGCCGATGATATATTTATTAAGTTCAGCTACGATTTCCTGAGGAGTGAGTTCATTTTCCCGGCCACCAGCTAAAAGATTGTTCTCTTTGACAACTTTGCCTTCAAGCTCTATAGCCATTAGAGTTCCTCGACCGTGAAGTTATTATTAGTATATATGCAAATTTCTGAAGCAATATTTAAAGCCTCAAGGGCAATTTCCCTGGCCGCCATATTACCCTGTCTGATTAGGGCTCTGGCCGCCGCTAAGGCATAAGGCCCTCCTGAGCCGACAGCTATAATACCGTCATCTGGTTCAACCACATCACCCGTCCCCGAAATGAGAAAAGTATTACTGGCATCAGCTACGATGAGCAGGGCATCCAGTTGACGCAGGGATTTATCAAGCCGCCAGTCTTTGGCCAGCTCAATCGCCGCTCTTGATAAATTTCCCCGGTATTCTTCCAGCTTGGTTTCAAACCGGGCAAAAAGAGCAAAAGCATCAGAAGTCGCCCCGGCAAAGCCAGCCAGGACCTGCCCCTTGTAAAGCCGCCTGACCTTCTGGGCAGTGCTTTTCAAGACCGTCTGACCCATGGTCACCTGGCCGTCGCCAGCCATGACCACCTGGCCATTATGCCTGATACAGATAACCGTCGTTGACCTGATCATGGAATCACCTTTTATGCTTAGATTATACAATAAATGTCTATAGCTTTTAAGCCACCTTTTCAGGGCTGAAACTTCCTCTGGTGATACTGGTCAGCCATCTGCCAACAGAAGTGTGCTTTCAAACTGCTTTCAAACTTATACCTGATAATCTTTAGTCCTCCTGGTTCTCCTGGCCTTTGGCTGAAAACATCAAATTTTTATTCTTATCTGTTCTTATTCTTACCAGCATACTATTACCCGGTTCGCCTGAGTATTGAATCACAAAACCCATCATCTTGACAGAAGTTAACTGTATTTGTTAACCTCTGATTAAGTATGATTAGCTCTGGGAGAAAAAAAGTTCCTGGTCTGACCGGCTGGAGAAATATAAAAAGATCGTTAAAGTGCTATCTGTTTGATTAAAAGGAAGAGTCTTTGCTTAGAAGAACAGCCCGTTTAGCTACTGGCCTCTTAAAGATTGAAGCTTGTGTTCTGCTTGTTTTTCTGTCGTTCAGCTGTTCCTCTAATAAGAATCTGTCTCATCTTTCTTTATCAATAACTCCTGACTGGACCTTAGGGGAAAATGAAGGTGATTTAAATTACATTTTCGGAGGCATTTCCGGTATTGAAGAGGACAGTGAAGGAAATATCTATGTTCTTGATTTCAAATTCTGGAATCTGCGCAAGTTTGATCAGAACAGAAAATTCGTCAAGACCATAGCTTCGCGGGGAGTCGGGCCAGGAGAAATCTCGCAATTTCCGGTGGCCATGACTTTAAAAAATGAGAAGATTTATGTCATCCTGATAAATCCTGTTCTTATCTATGACACCGGGGGAAACTTCCTGAAGTCCTTTAAGCCAACCATCCTTCCCCGGTATATCGCTATTGATCCAGCCGGTAACATAGTTCTGGCGAACGTGAATGTCCGGGCTATCCATCAGTTGTTTTATATCTTTGACCCTGAAGGACAATTTAAGACTTCTTTTGGGGCGGCCTTCCGGGCACCCAATCAGGATTTCAAGAAAATTACCGAAACCTGGTTACCATCTTCTATTTTCATTTCAGGAGAAGGTAAATTATATGTAACTGACCCTTTTGAGTATGCTATTTATGTTTACTCAGGGACAGTACTGGAAAGAAAAATAACCAGAAAATCCGCTAATTTTGAGACTCCTCATTTAGTCCAGGACGAAAAAGGAAATCATTACAAAAATGGCGGTCTCAGGGCAGTCGCTGAATACGGAGATTATCTTCTGGTTTTTCTTGAGGGAGAAGAAAAGGGCAGGTTCATTGAGGTCTTCGATAAAAAAAGCCTTAAATATCTGGGCTCAACCGAGATGGATAGAAGGGGATATTTCATGAATGTATCGGCTGGCGGCAGTATTTTTGTCTGGGATGAAGACCAGGCTAAAATTGTCAGGTATAAACTGTCTATAAATCCGTAGGCAGCAATAAATCATTATTATCCCGGCTGATTTGACCGGCCTTACTTTTCCCCTATCCCTCAGTCAAATTCGTATACAGGCTCCGGCCTCCATTCAAGGTCTGCTGTTCGCCCGGCGGACGGCTATTAACCTGATCGATCAAGACTTTTTTATTTTCTCCAATGTTAAAGGGTGGTCTTAAGAAGAGGCCGGCCGACAGGTCATCATTTTGTTCTTTGCCATCTATAGCCAGAAAGATTAAATGAAATAAAAACTTTAGTTCTTTCCTTGAGACCCTTGTTTATGTTAAAAAATTTAGTATAAAGATAATATTATGGATAAACTTACCCTGGTAATTATGGCCGCGGGCATCGGCAGCCGTTACGGCGGCTTGAAGCAGATGGACCCGGTTGGCCCCAACGGGGAAATAATCATTGACTATTCCCTTTATGATGCCTGGCGAGCCGGGATCAAACAGGTGGTTTTCATTATCAGGCCTGAACTCGAACAAGTTTTTAAAGAAAAGATTGGCTTCGAAGCCGAAAAACATTTTGAAGTCTCCTATGTTTTCCAGGAAATCGACAGTGGCCTGCCGCCTGGCTTTAAGGTGCCAGCTAGCAGGGAAAAACCCTGGGGGACAGGTCAGGCAGTGATGCTCTGCCAACCGGTAATATCCAGTAATTTTCTGGTCCTCAATGCGGATGATTTTTATGGCTATGAGGCCATCAAAAAGCTGGCCGATTACATGAGACAGACCAAAGATGAACCTTCATATTATAACTATGCTCTGGTCGCTTATCGTCTGGGAAATACGCTCTCTGAACACGGCCAAGTAGCCCGGGGCATCTGCCGTGTCTCGCCTGATGGTTATCTTCTTGACCTGAGAGAAAGGACCAGAGTCCAGAAATTTCCAGACGGCATCAAATATACGGAAGATGGCCAGACCTGGCAGGCCCTTTCACCTGATGATCTGGCTTCGATGAATATCTTCGGGCTGACACCCAGCATTTTCCCCGAACTTGAAACCCGTTTTAAATCATTTCTGGCTGACCCCGAGACTGATCTGAGCAAGGCTGAGTTTTATATTCCAGAAGTAGCCGGTGCCCTGTCAAGAGAAAAGAAGGCTAAGATCAGAGTCCTGACGACTGAAGAAAGATGGTTTGGTGTAACCTACCAGCAGGATCGGTCAGTGGTTAAGACCAGTCTTTATCAATTAATCAAAGAAGGAAAATACCCGGAGAAGCTCTGGCCACAGGACCGGCCCAAGAGGTTCAGCTCAAGATAAGTATCATCTTTCTTCCTCTGGTTTTGATCAAGCCTTAATTCATTTAAGCCGTAAATGGATGATTTTCATCCAGATTAGATAAATAGCAACTAAGGCTAAATATTAAGGCCAGGCGATTTCCGGTTGATCATTTTTAATTAGAATTTCCTTTTTAATCCGTGTTAAAATCAAACCTACAAAAGAGAAAAGAATTCCGCCGACCGGATCAGAATAAGCAAAGTCAGAAAATTTTCAAAAGTCTTTCAATCAGACTGGCCTGGACTAAAAGGAGCTAAAGATGAAAAACAATTATCAGCCAGACTTAGAGAAGCCAGGTTCAGGTTTAGCCAGATTTCTGCTGGCTGGCCTGTTTCTTCTTATTTGCTTCTGTGCCGGACAGTTCCTTTTTTCTGAACCACAGAAGACAATCAATGATTGGGAAAATCCAGAAGTTTTTTCTATAAATACCGAACTGCCTCATGCTACTTTTGTCCCTTTCCCTGAACTTAATCAGGCCCTCCAGCTTAAGGCCAAAAACTCCCCCTGGTACAAATCACTTAACGGTCAATGGAAGTTTAACTGGGTACCAAAACCGGCTGACGTCCCGGCCGATTTCTGGCTGCCCGACTACGATGACAGCCGGTGGAAGGAAATAGAGGTTCCTTCCAACTGGGAAATCCAGGGTTATGGGATACCAATTTATATCAATAGCGACTATGAATTTGCTCCAGGTAATCCGCAGCCGCCTCATATCCCCCATGATAACAATCCAGTTGGTTCCTATCGCCTGTTTTTTACTGTTCCGGATAGCTGGAGCGGAATGGATGTCTTTATTCATTTCGGCGGTGTTAAATCAGCTTTTTATATCTGGATCAACGGACAGAAGGTTGGCTATAGCCAGGATTCCAAAACGCCAGCCGAATTTAAGATTACTCCTTATCTCAAACCTGGCCAAAACCTGGTGGCTCTCCAGGTTTACCGCTGGTCGGATGGCTCATATCTCGAATGCCAGGACATGTGGAGAATTTCGGGCATAACCAGAGATGTTTATCTCTATGCTGTTCCCCGGGTTAGAATCCGTGATTTTTTTGCCCACACCCCGCTTGATGAAGAATATAAGAATGGTTTGCTCAGTCTCGAAGTTGAAGTCAAAAGCGAGCTGGCCTTAAGCAGTAAAAAGCAGAGCCTGTCTGCCTATACCCTGAGGGCCGGGCTGCTGGCTGAAAACGGACAACCCCTTTTCCAGAAAGATATAACTTTCACCTTGCCTCCGAGCGGAGAAAAGACGGTTAGCTTCAGCCAGGAAATTGAGGGGATCAAACCCTGGACAGCCGAAACGCCGAATCTTTACCGTTTAACTCTTGAACTTCTGGACAAAAATAACCGGCCTCTGGAGGCTTTAACGACCATGGTTGGCTTTAGGTCAATGGTTGTAAAAAATGGTCAGCTTTTGATCAACGGTCAGCCTCTCTATTTCAGAGGCGTCAATCGCCACGAAACCGATCCCTGGACCGGCCAGGTCATCTCGGAAGAATCCATGATCCGGGATATTAAGCTGATGAAGCAGCATAATATCAATGCAGTCAGAACCTGCCACTACCCCAATGACCCGCGCTGGTATGAACTATGTGATCATTACGGAATTTATCTGATTGATGAGGCCAATATCGAATCTCATGGCATGGGTTATGGAGAAAAAAGTTTAGCTAAAAATCCGGACTGGGGTCCGGCCCATCTCGACCGGATGAAGAGGATGCTCGAACGGGATAAAACTCATCCCTCGGTTGTTATCTGGTCAATGGGTAATGAAGCCGGCAATGGAGTTAACTTTGAAGAAGGTTATCGCTGGATCAAACAGCGTGATCCCAGCCGCCCCATCCATTATGAACGCGCTCAGCTCGAATGGAACACCGACATTTACTGTCCGATGTATGCCCGGCTTGAGCATCTGGAAAAATATGCTAAAACCAATCCTGCCCGGCCTCTAATCATGTGCGAATATGCTCATTCCATGGGCAACAGCACCGGCAATCTTCAGGATTACTGGGACGTGATTGAAAAATATCCGGCACTTCAGGGTGGATTTATCTGGGACTGGGTTGACCAGGGCTTTGCTAAGAAAAATGATAAAGGAGAGCTTTTCTGGGCCTATGGCGGAGATTACGGCCCGCCCGGCACTCCCTCCGATGCCAATTTCAACTGCAATGGCCTGGTGGCGCCGGATCGAACGCCACATCCGGCTCTAAATGAAGTCAAAAAAGTCTATCAACCGGCCAGATTCGAGTTAATAGAGCCAGCCACAGCTACGGAAGCTAAAATCAGAATCACCAATAAATATGATTTTCTCACCCTCAATCGAGATGATTTTAGCCTCTACTGGGAACTTCTGGCTAATGGCCAAAGGGCAGCTGAAGGCACTCTTCCCTGCCCGGCGATTAAACCGCGGGCTTCATCTGAGATCAGGGTGGCTTTACCGGCTGAAACTATCAAGTCGGGTGAGGAGGTTTTTCTAAATGTAGAACTCAGGGCACAGAAAGAAATGGCTCACGGCCTGATTCCAGTCGGACACACTCTGGCTGCCGAGCAGATAAAAATAGCTGGTGAAAAGGCGAACCACGGGCTGGCCGCCGGGGCCTCCAGAGCTCAAACCAGGCTGCCTAAATTAAACATAAAAGAAAACAAAAATAACCGGAACCAGCTCATCATCAGCGGCCAGAATTTTGAGCTAACCTTCAACCGGGCTGAAGGCCGTTTAACCTCCTATAGATTCCACAATCTTGAACTCTTAAAAGAAGGACCTCTGCCTAATTTCTGGCGAGCTCCAACTGATAATGATTTTGGAAATAGAATGCCGGAAAGATTAAAAGCCTGGAGGGAAGCCAGTCAGAAACGTGAAGTTAAAGCCTTCAACGTAAACAAGGATAAAGCCGGACAGGCAGTGGTCAAAGTTGACTTCTTCCTGCCCGCGGTTGAAGCTACTTATGCGATTACTTATACCATAGCCAGAGATGGGGCGATTAACGTTGATAATGAATTCAAGCCGCAGAATCCGGAAAAGCTGCCCGAAATGCCCCGTCTCGAATTGCTCCTGGCCATACCCGAAGGCTTTGAAAATATTGATTACTATGGACGCGGTCCACATGAGAATTACTGTGATCGTCAGACCTCGGCTTTCGTTGGAATTTATAAAACAAACCTGGCTGAACAGGTCATCCCCTATGTATGTGCTCAGGAATTCGGTCACCGAACTGATACCAGATGGCTCGTCATCAGCAATAAAGAAGGTCGTGGACTGAAGTTCAGCGGGCTGCCGGCTTTTGAATTTTCGGCTGTTCCCTACACACCGGAAGATCTGACTCAAAACTGGCGAGGAGAAAAGCACTTTATAGATGTTCCCAGGCATGATCATCTTTATGTCAATGTTGATCTGGCTCAGATGGGGGTAGGTGGAGATGATTCCTGGGGAGCCAAACCGCACCCACAATATTTGATTAAACCCCAGGCCTATTCCTGGTCATTTACGATCGAACCGGTAAAATAAAGGCCGGAAGGAGGCTGGCCGGTGCAATATAAAGAAATTCCAGGCGTTTCAAATATCAGGAGTCTTGCCTTTTTTTTCTTTCTGGCCCTCGTCGTAATTTCGAGCCTGGCTTTTCTCGCAGAACAGAGCAAAGCTGAAAAAACCAGTCAGGTCGAGATAGCGAGCAGTAAGAAAAACATTACCACCCTTCCCTTTTTAAATCCGGACTTGCCGCTTACAGCCAGAGTCTCTGACCTGGTCAGCCGCCTGACTCTGGAAGAAAAGGTCGGCCAGCTGATGAATGACGCACCAGCTATTGATCGCCTGGGCATTCCGGCTTATAACTGGTGGAATGAGTGCCTTCATGGCGTTGCCCGGGCCGGACTGGCCACCGTCTTTCCTCAATCTATCGGTCTGGCCGCTACCTGGAATACCGACCTGCTGCTGGAAGTGGCCACGGCTATCTCGGATGAGGCCAGAGCCAAACACCATCAGGCTGTCCGCCGGGGGGAGCGGGGTATTTATCAGGGCTTAACCTTCTGGTCACCCAATATCAATCTTTTCCGTGATCCGCGCTGGGGACGGGGCATGGAAACTTATGGCGAGGATCCATATCTGACCGGTACGATGGCGGTGAGCTTTATCCGCGGGCTGCAGGGTGATGACGCTAAATATTTTAAGGTCATTGCCACCGCCAAACATTATGCCGTTCATAGCGGCCCCGAGTCTGACCGCCACACCTTTGACGCCGTGGTTGATTTTCCTGACCTCCGCAGCAGCTATCTACCGCATTTTGAAATGGCAGTGCGGGAAGGTGGCGCTTATTCGGTCATGTGTGCCTATAACCGCTTCCACGGTCTCCCCTGCTGCGGTAGTCCGCTCCTGCTCAATGATATTCTTCGTCATGAGTGGGGCTTTGAAGGCTATGTCGTGTCAGACTGTGATGCGGTAGATGATATTTATGCCACTCATAAGCTTGTCCCCACCCTGGCTGAAGCAGCCGCCATGGCTCTTAAAGCCGGCACTGATCTCAACTGCGGGCGAGCTTATGCTGCCCTGCTCGAAGCCGTGAGGAAAGGACTGGTAGATGAGGCTACCGTTGACGTCGCCGTAAAAAGGCTTTTTACCGCCCGCTTTCGCCTCGGCATGTTTGATCCTGAAAAGCGTGTCGCTTATGCCCGGATTCCCTACTCAGTGGTAGATAGTCCAAAACATCGTCTTCTGGCCCTCGAAGCCGCCCGCCAGTCCATTGTTCTTCTTCAGAATAAAAACAATGTCTTACCGCTTCCAAAATCGCTCAAATCAATAGCCGTCATTGGACCCAATGCCGATGACATCGAAGTTCTTCTTGGCAATTATAACGGCTTCCCGGCTGAGCCAGTGACACCTCTCCGTGGGCTCAGAGAGAAAGCCGGCTCTCAGACCGAAATCATTTATGAACCGGGAACGGACTGGGCTGAAGGCATTCCGGTTCTGACACCCATTCCGGCCGAATTTTTAAAACCGGCTCTAAATTCAAAAGACAGGGGTCTTTGCGGTGAATATTTTGCCAATCAAGAATTAAAAGGAAAGCCGGTCGCTACGCGCCTCGACGCCGGTCTCGATTTTAACTGGTGGGAAAAAGCTCCTCTACCCGGTCTTGAGCCCGATAATTTCAGTATCCGCTGGACAGGATATTTAATTCCACCAGAAACTGGCGATTATTATCTGGGCGGAGAGGGTTTTAACAGCTTTAAAATCTTTCTGGATGGAAAGCTTATCGGAAGCTTCAACGGCACTCACGAAACCCGCCAAGTTTATCAAAAAGTCCACCTGGAAAAAGACCGGCCGGCGGCTTTAAAAATTGAATACGGCCACCGGGCACTGATGGCCAGAATACATCTTCTGTGGAAAAAACCAGCCGCCGACAGTCTCGAGCAAGCCATTAATGCCGCCCGGAAAGCCGAAGCTATTGTCTTATTTCTTGGACTCTCACCTAGGCTCGAAGGTGAAGAAATGAATGTTGAGATCCCGGGTTTTAAAGGAGGCGACCGCCTGACTCTTGACCTTCCGGCCAATCAGGAAAAGCTGCTGGAAGAAGTGGCCAGGGCAGCAGCTGGCAAACCGGTTGTCCTGGTTCTTCTCAACGGCAGCCCCTTAGCTGTGAATCAGGCAGTTGAGATCGTGCCGGCTATCGTTGAGGCCTGGTACCCGGGTCAGGCGGCTGGTCAGGCCATAGCTGATGTTCTTTTCGGCGATTATAATCCGGCCGGGCGGCTGCCTGTCACCTTTTATAAATCGGCAGCTGATCTCCCTGATTTTTCCGACTACCGGCTGGCTGGCCGAACCTACCGTTATTTTAAAAAAGAGCCGTTGTTTCACTTTGGCTATGGTCTAAGTTATACAAGCTTCAGCTACTCGAAGCTTTCCGCACCAAAAAGCCTCAGAGCCGGGGGTGAACTTACCATCTCGGTTGAAGTTAAAAATACCGGCCAGCGCGATGGTGAAGAGGTAGTTGAGGTTTACGTCAGCCGGCCAGATTCGGCTTCACCGGTCAACCCGGTGCGGCAGCTGGCCTCATACCGCCGTCTTTTCCTCCGGGCGGGGGAAAAGCAGAAAGTCACCCTGACCATCAGACCGCAGGAGATGGCTACTTATGACGCCGAGGGCAATAGAGTCATTGAAACAGGAAGGCTGATTGTTTCTGCTGGCGGACAGCAACCAGGCTTCACTGGCCGTTTGTCGGCACCAACCACCGGTGTTCTCACTGCGGAAATTAAAATCAAGCATTGACCAGTATCCTGTATTCTGTTCAAGCCACGCCAGAATGGCCTTAACCAGAGTTCCAAACGATTTCACCTTCACCGCTCCCGCTTTAGCAAGAATACACATCGACAACCCTTTAAAGAAAGGCAAGTTAAAAAAATCTAAGGCCGCTAGATGAGAATCGATTAACAGGCTTGTTTCTCTCCACTCATTATGGTAATAAAGGAAAAGAGAAGAAAGAAGAGAGCCTAGACATAAGGAGTTAAAAGACATGAAACACGGGCGGGGTGTAACAAGCTTATTTCTGGTCATTTTGCTGACTCTACCCGCACTGGCCCGCCAGATAAGCAGTGAAGAACTGGAAAAGGCTGTGCTTACCATGCGAAATATAGTGCCGGATAAGATGTCGAAGGAAGAGAAGGAGGCTAAAGCCAAAGAACTTACTAAAGCCTGGCAGACAATTCAGGCAGCCGGTGAAAAAGGTCTAGAAAGACTTGTCTCCGAGCTTGATAGGCTCGAAAACTCAAAAATAGAAGATGACTACTTCAAGCTGAGTATGGGCGCTTTTCTCTGGGAAATAGGCGGGCTGGATCAGGCCGAGTTAATTACACGCTGCTGGCACTCGGCCAGATCTTTTTCGGCTAATTACCAGTATGTTTTTTTTCCTGCTTTTGCTGCCGCTATGACCGAGGACAATAGAGCTCTTTTCATGCTTGGAGCTTTTTTGAAAGATAAGGAGTCCGTTGTTATTGTCTATAGCCACGGTGGGATGAAACTGGGCTGGCCGATAGCTCAGGAATTTGTCTGGGGCGCATTTGGTCCCAAAGGACTGCCCGAGCTAATGAATATTACCAAAAGCTCCGAGGATGTAGTTTCACAAGAAACCGCCCTGAGCCTGCTGGCGGATAACCAGTATCTTGAGGCCCTGCCACTGGCCAGGCGATGGGCCAGAGAAGCAACGGGCCAGCTAAAATATACCGCCTGCCAAAGTCTTGGTATTTTTGGTCATCCTGCCGACTTCGAGACACTTTTAACCGGCTTGAAATCCACGGATCCGGAAGAGGTTTATAGTTGTTGCTGGGCACTTTATGAATACGGCGATGCCAGGGCTGTTGACAAAGTACTTCCCCTCCTGGCCACGGCTGACATGAACTTGAAGACAGAAATTTGTTCCATCCTGGTAAATCTACCGACGACATCGGGACTAAAAGCAATTATTGAACAACGTGACCGTTCTCAGAATGAAGAAGAGAAGAATATACTGGCCAAACTTATTTCCAGCTTTTTTGAGGTACTTGAGATTTCAGAAGAAGAATACCTCAAGAAATCTGAAGGTGAGCAAAAGGAACTGCTGGCTGGATGGTATGCCAAGTCCAATTCCAGCTACCAGCTGGGAAAAGGCGATCGCCAGGCGACAAGAGAAGAATTTCTTAAAGCCGTTGAATACTGGAAAAAAGAAGGAAGAATTGACCGCTATGCTGGTGATTATAGCTGGTTGGAAATAAAACAAATGATAGCTGTGGCCAGACCGGAGGATATCGAGCTTCTTCTCGAGCTCAAATCCCGTCTTTACCGCCGGCTTTCTGACGAATGCATTCCGGAAATAAGGGAGATTGACAGGGTCATCAGATACATCGGACGCTCCCGCTACCGGAAAAACCCCGGAGTTTGTCTAAGGGTAGAAGCCAGATAAAATCTGGCTCTCCGGCGGCCAGATTTCAGACAGGAAAGATAATCTCCCGGCTTATTCGAAAAGAGAAATAGCCTTACCTGTTGTTAGAAAGCAGCATAAATAAATCTAGCTGGCGATACTATGACATTCAAGGCACCGGGGACAGGCAATAGCCGGCAGCGCTTATGAATATTATTACTTCCACGTTGCCTGATAACGGCAGATATACTGATAACCTTCTTCGTCCTTCTCTATTGTGTAAAGTTTGCCATTTTTGACCAGAAAAGGCGTTCCGGCTATCTCGCAGCGGTAGATAAGCTTCCCCTCAGGGCTGAAAATGTCTATCAGGTAAGAATCCTTAGCCTTACCTTTTTCATTAGTCCTGACATAAAGCCGGTCCAGCTCATCCACAAAAAAATCAGAAATAGCTGGATACTTATCCGGAAAGTCAAACATCTCTCTCAGATTCACTCCCGTCGTTTCCGGCATCTGCTTGAACATTTCTTCTTTATCTTTTTCGGTTAGAGACTGTGGCTTATATTCCTTGCGGACTATCCTGAATAACTGACCGGCGGGGGTAAAGTATTTAATTTCATAAGTGCTCAATCTGGAGTAAATAATATTACCCCGGTTATCCAGGCAAAACTCATAGATGATATCAAATGGATTAATCCTGGTTCCGCCAACTGGCACAGGCATGAGCAGGGTATCAATTTTAAAAAGTTGGTTAAATTCAGGATCATATTTGGCAATGGTGTAGGCTATCGAATTCCCTTCCATCCCCATTTCACAACCCACATATTGACCGCCGCAGTCAATGATTTTCATCATGGCCAGTTTCTTGGCATAAGAAACTTCCTTTAACATCTTCCCTTCAAGGTCAAGATAAACCAGCTTCCGGTTGCCAGCATCGGAGACCATTATTTCCCGGTCAGAGATAAGCTGAAGGACAATCGGCGAAGTCCACTCTCCCGGACCCTGGCCTTCCTGACCAAACTCTTTAAGCTTCTGGCCAGCTGCATCAAATATTTTGATCTTCTTGTCTTTGGAATCCAGAGCTATGATGTGCCCGTCAGAGGTAACCTCAGCCCCTCCCAGACCATTAAAAATGCTTCCACCTTCCTGGAGCTTCCCGATGGTAATTTCCTTAGTTAAAATCAGCTTCTCTGTGCCAGCAGGCTTGGCTTTGTTCTCAACTATCTGGACGGCAGCTTTATTCGCTATCTTAGTTACGCCCTTAGCCGTCGTAGCAGAAGCCTGCGTTGAAAAACCTGAAACCAGAGCCACGACAAGAACTGGCACAAGGATAAGCCATCTAAGTCTCAATTCTTTTTTTATCATTTCTCCTCCTAGATCATCAACCTTTTTCAAACATAGCACTTATTCAAGACTAATTCCAGGCTCTTCTTATCAGCTTGATAATCTCATCCTTTGCCTCTGATGCCTTTTTCGTAACTTATGATTATTTATAATTTATGGAAAACAGGAAGTTCTTACACTTAGAAAGCAAAAAATCTTGATAAAAAACCTGAATTATTGAAATTAACTTCTCTGTTCTGGTATATTAATTGTCTTTAATAATATAGAAGGAGCGGAACAAATGAACGTATTTGTTTTAAATTGCGGCAGTTCCTCAGTCAAGTTCCAGATCATCAACACCGACCTGGAAATGTTTGACACTGATAGCGACCGGCGGGTAGCTAAAGGTTTAATTGAAAGAGTTGGTAAAGACGATGCCATCATCAATTTTGAAGCTGATGGCCAGCCGCCAGTAAAAACCACTGAGCCCATCCATGACCACCGGCAAGCTATTCTGAGAATAAAAAAATGGATGGAAGACCCGGCGACTAAAATTAATGGCATCCATAGCTGGGATGATATCCATGCTATCGGCCACCGGGTGGTTCACGGCGGAGAAAAATTCACCAAATCGGTCAAAATTGATAAAGAAGTTTTAGCCCAGATTGAAGAATGCTCAGATCTGGCTCCTCTTCACAACCCAGCTAATCTCAAAGGAATCAACGCCTGTTCTGAAATCTTTGGCGATAGAATTCCACAGGTAGCAGTCTTCGATACTTCTTTTCACTCGACCATGCCAGAAGAAGCTTATATGTATGCTATTCCCCTCGACTACTATGAAAAATACAAAGTTCGCCGCTACGGTTTTCATGGTACCTCACATCGTTATGTCGCCTATCGTTACCGGAAGCTGCTGGGCATACCGAAAGAAAAAGTCAACATCATTACTCTCCACCTGGGAAATGGTTGTTCGGCTGCCGCTTTGAGGAAAGGTGAGTCTATAAATACCTCTATGGGCCTAACCCCTCTCGAGGGCCTGGTCATGGGAACTCGCTCCGGCGATCTTGATCCGGCTGTGATTGAATACCTCTACAACAAGGGCACAGGTAGCGTGGCCGATATTTTTAACATGTTGAACAAAAAGAGCGGTGTGCTGGGAGTCTCTGGCTTAAGCAATGACATGAGAGATTTAGAGAAAGCAGCTAAAGAAGGTAATCACCGGGCCCAACTGGCTCTCAAGATGTTTGCCCTCCGGGTCAAAAAATATATTGGAGCCTATCTGGCTGAGCTAAACGGAGCGGAAGCTATTATCTTCACAGCCGGCATCGGCGAAAATTCAGTTCTGATGAGAAAGATGATCTGCAATGGATTGGAAAATCTCGGTATTGAGCTGGATGAAGAACTGAACAAACAGGCCGTTGGCGGGAAATGTCTGAAGATTTCTAAAGCGGGTAGCCGGATAGCTGTCTGGGTCATTCCGACCAACGAAGAACTTCTTCTGGCCAGGGACACCGTCAGAGTGGTCAGGGATGTGCCACGAAATTGGTAATAAAGGCAGGAGGATAAGATGAGTAGCAGCAATTTTGTTAAAGAAATAAGAGAAAGGGCAGCCAAAAGATATTTAAAAATCGCTTTCCCCGATGCTGAAGATGTCCGGACATTGCAGGCTGCCCGGACGTTAATTGCCGAAAAAATAGTCCAGCCAGTTCTAGTCGGTAATCCAGAAAACATCAAAAAGATAGCCGCGGAAAATAAGGTGAAGATAGATGATATTGAAATCATGAATCCAGTGACATCTCCCTGGAAGGAAGAATTTGCCCGGCATCTCTATGAGCGAAGAAAAGCCAAAGGTATGACTCTGGAAGAAGCCACTTCCCTCGTCCAGGCTCCGCTTTATTTCGCCGGCTGCCTGCTGGCTAAGGACAAAGTCCAGGCAGTAGTCGGTGGCAATATCTCAGCTACAGGCGATGTCATCAGAGCTGCCCTTTATACTGTCGGGACGGCTCCGGGCATTCAGATTGTCTCCAGCTATTTCATCATGGCCTTTCCTGAAAAGCTGCTGTGCTATGCTGACTGCGCCGTTGTTCCCGATCCGACTGATGCCCAATTAGCTGATATTGCCATTTCTTCAGCTAAAAACTTTCAGGCTGTCACCGGTCAGGAGCCGCGGGTGGCTATGCTGTCTTTTTCCACTAAGGGTTCGGCCAGCCATCCTTATGTAGATAAAGTTATCAGCGCCACTAAAATCGCTAAGGAAAAAGCCCCCGAGCTTTTGATTGATGGTGAAATGCAGGCGGATGCCGCTTTAGTGCCAGCAGTAGGCGAAAGAAAATGCAAGGGTTCGCCGGTTGCCGGCAAAGCCAATGTGCTCATTTTCCCTGACCTTGAGGCCGGCAATATCGGCTATAAACTGACTGAAAGACTGGCTGGAGCTGAAGCCATCGGACCAATTGTCCAGGGCCTGCAGAAGCCCTATTGCGACCTGAGCCGCGGCTGTTCGGCAGACGATATGGTTAATGTAGCAGCGATCTGCAGCCTGATGGCCTGAGCCCAAAATATAAAACTAACCTGAAAGAATATTTATTCTACCGGGGTAATACCCCTTCTTATTTAATTCAAAATTGCGGCTTTTTTTATCCATCGTATTGCCCGCTGCCCAGGATAAAATGGTAACTTGCTGAGTGTGCCAGCTTTTCAAGTAGAGTTCTTTTTAATTAATCAGCTCAGGTACAGATACCTTTCGAATATCTCCTTTATCTGCTGTTACCTGGAGAAAATTATCTTCAACATTTAAGACCTTAAACAGGCTGGCGGCTAGAAATTCTTAAGGTATGAGCCGTCCGGACATCCTGTCTATAATAGTAGATAGGGCCTTTCTTCTTCACACTTCTGCCGTTTATGGCTACCAGGCCAGTAATCCAGTAGAATTCTCTAAGGCCCATATAATGGATGAACATAATACCAAGTTGATCATATTTTTCAGGATACTTTTAGGGAGGGTATTATAGTCTGCCGGTTATTTTTGCCCGCTTCTCATCCCGACCAGCAAAGCCGCTAAACCAATCGAGTAGAACTTTGATTTTTCGCTGTCCCCGCGGGAGGTTAAAATACAGGGAGCCATGGCTCCGGTCACTATGGCTGCCAGGCTGGCTCCGCCCAGGATGGTGCAGGTTTTATAAAAGACATTAGCTGTTTCAATATTGGGGAAAATAAGAATGTCGGCCTCGCCTGCCCCTTCTCCATTGAAGCCTTTGATGGCAGCACTCTCTTTGGAGATGGCAATGTCGATACCGACTGGCCCCTCAACCTTCGCCCCTTTAATCTGGCCTCTTTCCGCCATGACTTTAATTAGAGCAGCATCGACGGTGGAAGGGACCTTCTGGCTGACCGTCTCGGCTGAACTGACAAGATAGGCACTGGGATTTTCTATCCCGAGGGCCTGGGCAACCTCAATCGCATAGCCCAGCATTTTCACCTTTTGCTCCAGGTCAGGGAGAACAAGCACAGCCACATCTGAAACGACCAGAAGCTTGGGATAAGCTGGAGCTTCAACCACGGTGACATGCGACAGCAATCCACCAGGCGGAACCAGCCCGGTTTCCTTATTGAGGATAGCTCTCATATAATCAGGTGTGGTCACCAGTCCCTTCATGAGAATATCGCCCTGGCCGTCTCTGACCATTTTAACAGCCAGGTTCAGAGCCTTTTTTGTATCTTCTTCGTGTATGATCTTATGAAAGACCGAGGATACGCCGTGTTCGCTGGCAACTTTCTCAATCTTTTTTTCATTACCAACCATGATGACTTCAACCAGCCCTTCACCCTGAGCCTGAGCAACAGCTTCAATCGTATGTGGATCTTCTCCACAGGCAACCACCAGCCTTTTTTTCGGGCTGCCTTTGACTTTGGTAATTAAGTCGTCAAGTTGCTTTAACATTAGATTTCCTCCCTTATTTCCTTTTCATAAATCTTAGCCTGTTCTTCACCTCTAAGCACCCTTAGCGCCCCTTCAGCCAGGGCTTTCATCTCATCCCCGCCTGGATAAACATAAAAAGGAGCAATAAACTTACACCTGTCCTTAATCCAGTCAACGAACTGCCGGTAATAAGCCAGCCCGCCAGACATCACTACGCCATCAACCTGACCTTTGAGGACGGTGGCCATCACTCCGATCCATTTGGCCACATTATAAGCCATAGCCTGAGCAATCAATTCAGCTCTTTTGTCTCCAGCTTTTATTCTTTCTTCTACTGCCATCATATCGTTAGTCCCCAGAAGGGCAACTACTCCACCTTTTCCAGCCAGCATTTTTTTGATTTCAGCCTTCGTATATTTCTCGGAAAAGCATAGCTCAACCAGGTCCAGGGCCGGCAGGCTGCCGGCTCTCTCCGGGGCAAAAGGGCCATCCCCGTTAAGCGCATTATTAACATCAATAATCCTTCCCTTTTGGTGGGCACCGACACTTATTCCGCCGCCCAAGTGGACAACAATAAAATTGACCTCTTCGTAGGAGCGGCCTAGATCTTTAGCCGCCTGCCTGGCCACTTTTTTTTGATTCAAGGCATGGAGGATGCTTTTTCTTTTGATAAACGGCAAGCCGGTGATTCTGGCCATGTCCTCCATTTCATCAACGACCACCGGATCAACAATGTAGGCCGGAATATTAAGCTCACTGGCCAGGCTCCTGGCAATCAAAGCCCCCAGGTTAGAAGCATGCTCCCCTTGAACCTCAGCTTTTAAATCTTCGATCATCCTGTCTGTTACCAGATAAGTCCCGCTGGGAATTGGGCGGAGCAAACCGCCCCTGGCTACAACGGCTTTGATTGATGCCTGCGGAATACCAGCCTTGGCTAATTCACTCAGAATAACTTCCTGGCGAAAATTAAACTGCTCAATTATCCTGGCATATTTATGAACTTGCTCGATCGGATGAGAAATATTGGTTTTAAATAATTCCACCTCATCATCATAGACCGCTATCTTGGTTGAAGTAGAACCAGGATTGATAACCAGAATTCTCCACGACATCTAAACCTCCTCGCCAAAGACAGTCATCAGCAAAATTTTTAAACCCAGAACAGGCAGAAGACAATCGCTACTGTCGTCCGCCAGGCCTAAACCTCTTTCTCTAAAGAAGGTTTATTATAACCAAAATTATTAACAAAAAAAACTGAATTGATAATTTTCCTGCCAGCCTCCAGGCTAGAATAGCAATCTGATCTACAGCCGCCACAGGTTGTATTTTTTAACCAGATGATCAGGATGATAGGAAAGTTTAGAACGCCTCAGGCCAGAAAGGCCGGCGTCCTGCTCACGATTGATATAAGAAAACTTCTGCCAGGCAGTCCGGGCACATTCCCTGTTTAGAAACTGGTAGAGGCCTGAAATCCCCCGGCTGGCCAGTTCAACATGGACAACGGCCGTTTGCGGATTTAACTTTTCTCCCAGGCAAAAACCTTCTACCTGGCCATTGATCAGCACAGCCATAGTCGAAAAGCCAAATAGCCTAAAATTGATCAGCGCTTCTTCTATTGCTCTGACCGCCGCCCCGGTGTGATTATCTGCTGTCTCCGCTTCCCTTTCGGCACTGTCCTGGCCCCATTGTTTGACCAGGGCCAGACAATCCTGGAGATAAGCTTCATTAATAGTCGCCAGTTCGTATTTAAACTGCTTCTCGAATCTCCTGATCCAGTTTCTTTTACCGTCAAATTTTTTGCCACTGAGTTCAGCCAGCTCCCGGGTTAAATAAACATAATCAAAATTGTTACGGTCCTCTTTAATTAGATAATGGTCATGGAGCTTCCTCAAGAACCTGTCAGACAGGCGTGACAGGCGAGGAGCTATGGTCAAACAGAGATTGACTGTGTCATCAAGATTATTTTCTCCTGCCGGTTCCAGAAAATAAGCTGGTTCATCTGGTGGTGAACAAAGAATACACAAATTGCTGTTAATCTTCGTTAAGCAAGGCTTCTCCCATTCGCGCCAGATATAGATGTTGGCAAAGGTCAGCTCACAGATATCGGGAGGAAAAAGCTCAAAATAGGCCTGAACTTCTTCTCTGTCTTCAAGCTCAACTGGCTTTAGCTCCGGGTAATCAGGAATCATTATTCATCCTATCAGTTGCAACTTGAGATTTCGTCTCAGATTTGCTCCAGATCTAGCTCTCTTTCAGGCAGGATGGAACATGGCTGTGCATTTTTGCTGTTCGCAGCCAGCACACCAGTCAGCATCCTTTTTCAGCGCGAGGGGAATGTCATCAACCTTTTTAAAGCCCAGAGGTTCATAGAAACCAGGGATGGTAGTCAGTAAATAAAGCGGCCGGCCTTTGAGGCTGGCCAGGACTTCTTCTACCAGCTTCCGGCCTGACCCCATTTGCCGGTAGTCTTCAAGGACGCCCACTGCCCTCATTTCAAGAAAATCACCGAAATCCTTCAATCCTAGAATCCCGATGATTTTTCCTCTCTCTTCAGCTACATAAAAGATATCATTTTCCAGGCCGGGATAATCGAGGGCCAGCCGCCAGGCTATCCTGGTAATGTAGGGCATATCTTCTGTCGTTGCTTTTCTGACCATTATTACGTTTCATTATAGCAGATATTCAGTCTGCCTGAAGAATTCGTGAAATCCAAGCCGGAGTCAAAAAACTGTGGCCAGGCCTCCTGTCTTTTCTTATTGCCCATTAAACTAACCTCTTAATCTCACCCATCATTTAGCTTTACAGGACAACCAAACAGTACAAATGGAAGCTATCTCTGGTCCGGCCTCACGGGCTTGAGCAGCAGATCCTGGAAATCATAACTAAAATCAGTATCAGGTGAAAAAGGTCTCATTCTGGCTTCAGCTATCGAGCCGTCAGGTTCCAGGATAAAAGTCACATAAGCATCTGCTCTGAGCTCCGGGTCAAACCACCGGGCGACAAAAGTGTCATATTGCCAGTGTTCAAGCTGCCCGGAAAGTGCGGGTGAGTGCTTGAAATTCATCAGCAGGCGGCCCTGGTCATATTTGACCTCAATTTCTCCATACCAGGCATCGCGATAAAGGCCCGCATATTTTTGAAGAGGCAGTGATGGCTTCGATTCTTTATTCCTCTCTTCATAAGCTTTTTTGAGTTCATCTTCAGTTCGCTGGCGGTTTCTGTCTCTGACCTTCGCTATGGCCCCAATCCAATCAACCTCTGGTGCCTTCAAATAATAATCAATTATCTCATAGGTCAGGGATTGAAAGGCTTCGCCTGCTTCCTGATTGGTCAGGACAGTCACCCCTAACCCTATCTCCGGCATAAGCCAGACCTGAGAAACGTAGCCAGCCAGGCCACCCGTATGAGTCACCACTTTGTAACGCCGGAAATCCCTCAGCCTGACACCCAGGCCATAGCCATTAAAATTCATGGCCGCCGCAGCCAGTTCAGGAGCCGGTTTACTAACAGGTATTGGTGTCTGCATGGAGGTTATTTCATCTATAACCTCCTCTGAGACTAACTGGCTGCCGTCAGAAAGTTTACCTTTATTGAGCAGAACAAGCATCCATCTGGCCATGTCTTCAGCACAGGAGTTGATTCCGCCAGCTGGATTGATGTTATCAGGAAGATAGGGCTTTATTGGCACCACTCGGCCTTCAACTGGAGCATGCGGCCAGGCCACATTGGCTTCTTCAGCCACCAGGGAACAGCGCGTATTGCTATGGGTCATGCCAGCCTTTTTTTGAATCTTCTCGCTCACATAATTTTCCCAGGGCGTTCCAGTCACCTTTTCCAACAGTTCGCCAGCCATGACGAACATCAGATTACTGTAGGCATAAGTTGAGCGGAAAGAATAAGCCGGTTTAATATAGCGTACCCGGCGCAGGATTTCCTGGCGGGTAAGGTCAGTACCCGGCCAGAACATCAGATCGCCAGATCCAAGGCTAAGACCGCTCCGGTGACAGAGCAAGTCCCTAACCGTCATTTCTCTGGTCACATAAGAATCAAACATCATAAATTCAGGGAGATAATCAACCACCGGGCTGTCCCAATCTATCTTACCCTGATCGACCAGTGTTCCCAGAGCCACAGCTGTAAAGAGCTTGCTGTTGGAAGCAATGCCAAATAAGGTCTGAGCATCAATCGTAGCCGGTTCACCCAGTTTTTTGACTCCATAACCTTTAGCCAGCAGAACCTGGCCCTCTTTAACAATAGCCAGGCTTAAGCCGGGGACTTCAAAAGTCTTCATCACTCTGGTGACCAGCTTATCAAGATCAGGAGGCAGAGAAGCCCGGGCAGCTTTAGAGGCAGGTTTATCAGTCCCGGCTTTAAGTTGAAAGGGGCTAAAGATCAAAAATATTAAGACAGCTATAAAGGTGAATAATTTAGCTAGCCTTTTGAACTTATTCCCGCCAGTACCTGACAGGGTAGCAGGCTGATATAGTAGTTTCATTTAAAACTCCTTTCTTCTATAAATTCATACATACATATATTGCTTTAATTTTAGCACCCATGTCGACTGACAATAAAGAAAGAAATTAAGCCAGATATTCAGATTAATAGATTCCCTGATAAATCTAAAGGACAGCGAGCAGAAACCAGGTCAATCAACTAATTGGATTATTCCCAGTTCAATTATTTTCGCCTGGCCCGGCGGCCACCCAGAATACCACCCTGAAGAAACAATCCAGCTCCCAGGACAAAGCCAAGATTATAAAGGCTGCCATTGTTGTGAACCTCATAAATCCGGACATTTCTGGTAAATAAAGAAATAATAAAACTGACCGGTGAGATAAAGCCAGGCAGAAACCATTTAAAGATATTACCGGAACTGTTCTGGCCAGGGAGAAGAGCCGTTGCCTGAGCCGGGATAAGGCCAGGCTGTCAGTTAGCGGCCATACTCTGTTGGCCCAGGTTGTGCGGCAGCTCAACAGTCATTCCAAAGAAGTAATTATAAGCGTGTTAAAAGGCCAGCACTATACCTTATAAATGTCATTGAGATTGAGGCTAAAGATGATCAAAGACCATTCTTTAAAGCCGGACTTTATCTAATTCGGTTTTCCGCCAAAGCCGGCTCAGCCGAAATCTTTATCATTTTTGCCGCCAGGCTCAAAAGAAGCAGAGTCCCAAAATACTGTGTTTCAGGTGTGGGGGCTACCAGAAGGAAAGTCAGGCTGGAGAGCAGCAGGGCGGAACAAAGGCTGATTTTGCGGCTGAAGAGAATAACTAGCAACAAAATCAGGATGGCTCCAGCCGGATAGAGACCGGGCTGGCCGATCAGATAGAAAAAACCTGACAGAATATTGGGGAAAAAAGTCGTATAAATATTTCTTTCCCCCAGGTTTAGGTTAAAAAAGATGGTATTTTTAATCACGTTTAACGGTCCAAATGGAAGCATTAAAACCAGGGCCACCGATAATGATAACAGTCCCTCAGCTCCAATCTTAAGCCAGCTTTTATAGTCCTTGAACTCTAACCGCCAGTAAAAATAAGTGGCAGCCAGTGGGATGAAGAAAAATTTTGCATCCAGGCCGAGCCCGATAACCAGGGCCAGAAGAAGACGATTGGCTGTGGTTGGTTTCTTTTTCTGGCGGTAAAGTAAAGACATAAAGATCGAGACCAGAAGCATGTTCATCGCCGGCGTGACAATAACTTCAGAAAAAACTAATAGAGGCAGAAAAGCCAGCAAATACCAGGGACAAACCCGCCTGAAGGTTAAGACCAGAATAACTGCGGACAGAAGCTGAATAAATATCAGAAAAAGACCAAGGCTGGAGGCATCCCAGACTTTAAAAAGCCGGTAAAATAGCCAGTAAGGATATAATTCTAGAGGCGGGTAATTAAAATTCTGATAGACTACCTCATCGTTTTCATTACGATGGTAAATCCGGCCACTGACATAGGGATTCCTACCTTCTTCCAGATCCTGGAAGACTGATTTGTAGGTCTCAGTTACTTCCGGGGCGTTCTTCGGTAAAAATAATTGATAATAGCCGAGACCAAGGCCAGCAATTAAAATTAAGCTAAGAAGAAGCCGGTGGTTCAAATAGCGGGGAGATAGAGAATATAAGCACCAGATCAGAAAAAGTTCTAAGGAAAGTTTGAGGGCCAGGTCATAATGATGCCCGTGAGGTATTGGCCTGGTAATAAAAAGAAATAAAGCAAAAAGCACACAAAGAATTAGAACGGCAGGCACAAACCTCCTGGTTATTTTCTCTTCTAACTCGTGTGATCTGAGAGAGGCCCATGTTGTCCCGGCCGGCTGCTGGCTCATTTTTACTACTTCGTTAATTTTATTCCTTTAAAAGATCTGATAGCTGGCTGATTTCTACTTTGATTTTCTTTCCACCGGCTTTTGATATTTCTTGGGCCCGAGCGGCTGCCATTCACCATAGGATTCATCAGCCAGGCGGCATTTTCCTTCTGATGACCAGGTAAAACCATAGTTATAGCCAAACCATAGATACTCGTCACCACCTCCATTTTCAGTGGTGATAATATAGCGGGCAGCTACATTGCCAATGCCAAGGGACCGGCCGCCAGGTGCGTCAACATCACCCTTGTTAGCGTCAAAGGGAATCCAACCATAGGGCGGAAGATAAATTTCATTCCAGCGGTGAAAGTCATTATCATAACTGGCATCATCTCCACGGAGGCTGACTGTCCCAACATAACGGGCAGGCAGGCCGAGAGCCCGGCAGAGAGCGATTAAAGAATAAGTATATTCAGAACAGGAGGCCGTCCCACGGCGCAGGACGGTTGGGGCTGGATTCCAGCCACCGAGCGGTTTTAGATTATAACTCAGGTGATCAATCAAATACTCATAGATTTTTCGGGCAATCCAGTAAGGATTTTTTTCATCTCCAGCGATTTTTTTTGCCAGGTTCTGAATGAAAGGATCATGGAGACAGTATTTATCACCATCAGCTAAGTACTTCTCTCTAATCTCCTCTGGAATCTCGTCAAGGCGTCCAACTTTATCCGGGTAGATAAAATACTCAACGGCATAAATTTTTGCCTTAGCTGTCCAGCCAGTTTGAATTAAAGAAGGCGCTTTTAAGTTTTTAAAATTAAAATGAGCAATCTGCTGTCCCCAAACATCCTTAATCATTTCTGTCGGTTTAGAGAGAAATTGCACCGGAGCGAGCATCTGCTGATTATCACGGCTGGCCGGAACAGGCAGATAGATATCCAGATTGGTAACGACACCTGGTCCATAATTGCGCAATTCCTTGACGAAACGAAGCTCAAGTTCCTTCTCATCCCACCGGGTCATGATGTCACTATCAAAAACCTTAATCTGGTAGATCTCATCATTTTCATAATCAACGTTCCAAAGATACTGGCCATCAAAAGCCAGACCGGCTGGATAAGGACCATAGGAACGGAGTGAAGACAGGCACCAGCCTGAGGATGGATCAACCAGAAAGATCCGATCCAGGGAGCGGTCGGTGACCCAGAGATAGTGTCCGTCAAATTCAAGGCCAGCCGGCTCGGCTCCCGGGGAAGGAAAAGACTGAATCATCATGCCATCTACTGGCGAAACCCGCAGAAGGATTTTCTGGCGGACATCAGTCATCCACAGGTCATGGCCATCCCAGGCCAGGTCTCGGGGCAAATTGCTGTTGGATTCAAGAGCCTTAAGAACTTTCCCCGTCTCAGGGTCAAGGCAGTAGACCAGCTTTTCCGCCGAATCAACATGCCAGAGATATGTACCATCCCAGGCCAGCCCTTCCGGATGAAAGCCAGGAGTATCAAATGATTTAATAATTTGACCGGAAGACGGATCAATTTTAAAAATCTTATCCAGGCGGCTGTCAGCCAGCCAGAGGTAATGGCCATCATAAGCCAGACCGGTTGGGCAGGGACCCGGGGTCTTAATGACTTTGACTACGTCACCCACTCTGGACTGGGCCAGAGACAATAACAACATAACCATTAAGGCAGCAATAATCACCCTTTTCATATTTTTCCTCCAAAAAACAAGGGACACAATCTATATTTCCTGTTTTTCTTATATCCTTACATCTATTATAGGAATGAAAAGCTTATTTACCAAGAATATCCGTGTCTTGGTGAGTTCGCTTTATGCTAAAACAGACTTTACAACACCTGCTTCCTGACTAAAGTTACAAACTTACTGGCGACAAACCCCGGCTTACCTACCAAAAACAACAAGCACAGGCCTTATCTTTAGTATCTTTCCGGACCGGAAATAACCTTTTGTATCCTGAAAAACAGGAAATATAGATTGTGTCCCTTGTTTTCTTTACAGGTTTTCTTAGAAGCTTACACCAATACCACCATTAACCCGGACACCACCCACGTCAATTTCCACATCATAAGGCTTAACCTTTAAGCTTCCATATTTAACCTCAACCGAGATGAACATCTTTCTCAGCGGATAATATTTTACCCCCCCAGCCAGAAGCAGGCCTGATTTGTTCCCATCAACCGGGAATTCATCAACATACTCGCTGTCTACTATCTGCTTGTAAGCATAAAAGCCGTATCCTATTTTTACATAAGGAGCAAAGTTCTGAAACCTCATCTGATAACCGGCAAAAACCTCAAGCCCTTTGACACTTAGCTCAGCTGGCTCCTCATAGATGCCAATTATACCATCTGGCTTAAATCCAGCCTCATACCCAAGACCAAACATCACGCCTTTCCAGATTAAGGTGACATTAGGAAAAACGTTAATCCCCGAGCCATAAACATCTCTTAGTTGAGAATTATTCAGAGCCCGCAACCCAACAGAACAGCCCGCCTCTATCCGCGGTCTAAACCCGGCTGCCTGGCTAAAATTAGCCATAAAAGCAATTGCCAGTAAGAGACAAATAACAATTAACATCCTTTTTGATATTATTTTAGTCTTCATCTTTCTTCCCCTCATTTCTAATTAGATAAACTCGTTGGTGCCATCTTCGTTCGAGAGGGCTTGGCCTTTACATTTCGTGGCGTCAGCGTGACTGCATAAATCGTAACCGGATCACTTTCCCGGCCATATACATCTATTGTCGTCACCTGATAAGAATAAAAAGTCGGATTCTTAAGACCACGATCATCATAAATGAACCTGCTAGCACCAACAGTACCTAAAAGCGAGTAAGTACTCTGGCTAGCAGCCTTACGATAAATGTTGTAGCCAGTTATTTGAGTGGTATTAGCCGGGTTGGCTGCCCAGGTTAAGCGATTTATCTTCTCTTTAAAAAAGATGAAATTGTTCTCGAGCGGTGTTAAGTGAAGGTTAATAGGCGGATATAAAGGATCCGGTCCGATAAAAGCCTTGAGACAAATATCATAATTCAAACCAGCATCGGTCAGAACTGTCCAGCCAGTCCCATTACTACTCACCAGACACATACCTGGGTTAGTTGTAGCCCCGGAACTATAACCTCCGATATATCCTTCTATGGGGATTGGATATTCATAGCCAACTGTTTGCAACCTGACCACCACCGAGAAATACTGGTCATCCGTTAGAGCGACAGGATTATCCAGTTCTATGGTAAAGAACCCGGGCGAATTTATAACCCCGCTTTTAGTAGCCACCGGATCCCCATTTATTGCCACTCTGGGAGCAGTGTTCAAATAGATGTAAATCTCATAATTATTTACTGTCGAAGCCGTATAGAAACCCACTGCCCTGAGCGGCAGGTCGTCCTGGGACTGGAAAACATTGGCCATCCAGGCGGTGTCACTACCATAGCTTAGGCCGGTCACCCACCCTAAGGGATCGTACTGGT
>JAQURD010000014.1:6675-41127 GCA_028749115.1 Acidobacteriota bacterium | reverse complement strand
GACCTGAAGGAATTCTATGAAATAAGAAAAGATATCCTGCAGACCTGGCCGACCGGCCGGAATGTCTCGATAGAAGAGGGCCTAAAATTCCACCGGACAATTCCAGAGGAGAGACGCTTTGCCCTGGTCATGAGCAAAGCTAGAAAAAAACGCCAGACTATGCTTCAGCCCCGGGCTGGCGTGGCCTTGATAGATGATCATATTAAACTTCTGCGCTATCTGGAAACTGAAGGCCAGGCGGACCTGCTGCCGACGACGATTGATGCCTATACCAGACAGAACAGGTATGAAGAGGCAGAAAAAGGAATTGAAAAATCAAAACAGGCCGGAACCTCGATGCTCAACGGCTTTCCGGCAGTTAATTATGGAGTTGAAGGCTGCCGCCGGGTAGTGGAAAGCCTCAGCAAGCCCTTGCAGATCCGTCATGGAACACCCGATGCCCGCCTGCTGGCAGAGATTACTTTGGCTGCCGGCTTTACCAGTTTTGAAGGAGGGGGCATTTCCTATAATATTCCTTATGCTAAACGAGTGCCTGTTGAAAAATCGCTGCGGGACTGGCAGTATGTTGACCGCCTGGTTGGCCTGTATGAAGAAAATGGAGTCAAAATAAATCGTGAGCCATTCGGACCTCTGACTGGCACTTTAGTCCCGCCATGCATTTCTATCGCTTCCGGGATCATAGAAGGATTACTGGCCCTTAGACAGGGTGTTAAGTCTGTTACCCTGGGATATGGGCAGGGCGGCAACATTATTCAGGATGTGGCCGCTATAGCCTCTCTCCGGGAACTGGCCGAAGACTATTTTCATCAAGCTGGCTTTGACGATTTTGAATTGACCACAGTTTTCCATCAATGGATGGGTGGTTTTCCCGAAGATGAGGCCAAAGCCTTTTCGGTCATTGCTTTTGGTGCCCTTGTCGCCAGGCTGTCGGGCGCGGAGAAGGTCATTGTCAAATCTCCTCATGAGGCCATGGGCATCCCGACTAAAGAAGCTAATGCCCAGGGGCTCAGGGCGACACGTCAGGCGATTAATATGGTGGAAGATCAGATTGTCCTGCCACCTGAATCAATCCGGACTGAGCTTGAGCTGATTAAAAAAGAGGTCCATTGTTTGATGGATAAAGTGTATGAGCTGGGCAGAGGAGATCCATCTGCTGGCACCGTAGCTGCCTTTGAAGCCGGGATCCTGGATATTCCTTTTGCCCCTTCTATCTATAATCAGGGAAAAATTATTCCCATGAGAGATAATGAAGGTTTTATTAGAATTTTCAATCAGGGTAACTTGCCGTTAAGCGACGAAATCATGGCTTATCACCGGGAGCGGCTAAACGAAAGAGCAAGAGCTGAGGGCCGGCCTATCTCTTTCGAGATGGTGACTGATGATATCTATGCCATAAGTAAAGGAAAATTGGTTGGGAGGCCAAGATGAAAATCAAAAATGTACTTTTTATTCCAGGGAAATCAGCTTTTTTCTTTGATGACCAGAAAGCCATTAAAAAAGGTGCCAGGTTAGATGGCTTCATCTATGAAGGGCAGCCGCTCACCCATGGATTTACTACCGTTAGACAGGCTGGCGAATGTATTTCCATTTTGTTAGAACTGGATGATGGGCAATTGGCGGTGGGTGATTGTGCGGCGGTTCAATACTCTGGTGTTGGCGGCCGCGACCCGCTGTTTCTGGCTGATCATTATCTGCCATTTATGGAGCGGGAACTGAAGCCCCGGCTGGCAGGCATAGAGATCGAACCATTCCAAACGATGTGCAGTAAATTTGAAAATTTGACCTTTAATGGCCGGAAAATGCACACAGCCATAAGATATGGCCTGTCCCAGGCTTTACTTGATGCCAGGGCTTTAGCTGAAAAAAAATTGAAGATGGAAATAATCTGCGATGAATATAAGCTGCCAGTCATTCCGGAACGGGTTAAGATCTTTGCCCAGTCAGGAGATGAGCGTTATCTTAATGCTGATAAAATGATCCTTAAAGAGGTTGATGCCCTGCCCCATGCCCTGATTAATAACGTTGATGACAAGCTTGGCAGAAATGGTGAAAAGCTGCGTGAGTATCTCCGATGGCTGGTCAACCGGATTAAAAAGATCAGAAGAAGAGCCAGTTACCGGCCAGATATTCACATTGATGTTTATGGCACCATTGGCCTGATTTTTGAGGCTAATCTGGACAAAGTGGCTGATTACTTAGCTTCACTCGAGAAGGAAGTTGAGGATTTTAATCTCTATGTTGAAGGCCCGGTTGATATGGAAGAGAAATATCGTCAACTCGAAGCCCTGGCTGCTATTACCAGGAAACTTGAGTCGCTCGGCTCAAAAGTAAAAATTGTGGCTGATGAACATTGCAACACTCTTGAAGATGTAAAAGAATATACTGATACCAGAGCCTGCCATATGATTCAGATTAAAACCCCCGATCTGGGCGGAATTCAGAACGTAGCTGAAAGCAATCTTTACTGCCGGCAGCATGGTCTCGAAGCCTATCAGGGAGGCACCTGCAACGAAACTGATATCTCAGCCGCCACTTGTGTTCATGTGGCCATGGCCACCCGTCCGGACAGGATGCTGGCCAAACCAGGTATGGGTTTTGATGAGGGTTTTATGATTGTCAATAATGAAATGGAAAGAATCATTCAGGTTTTAAAAATGAAATACAGGGAGAAAAAATAAATGGAAAAAAGAAAGAAACTCCCGCCTTTCAAAATTCTATCTACCACGGCCATCCTGGGTTATGGCTTTCCTCTAAGTTCATTTAAAAAGGGTCTAAGTAAAAAGCCGGATTTAATTGCGGCTGATGCCGGTTCAACTGATCCCGGTCCTTATTATCTGGGTAGCGGCAAATCCTTTACCAATCGAACCGCGGTCAAAAGGGATCTGCGCCTGATGATCAAGGCTGGCGTTGAAGGACATATTCCAGTGGTGATAGGTTCAGCCGGCGGCTCAGGTGCCAGGCCTCATCTTGACTGGTGTCTGGAAATCGTCCGGGAAATTGCCCTGGAAGAAAAACTCCATTTCAAACTGGGGATAGTTCAGGCTGATGTTAAAAAGGAAATAGTCTTAAAAGCCTTGAAAGAAGGTAAAATTTCGCCGTTGTCTTTTGTTCCTCCTCTGACCAGGAAGGTAGTTGAGGAAAGTGAAAATATTGTGGCTCAAATGGGTGTCGAACCTTTTATCAGACTGCTCAAAGCAGGTGCCGAGGTGATAGTTGCTGGCCGGTCATATGATCCAGCTGTTTTTGCCGCGCTGCCTATCTGGCGAGGTTACAATCCAGGCCTGGCTTTGCACCTCGGTAAGATTCTGGAATGTGCGGCCATAGCGGCTACCCCGGGTTCTGGCTCAGATTGTGCTTTTGGCACCCTTCAGGAAGACTCTTTTATCCTGGAGGCGCTGTCAGCTGAAAGAAAATTCACGCCAGAATCGGCTGCTGCCCATACTCTTTATGAGAAGTCTGATCCCTACCATTTGCCAGGTCCGGGTGGCTCGTTAGACCTAACCGGCTGTAAGTTTGAAGATATTGGCCAGGGCCGTGTCCGTGTCACGGGAAGTAAGTTCGTTCCATCTGATGGCTACTGGCTTAAACTGGAAGGTGTCCGCTTAGCTGGCTATAGATCAATCAGCGTGGCTGGAGTTAGAGATCCGATTATGATTGAAAAAATAGACGAGATTCTGCAGGCCGTCGAAGTTAGAGTCAGAGACATCTTGGGCAAAGACAGTAAAGGCAGTCGCCTTTACTTTCATGTCTATGGGAAAAACGGGGTGATGGGTGAGCTTGAACCGGTCAAAAAAACTAAGAGCCATGAACTGGGAATAGTGATCGAAGTCATTGGCCCAACTCAAGTCGAAGCTGATGCTGTTCTGGCTTTAACGAGATCGGTCTTGCTGCATTATGGCTATGAAGGGCGCATCGCTACAGCCGGTAATCTGGCTTTTCCTTTTTCACCTTCCGATGTGACTATGGGTAAAGTTTATGAATTCTCTATTTACCACCTGATGGAGGTTTCTGACCCGGCCTTTTTCCCGGTAAGAATTGAAAAACTGTGAGGTAGAAACATGAAAAATAAACCTAAAAAAAGTATAATGAAAGCAGCTAGAGTGATCAGATCAAAAAATTCAGGGCCCTATGAACTGACTTTAGATATTATGTTCAAAGAGAGGCGCGGTTATGAACTATTCAAGAAGAAAAAATTGATTACTGCCCGCCAGATAGCTGCTCTTTATGGCGTGGATAAATCGGATGTGCTTAAGATTATCTATTTCGAACCAAGTCAGGCGATTAAAATTACTTTGAGGCGGAAAGTCCCTTCCGGGACTCCTGGTGATACAGATATTTACGGTGCCCAGCAGCATGCGCCTCTTTTAAATATAAAATTTTAAAAAAGAGGGAGAATGGACTCCAGACAACTATCCGGAATTGATACTCTGATTTATGCTGTCTATTATGCCCCGCGAGGCCGCTACCGTCTTTATATGGTGGCCAGTGAAATTGCCAGACGGTATCTATCGCCGACTGATTATCTGATCGGCATTATCGGGGATGAAGGCTCGGGTAAATCAACTCTTATCCGTGGTCTTTTCCCCGGGCTTGAACTGACTAATGAGGATGAAGGTGTTAACCTCAGGCAGGCTCCTCTCTATTCCTTTTCTCCTGAGGATTATTTCTCCGGACATACTTTCCATATTGATGTCAGACATGAGCTGGCTTTCCATCAAAAATATAAAATCAAAGAAGCTATCAGACGGGCCATCGAGCATAAGCGGCGGGTGGTGGTTGAGCATTTTGACCTGATCTACGATATTCTTGGCTGTAATGCCCATGTGCTGATCGGAATTGGCGAGGAGATAATTGTTGCCCGGCCAACCGTTTTCGGACCTTTTCCCGAAAATATTAAGGCCATCGTTGAAAAAACTATAAAATACAGGTTGATGGCTCATTCGGCCGAAGATATCACAGTGGCTATTCTTGAGCGTGATTATCATTATCGTTCCCCCGGACCTCTCATCCACTCTGATGTCAGACACGGCTTTGTCATCAATTTTCCAGAAAGACCAAATATAAATATAGATGAGCTGGAAGAAAAGGTTAAAGCTATTATCAAAGCTGATGTGCCTATTAGCCAGGTTGGAGAAGAAGCCATTCAGGTCGGAGACATAAGAATTTACTGTACCGGTCCGAGAACTCATGTCCATCGCTCCAGCGAAATAGAAAATTTTAGACTGCTTAAAGAATTTCGTCTAAATCCACTGACCAATGATTACATGCTGGTGGGCATGGTCGGGCAAAAGGCTATTGCCGGCTTTGAAGATATTATCGAATACATGGATATTGAAGACTAATTATTTCCGGTGTGGTGCTGGGAGGTAAAAAATGAAATTTGAATATACACCTCTTTTCCCCCTGAGGAAAGACAGGTCAAACTATGAGCAGTTGACCCCAGGTTATGTAAAAGAGGTTAAGGTCCGGGGGCAAAACTGGCTGCAGATCGAGCCGTCTGCCTTGAGGCTTCTGGCCCGGGAAGCTCTGGGCCGCGTCAACTTTTATTTCCGGAAAAAGCATCTTGAAAACCTGGCTTTGATTCTTGATGACCCGGAAGCTTCGGCAAATGATAAATTTGTGGCGGCCAAGCTGATCAAAAATGCAGCCATAGCGGCCGAAGGGCTTTTACCTCTCTGCCAGGATACCGGGACAGCTATTATTATGGGATTTAAGGGGGAAAGAGTTTTAACCGGAGTTGATGACCTCAAATATCTTAGCCACGGTGTTTTCGATGCTTATACCCGGCTGAATCTCAGAGCCTCTCAGAACACTCCTTTATCCATGCTTGAAGAAATAAATACCGGCAATAATCTGCCAGCTCAGATTGAAATTATGAGCTGTCCAGGGGATGAGTATCATTTCTGGTTAATGGCTAAAGGCGGCGGCTCATCAAATAAAACAGCCCTTTATCAGGAGAACAGGTCTCTTCTAAAAGATGAAAAGACTCTTCTCAATTTTTTGAGGGACAAAATGAGCTCAATCGGAGTAGCCGCCTGTCCGCCTTACAGGTTGGCGGTGGTGGTCGGAGGGCTATCGCCCGAAATGAATCTTAAAACCGTTAAGCTGGCTTCGGCCGGCTTCCTGGATAATCTTATTGACCGTCCGACGGGACGTCCTCATGGCTATCGCGATCTGGACTGGGAAAAGAAAATCATGACCATAGCTCAAGAAACAGGGCTGGGGGCCCAGTTTGGCGGCCAGGCTTTTGCCCTGGAAGCGCGGGTTATCAGGCTGCCCCGGCATGGGGGCTCTTTGCCTGTTGGCCTGGGCGTTAGCTGTAATGCTGATCGAAACATTAAAGCCAGAATAGACAGGAGAGGAATCTGGCTGGAAGTCTTAAACTATGATCTTAAGCCTTTCTTGAAGAAAATAGAGGCTTTTGAATCTGATCAGGCACCAACTATAAACTTGGATCGCCCGATAGATGAACTGGTAGCCGAGCTTTCCAGCTACCCGGTTGGAATGAGATTAAGTCTGTCCGGCACATTAATTGTTGCCCGGGACCAGGCTCATCTGCGGCTCAAGAAAATGATGGATGAAGGACATCCACTCCCTTCTTATTTTAAAGAACATCCCATCTATTATGCTGGACCCGCCAAGACTCCACCCGGTTTGCCTACTGGTAGCTTTGGCCCGACCTCTGCCCAGAGGATGGATGGTTATGTCGAGGATTTTATGAAAGTTGGCGCTTCACGGGTCATGCTCGGTAAGGGTAATCGCTCTGACCGGGTTGTCCAGGCCTGCCAGAAATATAATGGCTTTTATTTAGGAACGATTGGCGGAGCGGCTGCTCTGGTGGCCAAAGAGCATATTGTCAGCTCTGAACTCCTTGACTTCGAAGATCTTGGCATGGAAGCCATAAGAAAAATTGTGGTCAAAAACCTGCCTGCTCTAATCATTATTGATAATAAGGGAAACAGGCTTTATTAGAAAAATTATAAAGTCAGCCTGAAGCTTTTTAGCAGCTCCGATTTATGCCTCGATTTACCAGGTTACTTTGTCCTGGTGTATTATATAACTACAGATGAACTCAATTTAGGACACATTTTGCTGGCAAGAATAGAGCTTCCAGAAGAGGGATAACAGTGTTGGGTTGGCACAAATTTTGCGTATATAAACGATGTGAGTGAAAGGAGTTTGAAATGAAGACGATCAAATCAGGTATTTTGATTATAGTTTTTGCTTGTCTGATAAGCCAACCAGCCCTAGCTGGCCATAAGCCCTATAGCCTGATCTCGGGCGAAAAGGATTTTTATTATGCCTTTATCAGTTACTTGCCGGAAACAGGAACCAGATTGCCGGAGATAGTCAGGCCTGGTCTGGCATCGCCTGAAACTGCCACTCTTAATTTTCCACTGGGACCTGGAGATATAATTATCACTTATGACCAGCCCTGCGAAATACAGTTTGATAGCGGCAGCATTGCTCGCCTGGATGTTAACTCGCAGCTTAAAATTGAGACCATCATGGCCCAAAGCCTTAGTTCAGACAACCAGCTATCCAATCTAAATCTTCTTCAGGGTCGTGTTTATTTGATGTACACGGCTTATAATTCCTGGGAGATATTTCAGTTAATGACGCCTTTAGCAGCTATAAAATTGAAAAATCATAGTGTGATTATAGCTGGAGTAGATGAAAGCGGAGACAATAAGATTCTGGTTAAAGAAGGAAAAGCTCAAGTTCTTTACGGCCCGGAAAGCAATAAATTAAAGACGGTATCTCTTAAGAAAGCTAACGGCCTAATTATTAATACGGATAATCAGCTCAGCCAGGCCCAGGCTTTTCCCGAACTGGCTGCATTTGAGGCCTGGAATAATGAGATTAACCAGCGTTTTGTGGAGCTTCATAAAGGCCTCACTCCCTTGCCGGAGCCTGTTCAGAAGCTTTCACCGGCTGTCTTCTATTTTGCCCAGAATTTTTCCAACAATTATGGGGAATGGATCTGGGATGATTATTTCGGCTATGTCTGGAGGCCATTTTATAATGATAACTATCCCTGGGGTAGCTGGTCTCCTTATGTTTATGGCCAATGGAGCTATCTTAATGGGTCACTTTTCTGGGTTCCTCAAGAACCATGGGGTTGGGTGCCTTACCATCTGGGAATCTGGCAATGGGATGAAAAAAAGGGCTGGCTGTGGATCCCCGGTTCGACTTTTGCGCCAGCCTGGGCAGTCTGGGACTTCTATTTTGGTTATTATAGCTGGCGACCGTGGGTTATGGCCGACTGGTTATTCTGGGATTACCCGGATTACTGGCTATATTCCTTTGGGATGATACCTTATTATGGTAGTGGCGGGAGCAATCCCGGACATAGCAATCCGGCCGCTGAACAATATAAGGATAGGATCAGCAAAGATGTGCTTAAAAAACCTCAATCCCACCCCCTGCCTTTAACAAAAGAATATAAATATGGTTTAAAGAATCTGCTTAAAGGATTAGAGAAAGGTGAAGCAAAAGCCCTGAAAAAGATAGATATTAAAACCGGCATGGCCATTATGGTCAGAGGTGAGGCTCTGGCTTCTAACGATTTCGGAACTAAAAAAGTACCTTCTTCTCAAGGCATCAGAGAATTGAAGCAGAAGACAGTCGAAGTGACACTTGGAGCTTCCGCTGATCGGGTTAGAACTGCCAGGGAGCTAGCCAGGCATGAATTTTTAAATCAGAAAATGGCTACTTCCTCTAGCCAAAATCAGGCTAAAGCGCCAGGTGAAGTCCTGCCGGCCAGAACAATACGAATGGTAGGGGGTAGAACTGCTATCAACCCGGGCCTGGTAGATGACAAGGCCAAAGATCGTATTAATGTGCCCAAAACTCTGCCAGCTGAAGCTGCTAGCCAGCGTTTTCGCGACTGGAATCCAGATTTAAGAGTGGCAAAACAGCTCGGGATCAAGATAACTTATGATAGCAGCAGTAACTCAATAGTTGCTCCCCAGCTTGGTCTGAGCTCAAGAGAAGCCCGGGAAATGAGGATTAGAGTCACTGCCAGTGGTATTGTCCAGGCCGGGCCAGTAGAAATAGGGGGCGGAAATTATGTGTCTGATTCTGTCCCAGGTCAGACTAATAATGCGCCATCCCGGGTAAGAACCTCGACTTCGGCCGGCAGCCTTAAAGCGCCAGATAGAAATAACAATACTATTGCCCAAGGAAATGAATAAGATTTAGCCCGCCTGTTTGCAGGTGGCTGTCATTATGCTGGCCAAGGAAGAAAGAATTTAGGTGATATTGGTTAAGGCCAGGTTCTAAGCAAAAAAGAAGGTTCCCACCTTCCCTTTGCCGTCACCTCCACCTGATATATGTAATGAGGGTTCCTAAAATTTCCCTGGCAGAAAAAAAAGAAAAAATTTGAAGATTTCAGGATTGTTAGTGGATATCCTGAACTCCGGGAAAAAAGCCAATCCGCCGGCCAGTTTGATTAAGATGATGATATTTGTTAGTTGAGACTATTACTTTTGACTTGCTTATGACTCCAGGTCTGACCATCTTAATAATATATCCTTTTTAAGGGACGGCCATTAAGGTTTCGTGTTGATCTACGAGCAGGACAATTCTGGCTATTAGCCGGCCTTCAGGCAAATCTTTTATTTGAACTTTCAGAACTTGATCCCGGGACTATCTTAATTCTTAGCAGGTAGCTGCCATCCGGCGAAATAAAGGATATTTTCTGAGAGTAAATTTCAAATGACGGCAGTCTGGACAAGGCGACTGGCTGCGGTCGGGCAGCTTGCGGACGGTTGAAAGGAAAGAGATCAAAAGCAGTCTTGAAATTCCAGCATTTGATCAGATCATGACTGAAACTGGAAAATTCAGCTTTATCACTTGCCACCTGCCTTTTTACCATCATTTTCCCTTGAAAATCAAACCGATTGCCATTCATAAATTTTATTTTTCAAAAAGTTTCTGGAGCTTTTGACCAGATACTCCATGATTTTTCTTTTATCCTGACGGTAACCTTGAGGCGATAATTGGGGCTGGTATTTTTGCAGGTAATAAAAAAGAGAATGTTCCTGTCCTCCATTGGACCAGTCGGCAAAAAGATCATCAAGAGCCTGACAATAGATGTCTTTTTCTTGTGGTGCAAGTTTCTTTTTCTCCACGTATTTAAGGAGAAGCAATTGATTTCTCTTTCTAAGTTCGTCCAACCAGGTAGCAAACACCTCGTTTAGATCAGTAACCGGCACCCTGTGCCTCGAATATAAGCCCAATTTTACTTCCTGTTTAAAATAATGTTGCTGGGTTTGCAGATATAGAATTAGCAACTCGTTGAGGAACAACTCAAAACTTATTCCAGACTGATTTAGCTTTACCGCCAGCTTCCTAAAGAATTTTGGGATTTGTAGCCCTCCCAGCCCGCTATCGAGAGAAATAGCCAGAAGTTGCTCGATTTCTTTGAGGACAACCTTTTTACCGTCTGTCAGATTGGCGGGCCCGGCTGGCTCAAATCTGACCAACCATTGTCCATTGGTTTTTCCCCTGATTAAACAATAATCTTTAGAATTTTTAAGAAAACAAACTATCTCTTTTTTTATTCTGGCCCTTTCTGGCCTTATCTCTTTGCCAAGGGAAGAATAGGTCTGTCTTAGCCTTTTTAACAGGATATTGTTCAGGTAAGCCTGGAAATTAGATTCATCTGCCATCATAAGTCTGCTTATTACTCTCCAGTTAAAGGCTTTTTCAAGAGCCGGGAACCTACCTTGCCGGTTCTTAACCAGAAGCGAGGAAACAGTCAGGAAAGCTATATCACGGGCGTCATAACTGGCCTTTATAAAGTAAAAATTTCTGGTTCGATGGACGGCTGGCATTAGAATCTTAACCAGGTGTAGAATCAGCTCTTCGAGATTGCTTTCTGTATAATTATTGTTTATTATCTCTAAAAGCTTTAGGAGTAATTTTTTCTCACCAGCCAATTCAGTGCCTCCTTTTTATTAATTTAAAGCAAAAAGAGTCCAATCTGTCAAGAAATGGTCAAATCGGCTGACTCCAGGCCAGATCAGACAGTGTAATTAGGCAAAGTAATTAGATTGTCTGCAGGAAATAAGAGTTGACTTATTTTTGGTTTTTAGCTAATATTTTATTTAAATTTGTAAAAAAGAGAGTTAATTATCCATGATTAAACTGCGTCTGATGAGATTCGGAGCTAAGAAAAAACCTTCATATCGAATTGTAGCTATTAATTCAATCCGGGCGAGGCAAAGCAAAACGCTGGATACTCTGGGTTATTATAACCCCAGGACTGAACCTCTCGAGTTTAAACTTGATCTTAACAGAGTAAATTACTGGCTCAGTCGGGGAGCCAAGCCTTCAGAAACGGTTAACTCATTAATTGATAGAGCTGCTAAGGGACAAAAATCAACCCAAGCTTCTAAGTCTTAAAGGAGGTTACAGTGAAAGAACTGGTTGAAATGATTGCCAAGTCACTGGTTGACAATCCGGACAAGGTTCAGGTTTCCCAGCTCGAAGGGGAACAGACCACTATCCTGGAACTCAAAGTTGCTCCCGAGGATCTGGGAAAAGTGATCGGAAAACAGGGCCGGACTGCACGGGCCATCCGGGTTATTCTAGGTGCAGCCGGAATGAAAATGAAACGGAGATTCAACCTGGAAATCATTGAAAAAGGCTGATTTAGTAGCTGTTGGCAGGGTAATCCGGGGCGAAGGGAAGGATGGCACTATAAAGGTAAGGTTTCATCCCTGGATAAGAGAGCCATTCTTCAAAGAAGTTTATATTGAGCAAGAAGGAGAGTGCCGGTCTTTTAAGGTCGAGCGGTTTAGCCGGGCAGCAAACTCTTTTTTTCTGAAATTAAAAACGGTAGATGATGTTGAGGCAGCAGAAGCCCTGCGTGGCTGCGGGCTGATGGCCAGTCCCGGTGATTTCCCCCGGCCTGGCCATGGAGTTTATTATGATTTTGAGCTAATCGGCTGCCAGGTGGAAACTATGGACGGGCAGAAAGTGGGAACAATAACTGATTTGAATGAAGCCGGCAGCCTAACCTTGCTGATAGTAAAAGGGGCCCGCCGGACTGTGGAAATTCCCCTGGTCGAGGCTATTTGCTGTCAGATAGAGGTCGAAAAAAAATTAATTATAATAGATCCTCCTGAGGGTCTGCTGGAACTGAATGAGATTTGATATTATTACCATTTTCCCCGGAATATTCGAGAGTTTATTCGCAGCGGGCATTATAAAGAAGGCTCAGGACAAAGGTATGATAGAAATTCAAGTTCACAATTTGAGAGATTATACGGCTGATAAATACCGGCAGGTGGATGATCGGCCGTATGGAGGTCTGGAAGGAATGGTATTTAAACCTGAGCCAGTCTTTAAAGCTGTCGAAAGCATAAGACAACCTGGCAGGAGCCTGGTCTGCCTGTTAACTCCGCAGGGAGAGCTTTTTAACTCAAAGCTGGCTGAAAAGCTGGCTACCTACCGGCAAGTTGTTTTAGTTTGTGGCCGCTATGAGGGTGTTGATGAAAGAGTCAGCGAATATTTAGTAGATGAAGAAATTTCTATCGGGGATTATGTCTTGAGTGGTGGTGAACTGGCTGCAGCAGTAGTGGTTGAAGCTGTCTCCAGATTTGTACCAGGAGTAGTTGGCCGGGAAGAATCAGTCCGACATGATTCTTTTTCTACCGGCCTGCTGGATTTTCCTCAATATACCAGGCCAAGGGATTTTCTCGGTCATAAGGTTCCATCTGTGCTTTTCTCTGGTGACCATCAAAAGATAGCTCGCTGGCGGCTAAAAATGGCGTTAGAAAAAACATTGGCTAAAAGGCCAGATATATTAAAATCTAGGAAGCTTTCTGAAGAAGAGAAGAAGCTTCTATCTGAAATCCAGGAAGAAAGGAAAGAGTCATGAATAATCTGATTAAAAGCGTTGAAGAAAAACAGATGCGCCAGGATATAGAATCAATTAAAGTGGGAGATACAGTTAAAGTCCATGTTCTAATTAAAGAAGGCGATAAGGAACGAATACAGATTTTCAAAGGCGATGTTATTGCCTGCCACGGGTCTGGCCTGGGAGCGACTTTTACTGTTAGAAAAATATCTTACGGGATAGGTGTAGAGAGAATTTTCCCCCTGCACTCCAGAATGGTAAAAAAAGTAGAAGTTGTCCGGCATGGAAGGGTAAGAAGAGCCAAGCTCTATTACCTCCGTGACCTGAAGGGTAAAGCGGCTAAACTAAAAGAAGAACAGCAATAATTCACGTCTTGCCTGAAAATATTCTACCCTAAACAAAATTTCTGACTGGCAACCTCTTTGGCCTCTCGACGAGAGGGAATCTTTTCTGTAAAATTAGTGTCAATGATGGGTTTTAAGATAGAGGACAACCTTCATCGCCAGGGGCTGGCTTATCTGGCCGGTCTGGATGAGGTTGGGCGTGGTTCTCTTTTTGGCCCGGTAGTGGCAGCCAGTATTATCTTCCCGCCGGCCTTTTTTCAGGGGAAAAAAAGCAGCTGGACCCGGGAAGTAGCCGATTCTAAGCTTCTTACTCCGACTAAAAGAGTGGAGCTAACCAGGATGATCCTGGAGGTAGCCTGCTGTTTCGGGATCGGGTATGCCACTCACCAGGAGATTGATCAGATGAATATCTATTGGGCTACCCAGCTGGCCATGCAAAGAGCCCTGGCCGACCTGAGCCTGAAGCCTGATATGGTTCTGGTTGACGGCTATCCCTTAAAAGGTATAAATTATTCTCAGATGGCTGTGCCCCAGGGGGACAGAAAGGTATTCTCGATAGCAGCGGCTTCCATCGTGGCCAAGGTATTCAGGGACAGACTGCTAGAGGTGCTGGACGAGTTGTATCCCGGTTATGGTCTCAGTAAGAACAAGGGCTATGGAACTGAAGCTCACTATCAGGCCATAGAAAAGCTTGGCCCCTGCCTGCTGCACAGAAAGAGCTTTAAGCTCTTAAGGGATAGAATGCTGATAAGATGAATGGTAAGATTGACCGTCTGAAGATTATTGAGCAGGCGGAAAAGTATGTCCGGGCCGGCAGGCTAAAAGAGGCCATTACTGAGTATGAAAGACTCCTGGAAGATGATCCGTCTGATGTCAGTATAAATAATATAGTTGGGGATTTATATGTCCGTCTGGGCCAGGAAGATAAGGCCATTAAAGCCTTTGAAAAAGTAGCGGAAGAATATGAGAGAAGAAGCCTCAATTCCCAGGCCCTGGCTATTTTAAAAAAAATCTGCCGGCTGAATCCAGGCAAGTTAGATTATTTTATCAAAATGGCTGACCTCTATACCAGGCAGGGATTTATAGCCGAAGCCAGGCAGGAATATCTCAGAGTAGCTGAAAGATTTCTCAGGCAAAAGAGGGTTGGAGAAGCCATCGAACTTTATGAAAAAATTGCCAGGCTTGATAAGGATGACCTCAATATTATTATTCAGTTAGCTGCTCTTTATAAGCTAGATGGGCAGCAGGATAAAGCTGTCAATGAGCTGCTGAAAGCAGCTGATCTCAAAATCAGTCAGGGACGGATTGAAGAAGCGGAAAAATTACTTAAAGAAACCAATAAGCTCAGCCCGGATAATATCAGATTGAAACTCAGGCTGGCTCAAATGCTAAGGTTAAAAGGTCAGGCTGGCCAGGCACAGGAATTGACCCGCGATGTCCTGAGTAAGGTCCCTCATGATCTTGAAGCTCTGACTTTTCTTGGTGATATTTATTTCGAAGAAGGAAAATTTGCATCGGCCAAGGAAATCTTTACTGAGGTTCTTAACTTTTATCCAATAAATGTAAATGCCCGCTATAAAATTGGCCGGATTAATCTGGCGGAGGGTAATGCCAACCAGGCCTTTGAATATTTTGAGCCGTTAATTAACAGTTATCTTAAAAAGAGGAAAGAAGATAAAGCCATTGGACTTCTGGGACTGATCCTGACTGTCAGGAATGACCATATTCCTTCTATGGAAAAGCTGGCTGAGATATTTAGGGAAACAAATGATCTCGAGCACCTCGAGCAGGTTGATGAAAAATTGTTAGAAGAATTAAAGAAGATCGGTGATAAAAGCAAGATGTTTCCCTATTATACCGAATTGATCAAATTCCGGCCGTCTGATGAACGGCTGATGAAGGAATACCGGCTACTTAAAAAAGAACTGATGATCAGGGATGAGGAAGCACCAGGCGGGCCTCAGTCCTTATCAACCGAGGAGGAAGAAGAGATCCAGGCGGGACTGGCTCAATCTGATGTTTACCTGCAAGAGGGGCTGGTAAGATTGGCCAGGCGGGTAATAGAAGCATTGATTCTAAAGTACCCGGCTGATCCTTTGCTCAAACAAAAGCTGGATTATATCGATAATGTTAAGCCAAGTCTTAGCAAAGATGACTTGCTCCGGAAAATTGAGAAGACCTCAGCTCTTGAAACCCAGATAATCCGTCCGGCTAAAGCCAGAGTGGAAAAGACTATTAAGAAAAAGGAAGAATCTGATCTTCAGGAACAGATATTGAGTGAGGAAAAGGTCAGTCCGATTGATTTATTTACTGAAACTGGCATTATTCCTATGATCAGCAGTGACGGCCGCGAAAAGAAATTTTATGATCTTCAAGAAAATATTAGAGCAGAGTTGGCTATGCTGAGTGCTATCTATGTTCGTCAGAAAGCTGGGGTGACAACCCAGTTTGAAAAAGAGTTAATGACGATAGTCAGTGATTTTAAAAAAAGCATAAAAGAGAAGATACCACAGGAAGACTACCAGATACATCTTCAACTCGGTCTGGCTTTTATGGAACAGAATCTAATAGATGAGGCCATTGAAGAATTTAATCTGGCTGCCAAGGATAAAAGTTTGACGCTTGAATGCCTGACACTGATCAGCCATAGCTACCGGCTTAAGGGAAATGCAGAAGAAGCTGAAAGCTGGCTGAACCGGGCAATCAAACTGGTTGCTCCTGGAACTGACCAGTACTTTGCCCTGATGTTTGATCTCGGTATGATTTATGAACAGAACAAAGAGTTTGATAAAGCCCTGGCTATATATCGTGATATTCAATCGTGGGATCCAGCTTATCATAGCATCAGTGAAAGAATAAACCGCTTGCAGTCTATAGTCCGAACTTCTAATAACCCCGCTAATTGATTTTTTCTTTTTTTTAATGCCGGCCAGGCAAAACTAGGAAGGGCTAAATTAACAGCCATGATGTTGAGCTTCAAGCTGTGACTAAAATGAAGAAAAAGATGTTTGCTTTTATCCTTGTTTTTATTTTAGCGGCCGGCTTATTCGTACGGCTATACCGGCTTGACCTCCGGCCAATGCATCAAGCAGAAGCCCGTGAGGCCGATAAGTTTGGGCAACTCCTCGAAAAGGGAGAATATCGCTATGACCCGGCTGAGCACCAGGCCCCCGCTCTTTATTATTTTAGCCTGCCCTTTGCCTGGCTGGGCGGCCAGAAAACCTACGCCGAACTAAATGAAACTACCCTTCGCCTGGTAACAGTTTTCTTTGGCCTGGTCATGATCCTTATCGCAACCTTAGCTACCGGCAGCTATCTAAAGAATTCTGAAAAATTATGGGCAGCACTTTTTCTCGCCGTGTCGGCACCGGTTATCTACTTCAACCGTTTTTACCTTCAGGAATCTCTTTTTGCCGGTTTGGCTCTGGCCTTTGTCATCTGTCTGTGGCGTTTCTGGCCTAAACCAGATTACCGAGGGGCAATCTGGCTGGGACTTATGGCTGGTTTGCTCCATGCGACCAAAGAGATTTCTATAATTGTTCTGGCTGCTTCGCTTCTGGCTTTGATCGGGGTCTGGCTTTTAAGCCGTCGGAAAAATAGAGAAGATCACAACCGGAAAGATGAGAAGAGCCAGAAGGATGAAAAACGAGAGAACGAAGAGAAGACTCCAGGCCATGACACTCAGAGAATCTGGAAGTCACTTATTATAGCCATTTTTATTTTTCTGGTTGTTTCTTTTGTTTTCTATTCTTCCTTTTTTAAATATCCACAGGGCTTTCTTAATTCATTCAAAACCGTGGTTGGCGTCGGTCAAAAGGGACCGGCAGAGGGAGGACTTCACCAGGGATTCTGGTATTATTTTGGCCTGCTCTTTTATCGCCATGGTGCACCTGGTTCGCCTGTCTTTACAGAAATTCCCTTTTTGGCCCTGGCTCTTTTCGGGGCAGTGATGAGCTTTGTCAAACTGAGCAAGAAATCATCTGATAATTTCAGGCCTTATCTGGCTGTTCTGGGAGTGATAACGGCCCTGATTTATTCCGCTCTTCCTTATAAAACACCCTGGAACCTGCTTGTTTTCTGGATTTTTTTCCTGATGCTGGCCGGCATTGGTTTCGATTATCTTCTCAAGGTGATCAAAATCAGGGAGAGCAAAATACTGCTGGCTGGAATAGTGCTCATCTGGACAGCCTGGCAAATCTATCTGGTAAATTTTTATTTTTATGCTTATCCAGATAATCCTTATGTCTATGCCCAGACCTCACCTGATCTTACAAGGCTGGCAGGCAGACTGAATGAATTGAGCCAGGTAGCTGGCGAAGGCAAGAATCTTACAATCAAAGTAATTGCCCCACCGGATGAGACCCGACCTTTGCCCTGGTATCTTCGCCGCTATACACGGGTTGGTTACTGGACGTCCAGCGAACAGGTCGAGTCTCTAGAGCCGGCCAGGCTGATGATCATGACAGCTACAGAGGCGGCTAGGCGGCAGGAAAAAGAGCTTGCTAACTATGTTTCTCAATATTATAGTTTGAGGCCCGATGTTGTTCTTATCCTTTTTGTCGATCAGAACCTCTGGCAGGCTTACCTGTTAAAAAAAGCAGAAAATCTTCGCCGCCACTAAGGTCATGTTCAAGTTCAGAACCGTCCCGAAAAGTCTAAGCTCGTAAAATAATTATTTTCCCGTGGGAGCTTTAACAGAAGTTTATCAGTTTTTAAGGCCGGGTTGCCCTTTTTATTGTTTTGGTGCAGTTGAAAAGATAAAGCTAAAAGCTAGTATTTCTTCTTCCAGAATCAGAGGTGATGGCTCGCCTGACCGGGTCTCAATTAAGGTGTAATAGTAATAAGCTGAAGATAGTGTTGGCTAACCTCTTGTTTCTGCTAGTTCTATTAAGTCCAGTCAATTAGGTAACTATTTTATGAGATCTGGATAACAGCCGGCAACCTTAAGCCTGGCCATAATTAAATATGATATACTTTAAAAGATAGGCAGAGAAAAAAGTTTGATAAGCACAGAAGGAGTGGCCGATGAAAGAGTCGAAATTGACTGAAATTTTAGGCTGGTTAAAAGGTGCAGTCGAGATCGAAGGAGAAAAGGTCAAAGTCGTTGATGAGAAAGCTTTAAGGGATAATATTTCTAAGGTTATTTTTGAGGCAGTTTTTGAGGATGAAGAGACGAAAGCGGCCGGCCGCTGGCTGATCTTTGAAGTGGCCCAGGCACTGGGCATCAGACCGGCTTCTATTCATGATTTTTATTTAGCCAGAGGGCGGGGCGAAGCACCGCTTGATTTTACTGTTCCGGCTATTAACCTCCGGATGCTGGCTTACGATTCAGCCCGGGCAGTTTTCAGGGCAGCTAAAAAAATTGAGGCGGGTGCTTTTATTTTTGAGATTGCCCGAAGCGAAATAGGCTACACTGATCAGAGACCATCAGAATATGTTAGCTCGGTGCTGGCCGCAGCTATCAAGGAAGGATTTAGAGGGCCGGTTTTTATTCAGGGAGACCATTTCCAGGCTTCGGCTAAAAAGTTTAAGGCAGACTCCGAGGCAGAAATAAAAGCCATCAAAGAGCTGATAGAGGAAGCGGTGGCGGCTGGCTTTTACAACATTGACATAGATACTTCCACTCTGGTGGATATTTCCAAAAGCAATCTCGATGAACAGCAGAGACTTAATTATGAACTGACGGCTGAATTTACGCGCTTCATCCGTGAGAAGCAGCCGGCGGATGTCAATGTCTCGGTCGGCGGCGAAATTGGCGAAGTTGGGGAAAGAAACAGCACAGAAGAAGACCTCGAAGCCTTTATGAATGGTTATAACCGGCTTAAAGGCGATGTCCCCGGTGTGAGCAAATTGAGCATTCAGACCGGGACACACCATGGGGGAGTGGTCTTGCCTGACGGGACATTAGCCCAGGTGGCAATTGATTTTGATGTCCTGCGGCGGCTGGGAGAGCTGGCCAGAAAAAAATACGGTCTGGGCGGGGTGGTCCAGCATGGAGCCAGCACCCTGCCCGATTCAGCTTTTCATAAATTTGTCGAAGTTAAAACATGTGAGGTCCACTTAGCCACGGCTTTCCAGAATCTGATTATCGAACATGAAGCCGTGCCGGAAAGCCTGCGGCAGGAAATGTATGAATGGCTCAAGGTTAATGCCGCCTCGGAAAGAAAGCCTTCCGACACCGAAGCTCAGTTCCTTTATAAAACGAGAAAAAAAGCGGTTGGGCCATTTAAGAAGCATTTCTGGACTCTGCCCGAAGACAGTTTGAAGGCTATCGGCGAGAGCCTCGAAAAACAATTTTCTTTCCTCTTTGACCAGTTGAATATTAAGGGCACGCGAGAAGTGATCGACAGGTTGGTTAAAGCTCCTGAAATACATCATCCTGAGCCTCAGGCTATCAGTGGTGGCAAAAAGGAATCAGTAGAAGGCCTGGCTGACTGACTGAAAAGTGGGGAGATTAACATGGAATTTAAAATCAAAAGACTTATCGTTATTTTGTTTTTCCTTCTGGCCTCTCAATTTGTCTTTTCTCGAATTCCTCAGATTTTGAAAAGTTCGGATAATCCAGTTCATGGTAATCTCAATCTGATAAACGGGATTATGTCAGCGGATTTTATTTATAGTCAGCTGGTCAATAGTCAAATATTTTAAGCGAAAGATAAAAGGCTTTTAGTTTAAGAGGCGAGTACAGATAAGCTTCGAGTGTCTCTCTGTCTCTTATTACTTTCTGTTTCTTTTTAAGAACGTAATCAGTCTAGGGGCTTGAATTTATCCTTGGAAGAGCCGCAAACCGGGCATACCCAGTCATCTGGCAATTCTTCAAAAGGTGTGCCGGGTTTTATACCGGCGCTTGGATCGCCTTCAGCCGGATCATAGATATGACCGCAGACAGTGCACTTATATCTCTTCACGTCGTTTATCTCCTTCTCTTTTAGATTTAGATCAAAGTTATTTTATCAATTTAGAAAGGCCAACAGCATCCTGAAGGGCAGCAGCCAGGTCGCGGGGGCTGGCTGCATCACCAATTAGATAAACCTGAGGGATTTTATCCTTCAGGAGATGGAAAAGTCCGTTATTCGGCGCTCTTATACCTGTTACCACGACGGAGTCAATGCCACTGATCTGTTTGGATGTGCCCAGATATATATTAAATAATGTTGCCAGGCCACCGCTGAAGTCGGTTATCAGACTCATGGGGTGAAGGATAAGGTTTTCTTTGCCCGCCAATCTCTTAAAATTATCTAATAATACTGGTGCTGTAATATTCTGTCCGTTAAAAAATGCCGGTGTTACCCAGTGAACAGTTTTACCATTTTTAACAAAAAATTCGACGAGGCCACAGCCTTCTGTGGTTGAGTCATTATCCATAACCAGCACACAATCTCCGGTCACTTGGTCATCTAGTGCCTCAAGTGTGTTGTAAAAAGCTGGGTTAGTTGAGGTTGGTGTTGAACCGGTGGCAATAATCGCTATCTCAGGCTTTTCCTTTAAGACAGTATCAACTCCGGCCAGGGTATTCAATCTTTTATCGACATTGCTGAGCGTGCTGAGCATATGAATAAGGTAATTACTAACTCCCATTACTCCTCTTCTCCCTGGCAGGCGGCTCTCCCAGCGAACCCTTCCTCCAAACTGTCCATCTTTTTCAAATAGAATGACCTGGTGTCCTTTCCGGGCCAGTATTTCAGCCGCCTTCAAACCAGCTGGACCGCCGCCAACTATGACTATCTTCTTTGGTGAAGATACCTTCTTATACAGGATATCTTCTCTGTATTCTTCTTCATAACCTGAGGTCGGATTTTGCACACAACTAATCGGGAGATTCTGGAGAAGTCTTCCCATACACTTTTGATTACAACCCAGGCAACCTCTTATTTCCTCAGGCTTGCCCGCTTGAGCTTTTTTAGCCCAGTATGGATCGGCAATCAGAGCTCTGGCCATACCAACCAGATCGAGAAGACCGCTTTCAAGGGCAGCTTCAGCCATTGCTGGCCAGACGATACGGCCGTGACCGATCAGTATTTTGCCAGTAGCTTTTTTGATTTTAGCCACATCTTCCAGCAGGAATCCCTGGGGGACATTCATGGATGGGACTAACATATCAATGCTTTCCCACGTGCCGGTATCCGTGCTGAGGTAATCGGCTACAGTGGTAAAAAGCCTGGCATAGCCTATCGCTTCTTCCAGGCCATAGTCTCCCTGAATATATCTATTTATGCAGAACCTTACTCCCAGTGGCTTTTGGCCAATCCGCTTTCTAATAGCCGTAAGTATTTCCAAAATTATTCTCGCCCTGTTTTCCAGGCTGCCACCGTATTGATCTGTCCGCTGATTTTTTAGGAGAGATACAAATTGTCCCAGTATGCCATCATGAGCGACCTTAACTTCCAGACCATCGAATCCAGCTTCCAGCAGTAATTCAGCACAGGAGGCAAAAGACTCTATAAGTTCTGCTATCTCATCTATTGTCATCTCCTTTGGCATCTCGCCTACCGTCAAATCCGGAATGGGAGAAGGTGCCCAGGTGGCCCGGAAGGTCTCAGAACTTTTTGTCTGATTGCCCATGTGAGTAAGCTGGGCAAACATTTTGACACCGTGAACGTGAACCGCCTCAACTATTTTTTTATATTTGGGAATGTTATCTCTGTTGTAGGCAATACCCAGACCTGGATACAATCCGGTTGGGTGGACGACCTGGCTGGGCAAAACTATTAAACCTACTCCGCCTTTGGCCCTTTCCGCATAATAATAAACCTCCCGGTCAGTAGGAGCATATTTTTGGTCAACATATCCGGTGCCATGAGGCAAAAAAACTACCCGGTTTTTTATCTCAACACCATTTATGGTGATAGGATTGAGAAGCTTTGGAAACGGCATCTTATTATCTATGGTAGAACCTTCTTAAAATAGACATTTGCTTTTGCCTTATATTCTCCTTGTTTATATAGACAGTGTCAAATATTCTTCCCGATCTGTTCTCGATTGTCTCTCCCATTAGCTGACCTCTATTATTCAGATTATTCATTTCTGTCAGTCTGGGTTACTGAACAAAATCCTCGTTGTTTTTGTTACTTTTACCTGAGAGGGAAGCCGGTCAACATGTTTTTTAGCCTGATAAGTGTTATATATATATATATATATATATATTGAAAAGTGCTTGGTTGGAGGAAAAAAATGGACAAATTCAAAACAGCGTTTATAGCTCATGCGCCGGACGCTGACAGTTCGAGAGACAGATGTCAGATTGAGACCGGCCTGTCTAAATTATCTGTCAGATTAGTAAGCAGTCAGGCAGAAGCCCTGGAAAATGCCAGGAAGCTGGTAGAGGAGGAAGGTGTGCAGTCCATCGTTCTTTGTCCTGGTTTTTCCAATCTAGATGTGGCTGAAATCCAGAAAGCAGTAGAAGGAAAGGCCGCTGTCTGTGCTGCTCGCGGCGATGGCCCTGGCTCAAAAATCACCATGGCCGCCATGGAAAAAGCTGGCTGGTTCCATAGGTAAACTGGATTTGAAACCGACCTGATCAATCAGGAGAAAAAGGTACCAGGTAAGTCTTAAGAAATTTCTCGATAGCCATGACGGTTTCATCTTTGAGCCTGGGAGGACTCTGGGCTACCCAGACAACGAAATTATAAAGCTCCTGGGTGTCAACCTTTATCCATTTGTTGTTTTTATAAAGGAAAACGAACAGCGTAGTGATGGCTATTCTTTTGTTCCCGTTTTGAAAGGGGTGATTCTTGATCAGGAGATAGAAGAGGATACTGGCTTTCGAGAGAAGACCCGGGTAAAGCAGCTTCCTGGAAAAGCTCTGGAAGGGAACAGCTAAACAGCTTTCCAGAATATTTGGAAACCGGCTGGAAAAATCAGGGATCGGTTCATCGAAGGCCGGCATCTCTCGGGCCAATCTATGAGCGATATATTCTACTTCCTGGACATTGATTGTTTCCATTATTCCTGCCCGAGAAGTCTCAATACTTCCCCGTATTCATCAACGGCCTTTTTTATAGCCTGATCAATTTTCTCTTTGCTTTTTTTGGTTAAAGTTTTGCCCAGAATACAGGCAACGTCTTTGGTGTTGATGGCATAAGTTCTTCCGATTCGTACGGCTTTGATTTCCCCACTTTTAACTTTGTTATAGACAGCAATCCGGCTTAATCCCAGGAGGCGGGCCAGTTGTGGAATGGTCATAAATTCATTCTTTTCCATTGTTTCCTGCTCCCATTTATCGTATATTAACTAATGTTAATGCATAGATATACATTAACCTAAGTTAATATCTATGAACAGATTAACATGGGTTAAGACATGTGTCAAATAACCAGCCGGTGTTTCCCAAGAGTGAGGTGAATGGCTTCGGGGTAGCCGATATTATTTATAATCAATAAGCTAATACGGTCTGGCCCAATTATAAGCCATTTTTACTTGCCTGCAGGTTTCTTGCTTCTGCTCTTATCAGAAGACTTTTTTACTATTCTGTTAAAAGGAAAATAAATCTGAGATTTGGCAGGCTTCAATCTGACCGGACAACCCGATAATGCTTTACCCTTCTCAGGCCAGTTTCCTTGCCCGTTATAAAGTTGTACATTTTCCCCTTTTTAAAAAGTCTGCCTCTACATCAGCCCAGATTTTCTGCTCTTCTGGCCGATAAATTGAGTCCTTCGGGTGGGCTGAAGCCTTCAGACGGGTTCTGTTCTCGATCAAAATATGATAAATATTAGTTATGCCAATGTTTCTGAATGAAAATGAAGTGCAGGCACTTCTGGATTTAATCCGCCGGGCCGGTGAGGAGATTCTCAAGATTTATTTTCGGCAGCAAGCTGACTGGAAGGTTAGCCTCAAGGAAGACCAGACGCCGATAACTGAGGCCGACCGGCTGGCCAATGCCATCATTAATGAAGGACTGAAAAAGCTGTTTCCGGATATACCGATTATTTCGGAGGAAAACAGCGAGATTCCATACGACATCAGGCGGAAATATGAATACTGCTGGCTGCTTGATCCTCTCGACGGGACGAAGGAGTTCCTCAAGCAGAACAGCGAGTTCACAGTTAACCTGGCCTTGATCCAGCAGGGGAGGCCAGTAGCCGGGTTTATTTCTGTGCCGGTTAAAGGCTTGTTTTACTCGGCGGTCAAAGGTCAGGGCGCCTTTAAAATCGAAATCGGAGAGCAACGAGAAGCAGATCGAAGCGAAAGGCAAATAAAGCCAATAAAACAAGGTAATAAATTGCAACTCAGAGCAGCTCAATTCTCGATGGACGACCCGGGCTTGACCGTGCTGGCCTCCCGTTCCCATTTTGATAGCGAGACCAGAAAGTTCATCGAAAGTCTGAATCAGCCCAGGCTCGAAAGCCGTGGGTCCTCACTCAAATTTATGATGCTGGCTGAAGGCCGCGGACATCTTTATCCACGCTTGGGACGCACCATGGAGTGGGATACAGCTGCCGGACAGGCTATTCTGGAAGAAGCTGGCGGTCAGGTGGTGGAGTTTTCTATCCGCTGGCCACTCCACTACAACAAAGAGTCCCTATCCAACCCGCCATTCTTAGCCACCGGTGCCCTGAAAAATAAGAGCTGAAACACCTTTTAAGGCAGAAACAGTCGCCTCCAGCGGGTCGGAATCATCACAGAAAGAACGCGGGATAAAACCATAATTGGCCGGGTAATAAACTGCACTGTAGAGCACCCGGTCAAGACGCAAAAAGCCAGATTCTTTATCGAGTTCATACTTGTTTTTGCTGCCCATCGGAACTTCAATGACCACCGGAAAAGCATGCTCAATCAGGGTGTCATCAACATAGACATCATACCACGGATGCATTCTGCCCTCCTCGCTTGCCTTTCAGTCTTTTAGACTGAATACTTTTCCCTTGTAAATCCTATGTTTTATTTCAACACTAATCGCTTCTTCAAATCGTTTTTCGAGAACCCACTGGTTTTGAGCCAGAAAATCCTTAAAAGCTTCATCCTCATCTAACCCTTCACCATAGCCAAGGACCTGGTAATTATCAACATCTGGCTCATCTAACTCATCTGAAGAAAAAGTAACCCCATCAGGTGTTACAAATAAAAATAATTTTTTCTTCATCTTACAATCTCCAGCTTTAATTTTCCTAAAAGCTCTTCATAGGTATATTCGGCAGTTCTGTCAATTTGCTCGAAATCATATTTTACGAATAATATCTCTGATTCTTGAGGAATCGCTCTGGGAAATTCTTTAGCAATCATCAAAGCCCCAACTGAATCACCATTAAACTCTTTAACGTACCCCTTCAGTTGGTCTAATTCTTTCCTTTGGGATCTCCCGGTCTTTACTTCTACCAGAACATATTTATTAATTCCTACCGGATGTTTCAATTTAATAAATAAATCGACAAACCCTTCCGGCAAGGCTTTTTCTCCAAGTACTTCGAATTCGTTTGCTGGCCTATCCACACTAAGGGCTTCTAAGATTTTCTCTAAGGTGGAATCATTTATTTTTCTTCTTATCAAAGATTGGAGAATTATCTCTTGTAAACAGAACTTTTCGGGAATCTTTTGAAGTCTTCTATCGAAGACAATTCTTGGCTCAAAGGTAGGTGAATCGAATCCGAGATTACTATCAGTGCCATTGATCGGGCGTCCCCTTTCTGAAACAAATGATAATGTCTTTCTATCAGCTTGAAAATGTGTTTTTCTATATCCACCTCTCAAAAGAAGATTTTCAGCGACATAAGAAAATTCAGGTCTAACCATTGGTTCATCAAAATCTCTTTCCTGTTTTAAGAACAGCCTGAAAGGGAAATAATAAGTCCTGCCCGACATTCTGAAAGTTACGGGTGGCCAGGGCCCAAGGCTTTCTGGATTCCTGTAAGCGGCTTTTCTCACTACTTTATAGAGATTCTTTACTTTTGCAGCATAAAGAAAGGAAATGTAGTCGCCTTCAGATATATCCAGAAAAGTCCAGAGGCCATTTATGCTATTTGTAAAGCCAGCTAAGGCATGCTCTAAACAAAGATCAAGGTTATTGCGGTTTGAAACAGAAATCAGAAAATAATCAGGCTCATATTCGGGCATAAATTTTTACCCCCTTTTCATTTTATTCATATAATTCTTTGTATGTTTAGATCCAGCGCGATTCAAGAAGTAGTTAAGGCTACTCCAGGAAGACAGTTGGCGAAGATAAAACATTTATAGGTTCTCTCGTTCTTCCAATCGTGATCCTATTCTTTTTTCCTGTCTGATTCAACTGGTCTGATGCTATTTAAGTTCCTTCAGATAAATGTTCTTAAAATACAGGGGAGTGTTGTGGGCCTGGAGCTCAATCTGTCCACAGGGATAAATCGGTTTGTCTCGCTCCCAGTAGTTTCCCATGACCACGTTATCCACCACCAGCTCGCCGTTAAGATAAACGGTGACTCTTTCGCCCACCATTTTGATGTAAAAGGTGTTCCAGCTGCCAACCAGCCGGTCGCCACACTTAAGTGGCTTGTTGGGATTTTTCTGGTTGTTGTAAAGCCAACCCGAGCCTTCTGGCCACTGGGCCGGATCCCAGATCTGAACCTGCGGTGAGCCCCTTAAATAGAGGCCGCTGTCGCCGCCTTTTTCTATTTTCCAGTCAACGAAAAGCTCAAAATCACAGTAATCCTTAACCGTTCAAAGGCTCTCGCCGCGGCCATCAAAGGTCAGAACGCCGTCTATTACCTGCCAGTGCTGGCGCATAATTTCATCTGCCTTTTTCTGAGCAGCGGTCAGCTCTTCCCGGCTCATTGCGGCCCGCTTGACCGGATCACCGACCAGACCCTTCCAACCGTAAAGGTCTTTCCGGTTAAAGAGAGGCTCTAACCCCTCGTGGCGGAGGAGAGTGTCGAGATAATTTTCTGTTTCCTGAATTTCAAGTTCGTCATCGAGTAAAAGCAAAGCCTTCTTAAGGATCCAGATAGTTGTTCGGCCTTTAAGTCCTTCTTCTCCGGCCTGGGGTCTGGCTAACCGGCAGGCGGAGAGGGCAGCTCTCTCCTTTAATGACTCATCCTCGAAAAACCCGGCAATTTCTTCGAGAGCTTTTACCTCGCACTGGCTGGACCAGCCTGTCAGGAGCAGGCCTTTTTCATCCGGATATGAAATCAGAGGCTTCATCTGTTCTAAGATTTTTAATTTTTCGGAAGCACTCGCTTCGGCTTCTTTAACGAGCCTGACCAGCCCCTGACAGGCTAAATACCGGACTTTTCTATCCTGAGTTGAGGAAAGAAGCGTGATGAGCTGAGGAGTCGCCTCAAAACCAGGCCAGCTGGTCAAAGCAAAAACCGCCGCCGCTTTCATTTCCGGGTCTTTATCTGACATAAAGGCCAGAACGCTTTTTAAACCTTCCTGCCCGCCGGCCAGCGGCAGCAAGCGGATTAAACTGGCCTTGGCTTTACCCTTTGATTTGTTTATCGAAGTGAGTAGATAATTCAGACGTTTTCTCTCATCCTTTATATTGCCCATGACCGACCTGATGGCTCCCTGAAAGCCAGCCGCCACCGCCGCATCTTCCAGCACGGCATATTTTTCGAGAAGCCAGGGTAGATCGCCTTCAAGACAGACGGAGCTCAGGCTGGCAGCAGCCGCCCGGGAAATCTCGGCTGAGGGTGAATCAATTTCACCTAAAATAATTTCCTTCCAGGCTGGCGTCATTTTATCCCTGACCGCATTTAAGACGACAAGCTTTGATGCCTCCGGGAGATCGGGATAAATTTTTATAAGCTGGCCCATATAATCTTCCGGCTTCAGCGTTGCCACGAGGTCAAGAATTAGCTGGGCATCGGCCGGCGATTTAGCCAGCAGAGGCCAGAGTTCGCCGAGGATTTCTTTTCCGCCCAGATGAAATGAGGCTCTGATTGCGGCCTGCCTGACACTCTCGTCCTCGCTTCCAAGAAACCTGGTGACCTCGGGGAGAACGGTTCTATCCAGTCTTTCACCCAGAAAGTCAATTAAGTCAGCCATGGCACCGGTGCTGCCAGCTGCACTCTCTGCCTCTTTTAGCGCCTTGAGCCAGTCAGGAGTCAACTCCGGGCGATCGAACTTTCTGGCCAGACGCAGAGCTGTCGCTCGATATTCTTTATTCTCATCAGCTGTTGCCTTTATTATATCGGGCAGGGATTTTTCTTGAAGAATGTCAGCCACAAGGCCGAGGGCTTCGCTTCTCTGGGCCTCTTCTTCCTCACCGACGAGCGCCCGGCAAGCCTGGCGGGCGATGGCTAAAGCCCTGTCTTTCTGTCCGTCCTCAGATAGTTTTCGGGCAAAGCGCAAATAAAGACCTATGGTTTGTCTTTTCTCCTCTTCAGTAGAAAGTGCCGGTAGCTCAGAAAAAAGTGGCTCAGTCGCCGGATCTGCTATTTCGGCCAGGGCAGAAAGAGCCATCAGCCTGACCTTCGGATCACCGGCCACAGCCAGAGGTTTAATCAACGGGACGGCCTTTTTGCTCCTTACCTGGCCCAGTCCCTGAAGAAGCGACAGTCTGGCAGCAAGTGGTGCCTGCGGCCAGGCTATAAGCAGGGTTTTCTCCACCTCGGGGCTCTTGATCCTTAAGAGCGTTCTCACCGCTTCATCCGCCAGTTCTGGAACCGGAAGATAAGGTTCGACCAGCTTAATCTGGCCTGGCTCAACTAGGTAGCCGGCTTCACTCAAGAGAAAAGTTTTAAGCTGAGTTTCGGGTTGAGCGGCAACCGCGGTCAGGATCTCGCTGGCTATTTTACCCTTAAGACCGGCCGACGCCTTTTTAGCTGCGGCTTGAACCACTCCCTCCAGAGCATAGCGAACCAGAGTATCGTCGCCCTTGCCCGACGGTTGAAGACGGCTGACCAGCTGGCCAACCACCGGGGTTCCAGATTCTATGGCTTGAATCATTTCACCAAAAATTCGATCGGCCTGAGCCCCATCAGAAGCTAGAAGCAGCCTGAGCCATACTGCTATTTTTTCTTCGTCCAGGGCTGATGGCTGTTTGGCCGCCGTAGCCTTTTGATTATCTTTCGCTCCATCGCCGGCGGAGGCCAGGCCAGAAAGCACATCTGGAATCAGTCCCCCCAGAGCAAAAATAGAATTAAGATAACTCTGGCAATAAACGTTTCTTCTCTTTTAGAAAAATTCTTCTTACTAGCGGTTAATCCAGGCAACCAGTTCTCTCCATGTTTTTCTTCGAAGCTCCCTGATTTTTGCATTTTAACCTTGCTTTTTCGTTTTCCGGTATTTTCCATTTTTAAATTAAATCAAAAATTGAAAAACTTGCCCCTGTTGGCCTGCTTGATCCTTTTGCCTGTTCTGATCCCCTTGCTCATCCCGGTTCTCCTCAGGCCATAAACAGATTCCATGGGGCTCTCATCGGTTCAGTTATCAGCCGGTTGGCTTCTTCGTCGTCTATAAAAACCTGTCTATCAGGATCAAAGCGCAGGTTGCGGCCCAGTCTCACGGCTATTTTGGCCAGGTTGACCAGGGTACAGGACCTGTGACCGTTTTCTTCATTCAGGGCAAACGGCCGCCTCTCACGGACAGCCTGGTGAAAATCGGTCAGTTGAGGCGCCGGGTCGGGCAGGTTTTTAAGTTTTTCGAGAAGGCCCGGGACATTGCTCCTGAGTCCGGGAAAAAGCTCGCCTTCGGAACCTTCAATGAACGGTACATCCCGTCTCTGGTTTTCTCCATCCAGAATAATTTCGGAGCCGTCAGCATAGCGAAGGACAATTTTTCGCCAGCGGCCGCAGGCATCCGGGTGCTGCTGTGGGGCATCAACTTCAATTTCGACCGGGCTGGTGTTGTCCTTTTCCAGAAGATATTGAACCGGGTCCATATAGTGCATGCCCATATCTCCCAGCCTGTCGCCATCATAGTCCCAGTAGCTGCGGAAAGTCTGGTGAACACGATGATGGTGATAGGGTTTGAAGGGAGCCGGCCCGAGCCAGAAATCATAGTCAAGCTCCTCAGGCACCGGTTCAGGCGGAAGATATGTTTTCCCCTGCCAGTAAGACTTCCAGTCAAAACCAGTGGCCCCGCTGAGGGTGATGCGTAATGGCCAGCCGAGAAGCCGGTTCTCGACGATTTTTTTTGATGGGTTTAACCGTCGTCCCAAAGCCATAGAAAGTTCCCTCGAAATGAAACCAGGTATTAATGCGGAAGATGCGTCCGGCTCGCTTGACGGCCTCAACCACTTTCTGGCCCTCGGCGATAGTTCTCGTCATGGGCTTTTCGCAAGAGATGTCTTTGCCGGCCCGGGCCGCAGCTATGGCGATCAAGGCATGCCAGTGGGGAGGGGTGACAAGGTGAACAATGTCAACATCACGCCAGGCCAGAACTGCCCGGAAATCATGATAACCTTTAACTCCGGGTCCGTCCAGATCCAGCGCTTCCTGGAGATGCTTCCGGTCAACATCACAGACCGCGGCAGACGGCCAGGATACTGGAAATGAGCTTTGCCCATGCCACCAACGCCGATAATAGCTTTAGTTAGCTCGTCGCTGGGGCCAGCTATCCCAGCCCGCCCAGAACATGGCAGGGAATAATGAGCAAGCCACCGGTGGCAGCCAATCCTGTTTTTATGAATTTTCGTCTTGAAATTTTCATCACAGGGCCAGTTATAGGCAAAAAACGTGACCTACCCGCACTTCTGCCCGGGATAATCATCAAGCAACAGGGCAATTTTTGGGTAAGGCCAGAAAAATCTTATTTAGTCTTGACTTCGGTTTTAGTGACGGTCTCTTTATTCTCTTCGGTCTTGATCATATGGCCGCATCCAGAAGAACCGGCCATCTTCTGGCAGCAGCAGCCTTTTTTCATTATGCTGGCCTGTCCGGTCGCCTGAACACCAGGCTCGGTTTTAGAAGTTGATTCCATCGTCTTCTGATGCATCATAGCGCAATCGGCCTCGGTTGTGGCCGATTTGCCTTCGGCCATTTTAGTCATCATTTCCTGGTGGGAGCAGTTCATAGCTTGGGCTTTGGTATTGGCCTGCTGGCCTTGACTCGCAGCCTTAGCATCAAGGCAGCCCTGATGAGCTTCTTGAGCAGTTGTCCCGGTAGCCTGACTGCAGGTTTTAGCCGCCATCTCAGTCCTGGCTCCGGTCATCGCCATGTGCTTCTGATTGCATTCCGCCTGGCTCATTTCGGCTTTCATTTTTGCCCTGTCTTCTGCCGACTTAGCAGCCATCTGATGCTGGCCTGATCGACAACCGCCTGAGCAACAACAACAAGCTTTATCATTTGTACAGGACGCTGGATTAGCTGGCGCGCTTTTTTGATCTACCTTGGTCGTGGTCTCCTGGGTTTTGGTTTGAGCTGAAACGTAAATAAAAAAAGTGCCGATAAGAAAAACCATCACAGTGCTCAGGATAACTGCCTTTTTCATCTAAAGCCTCCTTTTAATTTGAGAAACAATTATAACATTTCCATTTTTTAGAAACATCTTTTTCCTTGGGGTTCTTCTTCCAGGCAAGGCAGAGAATAAGGGAGCACCGGGAGGAGGCCATCCCTAATCCTCCTTGTCGGCAGTCAGCTTGAAATTGTAAAGCTTATCTGAGGTAATTTTATGAAACAGAGTAAGAATTAAACTGAATATGCCACATCGAAAAAAAATATATGAGAGGGGAAAAAACGGTAGCCAGCGGCGTTTAGTGAATTTTTATGATATTATGACAAAAAAATAAATTTTTGAGGTAGAAAAATGAATAAAGAAGAAATAAAAAAGCAGGTTAGAAAAAGATACGGCCGAACAGCAGCCACTGGCAGTTCCTGTTGCGGGACAGCGGCCTGTGGTTGCGGACAGTCCGGGCCGGACACGAGGCAGGTCAGTCAACAAGTCGGTTACGACCCGGATGACCTGACCGCGGTTCCGGCAGATAGCAACCTGGGCCTTGGCTGTGGTAATCCGGCTGGCCTGGCCGAATTAAAGCCGGGAGAGACAGTGCTGGACCTGGGTTCGGGTCCCGGGTTGGATTGTTTTCTGGCTTCCAGACGGGTTGGGCCTGAGGGGCGGGTCATCGGCGTTGATATGACCCCGGAAATGCTTGACCGGGCGAGAGCCACCGCCCGCCAGAATAAATATTCCAATGTCGAATTCAGGCTGGGAGAAATCGAAAACCTGCCGGTAGCCGACGGGTCAGTAGACGTCATCATCTCTAACTGTGTGATTAATTTATCGCCCGATAAGCCCCGCGTGTTTAAAGAAGCTTTCCGGGTTCTTAAAGATGGCGGGCGACTCATAGTTTCAGACCTTGTTTTGACCAGAGCGCTGCCTGAGAACCTGAGTAAATCGAAAGAGTTATATGCGGCCTGTGTGGCTGGAGCTATTCTCAAAAATGATTATATTAAAATGATCAGAGAAGCCGGTTTTAAAGAGATCAAGGTAATTGATGAAAAACCATTCCCGGCCGAGCTGATTATGGACCTGAAGAAAGTTCCTCAAGTCAGCCGTCAGCTAAAAATCAGCGAGGACAGGCTGGTTGAGGCCCTCAATTCAGTGATAAGTGTTACTTTTCGGGCCGTAAAATAGGTCAGGATTTGTTTAATATTTATAGGTCGCCACTTTGAATCCTTTGGGTGGTGTCCTTTACTCTGTGGTTTGTTAGCTGAAACTACTCGGTATCCAACAACCGGCATTGCTATCCATCAATTTAAGGCTGAGCTAAACTCAGGCCGAATTCCACTCAAAGTGAAGATCCCTTTCTATCAGTTACTTTGACTTTCTTTTATTTGGTCTTCTCATATCACGAACATGTTACATCTGGCTTCCACTCTGCATTGACATTGGAGTTGTGATCAGTTTAACTTATTGACTATGCGGGGGATAGAATCGGCACGGGGAAAAGGCAGCGGGCGTTTTTCCCGTCGTCTTCAAAAAGCACGCTGGTTTTTAACCGGCAAAGGTCCGGGGCCCTCTTCCCGGTCTCCTGAAACCGCCTGGCAGCAATCACTCTGGAAGCAGCAGAAACGCTATGTTTTAAAAACGATTATTCTGACCTTAGCTTTATTTCCCTTTTTCCTTATTTTCTTTAATTTTTTGCAGCTGGCCGAAAGCCTGTTTATGAGAGTCCTGATATTTTCTCTCATTTTTATATTTTATGTGGTTTCCAAAGCTTTGATTTCTGGCGACGGCCTGATCGAAACCTTGTTTGATCAGCTGACCTTTATCCCAACCGAATATCCGGCCGGCGAGAAAATATTTGAGAAGCGCTTTAATGCTACTTACTCTCTAATCCTGAGCAATGTTTTTATCCATTATGTCCTTCGAGCTCTGGACCCCGGGACGATGGAAAGGATCTACTCCTTATTTTGCTTTTTCCCGGATGAGCTTCATGTCTGGAACCTCCTGGTCAGCCCGATAACCTGCATTTTCCTTCATGCCGATGCTGAGCACCTATGGTTTAACATGGCGGCTCTCTGGGTCTTCGGTTTGGCTGTTGAGAAAAGACTGGGCTGGAAGAAATTCATTTATTTCTACTTGATGACGGGGTTTTTGTCTTCGCTGGCTACACCGGTCGTTTACCTGGTCAGCCGGCAGGAATTTATGTCTTCTATCGGTGCCTCCGGAGCGATAATGGGCATCATGGGAGTTTACGCCGTCCGGCTTTTTTACCGGAAGCTCGTTTTCCCGGTTCCTCTCATTCCGCCTATTTTCCTCAGCTTTAAAGTCAAGGTGAATTCGCTCCTTCTGATTGCTACTTACCTGTATCTTCAAATAGGAAGCGTGCCCAACATGTTTAAGTCCAATGTTGATTATCTGGCCCATATTGTCGGACTTCTATCCGGTGTCTATCTGGCCAGCCGGCAAAAAATTCAAGAGGAGGGGATTGAAGATATGCTGGTGGAGAGGGCCACTAACCTCATTGATAATAAAGAAGATTATGCTGAGGCCAGGAAAATGCTGCTGGCAGTCGTCGAACACAATCCAGAAAGAGTAGAGGCCATCGTGGCTCTGGCCCGGCTGCTTAAGCCATCGGAGGAAAGCAAGCAGTTTTATGAGAAAGCAATTAGAAAGCTGCTGGACACCCAACCTGAAGAAGCGGCCCGGCTTTTTGCTGAATACTTTGTGATCTACCGGGAGCCATTTGAGCCAGAAACTCAGGACAGATTAACTCCCTGGTTGAGGAATATTGGAAAAATCAATCTGGCCTGTCGGGCGCTGGAAGTTCTGGTTGACCGGCCGGAGACGCCGGCTGAATGGAAGAAAAATTTTTTGCTGCAGGTGGCGATGATGCTGGAAAAACTGGAACTGTATGAGGCTGCACTTAATCGTTATCAACAGCTG
>JAQURD010000014.1:0-6575 GCA_028749115.1 Acidobacteriota bacterium | reverse complement strand
GCTGGAAGTTCTGGTTGACCGGCCGGAGACGCCGGCTGAATGGAAGAAAAATTTTTTGCTGCAGGTGGCGATGATGCTGGAAAAACTGGAACTGTATGAGGCTGCACTTAATCGTTATCAACAGCTGGTGCAGAGTTTCCCGGATTTTTCGCCTAAAGACTTTGTTTTAAGAAAGATGGAGGTGCTAAAAAAGTTGAGTGAGGGACAAGGAGGGGCAGCAGAAGGAGCAGATAAAGAACCAGGTTTTAATCCTTTGCAAACCTGAACCAATCTCTTCAAGATAGCCTTAAACTAAACTTGCTACTGAAATCAACCGGGCCGAAAGATCTGAGTGAAAAAAGCAAAGGGACAGAGTAGCCTGACACCAATTGGCCACATACTGATTTCTTGCAAAAAATAGAAAATAATAGGAAATATAGTTTGTGTCTCCTGTTTTCTTAATTTTTTTGTTCAGCTGAGAAAAAGCCATCCCTTTTGATCGTCTTAATGTCAAACGCTTATTAAGAGATTATTAGTCACTTCTGTCACTCACTTCTTTCTAATTCTACACTTTCAGGTTTTTTGGATTCTTTAACTGGTGAAGGAACAAATAGCTGCTGAAGGAATAAAAAATGTCCAGGCCGGAAATTATGTCAAAAATATTTGAGGTCATCAGCGAGGCTGTTCAGACTGATTGTTTCCAGTTGGTGGCTCTTGATTACCGGCAACAGCCCTTCTTCAGCCAGTCAAAAGGCTGCCAGCCAGCAGCCGATGAGCAGGAGATAGAGAATGTAATCAACCGGGCTTTAAATTCAGGCGAACCGGTAGTCAGCCGCCTTGATCATGGGCAAAATATGCTGATTGCCTGCCACCCTTATTTTTCTCGTGGGAAACTATATGGCTATGCTTATCTTGAAAAGACCGATAAAGGAAGTTCATTTACTCAGCAGGAAATGGAAATACTGTCTTCTGCTTTGCCGGCTGTAAGGCTTCTCAGTGAGGAGGCCGGTCCGGCAGAGGAAATCCTGGTTGAACCCGAAAAAAGCGAGCCAGAATTTCTGGGTATAAGTCAGGCCTGCCGGCTGATCCGTGAGCTTATAGATAAAGTTAAAGATGTGGATTCGCCGGTTTTAATTAGCGGTGAAAGCGGGACGGGGAAAGAGCTGGTCGCCAGACTTATCCATCAAAGCGGCCGCCGCCGGCGTGGCCAGTTTGTGGCTATAAACTGCAGTGCCATTCCGGATAGCCTTCTTGAGTCAGAACTTTTTGGTTATGCTCGCGGGTCATTTACGGGTGCTCTCCGGGATAAAGCTGGTTTAATGGAAGAAGCTAACGGCGGGACTTTCTTTCTGGATGAGATTGGTGATCTGAACCTGCCTCTCCAGGCTAAATTATTAAGAGTCCTTCAGGAAAAAGAGATAAGGCGTCTGGGTGAAAACCGTTCCCGGCGAATAGATGTCCGTTTTATCAGTGCGACTAACCGCCAGCTCGAGGCGGAGATCAATGCCGGCCGTTTCCGGCAGGATCTTTATTACCGCCTGAAAATAATGGCCATAGATATACCGCCCTTGCGGCGCCGTCCGGAAGATATTCTGGCCCTCATCAGTCATTTCCTCGATCTTTATGCTAAGGAAATGAATAAGCCCCGGGCTTTTTATTCACCAGAAGCCCTGGAGCTTTTGCTTAAATATGATTGGCAGGGAAATGTCCGGGAGCTTCAAAATGAAATTCAACGAAGCCTGATTATGGCAGGCGGGGAGAAGGTCATCAGGTCAGACTGGCTGTCAGCCCCGGTCAGGAATGCCAGGGACAGAATGCTGGCTGACCGCTGGGATTATTCTCAGGCTAAAGCTGAATTTGAAAAAAAATTTCTGGGGGAAGCTCTTCGCCACTTTAATTACCACCGGGCCAGAACAGCGGCAGCTATTGGCCTGACCAGGCAGGGGCTTTTTCGCCTGTTAAAAAAACACGGGCTTAACCAGGTAAAGGATTAAAAAGAGTTGAGTTGAATCAGCTGGCCTTTTTTGTTAAATTTCTTGTACATGGAAGAAAAAACAAAAACTGGAAAAAAAGAAAAGGTCTTCGAGTTAATTTGTCCTCAATGCGGAGCCAGGCTGTGGGTGGACTCTGATCTCAAGACAATTATTCAATCGCAAAAAGGGGAAAGAAAAAAGGCTTCTTTTGATGACCTCCTGCTCAAAGAGAAGAAAAAATCTGAGGAACTGGGGCAGAAGTTTGAGTCAACTGTTGAACTGCGCAAAAAGAAGCTTGAACAAGCTGAACAAGAATTCAATAAAGCCTTAAGCCACTTAGACGAGCTGGGAGAAGAAGATAAAGATCAGGACGGCCTGGAAGGGGAAGAGAAGATTTAATTTTCTGATCTTCCACTAAAATTAATTTTCTATTATTAATCTTCTAGTTCCAGGAAAAACTTAGCTTCCAGCTTGAGTCTCATCTTCCCGCTTTTTTCTGGCCATGGTCACTCCTGTCAGGCCGAAAATAGCCAGTATAATAACTGCCAGATAATTGGAGAAAGCCCAAGGCAAATAGGACAGGACGGGAACGCCTATTGTGCCGGTAATATAAACCCCGGCCATGCTCCAGGGAATTAGAGGGACAATAATTCCGCCGGCTTCATCTATGATCCGTGACAGGTTTTTGGCGGCCAGCCCTTTTTTCTTAAAAGCATCTCCCAAAAGTTCAGCCGGGATAATCATGGCCAGATAGGAACTGCCGGTAATCAGGGCCGACAGGATGGCTGTGCCGATAGTGGTCAGCACCAGGCTCCAGACCTTACTGGCAAATTTCATTATTTTCTCCAGAATAGCAGCCAGCATACCAGTCTTCTGCATGATGCCCCCGAAACTAAAAGCCGTAAAAGCGACTAATTGCGTCTCCATCATGCTCATTAGACCGCCCCGTGAAATCAACCGGTCAACCATTTCAACCCCGGTCCGGGCAGCATAGCCGGAATTCATAGCCTGAGCAACGTTAACGAGAGAAGCCTTCTGAAAGATGATGGCCAGGATAGTGGCCACCAGCGAGGACACCATCATCCCTGGAATAGTCGGTTTTTTGGCGAAGGCATAATAAAAAACAATAAGTATGGGCAAAAGCAGAAGAAGATTAAAATGAAAATTTTTTTCTAAGGTCGAGGCGATCAACTGAACGTTTTGCCGATTAAATTCTCGGCCGCTGTATTTCAGGCCCATAAAGAAATAAATAACGAGGCCAATCAGCCAGGCTGGCACACCTGACCAGAGAGTATGTTTGATATGGTCGAAAAGGTTTGAACCGGCAGTGACCGATGCCAGATTGGGTATATCAGACAGAGGAGATAACGTATCACCAAAATAAGCCCCGGCAACAATAGCCCCGGCAGCCGGCCCCAGGGGAATTCCCAGACCGGCAGCAATGCTGATAAAAGCCACGCCGAGCGAGCCAATTGTCCCCCAGGAAGTTCCGCAGGCCAAAGAAGTGATTGAACAAACAAAGCAGGCTGTCACCAGAAAATATTTGGGCGAGATTAATTTGAGCCCGTAATAAATTATCATCGGTATTGTCCCGCTGGCCATCCAGGTAGCTACCAGGACGCCAACCGCCAGCATAATCAGAATGGCGGGCAGAGCCTTCCTGATGCTCTCAACAATGCCGGTTTCCATCTCTTTCCAGGAAAATTTCAATAGTGCTCCCAGGCAAGCAGTGAGGAAAGCAGCCGCCACCAGCAGCACTTGAGCTTTAAGATGGTAAACGCCATAGCCGATCCCGAGAAGCAGGGCCATAGCTATGACGGGGATAAGAGCTAAGCCAAAACCTGGTTTTTTGGTGCCCGGAGATAGGCTCTGTTCGCTCTTATTTTCTGGGTGATTTTGATCCATTTTCTTCTCTCCTCTTTCCCGGTCAGACCCGGCTTTTGCTCCTCAGTTATTTTCTATTCCCGTGACGCCAGTAAAAATCACTGAGAAAAAGTGCTCCTGGCTCTTAGTTTTCCTCTCTCCATGAGAGCCTTTCCCCGGCTAAAAACATAGTGAAGCTCTGCTGCTTCGTTAACCAGGAGAAGATCGGCTTCAAAACCAGGCTGGACTTTACCCTTACCTGGAAGTTTATAAAATCCGGCGGCATTGGTCGAAAAGACCTGGATAGCTTCTTTCCTGGTTAAAATATTTTCCCGCCAGATCTGCTGAAAAGTCTGAAGAAAATCTTTTTGATTGGCTACTGTTAATCCGGTGAGTTCACCCTGTTGATTAAAGACGGGCAGACTGCCATTCGAATCGGAGCTGACAGTTACCCGGCTCAGGGGGAGATTGGCAGCTTTGATCTGTTTTAAAGCTTCAAACACACTTAACTCTTCTTCGTCCTGAGGCTCAGGCCCGGTAGTCAGGTCAATGAATCCGCCCAAATTTAGCCAGTCGAGAGCCTGTCTAAAAAGATGGCGGTTGCGGCTGGTATGGGTAGGGATAACCTGGGTCGGGGGAATTTCTGTCTCTTTTACCATTCTAGAAAGATAGTCAAGGCCGCGGTTCCCATCGCCAAGATGCAAATGAGCTATGCCGGCTTTGCCTCCTAGCAGGCCACCCACCCGGCACTCAGCTACCAGCTCAAGGAACGCTTGGTAAGTTGGCTGAGAAGAGCGGTGGTCAGACAGGGCAATTTCACCCGCCCCGATGACTTTATCAATCAAGACGAGATCGGAACGGACGCTACCTGTTATGGTTGGAGCTGGCAGGTTGTATGCCCCGGCATAAATCCAGGCACTCAGGCCTTCTATTTCAAGAGCTCTGGCCTTGGCCAGAAGGGAAGATAAGTGTCTGGTGATGCTGTCTGTTCCTAAGCAGCCGATGACAGTGGTCACTCCGGCCAGGGTGCAGTCCTCCACCCTTATTTCCGGAGCTCTGGTTGCCGGCCCACCTTCGCCACCACCGCCCAGAATGTGAACATGAGGATCGATAAATCCCGGGATAGCCACCAGTCCTGAGCCATCAATCAGATCAACTTCCAGCCCTTTGATTTTAATTTTACCCGGTTCCTGGATAGCGGCTATTTTTTCTCCAGCAACTAAAATATCTTTAACTCCTTGATCTTCAGGAGAAAGGACTTTTGCCTGACGGATAAGCTTGAACATGTCCATCATCCCTTACCCTCCTTAATATCAATTAAAAATCTTCATGTTAATTATCAATCAAAAAATTCAATTTTATCTGGCCTTTATACTCAAACTAAATTAACACTGTTTGGACGGGCTGACAAGATAATTTCAGGGTAGAGTTATTTGAGATAGAAAAGTTAACTGTTGATGAGGCCACCCGTCTTCAGGAGGAATGCCAGGAACAGATTCACCTGCGTTTTGGCCGCAAGCAGACTGAACAACCAGTTGATGGCTCGTAGGCAAAGAGTAACCGTCTAACTACTGCTGGCAAACTTCCCTTCCCATTAGCAGAAACTTCAGAGTTCACTTTTGACCCGGGAATAGTTCACTATTCAACTTTTGCCAACAGATAATTTCAGGGGAGGTCATAGCTGATGGTGACTGACGGAGGTAAATGTTCTAAACTTTGGTGGCCAGAACTTTCACTACCTGAGCCTGAACTGGTTTAATAGCTGGAAAGTTCTACTCAGCGTCTAAGATTTAAGTGTGAGCTAAAATCATATACCATAGCCGGAGGAAAATAAACGTTATGTCTGCAACTGGCGTAATATCTTTGAAAGCGGAAAGAGATGTAGAAAAAAGAAATAGAGCTTCACTCAGACAGGCCTGAATGGAAGATAAAAAATATCTGCTTGAATTTTTAGAAAAAGACGGAGGAAATCTTATGTCTTTTGCCTTGAGCCTGCTTAAAAATTGGCCTGATGCTGAAGACGCCTGTCAGGAGACAATTGTCCAGCTTTTGAAGCACTGGGATGATTTTGATTGCAATAAGAATTTAAGAAACTGGGCCCTGACTATTCTTTACCACAAATGCCTTGATCAATTGAAAAAGCGCCGGCGGTTCGGGCAGTTTTTTAAGAGAGCCGCAGCAGCCTATAGACCAGCGGAAGAAGGGCCTTCTGAGGAATATCTCAACTGGTCCTGGAGAGAATCAATAATGAATCAGTTGAAGCCAAAAGAGAGAGCCTGCTTGCTCCTCTGGGGAAAAGAGGGCTACCGGGCAGAAGAGATAGCGGGCATTCTCGGTTGTGCCACCGGGACTGTCCGGGTACATCTTTTCCAGGCCAGGAAGAAATTAAAAAAATTGGTGGAGAAGGGGAATGAATAGAAGAATTACCTGCCTTTTTGTTAACCTGCTCTGGAAACTCATCCCTTTGCGGAGATTCCAGTGCTGGCTGCTTGATATTCACTTTGAGACCTGTCCTCACTGCCAGAAAAAACTGGTCAGTCAGGAGGATTGGCAGGCGATGCTGGGGGGAGTCAGTGACCTCAGGCTACCCAAAGCTGTCATTAGCAGAGCCTGGAAACAGGCTGAACAGGCTGAAGACAGAACATCATCTGTCCTTTCAGGAAGAATTTCTATTCTTTTAACGAGGATTTATGCTGCAGTCATGACAGTTGCCATTTTTATCCTGCTTTTTGGTTTTGGCTGGTATTTCAGCCAGCCCGG
>JAQURD010000004.1:112081-153406 GCA_028749115.1 Acidobacteriota bacterium | reverse complement strand
TAATTTACCCCATCTAGTGTTTTTTTCTGGCGATCCTTCCAGTCATAACGAATTTTTACTTGAGCACCTTCAGGCGCTCTAAAAAAAGCTGCAGTTTTAACATTCCAAAACCATTCTAATGTTCTCCACTTGCCTGACTTAACAAACTTTTTCCTTATCATTTACTCCACCTCCTTAAATTTTATCTAACATTCAACCTCAGGCTAAGTCCAGCCGCAAGACTGGATTTGGCCTTAGTTGCTCTATCGCCAATATTACCCCCCAAGATTTTTAATATCCCTTTCCCCTCAAGATTGGTCGTTGTTCAACTCCCCCCTCTTAGTTTCTCTTTTGCCTTGCCATTACCCACGTGAACTAACGCTGAAAACGCTGATCCTGGCTTTCACTTGAAATGAAAGGCCAGACATCTGTACCTTGATAAAATCCAAAACCGGGCTTTAGAGAATAGCTTATTGTTTCCTGCAGTTTTCACATCCTGGACAATCTCTTTGTTCAGGAACAGTTACCTGCCCGGTACCTCTACATGTTTGACAGGTTTGTTCCAGAACCTTTCCCGACCCCTCACAGGTTCCACAGCGATACTTTACCTGGACGACAATAATCCCGCTGCCATCACACTTGACAGCCCCCTTCTTTATTTCCTTTTGCCCCTCTTTCCCAAGACAGTCGCCATAGCACGTAACTGAGAACTTGTGTCCATTCCGGCATGTCCCGCTCAGAGTTGAGGGACCGGTCAGTCCACCAGGTACATGTCCGCAATGACCCACATAGACGCCGCAATGATTGCAATACATAGATTTTGACATGCAACCTCCTTTTGCTTAATCTTATTTTTTAACTTCAAAAATTTATTATAAAATATTCATATATATGTCAAGCACTTGTTGGCTCTTCAGCCAAAAGTGTGGTGAAAAAGATAAGGGAATGTGGTAGGAATATAGCAGCAATGGTTTCTAATATCTAAGGGAAGGAGGCGCTATGGAAAAATCTAACATATCAAGTTCAAGGGTGCTTTTGTTTCTTATTGCTTTTGTTTGCCTTCAATTTTATGCCCTCAATGGCTTTGAACTGAACAATGATAGAGAACAAGATCAGCCACAGATTGAGAAGTATAAAGGCTACCAGGTAAAAACAGAGTTAGTTGATGGGTCAGCAATCCAGGTCAGTTTAAATAAAGATAATTTTGTTGAATTTACCATCACCGGTGATTGCCAGATTAAAGATTTAAAAATTGCGATCGAAGGAAAAAATTTTGGCTATCAGCGGGTGGAAAGAGTCGTTGAAGACGGCCGTATAGAGAAGAACGACCTGTTTGCCTTTACCTGCTATGAACCCGAACTCTTAAATGATAAATCTACACTGCCTTTAAATAATGCCTTCAACTTATGGCGCTGCCATATATCGCCTGTAATTGACCATAGTTACCCGCTTTATCCCACTTTAAAACTTATAGCTGAAAAATCGGGCTCTGATCTTCCACACCGAACCGTGGCCATTATTAATCGTACCGGCGGGGAATCATATATTTTTTACTGCTACCTGGAAGGATTAGAAACCAGTACTACACCGCCCGACCGCTGTTCTTTTTCGTTTGAGGAAGTCCTGGAGATGCATTCCAAAAATAATGATTCAGAGACCCTGATAGATCTGGGCGATAAATATGCGAACAGGTTTGATTATGAGAAAGCTGAGCAAGCCTACCAGAAAGCCCTGGAACTTCCTGACAGTTACAGTCACGACTATGAGAAACTTCTTAACCTTTATCTGGAAAGTGGACAGTTCGAGAAGGCTATTGAATTCTTACAAAGGCAGATTAAGAAAAGGTCTGCCGATTTTTCACTATGGCTTTCTCTGGCTAAAGTCTATATGAGTCAGCAAGATTATCTGCATGCCATTTCCGCCGCCAAAATCAGCTTGCAGATTGGCTCGGAAAGAAAGCTTTATAAGGCCTACGGCGTTCTTGGTCTAACACAACTATGTCTGAACAGGTATGAAGAAGCGATTAAAAATCTTGATCAGGCTGCCACCCTGGCCGAGAAGCAATGCGGGGATAACGCCCTGGAATTTAACCGATTTTTCAACAAAGATATGGGATCACCTGATTGTCAAGTGTTTAGATTACCTTATGATCTATCAATAGTCTATGGACTGATAGCTCAACAGAAATATGAATTTGCCCAGGCCAGAGTAAAGAATCTTCTAGACCATTTTCCCGGTAATCTGGTTCTGTCTGGATTTCTGGCCTTCATTCAGGCCGGGCTCGGCTCAAATGATGAAGCCTTAAAATATGCTGACCTCAGTCTGTCCGGGCTCAGTAAAAAGGCCATAGGAACAACCATCAGCCAGGGAGAGATCTATCCTGTCATTTTTTCAGTTCAAGACAATACTCCAGCGTACCAGGCCGGACTCAAAAAGGGAGATAAGATTGTAGCTGTAGATGGCATCGATGTCGGATTGATACGACAAGACAGGAAGCCAGCAGAATTCGTGGCTGAGAGGGTGAACCAAAAGGAAAAAGTGAAGTTGCTGATAAATTCGGCTGGCTCACCTGAGTTAAGAGAAGTTGAAATTCAGGTGAGAGAGATAACAGACGAAAGAGCGATGCCTGTAGCCTCGTTAAGAAAGGCGCTTTTGGTACCAAATAACAAGATTGAATTTGAGGCCCTCCAGAAATTTCTGGAAGAATTTTTTAGGATGTGTGTTCTCACCGAAACTAACAAGCGGGCCGATCGATCAGCTCTGATGATTTTTATTTAGAAAAAAATTAATCTATGCTTCTAAGCCTGAAAATTATCCAGCGTTGACCTGCGATCAAAGCATAAAGGCAAGATATTGCTTATGCCTGATCACTCCGGGCATATATCGTCCACTGGATGACGCCAGGGAGAAAATAGGAATGCTGTCTTATATGGGAATTGCACTTGAATTCACGGAAATAATCTTTTTGACCAGAAAACAAAGCCCATCAGGATGCAACGCCTCATTCATAAAAAGGTATCCGTGCCTAAAGCCCTAATAGAAACTCAAAACCTGAAACCCAATTGATATTTTTAGCTTAGTTCATGACCCTGCGGCCAAAAAAATCTGGAAATATAGATTGTGTCCCTATTTTAAATTCCCCATTTTAAATTCGGTCTTTGCCAAGCATGATCATCAGCTCATTTCCATCTGTAAAATAAACCATGACTGAATCGCTACCGAGAATCTTAACCTCTTTAATATTTTTTTGCTGCTTGAGAAATTTGACAGCTTCATTCAGGGCTTCTTCTTTAGGCAGCTTTTTCTCCATGGCCTCGCTATATTTGGCCTGCACCTGCCTGGCGATTTCCTCAACACCTAAAATTTCAGTTTCTCCTGCTTTTGGCTCTTCTACCCCTGCCTTTTCTGCCTCAGGACGGGCCTTCTGCTCTCCTTGCCTCTGGCAACCTGAAAAACCTAAAAAAAGTATGGCCAAAATTAAAGAAAAGGCTATTTTTTTCATTTTGCTTCTTCTTATTATCTTTATTAATTATAGACCCCTTCACCCGCTGAATCTACTCGAATTCCTGCCTCAATATTTAAATTCTGTCTAAGCCATTCAGTCTAAACTGCTCGAGCTTATGGCTTCAAAATTATTTCTTAAGCACAGCGCTACCACTATCAGGAGCACGATCCTGGCTGGTCATATCGTACAACCAGAATTTCACAGTATTAATCGTGCCAAATGCTGTTGCCCAGGGAATCGTCAAGCTGTAATTATTTCCACTTATAGAGGGGGTGCCCGTGAAAACTTTATTGCCGTAAACGCCAGAACCAGTTTGGGTATAGATTTCAAAATTGTTCATATGGCACTTGATGGCTATTTCAGCAGCGTTACTTCCTCCCGTATCGGCATAAAGGAAAAATTCGTTGAAATTGGGCACAGCATAGAATGTTATTCTGACGTAAGCATTCGTTGAATCAGCTATCAATTTGACCAGCTTAAAATCGCGGGAATCAACGCTACTGGCTTCGTTAGGATCAGAAATCCATATACTTAGACGGCAACTGCCTTTTCCCGAAGGATGGCTGACAAGTTCAGGCGGCCGGCAGCCGGTTGCATACACCGCGCCTAAACTGTAATCCACATTTTTCTGGTCTTTCATTTTCTCAAAAAAGAGCTTGGAACCATTGTCACCGCAGTTGAAGCTCACTGATTCGTTCCAGCCAATCCAGACGGAAGCACCGTGGTTGATTGTCCAGGTAGGCATGCCGGGCAAGGCACCAGGATCAGCCCCATGGCAACTTTCCAGAAAGAAAAGTGAAGCAGGAAAAGTTTTATTTGTCCAGTAAGTGGAGCTGAATGTCCCGGTGAAGACATAACCAAATTGTGTCTGCCCAGCCGCAGCACAGTAGGCACTGGCTCGAATCGTGCCGGTATAACCGCTATTGGCAGGCGGATAGCTCGTATACCACGGCCTCACTAAAAAACCGAAATCTCCTCCCAGATCGCCTCCGTGACCGCGCAGGAAAACAACACCATATTCCCCGTCATCAATTAAAGCAGCATTAGCCAGATTAGCGCTATTATTGAGATACACAGTGCACGTATAACCCAGCGTTTCTAAATTTGATTTAACCTGTTGCCAGATCTTGGGAGAGATAACATTGTAATCATCTTCGAGACAGTCAAAAATGAGAGCCTTGTTAGAATTAGTTGCACAGGGCATTCTTATCATGACTATCGCCTGCTCTACTCTCTGCAATTTATTCTGCTGAACCTGCGGTGGCGGAGCACCAAAGCCTCCTCCCTTCTCAAATTCATCACCCAGCCTTTCTTCTCCCAGAAACATCAGCAGTTCATTTCCATCTTTGAACCTGACCATCAGATTTGAACCTTTGAGCCTGACCACATCCTGAACTTCTGGCTGCTCGAGCAAGAACTTTTGTTGCTCTTGAACAGCAGCCGGTATATTCAGCCTCCTAACGGTGACAAGAGAACGGTAATCGCCATGAACTTTCCTCGCTAATTGAGTAATCCTGTCGAGCTGTTGCTGTTGCTGGGCATTACCTGAGAGGTTAAAAGAAAAGAGGAACAAAACAAGAATTACAAGAACACAAACCCAAAGAACCTTCTTCATTTTTTCCCTCCTTATTGAAAAAATAAAAATTCCTTCTGGCGAGACATGCCGTTTCGCCTGAGGAAGACTAAGACAGCCTTTTCTTTATTATGGATAACAAAAGAAGGCTCCTTCCCGCACTGCCGATTTCTTTCCCCCGGGTAAAGAACCCTTCGTGGCTCGTTCATACCATAAACGGCTGGCACATGTCAAGATAAAACTGGCTGAGGTATCTGGTTCCTTGACATCTACTTTTTCATAGTCTCCCGGTATTCATGAAGATAGACCTCTTCATACTTGACTGTCCGCCACAACCGCTCGACAAAGATGTTGTCATATATCCGGCCCCGGACCATCCATGCTTATCTTTATCTCGGAGTCCTGAAGAAGACCAGTAAATTCCTGACTGCTAAACTGCACTCCCTGATCGGTGTTGAAGATCTCAGGCCTGGAGGTCCAGAGGGCTTCCTTTACAGCCTCCGCACAGAACCTGGAATCCAGCGTGTTGGAGAGTTCCCAAGACAGAATATAACGGCTAAACCAGTCCATTACCGCTACTAAGTATACAAAACCATGAGCCAAACGAATGTAGGTTATGTCTGCTCCCCAGACCTGGTCCGGTCGCTCTACCTTCACCCCTCAAGTAGATAGGGGTAAAGCTTATGACCAGGAGAGGAAAAACCTATTCTCTTACGGGGATAGATGGCCTGAAGCCCCAGACGCTGGAAAAGCCTTCTGACTCGCTTGGGATTTACCTCATAGCCCTGAGCCCTTAACCAGGCTATCATCCTCTTTGCCCCATAAAACGGTGCTCTGGTAAACTGTTCATCTATAAGCCTCATCAACTCAAGATTAAAGTCATCATTGAACCTTGAGCTGTAATATTATGAGGACCTCGGAAGATTTAATAGCTCACACTGCCGGGCCACCGCTATCTCCTCGTTATTCCTCTCCACCAACTGCCTCTTCTCCTCTACTGAAGCTGCTGAAATTTTTTTTTAAGCCAATCGTTCTCTACCTTGAGCCGCCCTATCTGCTGGAAAAGCTCCGCCTCTAGCTGGTCCCGTTCCTCATCAGTCTTCTTCCTTCTGTCTTAAAATAACCCCGGTAATACATTCAGCAGATGTTCCTTCCATTGCCTAACCTGGTTAGGATGAACCCCATACTCACTGGCTACCTGGGCTACGGTCTTCTCCCCTTTGACCGCCTCCAGCACCACCCGTGCCTTAAAGGCCGCTTCATACTGTCGCCTTTTCATACTGGCCATTTTACCATACCTCCTCCAGAGTTATGGCAGGCCATTTCCCACCTTATTGCCCTGTCCAGTTTTTGGGGAGCATTTCATTTATGAGGCTTTTTATTTTTAAATGTAAAGCAATAGAATTCATCAGATAAAAAGTAAAAGTAAAGGAGGGGCCAATGAATAAGAAGGGATTGACTATCCTGTTAGTGATTTTTCTTTTTTGGGTGACTTTTTCTTGTCTGCTCCAGGCAGAAACAAGGGTAGTAACTCTGGTTCTTGACCATAAGGAAATGAAAGCCTACCTTGATTTAGGGAATAATAGCTTCAGGGGAGAACAATCACTGGTAAATGGGAAGAAGCATTATTTTGAAATCAGATGTGGCGAAAAAATTAGAATCGATTTTCACCATCCTAATCCTCTTCTCTATGAATACAAATGGAAGGGAATAGAAAGAGGAATGACAGAAAATTATCAGGCAGCCTTGAATTTAGCTAAAATATTGTCTGATGTATTTGGGTCACTAAAAATCTCAATCTTGGCAACTCCAGGACAGAAGTTAATTTCTGATTTTAAAAGCTCTGTCAGAGATCTTTCTGAATATGCGAACCAGATACCTTCGCTTAAATTGATATCTTCGGACGAAGACGAAGAAGAGGTCAAAAAGACTAAGGCTGAGATTCGCAACTGGAAGATAGAAACTCTGGAGAAGGACATCCTTGAATGCTATCAGAAGATTGATGAATATCAACTCACATTAATAAAAAAAATTCCGCTCAGATTAATAAGGACTTGACTTTTACTCTGTTGGCCAAAAGTCAGCAAAGCAACATTATTGAATTAATTAAATCTTTAAAGGCTTTCGCAAACACTTTCTCAACAATTAACGTAGATATGTTTCTGGATGAAACTGATTACTCAAGCACGGAATATGCCCTTGGCAGAATTGAAATAAACGCAGTGGACAATGAACTTGTACAGAACAAAAAAACCGGAAACTTTGAAATTATGATCGAGCCCTATTCTCCTGTGCGATTCACTTTCATGCCAAACCTCGTCTACAGCTTTGCCAGGGCTGAAAACGGGAAGCATATCGGATGGATTACTCCTCTGGTCTTCGGAATCATTCCCAGAAAATTTGACAATCCTGTTCTGGGTGCCAAAATCAAACTGGGAATCCTTCCGGAGTCAGGACAACTCGGGTTCTTCCTGAGACCAGGGATTATAATTTATAAAAAGATTTCCCTTAGAGGAGGACTAAGTTATCAGCAAATAGGTGAGGATAAATACAAACTCGGTTTCTTTATTAACCTGACTTACGAATTAAAATAATTTATTTGGATAATTTTTAAGACAGATGGATCAAAACTGCATTTTATATAAAGCTATTTTCTGTCCAAACTATGGGAAGCACCTCATATCAGGATTTCAACTTAAAAGCAAGTGAAGCTTCCAGGGGTTAAGTCCACGGCTTCTTGGTATCATAAAAGGGGGAACCCGGGCTAAAAGCCTATCAGATTTTACAATTCATCCTTGCCCCAAAGCACAAGTCTTTCAGGTGCGCGGCTGTAGACATGAATCGACAGGAATCCAAGTCCCAAATAAAAAAGGGAAGGATAATTGCTATCCTTCCCCTTAAAATCTCTAATGAGATGGCAGCTAAAAATTAGAAATAATAGCCAAGCATAAACAACCAGGTCTTGTTCTTTACAGACTCGCCTTCTTGCATCTCTTCGCCAATATTTGTTAAGCCCAGATCATAGCGAACATCCAGCATAATTTTCCCGATTCCAATTTTCTTGGCGAGGCCAATACCAAAAGTCAAGCCAAAATCAGTGTCCTTAACTGAATCTTTAAAATCTTGTGTAGTGGTTACACCGTCTTCTGTCATCTTCATCTTGGCTCTGGCGTTCCAGCCAAAATAGGGCCCGGCGTAAATGGAGGGGACAAAGGACGAACCGGCTATCGGAAAGGAAAAATTCAACAACAGAGGAACTTCTACATAATCAACTTCATACTTTCCGGTGACTTTTACTCCTTCTACGATGTCTGAACCCTTGGTTCCTTTTTGAACATAAAGAACTTCTGGTTGCAAACTGAAAAAGCTGGCTATACCTACGTTCAGGGAAATACCACCTACTGCCCCAGCTTTGCTGGTAAGGGGAGAATCAGTTGGCTCAGGCTTAAAAGTCAGATCAGCCAGAGAAAAGCCTCCCTTAACGCCTATCTTAACACCTGAAAATGCAGGGGAAGTCAGCAGGCCCACTAACAACACAGCCATCGCTACCAGGGAAAGCCCTTTGCTCAGTCTTTTCACTTTTTAACTCCTTTTCACGAAGTTTTTGGGGTTAGATTATCAAAATTTAACCTAACCACATGTTCGAATGTGCTACCAAAAAACTTTCTAAAAGACAATATATCTTATAAAAGTAGACCATATTAGCTTCTTTTAAGGGAATGGTTAATCCAGCGCGGCCAAAACCGAGTTTTCAATCATCGCTCCCCCGACAACGTGAAGTTCACCGGGAGGCGGCCGCTTTCCCCCGCCGATCCGGTGGAACGGTTTATCAGGAGGCCGTAAGCCTCTTTTCTCATCTGGCTCGTCGTGAGCCTGCCCAATAATGGGCGTTAGCCAACTAGAAATGTGCCAGGCCCCCCTTCTTGAACACATAAATCGCCCACCCCAGCGTTTCTCGTCCCCACCTCAGATAGGCTGTCTTACTCCCACGCACTCGCTTCAGCACGGTCTCCACATCTAGATCATCCCGATGATCACTCGCCCAGGTTTCAGCCGCATACCACTGTAACCCTTCATATCTATCCCAGTCATCCTGGCTGCTTACCAGTGTGTAGACCGCTTCCAATCCCAACTCTTGACCGGCCTCCACATTCTGATAATGTGTTCCGAAGTCGTTCTGTGCCACTCCGATCGCTTCTAAATACTCTTTTTCTGGTTCCTGTCGCCAGTAAGGTTCTCCCACGACAACCCAACTTTCTGGGGCTGCCATCTTTTTCAGCGCATTCAATGTCCCTCGATGCCCGCCATAAATCCAGCTCGCACCGAGGCAGGCTACCAGATCAAAGCTTCCTAAGGCCTCCGGGACATACTTGGCCGCGTCCATCTCCAGGAAATGGAGTTGGGCCTCCGGAACACGTTCTTGATGCTTCTTGCGGACATCAGCAAGGCAGTAAGGAGAGATATCAACTCCTGTCCCTGTCATTTGCGGGTATCGTTCTGCCAGCCTGATGAGAAACTCGCCCTTTCCAGTGGCGATATCAAGCACGCGTGCTCCGGGTTTCAGAGTCAGAAGTGCGATCAGCTCTTCAAGTTTCTCAACACTCATCGGATTGCAGAAAATGTGCTCCCGGTGCGTGATGTCAAAGAACTTCCACAGGTCCATACCTATACCTCCTTTATCAACTTAATGGACAAAAGCAACTTTATTTTCCATATTATAAAAGAGATTGATCTGTAAACCCAGGGCTTTTTGTGTGGAAGTTAATAACCAGTTCTAATATCTTTTAGTGAAGAAAAAACAGACACAGCTCAAAAACGCAGGAAAAAATGGCTCCCCGGGCAGGACTCGAACCTGCAACCTAGTGGTTAACAGCCACCCGCTCTGCCAATTGAGCTACCGAGGAGCAGGCAACAAAACTTATAGCAAAATTTTTATGCTATTTCAATATATGAGGCAAAAAATGTTAATTACACTTGAAAGATTAATTATTAGTGAGGCATTCCATGTATCGCCGGAATACCTATAACACATTCATGTTGCTTTTTGTAGCCAGCAGACTAAACAAGTATCTGACAGCCACCGGCACCGGCTGACCAGGAGGCAACTATCGGCAAACTTATCTCTCTACTGCTATTGACAGAAGTCAATGAGTTCATTTTCAAAATTCTGCCAGTATATATAAAGCCAAAAAAGTTTGACTCTGAGCAACTGTTTAAAAATTATTATAGTCTTATAAAGGCTGCAAATAATTATGACTAAAATATGTTAGACGAACATTCTATCTGAGGTTAAGCTGTCCTAGCGGCACTTACCCACCAAACTTAATTGAACGTAGATATAATGTCCCCCAGCCAGCCTTTTTTACCTTCACATTACTTGCCTGATGGAAACTGACTCCGCATCTTTCTGAGCATCAGCCTTTTAAATTCTGCTCTTATAACCAAGAATTGATTTCTATGATTAGAGCGTTGAAATATTATCCCGTCCTGACCTTAGCAGTTTTTTGTGTTGATAGATTCAATTCTAAGACATGCTGGCCGACACTCAAAAGCGGTAGCCGGCTTGCCTGAACGCTTTGCGATAATCTTTACCAGCTAGATTGACTACTTTGCACATCTCATACAGCCTGCTCCTCAACCGCACACCAATCCTGTCAACCAGGCTTTCATCGCCCTTTTTATAATATGGATCACGCCGGTCCGGTTCTTCCTCCAGATCTAAATAGTTGGAGGTGAAAATCGTCACCCGCTTCTGGTTGTAACGGGAATTTATGATATAAAAAATCGTTTCTTCTACCCAGGCCGTGGGCCTTTTAGCTCCCAGCTCATCCAGCACCAGCAAGTTGCAGTTAAATACTGGGGCCAATATATCAGTCTCACTTACCTCAGACTCGGGTGTGTAGCTATTCTGAATATCCCGGATGAGCTCACGAAAATCATAGAAGAGGCAGTAAATTCCTTTTTTAATAATTAGCTCTCTTATGACCGCCACCGCTAAATGGGTTTTCCCCACGCCGCAAGGCCCGATATAAAGCAGGCCTATATCCTGAGCCGGGAAATTTTTCACAAATTTCTTTGATATTTTCAGGGCATCTTCCTGAGAAGGATCATGAATCTCATAATTCTCAAGAGTACAATTTTCATAACGCCGGGGGATGCGGGCCTGCTGGAGCAGTACCTGAACTTGCTTCTGGCCAAAGCATTGACAGCGTCTGGCCACCGGGCCACGTGACCGCTGTTCTATCACCCAGCCAGTCCCCTGGCAAAGCGGACAAACTTTTTCTTCCATCAATTCAGATAACCTCTCAGTTGTTTAACTCTTTGTGATCTGGCCAGTTTCTCCATAGCTTTCTGTTCAATCTGTCTGATTCTTTCCCGGGTGAGGCCCAGACGTTCTCCAATTTCCTGAAGTGTTAAAGGATCATCACCACCAATTCCAAAACGTAATTTTAGCACATCGGCTTCTCTTATATCCAGCTCGTTTAAAGCTTCTCTTACCTGCCGCTCAATGGAATTTTTTATAATCTGGTATTCTACCGAGGGCGCCAGTTCGTCAGATAGGCGTTCCTCAATCATCATCTTATCTTCATCACCAAACTGATCACTCAGCGACAGGCCTTTTTCTTGAATTAACTCCAGCTCAGCTATTTCTTCCGGAGTCATATCAAGGTGGCTGGCCACTTCGTCTCTCGTTGGTTCACGGCCATATTTTTTCCGTAGTGATTCGATTTCCCTGTTCATTCTGGTTATTTTATCAGAAGTTTTTTGAGGAAGATTGAATTGATGGGCATATTGAGAGAGAGCATGAATAATGGCCTGCCTGATCCACCAGACAGCATAAGAAATAAATTTTACCTGACGCGACGGATCAAACCGTTGAGCAGCTTCTACCAGCCCAAGGTTGCCTTCATTGATCAAATCAAGAAGACTCAAACCCATTCCCTGGTACTTTTTCACATAAGAGACCACAAAGCGCAGATTACCCTCGATCAGCCGTCTTACAGCTTCCGGGTCTCCCTTTTTTAATCTCTCGGCCAGCTCTTTCTCTTCTTCTTCCATTATGGGAGGAATTTTAGAAATTTCTTCGAGATAAAGCTTAAGATTCCTTGAGTCTAAATAATCCTGATAACTCATCAGTTCACGCTTCCCTGTCCCTTCTGGCCTTATTTCTATCACCCTCTTTTGACAGCGCTATTGTAATACTTTTTGATGCCTTTTTCCAGAAAACTGGCAGGTCTATTTAGCTTCAATAAATATAACGTCTTGAAGCGGTCAGAGGTTCCAGATTTAAGTTAATACTCTCTTTCCTCGCCGGTCATCTTAATACCAGCCAGGTGCCCGACAAGCTGTCATTACCAAAATATTATTTACCCGGAGAGTTCTTATCAACTTCCTCTTTTCGGACCGGGATGGGCTTAATCATGGTGACAGGAATCAGACCGCGCCGCCTGGTTTCGAATTCCTCTTCCCGGCCATGAAAAAATTCATCCCTGACGTAGTTTAGAAGCTCATTAACCTGATTTTCCATTTCCCGCATCTTCTCCCGCATATTCAGGACGACTTCAACTCCGGCCAGATTAACGCCAAGATCACGGATTAAATTCAAGATAAGCTCGAGCCGTTCTAAATCATCTTTGGTATAGAGGCGGGTATTACCTTCACTGCGCGAAGGCTGAATAAGCCCTTCCCGTTCATAAAGCCGCAGTGTCTGGGGATGTATATTGTACATCCTGGCGACAGCACTGATATGATAATAGCCTTTTTGTGATTTTTGACTTTCATCATTCCGGCTTTCTTTTCTTCTCGGCATATTCAGCCTCCTCTTATCTGTTTGTCAGTCTTAGCTGCCCAGGTCTCCCCGGGGATTGATCTCATAGTACTTTTCGAGTTCTTTCATCAGTTCTCTAACTCTTTGATCTGCTGAAGGAGGCGGTACAATATAGACCTCAACATACATATCACCCCGGCTGTTCCGGCCAATAATTGGGGCACCTTCACCTTTTATCCTGAACTTTTGACCAGATTTTGTGCCAGGTGGAATCCGTATGATCCTTTTTTCTCCATAGATGCTCGGCACTTCCACTTTTGCTCCAAGAGTTGCCTCTGGCACTGTAATGGGAACCCTGGCATAAATATTGGTTCCTTCCCGCCCAAAGAAAGGATGACCGGTAACAGACAGATTAATATATAAATCCCCGGCCGGACCACCATTAAGGCCAGCATTACCCTTTCCTGGAACTCTAACTTTCGAACCGGTATCAACGCCTTTTGGAATCCGGACAGTTATAGTTTCTGATCCCGTGACACGTCCTTCACCGCGGCAAGCCTGGCAGACCTGTCCCTTCGCCTGCCCCGTCCCATGGCAGGCTGGACAGGTGGTCGCAAATTTCATGAAACCTCGCTGCATAAAAGACCGGCCAGAACCACCACACGCAGGGCAGGCTTTCTGCCCGCCAGAACTGATATAGCCACCTCCCCCGCATTGAGAACAGGGCATCAGGCGGTTAATTCTAAGTTTCGTCTGCAAGCCATTGATGGCATCGGCAAAACCAATAGTCATTGAATAATTAAGGTCTTCACCTCTCTGAGGGCCAGTTGCCTGTTCCTCCCGCTGATTGGTAAACAAGTTCTCAAAGAAATCTCGAAATGACGAGCCTCCATATTCAGAAAAGTCGAAACCTTCGAAGCCGCCGCTAAACGGGCCAGCTCCACCGCCTCCGGCGCCCTGACTGCCTTCTGCCCCAGGCGGGAAATTACCTACAAATCCAAACTGGTCATATTGGGCCCGTTTCTTAGGATCACTTAGAACGGAATAGGCTTCTTGTATCTCTTTGAACCTGGTCTCGGCTGATTTATCGCCCGGATTCAAATCTGGATGGTATTTACGGGCCAGTTTACGGTAGGCTTTCTTAATCTCGGCTACCGTCGCTGTTCTGGGCACCCCGAGAATTTCATAATAATTCTTGGCCATCGCCGCCCTCTATTCAACTGGCTGCGACCAGTCATTTAACTGAGATAAAAGCAGCTCCGCCGGCTGCTGTTCTGACCAGCGGAACGGCCTATCATCAATCTGCTTGCCTTGCCGGTATCTCAGTTTTTCTTATCATCATCCACTACTTCGGCGTCAATAACCTCATCTTCACCCCGGCCATCGCCCTGGTCTCCACTCGCCTGCTGCTCTCCAGCCTGACTATCACTGCCGGGCTGGCCTTGAGCCTGTTGCTGTTGCTGGCTGCTGGCCTGACTGTAGAGAACTTCGCTGATATGGTGTGAAGCCCGGGATAATGATTCTGTGGCCTTCTTTATATCGTCCAGATTATCGGATTCAATAGTTTTTTTCGTATTGGCAATTTCTTGCTGGAGGCGACTGGCTTCCTCGGCCGGAATCTTATCACGGTTATCCTGAAGGAGTTTCTCCAGGCTGTAGATCATCTGGTCAGCCTGATTCCTGGCTTCAATGATCTCACGGCGCCGCTTATCCTCGGCTGCATTGACCTCAGCTTCCTTGACCATTTTTTCAATTTCTTTTTCATCCAGTCCACTGTGACCGGTAATAGTGATGGCCTGCTGCTTACCGGTGGCCATATCCTTGGCAGAAACATTGAGAATTCCATTGGCATCTATATCAAAGGTTACCTCAATTTTGGGTATACCCCGGGGAGCTGGCGGCAACCCATCAAGATGGAAACGCCCCAGGCTTCGGTTATAAGCTGCCATTTCACGCTCACCCTGGAGAACATGAATTTCAACACTCATCTGATTATCAGCCGCGGTGGTAAAAATTTCGCTCTTTCTGGTTGGAATCGTAGTATTTCTCGGAATCATTTTGGTGAAAACACCTCCCAGGGTCTCAATCCCCAGGGTTAGAGGGGTAACATCAAGGAGAAGTACATCTTTAACTTCGCCGCTTAGAACCGCACCCTGAATAGCAGCCCCCACAGCTACCACCTCGTCAGGGTTAACTCCTTTATGCGGCTCCCGACCAAAGAAATCGCGGACCAGCTGCTGAACCATAGGCATTCTGGTCTGACCGCCAACCAGGATAACTTCGTTAATGTTCTCTGGTTTCAGGCCCGCATCCTGCAGAGCCTGCTTGACTGGCGGGAGAGAGCGATTGACCAGATCTTCAGCTAATTGCTCCAGTTTCGCCCTGGTAATCTTCATCAGCAGGTGCTTTGGCCCAGTAGCATCAGCTGTGATGAACGGCAGGTTAATTTCAGTTTCCATCATAGTCGAAAGCTCAATTTTGGCCTTTTCAGCTGCCTCTTTCAGCCGCTGAAGAGCCATCTTATCCTGGCTGAGATCTATTCCGTTCTCTTTTTTAAATTCGCTGACGATCCAATCCTGAACTCTTTGATCAATGTCATCACCGCCAAGATGAGTATCACCATTAGTAGCTTTGACTTCCACCACACCTTCACCAACTTCCAGAATAGAAATGTCAAACGTGCCGCCACCAAAATCATAGACAGCAATGATCTCATCTTTTTTCTTATCCAGGCCATAAGCCAGAGCCGCAGCCGTAGGCTCGTTAATTATTCTGACTACATCCAGACCAGCAATCGTGCCGGCATCCTTGGTAGCTTTTCTCTGAGCATCATTGAAGTAGGCCGGAACAGTGATCACAGCTTTTTCAACTTTTTCACCCAGATAATCTTCGGCGGCCTTTTTTAGCTTTTGCAGGATAAAAGCAGATATCTGCGGCGGGGAATATTCTTTCCCCTGAGCCGTGACTCTAACATCACCATTAGCCGATTCAATTACTTTAAAGGGGACTTGCTTGATTTCGTTCTGGACTTCATTATAGCGCCGGCCCATGAATCTTTTAATAGAATAAATAGTATTCTCAGGATTGGTAACTCTCTGCCGTTTGGCCACCTGGCCAACCAGAATTTCTCCCTTAGGAGTAAAAGCCACAACTGAAGGTGTTGTCCGGCCGCCCTCTTCATTAGGGATGACCGTTACCTTGTCACCTTCCATAACCGCTACAACTGAGTTAGTGGTACCGAGGTCGATTCCAATAATCTTGCTCATATTTGTCCTCCTGTTCTCTGTTAAGCTCTATATTAATATATTATATTAGTCCTGCCTTGTCAAGTTTTTTGGGTAATCCTAAGTTATGTATTATCAACATTATATATTTTTTTCAAGAACTTATAAAATTTGAAGAGGAAAACTTCAAACTATCTTTTCAAGGCAACCAGATGATGCCTTGAATACCATCGATAAATGCCCAGTATATCCCCTGGGCGTCCCTTATCAGATCAAAATACAGGATCATTCTTGGCTTGATAGTCTTGTTTTTCATGAGGAAATTTTTGACAGGTAAAAAGATATACCATGATAGATTTTCCTTTAGCCGGCTGAGTTTTGGACCTTTTCCTGCTCCTGCACGGACAGAAACCTGCAATCCGTTATCAAATATTAGTTCATAATTACCGGGCATATCAGTTATTTCCAGGGCTTCGAGCTGAAAACTTTCACTGCTGCCGCCCAGCTGCGAATCAGGGGATGTATTCTCTTTTTTGCTTTTATTGCCGTTAGCTTTATCATCTATATTAGGATCTTGCTCGACAAGCCCTGCCGTATCACCTTCGCCTGGCCGGATCATTTTGCGCTCTGGCGGATTGAGAGCAGATTTTTGATTAAGGCTTATAACCGACAGTGCCCATGGCTGGCCAGAACAGCGTATCTGGCTAGCGATCCAGCTTTTAAGGAGCATCCCCCTCACCCTTAATTCAATTTTTTTATCTTTAAGATTGATGACAAAGTAATATTTCTGATTTTTCGCTAGACTCAGTTCTTTTTCAAGAAACTTGTTTTCTATAAGCAATTCGGAGCCGACCTCATTAGGAGAAGCAGGGCTGGCCGCCCTTAACTCTTTTTTTACCTCCGCTTTTTTCTGCTGGCCGCCAGCTATAACTCTATTGCTTACATGATCAGCCTCAATTCCAGCCAGAGCAGGCTGAACCAGGCTTCCAATCAAGCATAAAATCAGACAGCCCGAGAAGAAAAGGCTAAAACCCCTTTTCTCCAAATTTCTTTTTTTATCACTGGCCGTTACCTGTTTCATTATTTATATCTCAAATTTAGAAAATATAAATTTTAGTTCCGATTCTAGATACTTTGAAAACTGCCTCAAGATCTTTATCTGCGAACCGGACACACCCATGAGTGACATTTCTCCCCAGAAGGCGGGTATAAAGAGTTCCATGAAGGAAGTATCCATTACCAAATCCGAGAGCATAATCACCCAGGACGCCGCCTTCTACCCTGTCTTCCATTCTTTTCGGAACAGGTTCCCCTTCCTCAATAAAAGCCCAGTCAGGCTTAACCCAGTAGGGATTCTGAATTTTTGATTTGACAAAAAACTCCCCTTTAGGTGTATCAAAAATCCAGCTTCTTTTTCCATTGGGATCAACCAGAATTTCTCCACTGCCGGTAGAAACCAGGCCTTCTTTTAAGATTTTGTTTCCTTCTTTAAGATAATATTTATTTTCAGCCGAATCGATCATGATATAAACGCCCTTTGGCTGATAATTCTGTATTTTTTTCTTTAAAGCTGCATTTTGAGCCTCAGGGCTAATTCTGCCTTTCGGTTCTGGCTGAACTTGATAAACTTTCTTCCATTCGCTGGTTAATTTCTGATTATCAATAATAGCCAGAGCTACCAATACTGCTCCGGCCACATAAATAGCGCTAAATATGGCCAGCAGCCACTTCCACCATTCATTCTTCATCTTAGCTTATTCCCGTTTCAATATGCCAATAAGCTTATTATTCCGGTCAGTGGTCCCCACTATCGTTACCTGCGTTCCAGTCGAAATCATTCCAAAAAGTTCATCCATTTCTCTATCGTCGAGGGCAATACATCCTTTAGTTAGGCCATCTTTACCGCCGCCGTGAATTTCAATTAAGCCACCTATCCTGGTAGCAGGAGTAATATATCCTCTTCTCTTGGCTTCGCTAAATTTTTTCAGATCTTCTTCATTCGGGTAGTTGATCATCAAGCCTTTACCATATTTACCTGCATTTATTTTTTCTTTTATCTGATAATCACCTTCAGGAGTAGCATCGTCGCCGGCGTGCAGTTTATCATTTAAGCCATTAAAGCCCAGCCCGACTTCACAGGTTTTGACTGGTTGACCAGCCTGGTAAACAGTCAGTGTCTTTTCCAGTTTGCTTATTACTATGACTGTCTTACCGGAAACTCTTGACTGCTCCACCGCTCTCTGCGCCATTTTCCGCCACTGAGCTATCTCGCTCTGATCCATATACCTCTTTAACTGTTCCCGCAGGATACTTTCAGCCCGGTTGAGCAGGCTGGAGACGGTTTCCAGCCGGTCCATGGCTTCATCATATCTGGCATCGGCTACCAAACGGTTAATCTCTTTAAATAAGATATCAGCCTGGGCCAGATAGCGACGGGAGAATCTCCGCTGATTCAACTCCAGGCTGAGACTATTCAAGGTTTCATACTTTGAATATAAGGGCTGGCGATGGGAGTCGAGTTCCTTCCATAGAGCAGCTTTTTTATTTTTAATTAGAAGATCTATCTGCTCGCCTTCCTTCAGCACCCTGGTAAATTTATCCCTGATCAGATCATAGTTGCGAAAGATTCCTATTTTAAGCTCTTCCCGCTTCAAAGACTTCCTGGCTTCAGCCAGATCCAGCTCATATTTTTGAAACTCATCTGGGGCATAAATAGAAACACCGGCTCCCCAGAGGGCTTGCTCCTGGCTTTGAGCTTCCCTCACCTCTGATGGAGCCGGTGGTGTTTTACAACCTGACGAAAAAAATATCAGGCTAAGCTGAATAATCCAGATCCAGGTTGATAGTTCTCTTCTCCGCTTCACAAAACAACTTTACTCCTGCTGAAATTACTTGGTAAAATATCGCTCTTACTTTTTGCCTTTTACCTTTTCAATAGCAGCTTTAACCTGTTCAGAAATAGCATCAGCCTTTTCCTTGATGGAAACAGCCTTATCCCTGGCGCCAAAATAATCTTCGTTATCAATTGACGTCTGGACTTCGGCCAGCTGAGCTTCAAGACCAGCCAGGTCAGACTTCATAGCCTCAATGTCTGCCTTGGTGCCTTTACCCTTTGGGGCTTTGTCGAGGAGAGCCTTAGCCGCATCATAGGCAGCCTTGGCTTCATCCAGGGCATTGACTGCATCATTTTTTGCTTCTTCTTTTCTGGCCGGGATTAACTGGGCAACACCTTCGGCATCAGTCTTAACCTTAGCCAGCATCTCTTTTGCCTTGCCATACTTTTTGAAAAGCTTTTTAGCTTGAGCATTGACTTCATCCATGGCTGCACTGTAATCATCATTAAGCTTTTTCAATTCGTCCTTGGCATAGACATTACCACCCGCATTGACCACCGCGTCAATAGCCGCCTTAGCATCATTTATTTGTTGAGTCGGCTGTTTGGCGCAGCTGGTAAACAGGAAAACCACGAGAAGTCCAAGAACTGAAATCTTCATCAGATTTTTCATTGTCTTTCCTCCTTTCTGATGATTTATACGATTTATTTGGCCCATTTAGCTTCTAATAAACCAGGCTTTTTTAACCTTTCCTTCCTTGTTTTCTCCTCCACTGATTATCAGAGAAAACCAGGGATTACAACCTTTTGTCTGATAATCTACTGGGACGGACTTAAAAAGTCCCGTAGAGAATTTTCTCCATCTCCACTCACTTATTACCTTCTTATTTCCTTCAACCTTCCGGTGAAGAAGATCGCTAAAATTATTACCACAAATAAATCGCGTTGTCAAATTTTCAATACTTGTTCCGGCTCTGATTTTTTATTTTAAAATTACCAAATTTTTGCTTAATATTTCTTTCTATTTCTCAGCTTATATTGTCCGCTATTATACCCGTCCACTGGTTGTGATTTTATTCTATCTCTTCTTATTTGCTGGTCTTATTCAATTAACACCATTTAAAAATTTAAGGGAATGAAGAGTGGGACTTTAGCCCTTTATTCCAACCCTGATATAGATCAAATCTGCCAGACAGCCTTTAAACAAAAGGGCCCGTGCCGAACCTTCTACCCGGGCCCCCTGGCTTAACTACAACTGATTATTTACTTATCTTACTTCTTATCTGGATCGGCAATAAAGCCTTCTTTCATAAAGAGCTGAACTTCCTGTCGTGCTTTCCGGATAGTGATTTCAGCCATCTTGTAGAGTTCATCAGCTGGAATATCCTTGCGAGCTACGCCCTGCTCAACTGCTTTGCGCCCGACGGCCACCGCTTCTCTGGGGAAAACTTCCCACTGATCCATATTCGGGATGATATATTCTTCGTTAATTCCATGGTCTTCAGCCACTTTAGCCAATTCATTAGCGGCCGCTATGCACATTTCATCAGTAATTGTTTTAGCCCTGACGTCAAGCGTGCCGCGGAAAATTCCTGGAAAGCCCAGCGAATTATTGACCTGATTGGGAAAGTCAGAACGGCCGGTAGCCACAATTCTCGCTCCTGCCTCTTTTGCCTCCCAGGGCCAGATTTCAGGAATAGGATTAGCCTCAGCAAAAACAATGGAATCCCTGGCCATGGTTTTAATCCACTCCGGCTTGATGACACCCGGGCCAGAAGCTGAAACACTGACCAAAACGTCAGCGCCCTTGATGGCTTCAGCCATATCACCCTGCTTATTCTCAGGATTGGTTTTTAAGCACAGATCCCATTTTTCCTTATACTTTGTCTGCAAAGTCTCCCGGTCAGCCCGGTCTTTGGAGAGAATACCTTTCGAGTCAACAGAAAGCATATTCTCCGCCTTGACTCCAGCCGCTATTAAGAGCCGCGCTATGGCAATTCCAGCTGCGCCAGACCCGACCACCGTTACCTTAACTTCCCCAATTTTTTTATTGACAATTTTCAGAGCATTAATCAGGCCAGCCACCGTGACACAGGCGGTTCCCTGCTGATCATCGTGCCAGATTGGAATTTCGCATTCAGCCCTTAAAGTGTCAAGGATATGGAAGCACTTCGGATGAGAAATGTCCTCGAGATTTACTCCGCCAAAAGTCGGCTGCAGGGCTTTAACTAAATAAATGATTTTATCCGGGTCTTTTTCTCTAAGGCAAATCGGAAAAGCATCTACGCCACCCAGATATTTATAGAGCAGCGCCTTGCCTTCCATCACCGGTAAGGCTGCTTCCGGCCCAATATCTCCCAATCCAAGAACACGCGTTCCATCAGAGATAACAGCCACAAAATTACCCTTGTTGGTCATTTCATAGGCTTTTTCCAGATCCTTATTAATTTCCATACAGGGTGCAGCTACTCCTGGCGTGTACCAGATAGCGAAATCTTGAAAATTGCGCACACGGCATTTCAGCGCAACTCCAACCTTGCCCTTATAAAAGGGATGGAGCCGCATTGCATCTTTTGATGGCTGCTCGGCTTTAGCCAGCAGTTCTTCTACTGTAACTTTTTTATCCATTATGACCTCCTGTTTTTATTAGACCCGATATTAAAATAAAAGAAAAAGTTAGTCAAACACTTTTTTCTTTTAGACTGGATGTTTTTACTCAAAGAAACTAGAACTATAAATATTTTTCTTGACAGACTGCCTGACCTGTATTATATTTTAGTTAAGCTTACCGATCGGTAAGTCAGTCAACTTAGCAAGAGGTTAAAAAGATGACAAGAAACCGTTCTCAAGCCAGGATTACGGGTGAACAGGCCCGGAAGAATATCATTGATACTGCTAGACAGTTTTTCTCTGAATATGGTTATCTGGGAGCATCCATGAGTGATATTGCAGCCAGGCTCAATGTCACCAAAGCTGCTCTTTACTATCATTTTGCGGGCAAGGCTGAAATCTTTAAAAACGTCCTCGATGAGGCTTTTACCGAATTAAGCCGCTCTTTGACTGAGGCGAAAAGCAAGAAGGCTCCTGACAAAAAAGTGGAATATTTAATAAAAGCCTATCTTAAGTTCGGAGCTAGAGAAAAAAGCCTGACCAAGGCTCTGGTTTTTAAGCTTGCCCCACATGATGAAAAAATTACTGGACATATAGCTGCTTTGCGAGGACAGTTAATAAATTTAATCCAACCGGTTATTGAAGAAGTTCTGAAAAGCAAAAAGATAGTTAAAAAAATTGACAGCCGGACCTATGCTTCTTTACTAACCGGTATGATGGATGGCTTGCTACTGGAATATTCTCTTTTCAAGCGAAAGGTTAATCCGGATGAAATATCAGGAGCAATTATGGCTGCTTTATTTTAAGGAGACATCAATCAATGATGGTAGTTAGTTTTATCAAGCGAAAAGAAAAAGAGCAGGAGGATGTTTAGATGCTAGAGGGAATTATAAACCACCCTTTTATCTTTAACTTTTTTGGACGCGCTCTGCCCTTTTTGATTGTCTGTGTGAGTTTTCTGGGATGTATTTCTTATCTACTTCTTTCGCAGGGGTATCATTGGTTTTTAATAAACCAATTGAAGGAGAGAGGGAATAATGAATAAACCAGGACATGCTGCCTGCGTAATGAATCATAAAGATAAAGAATCAGTCATAAAGAAGGAGGCCATCATGCAAACTGATTTAATTAAAGCCAGAATAAGGACCAATCTGGCTAAAGGCACCCTAAAATTTATGGCCAACAAAAGCCTGCTTAGAAATGCCGCCTTGAAAATTGCTGCTGACCGGGCGCGAAAAAGCCTTAGAGAATATGAGATGAAACAGGGTTCAAAATCTGAATATCTGGCTGCTGTTGAAGCTCAATATGTCATCAATCTGATGAATCTGGGCATAAGAAATCTTGACCGCAGATTTATCTCCAAAGACTACCTGAAAAAGGTGGCTGAGACTCTTGGAGGGGGCATCTGGGGTGAGTCCAGCCGCAGCCGGCAAGCAGCCAGAAAATACAGGGAAAAATATGGAATAGAGCCGCCTGGCTTCTGCACTGTCTCCCCGGCTCAAAAATGCAATCTTAATTGCCCCGGCTGCTATGCCGCCAGCAATGCCCGGGCTCAGGCTTTCTTGCCTTACGAAATTGTCGAGCGGCTGGTTAAAGAGATGCGTGATATCTGTGGGGCAAGTTTCACCGTCATTTCCGGCGGCGAACCATTTTTATGGCAGGATAACGGAAAAGATCTTTTCTCTCTGGCAGAAGAATTCAGCGATATGTTTTTTCTGGTTTATACGAACGGAACGTTGCTTGATGATACGACTTGCCAGAAACTTTTTGAACTCGGCAATGTAACTCCAGCTATTTCTATTGAAGGCTATGAAGCCGAAACAGACCGGCGAAGAGGTAAGGGTATGTTCCAGAAAATCCTTAATAATATGAATAATCTCAAAAAGTATGGAGTAGGTTTTGGTGTTTCAGTGACGGCCACTAAGGAAAACTTTCATCTACTCCTCGAAGATAGATTTTACGAATACTGGTTTGATGAAGTTGGCGCTACCTATATGTGGATGTTCCATTTGATGCCAATTGGCCGGGCTAAAGATACTATGGATCTGGCCTTAAGCCCTGAAGACCGGGTAAAACTCCTTTCCAAATGGGAAGAAATGCTTTTCAAGCGCGGTTATTTTATCGGGGATTTCTGGAATAGCGGGACTGCCAGCCGCGGTTGCCTTGCCTACGGACGGCCGAATGGATATTTTTATGTTGACTGGAACGGAAATATCATGCCGTGTGTTTTCGTTCCTTACTATAAGGACAACCTGTATGACCTCTATAAGCAGGGCAAGACCATTGATGAAGCTTTGATGAGCGATTATTTCAAGCGTGGCCGGCAGTGGCAAACAGAATATGGCTACTTAAGTGATCCACCGGGCAATTTTTTTGCTCCTTGCTCAATTAGAGATAATCATAAATCCTTTCGGGAAAAAATTCTTACTCCAGACATCAAACCAGAAGATGAAAATGCCAGACAGGCTCTGGAAGATCCGGAATATTATCAGAAGATGGCTAAATTTGATGATGACATACATAAATTAACTGAATCATGGTGGAAGGAAAAGCTAGCTAGAAAACCAGAAATAACAGAGCAAACAAAACAAGCTTGATAGCAGCTATTTGTCTGTCAGGTAAAGTTCTGGGTTTTAGGCCTTTTAAAATTTCATGAATTTAGAATGTGGAGAGCTTCTTTGTTGGCTTTCAGGGCAGCTTCAGGAATAGCTTCAGATAACGTTGGGTGAACATAGATAATAGAGTCAAGATCTTTAATCTTCAGCCGCCGTGAAACAGCCATGGTCAGAACTGGCAGCATCTCACTCGCATGAGGGGCAAGAAGATGAGCTCCAAGGATTTCATCATTATCCTGGCCGGCTATAATGCGCATGAACCCATCTGCACTGTCCAGAGTTAAGGCTCGCCCATTCGCCTGCAGCGGAAACTCCCCTATCTTTATAGCTATCCCCTTGGCTTCTGCCTCTGCCTGAGACAGGCCGACAGAAGCCAGCTCCGGCTCTGTAAATATGGCTGAGGGTAGGGCTGTATAATCCAGTTGACTTTTGAGCCCACCTGCGTTTTCGGCCGCTACCCGTCCATCATGATAGGCTTTATGAGCTAGAAGCTTCCCGCCGGTCAAATCGCCAATAGCATAGACTCCCGGCAGAGAAGTCTCTCCACAATTGTTGACTTCCAGGTAATTTCCTTTTTGCCTGCGAAGTAAATTATCGTCCCAGACAAGCTCTTCCATGTTTGGCTTACGCCCGGCAGCGATTAAAACCTTTTCTGCAGTAAATTCAAACGGTTTCCCATCAAGGAGAGAAAGCCCTTTAAGCGTCACCTGGCCAGAGGAAACTTCAGCCGATTCTATCTTCATCTGAAGATATATTTTTAGTCCCTGTCTCTTCAGAATTCTTTCTAAACGCTGAGCTGTTATCAAATCCGTTCCGGGCAGGATAGAAGGCATTATTTCCAGGATAGTTACCTCTGTCCCCAGACGCTGGTAAACTGAACCAAGTTCAAGACCGATCGCCCCGGCACCAATCACCAGAAGCTTTTTTGGTTTTTCAGGCAGGGATAAGGCCTCGGTACTGGAAATTACTTCGTATCCATTAAATCTTAAAAATGGAAAATCTGCTGGCCGGCTGCCTGTAGCCAGAATAACTTTATCAGCCTGAAACTTGATTTCGCCTGCTGACGTCCAGGCAGTCACTTCACCCTGAGAAGTCAATCTGGCCCTTCCTTTGATCACCTCCACTTTATTTTTACTTAATAAGAATTCCAGCCCTTTGACCAGCCGGTCAACGACTCCCTGTCTGCCAGCTTGAACTTTCTGCCAGTTAAGCTGAACCTCAGAGACCGGCCCCTCTAGATTCTTATTGCCTTGAAGCTCATGGAAAATGGCCGTCTGATGGAGGAGATATTTGGTCGGAATACAGCCAACATTGATGCAAATTCCGCCAATCTTTTCCTGTTCAAACAAAACAACACTCAGACCAAGCTGAACTGCCCGGAGGGCAGCCAGATAACCTCCCGGGCCTCCCCCAATAATGGCCAGCTTTCTTTTTTCCATCATTTTCTCCTTCTAAATTTATATATTATCAATGATAATTTTTTCTTTTTCCTTACATTCCTGATATTCATATTCTTATCTATATTTTACTCTGCTTACTTTGCAGGATTTATGGCTGATCACCATTGCCGGACATGCACTGCCCGCCTGGTTAAAACAAGTTTACCTCAGTTGTAAATGGCCAGAATCTCCTTAAAAGCTTTTATCGCCCTTTCCACGTCTTCATCGCCGACATCTTTGTGAGTCACTAAGCGGACACCACCAAAAACCCCAAGGGCCAGGATACCTTTTTCTTTAAGTTTAGCCAGCAATCCCGGTATAGTCAGCCGTGGATGATTGAAATACAAAATAATAATGTTGGTTTCCACTTCAGCCGGATTAAGGGTTATGCCGGGTAAATCATGAATGGCCTCAGCCAGCTTTCTTGCCCGCTGATGGTCTTCTTTTAGCCGCTCAACCATCTTAGTCAGTGAAATTAAGCCGCAGGCCGCCAGAACTCCAGCCTGTCTCATCCCACCACCCAGGACTTTCCTCAGACGACGGGCATAATCAATTTTTGAGCGATCAGAAACGAGCATCGAGCCGACCGGGGATGAAAGCCCTTTGCTCAGGCAGAACATTACTGAGTCACAGTACTTAGCATATTCTTTGACCGGAACACCGGAGGCCAGACTGGCATTAAAAATCCGGGCTCCGTCAAGATGGACTTTCAGCCCGTATTCATCTGCTATTTTTCTCATTTCCTTAAAAGTTTCAAGAGGTATAACAGCTCCTCCCCAGTTATTATGAGTATTTTCCAGACAGATAAGAGAGGTTTCAGGCGTCTGAACTGAGGCCAAACGAATATTCGACCGAACCATCTCCGGGTCGAGGGCTCCCCGTTTTGAAGTCAAAGGCCGGGGGGTTACCCTGGAAATATAAGTCATGTGAGTTGATTCCATATTATAAATATGACACTTTTCCTCAACGATGACTTCTTGCAGATCTTTCGTCCACATTTTGACGCCAATTGAATTGCCCATTGTTCCTGATGGGACAAACAGTCCGGCTTCTTTACCCATGATTGAGGCGGCCAGAGCTTCAAGTTTCTGAACAGTAGGGTCATCTCCTAAGACGTCGTCGCCAACCTCAGCTTCTGCCATCGCCCGCCTCATCTCTTCTGTTGGCCTGGTAACGGTATCACTTCGAAAATCAGATAAAGGTTTCATCTCGCTCTCCTTTCTTCTATGGCTATCAAATTCATTTTCTAATCTTCCGGCCAGCAACCGGATTCAATTATTTTATAGTTTTCCATTATAAACCGATTTTACAAGCCTCTCAACCAGTCCCACCGGCTGAGGCAACTTTAATCATGTTTACTTGGTTACCAATCTATGGTATAGATAAATCTGATAAATTTCATATTTTCAGACAGAGTTTTTGAGACAGATATAGCCCATGGGTGAAAAATATTATTTGTGGTACCTTGACCTGATTAGTTTCCTGGTTATTATTTTAATCTTCTTTTTTGGCGGGGCTGTCATTTCTTCTCAGATCATCCTCAACGATGAGCTGGTCTATGTGCCTGATATCACCGGAAAAACAGTCGATGAAGCCAGGATTGAGCTGCAGAAAAGAGATCTCGGCCTATCTATTGCAGGTCATTATTTTTCTGATCAGGCTGGCAAGGGAAGGATTATTAGCCAGGATCCAGCTTCAGGTTCCCGTTTAAAAGTCAACCGGTCAATTTCTGTCATTGTCAGTAGCGGTCAGGAATCGGTTATTATTCCGGAATTGAAGGGTAAAAGTCTCGAGCAGGCAGTCGGTATCCTCCGGCAGTTAGGGCTCAATCGCGGATTCCTGACTCAAATCCATACTCCCCGGCATCCTGCCGGGCGAATAATCGCCCAGTATCCCATCGCTAATACCGTTGTCGAAAAAAATTCGCCTGTCGGGTTTTTGGTCAGCCAGGGTGAAAAGGAGACAACTTATCTCATGCCGGATTTAATTGGCCGGAAAGTTAACCAGGTTGTTCCCAGATTTCAGGCCTCTGGCTTTAAAGTAGAGGACATTCGCCATGTCTATTACCCCGGGCTGGGAAAAGGGATCATTGTCAGACAGAATCCTCCTGGCGGTTACCCGATTCAAAAAAGAAATCCCATTAATCTGGAGGTTAGCCGTTAAATGTATTTAATTGCTCCCTCGATTTTATCGGCTGATTTTTCCCGCCTAGGCGATGCGGTCGCTCTGGCTGAGCAGGGCCAGGCTGATATGATTCATGTGGACGTGATGGATGGTCACTTCGTCCCCAGTATTACTTTTGGTGAAAAACTGGTTTCTGATCTCCATGAGAAAACCAGCCTGCCTTTAAACGTCCATCTTATGGTGGACAATCCAGAAAAATTAATTCCGGCTTTTCTGGAGGCAGGAGCCGACTGGCTATCCTTTCATCTGGAAGTAACTGCCCATGCTCATCGCTTATTGCAGCTTATCCGCCAAACTGGCCGGAAAGCCGGGCTGGCCATTAACCCGGCCACACCAATAGATTTATTGAGCCAGGTGCTGGAAGAACTGGATTATGTTATTATTATGGCTGTTAACCCGGGTTGGGGTGGCCAGAAATTCATACCGGCCACCAGGAATAAAATCAGAAGCCTGAGCCGCCTGATTGCTGACCGGAAGTTGCCTGTTTTAATCGCCGTGGATGGTGGGATTAAAGTGGACAATCTTGCTACTCTTTTTGAATTTGGCATGAATATAGCCATCTGTGGATCTTCTGTCTATGCAGCCGAAGATCCAGTTGCCACTATAAAAAAGATGAAAACCATAGCCAGCGAATTCAATCAGCGAATTGCCGCAAAGGAATGAGGTTAAGATGAACACTATAAGAAAATCAGTCACAGACCTGATGATTTTCATGATGATTCTTATTATGCTGCTTTCTGTTTCCTGCCATAAGAGCAAGAATCTGATTGAGACCCTGCCGGCAGAAACAGCTGCTTCTGATGAAAATCTCTTTAACCTTGGCCAGCAATACCTTAAAAAAGATACGGAAAAAGGAATATTATTTTTACGGCAGGTTATTGATTCTTTTCCCAGAAGCTTTTATGCCCAGCGAGCCAAGCTATTGATCGCCGATACTTATTTTAACAAAGGAGATGAGACTAATCTCATCCTGGCAGCCGCAGAATACCGGGAATTTATGACTCTTTACCCTACCAGCCCGTCAGTGCCTTACTGTCAGTATCAAATCGCTATGACCCATTATAAAAAAGTAATGAAACCAGGGCGGGACCAAACAAAGACTCTTCAGGCTCTGCAAGAATTCAGAAAAGTAACGGCTAATTACCCGAACAGTGAGTATGCCAAACAAGCCGAGGAAAAAATTAAAGACTGTGAGCAGCGCCTGGCCGCCCATGAATTTTTAATTGGCGAATTTTATTACAAAACCAAGGCTTACCGGGCAGCTCTCAGCCGGCTATCTGAAATTATAACGAAATATCCTGAGTATAAAGGCATGGATGGTGTTTACTTCTATCTGGCTGACTGTTATTTTCAGGTTAAAAACTACGAACAGGCGCTTCCCTATTTCACCAAGCTTATCACCGACTATCCAAATAGCAAATTAGTCAAAAAGGCACAGAATAAATTAAAGATTATTGATCAGATAAAAAAAACAGCAAAATAGTTGCCGGGAGGGTTAAATGCTATCTAAAAAATCTAGAGGCCAAAGATGCCTGTGGTTAATGTTCGTTCTGATAATTTTCCTGGCTCCTGGATTAAAAACCCAGGTTAAACTCCAGGCTGAATCAGACTTCAACCAGCCAGCCAGCTGGGAATTGGGCCTGAGATTTGATCTTTTTAACCGGGGAATCAAATGGGATTCAACCACCTCATCTTTAAAGGGTATGAATTTGGTGGCAGAAGCCCGCGGGAAAAATCTGGGCGGAACAGTCGATCTCACCGTCTTTGCAGGTGCTGGAAATACCAACTTGAACGGCATGCTTTTTGACCAGCTACCGATAACACTTGATTATCAGGCAGGCAGCATAACAGGACTCATTCTTGGGTTGGCAGCTGATTGGCCACTCACCAGGATTTCAGACTTCAGGCTGGGTTTAACAGCTGATTTTACCACCTGGATCGGCTTTAAAAGGAAATTTATAATTGAAGATTTTATCTCCCCCGGTGAAGCTGGGGCCGAACCGGATTGGGCTCAGGCTTCAGGCGGTCTATTTGCTGTCTATGAAGGTTACCAGAACGTCGAACCCTTCCTTGATATCACCTTTTCTGTCCTGTGGGGAACATTTAAGATGACTGAAAAAATTGAGGATCTAAACGGTGAAGAAAATAAAAGTATCAAAGGATCCGGACTGCTGGGTATCTCTCTTGGCTGCGATTGGAAGCTGTCTGATAAGCTTTACTTAAGACCGGTAGTCAGATGTTATCCGGCCAGCAAGTTTGGCTTGAGTGGCAGCCTGAGCCTTTCGTATGATTTTTAATTAAGACAGGAGAAGCAAAATGAGGGGACCTGATAAAAGCAAAAATAAAAATTTTCTAGTCTTAATCTTAGCTTTGCTGGTTTTTCTGGTTTCAGGACTCGGGCCAGGAAAGGCAGATCCATCAGCTCAAAATGAGAAATCAGAAAAAAGAATAGCTGCCGCTTATAATAAGAACCAAAAAAGATTAACACTCACCAATGTCCGGACTAAACCGGGAAATAAAGTTCGCCGCTTCAAAACTATTGATTATAGCTCGATTAAAAACCAGGGACAGAAATACTCGCAGGAAAAAATCCTGGTTAAATTCAAACCGGGGTTGAGCAGCCAGTCCACTGATAGTCTCCTGGCTGCCTATCAGGCTAAATCCTACCATTTGATCCCAAGGATTAATGTCTATGTGGTTCAGTTAGAAAGAGGAGTAACAGTTGAAGATACTCTTTCTGCCTTAAAAAATAACCCGGATGTTCTCTATGCCGGTCCGGACTATAAACTTCATCTTTGCGCTACCCCTAATGATCAGTTATTCCAATCTCAGTATGCCCTGTCAAATCCTGGCGGCGTTCTGGTTATCCCCGGCAGCCCAACAGGGAAACCACAAGCTGATATTAAGGCCACGGGAGCCTGGGATTATGTTAAAGGTGACCCAAATATGTTAATTGCTGTCCTTGACAGTGGCCTAGATTACACCCATCCTGATCTGGCTAATAAAGTTATTGACCACGGTCGTGACTTCATTAATAACGACAATGACGCTTATGACGATTTCGGACACGGGACTCATGTGGCTGGAATTATCGCCGCTCAAACTAATAATGCTGAAGGTATTGCCGGTGTGGCCTGGAATTGCCGCCTTCTTCCCGGGAAAATACTTGATGCCTCAGGTGAAGGAGATTACTCCGGTTTGATTGAAGCTCTGATTTGGGCGGCCGATTATACTAATGGCCCGGCTAAAGTCGGAGTCATAAATATGAGCCTGGGCGGTACAGAACCAGATGAAGTCCTGGAGGAAGCTCTGAAATATGCTTACAATAAAGGCATTGTTCTGGTGGCAGCCAGCGGGAATGAGGCAGGCCCGGTAGTCCTCTATCCGGCTGCCTATGACAATTACTGCCTGGCCGTAGCTGCCAGCGATTATAATGACCTGATAGCTTACTTCTCCAATTATGGTCCAGAGGTAGATGTGGCTGCACCAGGAGTCGAGATTATCAGTACGTATCCCGTTGCTCTAACCGAACCGGGATATTTGCCGTATATTTTTGCCAGTGGGACATCCATGGCCGCCCCTCATGTCGCAGGCCTGGCAGCTCTGATAAAATCAGCCAAGCCCAGGCTGACCGCTGCTGATATCATGAAAGTTATAAAATATTCGCCAGATGATATTGAGGCTGCCGGCCGGGATGACTTTTCTGGTTACGGGAGAATTAATGCCCGGCGGGCTGTGGCCCCATATATATTGAAATAAACATGCTTCGTTACCTCCGGATAAAAAATCTGGCCACGATTGAAGAAGTGGAGATAGAGCTCTCTGCCGGCTTTACCATTCTGACCGGAGAAACAGGTGCAGGCAAATCGATCATTATTGATGCCATCAAGCTTCTCCTGGGTGAAAAAGCTTCACCCGACCTTATCCGCACTGGTAAAGATGAGGCTTCTATCGAAGGAGTGTTTAATCTCGAAACCGGGGAACAACTCCCACCTGAATTTGATCTTGATGGCGATCATCAACTGTTTCTGCAAAGAACAATATCCAGCCAGGGCTTGACTAAAGCCTACGCCAATGGGGTTTTAATTCCCTTAAAAAAGTTAAGAGAGCTTGGCGAGAGACTGATAGATATTTATGGACAGAATGACCACATTTTCCTTTTAGACCTCTCCAATCATCTAAAATTCCTTGATGATTGGGCCGGTGCGGCTGACCTTAGAGAAAGAGTTAGGCAGTCAGCCGGGAAGATCAAAGCTCTTAGCCGGGAAAAATCAGATCTGGAGAACAGGCAGAAAGACAGGGCCCAACGGCTTGATTTCATCAACTTCCAGATAAAAGAAATTGAAGAAGCCGGGCTCGCTCCCGGCGAAGAAGAAGAACTCCTCCAGGAAAGGTCTATTCTCAAAAATGCCGAAAAAATTGCCGGGCTGGTTAACTCGGCCATTGATCTAGCTTATGAAAGTGAAGATTCACTGATGGCAGGCCTGAAAAAAATTGAGACTATCACCGCTGAACTCGCTACCTATTTCCCTGAGCTAAGCAACTCGGGCAAGCAGCTTGATGATTTCAGCATTTTTCTAAAAGAACTGGCTAACACCCTGATAGAACTCCGGGATAAATATGCCCCCTCTCCCGGGCGGCTGGAAGAAATTGAAGATCGCCTCAGTCAGCTTGACCGTTTGAAGAGGAAATACGGATCAAACCTGGAAGAAGTCCTTGAGCATTTAAATCAGATTAAACAAGAAAAGTTGAGTCTCGAAGTAAGCGAAGGGAAACAGACTGAGCTGGAACAGGCCATTAGCCAGGCCCTGATTGACTACCGCCTGGCAGCTCAGGAGCTATCTGAACTTCGCCGCCGCCGGGCGAAGGATCTCGAGCAATTGCTGGTCAAAGAGCTGGGACAACTGGCCATGAGCCGGGCACGGTTTAAAGTCGAATTTAAGCTTTATCAGCCAGATGCCCATGATTTATCAACGATAAGAGAAACAGGCAGTGAAGAAGCAGAATTTTTGCTTTCTCCCAATCCGGGCGAAGAGCTCAGACCGTTACGCCGGATTGCTTCAGGCGGGGAGCTATCCAGGATTATGCTGGCTTTTAAAGTACTGGGGCAGGCCAGCGATCCTGGTAAGACAATGATTTTTGATGAAATAGATTCAGGTATCGGTGGTAAGACAGCTGATTTCCTGGCCAGGAAACTTAAACAATTAGCCCGAAACCAGCAGGTGGTGTGTATTACTCACCTGCCTCAGATTGCCTCTGCCGCCAACCATCATTTTCTGATAGAAAAGAAAACTGAAAAAGACAGGACCTATACTCTGGTCAAAAGGCTAAAGGAAAGCGAAAGGCCGGAAGAAATCGCCAGATTGATTTCTGGCAGCCGTTTGACCGAGGCCAGCCTGCAAATCGCCCGGGAATTGCTGGAGCAAAATCTGGCCAATCACTAATGGCCGAGTTGGCCACTATTACCTGGTTTAAAAAGAAGCCCACACTAATTGATTATTCCGCTATAATAAACAGGTCATAGTTTTAAATAGGATGGAGGTCAGACGATCATTAATGCTAGAAGGCAAGAAGTTTTTTATCCACACCTTTGGCTGTCAGATGAATCTCAATGACTCCGAGCATGTGGCCAGTCTGCTGTCGAAGTCGGGCGCCAGCCGGACTGACTCGCCTGAGAACAGCGACATTATCCTGATTAATACCTGCGCAGTCAGGGAAAAGTCTGTGGAGAAACTTTTCTCCTATCTGGGACGTCTTAAAGACCAGAAGCTTAATAAAGGCTCCGTCCTTGTCTGCCTGGGCTGTGTTGCTCAGCTTTACCGGGAAAAGCTACTGTCTAAATTCCCTTATCTCGATCTGGTGGTTGGCCCGGCTAAATATCAAGAACTACCCTTTCTTCTGAGCCGGCCATGCCTTGAGCCGGCAGTTCTAAGTCACTGGGAAAAGAAGTGGGTAGAATTGCCCATTAGCCCGGAAGTCAGAGAAAGCCAGGTCTCGGCTTATATTACTATTATGGAAGGTTGCAATAATTTCTGTACTTTCTGTGTTGTCCCCTTCACCCGGGGAAGAGAAAAATACCGCCCGCTCAGAGCAATTATAGAAGAGGCCAGACAATTAGCTGAAGCCGGCTATCTTGAAGTCCAGCTTCTTGGGCAAAATGTTAATTCTTACCTTGATCCGGAATCAGGTGCTGATCTGACGGTCTTGCTGGAAAAAATATCAGATATTGAACAAATAAAGTGGATCCGCTTCCTGACTTCTCATCCCAAAAATTTTTCACTGGAGATGGCCAGAACCATGGCCTCGCTAAAAAAAGTTTGCCATCAACTCCACTTGCCTGTCCAATCTGGCTCTAACCGGCTGCTAGCCAGCATGAACCGTAATTATTCCATTGAAGATTATTTACAAAAAATTGGCTGGTTGAAATCGCTGATGCCGGCCATCAGCCTGAGTACCGATATCATTGTCGGCTTTCCGGGTGAAACGGATGATGATTTTGGTCAGACGATGAGGCTCATCGAACAGGTCAAATATACAAATATTTTCTCATTTCGTTATTCCCCGCGACCACTGACGCGAGCCGCCAGGCTAAAGGATGATGTGCCGGAAGAAGTTAAAATAGAGCGGCTCATCCGGTTACAAAGGCGTCAAAAAGAAATTCAGTTGGAACTCAATAATAAAATGATTGGCCAGAAGCAAAAGGTGCTGGGCCTTGGCTGCAGTAAAAAGGGAAATCTCTTCACCGGCAGAAATGAAGGCTATCAGGTGGTAAATTTTTCTTCCAGCCAGCCAGTAAAACCAGGTTTGGTCGAAGTCAAAATCACCGGCGCAGGCGCTTATAGTCTCCGGGGAGAGGTTTCTACCTGAAGATTTTCTCCCGGTCAATTGCAACCAGGAGTTATTTAAGATATAATTTTTTTCTATTTTTAATAATCCTTAGGATTAAATATTGCATGAAAGTTAATGTTTGGAATACTATCAACCAGCTCAGCAAGGAGCGTGGTGTCGAACCCCGGGTGATTATCAAAGCTATTGAAGAATCATTGCGGATTGCCGCCGCCAGATTTTTTGACCAGGGTGAAGATATTCAGGTTGATTTCAAGCCGGAAAAAAGTGAGCTCCGGGTTTTTGCGCTGAAAAAGGTCGTGCCGGAGGTGACTGATCCAGCTAAGGAAATTTCCCTGGATGAAGCTCTCATTCATAATCCGGAAGCGCGGCTGGAAAAAACAATTGAGATTGAGCTGCCGGCTGAAACTCTGGGCAGAATAGCGGCCCAGGCTGCCAAACAGGCCATTCTCCAGAAAGTCCGGGATGCCGAGCTGGAAAAGGTTTATGGAGAATTTGCTCCCAGGGTTGGCGATATCGTGACTGGCGTTGCCCGGCGGTATGAAGATAACGGAACAGTAGTCGAAATCAACCGGACAGAAGCCTTCCTGCCTAACAAGGATAAATTAGCTGGAGATGAATTCCGGCCAGGCGACCTGGTCAAGGCTTTGATTTCTCAGGTCCAGAAAAATCCCGGGGGGCCGCAGGTTATCTTAAGCCGTACTTCTCCGCGTTTTCTTTCCAGGCTACTCGAGCTTGAAATCCCGGAAATTGCTGCCGGGACAATAAAAATAAAGGACATCGCCCGCCAGCCGGGAGAAAGAGCCAAGGTAGCCGTTCACAGCCAGGATGGTGATGTTGATCCGGTTGGCGCCTGCATCGGGATTAAAGGCAATCGCATACTTTCTATTCTGAAAGAACTGGAAGGGGAAAAAATAGACATTATCCAGTGGTCTTCTGATCCGGTCGCCTATGCTAAGGCAGCCTTAAGCCCGGCTAAAATCAACCGGGTGGTTATCACTAATAAAGAAGCCAAAGAAATGGAAGCCAGAGTTGAGAAAGAGCAGTTCTCCCTGGCCATCGGCAAGAAGGGTATGAATGTCCGTCTAGCCAGTAAGCTGGTTGGCTGGAAAATTTCCATTAAACAAGAATAAGCTGAGCATAGAAGATGAATAAAACTAAAAATAAAACACCAACTAAATCTACAACCACTAAAAAGAAAGTCTCAAAGGCAGAGACAGTGGCAGTGCCCAGGCCTAAGGTTAATATTCAGGAAGGTTCCACTGTCAAAGATGTAGCTGAACGTTTCAAGATTAAGCCAAAAGACCTGGTAGATCATCTCGTCGCTCGCGGCTATGATGCCTCTGCTTCTGATCTGGTGGACGAAGGACTTCTCCGGGTAATAGCAGACATAATCAAAGTTGACCTCGAAATGGTTTCTCTCGAAGAGGATATTCGTAAGTTAGCTTTTCAATTAGTAGACAGCCTTATTCTCAGGCCTCCGGTTGTAACCATTATGGGCCATGTTGACCATGGCAAGACGACTTTACTCGATGTTATCAGATCCTCAAGCTTGACGGAAAAAGAAGCAGGGGGAATAACCCAGCATATCGGTGCTTACCGCGTTAAATATAAAAATCGATATATAACCTTTATTGACACTCCTGGCCATGAGGCCTTCACCCAGTTAAGAGCCAGAGGAGCTCAGATTACTGACATTGTTATTCTCGTGGTGGCGGCTGATGACGGAGTTATGCCCCAGACAAAAGAAGCTATCAGCCATGCCCAGGCCGCCAATGTCCCCATTATTGTGGCCATCAATAAAATTGATAAGGCGGAGGCTAATCCCGAAAGAGTCAAGCAACAATTAGCTAAAGAAGGGCTAATTGTAGAAGAGTGGGGTGGAAAAACGATCAGTGTCGATATCTCAGCCAAAGAAAAGAAGAATATAGATGAATTATTGGAAATGATTTTACTCCTGGGAGATATTCTCGAATTAAAGTCAAATCCTTTTGTCCCGGCTCAGGGCGTCATTCTTGAATCAAGGCTTGATCCCCAGAAAGGGCCCGTGGCCACTGTTATTGTTCAGCTCGGCACCCTTACCCCCGGCCAGGCTTTTATCTGCGGGCAGACTTATGGCAAAGCCCGGGCATTATTTGACGAACTCGCCCAGCCAGTCAGAGAAGCCGGACCATCAGCCCCGGTTGAAGTTCTTGGTTTTAATGATGTTCCTCAGGCTGGAAATTTCTTCCAGGTTGTGCCAGGCATGGATATTGCCCGCCGGATTTCTGGATTCAGAATTGCCCGGGCAAAAAAGGAGAGTCCGGAAAAGCAGGTTCCACTGACATTAGAAGATTTATTCAAAAAAATTGAAAAAGGTCAGACAAAAGAATTGGCCGTCATTGTCAAGGCTGATGTCAATGGATCAGTTGAGGTTCTCAAAGGCCTTCTGCCGACACTCAGCACAGATAAAGTTAAAATTAACGTCCTGCAAGCCTCAACTGGAAATATAACTGAAGCTGATGTCCTGTTGGCCTCGGCTTCTGGAGCAATTATTATCGGCTATAATGTGAAAATGCCGGCAAAAATTCAGGACATCGCTCAGAATGAGAAAGTTGAAATCCGGTTGTATAAGATTATTTATCAGCTAACAGATGATTTGAAAAAAGCGGTGGCCGGGATGCTGGAACCGGTTATTAAAGAAACCTACCTGGGCCGGGCAGTAGTAAAAAAGATATTTAATATAGGTAAAGTCGGAACAGTCCTTGGCTGTCAGGTAATAGACGGGAAAATAGTCAGAAATGCTGAAGTTAAAGTCATAAGAGACAATCAGCTTCTATATCAGACCAGGATTTCTTCTCTGAAACATCTCAAAGAGAATGTCAACGAAATTAAGAAGGATTATGAGTGCGGCCTCGGGCTGGAAAAAACTCAGGACATACAACCCGGAGATATTCTGGAAGCTTTCCTCCGGGAAAAAGTCATGCCTGTATGAATTAGAGCCAGATGATTATTGGTGTTTTGACTCTGGATTTTTTCCTGGCTCATTCTCATTCTCTAAAAGAAAAAAGGCGTTTTATTAACAGCTTTGTTGGCCGGATTCAACACCGATTTAATGCCTCAGTGTCTGAGGTCGATTTTCAAGATAGCTGGCAAAGGGCAAGAATTGCCATTGCCCTGGTCAACAGTGAGGGCTCGGTAGTCAGACAGGTCATGGACAAAATTCTGGAGGAAGCACATAATTATCCGGAAGCTATGCTCTCCGGTCATCAACTGGACTTATATTGAAAGAAAAGTGACATGAGGAAAGAATCTTCTTACCGGCCAAAAAGAGTCAGCCACCTGATTCAGCAGGAAATCAGCCAGTATCTGATTAACGAATTGCCGGAGATGACAGCTTTTCTAACTGTGATCGGGGTAGAAATGCCAGCTGATTTAAAGACAGCCAAAATCTCAGTTTCTGTCCTGGAAAAAAATAAGCGCCAGCCAGTTTTGGAGCTACTGGAAAAGAAAGCCCCTCATTTCCGGCGGTTGCTTGCTGCCAGATTAAATTTAAGATATAATCCCGAGCTAATTTTTATTCTTGACACCTCGGTCGATCAGGAAGAAAAAATTGATCGTTTGCTTGCTTTAGTTAAGAAAAATGAGCCAATCAATAAAAGTTGAAATCGCCAGAAAAATTATCGCCTCAAAAAATGTGGCCATCACGATTCATCTAAGACCAGATGGCGATGCCATTTATACGAGTCTGGCTCTAGCCGGCATGATCGAACTCCTGGGGAAAAAAGTTCAGGTGGTCAGTCATGATCCTTTTCCATTTCCTTTCTTTGAATTTTCCGAAACTAAAAGGATTAAGATTGGACAGATAGACCCGGTGGATCTTGATCTGGTCATTCTGCTTGAATGTGCCGATGTGACCAGATCAGGCCAAACTAAAATTGGCCGGCTGCCAAAAATTAATATAGACCATCATTATTCAAATTCTCCCTTTGGCGATCTCAACTGGATTGACCCACAGGCCTCAGCTGTGGGCGAAATGGTTTATGGCCTGGCTGCCCCCCTGGGGATAAAGATCACACCAGAAATAGCCGTCTTTCTCTATTCAGCCATATTCTCCGATACTGGCTCCTTTCAGTTTTCCAATACTACCGGCCAGACATTTGAGGTCTGCCACCAGCTCGTTGAATCCGGTGCCAGTCCCAATGCCGTCGCCGAGAAATTACTCAATAATAATTCACCCTCAAAAATCAAGCTTCTCGGCCGGATACTATCCACTCTCCAACTGAACGAAGCAGGTAATATGGCTCTGATCACCATGCTGATCAGAGACCGGGAGGAATTTGGCTTCAAGGAAGTAGATATAGAAGATGCTACCACCCTCGCCCGGTCAATAAAAGGAGTGGAAATGGTAATTTTCTTCAAGGAGATTTCGCCCGGCGAGTTCAGGGTAAGTCTCCGTTCAAAAGGCCAGACCAATGCAGCCCTGGCTGCCGAGAAATTTGGAGGCGGCGGCCATGTGAATGCCGCCGGTTTTACCGTCTATGGCCAGCTGGAAGAACTTTTGAAGCGGATTCCAGGCGAGATTGAGGATCTCCTCAAAGGCAAAACCAGGCGATAAACCTGATGGACGGTCTGATCATTATTGATAAGCCTGCCGGCTGGACTTCTCATGATGTTGTCCTCAAGCTCAGAAAAATCCTTGGCGAAAAAAAAATAGGTCATACCGGCACCCTTGACCCACTGGCCTCTGGCGTCCTTTTAATCATGGTTGGCCAGGCCACCAGGCTTTTCCCTTATCTCTCAGGAGTTGAAAAGACTTACACTGGCGAGATAACTCTGGGACAGGCAACCGATACTTACGACTCTTCAGGAAATCCAGTCGGAGGGAAATGCCAGCATTATCCGAAAATCAAAGAAATTCAACTGGCAGTAGAGTCTCTCATCGGAACAATTGACCAGGTGCCTCCACCTTTTTCTGCTAAAAAAATCAATGGCCGCCGGGCCTTTGATCTGGCCAGGAAAGGCCAGCCGCCTGAACTAAAACCGGTGAAAATTAGCGTTTACCGTTTTCTTGTTTTAGATTACCAACCACCTCAGATAAGTTTTCAGGTTGAGTGCTCATCCGGAACCTACATCCGGAGTCTGGCTCATGAACTGGGCCAAAAACTTAGCTGTGGTGCCCATCTATCCAGGCTGAGACGCCTGGTAGTTGGCCCATATTCTGAAGCCGAGGCATATAGTTTAGACCGGATCGAACAGCTCTACCAGGCAAAATTAGCTTCCCAATTCATAATTCCTCTTAATTATCTCTTAGCCTGGTATCCTGCCATCCGGGTTGATGACGTCGGCCATTCTGATTTCCAACACGGCCGGGGTCTACGGCTTGATTATCTGATAAAAGTTGACCTTAGCCGGCCCAGCAGCCAGCCACTTCCTGCTATTTTCAGGGTTCTGACAGAGGATAACCAGCTTCTTGGCCTCGCCCGGTTTGACTCAAAAGAGAAGCTTTTCTGGCCAGAAGTTGTTTTTCGACCCTAAAGCCACAATTTCCCCTGCCCTGTCAATATTTTTAACCACTGCTAAAAATTCTTTACAACTATCCTTGAATTTTGCCCTTATCTATTGTATTTTAAATAAAGAATGAGGCTAAATAAGAACCAAATAGAACATCTATCATTTACAATTTTGAGAACCCTGATTAAAGAGGGTAAAATTCTGGCCGAAGATAAGAGCCGGGTGCTGGAAGAAATAGTCAATTTGCTTTCAGAAGAATTTCTTAAGGAAGACAAACTGGACCAGGAAGTTAGGGAAATCCTGAATAAGCACATTGATGAAATACGTAAAGGCAATATTGAGTACCAGACCATGTTCAAAATGATTAAAACTAAACTGGCCAAGGAAAGGAACATTGTTATCTGATGAGCCGCCTATCCAGAGAAAAGATCAACCACCTCTCCAAGATAATTGTCAATGCTCTTTATAATAATGATCTGGTGGAATTTTTAGACGAGCCGAATGAAATCCGCTTAACCATAGTTAAGGCTATTGATGAGGAGATGAAATTCTACGATCAGCTAGATCGTAAAGCTCGGGAAAAAATCACTTCACAAAAAAAGCATATAGAAGAAGGCTCGCAGGAGTGGGAAATACTTTACCGCAAGTATTATAATGAAGAACTGTCCAAACTTACCAAGCTAGCTGAATAGCCAGGCCCTTTCGGATTCCACCGCTATTATGACTTTATCTTTCTAGAATTATTAATAACTATATGTAATTTTTAGTTGCTGGAGTTTTTCCACTCGCGGACTGGCCACAATTCTTTTCCAGACGGCCCTTCCTTCCATAAGAGGAAGTCTTCACAGCCCGGCACCTTGCCAGTCAAGACATAAAAAAAGGGGCGGAAAATCCGCCCCTTTTTGTTTAGAAGTCAGTAATTAAAAACAATATCTAAAGCCTAGACCCATTTTATGACTGTCAAAGGTACGCCCAATAGGAGCTCTAAATTCAAAGAAGATGTGGCCCATTTTCAAATAGTTATCAAAAATTGTAAAACCGATCTGACCAACAGCATCCACTCCAGCTTTACGTCCATCAACTTCCTTGGTTATAAAGCCCGGCCCAACTCCGATATAAGCTTTACCCAGATGCAGGTTAGCCAGCAGATCGGCCGTAATAAGGGCTTTCCAGGGAGAACCCTTAAGAGGAATTCCCGCGCCAACGGCAAAGGTCAGGCTGAACTTATCTGGCTTAAGCCAGGCAAACAACCCTGG
>JAQURD010000004.1:0-111981 GCA_028749115.1 Acidobacteriota bacterium | reverse complement strand
GATGCAGGTTAGCCAGCAGATCGGCCGTAATAAGGGCTTTCCAGGGAGAACCCTTAAGAGGAATTCCCGCGCCAACGGCAAAGGTCAGGCTGAACTTATCTGGCTTAAGCCAGGCAAACAACCCTGGCCTGATAAATAAGTAGGCAACATAATCGGGCAAGTCATAATAATACTGGCCGGCCCGGACGGCAGCATATTCACCTATGAGCACTTCATCACCCCCACCGCTTCCACCATGGGCCAGCATCGGGCCTAATTCAATCATGCCAAAGAGCTTTTTCCTGGTAATACTGAAGCTCTTGCTGGAGGGAGCTGAGATAGCACCATCATTATCATAAGCAGTTACCGACATGGTATAAGTGCCCTCTTTATAAAGCGCTTTTTCCCAGGTAAATGGTTTCTCACCATCAACATAAGAATCAACCACCTGACCATCGGGATCTTTTAACTCAAAGGAAACTTTCGTCACCTCACCATCCTGATCAGATGAACCCGAGGCATCAAAAGTAACTGGGCGTCCATAATAATTCTTGCAGTCAGTGCAACCTGGGGCAACGGTAGCTACAGGCGGAAAATTAATATAGACCGGGGCCTCGCAAGAATTAACTGATGGCTTGTCAGCCAGATTGATGGCCGTACCCTTGAAAACATAATCGCCAGGCTCATCAAGCTTTGTTTGCCACTTAGCAGCTTCTGGCGTCAAATCCTTACTGGCTATTTTATTTCCCTGTTTATCGAACACTTCAACTTTAAGACTCTTGGCAAACTGACTGCCACTCATATCAACAGTAATTGGATCATTGATATTAGCTTTGGCCGTAGAAACTTTAAGACTGCAAATAGCCTCAGGAATCTCTTCAACCATACCGACATAAGCGATATTTCCACACGGTTTGGGAATCATAAATGTATAAGTTTTAAAACCAACCTTGACTTTAACTGAAAAAGTTTCAACTGGCTCTTTGCCTGCCCATTCCAACGGCCCGCTAACTTTGACTTTCCCATTGGATCTGAATAACATCCATTGGACTGTTTCACCCACTTTCCAGGTAGTATCTTCAAATTCGGCCGTCTTTAATTGATCAATAAATGGCTGATAAATATCACTCATGCCTGCCTGGACAAAGCCAGTTTGAATATCGGCTGAATAGCGTTCAACCAGCATCTTCATCACTTCTGGCGTGGGAATCTTGCCTCGCACCCGGGCAAAAGTGTATTGACCTAAGGATTCTATTTTTTTTACCTCGGCAGAAGCATGGGATAACAAAACCAGGGTCAACACTAAACACGTCAAAGCCAGAATCTTTTTATTTTTCATATGATCACCTCCTGTAAATTACCTTTTGTCTTTAATTAAATAAAAAACTTAACCCTTTGTCAAGAAAATAACACATCATTTTTATATTCTTATTGACCTCACTTTTTTCCTGATAAACAGGTCAAGCACAAATCAAAAGTTGTATCTTAGCCCGGCTGCCATCTTATGGCAATCAGAAAATGAACGTCCAATAGGAGCCCGGAATTCAAAATAGAGCTGCCACATTTTGAGGTAATCGTTTGATAAAGTTACTCCCAGTTGTCCCACTCCATCAGCTCCAGCCTTCCGGTCAGATCTCTCTTTCGTCATGAAGCCCGCACCCAGACCTAAGAAAACCGGGCCGAAATGAATATTACCTAAAAGATTGACGCTGATGACCGCTTTCCATGGGCTGCCTTTAAAAGGAGCAGCAGCCCCACTGGTAAAAGTCAGACTGGTCTTATCTGGATTCAGCCATAGAAACATTCCCATTCTGGCAAAGCCAAAAGCTGTATAGGAGCCATGCGCCAGTAAGGAGCCTGCCTCAGCAGCAATAAACAGGGTTTTTCTTGTCACACTAATAGTCTTTCTAGAATCAGACGTGACTGTTGAAGCAGCACCATCATTGTCATAAGCAGTTACAGAAACTGTATACTTTCCTGGTCTGTAGAGAGTCTTTTTCCAGATAAAAGGTTTCTGGCTAGCCGTCATTGAATCAACTATCTGCCCATTGTTGTCGGCTAATTCAAATGTCACTCTGGCCACTTCCCCATCAGGATCAGATGAATTTGAAGCATCAAAAGTAAGTGGACGCCCTACATATTCACGGCATTCTAAGCAACCCGGTACCACCTGGGCTATGGGCGGGAAATTAATATAGACAAGAGTTTCACAGACATTGGCAGATGGTTTATCAGCAAAGTTCAGAGCTGTTCCTTTAAAAACATATTCACCTGGCTTCTCTATCCTGGTTTGCCATCTGGCTGTTTCAAGGACCAGATCTTTACTGGACACTTTATTACCCTGCTTATCAAAAACTTCAACTTTAAGGTTTTTAGCCTCCTGACTGCCGCTCATATCAACAGTAATCGGATCATTAATATTAGCTTTAACCGGTGAAACTTTAAGACTGCAAATCGCCTCGGGAATTTGTTCCACTTCATCAATAAGCGCTATGTTGCCACACGGCTTAGGTATAATAAAGGTATAAGTCTTAAATCCTCTTTTTACTTTAACGCTAAAAACCTCAAGTGGTTTTTTCCCGGCCCATTCGAGAGGCCCCGTTACTTTAATTTTGCCCTGGGAACGGAAAAGCATCCACTTAACAGTCTCACCAATATTCCAGGTAGTATCTTCAAATTGCGCACTTTTCAACTGCTCTATAAAGGCCAAATAAATATCTCCATATCCAGCCTGATCAAAGCCGTATTTGATTTCGCCAGCATAACGATCTGCCAGCATTTTCATGACCTCTGGAGTTGGTATATCCCCTCTCACCCGAACAAAGGTATAGCTGCCCATACTTTTAATTTTCTTGACTTCAGCTGATAATCCAACTGCCAGACACATAATAAGACACACAACCACCACCAGTTTTCCCCGTCTTATAAGCATCCCTCACCTCCATAAAATAGCTACTGTCTTATCTTTAAATCAAAAAGACCCCTTTTGTCAACAGAAAAAACTAATCCTATTTTATCTGATTAGTCGGGGGAAAAAGCAAATATCTTCTTTTTTTTTTGCCTTTTTGTTAAAATAGCTTTTACATGTAAACAATTTTTTTGAAAACGGGCCATGTTCTATTCTATTTAAAGCTATTCTGGCCAGTTTGATTCTGAGCTGGCTTGACAGGGCGGTACTGAGTAAGATTTAAGAAGGAGAGAAAAGTGAACGTTATTCAGGAAGAAATTGAACTTCAGGTCATTACTCCCAACGAACCTGGAATTTTCGGACGAGTTCTGGCCACCCTGGCTAACGCCGGGATCAATCTGCGGGCCTTTTTTGTTCAATCTGAACGGCACCAAGAGAAAGGCCAATTTCATCTGGTGACTTCAGATTATAAAAAGGCTGAGTTAGCCCTTCGCTCGCTTGGCTTTAAAATAAAGACGGTCAGGGTTATCACCGTCGAAGTTGAAGACCGGATTGGCGTTGGTGCAGAGATAGGTGCACTCCTGGCCGGGGCAGTTATTGATATCAGATATTCCTATGGGTCATCGGCCGGGGCTGGCCGGACTTTGCTGGTTTTTAAGACCAGCAATAATGCTAAGGCCCTAAAAACCCTGCAATAGGCCCGGGACCATTTTTTTAGATGATCATAGCCGTTTCAATTCTGATATTTCGTCCTTTACCTGAACCTGAAGGATAGGCATTGTTTGTTTTATATAAGGCCAAAAAACCTATTTGACAAAGCAGAGGTTTTTAAATAAAATCTTTATCTAAGATATTTAAGGAGGAGAACATGGCAAAAGCTGAACCCAATGTCGTTCCCCTGTGTGACGTCTTACTCGTTCTGTTAATTATCTTTATGGTTATAACACCGATGGTTCAGATGGGTATTGACGTAAAACTGCCCGAAGTGCAGTCTGCTGATTCCAAAAGCGGTGTGGATCCAAGTGTTATTGTTCTGACTGTCAAGAAAAATGACCAGGTAGAGCTACAGAGAAACCCCCTGGAATTAAGGTTGCTAATGGAAGAGCTGCGCCGTCAGTACGCTGCCCGTCAGGATAAGACTATTTTCATCAGAGCTGAAGCCAAAGTTCCTTTCAGCAAAGTGATGGAAGTAATGGATATTTGCAAAGGAGCCGGCGTAGAGACTCTGGCTATCATCCCGGAATATATCGAAGAATAAGATTTTATCCGTCCCGCCCGATTTTGTTCTGAAACACTGGGGGAGCCGTCAGGTTCCCTTTCTTGTTTCTATAATTCAAAATTAAATAGCTAATTAGCTGATTATTCAGGCATCCTTAGAAGGAAATGCTTAGCCGTTTTATTCAAGGTACAAGAAGGAGAACGATTAATTTATAAATTTAGGCCACAGGTTGCCATTCTTTTGATTTGTTTCGGCCTTACATGCTGTGTAGAGGTCCCAAAACATAGGCAAATCGTTTCTTCATTTACGATCGAGAAGCCATTTGATGCTGTGTGGGAGGCTGTCATTGAAACTTTTGTTCAACTTTAACTGCCTATAATAAACATGGAAAAGGCTTCCGGATTAATTGTGTCGGACTGGCTCAATTTTACCGGTCAGAACAACGGCGGCTACTGTGACTGCAACTCACTCGGGATAAGCACAGAACTGGAACGGACAGGCAAATTCAATGTCTAGATGAAAAAATAACTGACAACTCATGTGAAATAAAAGTCAATACCATGTATCAGCAAACCTATATGTTCGAGAATGATATTCACAAAAGGAATTGTGTATCTACAGACAAACTTGGGACTAAAATTTATAACATGATTAAAGAAAAGATAAAATGACTCTGACCCCGCTTGCTAAAAGTTTTATTTCTTGATTATCGGACCAATGACTTCCCTGGAAATAACCAGCCTCTGGATCTCATTTGTCCCTTCATAAATTTGAAGCAACTTGGCATCCCTCACCAATTTTTCAATTGGATAATCCTTCATATAGCCATAACCGCCAAAAATTTGCAGGGTTTCAAGTGAGGCTCGCATCGCCAGGTCAGAACCAAAATATTTAGCCATAGCTGAATTCAGTCCGCAGCGCTGGCCGCTATCAACCAGCCAGGCAGCTTTCCAGACTAACAATCTAGCCGCTTCTATCTCAGTCGCCATGTCGGCTATCTTAAAGGCAGTTGCCTGAAAAGTAGCTATGGCCTGGCCAAACTGGACTCTGGTCTTAGAATAGTCAATAGCATGTTCGAGAGCAGCTCTGGCCAGTCCAACACCGGCTGCGCCCACGGCTGCCCTGGTTCGATCAAAAGTCCTCATAGCTATCAGGAATCCCTGACCAACCCGGCCCAAAATATTTTCAGCTGGTACCCGCACATCTTCAAAAAATATCTCAGCAGTATTGGAGGCCCGCTGTCCCATCTTATCTTCTACCTTGCCAATGGTAATTCCGGCTGTTTCTCTGGGAACAATAAAGGCAGTTATTCCTCTGGAACCTTTTTCCGGAGCAGCATTAGCAAAAACGACATATAAACTGGCCACTCCTCCGTTGGTTATAAAACATTTTGAGCCGTTGATCACATAATCAGAACCATCTTTCCGGGCAATAGTCTTAATAGCCGACGTGTCGGAACCAGCTTCTCTTTCCGTCAAACAATAAGAAGCAAAACTCATCTTCTTAGAAAAAGGAGTTAAAAATTTCTTTTTCTGTTCTTCCTGACCAAAAAGAATAATTGGCGCAAAGGCCAGCGAATTAGCCATCATCGTAGTATACATGCCGGCACAACCCCAGGCCAGTTCTTCCGAAATTATAGCCATTTCCAGATCTGATAAGCCTCCGCCTCCATATTCTAAGGGGACATTACAGGTTAAAAAGCCAGCTTCAAAGGCTTTCTGCATAACATCTTCAGGGAATTTTTCCTCACGATCATAAAAAGCAGCCTTTGGCCTCATTTCCTTCTCAGCAAAGGCATGAGCCATTTCTTGCAGGGCTTTTTGTTCCTCGGTTAATTCAAAAGAAATCACCTTACACCTCTCTTCAAAAACTCTTATTAATATTTTATGGCAATCAAGTTGTTTTATAATTAATTAACTGCTTTTTGTCAACCTCGCAACTTACCTATCAGGGAAAATTAACTACCACTGCTGGCGACATGACTGTAACTGAACCAAGCCAGTCAGCCAAACTGGTGCTGGCCAGCTATGAGCATCAAAGTCTCCATTTGAGGGCGATTATAGCTAACTTTCTGGTTGAAAAAGCTGATTTCTTGTTGTATAAAATCTTTTTATTACACTAAAGGAAAAATAAAATGAAAATCTTCGATTCTCTTGGACTGGCTAAAGCTGACATTCTTTTTCCCGTCAATAGCCTCGATTTAAAGCGCTGGGCGGTCATTGCCTGCGATCAATTTACCTCGGAGCCGGAATACTGGGAGAGAGTGGCCGGCCTGGTCGGTTCTGCCCCTTCAACTTTTCATTTAATTTACCCCGAAGTTTACCTTAACGCTCCTGACAAAGAGAGCAGAATAAAAAATATTAAAAGCAAAATGAAAGAATACCTGACCGGAGGTATTTTCAATCAGGCAGAAGGGATAGTTTATGTTGAAAGAGAAACTGCCCATGGCTGGAGGAAAGGCTTGCTTCTGGCTGTTGATTTAGAAAAATACGATTACCGGTCACAAGCTAATACCCTGATCCGGGCCACCGAGGGCACCATTCTGGAAAGAATCCCTCCCCGTGTGCAGATCAGGGAGGGAGCATCTCTGGAGTTGCCTCATATTATGATGCTTATAGATGACCCGGAAAACATGGTGATTGGGCCGGCCAGTGAACATAAAAAAGATTTTTTGCCCCTGTATGATTTTGAATTGATGTTTGATTCCGGCCGGATTCGAGGCTACCTCATTACCCGGTCAAAAGCCGAAGACGAAGTTTTATCCGGATTAAGCAACCTGGCTGATCAGAAAAAATTCTGCCAGAGATATAATCTGTCGCCTGAGATTCCCCTGCTCCTTTTTGCCGTAGGCGATGGCAACCATTCGCTGGCCACAGCCAAAACCATCTGGGAGAAGACTAAAGCGGCCAGCTCTAATCCGGAGGAACTGAATAATTCCCCCCTGCGTTATGCCCTGGTAGAGATTGTTAATCTTCATGACGAATCCCTGGCCTTCGAACCTATCCATCGAATTCTTTTTGATGTCAAAAAGCCCCTGGCTCTGGAAGATGAACTTAAAGCTTTTTTTAGGCAACAAATTGAGATTCGTCCCGAGAGGTCATATGAAGACCTGCAAAGGACAATTAATAATAAGAAAAAAAATGAGCAGGTGGCAGGTCTGGTTTCAAACCATGGCTTTAAATCTATAAGATTTTTAAAACCTTCAACTAACCTTACCGCTGGAACTATCCAGCCTTTTCTTGATAAATATTTAAGCGATAAAAAGGCTCAAAGCCTAGATTATGTCCATGGAAATAATTCTCTCTGGCAACTGGTCAAGAAAAGTGAAAATAATACCGGCATTTATCTTCCAGCTCTGGACAAAAACCATCTTTTCCCGACAGTTATTCTAGATGGAGCGCTGCCCAGAAAGACTTTTTCTATGGGAGAAGCCTGGGAAAAGCGCTTTTATTTAGAAGGCAGAAAATTAACTAACCGTTAAAAAAAGCAATTAAAAGTTTCATTAGAACGAAGTTTTTCCCAAAGATCTTCCGGCCTGATAGCTTCATTTACTGGCAGATCAATCACCGGAATTTCCTGCTTCATCAGAACATCTATAAGCGGCTTTGTCCTTTCAGCATAAATCCGGCAGCGCTGGCTTATGATGTCTGGCCGGTCATCTGAGCGGCCAGTTCTTTCACCGTCAACATTAGCCATAATTCTCTTAATTGAGATGCTTTCCGGACAATCCAGGTTAACCACCAGAACAATCCTGGCCAGGCCAGCTAACCAGGCTAGCTGACCTTCATGGCGCGGTAAGCCGTTTAAAATCAAGAAATCCCTACTGGCAGGTTTATTATTTATCAAGAAATTTTTTAAGATCCGGCGAGCCAGCTCCCGGTCAGCCTGTTCAAACAGCACAGCTTTTTCTACCGACTGTCGAATACGTTCTATGTCCTGCTGTTCATAACAGGCTTCTGACTGGCTTTGTCCCTTGCCCGCCGACCAGGACGAAAGAATATGTCTTAATTCCTGGCCAAAATCAAAGGACAGGAAATGACTGTTACCTATGACCTGCTGGCTGAGATACTGACTGAATGGACTTTTACCTGCACCTGGCGGTCCAAGTAACAAGATGCTCCTAATTTCATTCATTTTTCTTAATAACCGGGTTAATCAAGCAGGCACATCTTACCCTGTCTTAGTTCTGTCTGTTTTTCTTTGAGCAGATTCTGCCTCTAGATAAAACCTGCGCCCGGCAGGGCTCGAACCTGCGGCCTTCTGATTCGTAGTCAGACGCTCTATCCAGCTGAGCTACGGGCGCCTGGAATTAACTTGAATAATATTAGCTTAAGGGATCATTTTTTTCAACAGCCAGGTTCTGCCCCAATACCCTGGTTTAACTGATCTTAAGAACAGCCGCTCCGTTTATCCGGCTATGCTTAACTGCTTCCAGAGCTTCATTAGCCTTCTCTAACGGGAAAACTTGAATTTCTGTTCTCACCGGTATTTCTCCGGCTATTTTTAAAAACTCGACCCCATCCTGGCGGGTAGCATTAGCTACACTTCTCAATGTCTTCTCATAATAAAGGTGCTTTTCATATTCAAGTCCGGGAATCTGGCTAATATAAATCCCGGCCAAAACTACTGTTCCGCCTCTATCCACAACTTCTAACGCCCGGCGGGCAACATCTCCGGCTGGTGCAAAGACAATAGCTGCCTCAAGCCTGACTGGCGGGTTTTCATCCAGCTTGCCTGCCCAGACAGCTCCCAGCTTCAAAGCCTGCTCACGATGCTCTTTTTTCCTAGTAAAAACATATACTGGGCATCCCCAGTACCGTGCCACCTGAATAGTTACATGAGCAGAAGCCCCGAAGCCAAATAGCCCAAGCTTCTCCCCGGGCATCAGGCGGCTCAGCCGGAGAGAGCGGTAACCAATAATCCCGGCACATAGCAAAGGAGCAGCCTGGTCATCAGGAAAATTTTCTGGTAATTCATAAGCGAAAGACTCTGGCACCACCACCAGTTCAGCATAACCGCCGTCTACATCATAACCGGTAAATTTAGCCTGCTCGCAGAGATTTTCCCTTTGTGTTAAACAAAAGTGGCAGCGCCCACAAGCTTGATAGAGCCAGGCACAGCCGGCTCTATCGCCAGCTTTAAACAGTGAAACCTGTTTACCTGTCTTCTCCACCTGGCCGACAATTTGATGGCCCGGAATTTTCGGCAAACTAACTGCCGGAAGTTCTCCTTCAACTATATGCAAATCGGTATGGCAGACGCCGCAATAAGATACCCGGATAAGAACTTGATCCGGCCCTGGGTCAGGCGAGACCACTTCTTCCATTTTCAATGGCCGGTTTTCGACTGGCCCGAATGCAGACAGGACAATGGCTCTCATTAGCTGTTTCCTCCCACCTTATCCTGGCCAGAGCTGGTCACGTTTATTTTTTTTGTCAGTCTGCCAACCCGCCGTTCAAAATCTTTTTGAAGAGCAGGGCTGATCTCCCGGGATAAAGCCAGCCCGTCAAGTGCAAATTTCAAGGCTGTTTCCGGCTGCCCAAGCTGATGTTCATAATACATAGCCAGTTCTCTCCAGCAATCGACATCTTCGCTATTCTGGCAGAGATCTTCCCAGAGTTTAATTGATTTTTCCCATAGGCCGCATTTTTTAAAATACAGAGCTAAATTCTTTTTCACCTTGACTGATAATTCTACCGGTAACTTCTGATCTAAAGCTTTCTCATAAAGCTCGGCCGATTTCTTTTTTTCACCTGCTTTTTCCCAGATTTTTCCCAGACCGAAAAGCTCCAGGCTGTCGATTTCTGCTTCCAGATTTTCCAGACTCTGTCCAACAGCCAGACCTCCGGCCACGACCACTCCGTAAAGAGACATTATATCTTCCTGATTATGATAGAGAACAGGCTCAACAAGTGAGAATTCCCCGCTCCTTAAATATTGAAAATATCGCCACGGGATCTCCTCCGGGGGAATATCTTCCGCCCGGTCTGCTCCTAGATGAGCCAGAGCCAGATTATAGAGCCGGCAGCTTTCATATTTTTGCTTCCAGAGATGCCTGGCAGAAAATAAAAAATCGAGATGAGGCAAATCGGATAAAGGACATCTCTGCCGGTTGAGAGTAAAACGCGTCTCCAGCAAGGGCAGATCAAATCCTTTACCATTATAAGATATAACAGAAGTAAATTTTCTATCCCGGGCAAGCTCCTCCAGTTCTGTCAGCATCTTAAATTCTGAGGCCAGATCATTTAAGAAAAATTGAACCACCTTAAACGCTTGCTGGTCAAAAAAACCCAGGCCAATAAGAAAAGGTACAGTGCCTGTGCCGCCAGCCAGGCCCGTCGTTTCGAGATCAATAAAAACTGAGCCTGATAGAGAGAGAGTTTTAAAGGCTTCATCCCGGCTGAGGATATAAAGAACCTGACCCGGAATATTCAAACCAAGAGAAATAGGGATCTGCCCATAGCTGGAATTTAGGTTAAAATTATTCTCAAGCACTAAATATGGCTGATGACTGGTACCAGGCACAACACCGGCATTATACCTGGCTGAAGCGGTCTTTTCCCCTGATTCTTTCTTCCTGGAGAGAGCCAATAGCTTTTCTAACTTCTGTTTGGTGGTCAGATCTCTACGGGCTTCAATATTTTTCCATAATTCCCTGACTTTATCTGGTTGTCCATGTCCTGTCCTTTTTCTTAACTGTTCTCTCAGTTCATCCAGATCCACCAGCTTATCCTCTTCATTCTGAATTTAAACTTAAACTGTTTTCTATTTTAGTTCAAAAAGTTTTCTAGAGTTATTATTATACCACTTCCTAAGTAACATGAGTTAAAACTGCCGGGCGGCCACTTCCGAGATACTCTCGCTCCCCTCATAAGTCTTAATCACTGCTCTTCTGGCTAACCCCGCCAACCTCTGGAAAAGCTCACAGTAAATGAGGTACTTATATTCTGTCAGCTGGTGCTCACCTCCTTTCCTTTAAGAGTTTCAATAACACTTTTAATGGAGGGAGCCCTGCTGTTTCAAGTACAGAGCTTATGAATCCCCCCAGCCTCTTCTACCACTGTCCATACCTTTGGTGTCCACTACGCCAGGAGCAGACCTCATTACTCATCCTCACCCTGGATACCAGGTATTAACCTAAATGAGAAATTGGTTTGACTCAGTGCTCTATTATAGATTAGACTAATAATATAAAAGCTGATGCCTATGTCACCAGAAGACAGGACTCTGGACAAGTCAGAGGAGGAAGGGAGAGTCGATCCTCAGGCTATCCAGAAAGTTAAGGAGTTAATTCTGTCACTGGCTAATACTGTCTCTGCTCTTAAACTTTTTCCGACTGAGCATGCTTCAGCTCGTCATTTTCGCCAGGATTTCATCTCCAGATTGAAAGCTTTTCTCGATGAATATCAGAAACTCGAATTAAGTATTAGCGAATCTGGCTTTTATTATCAGGACAAGCTGATCTATCAGGATGAAATCTCCAGCAAGAGCTTGCCATTTTTTTTCTACAAAGACGGATTGCGCCTTCTATATTTTTATCAGGGCATGGATGGCGAGGAGATAAATGATTTCCTGGAACTGGTCAGGATTGAATCAGCCAAACCGCCTGAAGAATCAGATGTAGTTAATGCCCTCTGGCTGAAAGATTTGCCCAATGTCCAGTACTATGCTCCTGAAGAATTTATTGAAAACCGTATCCTGGAGGAAAGAACGGAAAGCCTGTCCAGACGCGGGCTGAAGGTAATCCCCCAGGAACTGGCCAGAGAAGCTGTAGATATTGAAGTCAATAATGAGGAACTTTTTTCTGGACTGCTGCGATTAAAGCCGCAAGAAAAACAGGCTATTAATTCTTTTGTCGATCATGAATTGCCAGAAAACTGGCAGCAGGACTTAACTCTTGAAAGTGAGGAGAAGAGAAATAATCTGACCTGGCTGACAACTATCAGCCAGACCGATAGCCAGACTGGTAACTTACCAGTTACTTTAGAATTTAGTGAAGAAGAGCAAGAGCAACTCAACCGTTTGCTGGAAAGAAATAGAAATCTATCGTCTGAGGAAGAATTCATAAATTTGATGATGGAAATTATGGCTCTGGAAGAGAATGAGCAGCAGTTTGCTGTTAATCTCGATATTCTTCAAGAATTCTACCTGGAAAATATAAAAAATGGCCACTTTAATATCCCGATTATCTTAAACAAAAAAATAAGGGAACTGAAGAATCTGCTAGCTGCCGGCCAGAATAGCCTGGCCTCGTCTCTGGATGACTTTTTGGCTAGAACTTCAGACTTAAAGATTTTTGATGAAATCAGAAAACTGGTTGAAAATAAAGTTGAGTTAAATTGCGAAGCTCTGTATGAATATCTAAATCAGTTCGGGCAGGAGGCCATCCCCTTTCTATCAGAGCTCTATGAAAAGATAGAAAATCACGGCTTCAGAACCCGGGTTAAGAATTATTTCAAGGAACAAATAAGCAGCACTCAGCCAGGCATAATTACGGCTCAAATTGATGGCCAGAAGCCGCAACTGACCGGTATGATCATCGATATCATGCTTGAGCAGCCAGCTCAAAAGATTATTCCCTTATTCGCAGCTTTTCTGACTCTAGACAACAAGGATTTAAAGTTAAAGGCCATAGAGTCGCTCTCTTCATATAATGATGAGCTGGCCAACAAACTTCTTCTTGCCTTCATGAATGATGAAGAACAGGAAGTCCGCTTGAAAGCCACTACCAGCCTGAAGTTCCTGGGAGATACGACTCACTTGAATAAACTGATAAGTAAAGTGTTTTCCGCCGGATTCAAAGCCAGGAGCTTTGAAGAAAAAAAAGCCATGTTTGAATTCCTGGGCAGGACAAAAAACCAGGAAGCATTCAGATTTCTTAAAAAGATTTATTTAAAAAAATCCTGGCGGCGCAGTCTGACCGAGCTGAAAATCTGCGCCATTGCCGGACTGGAAACAATGGGAACAAAAGAAGCTATTGGACTTTTAGAACGGGGGGAACATTTCCTTAACCGCCGTGTCCGGGAAGCATCAGCCGAAGCTCTTGTCCGGCTGACCTTAAAAAATTCTTGAGGCCAAAATGCCAGAAGAAGAAAAAAAACAGGCCGAAACAACCGACTCAACCCAGCTGGTTCAAAAGCTGGCTATTAATTTTCTTATGCGTTTCTATATTGTCTTTAAGATTTTTAAACTCTATGCCGAAAATAATGAGTTAATTGAACAGCAGACAGCCCTACTCATTGAAGAATTAGGCAAGCTGAAGGAAGTTGAACCTGAGATAAAATTTAGAATAAAACGGGAATCAATTTTCTTTAACCAGCAGCGGGTTAAATTTTCACTCTCTAACTATCATATTTTTAAATTCCTGCTTGAAGAATTCCGCAAACGCGAAATAGGCCAGCTTGAGTTTCCCTCTGAGATCAACCAACAGGAGTTGATCAGCGCCCTGGCTATCATTTCCAAGAAAAGACCCGGGCCTAACCCATTTGACGACATTGTGGCCGAATTGAAAGAGCAGCAGATAGCTGGCTTAAGCCTGGGGAAAATGCAAGTTTCGGAACAATGGCTAAGTCCGGAAAAAAGTTCAACACGCCTGTATTTTTTAAGTATCCTCCATTTGCGCGAAATTTCCGAGCGAGAAAAAGAAAATGAAAAAATCAAATTGAATACCACTCGCCGGTTGATCCAGTCTATCTTTAATCACCTGGCAGATAACGAGTCCTTTTTCCTTGGCTTAACCAACATAAAAAATCACGATGAATATACCCTGAATCACTCTGTCAATGTTAGCTTGCTGGCTATTGCTCTGGGCAAAAGATTGGGGCTCAGCCGGGCAGAGATGGTTGATCTCGGTGTGGCCGCTTTTTTCCATGATTTAGGGAAAATTGAAACCCCCCTGGCTATATTAAATAAGCCAAGTCAATTAACCGAAGAAGAAAGGAAAATAATTGAGCTTCATCCTCATCAGGGCGCCGAAAAACTGGTTCAACTTAGAGAATATAAGCACCTGCCGATATCTGCTATTCATGTTGCCATGGAACATCACATCAAGGAAGACTTGACCGGTTACCCCCATTTTAAAATTAAAACTGATATTAATCTATACAGCCGGATTGTTAAAGTCTGTGATTTCTTTGATGCTATCACCACCAAAAGAATCTATCGCCAAAAAGTTTTTACCCGGGCGGAAGCTCTCAGCCTGATGCTTGAACATATAGGGACAGAATTCAATCCGGTCATTCTCAAGGCTTTTGTCCAGATGATGGGCATTTTCCCCGTCGGGTCAGTAGTCCTGCTGAATACTGGAGAGATCGGCCTGGTTGTGGCTATTAACCACGAACCTAAATTTTTATTAAGGCCAAAGGTTAAAATTATCGTCGATGCCGAAGGAAACAAAATAAACGGAGAAGTGGTTGACCTAACCGATATACAACCTGAGAATAAGAAATTTAAAAGAACCATTATTAAAGAAATTAACCCGGATGATTATAACCTGAAGGTTGCTGACTATTTTCTGGCTCAGGCGGAAGCCTGAATTTTATCATCTAATTGGAGCCAAGAATGAGTATTATGTCTCCTTTTGACTTGAGAGTAGAATATTTAAAAGAACCGGTCATTATTGACCGCCCACGGCCAAGATTCTTCTGGAAGGTCAAAAGCAAACTGAGGGGAGACCACCAGACAGCCTATCAAATTATTGTTTCTTCTGAGCCTGATATCTGTCTGAAAGAAATCGGCGACGTGTGGGATAGTGGACAGGTGGAATCCAGTTCAAGCTGCCATATTCCCTATGAGGGGGAAGAACTACTTAGCTGCCAGCACTACTACTGGCGAGTGCGCTGGTGGAATTCGACTAAAGAAGCCAGTCCATATAGTGAACTATCTTCATTTGCCACGGGCTTTATGGGAAATGCAAAATTCAAGGCTAGCTGGATTACCAGGCTACAGCCAGAAAGCTTCGTGGTGCAAAAGACAATACCTTCCAGCCCGGGAGAATCACTGGATATTGAATATAAAGGTATCTACCTGCGGAAGGAATTCTCCGGCAGCGGACCAGCCAGCCGGGCCACGATTTATATTTGCGGCCTCGGTTACTATGAACTTTATGTCAACGGCCAGAAAATCGGGGACCAGGTGCTTGATCCACCCTGGTCCGATTATCAGCAGATTGCCTATTATTCCATCCATGAAGTGGGCAGTTTGATCAGGGACAAAAATGCCATCGGGGTTATCCTGGGCAATGGCCGGCATATAAAAAAATACGGCTATGGCCGGCCGAAATTGATTTTTAAAATGGAAATTTATTATGCTGGCGGCGGCTACGACATCATCTCTAGCGACGAGAGCTGGAAAGTTTCAGGAGGTTCCCTGCAGGAAAACGGCCTTTATTTTGGCGAAAATTATGACCGCCGGTTGGAACAGCCAGGCTGGAATCAGCCAGGATTTGATGACAGCCACTGGGAAAAAGCCGAGGCAGTGAAAGGGCCACCGCTTATGGCTCAAGATCTTCCACCGGTAAAAATAACTGATAGATTCAGACCTAAAAAAATTCTGTCCCCGCAGGAGGGCATTTATATTTTCGATTTTGGCCAGAATATTTCTGGCTGGGTCAGATTAAAAGCCACCGGGCCCCAGGGGACAGAAATTCGCTTGAGATTTGCCGAGCTCCTCCTGCCTGATGGCAACCTGAATATCAATACTAATGGTAACGCCCGGGCAACAGATATCTTAATTCTAAACGGCCAGGGGGAAGAATTCTATGAACCAGGATTCACCTATCATAGCTTCAGGTATGTTGAGTTGACAGGCTTTCCTGGCCGCCCGGATGAAGATACGCTCGAAGCACGGTTTGTTCATTCAGCCGTCGAGCGAACAGGCTATCTGGAATCTCCAGACCAGCTCATTAACAAAATTCATCAGTGTGTTGATGTCAGTCAGCGTGCCAACTTGATGTCTATTCCGACTGATTGCCCTCAGCGCGACGAACGTCACGGTTGGCTGGCTGATGCCGCCATGACCATGGAAGAGGCCTGTTTTAATTTTGATCTGGCCGCCTTCTATCAGCATTTTCTCCATCTTATCAGACTGGCACAAAAAGAAGATGGCAGCCTACCCGATTTTGTTCCTCCCTATAATGCCAATAATTCCTCAGCCTATCCGGCTGACCCTGCCTGGGGCTCAGCCTATATCAGTCTCTGCTGGCAGATGTATATGTTTTATGGTGACCGGGAAATTCTCCAGAAGCATTTCCAGAGCCTCAAGAACTATATTGAGTTTCTACACCAGAAATCAGCCGATCATCTTTTGCTGGGTCTTGGAAAATATGGTGACTGGTGCCAGCCCGGAAGTCTTGTCCCTAAAAAAACTCCACTAGACCTTATTTCGACCTGGTTTTACTATCATGACGTCCTCATTTTTTCTGATATCTGCCTCCTGCTTGAACGTCAGGATGAGAGCCGGGAATATAAAGACTTAGCAGCTCAGATCAAGGAGGCTTTCAACCAGGCTTTCCTGGAAAAGGATCAGTATAAAGCTATCAGACAAGGGCCGCTTGACCGGCTGCCTGACCAGACAGCTAATGCTTTACCTCTCTACCTGGATATGGTTCCCGGGGAAGACAGAGACAAGGTTCTGCAGAATCTGCTAACCTCAATTATCAATCATCACGATTATCATCTGGATACAGGCATTATTGGCACCCGTTTTTTGCTTGATGTCCTGAGTAAATTTGGTTATCAATCAGTTGCCCTAAAAATCATCAAACAGGATAGTTACCCGGGATGGGGCTATATGATTAAAGAAGGGGCAACAACCCTGTGGGAAAGGTGGGAAAAGCTAACAGGCCGGGGCATGAATTCTCATAATCGTATCATGTTTGGCAGCGTTGATGCCTGGTTTTATAAAAACCTGGCTGGGCTTGGACTTCTTGAGCCAGGCTGGCGCACTTTTCAGATAAAACCATATATCCCTGAGGAAATAAATCAGTTCCGGGCGGGATTAGTTACTATCCAGGGAGAAACTACTCTTGCCTGGCAAAAATCAGATTCAACTTTTACTCTTGAATTAGAAATACCGGCTGGCAGCCGGGCAAGACTCCACCTGCCGGTCATCTGGCCAGATTGCCGGATAAAGGAGCTAAAAGAAAAAGAACTCATCATCTGGGAGGGAAGAAGTTATACCAGCCGGGAAAATAATGACGGCATTCATCCCGCCGATAATAACCAGGAGCCGGTTTTCTGGCTGGACTCTGGCTGCTATCTATTTCGGATGGAAAAAATCTGAAAACCACCGGCTTAATTTGTCACCCTAGGAATTTTTTAAAAATCCTAGCGGCCTGACCATAAGCTTCAATGGTTTTCTTAATGTCATTGTCAGTGTGGGCAGTGGACAAGCAGCCTCCTCCGTGGACGACATGGACGCCGTTAATAAGCAGGGCCAGTTTTAAAGCTTCTTCGCGAAGAAAAACATCAGACCTGGCGGGATCCCAGACGTCCTCCGGTGTGAAATAACTGATGTCTTTTTTCGGAAAATTAACCATAAAAAAAGAACTCTGCTGGACAGACTCATGGCCAGCACCAGTGCAAACTACCTTTAGCCCTTCCGCTTCAAAGGCCTGCTCAATACCCTGCCTCAGGCTGGCTGCCAACCGGCCAATCGATGAATAAATTTTGTTTTCATGGCCGAGGATATATTTGATCATGGCCAGACCAGTTCTTATATATTCTTCATGTGCAGAAAAGGTTCCACCTTCAAAGTTAACCTGGAGGCCACTGGCCCCGGCTGTCTGGCAGCCATCCATAATTTTTGTCTTTCCAGCCACCGCCGCCACTGCCTGTCCCCCGCCGATCAGCTTTCCAAAAAGAGAGATATCAGGCTTGACCCCATAAAGCGTTTGTAGGCCAGAAGGACAAAATCTGAAGCCCGAAATAATTTCATCGAAAATTAAGACCACTCCATATTCATCAGCCAGTTTTCTAGCCAGCTTCAAGTATTCAGATGAGCAAAAAAGAAAGCCGCCGACCCCAATGAATGGTTCTAGAATAAAAGCTGCCAGTTTCGTACCATGCTTTTTAAACATTTTTTCCAGCTGGTCTGAATCATTAAATCTTGTAATAAAGACATGACGGGCAAACTCTGGGGGCAGGCCGGCCGAATCCACCTGATTAAAACCATGGCCGGGATGAAACTTAACTCCTTTTAATAAATAGGGAGAGGCACCGTGCCAGCCACCCCCGATTTTCAGCACTTCCTGGCGGCCAGTATAGCCCATGGCCAGCATGACAGCATAAGTCGAAGCCAGGGTACCGGAAGTAGTAAATCTTATTTTTAAGCCTGGCTGGTGGAGTGTGCCCAGGATTTTTTCGGCCAGCTTTACCTGAACGGAACTTTCAAAACCGGTATGAAGACTCCCGGCCGCTACATAAGGTTCGACCTCCTGCCTGATAGCTTCAGGATTATGTCCCAGGATATTAGCATAATGTCCCTGCCAGTAATCAAGGTAGCGGCGGCCATCAATATCAGTAACGGCCGCTCCGTGAGCCGAAGCCGGGAAAAAAGGATATGGTTTCCACAGTCTCAGGCTGTGGCTGCCGCCTCTAACCATAACTCTGGACGCTCGCTGAAACATCAAGCGGCTTTTAGGCGTCCTTTTTTCATATTCCCTGTTGAGATATTTGATCAACTGTCTCATTTTCATTTTACTTTTTCTTATTTTCAGGTTAATATAAATAAAAGTTTAATTTAAGCTTAACCGGGGAGAAAGTCAATTGGCCAGCCGGCCAGAAGCACCGGTTGGAGTGGTGAGATAACTGATCTTATATTAATATTATAGGAATAGTTGGAATTAGCCGATTGGTCTCAGGTAATTATTTTATTAAAAGGAGACAAACATGGAGATGCTAAATCAGGAAGTTAGAGACTTTGCCCGGAAGAAACTTGAAGCAGAGATGGTCGAGCCAGTCGAACTGGCCTATTTTACTGTGGAAAAAAGCCAGTTAATTGTGCCCGGTCAGCCGGCCTTGCCTGATTGCCTGTACTGCCAGGAAACCAGACAACTACTGGAAGAATTAAGCGGTTTATCTGATAAGATAAAGTTGAGTGTTTATGACATAATAAAAGAGGCTGGCCAGGCGGCCAAATTGGGCATAGACAAAGTTCCGGCCATGGCTATTATAAAGGGCAAAGACACCGGTATCCGGTTTTTTGGGGTACCTTCTGGCTATGAATTTATGAGCCTGCTGGAAGCTCTGGTTGATACCAGCCGCGGTCAGACAGAACTCAGCCCTGAAACAAAGGAAGCTTTAAAAAAATTAAACAGGGAAGTCAATATCCAAATTTTTGTTACTCCGACCTGTCCTTATTGTCCAATGGCTGTCCGCCTTGGGCATCAAATGGCGCTTGAGTCGCCTTTTATCCGGGCAGCCATGATTGAAGCTTCTGAATTCCCTGAATTAGCTCAGAAATATGAAGTCATGGGTGTCCCTAAGTCGATCTTTAATGAGACTCTTTCCCTGGAAGGTGCAGTGCCGGAAGACATCTATCTTGAGCATATCCTAAAGGCCACTGGAGAGCAGGTCAGCTAAGATTCTTCGGCCTATTAATTTATTTATTATCAATTAGATAGTTGTTGATCGCCGGTTAAAAAATTGACACCTGGACCTCTGGTGTTATAATAATCAAAGTTATGCCGATTTTTAAAAAGAGCAAAGCCAGAAAGAAAATCTGCGTTATTGGCCTGGATGGTGTTCCCTATTCCCTGCTGCTTGAACTAGCTAAGACGGGACTAATGAGCACAGTTGCCCGCCTGATAGACAGCGGGCACCTGCATCAAATGAAGGCCAGCCTGCCTGAAATCTCGGCTGTCTCCTGGACCAACTTTATGACCGGAACAAATCCGGGAAATCATGGGATTTTTGGCTTTGTGGACTTTAAGCCTGGCAGTTATGACCTGAGATTTCCGAACTTTCTTGATGTTAAGGTAGACACCCTGTGGGACATACTGGCCCAGCATGGATATAAAAGTATGGTTATCAATCAGCCAGCCACCTTTCCCGCCCGCCGGATTAACGGCGTCATGGTTTCTGGCTTTGTGGCCGTTGATCTGGCCAGATCAGTCTATCCCCCTCCCCTGTTTTCTACCCTGGAGCAGATCGGCTACCAGATAGATGTGGACAGTGCTAAGGTAGCTGAGAACCAGGCTCTCCTCTGGCCGGAGCTATCCAAGACCATGGCCAGTCATCAAAAAGCACTGAATTACTTTTGGGAGCAGGAATGGGACTATTTTGAATTTGTTATTACGGGAACTGATCGCCTGCATCATTTCCTCTGGTCAGCATATGAAGACAAATCTCACCCGGCTCATCAAGCTTTTCTGGATTTTTACCAGCAAATCGACAGAATTATTTCCAAGATCATCAGCTCATATAAAAAACTGAATGAAAGCGAAGACAGTCTGTTTATCCTTTCTGATCACGGCTTCACCGGCATAATCCAGGAGGTTTATTTAAATTCCTGGCTGGAAAAAGAAGGCTACCTGTCTTTTACTACTTCCAGTCCGAAGAGCCTGAATGATATCTTGCCAAAATCAGTAGCTTTCGCCCTTGATCCAAACCGGATTTATCTTAATCTTGAAAATAAATTTCCCCGGGGCAGGATCAAACGCAGCCGGAAAAAGGAACTAAAATCAGAGATTGCCCAGAAGTTGCTTCAGCTTGAATACAATGGGCAGAAAGTTATTCGCCAGGTTTTTAAAGCAGAAGAAGTCTATCAGGGCAAATATACCTCCCTCGGGCCTGATTTATTGGTCCTGTCTTATCCCGGGTTCGATCTTAAAGGCTCAATCAGGAAAAAGGATATCTTTGGCCGCAGCTATCTTCAGGGCATGCACACCTGGGATGACGCTTTTTTCTGGGCGGCAGAGGATTATGGCTCCGAGCTGGCCATTGAGGATATTGCCAGCCTGATCATCAAAAAAGTCAAATGAGGCAGATTCCGGACAGGGTTTTTTACTTTTTTCTTAAAAGAGCCTATCTGGAAGTTTTTCTGATTCTGTCCATGGTTTCGGTAGCCGAGGCTTATATCGGACCAGGAGCAGGATTTGCCTTTCTATCATCCTTCCTGATTTTCTTCCTGACTTTTTTTCTGGCTATTTTCTCTTTGCTCTCCTGGCCTTTCCGCTGGCTCTTCCGCCTGCTGCGCGGTCAGAAAGCCTACCAAAATAGCCAGGTAGATAAGGTTATTATTTTAGGCTATGATGGCTTCGACCCGGACCTGGCCGAGAAATTCATGGCTGAAGGCAAACTGCCCGTTTTCAGCCAGTTGAAAAAACAGGGAACTTTTAAAAAGCTTAAGACAACTACCCCGGCTATTTCACCTGTCGCCTGGTCTTCTTTTATGACAGGCTGCGATCCGTCCAAGCACAATATTTTTGACTTTTTAAGCCGCAACCCCAAAACTTATCTTCCAGATCTGTCTTCTGCCCGGATTAGCCCGCCGTCAAAATATCTGAAACTGGGAAAACACAGGATTCCTTTAGGCCGGCCAGAAATAAAACTATTAAGAAAAAGCCAGCCTTTCTGGAAAATTCTTGGTGAAAAAGGAATTTTCTCTTCTATTTTGCGTATCCCGATTACTTTTCCGCCTGAGAAATTTTCAGGTCATCTTTTATCAGGCATGTGCCTGCCGGATCTTAAAGGCTCTCAGGGAACTTTCCTTTTTTATACGACTAATCCAGAAAGAATTAAGAAAAAGGAAGGCGGCGAAAGCCTGCTGGTTGAGCGGCAGGGCAAGATGATCAAGACATTTATCCCCGGCCCGGAAAATTCTCTTTTAAAAAAGCCCGAGGAAATTAAGATTCCCCTGCTGATTAAATTTGGAGATAATCCGGAGCAAGCTGAGATCGAAGTCTCAGGTCAAAGATTTAGGATGCAAAAAGGTGTCTTCTCTCCCTGGATAAAACTAAGTTTTCCAGCGGGCCTGGGAGTAAAAATCAAGGCTCTAGCCAGATTTTATTTATTAAGCACGAGCCCTCATTTTGAACTTTATGTAACCCCTCTTAACATTGATCCGGAAAAGCCAGCCCTGCCTGTTTCTCATCCATTTATTTATTCCTCTTACCTGGCCAAACTGCTGGGCAGTTATGCCACGCTGGGTGAAGCTAATGACACCTGGGCTCTGAATGAGGGCGTCCTGCCAGAAAATGCCTTTTTAGATCTGGCTTACACCTTTCATCAGGAAACAGAGAAGATTCTTTTTAATGCCCTGTCCAAAACAAGAAAAGGACTGGTAGCCTGCTGGTTTGAGACTTCTGACAGCCTTCAGCATATGTTCTTCCGTTATCTCGATAAGACCCATCCTGCCTGTCAGGCTACTTGCCATCTTAAAGATGGGGCCAGTGTGATTGAAAATCTTTACAAAAAAATGGATGAGCTGACTGGCCAGGTTCTAACACAAGGTGATGAGCGGACGTGTTTAATCATCATGTCTGATCATGGTTTCAAATCCTTTCGCCGCGGTGTTAACCTTAATTCCTGGCTTTATCTTAATGGTTATCTCAATTTAAAGGATGGAGCAGCAACGAGTGAAGAATGGTTCAAACAGGTGGACTGGACCCGGACCAGAGCCTACGGGCTGGGCCTGGCCGGGCTGTATATCAACCTCAGAGGACGGGAGGCACAGGGCGTAGTTGAACCTGGAGAAGAATATCAGCAACTTAAGAAAGAATTGGTTGAAAAATTATCCGGTCTGAAAGATCCTGATCTCGGCACAGCCGCTATCCACCGGTTAGTTGACACTGAGAAAATTTATCACGGCCCTTACCGCCAGGAAGCTCCTGATTTAATTGTCGCCTATAATGAAGGCTACCGGGTTTCCTGGGACTCAGTCACTGGCCGGGTCAATCAAAAAGTTATTGAAGATAACCTGAAAGCCTGGAGTGGTGATCACTGCCTTGATCCAGACCTGGTCCCGGGAGTATTTTTCTCCAACTTCAAGTTTGACATCGACCAACCTTCTATTATGGACATCGCTCCCACTGTTCTCGACCTATTTGGCATTGACCGACCATCATATTTTGACGGCCAATCATTCTTATCGGTAGCATCACCAGCAGCTTCTGCAAAAATCAATAAAAATGATAGAATAGAAAGTGCACAGAAGACTAAAAAGGCCAGGATGAATGGCAAAAGAAAAAGAAGACAATAGCCTATCCCGCCGGCGCTTTCTTGAGCTAATGCTGGCCACTTCAGCCGGATTAGCTTTTTTCCCGCAGGGAGCTTCTTTGACTACCAGGGGAGGCCGGGATACAGCCAGGAAGGTACTGGTTCTTGGCTTTGACGGCCTCGACCCGGTGCTGACCTCTGACCTGATGAAGGCTAACCGGCTGCCCAGTTTCAGAAAACTGGCCTCCTCAGGCAGCTTTCTCCCTCTTGGCTCAAGTATTCCTCCCCAGAGCCCGGTGGCCTGGGCTAATTTTATCACCGGTACTGACCCGGGTGGCCATGCTATTTTTGATTTTGTTCACCGGGACCCAAAAGCTTATATGCCTGTTTTTTCGGCTTCAGAATCACTCCCGGGGAAACATGATATTTGCCTTGGTAACCTGATTCTGCCCCTATCTGGCGGAAAAATTAACAACTTACGGCGGGGCCGGGCTTTCTGGCAGATTCTTGAAGACAATGATATTCCAGCTACGGTTTTCAAAATACCTTCCAATTATCCCCCGGTTGAATCAAAACAAAAAACGTTTTCTGGTATGGGCACCCCGGATATCAAAGGCTATTATGGACTTTTTAACTTTTATACCAATGAATATAAGACGATAACGGAAGAATATGGAGGCGGCGGCCGCGTTCATGATGTTTATGTTATTGGCCACCGGGTTGAATCCAGAATCCCCGGGCCAAATAACCCCTTTAAAAAAGGCAACCCGGAAACGTATGTGGATTTTAAGGTCTTCATTGATCCTGTCTACCCGGCGGCCAAAATTGCCTATCAGGATCAGGAATTCATTTTGAAAGAAAAAGAGTGGAGCGGCTGGAAGAAAATCAAATTTGATTTCATCCCGGGTCAGAGGGTCAGTGGTCTCTGCCTTTTTTACCTCAAAGAGGCCAGGCCAAAATTCAAGCTTTATGTCAGCCCGATCAATATTGATCCGGCTGCACCGGCCATGCCTCTATCCACACCCGATAATTATTCTAAGGAGCTGGCCAGAAAATTCGGGCCGTTTTTTACCAAAGGACTGCCGGCTGACACGGCGGCCCTGGAAAATGAAGTCCTGGATGAAAATGAATTCCTGGCTCAGGATGAATTAGTTTATAAGGAAAGTGTAGCCATTCTCGAAGATGAATTAAAAAATTTCAGGTCAGGGCTTCTTTTTTATTATTTTTCCAATACCGATCAAAGGCAGCATATGTTTTACCGTTTCCTGGATAAGAACCATCCGGCTTATGATGAAAAGCTGGCAGCTGAATTTGCCCCGGTTATTCCCAGGACATATGAAGAAATGGATAAAGTCCTGCAGATGTGCCTGGAAAAAGTTGACCGTCAGACAGCCATCATTGTCATGTCCGACCACGGTTTTAATCCTTTCCGCTGGGGATTTAATCTTAATACCTGGCTGTTGCAAACTGGCTATCACTATCTTTTGCCCGGCAGCCGGCCGGAGGAAGTGACTCTCTTCCAGCGAACTGACTGGTCAAGAACAAAAGCCTATGGCGTCGGCCTGAATGCCCTCTATTTGAATCTTAAGGGGCGCGAAAGCCAGGGAATCGTCGCTCCATCAGAAAGAGAGGCACTTACCCGCCGTCTGGCCAATCAGCTAGAGCAACTCATTGACCCGAAGACAGGTGAAAAAATTATCCTCAAAGCTTATATCGGCCGTGATGTTTATCATGGTCCCTATGTTGATTTAGCTCCCGACATCATTCTGGGCTTTAACCGTAATTACCGCATTTCCTGGAATTCGCCTCTGGGCAGCTTTCCAAGGGAGTTAATTGAAGATAATCGGCAAAAATGGAGTGGAGATCATATGTCTTCACCGACAGTCATCCCGGGGAGTTTAATCAGTAGTCTGCCGGTCAAATTGTCTGATCCGACACTTCAAGATGTCACTGCCGGTCTTTTATCCCTATTCGGAATTAAAATTCCGCCGGAGGTAACCGGCCGGCCAATTTTTTAACCAGATTAAAGAAAGGAGGCGAGATGGGCAGAGTTAAAGTAAAACTCGACAAAGAGCTCTATCAGAAAATTGAAAAAGTAGCAGAAACTGCTGGCTATAGTTCCCCTCAAGAATTTATAATTCATATTCTGGAAAAGGAAATCAACCATTTTGAAGGTGCCGATTCAGAAGAAGAAATAAAAAAGCGATTAAAAGGGCTTGGTTATATTTCCTGAGAAGGGTTGATCTGATAGCTGATGTGGTGGTTGAATAAAGCCGTCGGACTGGTGGTCAAAGTCTTATTGCTGCCTTTTACCGGGATTAACCCGTGGGGAGGCATGATATTTATTTCCTTCCTGACAGCTGTTTTGATGCTTTTTATCTATAAAAAGACTTCTAACCAGAATGGTATCAAGGAAGTTAAGAATCTAATCAAGGGCTATCTGCTGGAAATAAGGCTTTTCCAGAATGATTTCGGGACATTTCTGGCCGGGCTCAAGAAGTTGTTATCGGTCAATGTCCGTTACCTGGGCTATAATCTAAAACCTTTGCTGGTGATGATTGTTCCTATTTTTCTTCTGCTGGCCCAGATGAATCTCTGGTTTGGTTATCGCTCCCCACAGCCGGGTGAAACTTTATTGGTGAAAGTCAAGTTTAATCAAACCGTTGAGGTTGGTCAGCTTCATGCCGAGGTGGAAGCGCCAGAGGGAGTAACCGTTGATTCCCCGCCGGTCAGGATTATAGATGAGAATGAGGCTGACTGGAGATTAAGAATAATTGATCAGACCGGCGGACAGCTGGTGATAAGAACTGGAAGTGAGAGATATGCAAAGGATATGTCCCTTTCCAGAAGGCAACTGGCTAAGCTATCAGCTATCAGAGTGAACCAAAATGTCTGGAAACAACTGCTCAATCCTGGAGAAAAACCTCTCCCCGGGGAGACGGAAATTAAGCAAATCGAACTTGTTTATCCTGAAGCCCGGCTGAAGTTTCTCGGCTTGAAGATTCACTGGCTCGTCGCTTATTTTTTGCTGTCAGTTATCGCCGGTTTCAGCCTGAAGGGCCTGTTCAAAGTCGAAATTTAAGCCAGGCCAGCTAGCCAGAGTTCAGATAACACCTAAAAGGAAAGGAAAAAGGGAGATGGAAAGAGAATTCGTTTGGGCTAAAAAGAGGCCATTCTTCCTAGAGAAGATGATAGATTATGAGTTTACCGGTCCAAAATTTTATTTTCATTCAAACAGATTAGAGGTGGCCAGGCATAAAGGAAACGTTGCTCTTTTTATCCCGGCTACTTACTTTGAACCTGGCCGACGTCTTAGAATTGACCATGGTTCTGGGCCAGATTACCTGCAAGGAGCACCCGGCCGGGTAGCTAAATTTCTGCTGCAATTTAATAAGAGAGGATAAATTGAATAATTTAAAGTCAGAACCCGGTCAACAAACTGACAGGAGGTATAAAAAAATGAACAGGTCCTTATTCTACCGATCATTAGCAATCTTCAGCCCATTTATTTTAATCTCAATGATTCTCTGGCTAGGCCCGGCAGAAGCCGGAGCTCAAACGGCCTTAAAAACAGCTATTATTGATTCCCAGAAAGCATTTGACCGGTCGGCTGAAGGCCGGAAAGCAGTCGCCCTTCTTCAAGAAAAAGAAGATGAAATAAAAGCCGCAATAAAGGAAAGAGAGCAAGAAATCAACAGCCTCAGAAATAAGCTGGATAGCCAGAGATTGACTCTAAATCAGGAAGCTTTGAGCCAGCTTCAACTCGAAATTGATATAAAGGAAGCAGAAAAAAATAAATACGAGCAGGATTCATCAGCCGAATTCAATCAATTTAAGACCAGACTGATAAAGAAAATACGAGATGACCTGCTGGCCATAGTTGAGGGGTTGGTAAAAGAAAGAGACTATGAACTGGTTTTTGATCTATCTTCTTCTGGACTGATTTATTTTCAGCCCGCTCTGGATATAACCGAGGAAGTTATAAAAAGATACGATGAGGCTGCCAGCCGGAGATAAGAACCAAAGATTGTTAATTATAGATCTTAGAAACTGGCCTGGCGTTGATTAATCAGCCTCGGCTGGTTTAAAACTCAGTTCCAGCAGGACAATCTCCGAGCGACTGCCAGTTCTAACCGGAGGTCCCCAGGTGCCGCTGCCAGCCGAGACATAAATATGAGTTCTGTCTTTCCTAAGATAGCCCCGGTTTTTCTCATAAATTATCTGATTGATTAGATTAAGAGGGAAAAGCTGTCCGGCGTGAGTATGGCCGCAGAGTAAAAGATCTACCTCTGCTTGCTGAGCTTCTTCCAGCCGAAGCGGTTGATGATCAAGAACAATGAGAGGCAAAGCAGGATCAACCTGGCTGGCAGCCATAATGTCCGGCAGGCTGGCCCGGCGGTCACCAAACCTGATGGCTGCCCAGTCTTTCCTACCAATAACATAAAATGAATTATCAACTTTTACGGCTTTATCTAAGAGCTCCTGCACTCCGGCCCTTTCCAGATAGTTTATATTTTTATCAAGCCCGCCATAGTATTCATGATTTCCAGGGCAGGCCCAGAGGCCGAGAGGCGCCCTGATGTCCTTCATCAGCCTGACCATTTTTTCCTCTTCTTCCGCGCCAATGGCTTCGTCCACAATATCGCCAGCAAAAAGGACCACCTCAGGCTGCAATCCATTTATCTTTTTGACCAGACCTTCCAGCCGGTTGGCCCGGTTGTAAGTCCCCAGATGAATATCGGACAGCACGATTGCCCGCAGTCCCAGACGTCCATTTGCCATTTTATCCACTGTCAGGCGGAGAGTCTTAATCCCTGGGTTAAGGGCATTGAGATGGCCTAAGAACAGGATAATTATGGATAAAACCAGAATAGCGGTAAAAGAAGCAGTATTGCTGACTGATAACAGGCTTAATTCATTTACCGGCTGGCGGAACAGCCGGCAACTCCAACGAATTAAATCTTTTAAAAAAATCAGCATAAAAAGATAAAACATCAAAACTAAATAATAGATTCCAGGCATGGCCAGAACTGCTGATAAACGGTGGCTGGATTCTCCGTTGATAATTCTACTCAGAGGAAAACTTAAGATTAAAATAATGAAGACGAGTAAAAACAAAAAACGCCAGGCTGGATAGGAAGAAAAAGCCTGAATTCCCCTTTTAAGGATATAAAGATTAAGCATGCCGTAAAGCAGAAGACTGATAGTTAAAAAAATAACCAAGTCTTTTCTCCTCATCCTGATCTGTTACTTTCCCAGCCAATATTCAGTTTTTGCTCAATCCTCAAGCTGGTTAAACCAGGCTATGTTCTGAAGTTCCTTTCTTGCCCGGGGTTTAACTGGCTGGCTGGCTGGATAGCCAACCGATAGCATAGTCACCAGGCGGTACTTTTTTGGGATATCTAACAGCTTTCTGACTGCCCGCAGATTAAACCAGCCAATCCAGCAGGTGCCCAGGCCCTGTTCCTCAGCTTTGAGAACGAAGTGCTCACCGGCAATGCCCAGATCAAGAAGATAAAATTGCGTCCCCTGCACCAGGCGTCCAAGATTATTGGCCAGAATATCCAGTCTGGCCATCATCAGAACCAGCACTGGCGCCGCAGCTGCAAACCGGCTGGCGGCATAAATCCCGGAAAAGGCTTCCCTGGCTACCCTGTCTTTAAGATCAGGCTCATCCATCACCAGAAATCTCCAGGGTTGAACATTTTCTGCAGACGGAGCTAAACGGGCAGCCTCTAAACACGCCATTATTTTTTCTCTCTCCACCGGCTGAGGCAAATACCGCCGGATGCTTCGCCTTGATTGAATGATATGATCAAGAGTCATTTTAACTTCGCCTCCCAAAAGCACTTCTGTTATGTCTTATTTGTTTTTCTTTGGTCCAGATTTCTCCCAGTCTTTCTGCAGTTCAATTAAGTCAACTGTCTGTGAAAAATCACCCAGCAGATAGCGGGCAAAATAATCAGCCCTGATCCAGAACCAGTAATCAGTCATATCTCCATAACCATGTCTCTGGCCGGGCAGAATAAAAAAGTCAAAGCGCTTACCGGCTTTAATCAGAGCCGCGGCCAGCCTCAGAGTATTGGCCGGATGAACATTATCATCCAGATCGCCCGTGCTCAACAGCAGATGTCCTTTCAACTGTCCAGCCAGGGCGGAGTTGCCTTCAATACTAAATTCAAATTTGATCTGGCCATTTTTATCCACAACTTCCTTGACGCCATGGTGCTTTTCACTCCACCAGCGGTTATAGATATTATTTTCATGATTACCTGAAGAGGCCACCCCTACTTTAAAAAAGTCAGGATAGACCAGCATGGCTGCTGCCGTCATAAAACCGCCGCCCGAGTGACCATAAATACCAACCCGGTTAAGATCAATGAAGGGATAGCGGGCAGCCAGCTGCTCAACAGCATATTTTTTATCGGCCAGACCATAATCACGCAAATTGCCGTAGCCATAGTTATGATACCATTTAGAGCGCAGCGGGCTGCCGCCGCGGTTGCCAACTTCAATGATGATAAAACCGATTTGAGCCAGGGCGATATTTTGATTGCGGGGTGAAAAGCTTTTAGAAACACTTTCCGTTTGAGGACCAGGATAAACATAGGTAATAATCGGATATTTAAGGTCTGGATTAAAATCAAAAGGCTTGTAGATGACACCATAAAGATCAGTCTGGCCATCAGCAGCTTTGACCGTAAAAGGCTCCGGAAATTTAAAGCCGGCCGCCTCCAGGGCTGAAATATCAGTTGCTTCCAGCTTCAAAATCAGATTACCTGAAGAATCCCTGAGTTCCGAAGCCGGAGCCATATCGACTCTGGAATAGCTGTCAACAAAGAACCGGCTAGAATCGGCCATTGAGACCTGATGATCAAAATTACCGGGATCAAGGCACTTCAGACCGGTGCCGTCGAGATTAATCCTGTAGAGATGGTCATAATAGGGATCTTCTCCCCTTTCCCGGCCTCCAGCCAGAAAATAGAGCACCCGGGCCTTTTCATCCAGATTAATTATTCGCCGGCAGTTAAATTCACCAGAAGTCACCTGGTTTTTCAGCCGGCCATGAGCATCAAAGAGGTAATAATGCCCCCAGCCATCCCTTTCTGACCACCAGACAAGCTCCTGATCGCCATTAATCAGTCTCAGAGGTTGAATATCCACATAGGTATTAAGCCTTTCTGCCATCAAGACAGTGACCTCGCCTGTGGCTGTATCAGCCAGACAGGCTTCATAGCCATGAAGATCTCTGGTTTGTCTCCCAAAATAAAGCTTATCGGACGTTTCGGCCAGCCACCTGGGCGGCAGGGGCCTATCAGGATCTTCTACCACAGCCTTTCTGGGAGCAGTAAAAATATTATAAGTTTGATCCTTAAATTTATCGGCTTTGATTTTAACCCGGTTTCTGTTAATCAGGTTAAAAACCAGAATCTCAGGCTGGGGCAGGTTCTCTTCTCCTGGCATTTCGTATTTAAAAGTCTCAAGTTCTGGCCGCGGCTCAGCCAGGTTGTTGATCACCCAGAGATCTCCAGCCTTCCTGGCATCTTCCCTGATACAGGCGATTTTTTTCGAATCCTTAGACCAGAAAATCATAATGGCAGGAGACCGGAAGTCCTTCCGGTCTTTTTCCTGTTTCTGCAATTCCTTTTTTTCATCTTCCTTGAGGTCGCGGGCATAGGAATAATACTGCTCACCATCAGTCGTCAACTGGATTTCCTGGATAGAAGAATCGTCAGCTTTTTTGAGAGCTTTTTCATAATTGGTTTTATCCATCATAAATAGATTGTGCCCGCGGGCAAAAATAACTGACTGGCCATCAGGTGAGAGCGAAGCCCAGCGGGGCTTTTTGGGTACAGGCTCATAATCTTTAATCAGAGTTAAAATCCCCTTCTGGAGGTCATACTCAAAACCAATTGTCTTCGTCTTCTTGGCCTGTTCAGGCGGTTCCTCTTCTTTTCCCTTATTTTTTTCTGTATCCTGTTCTTTTTCTCTCTCTTTTTCCTTATCCATAAATCGTTTCTCTAAGTCTTTAACTTTCATCAACTCGCCAGCGACAGAAATATCATTATCAAGCGGAACTTCCACTTCAAACTGAAAAGCTGTCTCGTTTTTGACCATTTTAATGCTCTTGATCGGCAGATGCTGGGCATCATAAGGAGTAAGTAAGATTCTGGTAAGATCAGAAGCCATTTTAGTTTTATCAAACAGAGGATGGCGGCTGCCTCTGGCCGGTTCTACCAGATACCAGCTTTTGCCTGCTGGAGTTTCATAGGCATACCAGAAGCGGTCATTATTTTCCAGCCAGTGGGGCTCAACTGACAAATCAAAGACAAGTTTGGCCACCTTAGCTGGAGTCCAGCGAGCAGCCAGATCATAATTCGCTTTTTCTGACTCTGCTAAAAGGAGAGAGGCCGGCAAGAAAACACTGGCCAGGAGCAAAAGCCAAGCTGCCAGAAGTCTGGACTTTAAAAACCTCTGGCTCTTTATTCTGTTTTTCATATTTTCCTCCTGAAGATGGAAGGCCATGACTGGCTCTATTCTTTCTATTTTCTCTTCTTTCTTCTGTTTAAAACATTTAGTTATCTATTAAAGCTCAAATCGGGCCAGTCTGGCAAGAAAATTTTATTTTTGTTACTTGCAGACATTTGGTAAAATTCAGATGCTAGAGAAAACCTTCTCTTTAGAAAATACGTATTTTAATTAAAGGAGACAAATATGAAAAATCAAAGGTTGGTGATAACTTCCTGTCTTCTAATGGGCTTGATCGCCTGCTTTTTAACAGGCTGTACATCTCAAGCCAGAAAACCCGTGGTCGGGTCAGCTCTTGGCCAGGATATGCTAACTCTGCTGCCAGCCGATACGTCGGCTTTCTTTGTTCTGGACTTAAACCGGCTGATAAATTTGAAGACTATAGAAAAAAAGCTACTGGAACAAAAGGAATTTGAAAGTTATAAACAAAAAATAGAAGCCTTCAATCTCGATTTAAAAAAAGATGTTTATTATCTGACGTTAGCTGTAGCTGGTGAGATAAACAAGCCAGCCGATGGATTGGCGGCCGTCATAAATTTAAAGTATCAGCAAGACAAATTAATGCCGCCTGGCACGACTGATAAAAATCCCGAGATTAAAACATATAATGGGATTTCTTATTTTCCAATGATTGAATCAGAGGGCAAGACTATTGTCTGTCTGGCTTTCCTGGACAGTTCTAACCTGGCCTTGGGGTCAGAAGGAGCAATTAAAAAAATAATTGACGTCTACAATGGGAAAGTGCCAAATTTGCTGAGCAATAAGAACATCCAGCCAGTAATCAAAGACCTGAATACCAGGGCCATGACTTTTGGCTGGCTAATGGTTCCCTCTCAGCTGCTTGAGTCAGAATTCAATGAAAATCCGTCAATGGCCCCCCTGAGCAAGGTCAGATCTGTTTCCTCTTTTTCTGATTATAAAAATTCCAGTTATATGACCGAGATCAAGATTTATGCCGGGCAAAAGGATGATTTAAAGCCGATAGCCGATATCCTCAGCGGCTTTAAATCTCTCGGGCTTGGACTTGGAAATCAAACTCCACAATTGGCAGAAGTTATTCAGGGCATTGAAATTACTACTACCGAAAAATATCTTAAGATTTTTATTAGTCTTAACGAAGAGCAGGTAGAAGCTATCGGCAAATTGATTAAAGAAAAAGGTAGAGACACCAAGCCAGTTAGACAAGGAGAAGATTAGTTCTAATTGCCGGTTAGTTTATCGGCTACGGTAACGGGCTTCAGTCCTGCATCAGATATTCTTTAAAAGAAAATAGCAGGGCAGCTAGAGCCAGGAAAATAGCCGTGATCAAAATAAGAATCAGGACAGACAGCCAGTCTCTGGTTGGCTCAAGGCGGATAAAAAGAAAGCTCAACCGGCCGGAGGCAGCCGTATATTGGGGCAGAAGAGATTTCAGATAATGGACAACAGATAGCTTCTGAGTTGTTCCAGGGAAATATTGAATGACATTTTCCCAGCCAAAGCCAAAAGCCAGTCCAAGTAAAATAGGTTTGGAGAGCCAGGTACTTAGAAAAGTAAAAAAGGACAGATAGGCAGCCAGCCCCAGCCAGAGAACCAGGGAATACCTGGCAACTGTCCATAAATCTTTTAGCCGGAAATCCCGATCAATATTAAGGATAAGATAAGAGATAAGAACAGTTGAAACGAGCATGATAGAGGTTAAAGCAAGAGAAGCCAGATATTTCCCGATAATGATCTCTGCCCTTGAAACCGGGCGGGAAGTAAGATAGGGCAGGGTTTTGCCTTCCAACTCCTCCGTCACCAGGGAAGTTCCATAAAAAAGGCTCAGAATAACAATTAAAAATTGCAGGAAAAAGACCATCAAAATATTCTGAAATATAATCTGGCCACTTTCCGTCCAGTGGCCGGCCAGCTGGTAACCTCTAATAATGACAGCCAGGAGAACGGAAGCTGAACTCAGCAGGAAAAACATTTTTGTCCTGGAAGATTTTCTTTTAAGAAAAAAATAAAAAGAAAAAACTCTCTGAATTCCACCCATCATCTTATTTTCCTACCAGATAATCAAAGACCGCCTGCAGGTTGTCATCAGGTGAAGTAATTTCGTCAATAACCAGCGGCGAGGACAGTAGAAGTTCATTCAACCGGTTAAAAAAGCGGTCACGGTCATGCGTCTCAAAAACTACAGCCTGATTTTCGGGTTCAAAAGCCATCTTCAGGAGGTAATCTTCAGAAGCCATACTTTTGGCCAGTTGCCGGAATTGCGGTGACTTAATCCTGATCATATGGGGGTGAGTGTCTATTAGATCCCTGATAAAATAGATATCACCCCGGGCTATTATTTTCCCCTGATGGATAAGGATAATCTCAGAAGTCAAAGCTTCGACTTCGGGCAGAATATGGCTGGAGACAACAATAGTTTTACCAGCATTTTTAAATTCTTTGATCACTTTTATAATCCGCCGTTTGCTGAGCGGGTCCAGACCGCTTAAAGGTTCATCAAGAATCAAGACGTCCGGATCGTGAGCGATAGCCTGAGCTATTTTAATCCTCTGCCTCATTCCCCGGCTATAGCTTCTAACCTGACGGCCGCCAACATCAGATAATTCAACCAGGTCGAGAGCCTGCCTGGCTCTCCCCCTGGCTTCAGCCTGGCTATATCCGTATAGAGAAAGCAAGCCGCATAAAAATTCGAAGCCTGATAGGTCTTCATAGAAAGCGTCATCCTCAGGACAGAAACCAAGGTGGCGGAAGATATGAGTGTTGTTCCAGACTTTTTCACCAAAAATTCTGGCTTCTCCAATATTGGCTTTTAGCTGGCCCGTCAAAATCTTCATAAAGGTGGATTTGCCAGCTCCATTGGGGCCAAGCAGGGCAGTTATCCCCGGGTTAATTTCCAGGTTGATTTCACTTATGCCCAGAACATTTCCGTACCAGCGGGAAAGATTTCTGGCTTCAATGGCCACTCTCACTTGATAACCTCCACTCCCCTAACCTTGTGCTTAATCACCAGATAAGAAAGAAGACAGAAAAGGCTGACCAGCAGGAAAGACAGGTACCAGGGATAATCATAAGGCGGCTTAACCTGGAAGAAACCGGCGGCTACTTGCTTGAGATTAGCGGTGATTGAAAAAAGAGCAGACAGAGGTGAACGGAAAATAACAGAAATAATCCCCCGTAATATTTCAGAGAAAAAGTACAGTCCAAAAATAATTGAAATGACATAGTTCCGGTTATTGCTTAAAGATGAAGCCAGGAGAACAAAGGCCGTAAAAAACAGGATAAGAAATAAAGAGCAAGCAATAATAGACAGAATCAAGCCTGGATATGCCAGAAAAAACCCAAAACTCCCGGCGAAAAGCAATTTAAGTAGATAAAGCAAAACTGCCGGAATGAGAGTCAGTGTGCCAACAAAAAAGATGACCACACCGGCTTTGCCCAGTAAATAATCAGCTTTGGTCAGAGGCCGGGCAAAATAAAGCTGAACCGCTTTATGCCGGAAATCATCTGCCAGCAATCCTGCCCCACCGATAGACATTAAAAGCAGAATGGCAAAATAAAGAATATCAAGGGTCAGATATGATTTAAAAAAATTAGGATTGATCTGAAAGATCTTTTCAGCCCCCTGCGAGATAGACTTAAAATCCTCCAGTCTTTCTGAAATGTAGATAATGACAGCATAAACGACTGCTGGTATAAAAGAAAAAGTATAGAACAGTTTAAAGTGCTTGCGTCCAAAGGCCAGCTTGAGGCCGGTCCTGGTAATTGGCCAGAAAGTCCGCTGCTTTTCCAAAAACTGGCCTTCCCAGTGATGGTAACCTTTTTCTCTGATTGAAGTCATCAATCAACCCCTACCGTCCTGGCAAATAAATCCTCCAGTGAACTCTGGCTCCGGACGAATTGCCTGACCTGAACTCCATTCCTGGCGGCTGCTCTGAATATTTCCATCTGATCAAAATCAGGAGGCGTATAGATTTTTATCAGTCTGTCTTCGGTTTCTTCTAGCCGGCAGCCAGCTGCTATAAGCTGCTGACTGAAAACGGGCAGCTCGCCTTTAATCTTGAGTTCATAGAGCTGGTAATTAATCATCTTTAGATCTTCAATCCGCCCACTGGCCGCAATCTCTCCTTTGTTAATAATGACCATTTCACGGCAGATAGATTCAATATCATCCAGCAGATGGGAGCAGAGAAGAACACTGATGTTTTTGCTGCTGGCTATCTCTCCGATCAGGCTGAGAATTTCCTGCCGCCCGGTTGGATCAAGATTGGAGGTTGGTTCGTCAAGAAACAAAAGCTTTGGATCATGAACCAGAGCCTGAGCCAGCTTTAAACGCTGCCTCATGCCTGAAGAATAGGTATCAATCAGCCGGTAACGTGACTCTCCCAGGCCGACATAAAAAAGGACTTCATGGGCCCTTTTCATCGCCTCTTGCCTGGGCATGCCGGATAATTCCCCCATGTAAGCAGTAAAAGAAACGCCATCCATACCAGGAATATAACACTCGTCTTCTGGCATATAGCCGACCCGCTGTCTGATATATCTTTGCTCTGTCCTGAGATCATAACCCAGAACCTGCCCCTCGCCTTCATCCGGGACAAGAAAACCCAGCATGATTTTTAGCAGAGTAGTTTTTCCCGCGCCATTGGGCCCCAGAAGCCCGGTAGCCCCTTCTTTCAGATCGACGGTAATACCATTAAGGGCTTTAACCCGTCCATAAGAAAAATGGATATTTTTTAGCTCGACATTCATCAATCTGTGCACTATTCCTTTTCTTTTATCTACGGAAAAACTTTATCTCTGGTTCACTTTAAAGAAATTATTTTAGCATTTTCTTTCGCCTTAAGATACATTTATTCAGAAATAAACAACCGTTATGCTGGCAGACTTTTTCGAGCCTTTGTCTGTTTTTTATTATTTTGCTTGCAATCTTCATATTGTCTATAATGCTCAAGAACTTAAATCATAAAAAATACTGGAGGAAAAATGAGAAGAAAAGACAAAGCGAAATTGGCCGTTTTTTTTATCATAGCCATCTATTTTTTTAGCCTGAACCTAGCTTTGGCCTTGCCTGTTGATAAAAAGGCTCTTAGTTTCGACGAGTTTATTAAAATAAAAAGGCTGAGTGATCCACAACTATCGCCTGACGGAAAGCAAATGGTTTTTGTCGTGACAGTCATGGATGTTCAGCAAAATAAAGGAAACAGTGATATCTGGCTTGTGCCAGCCACAGGAGGAAAAGCAGTCAGCCTGGTTTCCAGCTCTTCCACCGACTTTTTCCCCCGCTGGTCCCCGGACGGGAAAACGCTGGCTTTCATTTCGACCCGCAGTGGTTCTCCTCAGATCTGGCTCAGGCCGGTGAGCGGCGGAGAAGATAAAAAACTAACTGATTTTCCGGAAGGTGTGAGCTCTTTTACCTGGTCAAGGAGCGGCCGCTTTATACTGGTGACCAGTTCCGTTCTACCAGGAGCTTCCGGTCTTGAAGCTAGCCGCCAGCGGCTGGAGGAGCAAGACAAAAGCAAAATTAAAGCCAGAATTTATGACCAGCTACTGGTCCGCCACTGGAATACCTGGTCTGACGGAACTCGCAGTCATCTCTTTCTCTTCTCCCTTGATGGAGGCCAACCTGTTGACTTAACTCCAGGTGATTATGATACTCCCCCAGTTGCTCTTGGGGGTAATCTCGATTTCAGTTTTTCACCTGATGAGAAAGAAATAGCCTTTGTCCGCAATATTGATCCGGAATTCAGGCTGGCCATCGGGACAAACAATGACATTTTTCTGACCGGTCCCGAGGCTAAGGTAATTGAAAAACTGACTGTCAGCCGGGCTAATGACATTGACCCTCAATATTCACCTGACGGCCGTTATCTGGCCTACCGGGCCATGAGCCGGCCAGGTTTTGAAGCTGACAGATTAGCCCTCATGCTCTATGACCGCCAGAAAAAAACCATAACTAACCTGACCGAAAACCTTGATTATTCCTTGAGCGAATTCATCTGGTCGCCTGATAGTCAGGCCATTTATTTTCTGAGCGAAGAAAAAGCCAGGATGGCTTTATTCTCCTTAAAACTCACCACCAGAAAAATCGAGAAAATTTTGGATGGACATAACCCCAACAGTTTACAAATTTCACCTGACGGGAAAAACATTTATTTTTTGAAACAGACTATCAATCATCCAAGCGATATCTATTCTTTCGATCTGAAAACCAGGAAAGTTAAACAGATAACCGACATAAATGCTGAACTTCTGGCAGGCCTGGAAATGAATCCGGCTGAAGATTTCTATTATGAATCAGAGGGTGACAAGATTCATGGCCTTCTTCTCCGCCCGCCTTTCTTTGATCCAGCGAAAAAATATCCCTTATTGCTTTTAATTCATGGCGGGCCCCAGAGCCCCTGGCAGGACGAATTCCATTTCCGCTGGAATGCTCAGATGATGGCCTCACCCGGCTATGTCACCGCCCTGGTTAACTTTCATGGGAGCCCAGGCTATGGTCAGGCTTTCACCGATTCTATCAGCGGCGATTGGGGAGGGAAACCCTACCGTGATCTGATCAACGCCGTTGATTACCTCCGGGAAAATTATGCTTTCATTGACAAAGATAAACTGGGAGCTGCCGGTGCTTCTTATGGCGGTTATATGATTGACTGGATTGAAGGTCACACAGATATTTTTGATTGCCTGATCAGCCATTCAGGCGTTTTTGATCTACGTTCGGAATATGGGGCAACCGATGAACTCTGGTTTCCTGAATGGGAATACCAGGGAACTCCATGGAACCGGCCAGAAATGTATCAAAAGTTTTCTCCCAGCTCCTATGTCAAAGACTTTAAGACTCCATGTCTGGTCATTCATAGTGCTAATGACTTCAGGGTGCCTTTAGAGCAGAGTTTGCAGTTTTTCACCTCCCTCCAGAGAATGGGTGTCCCTTCCAGATTTCTCTATTTCCCGGACGAAGATCATTTTATTCAAAAACCTTTGAATACCGAACTCTGGTGGAAGACTGTCCTCGACTGGCTGGCTACTTACTTAAAAAATTAAAAAACAAGACAGGCGGCCTTAAAATTCAATTTCCAGCAGAGCTAAAGGATCGACCCGGGCCTCATTGATTTTAGCTGCCCAGTGGAGATGCGGCCCGGTGGAGAGGCCAGTTGAGCCTGCCAGGCCAATCACCTGACCGCGCTCGGCCATGACTCCCCTTTTGACCAGGAGTTTTGACATATGACCATAGACCGTATAAAGACCAAGACCATGATCGATAATGACTGTGTTTCCTGAAAAATATAGATTAGAAGCCAGGACGATGCGTCCTGTATTAGCAGCCTTAATGGGCTGACCGGAGGCAATAGCCATATCCACCCCGGCATGAATGGAACGAGGTACGTTATTATAAATTCTCTGCTGGCCGAAATTGGGAGAAAGCTGGCCGTCACAGGGTATCTCAAATTTACCCTGAGCCAGCCACTCCGGGCTGGTCTGATTGTAGATCTGAGTAAGAATTTCAGCTTCTCTTTTAATTCTTTCCTGAACTTCTGGCGGTGGATGAACATATTTAGGATCAACAGTCAGCTTTCTTTTAGGAAAATCTCTGGCCAGAATATTTATGTCCGTATTTATTTGTTCTTTTTCCTGATGGTCTGACCAGAGAGTAATTTGCAGGGTCTGCTGGCCGGGTTTGAGGCCAAGATCAAGCCCAAGAAACAAAAAATCAGGCTGCCCTGAATTAGCTTTGAGCTCGTAATGATTACCACGGAAATCAACCGTGGCCAGCCCGGCTCTCTTTTCCAACCAGGCCAGGATCAGCGGTTCGCCGGGCTGAATCTTTCTTCCCCTCAGTTCAAATATATCTCCTGTTTTAGCTTCAAGCTTGATAACTTCTGCTCTAAGTGGCAGAAAAAGGGGGAACATGATAACAAAGGCAGGACAAAAAGTAAGGAGCGTAGCCACTCTGTGAATCATTTTTTCAGGATTTAATTTAAAGATATTACCAGCCATAAGTTCACGCCTCTTTAAGATTTTTTATATTATCTGGCTATAGCCATTGTTTCTTAAGATTTTACCTGGCAGCTCACCGTTCACATTCCTGTCGTGTATTATATTAGCAAAATTCATAGCTTTTTATTATATTAATCAGACATGAGACCAGAATGAAAGAAAATGCAGAAAGTTTTTTTTCTACTGCCCGTAGCTTGAGATCTATTGCCTTTTTATTCTGCTTCCTGCTAATTTTTGTCCTGTCAACAGTCAAAGCTCAGGAGCCGGTGGTTGCCGACCGCCTGAATGGCACCTTTCTTAAGCAATTGCTGGCTGATACTGGCAAGATTATTGCCTCACCCGCCAGATGGAAAGAAAATGACTGGCTGATTTTTGGGCTGAGCCTGGCGGCCAGCTCTGCCTGGCTGCCTGTGGATAATTCCATCCATGACTGGATTGATGATAGTTCTCACTCTGGCTTGACTTCTGTGGCTAAAGTCTTTTCCGGTGCTGGCCAGCCATTGGGCCTGCTAGGGATATTGTCAGCCGGTTATCTGGTTGGACAGATGACAGATTCTTCATGCACCAGGCAGACTTTTCTCCTGGCTGGCGAAAGCTTACTGATGGCTGAAATTTTTGTTCAGGCAGGCAAGATAGCTTTTGGCCGGGCAAGGCCATATACTTCAGAAGGCTCGCTATCCTTCCATCCATTTACCCTTCAGCGCCAGTGGCAATCTTTCCCTTCAGGCCACAGTACTGCCGTCTGGGCTGTGGCCACTACTCTGGCCTTTAGAACTGATCGTTCTTATCTGAAAGCTTTACTCTACAGCCTGGCCGCCGGCGTCTCCCTATCCCGTGTTATTCTGGACAAGCATTTTGCCTCAGACGTTGTTGCCTCAAGCTTGTTAGGCTATTATATCGGACAGAAAATTGGCCATAAAGCAGCCGGACAGGCTAATAGTTTAAATAAAACGGCTGTTTATTTGTCAATTGGCCCCGGCCTGGCCCTTTTTGGCTTAAATTACCAGTTCTAATTCGTGCTTCAGACCGTTAACTGGCAGTTAATCTTCTTGTCAATAAGCTATTTTTTTGATATTTTTGCTTTGATTTAAATTTCCGGAGGTATCTTATGGCTGAGACGGATAAGGGAAAAAGCAACAAAAACAGAAAAATTAACCGGCTGACTCTATCCGAAATTGAAGCTCAACTTGAGGCAATTAAGAAGTCAGAAGGAAACTGGCGATCAAAACACGCGCATCAACTCCTGGCCCGAAAGGCTGTCCTAAGCCGGTAGATTTAGCTTTAGTTTTCCCCCTATTACCCTGAATTACCTTAATTTTTACTGTTCAAAGTTAAAAAAGTTTTACAAAAAAGCTATTTTCTGCTATTATCAGGAAGAAAAATAAGGAGAAAAAATAGTGATAACCAAGGAATTGAAGTCAAAAATTATTCAGGACAATCAGCTCAGTCCAGCTGATTCTGGCTCGCCTGAAGTCCAGGTAGCCATTATTACCGAAAGAATTAATCAACTGATCAATCATTTCCAGGTTCATAAAAAAGATTATCATTCCCGCCGCGGATTAATGAAACTCGTCGGACAACGGAAAAGATTACTTGAATACCTCAAACAGACGGACAGAGACCGCTATCAGAGCCTGATTACCAAGTTGAACCTCAGAAAATAGGCGAACTGCCGCCAGATCTATAAGACGGGTAAAAACATGCCAAATAATATTAATATTGAAATTGGAGGCCGGCCTCTATCCATAGAGATCGGCAAGGTGGGAAGACAGGCTGATGGTTCAGCTTTTGTCCGTTATGGTGATACGATCATGCTGGTAACGGCGACTTCTAAAAAAGAAGTTTCAGGAGAAAAGAATTTTTTGCCGCTGATTGTTGACTACCGTGAAAATACCTATGCCGCCGGTAAAATTCCAGGCGGTTTTTTTAAACGGGAGGGGAAGCCCTCAGAAAGAGAAATTCTGGTCGCCAGGTTGATTGACCGCCCGATTCGTCCGCTATTTCCTGAAGGTTACTTTCAGGATACTCAAGTTGTAGCCTTGCTTCTGTCCGCCGACCTGGAAAACGAGCCTGATACCCTGGGTATTATCGGGGCATCGGCTGCCCTCTATTTTTCTGAGATTCCATTCATGACTCCGCTAGGAGCGGTTAAGGTTGGCCTGATTGATGACCAATTCGTGATCAATCCCACTGCCTCTCAACTTGAAAAATCAAAGCTTAACATGGTAGTTGCCGGCAATGAAGACGGAATTTGTATGATTGAGGCTGGCGCTAACGAAGTTGAGGAAGAAAAAGTCGTTGACGGTCTAATTCTCGCTCAGGATGAAATAAAGAAAATCGTGGCTGCTCAAAAAGAGCTTTTTAATCAACTCGCAATCAGCAAAACTGAAGTTAAAGCTAAAGCTCCAGAATCTGAGAAAGTTAAACAGATTGAAGATGAAATCTCTGGCGAACTCTTACAGGCTATTCAGATCAAACGGAAAAAAGCCAGTGAAAAGGCCAGTCTGGAAATCCTTAACCGACTGTTAACCAGGATTCCCAAAGAAAATGTAGAAGAAATTTCGGCCACCAAGGAAATTTTTTATCATCTTGAAGAAAAACTTGTCCGGGATCTGATTTTAAATAAAGGGCAAAGAGCTGACGGCCGGGCCTTTAATGAGCTGAGGCCCATCAGCATTGAAGTCGGCCTGCTGCCCAGAACACACGGTTCAGCCCTTTTTACCCGGGGCGAAACGCAGAGTCTCGCCACTGTTACCCTGGGAACATTTGAAGATGTTCAAAGGCTCGATGGACTGGGCGAAGAAGCTGAGAAAAGGTTTATGCTTCACTATAATTTCCCGCCTTTCTCTGTTGGAGAAGTTTCTTTTATGAGAGCCCCCGGGCGCCGGGAAATAGGTCACGGGGCTCTGGCTGAAAAAGGCATTTTGCCAGCCATTCCTGACGAAGAGACATTTCCCTATACCATTCGTATTGTTTCAGATATTCTCGAATCGAACGGCTCATCATCCATGGCCACAGTCTGCGGGGGCGTACTGGCTTTGATGGATGCCGGCGTTCCTCTCAAGATGGCCGTAGCCGGCATCGCTGTCGGCCTGGTTAAAGAAGGTGAGCGTTATATTCTGCTCACTGACATTGCCGGCCTTGAGGATCATTATGGTGATATGGACTTTAAAGTCACAGGTTCAGACAAAGGGGTCACCGCCATTCAAATGGATCTGAAAGTTCCCTATCTGCCGGTTCAGACCATCCGGGAAGCTTTTCAGCAGTCAAGGGAAGCCAGGCTTCAGGTTCTGGAGAAAATGATGGCTGTTCTGCCCGCCGAAAGGCCGCAGCTTTCGGTCTATGCACCCCGTATCATTACCCTGTTTATCAATCCAGAAAAGGTGTCCGAGGTCATCGGCCCAGCTGGTAAGATGATAAAGAAGATCGTCGCTCAGACTAATGCCAAAATAGATATAGAAGAGACAGGCAAAGTGACCATTGCCTCTACTGATATGGAAGCAGCAGAAAAGGCACGCGAGATGATCAGAGAAATCACGGCTGAAGTCGAACTTGGCCAGATTTACACCGGTAAGGTTGTTCGACTGGAGGAATACGGGGCTTTTGTGGAAATCCTGCCCAATATAGTAGGCTTGCTCCATATCTCAGAAGTTGCTCCTTATCGCCTCAGAAATATTAAAGATGAGATTTCTCTGGGCCAGACCATAACGGTCAAAGTCATTGATATAGATGAAGAAAACAACCGGATCCGCCTCAGCAAGAAAGCACTTGAAGAAGGAAACCAGGAATCAAAAGAGCCGTCCCAGCCGAGAGAGTCAAGAGAGCCGGATAATTCCCATGACCGTCACCATTCACGCGGTTTTCCTGGACACCATCCAAAAAACGATCGAAACCGTTATTAAAGCATAAAATCATGAGAGGAAAATCAATGCTATTTTCCTCAGGCCAGGCCAGGGGGTTTACCCTCCTGGAGATGGTAGTTACTTTATCTGTTTTAGCCCTTCTGACAACTGCTGCTATACCTATAATTAGCACTTCCGTTAAAAGGGACAAAGAAATAGAACTGCGTCAAAATCTCAGGCTTATCAGACAAGCCATTGATGAATATAAAAAGCTGGCAGACGAAAAAAAGATTAAAGTCAGTTTTGACTCTTATGGCTATCCGCCTGACCTGGAGACGCTGGTCAAAGGGGTCGAAATCGAGCAAGAAGTCAGTGATCCTTCTGGCCGGAAAAGCAATAAAAAAGTTATGGTTCGCTTTTTGAGGAAAATACCACTCGACCCAATGACTGATTCTTATGACTGGGGGTTGAGATCATATCAGGACGAGCCTGACTCTGACTCCTGGGGAGGAGAAAATGTCTATGATGTTTATACCAGAAGCCAGGCTGTGGCCCTCGACAAGACAAAATACAGGGACTGGTAAAATGGGGTTTAGACGAAAACAAAATTCTTCTGGCTTTACTCTGATTGAAATTCTGGTCGTCTTGAGCATTATTGGCATATTGCTTGGTCTGGCCGTCCCCCAGTATCAAATGTCAATAAAAAGAGCCAGAGAAGCGGTTTTAAAGGAAAATCTCTTTATTATGCGCAAGCTAATAGATCAATATTATCAGGACAAACATCGATATCCACCGGATCTTCATGCCCTGGTCGAAGAAAAGTATTTGAAGATGTTGCCGGTTGATCCGATTACTGGCTCAAATGAGAGCTGGGTACAAGTGAGGGAGATGCCGGCAGTTGATGATTATGTCTCAACTGAAATCCTTGGAGTGGTTGATGTTAAATCCGGTTCGGAGGCTAAAGCCCTTGATGGTTCATACTATAATACCTGGTAAAGCCAGCCGGGTAACTTATCAAAGTCTGGTTAAAAACCTCCGGATAGTTAAACGGCAAAGAGATAACAGAAATAAGGAGCTGCTTCTGCTTTCAAACAAGAAGGCAGCCATCAAGCAGACAGGATTAGCCAGAAAACCAGAGGGTGGCTATATCCTGATTTTTTTGATGATCGTTATCTTTATCATGATGGTCGGCTTGCTGGCCGCTGCGCCCCTCCTCCAAACTCAGTTAAAAAGAGAAACAGAAGAAGAGCTTATTTTTAGAGGCCAGCAATATGTGGAAGCTATCAGGTTATATCAGCAGAAAAAGCCAGGTTCTTTTCCTCAGTCGCTGGAGGAACTGATTAAAGAAAAATGTCTTCGCCGGTTATATGCTGACCCCATGAGCGAGAGCGGCCAGTGGGATTTATTGCTTATTCCATCAGCAGCGGCCTCCTGGCCGGCAGCTGGTCAAGAGAGTGAATCTGAGAAATTACTGGTCGTTCCGGCCACAGCTATAAAAAAAATTTCACATCCGCAAATTGTGGGAGTGGTCAGCTCATCGTCTGAAAAATCAATCAGGATTTATGATGGAGAAGAATATTACCAGAAATGGCTTTTTTATTACGGCCAAACACCGGGGAAAAAACCTAAGCTTATCTATCAACAGGCAGACAAACAGCTTTAAAGCCCCGCTTATTTTTTCCCCTGTTCAGGTAAGACAAAAGCCAGTTGATCATAGAGTTCAAGTCCAAGTTCTTTCGCCCGACCGGCTTTTAATTCGAGAACATAAAGAGCCTTTCTGTCCGGGCTGTAACCAGGACAGGGATCAGCCTGACACGGTGGAACATTTTCTTCCAGGTGAACAACCTGACGGCTGGCATTCAGCCAGATAATATCCAGAGAAATTAGAGTATTTTTCATCCAGAAGGAATATTCACCCTCTTCTTCAAAAACAAACAACATGCCCTGATCAGGACTGAGATCTTTTCTGAACATCAGACCCTTTTCCCTTTCGGCCGGGCTGACCGCCAGTTCGGCTGTGACGCTTTCTCCATCAGGAAAAAAGACTTTGACATATCTCACCTGATGGCTGCTCTGGCAGAAAAGTTCAGGTCCCAGGAAGAGGCACAAGAGAAAAATCCCGCTCAGCCATGTCTTGAACTGCTGTCTTCTCATCTTTTCTCCTCTACGGGTGACTTTTTCTCTCATTACCGGGAATCAGGGTCTGGTAATCAAGGGAACAAATCTGACTCCGATTAGCCTTCGCTCTTCCAGGCCCTTTTTTGTCTTTCTAATCAGGACAAGCTCCTGCGAATCTGTCCCAACAGGGATGACCATTCGCCCGTTCATTTGAAGCTGCTCAATAAGAGCAGGCGGAACTGCTGCTGGAGCAGCCGAAACCAGAATGGCCTCGAAAGGAGCCTTTTCCGGCCAGCCTTTTGAGCCATCACCAATCAAAAATTCAATATTTTTGTAACCAAGGCTTTGGAGAGTTTCCTGGGCTTGCCGGGAAAGTTCTGGAATCAGTTCGATCGTATAAACATGACTGACTATTTCAGCCAGAATAGCCGTCTGGTAGCCAGAGCCAGTGCCTATCTCCAGCACTATATCCTCCGGCTTGAGATTTAGAGCCTCAGTCATATAAGCTACAATATAGGGTTGGGAAATAGTTTGCCCATAGCCAATAGGCAAAGGCTCATCGCGATAAGCCATGTCTCTCAAGTCTTCAGGCACAAATAGATGCCTGGGCACTTTCAGCATGGCCGCCAGAACCTGTTTATCTTTGATCCCGCGGCCCTTGATCTGATATTCGACCATGTCTTTCCGGGCTTTTTCGCCGGCCTCATCAGGATTAAAGCTCACCAGACTTCTCCCCTTAACGTTTTTGACCGGACTTACTGCTAGCCACAGGAGAAAAATCAGTAAGATCTGGCAAAAACGGCCAGTGTCCCGGCTTCTTTCTGACAAAAGATACATTTCCCCTTCTGATTTTTTTCCTCTTCCAAGGGAATAACCCGGATGGTAGCCATTGTCTCTTCCTTGATCCTCGCCTCACATTCCTCTGAGCCGCACCAGAAGGCTTGAACAAATCCCCTTTTATTCTCAATGACTGATTTAAACTCCTGGTAAGAAGAAACCTGACAGGTATTTTCTTTCTGGAAGGCCAGGGCTTTATCAAACAGAGAAGCCTGGATACCGTCCAGGATTCCTTTTATTTTTGCTTCCACTCCATCCAGACTGACAATTAGCTTTTCTTTATTATCGCGGCGGACAGCTACTGCCTGATTATTTTTCACATCACGCGGTCCTATTTCGAGCCGCAGAGGAACCCCCCGCATTTCCCATTCTGAAAATTTCCAGCCCGGCGTATATTCACTCCGGTCATCAAGGAATACTCTTATTCCCACCCTTTCCAGCCGGCTTCTTAACTCCACCGCCCGGGGCAAAGTGTTTTCTTTCCAGTTGCCAATAGAAATCGGGATAATAACAACCTGAAACGGAGCTACTGCTGGTGGGAAAACCAGGCCAGAATCATCTCCATGCGCCATAACCAGCGCGCCAATTAACCTGGTAGAAACTCCCCAGGAAGTCTGCCAGGCATACTGGAGGCTTTGGTTGTGATCTTCAAATCTGATATTAAAAACACGGGCAAAATGCTGCCCGAGATTATGAGATGTTCCCATCTGAAGAGCTTTGCCATCGGACATCAGAGCTTCAATAGCATAGGTAGCCAGAGCTCCAGCAAATTTTTCCTGCTCAGTTTTTCGGCCGTAAAGGACCGGTATAGCCAGTTCAGTTTCCACAAACTGGCGATACATATCGAGGATGCGTAGAGTTTCAGCCTGCGCTTCATCATAGGTCTCATGGACCGTATGCCCTTCCTGCCAGAGGAATTCTGTCGTCCTGAGGAATGGCCTGGTCACTTTCTCCCAGCGGACAACATTGGCCCATTGATTAATCAGAACAGGCAGATCACGCCAGGATTTAACCCACTTAGAATACATGAACCCGATGATGGCTTCCGAGGTAGGACGGACTGCTAAACGCTCTTCCAGCTCATCCGCTCCACCCTGGGTCACCCAGGCTACCTCCGGGGCAAAACCCTGAAGGTGCTCCATTTCTTTTCGCAGGAAGCCTTCCGGAATAAAAAGAGGAAAATAGGCGTTGACATGCCCGCTAGCCTTTATCCTCTCGTCAAGCAATCTTTGAATATTTTCCCAGATGGCATAGCCATACGGTCTGATAACCATCATACCTTTCATCGGAGCATAATCGGCCAGCTCAGTCCGCCGGATTAAATCTAAATACCAGCGAGAGAAATCTTCACTTTTAGGAGTGACTTGAGTTACCAGACGTTCTTCTTCCACTTTAAAATTACCTCCAGCACTTTGGCTAATTCTATCCAGCTACGGATTTTTTGTCAAGGAAAAGGCTTCTGCCCGGCCCCGGCTGTTTCAGGGGGGTGAGAAGAAAATGACCCTTTTTTTCATCCCGAGTGATGATTGAAAATGAGCCTCATTAAGCTAACTTAAGAGCGATATAAATTTCAAAGGAAAAGGAACCGGTCATTATGAACAAGAAAGAGGTCACCACCAGCAGGCCAGAAATGAAAGATAAAAATAATGTTCCCAAGGAATTTGCCATGACACTGCCCCTCAAGGTGTTCGGACTTGATTCTTACGGTCATGAATTCACCGAGGAATCACAGTTGGCTTCTATCAGCAGTGAAGAAGCTGTCTTTTTTCTTAAGGCAAAAGTGGACCATCAAGCTACTCTCAAACTGGTCATTCCCCTTCCTCCAAAGCTCTCTAACGGAGAGCCCCTAAATCTTGTCCTAAAAGGAACAGTCTTACAGGCCATTCAATCAGTTCTATCTGGCCTCCCGGGTAATAGAGTCAGGCTAAAACTTGAATCGAGATATTTCATTGGAGCCGAAGAAAGTTAAAAGGACTGCGCTGTCAGGTGAGAAAAATCTTCACCTGGTAACGTCTTATTAGATGAGATAAAGGCGATGAGAAGAAAGGGCAGCATAACATGGCATTGAGAAGCGAGAAAAAAGTTGTCATTTTCCATCATCCTATTGAGCAGCAATTATATAATGCCCTGGCCAGGACGATATTGAGTTCATTATGATATGAAAGGAAAGGTTGGTAAGCTAAAATTGAGAAAATAAATCCTCCATCCAAGACGCAACCAGAGACTGGAGGGGAGAGTGTTTGCACAGCCTCTCCCTTCCGGCTTTGGCCTTCGGTTCAAGGAAGAAAAGTTTCCTCATCTCCACTTTCCACGAAAAACTGGCGTGAGAGCTATTACGGCAATAATGATTTTTCCCCAATGAGCACCGCAGCTGCAAGTTATCTGTTGAAAAGGTAAAAAAAGTGTAGCTTTGCCTCTTTTGACTAATCAATTAAAACTCAAACTGGAAGACCCGCTTGCCCCGGTTAAAGTTGATAGACAGAAAATGAGTTTAACTGTTACCAGTTTAAGCCGGTCATCCAATTTGGCTTGAGTGGTAAAACTTCCTGCCCGGAATTAATCGAGCTGATTATAGTTTAACCAGAAAATGGTCGACACAGAAGTCGCTCTCCTCTACTCCTGTCCACACAGCTGGCAGATTACTACCTCGGGACCAAATCTAGCTCCCCTTTCATCCACCCTGAATATCATCTACTAATCTGCTATTAACCTCAATAAGGTTTTAAACTTGACACCTGGCCGCTAATATTATTATATTTATTTTAATGGAATAATTAACTTTGTGAGGGGTAGAAGGGCATGCCTAAAAAGAAACAGCCAAAAAAAGAAAGTCAGACATCAACGGTCAAGCTAGAAAAAAATAGCGTTTTGATTTATTGTCCGTCTGATCTGATTCTGACCGGTATTCTTAAAGTGTTTGAATCTGACCGGTCAATAGAAATAATAGCAGTAGAAAAAGGAACTATTGAAAACTTAATGGAATCGGTTAAACAGCTTCAACCTCAGGTTATTCTTTTCGCTCATCTGGAGCCTCTCCCCCACCTTAAAGAAATTTGCAAAGCCATAAGAGAATCAATAAAGGCTCAGATCAAGACTCAGCTTCTTCTCCTTGGCAACATTCCTTCTCAAGAAGAGATCATCAATCTGATTAACGCCGGGGCCCGGGGCTATTTTGATCTCAATGATTCACCAGGCCAACTGTCTGAAGCCATCCGGGTAGTGCACCGGGGAGAAATCTGGCTGCCAAGAGATAAGATGTCAAGTATTATGGACAGGATTATATCTGTAGTTGGACGGGATATGAAGGAAAAGACCCTGGACCAGCTAACTTCAACTGAATTTCAAGTATTACGCCTCATCGGTCAAGGAAAGAGCAATGAAGAAATAGCTAAGATTCTATTCATCAGCAAGAATACGGTTCGGTCGCACATTAAGAGTATCTATTCTAAACTGGACACTCATAGCCGGCTGCAACTGGCTCTCTATGCCATCAATTCGGCCTTATTTTAGCCTTAGAAGCGGGGGGAATTATGACTGAAAAAACCAATAGTAAGAAGAAACCAAGAAAAGCTAAATCTGTGACCAAACCAGCGGTCGATGTCAATCGCCGGCAGGAGTGGCGGTTCGAACTACCCTTACCGGCCGAAATTGAAGGCCTGCTACCTGCTGGTAAGAAATTTGCTGAAAAAACCATTCTGGAAAATATTTCATCAACCGGAGCTTATTTTTCTCTTGATTCAAACCTGGTCGTTGGCTCTAAAGTCAATCTGACCATTGAGCTACCTCCCGGGTTTACCGAGGGGAGAAAAGTTAAGCTTTGCCTCGATGGAGTGACCGTCAGGCTGGAAAAAAAGGAGGAAAAAGGCAGAAAACAGGGTGTTGCCGTCAGATTCAAAAGAGATTTTCGCTTTCAGGTTGAAGACTGAGAGCCAGGTCAGTCTGCCTGCTTAATAATGCTGACTGTTGGACTAACCGGGGGAATTGCCACCGGCAAATCCATTGTAGCCGAACTCCTTCGTCAGAAGGGTTGTTATGTTGAAAATGCCGACCTCATTGCTCATCAATTAATGTTACCCGGCGGAGAAATTTATCAGGCTTTGATCAATCATTTTGGTGAAAAACTTCTGGCCAGCAACCGGTCAATAAACCGGCAGCAGTTAGCAGAAATTGTTTTCAGGCAAGAAGAAGAGAGAACCTTCCTGAATGATTTAACTCATCCTTTGATTTTAAATAAAGTCAAGCAAACCGTGGACAGCCTGGAAAGAACTGGCGGTTATGAAATATATGTTACCGAAGCCGCTCTCATCCTGGAAGCTGGTTATCAATCCTTTTACGACAGGCTCGTCCTGACTTTTTGCCGGCCTGAAATCCAGGCAGAAAGGCTAATTCAGCGCCAAGGCCTCTCACCGGAGGAGGCCTGGCGTAAAATTAAAAGCCAGTGGCCGGACGAACAGAAAATCCCGCTGGCTGATTATCTAATAGACACCTCCGGACAACTGGCTGAAACAGTTGAACAGACAGAAGCACTCTATCTTCGCCTTTATCAGGATGCTCAATTAAAAAAAATCGAAAAGCTGATCAAAGATACCGATTAAACCTTTCGGCCCCGCGCCGTTCCATTGTAAAAATGTTATTTTCCAGCCTGTTTTTTTAATTGTCTTTTGAAATCCTGACCGGGGCGGAATTTAACTCTTTTCCCTCCAGCAATAGCCATCTGTCGATTCCGGCGGATATCCCGGCCATAACCAGATTTCTTGGGTACAACCCGAAAGCTGCCGAAGCCTCTGATCTCAACTTTCCCCCCCCTGAGCAAAGCCTCCTTAATCGAATCGAGAACAGTATCGACAATATAAACAGCTTTTGTCCTGCTTAGATTCCCTTTCCGTTCGAGTCTATTAGCTATATCGTTCTTTATCATCAGTAAGCTCCTGCTTTTTCTGGATAGAAAAATAATAAACTAAAATTAGTTTATAATAATCAAATTGTCAAGTAAGCCACAGCAGAATAATCAATTGACTAAGTAAATATTAGTTCATATAATTGTTTCGTTGTGAAGAAGTTAATTTATCCATTTATTTTTACTTTTATTTTAGCCCTTTTAAGCTGCTCAGTTTGCCTTCAGGCCAGAATTTTGACTGTGACCATTAAAGAACCCATTCATCCGATTACAGCCGAGCTTTTGCTTAAATCAATCGAAAAAGCTAAACAGGAAAAAGCTGAATTGCTTATCATCAAGCTGGATACTCCTGGCGGACTTGATTCTTCCATGCGAGAGATGATTGAAGCCATTATCAGCTCGCCAGTTCCAATTGTCGCTTATGTTAGTCCTTCTGGTGCCCGGGCAGCATCAGCCGGCTTATTCATTTCAGTTGCCTGCGACATTTTTGCCATGGCTCCGGGCACTTCTACCGGTTCCGCCCATCCTGTCAGTATTGGCACTTCAGGTCAGGGGCAGGATAAGACCATGGAAGAAAAAGTTACCCATGATGCTGCGGCCTATATAAGGTCTTTATCTGAAAAAAGAGGGCGCAATATTCAGATGGCGGAAGATGCTGTCAGGAAAAGCCTGAGCTATACTGAACAGGAAGCCTTGAAAGGCAAACTGATTGATCTGGTAGCCAATTCTGAACAGGAACTGGTTGAGGCTCTGGATGGCAAAGAAATTAAACGTTTTAATGGCCAGGTGCATGTACTTAACTTAAAAAATCAGCCAATCGCTGAATTGCCACTGACTTTCAGACAGAAATTTTTGATGGCTATTGCCAATCCAAACCTCGCCTATATTCTATTAATGCTTGGCCTGCTTGGCCTCTACTTTGAATTTGCCAATCCGGGGGCCATTTTCCCTGGTGTTATTGGCGGCATCAGCCTCTTGCTCGCACTTCTCTCCTTTCAAATTTTGCCAGTCAATTATGTTGGCTTGCTGCTCATAATTCTAGGAACCATCTTTTTTATTCTGGAAATCAAAGTCACCAGTTATGGAGCTTTAGCCGTGGGTGGAGTCATATCATTATTTCTGGGATCCGTGATTTTAATTAAGGCGCCTATTCCTGAACTTCGTCCCAGCCTTAAATTTATAATTCCTGTTGTTCTTGGCATTTCTTTGATATTTGTTATGCTGGTTTATCTGGTTATTAAAGCTCACACCAGAAAGAGTCTGACAGGAAAAGAGGGTATGGTTGGAGAAATTGGCCAGGCCCTGAGCTCTATTTCTCCGGATGGAAAAGTTTTTGTTCATGGTGAAATCTGGCGGGCTGTGTCTGACGATAGGATTGAAAAAGGAGATAAAGTCCAGGTGGCAGAGGTACAAGACCATCTGACTTTAAAAGTAAAAAAGTTTTAGGGCGACAGGTTTTGCCTGTCAAAAGGAGGTTTCAATGACTACCTTCACGATAATCGTCGTAGCCATTGTGGTGCTCTATTTATTAAACTGCATCAAAGTTTTAAAAGAGTATGAGCGTGGCGTAATTTTTCGCCTGGGACGGGTACTGCATAAGCCAAAGGGTCCAGGACTGATTTTTGTCTTCTCTCCTATTGACCGTATGGTTCGAGTCAGCTTACGTCTAATCGTCATGGATATACCGCCCCAGGATGTTATTACCAAGGATAATGTCTCAGTCAAGGTCAACGCTGTCCTTTATTTCCGGGTGATGCAACCCTTGAAAGCTGTGCTGGAGGTTCAGGACTATCTTTATGCCACCTCCCAGCTCTCACAGACGACTCTCCGTAGTGTTCTTGGTCAGGTCGAGCTTGATGAATTACTTTCGGAAAGAGAAAAATTGAACAATCAGTTGCAAGAAATTATAGATAGGCATACTGATCCCTGGGGCATCAAGGTCGATCTGGTTGAGATCAAGCACATCGATCTGCCGGAAAATATGATCCGGGCCATTGCCCGCCAGGCTGAAGCCGAAAGGGAGAGAAGAGCTAAAGTCATCCATGCTGAAGGTGAATATCAATCCGCAGAGAAGCTGGCCAGGGCGGCTGACATTATTTCCGAGAATCCTCAGACGATTATGCTTCGTTTTCTGGGTACTCTGACGGAAATCGCTTCTGAGAAGAATTCAACTATTGTCTTTCCCCTGCCGATGGAAATTCTCAGAGCCTTTGATCAACACCGGAATAAAAAATAACCACGATGAAAGAATATCGGGAAGTTCAGGTCTCGACGGCTGCTCTGATTTTCATCATCCTGGGTATAATTATTCTCGGGACAGTCATCTTCTTCATGGGTGTTCAAGTGGGTAAAAAGCAGACCGACCTTCTGGCCAAAAGCTTCATTGTGCCTAAAACAGAAGAAAAGGTCAGCCAGGATAAGCCAGTTATTCCAGATGAACAGGCTGCTCAGACTGGCCAGACCCAGACTTCAGATCAGACTGAATTAAGTTCTCAAACGGTTTCTTCTGACCATCAAACAGCTTTAGAAACTAAGCCTGCTGAAACAGCAACCGAGACTACTGTCCAGCCGGCGGTGGGATCCTCCGGAAATAAAACTGAAGCTGCCCGCCGCTCTTCAGAAACAGCCGGGGGAAACTATTTCGTCCAGGTTGGAGCTTTTAATGACCTGTCGAGTGCCAGATTAGCAGCTGATAGATTCAAAAAGCAGGGTTACAGGACGGTCATCAAAGATCCCTATCCTGCGGATAAAAAGACAGTTTACCGGGTCTGGCTGGGTGGCTATCAGACAAGGGAAGAAGCCCGGAGAATTGTTAATGAATTAGCAAAAAAAAGTGTCAAGAATCCTGGCTATTTTGTTGTTCAACAATAAATTATCAGCAGACACCAGCCGGCCATAATTTTTCTGGTAACTGGACAGAAAAAGGCAGGCAGCTTGACAATTTATACTACTTTCCTTATCTTGAGTCTAAACAGGAGAAATAAAAGTGGCTGAAGCTAACCTGATTGAACTGCTATCAGAAAAAAAAGAGAAAGCAGCAAATCTTTTCAAGCAACTTGAAGAAATTCGAGGTTTTCTTTGACCTGGACAATAAACAGGCGGAGCTGGAGCGGATAACTTTTGAGCTATCTCAGCCGGCTACTTGGTCGGATCAGAAAAAATTTCAGGCCTACCAGCAGCAAAAAAAACTAGTGGAAAAAGAGATTAATTTTTACAAAAAACTCCAGGGGAAAAAAGAAGAAATAGAAGTTCTGCTCGAACTGGCTGAAGAGAGTGACGAACTGTTAAACGAGTTGAATGAATCCTTAAATCTTTATGAACAGGAACTGCAGGCCGCTCAGTTGAGAACCCTCTTTTTTGATCCTGATGATGCTCGCCATGCTATTCTAACCATCCATCCGGGAGCCGGCGGAACTGAATCTCAGGATTGGGCCCAGATGCTCTTCCGCCTGTATCTTCGCTATGCCGAAAGAAAGGGTTTTAAAACCGAGGTGATAGATTATCAGCCTGGGGAAGAAGCCGGACTGAAAAGCGCCACTATCCGGATCGAAGGCGAATTCGCTTATGGATTATTAAGTCAGGAATCAGGAGTTCATCGCCTGGTCAGGATCTCTCCTTTTGATGCTAATAAAAGACGCCACACTTCTTTTGCGGCTGTCTTTGTCTACCCGGAAATTGATGATGATATTGAAGTTGAAATTGATCCTGATGATCTAAAAATTGATACCTACCGCTCATCCGGCAAGGGAGGCCAGCACGTCAACCGGACAGATTCAGCTGTCAGAATCACTCATCTGCCAACCGGTATTGTCGTTCAATGTCAGAATGAAAGATCACAGCACCAGAACAAAGCAACAGCTATGAAGTTACTCAAAGCCCGTTTGTATGAAATTGAAAAGCAAAAAAAGCAGGAAAAAATTGAAAAATTAGAAGATACTAAATCCGATATCGCCTGGGGTAGTCAGATTCGTTCTTATGTCCTCCATCCTTATAAAATGATCAAAGATTTAAGAACACGGGTTGAAACCGGTGATGTTGAGCGCATTTTAGACGGGGATCTCGACGATTTTATTAAAGCCAGCTTGACCTTAAGAAAGAAAAATAGACTGGCCACCACCGGGCCTGCTTGATCTAACTTTTAAAACTGATTTAAAGCCTTTTCTTATTTTTTGCTGACTTTTTTGACCCGGTGCGATTCTCTTGTCTCTTTACTCTCTCCTAGGTCTGATCCAGCTCGTCGGGTGAACAACCTGCCAGGTCTTTCCCCCTCTTTTTAATTTCCTTTTCCATCTGGCCGAACCTGGCCTTAAATTTATTATTGGCTTCATGAAGCACTATTTCTGGATTATAACCGAGCAGGCGGGCCACCTGGCTAAGGCAAAAAAGCAAATCACCCAGCTCTTCAGCTATTTCTGTTTTCTTTCCAGAATGAAGAGCCTGGTGCAGTTCAGCCAGCTCTTCTTCCGCTTTCTTCAGAGCCTGTCCAGCTTCCGGCCAGTCGAAACCATGAGCGGCTGCCCTCTGGCCAAGGAGAAAGGCCAAAAATAAAGCAGGAGCACTGGCCGGCAATCCTTCTAAGACCGACTCTCGTTTTTTTTCTTTCAATTTATGGCTCTGCCAATCAGCCATTATTTCTGCCTGGCTGGTTTTTTTTAATGGCCCAAAAACATGCGGATGGCGGGCCAGCATTTTCCGGTTGATACCTTCAATAACTTCCCCCATCGAAAATTGCCCGGCTTCTTTATAAAATAATGACAGAAAAACTATTTCCATCAGGACATCACCCAGCTCTTCACTGGCGGCCTGGGCCTTTTTTGATCTCAGGGCTTCCACTGCCTCATAAGTTTCTTCAAGAAAATAATTAATGATATCACTTTTAGTTCTCGACCTGTCCCAGGGACAGCCGGCAGGCGATCTCAAGCGAGCCATGATCTCCAGCAATTGTTCAAATTGCCTGGCAGCTTCCCGGTTAGTCTTCATGTCGGTACCTCTCTTGAATTTTCAGCCAATTATCGCTATTATTTAGGCTGGTAAGTTACTCTAAAGAAGAAAGTTTTTCAACTAATTAATTCATAAATTATCTGGGGGAAGGATAATGAGCGACAAATCAAATGATGAAGCTAGGGGCGAAGAAAAAGCTGAATTTATGCCGCCTGTTGATTTCAGTTCTCTAGTCTTTCCTTTCTATACCCAGGCTCTGATGAAACTCGGACTGCTGGAAGAACTGAAAAACAGCCAGCTGGAAGTAAATTTGGAATATGCCCGCCGTCTGATTGACCTGCTTGATTTGCTCAAAGACCGCACTAAAGGCAACCTGATGCCTGAGGAAGAAAATTTTCTTGAAGCTGTGCTATCACAACTCAAGATGCATTACTTAAATAAGACCGAGGCCATAAAGCTCTGATCACATGAGAGTTTTCCGGCATTTGTCTGCGGGAGCCAGGCTTCAGGCTGCCGGTTCCATCCTGGCCATAGGCATATTTGATGGTTTTCATCTGGGCCACCAAAAGATTATTAGAAAGGTTTTAGCTGAAGCCAGGTCAAACGGAGCGGCGGCTGGAGTTCTTTCCTTTTATCCTCACCCCGATAAAGTTTTAAACCACCGGCCTCTCCAAATGATTCAGACACTGGAACAAAGACTTAAGGCTTTTGAACAGGCAGGCCTTGATTTTTGCCTCTTGCTCGATCTCGACCAACAGCTGTCCGGCTTGAGTGGAGAAACCTTTGCCCGTCAGATAATTAAACAGGCTCTCAAGGTAAAGGAAGTTGTCATCGGTCGTAATTTCAGGTTCGGCCACCACCGTCAGTGGGGCACAGATGATTTAGAAAAATTTGGTCGTCATCTCGACTTCAAAGTCATAACCTTAAAGCCGGCAGTCAGGCAGGGCCATCTTATCAGTTCGAGCCTGATCAGACAGTTTCTCAAAAGCGGGCAGGTAGAAGAAGCCAGCCGCCTGCTGGGTCATCCTTATGAAATCAGCGGCCGGATAGTTGCTGGCCATAAGCTTGGACGCCAACTGGGTTACCCAACTATCAATCTCGACAGCAGGAATGATCTCCTGCCTTCAGGCGTATTTATTTGCCTGACCAAGATCAAGGATGAAATCTACCAGTCGGTTTCTAATATCGGGACAAGGCCGACTCTGGGGGGGAAAATAATCCAGGTGGAAACCCATCTGCTTGACCTTAGCCGCCCGTTTTACCGCCAGAAGGTTTCTCTCTTTCTCTTAAAAAAGCTACGAACAGAAAAAAAATTTAGCTCGCTTGAAGCACTGCAAGAAGCTATAGCCAGGGATGTCCTTCTAGCCAGAAAATATTTTAAGAGCACTACCGCTAAGTCGTTAATTAAATCCATCCGGCTTGACATTTAGCTATTTTTAGCCGAAGATGTTTTTTGAATTTTTGGGAAAGAGGAAATAATGGATAGCAAGATCAAGGCCAGAATAATGGATAATGGCAAGATGCGCCGGACTCTGCTTCGCATGGCCACAGAGATAGCTGAGAGAAACCGGGAGCTGAAAAATCTGGTGATTATAGGTGTTAAAACCAGAGGATTTTATTTAGGGCGGCGGCTGGCTGAGATTTTGAAGCAAAACGAAGGCCTGGATATTCCCGTCTGTGCTCTGGATATTACTCCTTACCGGGATGATCTTAACTCCAAATTAAAAAAGCAACAGACTGGAAAAACTAAAATAAATTTCAAGCTTGATGGTAAAGATATCGTGCTGGTAGATGATGTCATTTTTACCGGGCGAACGAGCCGGGCAGCCATGGAAGCCATTTTTGATCTCGGCCGACCGCGCACAATTCAACTGGCTGTCTTTATTGATCGCGGACATAGAGAATTACCTATCAGGCCGGATTATACTGGCAAGCTTTTGCCCACTTCCAGGCGGGAAAGAGTTAAAGTTCATCTGAAAGAAATTGATAAAATAGATGAGGTTTTAATTACTGAACCGAAAGCAGCTTTAAAACAAAAATAAACTAAAGATGTTAAACAGGTTAAGGGAGAACCTGATTTGAAGGTGCTGATAAAAAGGGCTGGTCTTCTTGATCCCGGGGAAAAGATTGAAGGTCAGTTTGATTTAATGCTGGTAGATGGCCGGATTGCCGGAATTAAGCCTGAAATTGAAAGTGAGGCTGACCGGATAATAAAGGCTGACGGCCTTTTGATCACGCCAGGATTCATAGACCTCCATACTCACTTGAGGGAACCTGGAGACGAACATAAAGAAACCATAGAAAGCGGTAGCCAGGCAGCAGCCCGCGGGGGATTTACGACTGTTTGCTGTATGCCAAATACTAAACCGGTTAATGATCAGCCAGACATAACAAGAGAAATCATTGATAAGGCAAGAAAACATTCGGCCATCAGAGTTTTGCCCTTAGCCGCTATTTCCAGGCAAGAAAAAGGCCAGGAATTAACTGCAATGGCTGAACTGGCCTCGGCCGGAGCGGCTGGCTTCTCTGATGATGGCCAGCCAGTTGGCAATTCTGCCCTGATGAGAAAAGCCATGGAAATGGCTGCTACTCTGGATTTGCCCATCATTGACCACTGCGAGGAAAAGAGCCTGACTCAAAATGGCGTAGTTAATGAAGGCCGCATATCAAAGCTCCTGAAGCTAACCGGCATACCGTCTGCGGCTGAAGAAATAATGGTGGCCAGAGATATTATCCTGGCCAAATATTTAAGGGTACCTGTTCACCTCGCTCACCTGAGTACCAGAGGTTCAGTTGACCTCCTTCGCTGGGCCCGGGCCAAGGGGCTCCCGGTGACGGCGGAAGTAACCCCTCATCACCTCCTGATAACTGAAGATATCCTTCTGACTGGCAACCCGAACAGCAAAGTTAATCCTCCCCTGCGAACGGAAGAGGATGTCCAATCATTGCGTCAGGCCCTCAGAGACGGCCTGATTGATATAATAGCAACCGATCACGCTCCTCACACCGAAGAAGAAAAGAAGGCCGGGCTGGAGAAAGCACCTTTTGGTATAAATGGCCTGGAAACAGCTGTCCCCTCTTTGCTCGACTTACTCGTCAGAAAACAAGCTTTCCCGCTGGCCCGTTTGATTGAAGCCCTGACCTGCCGGCCAGCTAGCCTCTTGAGGCTTAAGACTGGTGGACGGATAAAAGAAGGCGAACTTGCTGACCTGACTATCATCGATTTGAAGGGGAAAACAGCTATAACCAGAGAAACTATGGCTTCAAAAAGCTGCAATACTCCTTTTCTTGGTTCGATTTTTACGGGCTCAATAGTTATGACCATCGCCTCCGGTCGTCCCGTTTACCAGAATAAATATTATTCCGGCCAGCTTTTATCTGAATGACTGAGATGACCCTAGCCGACCTTGAAAAAAAACTGGGATATAAATTCAAAAAGCAACCCTGGCTGGAGCAAGCCCTGATTCACAGTTCTTATGCCTATGAACACTCAGACCAGGGGCCTAAAGACAATGAAATACTGGAGTTTCTAGGTGATTCAGTCGTCGGACTTGTCCTGGCAGATTTTTTATTTACCAATTATCCAGGCCGGAGTGAAGGGCAACTATCAAAGCTCAAATCAATTCTCGCCTCAACTAATTCCCTGGCTGTGCTGGCCAGGAAACTCCGGCTTGACCAATTGATTAAGCTCGGCAAGGGCGAAGAAAAAAATGGCGGCAGGAGCAAAAAGAGCATTCTGGCTGGAACTTTCGAGGCACTGATGGGGGCCATCTATCTTGATAGTGACTATGGAACAGCCAGCCTGGTCTTATCTTCTTTGATCAAAAAATATTTTAAGAACCTTCCACGGACAAATTTTCAGATCAATAATTTTAAATCAGCCCTCCAAGAATACTTCTATCAGCATCAACTTCCGCCGCCTGTTTACCGGACAGTTACTGAGTCAGGCCCCGAGCATGAAAAAGTTTTTACCATTGAAGTCAGCTCCAGTCATAAGATTCTCGCCCGGGCCAAAGGCCTATCAAAAAAAAGCGCCGAACAGAAAGCAGCTCAGAAAGCCTTAAAAAAATTATTTAAAAACAAATTTCAAACTCTTCTGGATGAAGCCTTTATTATTGGCCAGGACGAAAATGGTCTGATCTTAAAAAAATAACAGCCGCCTGGCAAGAAAGATTAATCAATTGATCAAAAACCAGCCCGGGCTATTTGCTCATTAAAACGGCCAGCGGCCTAGTTGACGGGATATTTTCCAGGACAATCTTCAAAACAGCCAGAAGAGGCACAGACAAAACCATGCCGGCGATACCCCACAGCCAGCCCCAGAAAATCAGTGTAAAGAGAACAAGCAGGGGACTGAGATCTAAACTCTCACCCATTAATTTTGGATCAACAAAATTTCCCAGGATAGAATCAGTCACGGCAATGGCTAACAGTACCCAGATAGGAGTTAATGAGTTGCCAAACTGGAAAAAAGCAATCAGCGTAGGAATAATGGTGGCAATAATTGAACCGAAAGAAGGGATAAAATTTAAGACGAAAGTAATAAAGCCAAGCAAGAGAGCAAAATCCACTCTGAAAATAATCAGAATCAGGCAGACCAGCAGGCCATTAATCATGCTTAAAAGAGTTTTAATGGCCAGATACTTTTGAATCTGGCGATTAAGACTTAAAAGTACCCGGCTGAGATAACTGGCTCGCTCCGGAGCAAAAGCCCTGGCCACTTTATCAGCCAGTTTGTCCCGGCCAGCTAGGATAAAAATAATAAAGACAAAAATTAAAATCAAATTACCCATAAAACTGAAAAAAGAGCCAAGTGTTCCAAGAAAAACGCTGGTCACCCTTTCCAGATTGATTTGACCAATTATGGCCGGCACATCAACTTTAAAAGGCAGGTGCTTCAGACTGCTGTTTATTTCATTCAGGAGAGCTGCTACTTTCTGGCTATACTCAGGCAAAGAAGCAATAAAATGTTTCCCGCTGCTGTAAAGGATAAGTCCAATAAGATAAAGAAGGCCAAAAGTAACGATGACAATCAGAGTAATGGCCAGGCTTTTAGGAACTTTTAGCCCGACCAGCCAGTCCAGCAAAGGGGAAATGGCATAGGAGATAAACAGAGATAGGAAAAAAGGAATAAGGACTGCTCTGGTCAGCTTAAAAAAAATCCCCAGGACAAAAAGAGTTAAAATTATCAGGCAAATCCTGGTTAGCTTTGATTCGGTTATTTTGTCTTCAGACATAGAGACCTTTCCATCTGTTCTGTTACCTGGCTGTTTCTAAGTTTAATTTTAGTTGGTTAAAAGTAGGCAGAGCCTGATCAGCCAGACCGGCCGGCAGCCGGCTGAGTCCAAAGAGGTAATTTTTGACCTGGCTGATCAAAATTTCCTGACCATATTTATTTATCTGGCGATATCTATTATCTTCTGGCGCAAAGGGGACCTTTTCGTTTGCATAAAATTCCAGTAATTTCTGGAGTAACGTCCGGGCTTCACCTGCTGTCCCTGCTTCGATAATAAATGCATCATATTCACCCGCCTCTGTCCGGTAACTGACGGCATAGCCATGGCTTAAAAAATTAAAACCCATGAAGTTTCTCTTAATATATTTTTCAGAATTTTTAACCAGATTAGCAGCGGGAAAGGCCTTAAATAAAGCAGGCCATGAGCCTTTGTTCTTTATTTTCCTGTCAACTGCCTGCCCAAATTCTTGGAGATAATCAGCCGTTCCTGCTTCTCCGTTATAGCATAATAACTTAACATAATACTGGCCAGAAATGAAATTCAGGACTTCACCCTCGAGATAACCGGCCAGCCCCAGAGAAATTTCAGGAATTTCCGGATAGCGTTCTGAACTAAAAATACCGAAGGCTTCAAGTGGTGAACCCATATCGTAAATTTCAAGTGTAAGCGAACTCTCCGTTCCTTCCTTTTGAAAAGTCGAAACCAGTAATTGCTGAAAATCATAACCCAGATAGGCTTCAGCCGCCCCATCAATATATTCATAAAGGTTTTCAGGACTATAAAGCTGAGGAGTCTCAGCCAGTTTCCAGCCCTGGATTGCCGGGAGTAAAAATTGTAAATCTTCAGCCTGGCTGCGGGTGGTCGATTGGGCCGATCCCTGGCCAATAAGAGCCAGCCCGATAATAGACTGGCAAAAGATAAAAATATATAAAAAACCACAGACAGCCGATCTGTTCATCTCATCCTCCGCTTTTAAAAAATATATCTCTTTTGTTTCTAGAAAGCAACTGTTCATTGGCTGCCGGCATTGACAACCTGGCCCAAAAGGGTAATTATAATTTTGAATTCATGATGAATAACACCAGAGTGGTCATCATAAAATCAAAAACTGCCCTGGCAGCTAATGGCTTGCCTGACCCGGCCTCGGTCCTGCGAATCTTTAGAAAAGGAGTAGAAATTTTAACCGGCAGCAGCCGGCCAGAAGACGGCCTGTCTCAGATATTTACCAGCCAGGATAATATTGGTATAAAAATTAATACCATTGGCCGGAGAGCCATCAGCACTTACCCGGAGACAGCCGTGACCCTTGGTCTCTGGCTGGCTAAAACTTTTGGCCACGAAGATAAAATCACCATCTGGGACCGCACTAACGAAGAGCTTAAAGACGCCGGTTATAAACTTTCCACTTCGGCCGGCAGCCTTAGAATATTTGGCACTGATAGCCGGGGGTTCGGCTATGCTTCAGAACCGGTGATTAACCGAAGTGTAGCCAGCCTTTTTTCAAAAATTCAGACTGAACTGGTTGAGGCTTCCATCAGCCTGGCTTTATTAAAGGATCATGGATTAGCCGGGATAACAGGCGGGATGAAAAACTATTTCGGAGTGATCCACAATCCCAACAAATATCATGAGACCAATTGCAATCCCTATGTAGCTGACCTGTTTGAGATGGATTTAATCAGAAAAAAGCACCGCCTGACAATTCTGGATGCTCTTCGTGTTCAATACCACCGGGGGCCATCTTACCATCCCCAATGGAATGAAAAATGTAACCAGATGATTTTTGGCTTTGACCCGGTGGCCGTTGATACTGTTGGCTGGAAAATTATAGAAGGCCTGCGGGCTAAAAAAGGTCTGCCTTCTTTAGAGGAGGAGAACCGTGAGCCAGCTTACCTGAAGACAGCTGAAAATTTGGATCTTGGCCAGGCCCGGCTGGAAAATATTGAGATAATTGAAGAAGAGGTATAATAAATAATAGAGAAGAAAATGGACCGCCGTAAATTTATTAAGAGTGCCGTGGCTGGCAGTAGCTGGCTGCTGGCCTCAAACCATTTAAAGGGAGTTCTGCCGCTTCAGGCAGCAGCCGCCAGGCCCGCGGCTTCCGGGCTTTCCCGGGTAGAAGCTAGATACTATGATAAATTGCCTGACCGAGAGATTAAATGCCGGCTCTGTCCGCGTTTTTGCCGTCTGGGAGATAAAGAACGAGGCTTCTGCGGCGTCCGGGAAAATCGGGACGGCAAATACTATACTCTGGTTTATGGGCAGGTAGCCAGTTACAATCTCGATCCAATCGAGAAAAAACCCCTTTTTCACTTTCTGCCAGGGTCTACTGCTTTTTCTATCGCTACAGCCGGATGTAACGTAGCCTGTAAATTTTGCCAGAACTGGGAAATCTCTCAAATGAGGCCGGAACAGGTTAAAAGCCGGTATCTGCCACCAGATTCAGTGGCCGAAGCCGCTGCGAAATATAATTGTCCTATTGTTTCCTATACTTACTCTGAACCTGTTATCTTTTATGAATTTATGTATGATACCAGCCTGGAGGCCAGAAGAAAAAGACTGCGTAATGCTGTGATTAGTAATGGCTTTATTAACCCTGAGCCTCTGACCGAGCTGATTAAAGTGGTTGAGACCATAAAAATCGATTTAAAAGCTTTTAATCAGGATTTTTATACCAACTATGTCCATGGAGAGCTGAAACCCGTCCTGGAGTCGATCAAGCAAATTGCCAGGTCAAAAGTCTGGCTGGAAATAGTTTATCTGGTTATTCCAACGCTTAATGATCGGCCGGAGGAAATCAGGCAAATGGCCCGCTGGTTAAAAGCAGAGATTGGCCCTGAGTATCCCCTTCATTTTACCCGCTTTCAGCCGATGTATCTAATTAAAAATCTTCCGCCAACGCCTGTTTCTACTCTGGAAAAGCTGCGCCAGCTAGCCATGGAAGAAGGCCTGCACTATGTCTATCTAGGCAATGTACCCGGCCACCCGGCTGAAAATACCTACTGCCCTAATTGCGGACAGATGTTGATAGAAAGATATGGCTATACGATCAAAAAAATAAATATGAGCGGGAATAAATGCCGGTTTTGCCATCAGATCATTCCTGGAGTCTGGAGCTAAGGAGAAAATCCTATGCTTTTCTTCTTGGCTTTATGGCCATTTCCTTTCAGATATTAGTCCTGCGTGAATTCGAGGCCTGTCTATTCGCCAATGAACTGATCTATGGGCTGGTTCTGGCTTCCTGGCTGCTGGGCAGCAGTCTGGGTAGCTGGCTGGTTAAGAAAAATATTCCAACTAAACTTAGCCGGGAGTGCCTGTATTATTCTCTCCTGGGATTATTTGTCCTCCTGCTCGCCTGGTTCCGTTTCTTCCGCCCATTTTTTGGGTTTTTGCCAGCAGAAGCTGCGGGTTTTTTACCTATCTTTTTTATTTCCTTCTTTATTTCTGTTTTTCTCAGTTTTCCTTTAGGAGCTCTTTTTGTCTGTAATGTCCACTGGCTGGAAGGCAACCTGCTGACCGTCTATCAGCTCGAATCACTTGGCTCAGCAGCCGGGGGACTTATTGTTTACCTTTTTCTTATTCCTTACTTTTCCAACTGGCAAGCGGGGGCAATAATCATTTTACTAATTTCAATGGCCATAGGGGTTACCAGCCCAAGCCGAAAAGCAAAAGTGGCAGTTCTGCCGGTTTTGCTTCTGGCCACGGCCCTCTGGTTTTTTGATCTCCCCTCGCAGAAGCTCTCCTGGCAGCCTTTTAAGCTCATTGCCTCAAAGGACTCTCTTTACTCCCGTTTACAGGTCATAAAATCTGAGGAGCAATTTTCTTTTTATACCAACAATCTTCTGGCTTTTAACTACCCTGACCGGCAACTGGCTGAGGATTCCGTTTATTTTGCCCTGTTGCAGCGGCCTGAGGCGAAAAAAATTTTACTTTTTGGAGGCGGCCTTAATGGCAGCCTGGAGTTGTTGCTAAATTATGGTGAAACTGAAATTGATTATGTTGAACTTGACCCGGCGATAATAAAGCTTGCCCGTCGCTATCTTTCTCAAGTTGCCTCTGTTCTTGACCACCCGCGGGTAACAACCATAATAGAGGATGGACGCCGCTTCATCCGTCAAACCAGCAGCCAGTATGAAGTCATCATCAGTAATCTGCCTGAGCCGTCCTCTGCCCAGATCAATAGGTTTTATACAGTTGAATTTTTCTCTCTTATTAAGCAAAAACTGGCTCCAGACGGGATTTTCTCCTTCGTTATCCCTTCTTCTGAAAATTATATATCCGACGAGCAGGCTAATCTGCTGGCCACGCTTTACCATTCTCTAAAAGTCACTTTCCCCATGGTGACAGTCATACCAGGAGATATCAATATTTTTCTCGCTTCTGAAGCACCTATTGAAGATGGCTATGATGTCTTGAGCGAACGCTGGCAACAGGCTGGATTACAGACCGTCTTTTTCCGGCCTGAACTACTGTCAAGCCGGCTTAACCCGGCTAAGAAGCAATATTTACTCTCCCGTCTTCAATCCGTTAATCATCCCCGTCTCAATGACGACTGTCATCCAATCAGCTATTTCCTTTCGGCTGTCCTCTGGAGCAAGCAATTCAAAGGGCCAGAACTAAAAGTGCTCGGCCAGTTGCTAAAAATCAAAAGGTTCTGGCTATTTGATTTTCCCCTTATTATTCTTATGCTGGTAATGTTAATCTCCACCCTGCGGAAAAAAGATAAATTGACGGCTTATCTCCTTCCTCTGTGGTTAATGGGCTTTACCACCATGGTAACGGAAATTGGTATTATTCTGGCTTTTCAATCCAAGCTCGGATTTATATATGGGAAAATATCACTTCTCTTCACCATGTTCATGTTTGGACTCTATCTGGGCTCAAAGCTGACCGGAAAATTTCCAGCCGGGGGAAGCTTGAAACTGCTGGCTGCTATTCAAGCTGGTTTTGTTCTCTTTCTGGCAATTGGCCGGCTGGCTATCTCCTCAGAAATTGAAGCTGTTTATTACCTCCTGCTGGTAATAATGGGTATACTGGGAGGAGCAATTTTTTCCGCCAGTAATAATCTTTTGCTGAGCCGCCAGGCCAGTTATGGACTGGGTTATGCACTCGATCTGTTTGGCTCATTTCTGGGAGCTCTTCTGGCTTCTTCTTTGTTCATCCCTTTCCTTGGTTTGAATCTTCTTTTCCTGTTCTTAATTCTTATTAATTCCTTTGGCTTGATTTTCCTTCTGGTCAACGAGCGGGTCTGAGCTGATAAATTTTTTAATGCAACTTTATATCTGCCCAAGAATTTCTATATAATAAACAGTTGGATATTAACTGCAAGTAGCCTTTAATGAAAATAATTAAGTTAAAAATAACCGGCCGGTTTAAAGCCTGGCTAAAGAAAGCAGACGAGTCCGATCTAAAAATAAAAGCGATCAGCCTGTCTATCGCCTTTCTACTTCACCTGGCTCTGGTTCTCTATCTAAGGCAAGCCAAAATCTTTATCAAAATATGGCCTTTTGAACGGGAAACGGAGGTAGTCATAGCCCCTTATCCTGAGGTCACCCTGCCTTCAAATTTTGAAGAGATTATAAATCAGCCGCCCGGGGCTGGAAATCTTTTTCCAGCCATGCCCGGTCAGGGACAACCTTCTGACCACCCCGGTGGGAAAGGCAAAACTCAGGGACAAGGGGAAGAATCTGGCTCTGCTGGCCGCGAAGCTTCTCTCCCAGGAAAAGGGGCACCTGGAAAAGTTGGGCAGCCATCGATTCCATTTAATCTTGGAGCCTATCTTGAGGCTGGAAGAGATGAAATAAGTCCGCCGTCTGGGATCAGGCTGAATCTTTCAACCAGATTCAAGAGTTTCGACCATTACTATTTTAGTCTTAAATTGCCGGTCAGTCCAGAAGGGGAAAAGAAAACTGGTGAACCAGAAACTACTCCTCCCCTTCAAGGTGATCTGTTCAGATATATAAAGCCAAAGGCTTATGAGCAGCCAGGAAAAAATCTAAGATTTACTCCAGCCGGAAGGCCAGTTCTCCCTGGTGGAAGCATGGCGGGAGGCAGTGGAGGCGGCCGAGTTTCAGCCGGCTCAGGCACAAGCGGAGGTTATGCTTATAATATCAGGCCATGGGCAGAAAAAGTAATTAATTTTATTCAGGCCAAATGGCTATTACCTCAGATAGCTGTCCTGCCTAAAGGCAAAAATGTTGTCCTGATGATCAGAGTTGACCGGCAGGGAGAGCTGCAATTCCTTGACATTACCACTTCCTCCACAAACGAATTGCTGGATGAAGCAGCAATAGCAGCCGTCAAACTCTGTGCCCCGTTTCCTCCTCTGCCTGATGATTTTCCCGGAAAAAGCTTAGAATTCTATTTGATTTTTACTTATCATGATTAAAAAAAGAGGAAAGATAGTTGTTTTATTAACTGTTTTCTGCCTGCTCAGTACCTCTCTTGCCAGGGGCGATTGGAAAACAGACATTAACCAGTGCCTGAAAGAAAAAAAATTTCAGGAAGCTGGAATAATTCTGGAAAGCAGCCTGCCCTCGCTACCTGAACCAGACCGGCAGGAAGCTCTGGGCCTTCTGCCTTATATCTACCACCAAGGTGGCCAGATAGAAAAAGAAAAACAGGCCTTGATAGATTATTTTGAAGAATATAACCACGCCCAGCCGGTATTTGAATTTCTGGATTTCAGCCTTTTTAATCCAGTACTTGAGTTCTGGAGCAAATGGCAGGGAGAATATCCGTTAATTAGCAATTTCAATTTTCTGGTACCGGTCTCAGTTGAAACTCACACCATACCAGAAATGCTTCGGCTCAGCTTTGAGCTATCCGCTGGAGCTTATTATAAAGTCTTGCTTGAAGGCCAGCCTCTCTTCGGAGGGTGGTGGTCAAAAGGTTCCCATTTGATCGAGCTCCCCCTCCCTTTTTCTTATGAAGAGCCATTTTCCCTCAAGCTTGATATTTTCCTCAAAACCAGCAGTATGACTATCAAAAAGAGAGTCCTTCTCAATTTCAGCGTACGTCATAAAAATCTCGGCCATCCTGATCTGGCTGTTCAGAGGCAGAATACTCCTCTGGCTAAAGACATAGAAGGAGAGGTGGCGCTTTATATTGGCAATACTCTAATTTATAAAGCCAGCAAATATCTTCAGAAAAAGATTCCCATTAAAATTACTATTCCTCCACCTAATCCACCCGGGACAAAACCTTATCTTATCCCTCAAAAGGATCAGTACCAGATGCAGGGCATCCCGGTAATTGAAGCCGCTTCAGCTATCATCAAAACGATCAAAGACTGGAGGAAAAAACCGCCCCAGACAGCTCCTGCCAGTTATAACCGGCAGACCGAGTTAAGCTTTAACTTTATCAACCCGGAGCAACAGGAGGTAAGAACAGAAGTTGCCATTCAGTTAAAAACAGAAAAACCGGTGATTCTTTCCTATTGATGGGACTGGCCAGAAGCTCAAACCGCCTCAGCAGCTAAACTGACGCCAGGTATTTTTCTTTATCTGACTCTAAGTTAAATTTTTTGACATTATTAACATTTTCAATTATAAGTATTATTTGAGGAAGCAAGAGTGAATAAGGCCAATGATCAGGTTTATCCCTTAGAAAAAAGAATCAGTCAGAGATTCAAAATTCCAGGGGCAACAATTTCTTACCGGAAAAAAAGGAAGCTTTTTAACAGAAAAACTTTTGCTGAGGAATTTCTGCCTCTGCAAGACTTAAGCCGGGGCGGAGCCAGGTTTGCCTGCCATAAACAATTGAAGCCTGGATGCAAGTTATATGTCCAGTTATCTATACCAGGTGATAGAGCTCCTTTGATCCTGCTGGGACAGGTCAGGTGGTCAGCTAAAGTAATGGGTGGTAATTATCCCTATGAGACTGGTATCCAGTTTAATGTTTATGGCGAAAATAAATTTCAGAATTATCCAGGCAATCTGGTCAAGATAATTTCTCTTGAACAAAAATTTGCCAGCCTGGAGGCTGATCTTGGCAGCCCACAGGATGAATACGACATTGAAGCCCCGGAGACCTGAGTTGTCAGCACAGAAAAAACCAGATGCCCTTAATTAACTGTTCTCTGAGGAAAGAACAATCTGGGAATAATCAGCCAGTTGGTCAATTAGTGATTGAACCTGAGCAAGCAAGGCCAGGCGGTTATTCCGGATTTTTTTATTTTCAGCCATGACCAGTACCCGGTCAAAAAAATTATTCAAAGGCGGTTGCAAACGGAATATTATTTTCTGGGCGCCAGCGAAATCGCCTTCAGCCATCATCTTCTCAGCATTTTTTTTGATGATCTTTAAAGCTGAGTACAATTCCTTTTCTTCCTTGTCAACTAACCTGGCAGGATCAAGTTTAGCTTTAGGAGTATCCTTCAAAATATTCTTGACCCTTTTCACCATTAGGATAAACCGTTCGAAATTCTTACTGGACTTAAGGCTACTCAAAGCTTTTATTCTGGCCTCAACATAATCAAGATAGTCAAGGCCTGGAGCCAGGGCGGCATTAATCAGGTCATAACTGTAACCATTTTTTTCGAAAATAAAACGTAGCCGTCCTTCCATCAGCCCGAGGCAGGCAATCTTGACCTGCTCTTCTGGCAGAGTCAATTTCTTCGCCAGCAAGGCTACCGATTTATCTATTAGCCGACGGATTGACAGATGAAACTTTTTATTGAGAATTATTCTGGCTACACCCAGGGCGCTTCTTCTTAACCCGTAGGGATCACTTGAACCGCTAATGGTACAGCCAGTGCCTGAGATTCCCACCATTGTATCCAGCTTGTCGGCTATTGATAATATGGCTCCAGCGGTTGAATCCGGCAGTTGATCTTCCCAGCTCTCGGGCAGATAATGTTCGTAAATTGCCCGGTTGACAGTCTCTGGCCAGCCCTGACGCTGGGCATACAATCCACCCACTTTACCCTGCAGCCCGGGAAACTCCCGCACCATTTCTGTCAGCAGATCAGCTTTAGATAACCTGGCTGCCTCGATCAGATCTTTTTTCAGATTTCTAAAGCCAAGCCGCTCAGATATATAAGCAACCAGTTCCTGCAATCTCAAAACTTTATCAGCATAGCTGCCCAGTTTTTCCTGAAAAACCACACCCGACAATTGTTTTACCCGCTCCGGCAGGCCTATCCTTAGATCATTTTCCCAGAAGAATCTGGCATCTTCCAGTCTGGCCTTTAGCACCCTTTCATTACCGGTAACAATGTAATTTTTAGGATCAGAAGGAGCGTCAGCAATTCCCAGAAAACACGGCAGTTGTTTTTTGCCTTTGACGACAGAAAAAAGCTCTTGCCCTTCCCTCATGGCCGTTGACAGGACTTCCAGCGGTAAAGTCAAATAAGAATCAGGAAAACTGCCCATGATGACCAGTGGACATTCAATATTCCAGAGTAACCTCTCCAGCAAGCGCTCATCAGGGTAAATCTCAGCTTTTAAGCCGGCTAATTTTTCCTCAAACTGGTCGAGAATCCGGCTTTTTCTTTCGGCTGGATCAACCAGAACAAAATTATTTTTTAGATCCTGGTAATATTCCTGATAATTATTGACAGTTATGACTTCCGGCGAATGTATGAAATGGCCGGAAGTCTTATTGGAAGCTACCAGACCTTCAAAAGAAACGGGAACTACCTCCCCGTTAAAAAGGCAAAGAAGACTCTTAACTGGCCGGGAAAAACGGAAGGATTTATCTGCCCAGCGCATAGTCTTCGGAAAGCTGAGGGATGCAATAATGGCTGGCAGTTTTTCTATTAAAATTTCCGGTGTTGATTTTCCTTTTTTTAGTCTTTTAAATCCAAGGTACTCCCCTCTGGCTGTTTTGATAAGTTGCAGGTTATCTACATCCAGACCGTGAGAGCGGGCAAAACCCGAGGCGGCTTTAGTAAAACTGCCATCCGGGGCCAGACCGGCTGAACGGGGCGGGCCGGTTACTATTTCCTCCTGATCTGGCTGACTTGCCCCGAGATCTGCCAGCAGAACCAATCGTCGGCAGGTGCCTAGCATCTTCAAACTGCCAGGCTTAAGACCGGCAGCATTCATCTCCTGGGAAAACCTTTCTTCCAGCTGAACCAGAGCCCCGCGAACATGGCTGGAAGGCAATTCCTCAGTCATAATCTCCAGCAGGAATTCCATCAGTTTTCTCCCTCCTGATCAACATAGAGGCGGGCGATCTGGTTGACCAGGATTCTGATCTGGCCAATCATCTTGACTCTTTCCGTCACACTGATCGCTTTCCTGGCGTCGAGCAGATTGAATAAGTGTGAACATTTCAAGCAAAAGTCATAAGCCGGAAGCAGCAACTGCTGGCTGATCAGGCGTTGAGCTTCTTTTTCAGCCGCAGCGAAAGAAGACTGAAGCATATTGATATCAGCCTGCTCAAAATTATAAATGGAAAATTCTTTTTCTTCTCTAAAACGGAGATGGCGATAGGTGACATCATCCGACCATTTTAAGTTATAAATGTTATCTTTTTGTTCCAGAAACATTTCCAGCCTTTCCAGTCCATAGGTAATCTCCACTGAAACCGGAAAAAGCTCGAGTCCGCCGGCTTGCTGAAAATAGGTAAACTGGGTAATTTCCAGACCGTCCAGCATAACCTGCCAGCCAACTCCCCAGGCTCCAATGGTCGGCGACTCCCAGTCATCCTCATCAAATCTCAGGTCATGCTCGGCTAAATTGATCCCTAAGGAGACCAGACTGTCTAAGTAAATTCTCTGGATATTCAGAGGTGAAGGCTTTATAATCACCTGAAATTGAAAGTGCTTCTGAACCCGGTGTGGATTCTCACCATAACGGCCGTCGGTCGGCCGGCGGGAAGGCTGGACATAGGCTACCCGCCACGGCTTCCGGCCCAGAACGCGGAAAAAAGTATCCGGGGTCATGGTTCCGGCCCCGACTTCAAGATCATAAGTGGGTGCCAGGTAACAGCCTTGTTTGGCCCAGAAATCAGACAATCCGAGGAATAAACTCTGCATACTCATCGTCTTATTTCCTTCAATTACCAGCCATAGAGGGGCTTGCAATTCTAATCAGTCGTCAATTAAGACAAATTATAATTTATTTCTCCCACCTTAAAACCGGATTACGGGCAGCCTGAACTTCATCCAAGCGGCGGACATAGGTAATATGGGGTGCCGTTCTGAGAACTTCAGGATTTTCCTTAGCTTCCCGGGCGATGGCCTTCATAGCTTCAATAAATAGATCAAGGTCCCGGCGGCTCTCGGTTTCAGTCGGTTCAATCATCAAAGCGCCATGAACGATCAGCGGGAAGGACATGGTCGGTGGGTGCAGGCCATAATCCAGCAGCCGCTTGGAAATATCAAGGTTGGTAACTCCGTAGTCTTTCTGGTATTTATCAGAAAAAACACATTCATGAAGCGTCGGCGTATCATATTTTAATTCATACAGACCTTCCAGATTTTTCCGGAGATAATTGGAATTAAGAACAGCCGTTTCCACCATTTCTTTCAGACCGGCCGGCCCCAGGTTTAAAATATAGGCCAGGGCTTTAACCGCTACCAGAAACTGACCATAAAAGCTTCTAACCCGGCCAATGCTTTGCGGCCGCTGGTAATTTAGATGATAGAAGCCAACTTTCTCTTCTATCACCGGAACTGGCAGAAATGGCTCCAGAATTTTCTTAACGGCCACCGGCCCAGCCCCTGGTCCTCCTCCGCCGTGAGGAGTGGAGAAAGTCTTGTGCAGATTGAGGTGCATCACATCAACTTTTAAATCGCCAGGCCTGGTGATGCCGGCTAAGGCGTTCAAATTGGCTCCATCCATGTAAAGAAATCCGCCCCTGGAATGAACGATATCAGCAATCTGACAGATATCTGATTCAAAAACTCCAAGCGTGTTGGGATTGGTCACCATCAGAGCGGCCACGTCTTCATCCATCAGTCTGGCCAGATCTTCCAGTGAAACAGTGCCACGCTCATTGGATTTAACTTCTTTAACCGTATAGCCGCAGATATGAGCCGAAGAAGGATTGGTACCATGAGCCGAGTCTGGAATGAGGACGTATTTTCTCGGATTACCCTGGGCTTGATGATAGGCTCTAATCAGCATCATGCCGGTTAACTCCCCATGGGCACCAGCTGCGGGCTGAAGAGTAATGGCCTCCATACCGGTAATTTCGAGCAGTAGCTTTTCCAGCATTTTCATCAGCTCGAGATTTCCCTGGACCAGTTCTTCCGGGGCCAGCGGATGAGCTTGAGCCAAACCCGGGAGTGAAGCTATCTTTTCATTGATCTTGGGATTGTATTTCATCGTGCAGGAACCTAAGGGATAAATCCCTAAATCAACGCAATAATTAGCCTGAGACAGACGGGTAAAATGACGGGCTATCTCCGGTTCTGAAACTTCGGGAAAATTCTCAATATCTGTTCTTAGCGGAACGCCAGCCAGCAGATCCTTCTTCTCAGGGACATCCAGGGCCGGCACTTTAAAGGCAGTCTTGCCGGGTGAACTTATTTCGAAAATGAGCGGCTCGCGGATGGCATTAATCATTTTAGGACCTCCTTTAAGGCCTGAGCATAGACATCAATTTTTTCCCGGCTGTGCTTTTCAGTCACCGTAACCAGAGCACAATTGTCGAGGCCAGTGAAATCTTTCAATCCGATCCCGCCCAGAATTCCTTTGGCTTTAAGCTTCTGACTGATAACTTCAAAGCTCTGAGGAAACTCCAGAACAAATTCATTAAAAACTTCTCCGCTATACTTAGATTTGACACCAGGGACTGCGGTCAGTTGCTCACGAGCATAGGCCGCTTTCTGGGCATTAAGCCAGGCCAGTTCTCTCAGGCCTTTCCGGCCAAGAGTTTCAAGATAGATAGTGGCCCGGAGGGCGCAATGCCCTTGGTTGGTGCAGATATTGGAGGTGGCCTTTTCCCGCCTAATGTGCTGTTCCCTGGTGGAAAGCGTCAGAACAAAGCCGCGGCGCCCATCAACATCAACCGTTTGACCGACAATTCTACCCGGTAACTGCCGGACAAATTCTTTTTTACAGGCCATAAAACCTAAATAAGGTCCCCCATAACTTAAAGGCAGCCCAAAAGACTGACCTTCGCCGGTGACAATATCAGCTCCTAATCTTCCTGGTGTTTCCAGTAAAGCCAATGATAGAGGCTCAGAGATAACCACAGCCAGCATGGCTCCTCTCTGGTGAACAGCTTCCGCTAAACTTTTAATGTCCTCTATCACCCCAAAATAATTAGGTGACTGGCAGAGAAGAACAGCAGTTTCCTGGTTTAAGGACGCCTCCAGCCCCTTTGGTTCAACCCTTCCTTGCTGATCGCAGGGCAGTTCAACAATTTCGAGGCCCAGGTTCTTACTATAAGTGTAAATTACCTGGCGGTACTGGGGGTTAACTGACGAGGCCACCAGCAATCTATTTTTTTCTTTAACCCGGTGAGCCATTAACACGGCCTCGGCTGCACCCGTCGCCCCGTCATAAAGAGAGGCATTGGCAATTTCCAGCCCCGTCAACTGGCAGACAAGTGTCTGATATTCAAATATGACCTGAAGGGTCCCCTGGCTAACTTCGGGCTGATAAGGAGTATAAGGTGTGATAAACTCACCTCTTGAACTCAGATAATCAACGACAGCAGGTATAAAATGATCGTAAGCCCCTCCCCCCAGGAAAGAGATATATTGATCATAAGTATTTTTCCTGCTGCTCTCTTCAAAGTAGGCTAGAAGCTCCTGCTCTGACTTAGCCGCCGGCAAATTAAGCAGCTTTTTAAGCCGGTTTGGCTCCGGTATTGAGCGAAAAAGCTTCTCAACTGAATCAACGCCAAGCTGGGTCAGCATTTCCCTCCGATCCTGGTCACTGATAGGAATATAGCTCATCTTTTCCCCCGTAAAAATATTAATCCGGCCTGAGGGTTGGTAATTTTAATGCTCCAGGCCTTCAAGAAATTTTTCATAATCTCCGGCCTTCATCAGCTTATTAAGCTCTGATTTGTCCTTTATTTTCAATCTCAAAATCCAGCCCTGGCCGTGCGGATCGCGATTAATAAGTTCAGGCGTCTGAGCCACTTCCTGATTAACCTGAACGACTTCGCCTGCCACGGGTGAATAAATATCAGAGACAGATTTAACCGATTCGACAGTGGCGATAGCCTGGTGAGCTTCGACCGTCTTACCGACTGCCGGCAGATCAACAAAGATTATATCTCCGAGCTGTTTCTGAGCAAAATCAGTAATCCCCAGGATGGCTTCTTCGCCTTCGATTTTTAGCCATTCATGATCCTGGCTGTAGTAAAGATTTTCAGGATACATCATTTCCTCCTTTTCTATTTTATCTGTTTTTTATTAAACCTATTTCTTTTCCCTTTTATAAAAAGGGGTGGGAACGACTCTGGCCTTAACCATCTTGTCCCGGATACCGATTTCCAGTTCAGTTCCAATAGCTGTAAATTCTATCGGCAAATAAACCAGGCCAATAGCTTTTTTGACATAGGGGCCATAACTGCCAGAGCAGACTTCAGAAACCTTTTGCCCGCCAATATAGACCGGATAATGGGGACGAGCGATACCCCTATCGACAACTTCAAAGCCAACCAGCTTTTTCTTTAGACCTTCCGCCAGCTGTTTTTCCAGAACCGCCTTGCCCAGAAAATCTCCTTTTTGAAATTTAACAATCCATTTGAGATCAGCTTCAAGAACGGTGGTCTTATCGCTAATGTCATTGCCGTAAAGCATCAGCTTGGCTTCAAGTCTCAAAGTATCCCTGGCTCCCAGCCCAATCGGCTGGAGTCCCAAAGGCTCCCCTTTGGCTACAATAGCCTTCCAGATAACATCAGGCTTTTCTGACAGAGTATATATTTCAAAACCATCTTCTCCCGTATAGCCCGTGCGGGAGACCAGGGAATCAATTCCGGCCACCTGGCCATAAGCAAAGTGAAAAGTTTTCATCTGACTTAAATCAAGATCAGTTAGAGGCTGCAGAATTTCCTGGGCCAGCGGCCCCTGGAGGGCTAGCTGGGAATAACGATCGCTTTCATTGGTAGCTTTAACCTTAAAGCTGGCCGCTTTATCTTTAACCCAGGCAAAGTCCTTATCAGTGTTAGCCGCATTGACCACTAGTAAATATTTATCGGGAACTGACAGGCAATAAACCAGCAAATCATCAACAAAAGTTCCCTCATCAGTAGTCAGGGCAGAATACTGGATCTGGCCAGGCAAGAGCTTGCTGGCATCGTTGGGGGTAAGATACTGAACAAGGGCCAAAGCTTCCGGCCCGTCCACTATAATTTCACCCATGTGGCTGACATCAAATAAGCCAGCTTTAGTTCTGACAGCTAGATGCTCATCAATTAAACCGCGATATTCAACCGGCATTTCCCATCCGGCAAACTCGATCAGCCTGGCACCGGCTTCTTTATGAACTTGATATAACCTGGTTTTTTTCATCATGTTTCCTTTCAAAACTAAATACTTTGATGTGCTTATTTAGTATCATAAATGAATACTCTCTTTCAAGTGAAACTGCAACTTGTTAGTCAGATAAATTTTGTTATAATTAAAATCACTATGTACAAGACCAAGAAGATATTGCGCGATAAAATTGCTGACAGGCTCAAGGCGGAATGGCCGGTCACCACTGATGAGATAGATCTGGTCAGCACTCCGGATGAAAAGCTGGGTGACCTGGCTTTATCTTTAGCTTTTCCTCTGGCCAGAAAACTCAAAACTAATCCCCGGGTGATAGCCACCAGAGCAGCCGAACTGTTAGCCGGGCTAGAAGGAGTTGAAAAAATAGAAGTGGCCGGAGGCGGCTACATCAACATTTTTCTCGACCGTCAAAATTTTTTTGATCAAAAATTCAGAAATTTAAATAAAAGCGGGCTCGAACCGGAAGAGAAAAAGATTATTGTCGAGCATACTAATATTAACCCAAACAAAGCTGCCCATATTGGCCATTTGCGCAATGCCTGTCTGGGGGATACTTTGGCCAGATGCCTGGTCTATAAGGGCGAACAGGTTGAAGTTCAGAATTATATTGATGATACCGGAGTTCAGGTAGTTGATGTGGTTTTTGGCCTGATCGAGCTTGAGAAAAAGACTCTGACTGAACTGGGAAAAATGGCGGATAAATTTGACTATTACTGCTGGGACCTTTACACCCGGGTGTCCAGATATTTAGCTGATCATGAATCAGCCGGCAGCCGGAAAGCAGAAATTTTAAAAAAAATTGAACACGGTGAATCGCCTGAAGCTGATTATGCCCGCCTGGTTTCGAGGCGAATTCTCCAGGCCCATTTAGCCACCATGAACAGGCTAAATATTACTTATGATGTCCTGCCCTGCGAAAGCAGCATCTTGAAACTGAAATTCTGGGATAAGGCTTTTACCAGGCTAAAAGAGACAGGAGCTATCTATTATCTGAGCGAAGGCGAATCGGCTGGCTGCTGGGTGATGAAGCTCGAGGGGGAAGAGGAAAAGGAAAAAATCATTGTTAGATCAGACGGAACGGTAACCTATGTTGGCAAGGATATTGCCTATCAACTCTGGAAATTTGGCCTGCTTGGCCAGGATTTTTATTATGAGCCATTTGCCACCGATGGCAGCCGGACGATCTGGATTTCTTCAGGCGAGCCAACAGGTTATGATGTTCATTTTGGTGGCGGCAGCCAGGTTTACAATGTAATTGATGTCCGCCAGTCCTATCTTCAGAAAGTTGTCGTCCAGGGGCTTAAATCACTCGGCTATGATCAGGAAGCAGCTAAGTCCATCCATTTCTCCTATGAAATGGTTGCTCTGTCTGCGACTAGCCTGGCAGACATCAAAGTAGATCTGTCAGATAAGGATAAAAAACGCTCTTTCCTTGAAGTCTCAGGCCGAAAAGGAATCGGAGTTAAAGCTGATGATCTAATAGACAGGCTGGAAGAAAAAGCTCTGGCCGAGGTCGCCAAAAGAAATCCGGAGCTGGATGAATCAGCCAAAAAACAAATATCACGGCAGATAGCCGGCGCCGCTGTTAGATATTTCATGCTAAAATATGCCAGAAATTCCCTCGTTGTTTTTGATTTCGATGAGGCGTTGAATTTTGAAGGTGAAACCGGACCTTATTTGCAGTATACCGCTGTCAGGCTGAGAAGCATCTTTCGTAAATTTGAAGAGAAAACAGGCCTTAGCAGCCAGGAATTATTGGCCAGGATAGCCCGAAGTAATTTTAACCTGAGTAAGTTAGGGTCTGAAGAGTCCCGCGACTTCTGGGAATTAGTTATCTATGCATCTTATGTTGATGAAGAAGTTCTAAGAGCCATAGCCACTCTGGAGTTTGCCGGCCTGGCTAAGTTCACTTTTAATCTCTGTCAGAAAATAAATGGCTACTATCACCACTACACGGTCCTGGCTGAGAAAAATGAAGAACTCAAAACCTTTAGGTTGAAAACCATCTATTTTGCCCATGAAATTCTTAATCAGGCTCTTGGACTCCTGGGAATTCAGGTACCGGGTAAAATGTAACTTTTTATCTCATTTAGAATTTTTTATAAAATTATCTAGATTTTGGAGGAGGTGGCCAATGATAGAAACCGAGCACCTGCAAAAGAAATATGGAGAACTGGAGGCCGTCAAAGATCTCAGCTTCAAGGTTGATTCAGGTCAGATCTGGGGCCTGCTCGGTCCGAATGCGGCCGGCAAGACGACCACGATGAGAATCCTAACCGGTTTTCTGCCAGCCACCAGCGGTCGGGCTTCAGTCGCTGGCTATAATGTCTTCGAACAGGCGGAGGAAGTTAAAAAAGAAATTGGCTATCTGCCAGAGACTGTTCCCCTTTATCCAGAAATGACAGTTGAAGGCTATCTTAGTTTTGTAGCTGAGATTAAACGGGTGCCAAAGGCCAAAAGGAAATCAGCTATTGACCGGGCGGTCGAAATTACCGGATTGCCCAGCGTGAGGAAAAGGCTGGTAAAGAACATTTCCCGCGGCTACCGGCAGCGGCTGGGGCTGGCCCAGGCTCTGATTCATAACCCGAAAGTTATCATTCTTGATGAGCCAACCATCGGTCTTGACCCGGCTCAAATTGTTGAAATCCGGCAACTCATTAAATCTCTCCGCGGTGAACATACTATCATGCTCTCCACTCATATTCTGGCGGAGGTCACTCAGGTTTGTGACGGTGTGGTCATAATCAATGAAGGTAAATTGATGGCGGCTGGCCGCCTGGAAGAATTGACCTCTGCCTATCGCGAGAAAGATGGAGTCTATCTTAAACTTAAAAAAGCCGATAACGAAGTTTTAAATCTTTTCCGGCAATTGCCCGGGATAGACGGCGCCGCCCAGGAGGGAGAGGAAATCAGATTAGAGTGGGACAGAAATACTGACCGCCGGGAAGAGGTAATCAAATTTTGTCTGGACAAGCAGCTGGGCCTGCTCGAAATGAGATCTTTGGCCTTAACTATTGAAGAGCTATATTTAAGAATCGTGTCAGGAGGGGTAGAACAATGAAAGCTATCTGGTCAATTGTCAAAAAGGAATTTCTCTCCTATTTCAGCTCACCGATCGCTTATATTGTTATCTTCACTTTTCTGCTTCTCTCTGGTTTCTTTTTCTACAGCTTAGTCTCCTGGTTTAATTCAGTGACGATACAACTTGCCCAGAATCCATATTACTATCAGCAGATTAACATCAACCAGATGGCCTTTTCTCCTTTCTTCCATAACCTGAGCATAGTCCTGCTCCTGATGCTGCCTCTTCTCTCCATGAGGCTTTTTTCTGAAGAGAAAAAAATGGGCACCGAAGAATTGCTTTTCACTTCTCCCCTGTCTGTAACCCAGATTATTACCGGCAAGTATTTAGCCTCTCTCCTGATTCTCCTGATTATGCTGGTCTTAAGTGCCATCCCAGCTGCCTTTACGTTTATCTATGGCAATCCTGAGCTGGTACCTTTTCTTCTCGGCTACCTGGGTTTATTCCTGCTGGGTGCCGCTTTCCTGGGAATCGGTATTTTCTGGTCGTCAATTACAGAAAATCAAATCGTCTCGGCCGTTTTGACTTTTGGCACTCTGCTTCTTTTCTGGGTGCTTAGCTGGGTCAGCTATTCAGTCCATGGGCTGTGGCAGAGTGTCTTAAACTATCTGTCATTTTTCGAACACTTTGACAGCCTGACTAAAGGCATTTTTGATACAACTGACCTTGTTTATTATCTCAGTTTCGCTTTCTTCGGCCTCTTTCTTACTCACTCAGTCATTCAATCAAGAAGGTGGAGGTAAGCCCATGAGCTGGCTAAAGAAATATTTAAATTATGCTGGACTGGTTCTGGTAGTTCTATCCTTTATTCTGCTTATTGTCTGGCCTCAATACCAGAAGATTGCTCTCACTCTCGCTCTGTCCGGACTGGTTCTGCTCGTTCTTTACCTTATCCTTAACCTGTCAGGACTTAAACAGAGCCTCCAGCGGCGTTCTTTCCTTTATTCAGGGAATATGCTGCTAATAATTATTTTGGTTCTTGGCTTGCTGGTTGTGGCCAATTTTTTCCTGGCCAGGCATCACTACCGTTTAGATTTTACCGCCGCCAGAATCCACAGCCTGTCTGACCAGTCAATCCAGGTAGTAAAAAATCTGAATCAGGATATTTTGATTAAGGCCTTCTTTCGGGAAGGTAATGCCGGGCGGACAACTATGGACAATCTCCTGAAAATATATGCTTACCATTCACCAAGAATTAAATATGAATTCATTGATCCGGATAAAAACCCCGGGCTGGTAAAAAAATACGGCATCACTGAAGACGGCACAACTGTCTTTGAACTCGGAGAAAAAGAAAATAGAATTACCACTGCTTCCGAAGAAGACATTACCAATGCTATTATCAAACTGACCAGAGAAAGGAAGAAAGTCATTTATTTTCTGGAAGGACATGGCGAGGATTCCATAGAAGAGACGGGTGAGACTGGTTTCAGCACCGCTAAAGGTGAACTGGAAAAAATCGGTTATGAAATCAAGAAACTGCCTCTGGCTTTATCTTCCAACTTCCCGGGTGATTGCAGCCTGCTGGTTGTCCCCGGGCCAAAGGCAGCCCTGCTGCCTAACGAGCTTGACACCTTGAAGCAATATCTTGACCAGGGCGGCCGGATATTATTCCTGATTGATCCAGAAACGGCAACCGGACTTGAGCCCTGGCTGTTGACTTATGGAATTAAGCTGGAAAACGACATCGTCGTTGATCGTGTTTCCCGGCTTCTGGGCGGCGATTATTTTATGCCAGCTGTAACTGAATATCAGACCCATGAGATTACCAAAAACTTCCGTTATGCTACTTTTTATCCACTGGCCAGATCAGTCGAACTAGCAGACAGCAAACCAGAAGGCCTTACCCTGACGATAATTGCCAGAACCAGTGCCAATGCCTGGTCAGAAAGGCAGCTTGAACAGCAGGAAGTTTCTTTTGACCCGGCTAAAGATAAAGCCGGGCCTGTCTCGCTGGCTGTCGCCGGGAGTAAAACGGTTACTATAACCAATCCTGATAAGTCAACGGCAACGCCAGACAGCCAGGTAGCAGATTCATCTTCTAACCGGGAATTGAGGCTGGCGGTCTTCGGCGATTCCGATTTTATGTCCAACAAGTATTACAACTTTTCAGGTAATGGCAACTTTTTTCTTAATACTGTCAACTGGCTTACCCAGGAGGAAGACTTAATTTCCATTCAGCCCCGGACTCAAATTCCGAGGACGATTCAGATGACTCCCAGCCAGGGGCGCCTGTTGATGTTTGTCTCAATTATTCTCCTGCCCGCCCTTGTCCTCATGATCGGACTAGGTGTCTGGCTCAAAAGGAGATCCCTGTGAAATTTAAAACGACCATTATTCTTTTAGTCATCTTTATTCTGGCTCTGGCCGGAGTTCTGCTGGTTGAACATAACTCAAAAATAGCTAAAGAAAAAAAAGAAAAGACTGAGTTGCTGACTGACCTGAAAGTCAGCGATGTAGAGAAGCTTCAACTAATCAATTCTGATCAAACCACCATCACTATTCAGAAAGATGAAAAAGGCAACTGGCAGGTGATCGAACCCCTGGTGACGGAAGCTGACAGTTATGAGGTTAATAACCTGGTGGAAACTCTGGCCGGTTTAAGGATTGAACATCTAGTTGATAATCAGCCGGCCGATTTAAAAGAATATGGTTTCCCCCAAAAGGAAATCAAAATCTGGTTAAAAGAACAGTCAGAGCCAATCTCAATCTTAACTGGAATGGAAAACCCTCTGGATGGGACACTTTATGCCCGGCGGGCCGATGAGACCAGGGTTGTCCTGCTGCCCGCTTACGTAAAAACCAGCCTGGACAAGAAGCTTTTTGATCTAAGAAACAAGAACATCTTAAAGTTTGAACCAAAAGAAGTTCAGTCACTCGAGCTCAGTTCAAGGGAACTGGCCTGGAAATTGATTAAGAAGGGAGATGACTTCTATTTAATCAGCCCGGTTGAAGCACTGGCCTCTAGTTCTCAGATTGATTCCATCCTGAATAATTTATCGGCGCTCAAAGCCAGAAATTTTCTGGCTGAAGATAAAAAGCTGGAAGACTTAAAGGCTTATGGCCTCCATCCTCCAGAATATACTATCAGGCTGATGCTGGCTAATGGCCAGGAAATAATTCTCAGCCTGCGCAAAAAAGAGGAAACAGTTATAGCTACTACCTCGCTCCTGGCCAAAATTGTTCAGGTTGATAATCAGATAATCAATGATATCTGCAAAAAAGCCAGCGAGCTAAGAGAAAAAAGGATAGCTCAGTTTAATAGCTGGAGGGCTACTGCCCTGACCATAAAAAGAGGCAGCGAGTCCTTTTCTCTGGTTAAAGAAAAATCCGGCGATAAGGATAAACCGGAGGACAATTGGTATTTAATTACTCAGACCGGGCAAAAGGAACTGGCTGAGGCCTCACAGGCAGAGTCACTCCTGCGGCAATTGGAATACCTGGAAGCCATAGATTTTATTGACCGTCCTCAAGCTCTTGAAGCCTATGGGCTGGACAAACCTCAGTACGAGATTATAATTAAAGTCAAGGCAGAAGATGATAAAGAAAAAACAATCAAGCTGTTTTTTGGCCAGAAGCTCAAAGATAAAAATCAGGTGGCAGTCAAAAACAGCGATTTCGCCTATTTATTTCTGATTGATTTTAACCTGTTATCTAGTTGGCCAAGCGGGGTTGAAGATTTCAAACTAAGTGAAACCAAAAAGTAATTATGATTAGATTCAACTGATGCAAGAAACAAAGGGTGAGCCAGCGGAGGAAAGAGAAAGCTTCAACTTAAACGCAACTTATGAAGCTGTCAGGGAGATCAGTCTGGCTAGAAATCCAGACGACTTGCTTGCTCGTTTGCTTCAGAAGGCTATTTCTTTTTCCCAACCTGAAATAGCCAGTTTTTTGATCAAAGACCAACCCAGCGATGGACTGAGATATAGTTTAATCCTGGGGGAAAAGGCTGATAAATGGAAAGACAGACTGGTCAGAAAGGGGGAAGGAGCTTGTGGCCTGGCGGCTGAAACCAATCAAAATATTATTATGACTGATACCAGGAATGATCCAAGATTCAACTCTAAGGTTGATAACCTGCCTGATTTTGAAATAAAGAGCTTGATGGCTATTCCCTTCCGGGTGGAGAGAACGGTCTTTGGAGTCATCTATCTGATCAATGGGCCCGGAAAAAAAGCTTTTTCTCTTGAAGAGTTCAAACTTCTACAGATTCTGGTTAATTTTACTGAACTGATGCTTGAACGGATCATCCTGCTAACCGAGTTGAAGCAGCTTGACGCCTTTGATAGCCTGACCCAAACTTATAACTCTAAAACTTTTTTCCACTATTTTCAGAGAGAAATTGAACGCTGCCAGAGGCATGGTTATGACCTCTCACTGCTGAGAATTGACGTAGATTATTTTGAAAAAATAGTTCAAACTTTTGGCCCCGAGGCTGGAGAGCGGGTCCTAACTAATTTAAGTTTTATTTTAAAAAAAGTTGTCCGCCAGATAGACCTGGTCTCCAGAATTGAAATGCACGAATTTCTGGTTCTTCTTCCCGACACCAATGCGGCCAGCGCCGTCCAATTAAAGGAAAGGCTGATGAAGATTTTTAACAGCCAGGATCTGACCTCTACCGGCATCCCTTATACCGTGACAGCTGAGGTCTTTTCAGAAGAAGGAGCCAGAACAGCTAATTTATGCCAGTTGCCGCGGATCAAAGCCTGGATCGACCAGATAAAAAATCGGCATCAAAAACGTAAATACGCAACTTCAGGTGAAGAACTGGCTGAGCTGGCCAGGAATGCTCTACTGGCCGCCAAAAAATAATTGCCACCCCGGCTGCAGTCAGGGCAAAGCTTAAATCAAAAAAGACCGGCCGCCTGGTGTTTTTGATAGATGTCAGCCGCCAGCTTAGACAGAAGAAGGAGATCTTCAGGCCGCGGGGCACCCTTAATTTGAACTGGCGTCAGCAACTCAAATTTGACGCTATCCAGCATAGATTGAAGCTGTCCCAGGGCTCTTGATTTCCAGCCATAAGAACCAATAAAACCGGCAAATAAGGCTTTCGGCCTTAAGGCATTGACCAGGAAAATGGCTTCGGCCGCTAAGGGATGCAGGCCGGTCAAAATGGTAGGTGAAGCCACGATAATGGTAGCTGCCTCAACCAGGGACATAGCCAGATGCCCCAGGTCAGCCACCGTCAGGTCAAAGGGCATGACTTTTATGCCTTTGCTGGCCAGTTCTTCGGTCAGGTAGTTAACCATTTTGGCCGTCGAATCATGCATGCTAACCCAGGCAATGAGCACTGAATTTTCCGGCCGGTCAGCCACCCACTTTTTATAGGCATCAATAATAAAGGCAGGTCGGGAATGGATTGGCCCGTGACTCGGGGCAATAAAGTTTAATTCAAGTCCTTCGATGACCAGTAGATTCTTCTGAATGATCTTTCTAAAAGGCATCATGATTTCGGCAAAATAACGCTTGGCTGGTTCATCCAGCCGGTTTTCATCTTCGGCCATCAGCTCAGAAGAAGCCAGATGTGAACCAAATAAATCGCAGCTAAAAAGAATCTTATCTTCTTCCAGATAGCTTAACATCGTCTCTGGCCAGTGAACCCAGGGAAAATGAATAAAGCGGATGGTCCGGCCACCAAGATCCAGACGCTCTCCATCAGCCACCGTTCTGATTCTGTCCGGAGCCACATGAAGATGAGTCAGGATCAAATCTCTGGCCGCCGGTGTGGCCAGCAGCCTGGAACCAGGGAAGCGATCAAGAACACAGGGAATCAGGCCAGAATGATCCTGCTCGAGATGATTGGCGATAATCAAATCTATCCTGGGAAATTCTTTTAAGTGGTTCTCAAAGATATCTTTCTTGCTTGGATCGACGGCATCAATCAAGACGGTCAACTCCCGCCCTTGAACAATATAAGCGTTATAACTGGTTCCATCTGGAAGAGGAATAAGAGAATCAAACAGCCGCCGGTCCCAGTCTTCCGCTCCAACCCAAAAGATACCGTCAAAAAGCTTTTTGGCTGCCATTGATTCCTCCGGAGATAATCTTATTATTTTTATATTGTAGACTAATCTCCTCAGATTTCAAAGGTCAGTCTACCGCTGATAACCCGGAAGAGATAATGCTTAAGCGCCATGAAATTTTCTCTTGGTAAAATATTTAATCTCTGGATGCGGTTCATAACCAAGCTGAACAAAAAGATTCATGGAAGCCGGATTATCTTCTTCAATCAGAGCAGCAACTAGCAGCAAGCCTTTCTTTTCAAGTTCTTCCTCAGCCCGTTTTATCAACCGGCGGCCCAATCCCTGCCGGCGGTAATCAGGATGAACGGCTAAACGGTTAATCCAGCCCTTGCGTCCGTCATGGGTAGCAAGAACAGTACCTATTATCTTGCCTTCTTTTTCAGCTACCAGAAAAATCACCTGATCAAACTTTATTTGCTGTTCGAGTTGTGCCCGGCTATCTCTTCCCTGAGGCTTCAGAGGCAACCTGCCTAGCTGCCAGAGATTCATCACTTCTTCATAATCGCTTATTTTAAATTTCCTAATCAAAACCTCCATCTGTCCTCCCTTGATCAACGGAGAAGGATAAAAATAATTAAAACCCAGAGAACATAACTTCCAGTAGCAATTAGCAGGCTGTATCCCCTTTTAGTCCAGTGGCGGTTGACTAACGTCAGACAACTGGCCAGCCACCCTGAGAGCAGAGCCATAATAAAGAAAATTATATAAATAGTTTGAAACCAGCCAGGATTAGAAATTAAATCAACCCATTCTTCTTGAGTCATCCCCAGAAGGTAGAAAAAGGCAGTAAAAAAATGAGGCAGCCAGAGCCAGAATAGAAACGGGTAAAAGCTGATGGCCAGGTTGGCAGAAAGCTGTCTTAAACTTAAGTTTCTGGATCCTGTCTTCCTGAGTAACATCCTGGCCAGCCAGCTGGCGGCCAGCCAGCCCAGGACCAGCCAGGGGATAAAGAGAACCGCCTGCCAGACAAAATAATTCTCCAGGCCCAAGGGCAAAATCAAAGGTATAGCTGGAATATTACCGCTAAAAGCTTGAAGAATTGAGGTCAGTGAAAACATCAGGCCAAAGGCCATCAGGCCAAGAAAAGTTCTCGTCCAGAGCCCGCCTGCCAGCTGGCTCCGGAAAAATTCTTCATTTTTATCTGGCTGGCCAGCCGCCAGCCAGATTGTCTTAATGACCTTGCCCATGACTGGAAATCCTTTAAGCCATTTTCAGGAAATGAATAGATTCTTAGAAGCAAAAACCGGCTCGCTGGTCAGATTAAGGTTCAACCGCCTCAACCCTGTCTCATCGCCGGGAGTAGGCACATGTGTCAGGTGCATTTCACAGCCCTTCAATTCTTTTAACTGGTCCAGGGCTAACTGAGTAGCTGGACTGGCTGAGGAAGTTATGGCCAGGCAAGTCAGAACCTCAGTTAGATCAAGACTCAAGGCTTTACCACCAAAAATATCCTGCTTGAGGTAGGCAGCACGTTCCAGAACAGCCGGCGGCAAAAGATGAATATGATCCGGAATCCCGGCCAGCATTTTTAAAGCATTTAGGATGGCACTGGAGGCAGCATGCATTAATGGCGAATTATAGCCTTTGACAATCCGGCCGTCTTTCAGCTCAAGAGCAGCTCCAACATAGACACCCTTATTACCTTTGTTTTTTACTCTGGCCTCACTGGCCGCTGTCCGGGCCGGAACAACGACTGACCGGTCTTCTGGTTTAAGGTTCAATTCCTTCATCAGCAGTTCAGCTCTTTCGACAGCCGCTTGCTCACAAAAGCCCAGAAGGAACTCACACTGATATCGAAAATACCGCCGGATAATTTCCTGACGGGCAGCTTCCTGCACCACCGCGTCATCTATTATTCCCCGCTTGACAACATTTACACCCATATCGGTCGGCGATTTATAAATAAAGCTGTTGCCAGAAATTTTACTCAATATCCGCCTTAAAAGAGGAAAAGCTTCAACATCCCGGTTATAATTAACCGCCCGCTCGTTGTAGGCTTCAAGATGAAAAGGATCAACCAGATTAAAATCTCCCAGGTCAGCAGTAGCGGCCTCATAGGCCACGTTGACTGGATGTTTTAAAGGCAGATCCCAGATGGGAAAAGTCTCAAATTTGGCATAACCAGCCCGGTGGCCATGACCATATTCATGATAGAGCTGGGAAAGGCAGGTAGCCAGTTTGCCGCTGCCCGGGCCCGGGCCGGTCACGACAACCAGTGGCTTGCTGACTTTAATAAACTGATTGGCTCCATAGCCCTGATCGCTAACTACCGTGTCAATATCAGTCGGATAGCCTCTGGTAAAACGGTGTGTATAAACCTCTATTCCCTGGCGCTGCAGGCGATTAGCAAAAACTCTGGCTGAGGCCTGCTCTTCATAGCGGGTGATGACCACCGCCGAGACTTCCAGCCCCCAATCAGCCAGATCATCAATCAACTTTAAAGCATCAGCATCATAGGTGATACCAAAATCTGCTCTGAGTTTTCTTCTTTCAATATCACCCGCATAGATACAGAGGATGATATCAAGCTGATCTTTAAGGGCTTCAAGCAATTTTACTTTGACATTAGGCTCATAGCCAGGCAGGACTCTGGCCGCATGAAAATCATTTAAAATCTTTCCACCAAATTCCAGATAAAGGCGATCAGGAAAAAGCGACAGACGGCGGGAAATTGCTTCAGCTTGCTCTTTTAAATAGAGCTCACTATCAAAACCTTTTTTATTTATCATTTATGCCTGCTATTAATTTTGTTTTTTTGCTTTATATTTTCTTCCGGCTAATAATAATATCGCCGGCCAGTCCATAATCCCGAACATTATACTCCGATCCACCTGGTTGTCCACCTTCCGGCCCCCGTTGAAAAGATCCTGGCCAGGCCTGGCCAGCCGGAGGATTAAGATGATGCGGGCCAAGCGTGTTTTTAAGAGTTCCATAGATAATAACTGATAGCTGGTTATCGCCCGCCTTAAGCCTGACCCCCAGCGGTAAGGATTCATATTGACCCATAATAAAACCAGCACTCTCCCCATTGACCAGAATTTCAGCCACAGCCCCCTGCCAGTCTGGTAAACTAAGCAAAAAACCGGCAGTCTGTTGCTCTGTCTCAGAAATTTTAAGAGTCGTCCTGTATTCAACCCGGTGTCCATAAAGTGGCAATCCCTGTTTTTTCCAGAAACCAGGCCGGAGTTGTTTAGCTGGTGAAAGGACAAATCCCTGCGGCGCTTCCTCCAGAGAAAAATTGCCGAGAACATAGACCGGCTCAAGCTCAGCCAGAAGGTCAAATGGTTTGACCATTAAAGTAATAGTATTAGCTCCTGTTTGCGCTGCCCTGTTCAAAGCGAAGACAGCCATGGACTGATCAAGCCACCAGCTTCCTGCCTCTGGTTTTAGAAGCTGGCCGTTAACCTGGACTCTAAATAGCGAAGGACGTTCCACCACCAGTCTTAAAGAACTTAAATCAACTCCAGGTAAAATATAAAAATGGAATTCAGCCTTGAAACCAGTCCCGGGAGGAAAATGATTTCTGGTGATAAGGTTATCCTGAAATTGGATTGATGAATCCCAGGGATTGCCATTAAATCCGTGAAAATTAAAAGTTTTCTTCTGCGCTGCATAAAAATAGAGGTCTTTCTCGACCCGGCCAGCCAGAATTAAGTTACAATAATCTATGGTTAGAACATTGAGATCAAGCCTGTTAATTGACTCAGGCTTGAGTCTTATTTCCTCACTGTTTTTTTCGTCTCCACTATTACGGGCAGAAATGGCCTTTCCTGCTGCCTGTTTCTTTTTATTGACAGCTAACAGCCAGCTCTCACCGGGCTTAAGATTAAATTTAAAGCTTATCCAGCCTCTTTTCTTTTCTCCAGGGAAATAATCTATTTGCCCGCTGATTAAATCCCACTTCTCGAGACTCTGGCCTTTAAGCTTAATCTCACCCGAAGCCTCTTTGTCTGGACTGACGTTGGCCAGAAATAAAATCTGGCCGTCTTTATACTGGCGACGCTGATGGAAAAGCATCTCCTGACCATTCAAGTGATTGAATTCAATCCCGGCTTTAACCCTGGCCGAAAAAGTGGCTGCCAGATTTTCAGTCAAAAGCGAAGCTGGCTCAAATTGTTCAAAATGTCCAAGAGTTTTAAACTCGTCTCCGAGAGAGGAGGGTTTCCCTCCCAGAAGCAATTCTTCTTCTCCCCAGGAGATAACTTTCCCGCCGCTCTTGAGAAAATTTTTAAGCAATTCGGCGGTAGGCAGTTCAAGGTTTTCCAGGCCGGGTGGAAGGACTACCAGATCATAGTCTCTCTGGCCAATTCTCAGTTTATTACCTTCATACTGGCCATAGTCTTTTAATACAAATTCGCTGCCGAGGTCATATTCAACCTGTTCTCTTTCCAGATGGTGGACAAAGTTCTGAAAATCAACGGCGATTTTACCAAACTTCTCATTTTTTTCAGCGGGCGAATAATACATCCAGGCCGAGGTGGTTGGCTCTATGACCAGAATCCGGTTAATCTGCTCACCGCGACTCAAGGCTAATGACAGCCGGCTAAAATAATCATTCATCAGCCGGTAGGCCGGCCACCAGGGTTCATGATAAGAAAAAGACAGAGGATGGTCTCTTTTCCTGGCTCCGGCGATGGTGACGTCAGCCAGATGCTGATTTAGAAAATTAACTCCCAGGGCATATTCCCAATCACCTATTCTTTTCTGGTCAAAAAAAGTCAGATCCCAGCCGCTGGCTCCATAAGTCTCAGACAGAGTCCGCTTCCGGCCAAGCTGATTGGCCAGACTTCCCAGCTCCCTCACAGCTCGCGAGTTACCAAACTGAGCCTGAGGCGAGGTTGACCAGTTATTCATCAAGATATCGATTCCTGGCTGATGAGCATAGGCATTAAGAGCCAGGCTATCAGGATTATTTCTGGGCACCGGCCAGTCATGTTCCCAGTAATGGCCGGTAAAAATCAGATTATTCGCCTGGCAATATTCACTATAAGGCTTTGACCAGTGGTCAATAAAGAGCTCAAGGCAGGTCAGATAAAAATCATGCCTCACCCGGCGAAAATCACCTTTTTCTACCAGAAGCAGAGGCAATTCTGTTTTTAAATCATAACCACGCCTGCGTAGAAATTCAGTCAGAATAGCCGGAGTATAATTAACCGTCCAGACATCGCCGGCCGGCCCAATCTCAGCTTCATCTTCAAATGAGCCGGGAATTATCTGACCAAAATCCTCACCACACACTTTCTTATAGGCCTCATGGGTTAGATGAATAAAAGCTTGAGTTACCCCTGGCTGCATCAAATCGACATAAGTAAAGCCGGCATGCCAGGGAGAGGGGTTTTCTTTGACCACTTCAAATAGCCAGTAATGGCCTTCAGGCCAGCCCTTCTCACCTGCTCTGACTCTATCAGTTATATCCAGAAAATTTTGGCCGCTTTCCTGCAAGAGGCAAACCGGATTAGCTGCCTGTTTTAAGTCTGGCCGTTTCTGTCTGATAGCCCTAAGCCCTGAACGTCGGGCTTCAGGCAAAGCAGCCGGAACCAAACCGCCAGCAAAACCTGAGGGACAAGAGTTTTCATCATAGATCCAGATTTTAAGCCCGAGTTCCTGTCCCGTTCTAACCGCTTCTTTAAAGAGCGCTAACCATTCTTCTGAAAGATAAGGAGTAATCAGACCCGGGCGCGGATGGACAAAGACTCCCCCAAAACCTTTGTCTTTAAAATCAGAAAGTTGCTCCTTGATAACCTCAACCGTTATCCGGTCATTCCAGACCCAGAGAGGAGCAGGCCTATAATCAGCCGGAGGACTGGCCAATTCATGTCTGGTTGAAGAGATAGTATCACTACTAGCCTTCTGCCGCTCACAGGAGGCAAAGATGAAAGGCAAAATAAAAATGATCAGCAGGCCAGAACATCTTATAAATTTACGCCTGGACTTAATCGCGGGAGGAACTAACCTCATTGATTTTCTCCTCAAGAATTCATTAATCTCAATTTATAAAACCGGCTTCGGGCTTGTCAATCCCATTTTATTCAGCAACCATAAAGTTAGTTTTGCCTGGCTGTTAGTTCTAAGATAAGATGGAGGTGGTGCTATCATCAGCCAGAGACAGTTTAACCTTGACTTTTGCAACCGGTTAGAATTTATAATTTTCATAATAAAATAAAAAAAGGAGATGAACCATGCCGGCCAAAACATTTTTTAAAAAGACACTATGGTGTTTAATATTTTGTGGTTTATTTGCTCTTGCCTCTATTTCAATGCTGCCTGGTTTCTTAGCTGCTCAGGAAGAGGCCAATCCACTTCTCTCTGAATTCAAGACGCCTTTTGGCACACCGCCCTTTGAGCTGATTAAAAATGAGCATTTTCTACCCGCAATAAAGAAAGGCATAGAGGCTCAGCAGGCCGAAATTGAAGCTATTGTCAATAATCCCAAGCCTCCGACTTTTGAGAATACCATTCTGGCCTTCGACCGGACAGGTAAATTGCTCAGTCGGGTGATGGCTGTCTTCGGAACTTTGCAGGGTGCCAATACCTCTCCCGAGCTTCAGAAAATAGCCCTGGAAGCCACTCCCCTGACCAGCCAGCATCGCTCCAGTATTTATCTCAACGATCGTCTTTTCGGGCGCATCAAAAACGTTTATGAGCGCCGAAGCCAACTAAAACTCGGGAAGGAAGAGAAATTTCTACTGGAAAAAATCTATCAGGATTTTGTCCGGGCTGGCGCCCTTCTTGAGCCATCGGCTAAGAACCGGCTGCGTGAGATTGACCGTGAGCTTTCGCTTCTATCCTTAAAGTTTGGCCATAATCTTTTACAGGAAACTAACAGCTTCAAGCTGGTTATTGAGAATCCAAAGCATTTAGCCGGTCTGCCACCCGAGGTCGTGGCCAGTGCGGCTGAAACAGCTAAAAAGGCCGGTCTGGAGGGCAAATGGGTTTTTACTACCCAGATACCCAGTATGACTCCATTTCTTCAATATGCTAAAAACCGTGATTTGCGGAAGCGCCTGTATGAAGCATATTTAAGCCGTGGAGATAAATACAATGAGTATGATAATAAAGAAACTATTAAGAAAATAATTGCCCGCCGGACAGAAAGAGCTAATTTGCTTGGCTTCCCAACCTACGCCCACTATTCGATTGACGTTAACATGGCCAAAACACCAGAAAGAGTGGAAGCTTTCCTGATGGATCTCTGGAAGTATGCTATTGAACGGGCAAAAGCCGAGCAGGCCGAAATGCAACAGATAGCTGATGAAGAGGATGCTGGCCTAAAAATTGCCGGCTGGGACTGGTGGTATTATGCCGAGAAGCTGCGCAAGAAAAAATATGATCTCGAAGATAATGAAATCCGGCCCTACTTTTCAACGGATAATGTCTTGAATGGCATCTTCACCCTGGCCGGCAAGCTCTATGGTCTGAAATTTGAAAGAATAAATGATATCTCTGTCTATCACCCGGAAGTGATGGCTTTTGAAGTTAAAGAAAGAAATGGCCAGCATCTGGGCGTTCTTTATTTTGATCTTTTCCCGCGTGCTTCCAAGAGAAGCGGCGGCTGGACAGGCGGCCTGCGCCGGCAAAGCTATGAAAATGGAAAGCGGGTAGCACCAGTGGTCACTATTACCTGTAATTTCACCCGGCCGGCAGGAGATGTGCCCTCTCTTCTCTCGCTGGATGAAGTTGAGACTTGTTTCCATGAGTTCGGACATGCCCTGGCCTCCCTTCTCTCCATGGGTAAATACAATAACCGCTTTGTCCCCAGAGATGGAGTCGAGCTTCCCTCCCAGATAATGGAAAACTGGGCTTTTGAACCAGACCTGCTCAAGCTCTACGCCAAACACTATGCTACTGGCGAAGTTATCCCCGATGAATTGATAAAGAAAATTAATAATAGCTCGCTTTTTAACCAGGGCTTTGCATCTACTGAATTATTAGCTGCTTCTCTTCTTGATCTTGACTGGCATAAAACTATCTTTAAAGAAGACTACGAGGTCAATGATTTTGAGCGCCATGTTCTGAATCAAATCGGGTTAATTGAAGCCATTGCTCCCAGGTACAGAAGCACCTATTTTCAGCACATTTTTTCCGGTGGTTATGCTGCTGGCTATTATGTCTATATCTGGGCAGAAGTTCTGGATAGCGACGCCTTTGAGGCCTTTAAAGAACGCGGCCTGTTTGATCAGAAAACGGCCCTCAAATTCAGGCAGGAAATTCTGGAAAAGTACGGCACAGCAGATTTTCTGCAGCAGTATATTAAGTTCCGCGGCCGGGAAGCTAAAATTGAACCCCTATTGAGAAAACGGGGCTTTATTCAATAAATAGAAAATAGATACCCTCTGAGCCATAATAATGATGATGGCGGAGAGGGCGGGATTCGAACCCGCGGTACCAGCTTTAACTGGTACAATCGCTTAGCAGGCGACCCTGATCGACCACTCCAGCACCTCTCCGCAAGAAAAGGCAGAGTTATTTTAGCATTTTTTGCTTCTAAAAAAAACTGAATCAGGCTTTTCAGGAAGAGTTATTGTGGCAGAAAATGTCTTACAAAATAAATGGCAGTAGAAGCCTTCCCGGGTTTTTACACAATTTAAATGCAAATTTTTCTGTCTTCAAACCTGCTCAACTCCTGCTTGCTGATCACCATGGAATCAGACTTTACTCTGTGGTCACCCCCTGTCTCCCTTGAATATTATGTCCCTGCCTGTTAGCGATCACAGGCCATAGCTGATATATGATACATAAAGGTATCCAGACAGAAAATTTTCTGATACAGGGCAATGAGTTTATCCAGCTCATTGACCAAAAGATGGTAACAAGCTTTGATGTTTGCCATTTTATCGGGAGTTTCCTTGATCGCTTTATACCCGAGTCGCCTGAACTGGATATTATATTGACCATAAAGCCTACGATCAAGTAGAATTACTTCTTAGCCATCTAAGATTTAAATTTAATATTAAGTTTTATATTTTAATTTTAAGTAAGGGGGAGAAAAGATGTCAAAGGAAATGACCAGAGCCAGAGAGCTTTTTGAGAAAGGATTTAGCTGCTCACAGGCAGTCTTTACACCCTATGCTGTCGAGCAGGGCCTGACTGAAGAAAAAGCCCTCAAACTTTCCCAGGTGCTGGGCGGAGGCATGTCCCATCAGGGGTTGACCTGCGGTGCGCTCACTGGTGCCCTGCTGGTTATCAGCCTTCATTTTGGCCGAAGCCAGGCTGATGATAAAGCCGCCAAGGACTTGACCTATTCTCTGGCTCAGAAATTCTGCCGGCGATTTACCGAGCTGCATGGCTCTATTAATTGTTCTGATCTTATTGGCTGCAGCTTGAAGACACCTCAGGGGCTGGCCCTGGCCAATGAGCATGATCTATTTGATAAATACTGCACAGGCTTTATAGAAGATAGTTGCCGGCTGCTTGAAGAAATAATTGAAGAAGGAAACAAAAAGAAACTAGAGGGTTGCCTTTCAGGCTAAAAGGCCTGGCTGGACAACTTTCCTCAGGTCAGAAGCTTAATTTAGAATATCAAGCGACAAGTCTTGGGGGAAAAGGTAGAATGAAGGAGGAAAAAAATGAACAAAAAACTGAGACCAATAATAGGGACCTGTTTTCTGGGCTTTCTGCTAATTACAACTTTTTTGGCTTCGGGCCAGGCCCAGGAGAAAGGCACCACTCTGGTTAAAAAACCGCTAAAAGTTTTTGTCTCGGTAGACATGGAAGGCATCTGGGGTGTGGTTCATGGCAATCAGTGCTCGGCTGATTCATCCGAGTACCAGTTAGCCAGAAAATGGATGGTGGAAGATACCAATGCCGTTATTACCGGGCTATTTGCTGGCGGAGCAACTGAAGTTGTGGTCAACGATTCTCATGGCAGCATGAGAAATATCATCGCCAGTGAACTTGCCCCCCGGGCGATGCTTATTTCCGGCTCACCCAAGCCCTTCTCTATGATGGAAGGGATTGACTCAAGTTTTCAGGCCTGTGTTTTCGTTGGTTATCATGCCCGGGCAGGCTCAGCCCCGGCTATTCTTGACCACACTATTTCCGGAGCCGTCATCTATTCGATTAAGATCAACGGAATAGAAATCCCTGAGCTAGGCATCAATGGAGCTATCGCTGGCTATTATCATGTGCCTGTAGTCCTGCTGACCGGAGATACCAAAACCGGCCAGCAGGCTAAGGAAATTCTCGGAAATGAAATTGTAGCTGTGCCAGTTAAAGAAGCCGTTGGTCGTTTCGCTGCCAGAAATTATCCCAGGGAAAAAGTGCTGGCCGACCTCAAAGAAGGCGCCAGAAAAGCCATTTCTTCTCTGGATAAATTTAAGCCTTACGAGCTAAAAAGCCCATATCAGTTCGAAGTCAATTTTCATAACAGCCAGCAGGCTGAGATGGGTCTATTGATTCCTGGAGTGAAGAGAATTTCTCCAAGAACGCTGTCTTTCAGCACAGAGGATTATATCGAGGGCTATAAGCTCCTGCGGGCTTTAATTTCTCTGGGCTCAGCCAGCTGAGTCCAACTGAAGATTGAGTAAGAATTTTTCATAGGAAAAGAGGAATCTGCTGTCGATACTATAAGTTGTCTGTATATATCTATATATAATTGAAATTATCCAGTTATAACCCATTGTTTTAATATAAGGCTGCCAGGATAAATTAAAGAGGGCTTCCCTTCTGGCCGGAATAAAGGTCAAGCCGGCAAAAATTTGATCTGATTGGCGGAGGGAGAGGGATTCGAACCCCCGTTCCGGAAACCGGAAAGCGGTTTTCAAGACCGCCGCCTTAAACCACTCGGCCATCCCTCCGGGAAAAAGTATTTTAATCCGAGACAACAGAGATGACAAGTGCCGAATTGCCTTATTTAAAATCTACTTAAAAATGATTCATTGCCCCACGAGAAAATCTACTCGAGATTCTTTTGCCTTCTGACTCAGTTTGAAGCTAGCTTTAGGGGAGAGATTAGCCAGGAGGCGAAGAGGTGCGTTTAGAGATGAAGCTTAAAAGAGTGGTATTAAATGAGTTGGTCAGTAAGCATCAAAGCAGCCCTAAGAAGGCTGAGAGCCAGGTGCTGGAGGAGTTTTTAGAGCTTAGCGGCTATAACCTCTGTTATGGTAGCTGATAATTACGTAACTGTGGTCGGAAGGCGATGATGAGTGTGCTTATGGCCCGGCGGAATTCTTAATAAGCTCTTTCTTTTTTTCTCTTTCTGGATTTCCTGTGGTTGCACTTATCCGCTGGCCAACATAAATCAGGATTCAGGTTTATTCCCGCCACCACCAGCCGCTTCAGCGTTTGATCGCCTCAAGCCCATCAAGATAAGGACGAAGAGCTTCTGGCACCACCACCGAGCCATCTTTTTGCTGATAATTTTCAAGAATGGCACTGACTGTGCGACCAATGGCCAACCCCGAGCCATTGAGTGTATGTATAAACTCCGGTCGTGCTTTTTGCTCCCTTTTAAACTTAATCTGGGCTCGCCGTGCCTGGAAATCAAAGCAATCTGAACAGGAGGAAATTTCCATATAACCATTTCTGGCTGGCATCCAGACTTCCAGGTCATAGGTCTTGCCGCTGGCAAAACCCATATCTCCAGTCGAAAGTGCCACTACCCGGTAGGCCAGGCCGAGCCGTTTTAAAACTTCCTCGGCACAGGAGGTCATATATTCCAGTTCCTCCAGTGATTTTTCGGGCAGAGAAAAAATCATCATTTCCACTTTATTAAATTGATGCTGGCGGACCAGACCCCTGATATCCTTTCCATATGACCCGGCTTCACTCCGGAAACAGGGAGTATAAGCTACAAAACGCTCGGGGAGCTGCCCGCCAGCAAGTGTTTCTCCCCTGTAAATATTGGTCAGCGGCACCTCGGCGGTAGGAATAAGATACCAGTCAAAGCCTTCGAGCTTGAACAGGTCTTCGGCAAATTTGGGCAGATTACCGGTGCTGGTTAAGCTGGCTTCATTGGCAATAAAAGGAGGCAAAACCTCTTTAAAGCCCCTTTCTTTGGTATGAAGATCAAGCATAAAGCTGATCAGGGCTCTTTCCAGCCTGGCACCCAGGCCAAAATAGAGAGCAAAGCGGGAGCCAGCAATCTTAGCTGCCCGCTCAAAGTCCAGAATCCCCAGATTCTGCCCGACATCCCAGTGAGCTTGAGGCTCAAAGTCAAAAAGAGGCAGTTGACCAATTACCCTGATTACTACATTGTCCTCACCACTTTTTCCCACAGGCACCGAGTCATGGGGAATATTGGGTAGGCGGAGAAGCAGACTTTTAAGCTTTTCCTCAAGCTCTTTTGACTTTTTTTCGATGACCGCAATTTCTTCGCCCATCTGTCTTGACTCTTCAATCAGAGACGAGACATCGCCACCAGCCATCTTCAGTTTTTTGACCTCGTCAGATATCTTGTTTCTCTTTTCACGGCGCACCTGGGACTGCTGCGTCAGGTCTTTAATCTCTGCCGACAGATGATAGACTTCCTCCACATCAGCTATCACCTGAGTCTGCCCCCGGCTAACCAGCTTCTTCTTAACTTCTTCAAAATTTTCCTGAATTAATTTTAAATCGAGCATGGCTTGATTATAACATAATCACTCTGAACATTTTTATCTGAATTTCTCTCTTTTTTAATCTTATTGTTCAGGTTTAACTGTATCCAGGCAATTTTTTAGCCGCAGCTGTCTTAGCAAAGAAAAAAGTCAACATCTATAATTTGATTTGAGAGCAACAGACAGGAAAGAAAGCCAGCCAGAGCAGCGAAAAGCAGGTTTAGTTTAACCACCTCAAGGTCGAAAATCTAAATAAAATATGATTCAAACAAATATTCAGACTGCCCGGTTGAAGCTGCCAACAAGACGGAATAAAATTAAACTCGATGAAAAAATATTATGCGGGCACAGCCGGCTGGAGTTATGAAGATTGGGAGGGTATCGTCTATCCAGCAGTTAAAGGACGGGGCTTTCATCCGCTAAGCTACCTGGCTAGCTTGATTGATCTGGTTGAAATAAATTCAACTTTTTACCGGCCGGCTTCCGTCTCTATGGCTTGCTCCTGGCTGAGACATGTCCAAAACTACCCCGATTTTTTATTTACGGTTAAACTCCTTCAGATTTTCACCCATCAGCGCGAAAATATCCCGGCACAAATAGCAGACGACTTCAAAAGAGGCATTGCTCCACTGGCTGCCAGTCAGAGACTGGCTGCCATTTTGATTCAGTTTCCCTGGTCTTTTATTAATTCTTCTGAAAACCGGGCTTATTTGCAAAAACTGCTGGCGCTTTTTTCTGACTTCCCTTTGGCCCTTGAAGTCCGGCATTCTTCCTGGGACCGGCCTGAATTCTATGAATTCCTGAGGGACAGGAAAGTAGCTTATGGCAACATTGATCAGCCAATCTTTCAGAGTTCGATTAAGCCCTCGGCTATAGTAACCAATCCTGATTTTTCCTATGTCAGGCTTCATGGGCGCAATTATGAAGACTGGTTTAAACAGGGTGCCGGACGGGATGAACGGTATAATTATCTTTATTCAAGTGAAGAACTGGAAGACTGGGCCGGCCGGATAAAAAAGCTGGCTGAGGGCAGCAACCGGGTCTTGGTTATTACCAATAATCATTACCGCGGTCAGGCACTGGCTAATGCCCTTCAGCTTAAAAATAAGCTAACTGGCGAAAAATTTAATATTCCGGCCGCTATGCTGGAAAAGTACCCGGTACTTAGAGAGCTGGCCGAAAACCTGGAGAAAGGTCAAAAAACTATGTTTAATGAAGGGCCGGAAAGCTGGCCTGAAGGAGGTGAAACATCAGAAGACAAAATTCATCCCGGCCATAAAAATTAATATCAAAAATAATAAAAACCGGGATAAAATAGACTTTGAATCATATCTTTTGATTTTTTGTTTTTTATTTTTAATTTTAAAAAAAAAGGAATAATAAAATGAACTGGTGGGAAAATGAATTCTTATGGGTCAAAAAAAACAAACTTTATCTGGAAGATCTTCAGGCCGAGCAACTGGCCAAAAAATATGGTACCCCTCTCTATGTTTACAGCCGTCAGAAAGTTCTGGCTAATCTTAGAAGGCTAAGACAGGCTTTCGAACCGGCTCCTCCCGGGTTGGAAATAAGAATTGCTTATGCCATGAAAGCCAACTCTCATGCCGGACTATTAAAGGCACTCCTCAAAGAAGGCGTGTTTATTGATGCTGTTTCGCCAGCCGAGGTGGAAAAAGCCATTAAAGCCGGGTTTCATGAAGGGAGGATTCTGTTTACCGGCACGTCCCTCAGCCAGGAAGATTTTGAGCGGGTTCTGGCTCATCCGGGAATAACCGTAAATATTGATGCTTTTGAACAGATAGAGTCTCTGGCAGCAGCCAGAAGGCGCCGGCGGATTAAGAGCCCGGTCAGAGTCTCAGTCCGCTGGAATCCAGGGCTTGGACGCGGCTTTTCCAGTAAGACGGTAACGGCTGGAGAACGAAGTTCTGATGGGACACCAATTAAATTTGGGGTAGAAGACTCTAGAGTTATCGAGACATTTAAAAGGCTCCAGACTTTGAAGTTTCTACCCGTCGGGCTCCATCAGCACCTCGGCTCTGGCTGGACGGAAGAAGACTTTCCGGTAGCAGTTAGAGCTGTAGACCGGATGATAAAAAAAGCAAAGGAGTTGCAGGCAGCCGGTTTTAATTTAGAATGCCTGGATTTTGGCGGTGGCTTCGGACCAAAATACCTTCAGGAAGAGAGACTTTTCCCGTTGGAAGAGTATGCTGCTTATATTCTTGGCAAAGTAGAAAACTCCAGGCTGGGCATCAGAGCCATCATCGTTGAGCCGGGGAAATATCTGGTGGCAGAAGCCGGGATCTTGCTGGTCAGGGTTGAATACCTGAAAAAAAACTATGGCCATCTTTTTGCCTGCGTCAATGCCGGCACCTATAATACTGTGCCACGGCCAGCCATCTATAAAGAAGCCTATCATGAGATTGTCAATGTCAGTCAGGTCAATGGCAGCAAAAAGGACAGAATAACTGTGGCCGGACATTTGTGCGAGACAGCTGATATTTTTGGGGTGGAACGGATGATGCCCCGACCTCAGCCGGGGAAAATTCTGGCCGTGTTAATGGCCGGGGCTTACTGCCGCAGCATGGCTTCCAATTTCAACCTGCGTGATATTCCACAAGAAATTCTACTGGGCAGTGTGTAAATAAAAGGTTTCCAGGAAAGCACAATTTATAAGGCTAGAGTGGCTTCTACTCTGAGACCCGACTCCCGGGAAAAGAATACCAGGAATAGGCCAGAAGTCGGAGTTTTTCTCTGACCATTCCTTCTATTTACTGGTTTCATCCTCAAAAAAATAAGGCAACTCTCCAACTGTTCTGATTTCACCAGTATCTATCACCTGAACTCCCAGGTCGGCCATCCTGGCAGATAAACCGGGCAGTTTTGACCCGGTGGTCTTTGCTGTCTCAACTTATTACCTTTTATCTATCTAATCTAATCAATTCTCAATTTTCCAGAAGGATCAGAACAAAACTCGGGCGGAATGGCGGGGCTGAAATCCAGAGGTTGAAAGGGCTACTCCATGTAGCAGATACTAAAATAAGGCGTCTAACAAAGATAAAATAAGATAAATTTCATCTTTGATAGACAATCGTTATGAACTTAATCTGACTTAAGAATAACAGGCTGATTATAAATAAACTATTCTGTCCAGATCCTGTGTTTAGTATCGGAAATCAATCAAAGCCCGAAAATATCTAATAATTTACCACCACCTTATCTGTGTCTAAAAAAAAACACGAGCCGTCCTGAAAAGAGGACAGATTTTTAGTCCTTTAAAAGCTTTTGTCCTTAAAATTTCTGGCACGTTTTTCGCACAATGTAGGGTTGTGGGATTAAACTGATGGTTTTTTTCTGTCAAGAAAGCTTGAGGAGGAGAGAAATGAGGCAAATCATCGCTGTGGTGATTATTATTTCTTTAATCCTGTTTTTTCAAACAGGATGCCTGCTGAGCATTAGCTCGAACATAGATCTGCAGCCAGCCGGCTCTTCACAGACAGCTAGCTCTAACCTGTCAGCAAGCTTCAGTAATTCTGGAGACGGATCGTCTTTTAATACCGCACCTTTAATAATAGGATTCTCTGTTATTCTGGCAGCTACATTGACCTATCTTTATTACTCAAACAAGCATTATAAAACTCAATATGCTTTGACTCCAGCCGGTGAGAAGGTGAGCCTTATCTTTCATGCTGAAGCTCCGCCAGATGCGATTTTGCTGGGCGAAATACATACCCGTTCTCACACCAATTTAAATTTATTAAAAAATGACCTTCGCAATCAAGCAGCCAGGATGGGAGGAGATATAGTAGTAGTTGATGATATCCAACCAAAAATCCCAAATAATTATAACCAACAAGTTTCAAGTCGTTATGTTAGTATGGGCCGGGTATATAAAACCAGGGCTTCTCAACAAAATGAAAAAGATTAAAAAAGGCCCAATTTTAAATACTCCCGGATGACACTTCTGGTTACAGGACGCATCGCGAAAAGATCTTGTGCCCGGGAGTAATCACTGAAGGCAGCTGGCAGCAGGAGAGGTGGCGGCTATATCAAAGATTCGGACAGCCACTGAATGTGACACAGGCTAAACCTGCAGGTCAGATTCGATAAGGTATTTAACCGGATATATACCGCGGTCGCCTCATCTCATGATCTTCCGGCAACAGCCATTGATGCTCGCTGGCTGCAGGAGGCAAACCAGAATGAGGCCAGGCTATTCAATGCCATCCACCAGGCAAACAAGTGAGGGAGATAGCAATACTTTGAAGGCCCGGTAGTCGCAGTTATTAACAAATTCACCTCAGACACTGCAGCTGAGGCCGGGATGATCCGCCAGGCCAGGCTCTAAGTCTGAGCGGCAGAAGCTACTCTATCAGATTTGAAAAACTATAGTCCAGTAGCCTGACCTTTTTTAGTCCCGCTGACGCTGTTAGGTGCACCAAAATCCGTGACACCTGGTTCATTGCCGAGACAGATTAAGTCGCCTGTGATTGCATTGCCAACCAGGGCAACACCATATTGATGCAGCTTGCCGCTCGGGAATTTCACCAGCTGACATTTGTTGCCGGAGACAGTCAGGCTTCTTTTGAATTTTGAACCAGCTATGATTACGTCATCACTGGTTGCAGAGATCGAAGCTCTTCCGTTGACGGTGGCGCCAAAGATGTTAATAGCAGCCGCTCTGTCAGCCTGTAAATCACCCTTGATGGTTGAGCCATCAGACACAACCAGCGAGGCACCCGGTTTAACCACCACTCCCCCGCTGATTGTTGCTCCATCGATGAGGGTTACACCTTTTTCAACTACCAGCTTTCCTTTATGCTGGCCAGTCACAATGTTTGTGGGTTCAGGCGATTTTCCAGGCAAAACTGTGGCTTTGAACATGTCAGGTAGACCGATATTGCCTGCCGGGTCAATAGCCCGATGTTCGACGGTATGAGTACCAAAGCCGGGCCAGAAGGTACCAAAAATCTCATGGTCAAGATAGAGCTGCTCCCAGGGAACCTTGGCGTGTCCGCCGGTGCCCAGGCTGCCATAGATTAACCCTCTAACTTCTATACCGGACGGCGTAAATTTAAATGGCGTTCCGAATGGCTTATCAGGAAAACCAAAATAATTGTACCAGCCGCCTCTATCCAGCTGGAATTCTGCGGCTACATATAGAGGCTGGTCATATCCGGTCTGATCATCTTGAGGCTCAAGCAGCATTTCAAATTCATTGAAGTAAACATTATGCTCCACCTGGTCGGCAATGGTGGCCAGGGGTTTGGAAAGCTTTCGTGGAGCTGTCGGAAGAACGTTGTCAACTGACCAGGTAAGGCTGTCTGTCTGGCCGTTGGGCTCAGCAGGATCAGCCAGAGTGGCAGTCAGTTGGAAAGTGCCTTCGGGCAGATTGAGCTGGCTGAGGTTAAGGCAGCGACTGTTATTGGTATTTGGGATGACCTGGCCATCAAGACTCCAGGTTACCGTCAGCACCCGGTCTGAGGGATGAGTCGTCTCCACGAAGACGACCTCCTGGCCGCTTACCGGTCTGATGGTCGGTGTTGATCTGGTAAACTTGGCTGATACTTCCTTCGCAGGCAGAGATTTACCCACTGTAAACCGGCGGGTCTGAGTCAACCTGGGTCCATTTATCCATTTCGGATCACGGACAAAACCAGTCGGATCTGAAACGGTAACTTCTATGATGTCGCCATTTTTAAGACTGAGTTTAGAAAGCTCCAGATTAGAGCTGTTGTGATTTTCTATTACCTGTCCGTTTGCCCTCCAGGTAACATTCAGTTCATGATACCGGGGATGCATAGGCTCGACCCAGATGACGTCTTTGGGACCAACTTCACCTTCTGGAATATGGTCGAGTGGCAGGCGGTTAGCATCACGCATACCGGATATTCGGATGGTCATCTGCTCACGTTGCACAACATCAAAGTGGTAACCCGTCCAGCGCATCATGCTGTACTCACTGGCACGCCGGATGCCACAGGGATAGGTAAAGCCACCCTCATAAAGCCCAATGGGGCTGCCGGATGAGCCGCTATCCTCACCGATCCAGCGCCACCATTTGTGCTGGTCGGTAATCATCTTTTCTGTACTGGTGTATATAGTGTGGCTGAAGGAGTCAGGCTCGCCATCCTTCCAGCATCCTCGCCAGACGTTGCGCTCGATATAAGGATAATCGTCCCAGATAAGGCCCAGAGAGTGGCCCAGCTCATGGATGGAGACCAGCGGTCCCTGCGGCGAGCCGCCGGTGGTTGTAGCGTGGAAACCGCCAATGCCGCCGTAGGTAAAAGTGTTGGCAATAGCCAGAATTTGCAGATTCTGGGAATCAACGGGCAAACCAAGTTCCGGCGCCACATAGTTTTTGAGGTACCAGGTACACTGTTCATCGCCGTTGCGGGTTCCGGGAGGAGAGTTAAGAGGAGCAGGTCCATAGGTTACACCTCGGGCCAGAGGATTGGTAAGTCCATCCTGGTACCAGAGGCGAAGGGCAGTATTTTTAGCATCCCTGACTTCTGGTGGGGCATCCTCGCCAGGATCGCGGCGAATGCCTGAATCCTTAGAGACGATCTCAAGAAGATAGATGTTGATGTAATAACGATAGGAGCGGAACGGTTCCATAGTCCACATGACAGCCAGATTTCTGTCCACATCCCGCAGAAATTTATCTACTTCGTTAGCCTGATATCCATCGGCCATGAGGATAAAGTTGAGCCGCTCACTGGCTGGCCCGGTCACCTGGTAAGCTATGAGGCGGGCACTTTCCACCTGCGGCCATTCAGGAAGTTCCTGAGCCAGCCCGGTCAAAGGCCATGAAAATAAAAAGACAGCTAAGGCTAAAAAAATAAAAACTCTAATTTTAAAATTGCATGATTGCTTTACACCTGGTGGATAAAGTATCAATATTTCTCTCCTTTCTAAAGATAATTTTTTGACGATGTCTGAATATGCTTCACCTTTTATGTTTTATCATTATTATAATAAAATGACTTATTTTTGCCGCTGTCAAATATTTTGTGAATGCGGGTTAAGAAACTGTACCCAGGGCTAAGGAGAACTGGTTGGGTTCTTTATTAACGATCTAACGAGCATTAGTAACAATATTCTGAGGAGAAGTTAAGGCTAATAGAAATTTTGAGTTGGGAGCAGCAGTAAAAGTTTTGTTGTGAACAACTCTAAATAAAAGTTGGTGTCTGAAGATTCACAGGTAAGATAGTTCATAAATTGATAACCAAAGACGCGGAAATAAGATCATATGTTAGCTTTATCAACTTGCTTATAACGACACATTTAGATAACTATGGCTGGTGTATAAGTATAAGATAAGATAGATCGCATTATGCTATCATCCTGAGTTTCGCCAAGGTTTATTCACTTAAGATCAAAAGCTATGGAGAAAGGTGCAGTTTATGAGGCGGGGACTGCCATCAGACTGAAGCCGCACTTCCCCTCTAAGAAAGCACACCGGAGGTGAGCCAAAAGCCAGGGCTTTCCTCTGCCCTACTCCTTCAACCTGCCCGCTTTCATCTTCAAAGAGATAAAAATAAGTCAGCCCCTTGGCTGTTCTGATTTCCCTGGCATCTACTACCCGCACAGCCAGCTCAACCACCTGACCGGATAATTCCCTGAGGTGAGCAACCCGCTGCGGCGGCCGCCGGCCATTCAGCAGCTCGAGCGGGTCGCCAGCCGGCAGAAAGCCCAGTTTCTCCAGCTGAAGTTTTTTCTTCTCCTCATTGTTGATGTCAGTTACCTCCACTTCGGAGACACCATGAAAATAGTGCAGAACCTGCTGACTGCGGTTTGGTTCAAGCGAATCAAGAGCTCCAGCCTGAATTAGAGCCAGCAGATCGCTCTGACCTGGTTTTACCCGTCCGAGGAAATCTTCCACCGACAAATAGACGCCATCTCTCTCCCGCTCGTTGATGATTTTTTCCAGGCTTCTGGTGGTTAGATTTTTGATGGAACCAAGGCCAACTCTAATCGCTTTCCCTTCGACCTCAAAGCGATAACCGCTGCGGTTGACATCCGGGCCAAGGATCGTTAAGCCCAGCCTCTTAGCTTCCTCAATGTATTCCGGAAGCTGGTAGTAACCACCGGCCGCATTAAGCACCGCCACCATATAGACCAGAGGATAATGAGCTTTAAGATAAACGGCTTCATAAGCCATCAGGGCATAAGAGGCGCTATGAGCCCGGTTAAAAGAATAGGCCGAAAATTTTTCCATCTTCTGCCACAGCTCCTGAATCTCAGCCTGAGCATAGCCGCGGCTTTCGGCCCGGTCAAAGAATTTCCGGCGCAAGGTCTCATCCACCCGGCGCTTTTTTAGCTGACGGCGCAAAAGTTCTCCTTCTTCCGGCGGGAAACCAGCCACCCTTTCTGCCACCTGCATCACCTGCTCTTCATAAAACATCAGGCCGCCGGTTTCGGGGAGAATCTTAGCCAGCAGCGGGTCTGAAGGAGAAGCCCTCCCCTCGCGTCGCCTGAGAAAGGCTTCTTTCATCCCGCTTTCAGTCGGACCAGGTCTGATTAAAGCCAGAGCATGGATTAAATCGTCCAGGTTTTCCGGCTTCATCCGGCGGACGAGATTCATCATGGCCGGGCTTTCCACCTGAAAGCAGCCAATTGTTTTCGCTTCGCGGAGAAGAGTAAAAGTCTGACGGTCAGCAGGCGGAAGATGCTCAAGATGAAGAGTTTTTCTGGTCTCGGCTATAGCTGTCAGCCCGCGGGTAGAAAGAAGGTCAAGCTTAATAAGCTGGAGTTCTTCCACCGTCTCCCGGTCATAATGGCACATGAGGACTCCCTTGGCTGATTTTTCAAGCGGCAGGTAGCGATCAACTAGCGCCGGAGTCAAAATTACACCTCCGACATGGAGGGAAATCTCGGCGAAAACACCGTCCAGCTCAGAAGCCAGTTTCCAGATGTCCAGGCAGCCGGCCTGAGGCGGCATCTGCCGCAAATAATCAGGCTCGGCGAACATCGGCACCCGCTTGCTCATCGTCCTGGCTTCTTCCGGCGAAATGCCAAAAGCCCGGGCAGTTTCATAAAGAGCCGAGCGCGCCCGGTAATTCTTCAGGCTGCAGACATAAGCTGCACCGGTTTCTCCTGTCCCGTAACGTTTGAGTACATACTCCAGGACTTCATCCCGGCGGCTCGAGTCAAAGTCCAGGTCAAAGTCAGGTGGATCAGGCCGGCCGCGGTTTAAAAAGCGTTCAAAATAAAGGCCATACTCCACCGGATTAAGACGGGAAATGCCCAGAAGATAGGCCAGATAGGAAGAAGCTCCCGAGCCACGGAGATTGTGGTAGATGCCCTGGCGGCGGGCAAATTCCACCACATCACAAACAACGAGAAAATAAGGGGCAAAACCGCTCTCTTCAACCACCTGAAGCTCCTGCACCGCCCGGGCCCTTTCTTCCCAGCTGAGATTTTTCAGCCTGGATAACCGGTCATTAATCACCTGACGCAGGGAAACAGGGAAAAGGTCAGGCGGAAGAGGCGGAACAATATTTTTAAAAGAGAAATCTATTTTTTCTATAAGCTCCTGGTGGCGGCGAACAATTGGTTTGACCCGGTCGCCATATTTTTTTAAAGCAATTTTTTCCTGCTCCGGACCAAAATTCCTGAGAACCGGCGAAAGCCTTTTAAGTTCCGGCGGATAAGGAATTTTTTTCTCTATCGCCCGAAGGAGAACAAGGCGGGGCGCACTGGTTAGAAATTTCAGCGGCTCAGTCCAGAGAAGAGGAAGTCCTGTTTTCGCTGTGAGCCACTCGCCGCCGGGCAGGTTGTTAAGTCCGCAGCCAAGATAAAGATCATCAGGAGTCCGCTCCTCAATCTGGCGAATAAAACTCACCCACTCTTCGAGCTCCACTTCAGACACGGGCAGCTTTTCCGGCAGGATAAAAATAGTAGCGAGTCCATCCGGTTCCAGAAACTCCCGGCGGTTAAAAATCTCAAGCAACCGGTGGTAGCCCTTTTTCTCTTTGATGAGAAAAACATAGCAGCTGCCTTTAGCTGGAAAATCCAGTTCAAGCTCGCAGCCAAAGACAGGCTTAAAGCCGTGCCCCTCGCTCAGGGCCTGCCACTTACCCCAGCCATAAAAAGCAGCCACATCAGTCAGGGCAGCGGCCGGCAGGCGATTTCTCTCTGCAAACTGCACCAGTTCTTCTAAGGTCAGACTGCCATCTCCCCGGCTAAAGGTTGAATGAACTCTTAAAGGGATAAACATTTTCGGACTCACCTGGTAAGAGAAGCAGTTTTCAGGATAAAGCCACGGCCTTTATCTTCCTGATAAACCTCACCCAGCATTTTTTCCCGGCCGGTTAAAACCGCAGTAAAGCCGTATCTCTCACGCACCTGGTCAAGAGCCTGAGAGAGCCGTTCATCTTTTTCCTGGTAAAACTCAAAAAGAGACAGATGACGCTCCTCGACCAGCCGGCTGCCTTTAACCCCGACCAGACGGAGAGCCAGGCGCGATTTATCCCACAATTCGAGAAACAATTCCTCCGCCACCCGGTAAATCCGGTTCATCTCCTGAACCGGCATAGACAGAAACCGGCGTTTGCTGACTGTCTTAAAATCCGAGTAGCGGGCTTTAACCTCAATCACCTGGGCATAAAATTTTTCCTGCCGTAAGGCGAGGGCCAGCCGGTCAGAAAGATAAGCTAAATGAGCCAGCAGGAGATCCCGGTCCCAGACATCCTGAAGAAAGGTGGTCTCCCGGGAGAAAGATTCAGACTTCCCCCGCGTTTGAAGCGGACGGTAATCTATACCCCGGGAAAGAAGATAAAGTTCATCGCCCATCACGCCGAACAAAGAGCGCAGGGCGGCCAGCGACAGCCGCCAGAGATCAGCTATTTTATGGACATTGAGCAGCCGGAGCATCACCTGGGCTTTAGGGCCAATGCCTGGAATGGCGGAAATATCCAGCTCGCGCAAAAAATCTTCTTCCTCGCCTGGCTGAAGCTCAAAGAAACCGCCCGGCTTGGCTCGCCTGGTGGCTAACTTGGCTAAGATTTTGTTGGAAGCCGCCCCAACCGAAACGCTCAGACTAACCTCCCTCTCTACCCGGCGTTTTATCTTCTTGGCCACCTCTGTAAAAGAAGAATATAACTGACCGCAGCGGGTAAACTCTAAGTAGGCTTCATCCAGCGAAGCTTCTTCCACATCAGGTGTGTAATCATGGAGAATCTGGAAGAATTTCTCGGAAAAAGCCTGATACAGATGATAATTGCCCCGGACAAAGATCGCCTGGGGGCATAGTTTATAACACTCGCGAAGTGGCATACCGGAATGAACGCCATATTTACGGGCCTCATAAGAGCAGGTAGCGGCTACTCCTCTTTCGTGCGGCAGGCCGCCGACCACCAGCGGTTTACCCTTGAGGAAGGGATTGAGCAGCACCTCCACCGAGGCGAAAAAAGCATCGAGGTCAATATGGACGATATAACGCCTTTTTTGACAGTTGGAAAACTGAGCACCTGGTAACCGCATCATTTTCCCCTGATTTTAAAGACTTAATATTTTCGAATCACACCGGCTACCCGGCCGATGATCCGGACTTCCTTAACTTCAATCGGCTTAAAGAACGGGTTTTCTGGAACCAACAACACGCGGTCTTTTTCCCGGCGGAGACGTTTTAGAGTTACTGTGCCATCTTCAAGAAGAGCTACGACCATCTCGCCCGAATTAGCTGTCTCCGTTCTTTCTATGACCACTAAATCACCGTCATCAATGTAGGCATCAATCATGCTTTTACCGGTCACTTTCAGGCAGAAAAGATTGCTACTTTTTCGCCCGGCAAACCAGGCCGGGACCTCCACACTTTCGCCCAGATTATCAAACATCTCGCGCGGACTGCCGGCTGGAACCAGGCCGACTAAGGGAAGGCGCAACTGCTGGACAGCATCCGGCAGATAAGTGAGCCGCAGCTCGCCGCCTTCTCTCCTTAAGTAACCTTTCTTTTCCAGGCTGAGGAGGTGCTTAAATACAGCCGAGGGGTTGGCGAGGCCGGTCATCTGCCCTATTTCCCTCACCGTCGGTGCATAGCCATAGTCAAGGATAAAATCCTGGATTTTATCCAGAATTTCCTTCTGCCTTCGAGTCAGTGTCCTTTTAATTCTGTTAACCATTTTGTTCACCATTTATAAAATAATCCCGGCCAGTGCCTTTGTCAAGAGAAAATTTTGCCGTGAGAAAATCTGGAATATGTAATATTTATCTATTAAGGAGCCAACTTCTCGAGTCCCCCAACTCTACAATGGCTCACTCCTTCACCGCCATTTGCCAATTATCTCATACACCGACAAGTTATCCTCGCATAAATGACATAATATCAGCTAATATAGATACATAGATGCAAATTTATAAAGAAATGGAGAAAAGATGAGCCAGCATAAAAATATAGAGCAAAAATGGCTCTCAGATCTGAAGCAACTAGAAAATTCCGTTTCAAAATTATTAGAAAACAGATATTTCTTTAGAGAACTTGCAGATATTATGAAGGACAATTCAAACCTGTCACCCCAACAATCGGTTCTTCATTTGGATTCGGGAAAATTATCTTATTAGCGCGGCAATTGGTGTGAGGCGGCTGGTAGATAAAGACCTAAGGAGTATATCGTTATATACACTATTAGAGGATATCAAAAACAATCCTGAAATACTATCAAGAAAAAGATATGAAGAGCTCTTCAAGGGTACTAGCTCCGCCGAGGATCATAACTACATAAATGGTTGCTTTGATAAGCTTATCGGAAAGGGAAAAGATTACATTGATCCTGAAGGTGTACAAAAAGATATTTGCTCGTTGTGTGAAATTCGTGCAGACAGTTTAATTAACTACGTTAACAAGACCATAGCACACTACGATAAAAAAAAGATAAAAAGACTTCCTACGGTTGCTGATCTGAATAAGTCAATAGATCTATTAGAAAATTTGGTAGAAAAATATCATGCAATTTTTTATGCCGAGGTGATTGATTTACTTCCAAGACAACAGGACCCCTGGAAACATATCTTCGAAATACCTTGGATTCCCAAGAAGAAAAAAGGGCATTGAGATGGATGTTCTAAGTTTGTTTGCTTATTCACTCTGGAAAACACTGAATTGTGCTATCTTATAGATTTGAATCGACTTTATGGATTCCTTTTTACTTACTCGCTGAAGGGTCGGTTACCCTGCCCATAAAAAGAATATTGCCGGTAGCATTGTCCTGAATAATAAAAATGAATGGATGATTAGCCTCAAAGATTATTTTCTGCAGAGCCATTTTTATCCCCACAACGACGGCAGTGGCGGCA
>JAQURD010000041.1 GCA_028749115.1 Acidobacteriota bacterium | reverse complement strand
GTGATTGTGATTGCTGGCCATTCACTCGAATCTATATATTGCCGCCTAACACGGCGAATAGTTGTCTGACTCTGTTCTTTGAAAATCTATTATGATACTCTTGACAGGGGCGCACATAGTTGTCCCCTGTTTCTTTCTTACCAGTTCTGGCGCCATGACCAGTCGTCGTCTTTTTCCATGATAGCCTGGGTCATTGGTGACATTTTGCCGCCATCATCCTTTCGGTTAGTACCAAGACTATAAACAATAAATCCATTTTCTCTGGTCCTGTAGATGAGTGATTTCCCGGTAAAGGGATCAAGCGGCTCCTCTTTCAGGATGTTCGGAATAATGTCTGAAATGCTGGCCGGATATTTTCCCTGCTGGCGCTGATAAATCTGGCAAGCCAGTCCGGCTCTGGCCGCTTCTATCATCGCTTCGAGTGTTGCTTCCTTGGCCATGACAGCATAAAGCTGGGGCAAAAGTAATCCCGCCAGTTTATATTTGGAAGGTATCTTTATTTCTTGATTAGCCATGATTTGTGCCTTTTCATTTTTATAAAATGGCAGGACTGCTGCTTCAATCATTTCCTGATACCTTTCTGATACCCAGATAACTTCAGATTTTATTAAGGGTCTTCTTAACCAGTAAATGAAGCGCTCACCCCGACCAGAATAGAAACCAGACGGAACTTCGCCTTTGATGGCCTGAATATAATTTTCAAAGCAAAAGCCTGCATACTCTGCTTTAAAAGCCCTGGCCATGGCTTTTCTCCAGCCTTCAGAATCAAGAGATTCCATTATTCTGCTTAAAGCTGGTACAGACACAGGCACTTTAGCCTCCGCTACCAACCGGTTAAGGTTGTATATGATTAACCTGGCATTGGCCATTGAAGGTAGGAAGCTGATAAGAAGAGGCTCGTGGCCAGTAAGCCGCGCGAAAGCCAGGCCTTCAAGCATCTCATCTATAGCTTCATCGACCTGTCCAGCCTCTGCTTTAAACAGGGCATCAACGATCAGCAGTTTTGTAGCTTGAATCATCAAGCTAAGGTTCGGCAGTTCGCGCTCAAGCACTGACTTCTGTAAATCGCCATATCGGAAACAGGGCTTGGCTGAAGCCTCCAGCATGAGTTGAATTACTCTCCTGTTTCTTTCAATTAAAGCTTTAAGCTGTATTTCATCTTCGGGGCTAAAAGACTTCCAGTTAGAAATGTCACTGATCAGAGCCAGCGGGCCTTTATCCCCCTTTTCAAGCCTAAACAAGTATTCAGCAGCCTTCCAGAGAAGGGCTCCGTTGTCAATGTCTGGACAGGGAGAAGCCAGTTTGGAGATATCAACCAGTCTGCCGCTGGCTTTAAGTTCGGCCAGGTGACGCTCGAGCTTCTTACCGTTGGTGTAATTGAAGAAAGCTCTCATTCCTAGCCCGATGGCGATTATTGCTAGAATGGTGAGGCCGGTTATGGCCAGTATTTTTTTGGCTTTAGCTCCCATTAAATTCCTCCTTCATATTCAGGAGATTTAAATAATCTTTAATACTCCGTTTTCTCGCCTCATCTTTTTGGTTGCTCAGGCCCTTTAATATCTGAAGTGATTTTTCAAGGCTGACCAGTTCCTGGATCTCAGCCTGAATGAAGAGTATGTCTTCCTGGACTATTCCGGTTTCTGTGGTTGGCTTGATATTCAGAAGGGCACTGAGATGACGTCCTTCAGTCCGGTTGATAAAAACATTGGCTACTAAAAAAATGACGATGAGCGCCAGGCAGGTAAAAGCGATTTTCCACATGGCCGGAGTCATGGCCCGCTCGAGTTTTCGCCTCTCTTCGAGGCGGCGAAGAAGTTGTTCTTTAAAACCGGGTGGCGGCAGCTTGCGTCTGAACCTGGAGAGAAATGCCTCCATTTCTTTTTCTGGATCAGTCATCCTTAGCCTCCAGAAGTGACTTCAATTTAGAAAGGCCGTAACGATAGCGGCTGGCCACGGTGTTAAGTGACAGACCGCAGGCAGCAGCTATTTCTTTTAAAGTCAGCCCTTCGAAAAACTTAAGCACAATGACTTCGCGCTGTTCTTCGGGCAGCCGAGCTAGGGCCAGTGACAGTGATTCTCTATCGCTCCGGTCAGGGCAATCAGTAATAATTGAGTCGTTGATGACCTGGGCCAGCGCTGGGGCGTTTTGGGGGTTGATTTCATCCTGATGCTTTCGCTTCAGAAAACGATTAGCTTCATTTCTGGCCACGCGGAAAACATAGGGTTCTTCATTTCTTACAAATTTCCAGCGAATAGAATACCTGGCCAAACGCAGGAAGACTTCCTGAAGAGTATCCTCAGCGTCTTCTGCCGAGGCGAGCTTGATGGTCAGATAGTGATACAATTTCTCTCCGTAACGGTCATAAAGCTCTTCTAATTTCATTCGGCCTTTACTGACCTTGTTCATAAAATAAGACCCGGCGGATCAACGTTTTTGTCTAAAATATAGAATCTTTTATATTCTCAGCTGGCATTCTCCCACGGGATAAGTTTACGAATATGCGGCAGCTAAAGTCAAAAGCCAGAGAAGAACAGGAAGAAGAACAGGGGACACAATCTATATTTCCTATTTTTCTCTTAATTCTTTTCATGTTTTCCCGACATTTTTGTGGTTGGCGAACTGTGGCCAGAGTCGGGGCGGATTGAGAAGGGAGAGTCGCATTTTCAGTTATACAGTCAAACATAGTCAGATAATTAAATTTATCGTCAGATCAGGCGTCGCTTAAGAACCGCCTCCTGATGACTTAAACTGGTGTCCGATTCCTTCCCACCACAGAAGACATAAAAATTAGGAAATATAGATTGTGATATAATGCTGCGCCACCCCCAAGGCCGATGGTTTTGGGGTAAAATCAGCTCAAGGAGGTGGCTCATGAACTTTGTAGGTATTGACCTACATAAGCATTAT
>JAQURD010000024.1 GCA_028749115.1 Acidobacteriota bacterium | reverse complement strand
CCAATTATCAACCGCTTAATAATTTCCCAATTGTTCCTCATTTAAAAAAATTTATTCCAGTTCCATTTTTCATTCATAATGATGCCAATCTGGCTGCTTTTGGAGAATATATGTTCGGTGGCGGGCGCCGGGCTCAGAGTTTAGTCTTTCTGACAATCGGCACCGGTGTCGGTTCAGGCTTAATTCTGGAAGGAGAACTCTGGCAGGGCCAGGACGGCCTGGCCGGAGAACTTGGCCATATTACTGTTAACCCTGAAGGCCTCAAATGCAATTGTGGTAATGCCGGCTGCCTTGAAACTGAAGTTTCAGCACCGGCTCTGGTCAGAAATTACCTCAATTTTTCAGAAAAAGCAGAAGAGGAACTGACAGCTAAAGAGGTATGTCGGCGGGCCAGGGCAGGTGATGAGGCTGCTAAAAAAAGTTTTGATCGCTGCGGCTACTATCTGGGAATCGGCTTGAGCGTGGTCATCAATTTATTAAATCCGGAAAAAATCATCATTGGTGGCGGAGTGATGGACTCGGGTCACTGGCTACTATCCCCGGCCAAAAAAGAAGCTAAAAAAAGATCAATAAGAGCCAGTTTTGCCCTCTGCCGGATTGAGAAGGCCAGGCTGAAAAATGATGCCGGATTAATGGGTGCCGCTGCCTGGGCCAGGCAGCAACTCCCTCAGGTACAGGCCAAAACCAGAAGCCGGTGAAAAATCAGGAAATTTTTGGCAACTTTTTAATGATCTGAAAAGTTTTATTAAGTTGTTACAAAACAGGGAAAAAATTATATAATGTTTGTCTGATTTTTTTTATGGGAGACTAGGCACCAAGGAGCGTGCTTTAATCATTAAAGAAGCAAGTTTTCCGGGCCGAACAAGTGACAAAGGAGGAATCTTGGCCAGGATGAAGTCAAAGTCAACCTTATTTTTTGCCTTGTTGTTAATCATCTCTTTCATGTGTCTGAACGCCTTAAGCCTTCAAGCTTCAGTTAGAACCAATGGGGCCTTGAAAGGAAAAATCACCGATACGCAGGGAAAACCAATTAAAGGGGCCTACGCTTATGTCAGTTCGCCCAGTTTGATTGGCATTAGATATCATCTAACGAAAAAAACCGGCGATTATTTTTTCCTGGAGCTGCCCGCTGGAATTTACAAACTTTCCGTTGAAGCTCCTGGCTTTATTCTGGCTACCATTAATGACATTCAAATTGATTCCGGCAAAACCATTAATTTGCCTATCTCTCTGGAGCCAGACGAGAATGAAGAAGAAAAAATACTGCTACTCCCGGTGCCTCTGCTTGACAGCCAGTCACCCAGGCTGTCTTATGTCCTTGACCGGGAAATCTTGAATCATATTCCTAAAACCAGGGATCTGGCTGGAATTATGGGATTAATGCCTGGTCTCGTTCCGGAAAAGCTGCCGGCTGATACAAACGCGGCCATCAATGGTTCAAGCGTTAGAGAGACAACTGCCGTTATCTCAGGAAATGAGATTAACGATCCTTTTAATAGAAAGATTATCAACAACATCAACCCTGACTGGGTGGAAGAAGTGGAAGTCGAGGCTGCCGCTCATCCGGTCGAAAGCTATGCTGAAGGCGGAGCCATGATCAATATTATTACCAGAGATGGCGCCAACGAAGCTTCGGGGCAGCTTAACTTTCTAGGCACTGGCGGCCGGTTGACGGACAGTCTGTGGAATCAGGATGAAATCGAGCGTATGGGTCAGCCCCCAGTCATGAAGGAAAAATATAATCTGAATTTTTCACTTAATCTAGAAGGACCAATCTTGCCTGACCGGGTCTGGTATTTTTTCAGTTTCCAGCTCGATAAAAGATCAAGGAACACGCCTTTTACCCCCTGGACAGATCCCGCTAATATTATTTATCCGATGTATAGTTGGAAGAACCGTAACTCCAACACCTTACTTCATCTATCTGCCCAAATCACACCGCAGATTAATGCTTCCTTATTTTTAAGCTATACCAAAAGCAAGCAAAATATTGACCCGGCCATGATTTCGCCTAAAACCCCGGAAGCAGCCACCACCAGCTACGGGCAGAATCTTTTACTGATCGATGCTTATGGACACTACGCTCTTAATCCCGAGACGATGCTTAATATGTATTTTTACTACACCCGGAATAGCCTGGGCCGGGGCCTCCAACCTGACTCAATTAGTAAACCAAGGTACATAGATACAGTTAGCGGTTATACCTGGGGTAGCGGCCCTTACAACGAGGATACAAAAGGCGATTTGATCCGGATAGGAGTATCAGCCACACGCTTCCAGTCATTTTTAAACTGTGAGCACGAACTGGTAGTTGGAGGTGAATTTCAGAACTCAACCGCTACTATTTCTACCTGGAAACAGAACAATTTGGTCTATTATTATTTAAACAGTAATCCTTATTATTATGGCCAGGCTTTTTCACCAGAGAGCGGCAACCTGGTGGGTCAGGGTCTGGTTGGATTTTATTTAGCCAGTAGCACAGCAGGTGGGTTATCACAAAAATCATCTGTCCATAACCTTAGTTTTTATGCCCGTGATACGTTTAGTCCGGTGAAGAGAGTCTCTCTATACCTCGGAATGAAGTTTGAAAGGATTCAGGCCGGACTGGCAAGCCTTTACCGGGGCTATAGTTCCACCCTGTCTTATTCTCTCGGCCAGGAGCTTATCCGCCCTGTCTATGGTTTTAATCCTTATAGCGCTCAGAGTTTTCCTAGCTGGGACAATATGTTAATCTGGCATAATTTTTCACCGCGGCTTGGCCTGGTAATAGATGTCTTCGGCCATGGTCGGACTTTAGTCAAAGGGTCTTTCAGCCGTTATGCTGATCACCTATCACTAAGTTATCTGACTCAATTTTCTTTAGGCCAGCCCACCGGTTATCACCTTTTTTACTGGTATGACGAGAATGGAGACGAAAAGGCTGACAGCAGAGATACCTACCGGCCTTTACCCGAAGACTACCGGGTTCATCAGGATAATTATTATCGCCAGAGAATTGCCCAGAAGCTAAAAGCTCCTTTGACCACGGAATGGACAGCTACTGTTGAACAACAGATTGGTGAGAATTTTACCCTATCATTATCTTACCTGTCGAAAACCAGAACCAGGATAGTTGAAGATGTTCTCTATGATCCAGATAGTGGTCAGGAATGGTATACAGCTGAGGGCTCTAGCAGCTGGTGGATACCATTTAATACCATTGTCCCTGCAGGCTCTGGTTCTGCTTTTGTCGACACTCCGGTTACTGTTTATTTCCCATCCTTAGATGCTCCCGATTTTTTTACCAGGCTAAACAATGTCAGCGGATTGAAGCAGAAATATTCTGGCTTACAGCTTGTAGCCAGAAGGAAAATGACCGGCAGGTGGCAAATGTTATCTTCTTTGACCTGGAGTAAAGCCAGGGGAAATGTCGGGCTCAGCCAGGCAGCTACCTCGGCTTATAGCGAGCTTTTTAATTCTCCCAATGCTTTGGTTAATATCAGTCAGAATTCTATCGTTGATCTCGATCGCCCCTTAGTGGCGAAAATAATGGGCAGTTACAGGCTCCCCTGGGACGTTTATCTCAGCGCCTTTTTTTCCTATGAGAGCGGTGCTCCCTGGGCCAGAACAGTAACCATCGTCCCCCCGGAAAGCTGGCTGGAGGAACATCAGGCAGGATGCTTACCAGCCACAGTCTATTTAGAGCCGCCTGGCAGCCGCCGCTGGCCTGATTTTAAAAGACTGGACATAAAAATCGAGAAGAGTTTTAAATTAAATCCTGACACCAGCCTGAATGTCGGGTTAGATATACTTAATCTCTTCGGCCAAAAATATGGAGTTGAAGACCTCAATGACGGCGGCTACTGGTATCCTGAAGCAGAAGAGGTATCGACTGGCCTCAGGGTAATCAGCAGCAGTTACCAAAAAATCTTAGCGCTTTATGGCACTAGAGATATTCAGCTTAATTTCAGCCTGAGGTTTTAACTGTCAAGAGCCAGGCCTAAAGATTGATTTCTTTGACTTTTTTAATTTCGACTTCAGAGGTCATCTGTTTTACAGAAGAATAAAGATAATATTTACCTGGCGGCGGAACCTGATATTGGCCGTCAGGCAAATTAATATCCAGGCTAAGAGAGAAGGTTTTCCTCTTCTTTTGATTGAATTCATCTTCATCTTTAAAAGTCATAGGTATATCTTTGGTTCCCTGCCAGACCACCTGGTTTGATTCATTTCTGATTTCTATTTTTAGATAGAGCCCGGCCTCCAGGCTGGCATCGTCTTTAGTCTCAAACCAGATATCACTATATTTCATCTTGAAAACCAATTTTAGTTCAAGCTGGTCATCCTTTCTCTGCTGGCCAGCCACCTTCAACTCATAATCAAAGAAGGTTTTCTCCTGGGTGATACTGTTCTGAAAATAACCCTGGGCCAGATTTAAGTCCTGCAGGTGTTCGAGGTTGATAGCTGAGAGAATATAAGTTCCAGAACAATGTTCATCAACGAAAACTACCGGAAAGCTGCGATAATACCAGACTTCGCGGCAGTAACCAGATAATTCCATCGGATAAGTTTGCCGTTCGGTTGGAGATCCAAAAAGGATAAAAATCCGGCCGCGGTCAGTCAACCAGCCTGGCCGGCCTTCACCGATAAACAACCGGTTAGCCTGTTCTAACCGTTGGTAGTATTCATCCTTATATTCATTTTTCTCAGTATCAGGAAAAGGGTCGCGGCGTTGCCAGAAGTCCTCCATAAACTTTGCTCTTTCTGATTCAGGCAGCTCAAGAAAAACTTTCCTTTCCTCAGGCGTGATAATATAACGGACTTCAGATAACCACTGGGCCTCCGTCTCATTCAAGTTTTTTTCAAGTTTGCTTAAACGGCTGCAAGCCGGAAAAAGTAAAACCAGTAAAAGAGGCCAAACAATTACCCACCCTATATACATTTTTTTCATTTTGTCCTTTCCTTCCCTTTATAAATTACGCCCCGCTTTTATTTAAGTCAACTTTCATTTTTGCCGGCCGCCTTTTTCTTTATTTCATCTAAATCTTCAGGGGTAAATTGACTCCAGAAATAGGTAAAAGCCAGTTTGTTTTGAAGCAGGGGATCAGAGTCGCTTTTGAGATGACCTGAGGCCAACAGCCTACTCCAGTCAGCTGTTCCAGGAACAGGAGAAAAATAGGCAAGCCTTGGCCGGGCTCCGAGAGATCTGACAAATTCGATACTATCTATTACCTGCTTTTTGTCCTGGCCAGGCAGTCCAACCAGCAGGTAAACAGAAATCTGGCTCCCCTTAAAGCCTGCCTCCTTCAAATAGTTGAGAGCCCTGGCCACCTCTTCCGGTTTGACTTTTGCACCGGTTTCAGCCAGCCAGGCAGTATTACTGCTTTCCAGGCTGAGGAAAAGAGAGTCAAAGCCACAGGCTTTTAGCCACCTGGCCAGTACCGGATCAATTTCCCGTGGGTGAAGGCCATTGGGAGTATGAAACCGCAGGCCAGGCTTCAGGCGGGCAAGAGCTTCAAGTATTTTTATTAGATGCCGGTCTTTATTAATAAGTAAGGCATCATCATAAAAGGCAATTTGTTCTGTTCCTAAGGTCCTCCAGAAATACATGATTTCGGCCACGACTTTTTCCGGATTCCTCTGTTCAAACTGCTGACAGAGCAGGCGACTGGCACAGTAAGTGCAGTGAAAAGGACAGCCGCGAGAAGTCATGAGAGCCAGAATAGAAGTATTATGACTCAGCTCATAAGCCGGCGAGGGCAAGGAATCAAAATCGGGGAAAACGGGCAGATCATCTACTGCTTTAACTTGATCCCGCCCGGTAATTTCCTTCAGAGCCAGTAAAATCTGATTCTCGCCAGGACCGGTTAAAACCACATCGGCCCCGGACTGGGACCGGGCGTGATCGGCACAGAGAGTAGCATAGACGCCACCGAGAATAACTGGCACTCCCCCAAATTTTTTCCGGATAAGTTCTACTGCCGCCTGGACGCCTGGATACCAGTAAGTCAGAGTGCAGGTTAGAAGGACAGCAGCTGGAGGCGGAATCTGCTCTAAAATTGATTCTACCTGGTTGTAAGGCAAGCCATAACGGCAAAATTTTCTTGGAATATGACGGAGTAGCTCTGGCTTCGATACTTCCTCTTTAAAAAATGAGCTGCGGCCATCTGGTCTCTCTTTTGGCCGGAAATGATAAACTCCATCAATCTGGCTACAATCAAGGCAGTCAATAAAGTCCAGATCAAAATCAGTGTATTGCTTAATAATGCCTGCCAGATAGAGAAGCCCTAAAGGTCTTAGCCAGAAGTTATAAGCAGTAAAATCATACGCCCAGGGATTTAAAAGCAAGAGATGATTTTTCGGGGACATATATAAAAATGGTGCGGAAGGTGGGACTCGAACCCACACAGCCTTTCGGCCATAAACTCCTGAGGCTTACGCGTCTACCTGTTCCGCCACTTCCGCAACCAGCTCCACTCAAAGATAAGTTATTATATAGATTTGCGGCTGATCTGTAAAGACTGCTTATACCCAGGGGAAATCCTGTCGAGCCAGGAAGAGCAGGGCCCATATGGCTGCTCAAGTCAGCCCGGGCTGGTGTATCAATCTTCAGAAATATAGATGAGGTTGAGCTTGACAAAGGGCCGCTTGTAGCTTAACTTAAATTTAGTGGCTTTAATAGCAGCCTTTCTCTCCAAAAAATATTCCTTTATTCAACCAAATTATTGTAATTTTAGGAGGAACTAGCATGAAATTATCCAGCTCTTCTCAAATCGAAGAATTAGCCCGTTTCAAGACCTATCCTTATCAGGCAACCAGCTTTTATCTCAATACCGATAAGAGCCAGCAGCCATTGAAAGCTATCAATGCTGCCAGTAAAGCTTTAATTAACCAGGCCAGGCAGGAGCTCGAAGGGAAAAACCTCCCACCGGAGGTAAGAAGCTCCGTTGAGACCGACCTGAAAAAAATCTCACAATTCTGCCAGAAAAAACTTAGCCCGTTCAAGTCGCCCGGCCTGGCTATTTTTTCCTGCGCCGGGCAGAATTACTGGCAGGAGCTGGAACTGCCCCATGGCCCGCGTAACCGGATCATCATAGATTTCGACTTCTATACCAGGCCTCTGACATCTATTCTCGAAAAGTTTAAAAAAATGTGCGTTTTCCTGATTAACAGGAAAGAAGCCAGGTGGTATGAGATTTACCTTGGGGAAATTAGATTGATCGACAGCCTGATGAGTAACGTCCCCAAGAAGGTTAAAAAAGGCGGCTTTGAAGGCAATGAGGCCAGGAAAATAGAACGGCATATTGAGGCTCATCTTCTTGAACATTTCAAAAAATCGGCTGAAAAAACATTTGATATTTTGAAGCGGAACCAATTCGACTGGCTGCTGGTTGGTTGTGATGATGAATTCTACTTCCAGCTTGAATCTTTGTTTCACTCTTATCTAAAGGAAAAACTCAAAGGCCGGATTAAGGCCAGGCCCGACACAGCCGAATCAAGCATATTAAGAGAATGTTCTGAGTTTGAAGTTCAGCTCAACAGAACTCAGGAAGAAGAACTGGTCAAAAAATTTATTGACGAGCTCGAGCGGGGCGGCCTGGCTGTTGCCGGACTGACTGATTCTTTGCGAAAATTGAATTCATTCGAAGCCCAATCGCTCCTCATCACCCATAATTTTTCTCATCCAGGCCGGGTTTGCCCTAAATGTCATAATCTTTATATTAAAGAGGAATCCTGTCTCATCTGTGAGGCTAAAACTGAGCTAGCCATTGATATCGTCGATGAGGCCGTTGAGCTGGCTTTAACCAGGGGCTTGCCAGTTTATCAGGTCAATCCTCCAACCAGATTGAAACACTATGGAGATATAGGAGTTTATTTGAAATATAAAGCCCAGGCCTGATTGAAATCTAAAATTGAGATTTAAACAAGGCTGAGAGCCTGTCTATTTTCGGGGGATATTTTTAACGGGAAAAGTCACTTTTTCGATTGAGCTCCAGCTATCCATCTTCCTGGTGGCGACAGTTATCTGGCCATTTTTTTTCCCGCTGGTGATTTTAACCACCAGGAATTCCCCTGCCTCTGGATCATGATTAGTCGTGCCAGCACACCATGTCTTGATGCCATTCCAGGTGAAAGCCTGAGAAACCTCAGAATGCCCCCAGAAAATAGCAATAATATTGTAGGGTTGAATCACCTGAAGAAAAGCATCTCTTTCCTTTCCTGTCCAGAAGGCCTCACTCCATGAATCAAAGCCATAATGTTGAAACAGGACAACCGGCCGGCCACTGCTCCCCACATTTCTTCTTAAATCATCACCTAAAAATTCCAGGCTGTATTTGGGATAGCGGGCATCACCGCTGACTCTTCTCCTCCAGATATTAAGATATTCTTCGCCGGCGCTACCCGGATAAAGATTTAAATGAACAAAATGAACCTGGCCCCAGTCCCAGGAATAATGGAGGCCATCAGCCGAGATACTTTTGAGTCCCGGCCGCAGGCGGTTACGGCTTTTCAAATTAACTCTAATCAGACCAGAAGAAGGCCCGTCGCTCTCGCCGAACCCCTCATAGACCGGAAAAGCTAGAAGCCTATCTCCATTCAAACCGAAATCCTCAGCATACTCCTGCCAGGTTTTCTCAATGTCAGGAGCAGAGCCATCATTAACAATATCCCCGGTAACAACCACACCACGCGGAGTATGAACCCGACCTTTGATTCCTGCTCCCTCCGGGTAGAGCTGACCCGGCAGGGAATTCATGGCTTCCACCATCATTCTGTTTATTTTCCGGAAATTCACTGTCCCCCCATAATGCAGGTCAGAAGCCACAAAGAAGGTCAGGTCTTTATCATCCGGCGGGTCTTGAACACGGAAAGACCAGACCATGCCCGGAGACTCAGGTAAAAGGCCATTTTTAGTCGCAACTTTCCAGAAATAACTCCGGCCATAATCAAGCCTTTTGTCAGCCAGGTAAAAACGATCCGATCCCGGCTTTAGGCCCTTAGCCGCTGGTTTCCCCTTTTCTAATTTTTTGGGGTCGGGGCTAAAATAAACATCCTGAGACGTGGTCCATGGCCCCGCTTTCCACTCCAGCCACTTTAAATCAGGGCGAACACTGCCGTGAAGATTATGGGGAAATGGATTTCTGGCCGAACCGTCGTCAATCGAAAAGCTCCTGGTCAGTCCAACCTGCAGCAAATTTCCCCTGGCATCCAGCTGATCGACTCGCCAGAAATAAACCTGGCCAATTTGAAGTCCGCTGAATTCATAACTTTTTATTTCTCCAGAGACATTTCCTTTGGCTGCCTTTCTCTCGCCACTTTCCACCTCTGACCTGGAAGAAGAAAAGAAAACTGAAAAACTGGCCGCCCGCTCATCACCTTTTTCCCAGCGGAGAGTTACGGAAACAGCCGGGACAGTTTCCTCTTCGCCCGGATAGACAGGAATCGCTTCATGATGGCCAGCCAGATTCCAGATGGTCACCGGGCTCAGAGCCTCATCCAGAACTTCCAGGGAGGCCAGCCAGCCATTGAGCGGATCAAAAGGCAGTGGAAAACCGGTCATGACCTGACCACCAAGATAAATAAACTTGCCAGGTTTAATGTCCAGCGGTCCATCAATCTGGCTATTGAGCCAGCCATCAACATAAATACTTATTTTTTGCCGGTCATATACCAGGGCCAAAAGATGCCAGGCTCTTTGAAGAGGAAAGCCTCCCTTATATCCCAGTCTGTTCTTAACTGAATTATAAAAAGCGGCATCCAGTCCTCTGCCCAGGCCAAAAATAGCTGAGTTCTCCGGCTCCTGCGACCAGTTAAGGATTATCTGTCGCTGGCCCAATTCATTAAAATAAACCTTAGCTAAAATGGTAAATGGCTTCTGACCATTAAGGCTGGCTGGTGGAGAAAAGGTTGAACGAAGGAGAACATCCTGACCGGTTAGATTAACCGCCTTCTGGCCACTGACCTGCTGAACTGAGGGCAAACTTCGAAAAACAGGCATGAAATCGCCACCGATCGTCCCCAGATTATGCCATCTTTTTAATGGGCCCTCAGGTAAGATAGAAGCATCCAGATAAACAATTTTCCTGGGAGCAGCTAGCCCCTGGCTATTAAAGCTATTAAACAAAATGAAAAACAAAATCAAATAGCCAAAAACACTTTTTAAAATGATTCTTCTTCTCACCCCGTCCTCCTCTGGCTCAGGTCGCAATAAGCATAATAAATTTTTGGCTTTCAAGCAAACTTTTAATTCCGTTCCTCCAGATTAGCAGGTATTTTACCAGGAGTTAAAATGGGATCGGAAAGGGAATCGGAAAAATGAAAGAGTGTGTAAGAAAAAATCAAACCGATTGGCCAGGATCTAGGAGGTAAATCAAAAAAAGAGGGGACAGCCGCCCGGCTGTCCCCTGAGTATCATCTGGAATTTAACTTATACTAAGCGGTCTTCATCTTTTGGAACATAATCCTTAAAGGAAATTTTATTAAACAGGCTGTACAAAATCGGGATAATAAACAGAGTCAGAAATGTACAAACGGTCAAGCCCCCCAGCATAACCACGCCCATAGGCGATCTGATTTCTGAGCCAGAGGATCTCGATACAGCCATAGGGATAACGCCGAGAATAGTGGTCAAAGCCGTCAGTGAAACCGGCCGCAACCTGGTAACTGCTCCTTCAATAACTGCTCTCCTCTTTTCAACACCCCTTCTGATTAGTTGATTTATATAGTCAATCATAACGATTCCGTTGTTAACCGCCACCCCGGCCAGGATTATCACTCCGACCAGAGAGACCAGGCTGATAGACTGACCGGCAATAAGCAGGCTGAGGACTACACCGATCAGGGCTAAAGGTAAGGTAAACATGACAATAAACGGGTGAAGGAAATGTTCGAACTGGGCAGCCATGACCATATAAATTAAAAGAACAGCTACAGCTAAAGCAGCCAGCAGAATTTTAAAGGTGTCAACCATTTCTTCATAGTCTCCACCGTACTCAATAAAGTAGCCTTCTGGCAGTTGTTGCTCAAAACCAGCTAATCTCTCCTTGATATCTTTCATAACGCTTCCCAGGTCCCGACCAATAATATTGGCAGTTACCGAAACCTCGCGCAGCTTGTTTTCTCTCGTAATCTTCAGGGGACCGATACCGCGCTCCCAGTCTGATACCTGGCTGAGATAAATGGTTTTGCCGGTGGCTGATGATAAAGGCAAGGTCTTAATTTCATCCAGAGACTCACGATACTCTTCAGCTAAAATCAACCTTATATCAATCTCGTCTTTCCCATCGCGGTATCTATTGACAACTTTTCCCTGAGTACCGGTCAGAAC
>JAQURD010000040.1 GCA_028749115.1 Acidobacteriota bacterium | reverse complement strand
ACGTTTTTCTCAAAATCTTTTGAAGATAAAAAAATGCTTTTAAGTATTTCCTCTTGTTTTTTCTTTATCAAGGCTCCTGTCCTTCAGAATTTTTTTTAAATCCTCCAGACCCCGGTAGAGAAGATTCCGGGTTTTGGACTGACTGAAATTTAAATAGGCGGAAATTTCAGGCAAGGTCATATTCAGAAGGTAAAGCTTGATGACAGTTTTTCTTGAATCCATTAGATTATCGGTAGCCTTAATAATAAAGTCTTTTAGCCAGGCCATTTGTTCGTTATAAGAACTTCCCCTCGGTTCTACTTCGGAAATCAGTTTTTGTTTTTCAGTATAAAAGACTTCTTCTTCCTTTCTAATTCGCCTTATCTGGTCAATCACAGCTGACTCCACCACTTTCCTTAAATAGGACGGCGGATAAGCGATAGTTTTCTCATTATCAACTATTTTCCACACTTTTAACCTTATTTCTTGAATAAGATCATCTATCTCAAGACCAAAACGTTGAAGATTGTACTTAAGGAGGTGAGAATGGATAAAACTGGCAAAACTCTCCATGATTTGATTAAAAATCTTTTCTTTTTGCGCCCTGGATGTCATTTCTGGTTTAATTATTGTCCTTATCAATCTTATAGATGGTTAAAACCGTTATTTTTTCTCATCCCTCGAAAATTTTATTATGAGTAGTCCTTTTGCTGCTCTAGCTACTAATTTTATTAAAAGTTCTTTTTTTTTAAAACAATTTCTTGACTGTTTATCAGCTTTTTATTAACATCAAAAAAAGCTTGATTTATCAGCTTTTCTTGTTTTATTTAAAAGACGAATGAAAACTTTCAAAAAAGCCAGACAGAAAAGCCGTGGGCGAGGTTTGATTTTTGGCGCAGGAAGCGTAATCCTGGTGGCTCTGGCTGCTTATCAACTGAACATTTTGCCTTTCTGGATTAGCTTTGTCGGCAGTTCTAGCCTGATTAAACTTCTTTCTTACCCTTTTCTGGCCTGTTTAATGGTGCTTTTGCTCGGACTGACTTTTAGAATTAGCTTATGGATAAGATACCGGCCAGAAACTTTGAAAACCGTTGATCTGGTTGATCTGCCCTCTGTCTCGGTAATTATGCCTGCCTACAACGAAGAAAAATGGATCAGCCGGGCAGTCGAGGCTGTCCTGGAAAGCGATTACCCGCAGGATAAACTGGAATTGATCTGTATAAATGATGGCTCGACTGACAGAACACTAGCCGTGCTGGAAAATCTGTGCCGGAATGATCCGGATAGAATCAAAGTTATTAGTTTCAGTCAGAACCAGGGGAAAAGGGAAGCCCTTTTCAGGGGGATGAAGGAAGCCCGTGGCCAGATGGTGGTGACCACCGATGCTGATAGCCAGATTCAGCGCCGGGCAATAAAGAATCTAATTTTGCCACTGCTGGCTGATGAGCGCGTGGGAGCAGTCGCCGGCAAAGTCTCTATTCTAAATGAAAATAAAAACCTGATCACCAGGATGCTAGCTATTCGTTATGCCCTGGCCTTTGATTTCGGTCGAGCTTATCAGAGTGTCTATGGTGGTGTCTTATGTTGTCCGGGGGCACTGAGCGCTTTCAGAAAAAAGGGCCTTTTAAAGGTTATTCATAGCTGGAAAAAGCAAAAATTTTTAAAAACTCATTGCCGGCACGGTGAGGACCGTTCGCTGACCAGTCTGATTTTAAAAAAAGGCTATCTGGTCAAGTATCAATCGAATGCGGTGGTTAATACCAGGGTTCCAGAAAGAGCTCCTGAAGTTAATAAAATGTATCTCCGCTGGACAAGAAGTGCTGTCCGTGAATCCTGGTTTTTTGCCCGTTTTATTTTTCTGCCTGGCCGGCGAAAATATTATATCCTGCCAGCTATAGACTTTTTTTTCCAGTCAATGCTTCACCCGCTTCATCTGATGGCCATTGTTCTTCTGACCTGCTCTGTTTTCATCCGGCCTGATTTCTTTTTTAATCAACTGCTTTTCCTGGTTATTCTGGCCATGGCTTTAGGCTTAAATAATTACCGGGTTCAAAAAAATCTAAAGTGGCTTTATTATGGTGCCTTACAGGGACTTATTGCCTTCTTCTTCCAGTGGTGGCTGGTGCCCTACTCTATTATCACTATTAGAAATCAGAACTGGCTGACTAAATAGAAGTCTCGAGTCAATAAATCATTTATCTGGTCTTTTTTAGACCAAAAACTTTTTTCCTGAAAATGAAGGCGGTAAGAGCTAAACCGGTAAAAGTCATAACCAGCGCAATTAAGGTTTTATTGAAGGCTGGCTGGAAGACGCGAGTCGAGCCATCGCCGCTGAGAATGAAAGCTGCCCAGTAATATGGATGAGAGACAACTTCTGACTCTATCATTTCCAGTTTAACCTGTCTTAAAGCTTGAGCTAAATTCTCGGAATTCTTAAGATGGCAGTAAAATCTCTCCATAAATTGGGCAGAAACCTGGTCATTGATGGTCCAGAGGCTCATAACTACCGACGAAGAACCTGCATAAAAGAAGGCCCGGCTGATGCCTTCAATGCCTTCTCCTTTAATAAACTGGCCTAAACCAGTCTGACAGGAAGACAGGACAACCAGATCCGCATTCAGTTTGAGATTAAAGACTTCCCGCATCTGTAAAAAACCATCCTGAGCAGGATCATTATCGAGGGTTAGAATAATAGCGGATCTGGCTGGCTTCTGATCATCAATAAGGCCATGGGCGGCAAAATGAATTATTCTATAGTCAGACAGATTGGCGCTCTTGACTAAATCCTCCGAGGCTTTTTCCCGTTCAAGCAGGGTGCTTTTTGGTATCAGGCTGGAAATGCGTTTGATTTCCTCATGGGAATATCTTAGCCGGCAAAACTTAAGGTCAGTCAGAGTATAAAAATCCTGGAAAATAGCTTTAGTTGAAAGTTCTGGATATTTTTCCTCTAGATCGCCATAAAAAGGGTCGCCGACAGCCAGCAAATTGTGCTGAGGTTTAGGGCGATTTTTTCTGTTATGGTGGTGAGCCAGTTCTCTTAAAGATGAAAGTGAGGGCGCATAATAGATTGTATAATGCTTGATCAGCCAATCACTTGTCTGATCAGTCGTCAGAAGCGTTTCAAAAGGTAG
>JAQURD010000039.1 GCA_028749115.1 Acidobacteriota bacterium | reverse complement strand
GGAAAGCCGTGGAACAATTCCAGCCCAATTGGGGGACCGTTATCATCTCGGCACCCTCAAGCGGAGAAATCCTGGCCATGGCTAACTACCCTGATTATGACCCGAATTATTTCCCCCCTACCGAGAAGGCCATGGTTAACCGAGCTATTCAGAATGTTTACGAGCCTGGCTCCACAGTCAAAATAGTCACTGCAGCTGCAGCCTCTGAAGCCGGGGGAATAAGCTGGAATTCATCCTTTGATTGCCGCCAGGGCTATGTAGTTCTGGGCGGAACTATCGTCAGAGATCATGTTCGGATGGATATTTTAAGCTTCCCCCAGGTCTTCATCCATTCTTCTAATGTCGGAGTAATCAAAATAGCAGAACTTATTGGTGAAAAAAACCTTTACCAAACATTTAAGGCTTTCAAGTTCGGAGAAAAGACCGGGATAGACTTGCCGGGTGAAGAAGCGGGGATCTTTCATCCTCTGGAAAAATGGAGAAAATCTTCCCTGCGAGTAGCCATCGGTTATGAAATCGCCGCCACCCCTTTACAGATTCTTAGAGCCATGAATGTCTTCGCTACCGGCGGCTATTTAATAAAACCAAGGGTCAAACTCGAGCAGCCGAGGCCTCTACACCAAATGATTAAATTTGGCCAGGAACCTTTATCAGAAGCCAGCCTGGTTTTGAGTCAGCCGACCGCTAAGAAGCTAGTCGAGCAGATTTTCAGTAAAGTCGTCGAAGAGGGCACCGGTCAGCAAGCCTGGATTCCTGGCTATCTGATGGCTGGGAAAACCGGAACCGCTCAGAAGTTTGATCCAGAACTTAAGGCTTATTCTAACTCTAAACACGTAGCTTCTTTTGTTGGCTTTGTGCCAGTTGATCAGCCGGTTATCTCGATGATTGTAGTTATAGATGAACCCAAAGGCTCGTTCCACTACGGAGGACAGGTGGCTGCTCCAGTTTTCAGAGAAATTGCCAGAAAAGTCCTTCTCTACTTAAATCAACCACCGCAGCAGGTGTCGGAAAAAATCGTGGCGGCCAGGAGTAATCAGTCCGAAACAGGAGTTAATGACTGAGATGAAACTGAAAGAACTACTTCAGGATATTCGGATCATGGATTTTCATGGTAGTGAGGATCTGGAAATAACCGGTCTGGCCTATTCTTCCAAAATGGTCGAGCCTGGCAATGTTTTTGTCGCTATCAAAGGCCAGCGGGCTGATGGTCATAATTATCTGTCCGAAGCCCTTAGTCAAGGGGCAGCGGCGGTAGTTTCAGAAAGGCCAAAACCGGCTACTCTGAATCTACCCTGGATTCAAGTTGCTGACTCCCGCGAGGCTCTCGCCTTGATGGCCTCCAATTTTTATGGCCATCCAGGAGATCGACTTAAAACCATTGGCATAACCGGAACTAAGGGTAAAACCACAATCACTTATATCCTGGAGGCCATTCTAAAGGCCGCTGAATTCAGGCCGGGAGTGGTTGGAACTGTGGAATATCGCTGGCTGGGAGAACGAATCTCCGCCCAAAGAACTACCCCGGAAGCTCCCGATATTCAAAAGATTCTGAAACAGATGGTTGAAGACGGAATCAGCCATTGTCTGATGGAAGTTTCTTCTCATTCTCTTGACCTGAAAAGAGTTTGTGGCCTGAGTTTTGACCTGGCTATTTTTACCAACCTGAGCGGGGAACACCTCGATTATCACCAGACAATGGAAAATTATTTTGAAGCTAAGAAGAAGTTATTCTTCTTAAACCACAAACGCCAGGCTTCTATCGTCAACATTGATGATCCCTGGGGCCGGAAGCTGCTGAGCGAACTACCGATGAAAACCATAAGCTTCGGTTTAACACCTGAAGCTATAGTCAGAGCAGAAAAGTTTACTATCTCCCATTCCGGCATGACGGCTACAATCTCCTACCCCGGAGGCCAGCTGACCTTCAGCTCGCCTCTAATCGGCAAATATAACCTGTACAATTTTCTGGCTGCTATTTCAGCTTCTCTGGTCTTAGCCATTCCGGTGCCAGCCATACTCAAAGGTATTAATTCTATAACGACCATTCCCGGCCGCTTCGAAAAAATTTCTAACAAACTAAGCTTAAACGTCATCGTGGATTATGCTCATACTGATGATGCCTTGCAAAATCTGTTAGAAGCCATTAAAAGCCTAAACCCACAAAAGATTATTCTGGTCTTTGGTTGTGGCGGAGATCGGGATCGCCTGAAACGTCCCCGGATGGGCCAGGTGGCTGCCCGGCTGGCTAACTGGACCATTATTACTTCAGACAATCCTCGCTCAGAGGAACCTGGAAACATAATCTCCGAAATTGAGCAAGGTTTTAAAAAAGAAAGTCGAGATAATTATGAAAAAATTTCCGACCGGAAAAAAGCTATAGAAAAAGCCATCTTGATGGCCCAAAAAGGCGACTGGGTAGTTCTTGCCGGCAAGGGACATGAAACCTATCAAATTTTCAAAGATAGAACTATCCACTTTAGTGATGTAGAAACCGCCAGAATGATCCTCTCTGGCCTGGAGAAAAAATAATATGGTGGAGCTTTCTCTGGAACAGGTAGCTAAATTAACAGGAGGTCAGCTCCTACGGGGTAATCCCGAAACGACAGTACTTTCCTGGGCCTTTGATTCTAGACAAGCTGGCCCTGGAAGTCTGTTTTTTGCTCTTAAAAATAAAAGAGACGGTCACGACTATGTAAGGGATGCTTATGAAAAAGGAGCTATCGCTGCCTGCATTTCCGAAGTGGTTAGCGGGTTGCCACCTGATTTTGGACTGATAAAAGTTGCTGATCCTTTGAAAGCCTTGCAGACTCTGGCTGCCAGAGTGGTCCAGCAGTCTTCGGTAAAAATCGTCGGGATAACCGGAAGTCTGGGGAAAACTACAACCAAAGAATTTATTGCCCGGCTGTTATCCGAAAAATTCAAGGTGTTAAAATCTCCAGGCAATTTCAACAATCAACTCGGAGTTCCCATATCGATACTTTCCATGGACAGCTCTCATGAGATAGCTGTCCTGGAGATGGGTACTAGCCGGCCAGGAGAAATCAAACAACTTACCCAGATAGCTCCCCCCGATATTGCAGTAATAACCGGGATTGCTCCAGTTCATCTGGAATTCTTCCAGAATTTGGAGGAGATTGCTCTGGCTAAAAAAGAAATTC
>JAQURD010000013.1:39757-47303 GCA_028749115.1 Acidobacteriota bacterium | reverse complement strand
TCTTTGAAAATTGATTCGATTTTCCTCTTGAATTAAAGCTTCTATCAGGCAAAAATGTTAGACATGAAGCAAGCAGCGGCAGAAAATCTTCAAAACCAGATCGAACTCACCCCGCAGTTCAAGAAGATTTTAAGGCTGTTGGAAGAGACTGATAAATCCCTTTTTATCACCGGCCGGGCAGGAACCGGCAAAAGTACTCTGCTTGATTATTTCCGGGAGACGACGCAAAAAAACCTGGTAGTCTTAGCCCCAACTGGCGTGGCTGCTCTGAATGTCCGGGGACAGACGATCCATTCTTTTTTTTCTTTCCGGCCAGATATCACTCCTGACAGAGTTAAAAAGCTTCAGCCGCTAAAGCAAAAACTGATTAAATCACTCAAGGTCATAATTATTGATGAGATTTCCATGGTCAGAGCTGACCTTCTAGACTGCGTTGACCTGGCTTTAAGACTCAACCGGGGCCTGGAAGACGTCCCCTTCGGCGGGCTCCAGATGATCTTAATTGGAGATCTTTATCAGTTGCCACCGGTGGTCACTTCGCCTGAAAAGCCTGTTTTCTCTCTTCATTATGAATCGCCCTACTTTTTCTCAGCCCGGGTTTTCCAGGATAAAAATTTCCAATTAGAATATGTTGAACTCGACAAGGTTTTCCGTCAAAAAGACAGAGCCTTTTTAGTGTTACTCAATGCCATCCGGAACCGCTCTATAACCGAGAACCAACTGACTGAATTAAATGCCCGCTATCAGCCGGGGTTCCAGCCGGACGAGGATGAATTTTATCTCACCCTGACCAGCACCAACGAAGCGGCCGACCGGATTAACCAGGAAAAATTAAAACTCCTGCCAGGTAAAACCAGACACTATCAAGGTGAGATTGGCGGCGAATTTGATCGTGCTAATTTGCCCACCTCCGAACTGCTGGCCTTAAAAGAAGGCGCTCAGGTTATGCTTTTAAATAATGATTCTTATGGGCGATGGGTTAATGGCTCGATCGGCCGGATAGAAGAAATAATCAAACCACCAGAAGGAAAAGAAGTAATTATGGTGCGGCTGTCAACCGGGGAGCTGGCTGATGTCTTGCCGCACCAGTGGGAAATTTTCCATTTTGATTTTGACCAGAAGAAAAATAAGATTGTCAGCCGGGTGGTGGGCACTTTCACCCAGTATCCCCTGCGCTTATCCTGGGCTGTTACCATTCATAAAAGTCAGGGCAAGACTTTTAATCGTCTGGTAGTGGATATCGGGCATGGCGCTTTTGTCCACGGCCAGGTTTATGTCGCTCTGAGCCGTTGCACCAGTTTTGAAGGGCTGGTACTTAAGAAGCCTATTAAGAAAAGCCATATTTTGATGGACTACCGGGTTGTGCGCTTTATAACCAGGTTCCAGTACGCGCAGGCCTCAGAGAAATTACCAGTTGAGATAAAAAGGAAGAGGATTAGAGAAGCCATCAAAGAAAATAAATGGCTCGAAATTACCTATCTCAAACCTGATGACACCAGAAGCCAGAGGCTGGTCAGGCCTTTGTCTCTCAGCCATATGGAATACGCAGGAAAGAGTTTTGAAGGCCTCCGGGCTTATTGTTCTCTGAGGAAGGAGGAACGTTCTTTCCGGCTCGACCGGATTCTAGAGCTTAAAGTGGTTGAGCCGGGAGAAAAAACCGGGAAATAACCGCCAGGGCATTGACGGCCGGAAGCCATCACCATAAAATAACTGCTTATGAATTACCAGGGAATAATTTTTGATTTAGACGGGACTCTTCTTGATACCATTGATGATATTACTGCTGCTCTTAATACCGTTATGTCCAGACATGATTTCAAACAATATTCTATTGAAGAAGCCAAAAAGATGGTGGGCGACGGCATGAGGGAGCTAATGGTCAGGGCCAGGCCTGAACTGGCCAGCCAGGATAAGTTGATTGATTCCCTGGTCGAAGAATTCCGTCTGGAATATGCTAAAGTCTGGAGAAAACATTCCAGACCATATCCAGGAATACCTGAACTTCTAACTGAGTTGAGTCGCAAAGGATTAAAGCTGGCAATTCTATCTAACAAGGCTCATCCTTTTACCGAAATGATGGCCAAAGAGCTGCTGCCAGTGTCCTTTCAAGCTGTCTGCGGAGCCCAACCTGGCCTCCCGCTAAAACCAGATCCGACCGCCGCCAGGCTGATACTTAAGGAATTGAACCTCACTCCAGACAAGGTTCTTTATGTCGGAGATACAGCCATAGATATGAAGACGGCCATGGCGGCTGGCCTGACGCCGGTTGGAGTCCTCTGGGGCTTCCGTCATGCCCAGGAGCTTGTCCGGAGCGGTGCCCGTTTTTTGCTATTAAAGCCAGCTGATTTATTGCCTCTTGTCGCCGGCGAAAAGGAAACTTGATCGGCCACGGCAGTGAACAAGGTTCACGTTTTATCTGTTTCTTCCTGTCTTTCCCGGCTAGTTTCCTTCAGTTCAACAGCCAGATCCTTATTCTTGTTTTTTTCCTGTTGCTCGTCTTCGGCCGCCCGGCTCATCAGTTCAGCTTCTTTTTTGAGTAAATAAAACCTTTCTGGCAGAATAAGCCTGGCTTTTTCCATCTCTCCTTCTTTCTCCTCAGGGGAAAGGCTGCCGAAAATGCCCTCTTCTTCCTTGCCGTGATCAAATTTAAAATAGGCCTCGAACTGAGCACGGCTTAAATAATTCATCAAGCGCAGGGTTCTGAGCATAGCCGTAGTACTAACCCCGAAATACCTTTTTAAAAAAATAACATCAGCATAACTCAGACGTCTTAACCTGATGTCTTTATCTATTAATTCCCTGACTTTTGACAGGGGAATTAGAAACCTGGAGGCGAAAGCCTGGGCAAATTGCTCGCGGGGTGAATAAAGCGTTACATACTCATCAACGAGAACATCAAGGTTATCTATAATCGGGGATTCATTCCGGTCTTTTAAATAGTGGCCATAAAGATGAGCCGCAGCTACTGTCTGCTGATCAGGGGCCAGAGCTGAATTAATCAGGACAAAAGCAGCATTTTTTTCTTCCAGGAAGACCAGGACACCTGATATTTTAGATTCTTCGGGCAGAGCCATTCTAATCAGATGACAGCCATTAATCTCCACCAGCCTGAATATATTGCGGATTGGCTCATTCCCCAGCCCAATTCTTCTTCTCTCTTCCTCAGCCAGATTTTCAGGTGCCAGACTGGCCGAGTAAAGTGGGCCGGGATTGGCGGGCCGCCCGGTAATTTTTTCAAGCCCCAAATATTCTTCGCACCATGAATGAAATTCATTAAGTATTTCTTTCATGGCCGGACTTAGCTTTTCATCTGACAAAAGTATTTCAAAAGGATTGGCCTGGGGCTCGAGAAAATAAGAGACATTCTTCTGAAAATAGCGTGAAATCCGGCTAAGAGCAATTATAGAAGGTGTCCTTTTACCGGCCTCCAGCAGGGAAATATATTCTGAGGATAGGCCGACAGCTGCTCCAAGCTCTTCCTGAGTTAGACCTATATCTTCTCTTAGCTTCTTAAGCCGGGCGGAGAAAAGCTCATTCATGGAGATTCTCCCCTCCTATCTCTTCTGGCTTATATTTAACAATTTGTTAAACTACTGTCAAGTTTAAATTTAACCTTTGCCTCTGGTTAGCTTTTATAATAGCTTTTCCAGAGATTATAATAATCATGAGCATTTTTGACCATATGCTCTTTTTCAGCTTCAGTCAGCTTGCGGACAACTTTGGCCGGATTCCCCAGAATCAAGCTGCCGTCAGCAAAAGTCTTGCCTGGCGGGACAAGTGAACCGGCAGCTACCAGGCAGTTATGGCCGATAATTGCCCGGTCAAGGATAACTGCCCCCATGCCGACGAGCGTATTATTCCCTATTTTACAGGCATGCAGAATAGCCCCATGACCGATAGTCACATAATTTCCGACAATGACCGGCAGATCATAATCAACATGAAGGACGCTATTATCCTGAACATTAGAATATTCGCCGATGACAATATCCGCCAGGTCAGCCCGGAGCACAGCATTAAACCAGACGCTGGCGCCTTTTTTCAGAACTACCGGACCAATAATAGCTGCCCCTTCAGCCACGAATGTCTCTGCATCAATTACGGCTTGAGACTTTTGATTTTTTCTGTCCATGCTGATTTTCTCCTGAGGTCTAAGACCTTTATTTTAGGCAAGTAAGTTTATCATATCGAGTTGAAACTCATCAACACCCCATCCCGTAACTGCACCACCAGACGGCCAGGCTCAGGCGGTCTTTCGGACAGAGGCTTGATCAGGCCAGCAAAGGCTAAAAGGGCTAAACATAAATTTTACAAAACTTTTGACAATGAGGGTTTTTAAGGTGTATAAAATAGAAAGATTAGATGGGATAATTAAAGCGACACACTAAGGAAACAACAATGGATGAAAAGCTTATTTCAGAATCTCTGTGCAGGCCCAGCGAGCCTTATCTTAACCGCTTATTAGATCAGATAAGTGATGGTTATGCCATCCTCGGCCGGGAGAAAAATTATCTTTTCTGGAATAAGGCAGCTACTGCTTTAACGGGCTTCCAGGCAGAGGAAATTCTCGACAAATCATGTCATCAAGAGCCTTTTTTATTCATTGATTCTTTCGGGAAGCCCCTGTGCGAGGAGAACTGTATTTGTGATCAGGTCCTTAAAGACAACCAGCCCCGCCTGCTCGAGGTTTATCTCCAGCACAAGAATGGCTTCAGACTGCCGGTTAGATTAAATGTCATACCTCTTATGGATGACACTGGTCAACCGGTAGGCCTGGCCGAAATTTTTACTGATTTAAGTCCGGCCATAGCTATCCCGATGAGAGTTTCAGAACTCGAAAAAATGCAACTTCTTGATCTGGATACCGGCCTCCCCAATCGCCTCTATATGGAGATGTACCTGGAAAATAAAATTGAAGAATACCAGAAATACGGCCTGCCTTTCGGCTTAATTTATGCTGACCTTGATAATTATAATAAGGTTCAGGAAAGATTTGGCCGTTTTAATTCTGCTAAACTGATCAGGATGATGGCCAGAACCTTTCAAAAAAATATTCGCTATTTTGATATCGTTAGCCGCTGGGAAAACGAAGAATTTTTAGTTTGCCTGCTAAACATTGATGAAAACCGGCTTGATATAGTAGCTAATAAGCTAAGATTACTGGTAGCAGAATCCTATATTACCATTGAGACTGGCTTGCTCAATGCCACTGTTTCTATGGGAGCGACGTTAGTTCAGAGATTTGATACAGCTCAATCCCTGATTAAAAGGGCTGAGGAATTGATGCTGCACAGTAAATGGCTGGGCCGTAATAAGGTCAGCCTTAATTTTAGCCAGAAAGAAACCTGATGAAATTTGGCCTGAGATAATATACCCCTTTTCCCACGGGAAAAGGGGTAAAGAAAGGAGGGTTAAAAGGGGGTTCAATTAGAAAAAATAAGTTTATATTTTTTACCAAGGCACTCGGCCACAAAGGCTACTTTGTTATCAGCACCGGTGAGGATTAAGTCCAGCTCAGTATCTCCAATTTCCCAGGAAGATCTGAATTCGAGCTGGCCGGCACCAAGTGCCTTTCCCCAGTATTCGTTTTTGTTCTGGTAGGTCGAGTCAAGCCAGACGACGCGATCGTTGGCTGGCCGGCCAAGTTTCGATTCCAGGTAGTTTTTTATTTTAAGATAGTCAGAGATGTAATAGTTATTGTCATTGTAATTATCAAGCAGGTGAAAACGGGCTGAAATTAATTCGTGACGCCAGAAGACATATTCTATCAGACACTGCTTGTTCATTATTTCGCGGCGATATTCATAAACTTCCGTATCACCTGATTTCTCTTGAACGAGAGGCCGCCCTTCTATCTCGGCCAGCTTATCCGGGGACGAGCCCCAGATGATGACTGGTTGATATTCCTGATTTAGATCAAGTTCCTTCGGCTGATAATCACCCTCGCCGCTGGAGATTAAAGCAGAATTTACCTCAGGAAAAAGTTTCCTTATCATTTGTTCCTGCACATAACCAGCAACTGTCTTACCCTTATCCGGGAGCTGATAATAGACAAAGATCCAGTCACGCTTGAAGCGCACAGCACTCGCCTGTGCTAAGATTTCCCCTGCCGGCACAGACACCACAACCGGGCTGGTTTTATCTGGTTCAAGATGCAAATTGACACTCGGTACAACCACCTGGTATTTTTTTATCTGACCTCGAAGAACAGGAACAATCATCAAAGAAAAAATCAAAAAAAACAAAAGTTTTGTATGAAACCCATTTTTCTTTTTCTTAATCCTGCGCTTTTCTTGATCAATCATTTGATAATGTTCCCGCTTTCTTGTCTTTAGGATAAACCTGTCCTGGTTTTAAACAATGACCGGCGGCGGTGATTCAGGGGGGGAAATTATCTAACCCCAGGCGAAATTTTTATTCAAGTTATTCACCAAAGCTGCAACCAACAGTAATAAATTATTTAGGTCATTCAGGATAGGCCAATAATTGCCGGCTTTACAGCCCGCCAGAATCTGACAGGTTGGAAGAAAGCCAGCGAGAGGAATCGAACCTCCGACCTGCTGATTACGAATCAGCCGCTCTACCGTCTGAGCTACGCTGGCCTGTTTTTTTAATTAAATGTTTTTTTATTATAACACAAGGTTAAAACAACCAATAATAATGGGCCACGTTCAGCAGCTATTTTTTTAATCCTTTTTCCACGGGTCTAAATTTTCCAAAAATTTATGGCTTTATCCCTTCAAAAAAAGCGAGTGTTTGATTAAAATAGTCATCTACTGCCTGAAGGCCCGGGTTATTACTGGCTCTGACTGGCAAGCTGAGTGCGGTTGGCAGTAAGGTGCTGGCAGAATAAGAAAAGGAATAAAATTTAAATGTTCATAAAAAAGTTAGAAGTTCAGGGTTTTAAATCTTTCGCGGACCGGACAAAGATTCTTTTCCATCCAGGCATTACAGCCGTCGTTGGCCCAAATGGTACCGGCAAGAGTAATATCGTTGATGCTATCCTCTGGGGGATGGGCGGCCTGCGACTCAAGTCAGTTCGCGGCGACCGGACTGAAGATATTATTTTTAATGGCAACACCAAAAGGCCTCCGGTCAGCCTGGCCGATGTGGTTATAACTCTTGGTAATGAGGAAGAACTCATTATTTCCCACCGCGTTTTCCGATCAGGAGAAAGTGAATATCGGCTTAATGGCAAGTCTGTCCGGTTGAAAGACATCCAGGATGAGCTTTGGAAAAACTCCATAGGAGAAAAAGAGTATTTTGTTATTGAACAGGGCTCAATAGGCTCATTTGTCACCTCGAAACCTCAGGAAAAGAGAGCTCTAATTGAAGAAGCGGCCGGCACCGCCTATTACAAGGACAAAAAGAAACAAGCCCAATCAAAGCTCGAGTCGAGTGAGCAAAATTTGACCAGGCTTGAGGATATCATCATCGAAGTCGAAAAATCCAAGAATTCGCTCTATCGCCAGGCTCTAGCTGCTGCCCGTTACCGGCGGCTGAGAGAAAGGCAGCGCGAACTGACTGCCCATCATTTTTACCGGCG
>JAQURD010000013.1:0-39657 GCA_028749115.1 Acidobacteriota bacterium | reverse complement strand
GATGAACTTCAAATCAGCCAGTCAAAGCTATCTTCTCTGGAAGAGAAACTGGCCAGCCTGAAACGGGCCACTGACGAGCTTACATATCAGTTGCAGGCTCTCGGAAAGATCACAGAAGCTGAAAGAGAGGTATCCGGTCAGAACCTGACAGCCGGGGCTCTTGGCTGGTTTTCTGAGCTGGTAGAAGTTGCAGATGGAGAAGCAGCCCTTTTCGATCTTTTCTGGAAAGAGGAAGCCCGGGCTCAAGCCTGTCTGGTAGAAGACTTTAAAAAGCTGCTGCCAGCCGAGATCAAGACTAACATCCTGCTTCTGGCTGAAAAGCCAGAAGAGGATTTGCCAGCAGGCCTCCTCCAGGAAGAAGGCGTCCTGGGAAAGCTAAAAAACAGGATTAAGCCTAAAAATAAACTGGCAGGACATCTTGGCCGGCTTAAGGAAGCCATCATTGTCTCTGAACTGGCCACAGCTATAAAGTTGTGGGAAAAATATCCTGAACTTAATTATATCAGCCGGGGTGGAGATATCCTTGAATCCTCTGGACTTTTGAGGCCAGGCCAAAAAAAGGAAGGGCTCTTTACTCTCAATCAGGAAAAGAAAAGACTGGAGAGAGAGATAGAAAGCCTGGAGGCTGAACAACTGCCTCTCCTGACTGAAATAATTAAGCAAAGGGAAATAAGTCAGGCTATTGAAGCTGAGATTGAGCAGTTGAAAAAAGAAATCTTAACCAGGGAAAGAACCCTGTATGATTTCGAACGCAACAAAAATTTTGCGGCTCTTGAGCTCGAAAAAATAATAACCAGCCTGACTATCGTTGGACAGGAAGAAACCATTCAAGCCGGTGAGAAAGAAGCTCTGACCGGCCAGATGCTTGACGCTTCCACTAAACTGGAAAAATCCGAATTAGAACTAAAAGACATAGAAGAGAAAATAAAAAACAAGGAAGACAGCCTCAAGGCTCTGAAAGAGAAAGAGCAGGCGGCAGAAAAATCATATTATCAATTAAGAACTGAAAGAGATCTGCTGGAAGAAAAAATAAACAGCAGCCGAAGTCATTTAAGATCGCTAGAAAAAAGACAGGAAGCCATCAGGGGGAAAATAGGTCAGCTGGAGATCGAAGCCCTGGCCAGCGACGGGGAAAAAATCAGTCTGATTAAATTAATTGATGATCTTAAACAAAAAGCCAGAGTCTGGGCAGAAGAAAAACAAAAAGCACAGGCCCTTTTAGCCGGGCTGGAACAACGAGTCGAGATCTGGCAAAAACAACTGGAAGAGCTAGAACCGGCACTGGAGGACATACGCGGGAAAGAAGAAAAAGCCAGAGAAGAGAGAATGAAGCTTGAAATCCGGCGGGCTGAAATAGAGAGAGATAGTGTCAACCTTGAGGAGACCTGCTGGCAGGAATTAAAGAAAAACTTGATAGAATTAAGACAGGAAGTGGAGTCAAAAGAAATCTCAGCAGAAGGGCCAGCTGAAAGTGAAGAAATTTCCAGGGCTCTAGCAGAAGAAGGAGAGGGGGGAGAACCTGAAGAAACAGAAGAAGAAAAAGTTGAAGAAAAGCCTAAAGGACAAAAAGAGAGGAAGCGGGGAAAACCTCTGGCTCCACCTGGAGAACTGGCTGATGAAGATCTTGAAAAAGAACTGGAGAATATTAACGAAACGCTTCTTCGCTACCGGGCGGTCAATTTGATGGCTGAGGAAGAATACCTGGAACAAAAGAAAAGATATGATTTTCTGATTCAGCAGAAACAGGATTTAAAAGATTCAATTCATTCGACCGAGGAAGCAATAAAAAAGATAGATGAAGAAAGTAAGACTCAGTTTTTAACAGCTCTGGAAGAAGTTAATAAGAATTTTCAGGAACTATTTGCTTTGCTATTTAGAGGTGGGACAGCCGAAGTTAAGCTGCTCGAACCTGATAATCCGCTGGAAAGCGGAGTAGAAATTATCGCTCAGCCACCCGGCAAGAGAGTTCAGAATCTCACCCTGCTTTCTGGAGGAGAAAAATCGCTGACCAGTTTAGCCTTTTTGTTTGCTCTTTTTAGATATAAACCATCTCCTTTCTGTATTCTGGATGAAGTTGATGCTGCTCTTGACGAAGCCAATTTAACGCGTTTTCTTAACCTGATGGAGGCTATCAAGCATCAGACTCAATTTATTATCATCACTCACAGTTATAAGACAATGGAAGTAGCAGATTATATCTACGGGACAACTATGGAAGAGCCCAATATTACCAAAGTTTATTCGGTCAGGATGGAAAGGAAGGAAGCTCTGGAACTCTATCCGGACAGCGAGGCAGGCAGTGAAAGTTCCCGGGAAGAAGTTCCTCCTGAAGAGAAATAATCATAAACAAAGCTGGCCAGCAAAATAAGTCAATGAGCCAGACAGGAAAAGGGAATTTTTTTGACGCTCATCTGATATTTGATATATTATCAAGCCTATGAATACTGATGGCAGTTTGAGAAGCATCCTGTTTTTTAGTTTGATTGCCTCCAGTTTTCTGAATATTGACGTCCCTATCTTTCAGAGAAGGAGGATTTGATGTCCGTTTATCTCTATATTATCCTGATCTACCTCATTTTTTTGACCATTATTAATTTTGTCCGGGCCAGAAAAATCCACAGTCAGGAAGATTTCATGGTGGCTGGACGCAAATTAAAGTGGCCAGTTATGGTTTTCACCTTAATCTGCACCTGGATCGGCTCTGGAACATTTATTTCTGGAGCAGAGTTCGCTTCTAAGGCGGGCTTTTCAGCCCTCTGGCTTTCAGCCGGGGCCTGGGTCGGCATTGTCATAATTTATTTTCTGGCCGCTAAAATCCAAACGTTCGGCCAGTACACTATTGGAGATATCCTGGAGGTAAGGTATGGACCTCTGGCCAGGCTTTTTGGAGCAGTGGCCCTGATCATTTCTTTTACAGCTATTGTCTCCTATCAATTTGTAGCCGGAGGATTTATTCTGAATGTCGCTACTGACGGAGCTATCTCTGAAAAATTGGGCATTTATTTATCAGCCACTTTTGTTATTTTGTTTACCGCCCTGGGCGGGATGATAGCCGTAGCCTATACGGACCTCCCTAACGGAATAATTATTGTTCTTGCCTGCTTACTTTCAGTTCCCTTTGTCTATGCGGCTGGAGGCGGCCTCCAGGGGGCACAGGCCAGCCTTCCGTCCGGTTATTTTTCTGTAATCAATGTTCAATTTGGAGCTTACCCAGTCCTGAAGGCGATGGGCTATTTTCTGTCAACGATGCTGCTTCTTCTGGGAGTCCAGAGTATGTATCAGAAATTTTACAGTGCCAGAAGCCCGGAAGATGCCAGAAAAGCCGTCATCTTCTGGACAATTGGCACTGTTCTGGTCGAGACCATGGTCGTGGTCATTGCCGTCTTTGCTTATGGCCGGTTTAAAGGCCAGATTGACCTGAGCTTACCGAGGGAGGGAGGCAAGGTGGTTCTCCTGGCTGCTCGCCATCTAGTTCCTCCGCCAATTGGTGTTCTTTTGCTGGCCGCCGCCTGTGCCGTAGTCATCTCGACAGGAATGAATTACTTACTTTCTCCCACGAGTAATCTTGTTCGTGATATTTATCAAAGATTTATCAACCATTCAGCCAGTGATCGCCATCTAGTCGGGTTGCAGAAAATCTTTATAGTCGCCATTGGGGTGGTCGCCTTTTTCCTGGCTCTCCAGCTCAAATCGGTTCTTGATATGAGTTATTTTGCCTATACTATTTATGGTGTAGCTATCACACCTTCTCTGATCGCTGCCCTCGCCTGGAAAAGAGCAACTAAAGCCGGCGGACTGGCTTCAATTATATCAGGGACAATAGTTTGCATCGGCCTGAAAATATTGACGGGCATACTGCCGCCAGAAAAGGTTCCCGGGGGAGATCCATTCGGCATTCCGATTATTTTCCCGGCATTGCTGGTTTCCCTGGCAAGTTTGATTATAGTCAGCCTGCTAACCAGGCCTCCCCGGCCAGAAGAACTTAAAAGCTTCTTTCCTGATAGGTGAGCCGTTTAACTATGACAACTGGTATAGTTTTTGACAGGCGCTTTGCTCTTCATGAGATGGGCTCTGGCCATATCGAATCACCCCTGAGAGCCATTGCCCTGCACCAGGTGCTGACCCAGAAGTTAAAAGCAGCTTATGTCCCCATTAAGCCACGCCTGGCAACTGAAGAAGAATTATCTTACATTCATCTGCCTTCTTATATCAGCTTTATGAAACAAACATCAGGTAAAGGCTACTTCCCTTTTGATTCTGAGACGGTAGCGGGGCCACAAACCTATGAAATTGCCTGTCTGGCTGCCGGTGCCGGTTTGGTGGCTGCTGATTTGATACTTGCCGGGGAAATTGACAACGCTTTCGCCCTGGTCAGACCGCCTGGCCATCATGCCGAAAGTAACCGCCCCATGGGCTTTTGTTTCTTCAATAATCTGGCTATTACCGCTGAGTACCTCAGACGGATGAATGGAATAAGGAAAATACTGGTCATTGACTGGGATCTTCACCATGGAAATGGAACTCAAAAGGCCTTTTATAGCAGTCCCGAAGTTCTTTACCTTTCCCTGCATCAAAGCCCGCTTTTTCCCGGAACAGGCTCGGCTTCAGAAATTGGTGAAAAAGATGGAGCCGGCTATAACCTCAATTTCCCCTTAAGTGCCGGTAAGACTGACCATGATTATCTGGCCTTATTTCAAAAGGTAATCTGGCCGGTAGCCAAAGCCTTCCAGCCAGAATTTATTCTTGTCTCGGCTGGCTTCGATATACTTAAAGGGGATCCTCTGGGCAAAATGGAATTGACCCCTCATGGCTGTGGCGATTTGACCGGCCTCATCCTGGAGATGGCTGGCTATCTTGCCTCCGGCCGCCTGATCTATTTCCTTGAAGGCGGTTATGATCTTGAAGGACTTCAGGCTGGAGTAGAAGAAGTTATTTTAAGGTTAAGCGGACGACTGAAGAATCCTATTCAGCCAGTTTCCTTTCCGGCCTCCTTGCTCGATGAGATAAGTCCTATCTTAAAGACATTTAAACGCTACTGGCCTTCTATCTCTGACAGATGACAACCGTCATCCGGAATAGACACTATTTAGCAGCTAAATCTGGTTTTTCCCCCTGATCCTCCGCTGTTAATTCTGGCACGAAACCTGCATATAAAAATGGTGTAAGGAGTAAAGCGATGAGAAGTAATAAGCTTCTATTATCAGCGAGCATAATCCTTTTATTATCCTCGCCAGTCTTTTTAAAGGCTCAAAGTGAAGACGTTCAGACTGGTGAGGAAACTCCGGTCACGGCCAAAGAAACTCAGTACACTAATGAGTCAGTTGGACATATCAGTTTTACCGAGGGGACGGCTTATATCCAGCGGGCAGCTGAGGTTGGTTATGAAGAGATTGTCATCAATGATCCGGTGGCAGAGGGAGATCGAATTGAAATATCTGATGGCCGTCTTGAAATCCGCTTTGGCCTGAAAAATTATCTCCGCCTGGACAACGATACAAAAATGGATGTTCTCAGCCTTCCGAAAAAAGGCAGCGAGCTCACCAGATTCAGGATCTGGTCAGGCCATATTTATCTTGAGGTTAACCGGCTTGACCGGGAAAAAGATATAGAGATCCATACGCCTGATTCTTCTTTTTATATCCTGGAAAAAGGTGTTTACCGTCTTGATGTTGATGGAAATAAAGGAACCGAGATCCGTGTATTTAAGGGAGTAGCAGAAGCGGCCGGTGAACAGGATTCATATCTCGTCAAGAGTGAACAACGATTAGAAATTGCTCAGGGGCGTTTTAGCTCAAAACCGGTAGGTTTCAGGCCGGTTGCCGAAGATGCCTTTGATCGCTGGCAGGAATCAAGGGATAAAGAGACTAATAAGTATTATGCCAGCCGTTATTTGCCAGAAGACCTGAGCGATTTTGAAGCAGAATTATCTGAACATGGAACGTGGGTTTATATGCCGCCCTATGGCAACGTCTGGGTGCCAAGAGATCTGAATGATGACTGGCAGCCCTATTCTAATGGACACTGGACCTGGATTCCTCTAACTGGCTGGACCTGGGTTCCATATGAACCCTGGGGATGGGTAGCTTTCCATTACGGCCGTTGGCACTGGGCTGTAGGTTTTGGCTGGTACTGGATTCCTACTTCTATCTGGGGTCCGGCCTGGGTCTCCTGGTGGTGGGATGCTGATTATTTTGGCTGGGCACCTCTTAGCTGGTACGGTTATCCGGTAGTTGTCGTTAACAATGTTTTTTATCACCATCATCACGGGCATTATCCCCTGCACTCAAGAGCTCTGGTGGTCGTCAGAAGAGATCAGCTCCGTTCCCGGCACATTTCGAGGGCAGCTCTAAAGCCCGAAACATTAAGAGCCGCCAACCTGGAAAATAAAGTTCAATTAAAGAGTACCAGATTACCCTTCAGGCCGGAGGCTTCAAAGCTGAGTGTAGAAAAAATGGCCGGAAATAGAGTTATTCTCAGGCAGGACAATCAATCCTCATCTGTCAGGCAGGTAAAACCTGAGTCTCTTAGAGGAGCACCTGCCGGGACTACCACGAATATAAGAAAAACTGACCGGAGCCAGGAGAAAAACGCCAGCAAACCTGAATCCATAAGACCAGCCAGGGCCAAAGAAGAAAAATCCGGTAGTTCTACTACCAGCGCTCCAGCTGGCAAAGTGACTCCAAAGAAAATCAAGGATAAAGAGCAGTCTCCTTCGACTTCTTTTTCGGGGGATCAATCTTCCAGAAACCCAAGGAACATGCCTGTCTATCCTTCATCTTCAAGAATTACCAAAAAAAATCTCAACCACAATGAATATTCTTCTCCTGCTAAGTCTTATTCCAGCCCGGTTAGATCTTCTAGCTCTAAAAGCTATAGCTCAGGCTCAATTAACACCGGGAGTAAAAGTTCCTCTATTAGAAGGCAGAGCTCAAGTTCAAACTCTTCTTCTCCGCGTATGAGCCGTCCCTCCAATTCGAGTTCCGGTACCCGTTCTTCATCAATGTCGCGTGGGTCTTCAACCTCTTCCCGCTCTTCTTCATCAACGGTTCACCGGAAAAAATAAGACGGAGCAGAAGGCAGGAAAATCCTTAGTGTCTTCCTTCGCGGGCTTCTCTTTCTGAGTAATAATCGAGAACCCTCAAGTGATCCTGAAGTGAACAGTAACGGGTAGGCTCGGTTCCTGGCAGAAAAACCTCTCGAAAGGGGTATTGGCAGCCTGGAGTAGCCAGCAAGCCAGTCTTCATGTCTATGGTCACAAAAGTCAGGTTGGGAGGAACTTCAAAATGTTCAATGAGTTCACCTTCGGTGATAACCAGCGCCCCATCTGTTTCAACTTGAACAGAGGCCGCTTGAGATGTTTCATATTTATCTTTTTTATCTTCAATGACACGCTTAAAGAAATCAATCCAGATTGGCAGAGCCACAACAGCTCCGCTCTGATTGTCACCTAGCGTCACTTTCGTATCATAGCCAACCCAGACCCCGGCACAAAGAGAAGGAGAAAAGCCTAAAAACCAGGCATCAGTAAATTTATTAGTAGTTCCTGTCTTTCCAGCCAGGGGCCAGGACAGAACAGAGGCCTGTTTACCCGTCCCCCGCTGCACTACTCCCTGCAGCATATAGGTCATCATATAGGCTAATTGCGGTGAAATAACCTCTTCTGTAACAGGCATATTTTCTTCAAGAATCTGACCATCCTTATCTTCAACCCTGATAATAAAATAGGGTCTGGCCCTGACCCCCTTATTGGGAAAAACGCTAAAGGCTGAAACCAGTTCCTGCAGGGTAACTTCAAAGGCTCCAAGTGAAAGCGACAAATAGGGATAGATGGCCGAAGTCAAACCAAATTTCCGGCAGTATTCGACTCCGATCTGAGGCGAAATATAATCGAGAAGTTTAGCTGTAACCATATTTCTCGATTCCTCGAGGCCCGTCCTCAAAGTAACTGCCCCATGATATTCCCCATCATAATTTTTTGGAGACCAGGGCTCGCCTGTCCATTTATCGATAAAACTGGTTGGCTCATCAATAATAACGCTGGCCGGGGTAAAACCTTTATCAAGAGCAGCCGTATAAAGAATTGGTTTGATGACTGAGCCGGTTTGTCTGAGGGCCTGAGTAGCCCGGTTGAACTGACTTCTTTTAAAAGAATAACCACCGACCATAGCTTTGATCTGGCCGGTAGACGGATCAAGGCTCAAAAAGGCTCCTTCTAAAAGTGGCTCCTGTTCAAGGGATACCTGAGCTGTTTTATTATCCTCATTGAGAGATACTATTTCCGCCTGAATGACATCACCTGGCTTGATCAAAGAATTAAGATTCCTGGCTCTTGTCCAGCCTATGTTCTTATTGGTCATCAGGCCGGTATAGTCTTTTATTTTGACCCTGGCTTCTTTCTGGCTAACTTCCAGAACGATGGCTTCTTCCACCTCATTCACGCTGAGTCCCTGACCCTCCCAATCAGTCAGCCAGTATTTATTCAGATCAGTCTGACCCTCAGCCAGGAGGTTTCGTTTGACTTTTCTCCAGCCATTTTTCTTATCCTGAATTCTCAATCCTCTCTCTACTGCTTGCTCAGCATATTTCTGGTAATCAAGATTGAGGGTGGTATAAATCTTAAGGCCGCCCCGGTAAAGGGCTTCATCGCCATAATTTCTTTCGATATATTTCCGGACTTCTTCAAAAAAATAAGAACCAGTTTCAGCTGTTCCCCTTTTTAGAGGTAAGGCATTTAAAGGCTGTTGTTTGAAGGCTTCGCCTGTTTCTTTGGTAATAAAGCCTTCTTCTACCATCCGGTTTATAACATGATTTCTCCGGTTCAAGGTGACTTCCTGATTATTATATGGTGAATATAACCCTGGCCCCCGGAATATTCCGGCTATCAGGGCTGCTTCTGGCAGGGTTAACTGGCTGACATTTTTTCCAAAATACAATTGTGAGGCCGCTTCCACCCCCCAGGTCCCATGTCCTAAATAGAACTGGTTACAATATAGTTCAAAAATTTTCTCTTTACTGAATTTTCGCTCTATTTCCACTGCCAGAAACATCTCTTTTAGCTTCCGCCGAATTGTCTGCTGAGAATAAAGGAAAAGGCTTCTGGCTAACTGCTGGGTGATGGTACTTCCGCCATGGAGCTTCTTCCTGCCGATGACCACTCTCAGGACATCTTCTTTTAAGGCACGCAGTATTCCCCTGTAATCTATTCCCTTGTGAGCAAAGAATCTCGGATCTTCAGTAGCAATAATGGCCTGCTTCAAGACCAGCGGAATCTGACTATAAGGAATCTGGATTCGCCTTTCGGCCGCAAACTCCTTGACTGGCAGCCCCTGGTCAGAATAGACAGTCGAAATGATCATTGGTTTAAGCTCGGATAACTCATCGACAGCCGGAAGATTATCTTTGATAGTCACATAAGCACCAAAAATACCACCCAGACCTAAAGCCAGGCTGACCGCCAGGACAAGGAGGATACCTTTAAACAGTTCCTTCCTGCTGATTTTAGGGAGCTGAAACTTCAAGATTATTTTCTTGTCTTTTTTTTCTGTCATGTATTACAGTTTTAAACTTAACTGAGTCTAATAATATAGCAGATTGCTCAAATAAATGGCAATCAGAGAAGCTACAACTCCGGGAATTTCCTGGTTAATATTTGCCAGATTTGCCGGCTGATGGCCGCCGGCGGCCTGCATCCATCCAGAAAACAGCATTCAGAATCCTTGAGGGCTAAAAATATTTTTCTGACTTTTTGAAGATAATCCTGATCCTCAAAATGCTTGTAGATCACCGGCCTGCTGGCTATTCTTTTCAGAGCCAGGCTAACCGGCACATCGAGAATAAAAGCAATATCCGGGCGGACAGCAAATTTCCGATGTCTGGCTCTTATCTCTTCAAGAGCTAATCCTCTCGCTCCCTGATAAGCCAGGGTAGAATAGAAATAACGATCGAGGATAACAATCTGGCCAGATTGTAAAGCCGGTCTGATATTATATTTAATATCTTCTTTCCGGTCTTTGATAAAGAGCTCGAGCTCATCAGCCGGCGAGAGCGAATTTTTATCCCTGGCCAGATCTCTTATTTTCTGTCCCCACTGACCGGCTGTCGGCTCGCTTAAAGTCAAAACTCTTTTGCCCCGGCGGCGAAGTTTTCTGGCCAGAAGTTCAACCTGAGTCGACTTTCCACAGCCGTCAATACCCTCAAAAACAATAAACAGGCCAGGCTTTACCTGTTGTTGAGAACCCGTTTCCTTTTTCTTCTCATTTCTCACTTGTTCACCTGCCATTTTCTTCCTGGACATTTATGTTAACTGGAAAACCAGCCCAGTGCAACTTTTCTAAGTCATCGCTGGTTTGATTTGATTAGGTTTTGACTGGAGCCATTGATCTCTGATACATGACATTGAATTTTGGCAGTTAATATGATAATTTTAAGAGTGAAACAGGGAGGAGAGACATGAAAAAATATTTTTGGGTAGGCGGTTTTAGTTTCTTAGCCGGCTTACTGGTAGCTGGATTCGTCTTACTCTCACCTGAAAAAAAGGTGGGGGCAGAAAATCTGACCTTAGAACTTCCTTCCAGTGCGGGCTATTTAATGGCCGGTGAAAAAGAATCGCCCGCACCCGAAAGCACCTTAAACCAGTCTTTTGTTTCTATTGCCAATAAAGTTGGGCCATCAGTCGTCCGGATTGTGGCTGAACAGATTCAACAGATACCAACCTACAGTCTGGATGAAGGCTGGCCATTTGAGGATTTCTGGGACAGGTTTTTTGGTCTCCGGCCTGACTCAAGAAATAAGCCGAGAGAATACCGGCAAACATCCCTGGGCTCAGGCTTTTTTATTTCACCTGATGGCTATGTTTTGACCAATAATCATATTGTTGAGAATGCCGTTAAAATTACCGCTGTAACTATCGACAATAAGGAATATGAAGCTGAACTTGTGGGGAAGGATCAGGCCACCGACCTGGCTTTAATCAAAATTAAAGGTAAAGATTTCCCTTCTGCCACCCTCGGTAGGTCTTCCAGTATCAAAATCGGAGAATGGGTCCTGGCCATCGGCAATCCTTTTGGCATGGAACATACAGTCACGGCTGGAATCATCAGCGCCAAGGGCAGGCAACTCGGGCTGGGCGGCAATACACCAACTTACGAAGATTTTATACAGACTGATGCTGCCATAAACAGGGGGAATAGCGGCGGTCCATTGATCAATTTACAGGGAGAGGTGATTGGCATCAATAGTAGCATTCTCTCTCCGTCAGGGGGAAATATCGGTATTGGCTTCGCCATTCCTTCTGATTTAGCAAGGAAAGTAGTTGAACAACTGAAAGAAAAGGGCCGGGTCATCCGGGGACGCCTGGGTATCAGGGGGACTGATATAACTGAGGCGATGAAAAAGCAATTTAAGCTGACGGTTGACAAGGGAGTTATTGTTTCTCAGGTTGAAGCTGGCAGTCCGGCCGACAAAGCTGGTCTTAAGAAATACGACGTCATCGTGGCCATCAACAACCAGCCAATTGAGAATTGGAAAGATTTAAGGTTTAAGGTGGCCGATTTCCAGCCAGGAAATGTGGTTAGCATTAAGATCATCCGGGACGACAAGGAAATGATAGTCAAAGCAACCATTGATGAACTTGAACAGGAAGGCACTCCCAGGAAAGAAGAAGAGGCAGATAAAGATGTCGGCCTGACCTTGACCCCTTTGAATCCTGATCTCGCCAGGCGTTACGGCCTGTCAACAACTGAGGGCCTGTTAATAACAAATGTCAGAGAATATGGTGCCGCCGCCCGAGCCGGGCTCCGTGCCGGAGATATAATTCTCGAGGTAAACCGGAACAAAGTGACTTCGGTTAAAGAATTCCAGAATGTTCTAAAAAAGGCTGAGTCAGGAGAAGAAATTATCCTTCTGGTTAGAAGAGAAGAAGACGGAGAGAAAATTGATTCTATTACAACCATAAGGGTCCCATGATAAATTTTACCAAAGCTCATACTCTGGGCAATGATTTCTTACTGATTGAAGCTAACCAGGACATTCAAGCTAGCCAGTTGCCAGACATGACCAGGAGGTTAACCGACCGGCATACTGGTCTTGGAGCTGATGGCCTGATTCTAATCAAGGTTATCGATCCTGATGGCAGCCGGGTGACCTTCAGGATCTTTAACGCTGATGGCTCAGAAGCAGAAACTTCTGGCAATGGTTTGCGTTGCGCTTCAGCCTTTCTTTTTTACTACCATAAGCTAGCAGGCAGGGTGATCAACTTCGAAACAATCGCCGGGGAACATCAGGCTGAACTGATCAGCCAGGACAATAATCATTTTGATATCAGGATTGACATGGGTCAGCCGAAGTTTTCATCTAAGGATATACCCTTTGACGATGGCAGTGAACATGAGTTTATTATCGACTATCCCCTGTCAATAAACAGGAAGGTTTACAATATAACCTGTGTGTCGACAGGGAATCCTCATTGTGATATCTTTGCCGAAAGGTTTTTTCCAGCCAGAATAGAATGGCACCAGATCGGCAGGGAGGTTGAACATCATCCTTTCTTTCCTAACCGGACCAATGTTGAGTTTATTCGTGTTCTAAACAGAAATGAGATTGAAGTTCTCTTCTGGGAACGTGGCGTGGGTGAGACTTTATCTTCAGGCAGCGGTGCCTGCGGGGCGGCCGTCGCCTCCATCCTTAAAGGATTGACTGAGCGTAGGGTCAAGGTCTGGACTAACCTGGGAGCCCTCGTTGTCGAATGGGATAAGGACAGGCTTTTCCAAACGGGACCGGCTGAACTGGTTTTCGAAGGCCGTTCTTTTATTTAGCCCCTTTTTTGCCTTTGGTTGTTTTTTCAGGCTTCCTTCCCAGGGAGGAGGCCAGAGCCTGCCGGAAAACTTCTTTAATGTCTTCAACAAAGATAAATTCCATCTCCTGCCTGATTTTCCTGGGAATATCAACCAGATCTTTTTTGTTGGGCAGAGGCAAAATCATCTTTTTAATTCCAGCTCGCTGAGCGGCCATCACTTTTTGTCTGATTCCTCCGACCGGCAGGACATTGCCTCTAAGTGTAATTTCTCCAGTCATGGCCACTTCCCAGTGAACCGGGATATTGGCACAAACCGAGACAAAAGCCGTAGCTATGGTTACTCCAGCCGACGGCCCGTCCTTAGGAATAGCCCCTTCCGGAATATGAATATGAAAATCATTGTCCATAAAGATTTTGCTATTTATGCCAAACTCCTCAGCATGAGCCCGGGTATAACTTAATGCCGCCTGAGCTGACTCTTTCATGACATCTCCCAGTGAGCCGGTTAATAGCAGGTGGCCTTTACCCTTCATCATAATGGCTTCAACAAAAAGAATTTCCCCGCCGGAGGCAGTCCAGGCTACTCCTGTTGACACACCAACAGTATCATTTTTCTTTAACTGGTCACGGAAAATTATTGGCGGTCCCAGGAATTTTTCTATCTTCTGAGCAGTCACCTTGACCTTGCCTTTATGCCCTTCAGCCACCTGTCTGGCCACTTTCCGGCAAACACCAGCTATCTCTCTCTCCAGATTTCTGACTCCGGCTTCACGTGTATACTGGGAAACGATAGCTTTAATTGCTCTGTCAGTAATTTCTATCCAGCCCGGCTTTAAGGCATTTTCCGCCATTTGTTTAGGGATAAGATGTTTGAGGGCAATCTGCAATTTTTCTTCTTCTGTATATCCGGGCAACTCGATAATCTCCATTCTGTCTCTAAAAGCCGGCTGAATCGGATCTAACAGATTGGCCGTAGTAATAAACATAACCTTAGACAGATCAAAAGGAACGCCCAGATAGTGATCAAAAAAGGAATTATTTTGTTCGGGATCAAGAACTTCGAGCAGAGCAGAAGAAGGATCCCCGCGGAAATCAGCTCCAATTTTATCCACTTCATCAATCATGAAGACCGGGTTGTTGGAACCCGCCCGGCGCAAGCTTTGAATGATTTTTCCTGGCATGGCCCCGACATAAGTTCGCCGGTGGCCTCTAATTTCAGCTTCATCATGAACCCCGCCGAGTGAAATCCTGACGAATTTTCTGCCGAGAGCCCGGGCAATTGACTTGCCCAGAGAAGTTTTGCCGACCCCCGGCGGGCCGACAAAGCATAGTATTGGGCCCTTAATCTGATTGGAAAGTTTCCTGACAGCTAAATACTCGAGAATTCTCTCTTTAACCTTGTCCAGCCCGTAGTGGTCTTCATCCAGAATTTGTTTGGCTTTTTTCAGATCGAGATTATCCCTCGTGCTGCCATCCCAGGGCAAAGAAAACATCCAGTCAAGATAATTCCTGATGACAGCCGTTTCAGCTGATTCGGGATGCATTTGCATCAACCGGCTAATTTCTTTATCTATTTCTTTCCGGACCTCATCATTAACCCTGAGCTTTTTAAGCTTTTCCTGGTAGACTTTGACCTCCTCCTGCAGTTCTGAGCCCTCTCCCAGCTCTTTCTGAATAGCTTTCATTTGCTGCCGGAGGAAATATTGCCGTTGCAATTTATCCAGTTCGCCTCTGGCTTCATTGGATATTTTCGATTGTATCTCAAGAAGTTCCAGCTCGCGGACCAGCAGTTCGTAGACTTTTTTGAGCCGGCTGACAGGCTCAATAATCTCAAGAACCTCCTGGGCATCATTGACTTTGAGTTCTAAATTAGAAGCTGTTAAATCAGCCAGCCGCCCGGGATCATCCAGGTTAGCAGCTATGACTAAAATTTCGGGTTGAAGAGATTTGCCAAGAGAAGTTGCTTTTTCCAGCCCTGATCTGACGTTTCTAATCAGAGCTTCGACTTCCAGATTCTTCTCGACTGAAGCTGGTTCCTGGACAGTAGAAATTCTGGCCCGGGTAAATGGTCCATCTTCCTCTAAAGCTTCTACCCTGGCTCTGGCCAGCCCCTGAGCCAGAATCCTGATCCGGCCGTCAGGCAGCTTGAGCATTCTCATGATTAAAGCCACAGTGCCAACATCATAGACATCTTCTCTTTTGGGCTCTTCCATTTCCATATCCTTCTGGGTGAGCAACAGAATCATTCTGTTAGTTGACAGGCTGTAATCAATGGCTGCCTTGGATTTTTCCCGCCCCACATAAAGCGGAGCTATCATATAAGGGAAAACAACGATATCCCTTAAAAACAGGACCGGCAATTTTTCCGGTATCTGAAGTTTTTGTTGTTCTTCTTCAGTTAAACCATTAACTGGTTCTTCCGGAGAACCTTCAAACGGCGACATTACCTTCCTCCATTTTCTTCTTTTGGCTTTTGTATTTTTACTTCTATTTCTTTGTTTAGATCAGCCTTTCTTAAGCGGATGGTTAATACTCCATTTTCCAGAATAGCCATCGTTTTTTCAGGCTGGACTGGCACCGGTAAAACAATGTCTTTGCGAAAAAAGCCCATTTCCCTTTCCAGCCGGTGAAATTTAAGTTTTTTAGTTTTCGTCTCTTCTTTTTTAAAACCACTGATTTCCAGCCGGTTGCCCCATTGAACTATCCTTAGATGTTCAACCGGAATACCTGGAACCTCAGCCTCTATCACCAGCTCCTGATCTTTCTCATAAACATCCATAGCTGGTTCCCAGAAGATGTTAAAACCACTCTCGGCTGGCCGCCGGTAAATTACCTGACCTGAATCTTTTCTGATTTCGGTTTCAACTTTAAAGATTCTAACCTTTGGCCTTATCTTTCTTTTCATGGCTATTTAATGGAGAAACCCATTTATTCTTCTTTTAATAAATTTTCCAGCACATGTTTAAATTCTACGACATCCTTGAATTCCCGGTAGACAGAAGCAAACCGGATGTAAGCCACTTTATCGAGATTTTTTAGTCTTTCCATAACAATCTGGCCGATTTCCGAAGACTCAATTTCTTTGTCAGGCCTGTCCTGAACAATAGATTCGACTTCTTCTACAATTTCCTCAAGCTGGCTGATCTGAATTGGCCGCTTTTCACAGGCTTTCATCATTCCCCGGAGAAGTTTCTGGCCGTCAAAAGGCTGCCGGCTGCCGTCTTTTTTAACCACCATATAAGGAATTTGTTCTACTTTCTCGTAGGTAGTAAATCTCTTCTGGCAGGAGAGGCATTCCCGGCGGCGCCTGATAGACACACCTTTTTTGCTTTCGCGGGAATCAATAACCTTGCTTTCTAAAAAACCGCAAAATGGACAACGCATTACTTTTAACCTTTGCCCAGTTGTTTTAGCTGGAAAAGGCTCAACCGATTTTTCCATATTATAACATAGCCCAGGGCACATGTCACCACCAGCTGAATGGAATGAACAACAATGGTCAGGCCGATGGCCAGGTTGGCTTCCAGGCCGTAAAGAGTAGTGAAACCCAACCGGCTAAAATAATCATAACCTCCGGCCATCCCTGGAGTCGGAATAGAAGCCCCTACCCCGGTCAGAAAAACATAGGGGATGGAAAGGAAAAATGGTATGTTCACCTTATAGGCTAAAAAGAACACCCAGTAAAAAAAGCAAATGCCAAGCCAGACCACTAAAGAAAGGCCAAAATAGCCAAATAATCTGGGCCATGATTGAAAAAATTTTAGTCCCTCTATAAATTCTTGGCCAAAAGCTATTATCCTCCATCTAATTCTTTCAGGAAAGGGACGGGAGAAAAAATAAACTATTTTATTAGCCTTGTCCTTCAAGGCATAAATCAGGCTAATCAGGATAAAAAGCAGAGCAGACAGGACAAGGCCAACCTTTCCCCAGAAGTAGAGATGGACCAGTGCTTCTGGCCTGGCTTGATAAAACGACCTATAGGCCGATCTGGACATTAAAAAACTCCCGAGCAAAAAGCACATAGCAAATATATCAAAAGCCCTTTCGACCACAATCGTCCCGATGAGGTAGCCAGCGCTCAACTTTTCTTTGCTGGCCAGGTAAACCGGCCTGATAATCTCACCCAGGCGTCCGGGAAAAATAAAATTTAGAGTAAAACCGAGCGTGTTGGCTTCAATTGCCTTAGATAGTCTCAGGCTGGCCTTGACCGGTCTCAGCAGATACTTCCATCTGATCGAACGGGTGACAAGATGGAGAGGAACAAGAAATAAGGCCAAAATCAACAGGTAAAGATTAACCTGTTTCATATATTTCCAGGTATCTGCCCAATTGACACTTCTAAAAAAGAACCATAAAAAAATGACAGTAACGAGGCCGATAAGCAAATAATTAAATAGCCGCCGTCTGGAACTCATCAGATAAGATCCTTTAAAAGTCTTATTATATATTAATAAGCGGGAGAATTGTCCAGAAGATATCCTGGCTTACTTGAAAAAACCGGAGGAATTGGCTATATTTAGTCAAGCACTGGGAAGTCGTCCAATGGTAGGACACATGACTCTGGATCATGTTATCTAGGTTCGAATCCTGGCTTCCCAGCCAACATCCCCAAAACCCTCCTTCTTGTATAGACAGGCAGCTCCAACCCCTCCGGAGCTGCCCCTTTTTTCCCCTGAAACGCCTTCCTGGCAAATTATCTTCTGATCTTTCAGACCCACCGTCAATCATCCTCTCTGAAAGCTATCTTAAGACAGACCTGATTCTGAAGAACAACAGCCGGGTTAAAATGATTCCTGCCTGTCTTTCGCTTTTCATCCAACCAGTTTCTTCTGCCTGGAGTCTTAGACTGTTTTCAGAAGAGATCATTTGCCCCTCACCTGGCTTAAATAACCTGACAAAGAAATACCGGCTATCTTCAGCTAGGTAACCGGACTCTTTAAAAAAGAGAGCCTACCAGCATAAGCTGGGCCCCTTATGATGAAAATCATAGTTTTCAAGCTATCTGTTAGCCCAGGTCTTTTTATGATTATTCTTAAATTACCCTGGTTCCAGCTTCTATCCTGACCACATGAATAGCCGGATCTTTTCCTGTTGCCTGCCGGTAATCAGCAGAAACTCTTTCCTCAAAAAGCTTAACAGCAGGCGCCCTGACCAGGCTGATGGTGCACCCGCCAAAGCCAGCTCCCATCAATCTTGAACCATAGACTCCTGGCACCCGGGAAGCTGATTCAACCAGCAGATCAAGTTCAGGGCAGCTAACTTCGTATTCATCTCTCAGTCCTGAATGTGACTCATACATCCGCTGACCAAAAGACACCAGGTCCTGCTGGAGCAAATCCTGACAGGCCTGTTCAACTCTCTGGTTTTCTTTGATGACATAAACACATCTTTTAAAAACCACAGGTACAAATTCAGTTTGATGGGCAACCAGTCTGGACAGGCTCACATCTCTCAGGCTTTTTATTTCAGGGTAATAATGTTTGAGAAGACTGACCCCGGCCTCACACTGCTGCCGCCTGAGATTATATTCTGAGGAAGCCAGTTCCCGCCGGACACGGCTATCGCTAATGACAATTCTGATGTCTTCCTGTTCAAACGGGAAAAATTCATATTCCAGACTACGGCAATCAATCTTCATTACTTTTTCCGGCTGTCCATAAAGATTGGCGAACATATCCATAATGCCGCATTTAACACCCACAAAATCATTTTCAGCCTGCCGGGCCAGCCTGGCCAGAATCAGCCGGTCAAGACCCAGGTTGAACAGATAATTAAGAGCAAAAGCCAGGCCTCCTTCTATCGCAGCCGAAGACGACATCCCGCCGCCGATGGGCACATTACCGCCAAAGGCCACATCCAGTCCCCTGATCCTGTAGCCTGTCTCCAGAAAAACCTTCAGTACCCCCTGGAGATAGTCCGGCCAGTGCAAATCTGACTTTTTTAGATGGTCAAGAGATGTACTGAAATCCTGGTTAAAGTCACAGGCATAAAAGCGGCAGCTATCATCCTCCCTTGGGGCCAGGGCCAGAATAATCGCCCGGTCAGTAGCCCCGGGGAGAACAAAGCCCTCATTGTAATCAGTATGCTCCCCGATTAAATTCACCCTGCCCGGTGAAGAAATCAAGACCGGCTCCCCGCCAAATTTCTCTAAGAAACTTCTTTTGACTCTTCGGGCGATGTCGTTCATACCAGCCCCTGACTAAAGGCAGATGATCTAATACCTTTTAGTCAACTTCTTATCTTGAAATATAACCATTATCAATTTAATTGACATTTGTCAAAGCCGGCCGAAAAGCTTACCAGCAGAGGGTTTTTTTAATACTGATATGTTTCGAGCCGGTTGCAGGATTTTAACATTTTTCAGGCTGGAGTATCTGGCTTTAAATCCAGAAAAGAAAAAATGAAATCAGGGCTGGGCTCTAGAGGCTGACCATCAAACCTATAACCGGGGGCAAAGTGAGTGCTAATACCGCATATGGGAATCTTCTGCCACCTGAAGATTCCTGTTAGACTCACCTGCCTCTTTATTTACCAGATAACCGGGAGTAGCGCCACGGGGATTCGAACCCCGGTTTGATGGCTGAGAACCACCCGTCCTGGGCCTCTAGACGATGGCGCCATTAAGCCTGAAAAATAGCAAATTCTTTTCTGACTGTCAACTAACCACCAGCCTGAGTTATTTGAACTTGAAAAGTGATCCGCGTTGAGGCAATCCATTTTTAGGAGGAATGGATAAAACAGATTTATCAAAGAACTGTCTGTGCCTACTGGCGTATCGAGTTCTATAACCATCAAGTCCCTCTCCCCAGAGTTCCCATCGGCCAGGAAATAGATATCCACTTCATTCCTGGCCTCAAGCGCGGTTCGCTGAAACTCCGCTTTTGAGGGAATAATCAATTCATTAACTACACTACCTTCCCGCTAACAGGCTTCCCAGGAGCTCATTTTTGAACTGGATAATAGTTCACTTTTCAACTGTGGCTAGCGCTAAGCGCCGGCCTGAAAAAAACCAGGCCTAAGAAACCTGCAGTCAGTTTGACTATCATTTAGCCATTAAAGCTGAACACTGGCGCCTCAGGCCATTCATCTGTTCTGGCGAGTCTTCTATCTTTTTTTCTCTTTAAGATCTAATTTTTATTTATATATATCTCTTAGATTATCCTGATCCTTTAAATGTATTCAATGGTGGCCGGAGGTTTGGAGGTTATCTCATAAGCTACCCTGACCACTGAGGGAACTTCACTCGTAATTCTCCTGGCCAGCTTGGTCAGGACATCCCAGGGAACCGGTGTAGGCTGGGCAGTCAAAGCATCCTGGCTTTCAACTGACCTGATAATTATAATTTGCCCGAATTTTCTTTTTCCTTCAGCCAGGCCCGTGGCCATATCATTCATCAAGACAGCAAAGGCTTGAAATGGCCGGAGAGGCGCCAGTTCTTCTTCGACTATCCTGGTTGCTTTTCTAACTAATTCTACCCTTTCTGGAGTGACTTCTCCTATTATCCTGGTAGCCAGAGCTGGCCCTGGAAAAGGCATTCTCTGGAAAATTACCTCGGGCAAACCCAGTTCTCTGCCAACCTGGCGGACATCATGTTTAAAGAGCTCCTTCAATGGCTCAATAATCTTAAAACCGAAGCCTTTCTCGGTATCAATTCCGATCTGCTCCAGGATGTTATGCTGGGTCTTAATACCTCCCCGGGTTTCAATAATATCGGCGGCGATTGTCCCTTGAATGAGAAAACGGGCCTGGCTCTTAATAACCTCGCGGCCAAAGACTTTATAAAAGGCATAGCGAAAGGCTTTCCTTTTTTCTTCAGGATCTATCTTCCCTTTCAAAGCCTCAAAAAACTCGGCTCTGGCTTCAATCACCTCAAGGTCCAGGCCAAGCTGGGCGAAAGCTGCCTTGACCTCGTCTGGCTCATTCTCCCGCATCAGGCCATCATCTATAAATATTACTTTAAGCTGAGGGCCAAGAGCCCGATGAGCCAGAATAGTAGCCACTGAGCTATCAACTCCCCCTGATAGAGCTGATATGGCCTTATGCTGGCCGACTGTTCTTTTTATTTCTGCTACCTGCTTGTCAATAAACTTTTTAGCATCCATGTTTTCCTCCAGGCATGTTGGTATAAAAATCATACATCAAGATGAAGAATTAAGTCCAAGAAATATTTGTTGTAATAATTTTTAGTTGATTCCAGAGTCAAAATATAGCATATTAAGGAGGAAGAGAGGAGGGCCTTCCATCCAAGGCGTAAGACCCACCGGAGAAGGACACCCCCCGACGGTCCTTCTCCCTGCCCTCCTCTGGAGCGATTATACTTGTTTAGTCGTTGATGGGGCCTTAAGGTTGAAAACTTTTTTAAAATTCTTATAAATAATCTTAAACAACCAGTCTATTAACTCATTATCTGCCCTGTTAAACCGGAATTCCGACCTGAATTTATTGCTAAAAACAACCCTGGATGATAAATTAGTTACCATCAAAATGAGGTTGTTAAAATTAAGTGTTTCTAGAGTTAGGGGAATAACCGGTCAGGCCCTTGCCCGGCCGGGCTAAAAAATAACATCTGCCCAGGGGAAACGGTCAGAACTGTGCTAAACCTGACAGAAAAGTTAAAATAGAAAAAGCCAGGGGAGGTCTGGGCGACTGAACCAGGCAAAAATCCGGTTAAGTTCATAAACGGATTTTTGAGGGTTTTCCCCGGGGAGAATGACAACTTTAAAAATGGCATGGATGTTTATAGAATAAGAAGATTAAAGATAAAGGCTAAATATTAAGAAGGAGCCATCATGAAAAAATTCAGCCGGTTTAATCAGCTTTTGACCTGGTTTAGCTTTGTTTTTATATTCCGCGCCGCTGTCCTCGGGCAGCCTGACCGCGGGATGGAACCACGAGGCCGCCCCTCTCTCAGATTCCTGCCAGAAGTAACTATTAATCTGACTGATTGGTTTATCCAATCTTCGGCTAAATTGAAGCAGGGCGGAGAGCAACTCTCCCTGCCAGGCATTATACCAGATCGCTGGTTTCCGGCGGTGGTTCCTTCGACCGTCCTCGGGACGCTGGTTGAGGACAATGTTTATGAAGATGTTTTTTCCGGCCAGAATTTAGAAAAAATCAAGCCAGATGATTTTCGAGTTTCCTGGTGGTACAGGACTGAATTTCTGGTCACGCCTTTCCCGGGGAAAAATACTGCCAGGCTGGAGCTCGATGGAGTTAATTACCGGGCCAACATCTGGCTCAATGGTCAGAAAATAGCTGAGGCGGCGGAGATATATGGCCCTTTTCGCCGTTTCGATCTTAATATCTCCAGCTATATTAAATTCGGTGAAAAAAACGTCCTGGCCATAGAAGTAATACCACCCGTCCCGGGTGAACCTTCCATCGGATTTGTTGACTGGAACCCGGCCCCCCCTGATCGAAGTCTGGGTTTGTGGCGGCCAGTGCGAATAAAACTATGTGGACCGGTAGATATAGTCAATCCTTTTGTTAAATCCGAGCTTGACACTTCCAATCTTAAACAGGCCAGGTTAACATTATTTGTTCAGGTGAGAAACAATTCTGACCAGCCAGTGACCGGCAGCCTGGAAGCCCGGATAGAAAAAATCACTCTGGTTCAAGAAGTGAAACTTGAACCGGGGGAAGTTAAAACGGTCGTTTTCATGCCTGATCAATATAAAGACCTGGTCATGGTCAATCCCAGAATCTGGTGGACGCATGATCTCGGCCAGCCAGAGCTCTACGACCTGTTCGTTGCTTTCAGAATCAAGCCTCTCCTTCCAAAAGACAAGCCCCAGGCAAAAGAACCGAGGCCTGACGTCAAGCCAGACGAAAAGGGCAAAGAAAAGGAAGCAAACAAGGACGGGATGAAGGTTCCTCCTCAGTTTAAATCCTTAGAGCCTATTTCTGACTGGACCTCGGTTAGATTCGGTATACGGGAAATTAAGGATTATTTAACAGAAGATGGTTATAAAGGTTATATTCTAAACGGCAAGAAAATTCTGATCAGGGGAGGCGGTTATACTGATGATATTTTTCTCAATACCTCCCCGAAAAAGCTGCGGGCCGAGCTAAACTATGCCAGACAGATGAACCTGAATGCCTTGCGGCTGGAAGGTTTCTGGGGAACCGGCCAGGAACTTTACGATCTGTGTGACGAGCTTGGACTCCTTCTGATGGTTGGCTGGAGCTGTCACTGGGAATGGGAAAATTATTTTGGCAAACCAGTTGATCCGGTTTACGGGGGAATTATCAGTCCAGAAGATATTCAATTAATCTCCAGCTCGTTCCGCCATCAGGTTCTCTGGCTGCGGAATCATCCCAGTATCTTTGTCTGGGCCCTGGCCAGTGATCTTGTCCCAAAGCCAGAGCTGGAAAAAGAGTATCAGACGATTCTGAAGGAAATTGATCCGGACAGGCCTTTCTTAAACTCAACCGGGACGAAAATCAGCCCGGTCAGCGGGCCTTCAGGCGTCAAGATGAACGGGCCTTATGACTGGGTGCCTCCCAACTACTGGTATGAAGATAAAAAGAACGGCGGGGCATTTGGCTTTAATACTGAAACCGGCCCCGGGCCGCAGGTCCCGGTACTGGAAAGCCTGAGAAAAATGATTCCGAAGGAGCATCTCTGGCCGCCCGATGATATCTGGTACTATCATTGCTGCCGGGGGATTTTCCGGAATCTTGACCGCTATCATGAGGCTATGAAGGACAGGCTCGGCTGGCCCAATGATATTGCCGAATACGAAAGAAAGGCTCAATATCTGAATTATGAGGGAGTGAGAGCTATGTTTGAAGCTTTTGTGGCCAGAAGGCCAAAGGCTACCGGCCTGATTCACTGGATGTTCAACTCAGCCTGGCCAAAGCTCTGGTGGCAGCTTTTTGATTATTATCTGATGCCGACCGGGGCATTTTATGGAGCGAAAAAAGCCTGCCAGCCGCTGCATTTAATCTATGATTATGAAACGGGAGAAATAATTGCTTCCAATCTGAGCGGCGAAAAAGCAGAAAAACTAAAGGCCATAGTCAGGGTTCTGGATGCTGAGTCCAAAGAAAAATACAGGGCTGAATTTCCAGTTGAACTTCAGCCGGATAGCTGGCAAACTCTGGTCAAATTCCCTGAGATAAATGATCTAACCAGAGTATGTTTTCTTGACCTCAAGTTACTAGGGCCAAAAGGTGAACTGAAGGATGAGAATTTCTACTGCTTGACCAATTCGCCGGATGAGCTGGATTTTTCTCAGACAACCTGGTATGTCACCCCGGTCAAAAAATACGCTGATCTGACCGCTTTAAACTCTCTGCCGGAAGCTCAGCTGAACTATCGTTGGAAAGTAGAAGGAAAGGGACAAAAGAGGAATCTGGTTATTGAGCTCGATAATACTTCACCCTATCTGGCTTTTAATCTTGAAATTCAGGTTCTGAAAAAGATGAGAGAGGAATCAGTGGTGCCTCTATTCCTGGATGATAATTATTTTCCCCTGTTGCCCGGTGATAAACGGGTTATAAAAGGTTATTTTAACTTTGATGATCTCGAGGGGGACGAGATAGATTTAAGAATTAGAGGCTGGAACGTCAGGGCTTATGTCAAAAAATAATCATTAACTGGATAAAGAGAAAATTGTTAGCTTTAGCTCTTAATCTTCCTTTAGTGATTTAACCAGCTCTTTTAGCCTGTCCTGACTGGCATCAAGAGTTAGAGACTTTTCCCAGATGGCCAGAGCCCGGTCCTTATCACCAAGTTGAAAGTAGCAGGTGCCGAGATAATTCATGATATCCACACTCAAGCCAAAACGGTTTAGATATTGCTCATAATAGACAGCCGCTTGAGCATACTGATTAATTGATTGGTAAGAGCGCCCCAGGAGAGAAACCACCTCGGCTGGAGCCTCAGGCCGGTCAAACGGTTTGATAATCTCCAGAATTCGCTGGAAATCGTTTTTTCTGAATAAAGCTTCGCCATAAGCCAGAGCCTGACCAAGCTCTGGCCTGGCCGTATAGGCCCGGCCCAGCCGGTCGCAGGCTTCCTCCACCTGATTAGCATTAAGCCATTGCAGACCCGTCTGAAATAGTTCTTCTTCGGGGCCAATCAGAGCCTTAGAGACTATAATTGGCCGAGGCAGGGCAGAGAGCGGGGAAATCTCAAAATCAGCTCGACTGGCAGTTAAAACCTGGCCATCAACCAGCAATTGAACCCTGATAGCATAATAGCCCGGGCGACAGGAATTAAGAGGAATTTTAGCCGTCAGGACATCATTATTTTGAAGAGCATCAATCTTTTCTTCCCGGGCAAAGACCTGCTTATCTTCCTGGTTCAAGAGTTCATAGTGCAGGCTGGCCTTTCTCCTTAAATCCCCGCTCAGGCCTGATAATTGACAGCAAAAAACAAGCTGATCCGACGGAAGATAAGACTTTTTAGCCTGGACAAGAACCTGCTCCGCCCCAACCATAAAAGGAGTCAGGCCTTTGGCCTGGTCAGAAGGTCTGAGGTTATAGGCCAGAAGGATTTTTCCCAGTTGAGGCTGGCTGTCTTCAGGAGGAAGGGTCAATTTACAAGAATAACTGGAAAATTCCTTGGACAGCGGGTTTTTTATTAATAGATCAAAATTATAATTTCCCGGAATAAGCGGGAAGACATCCTGAAAAGAGATCGTTCTTTTCCCGACTTCGGTCAACTCCTCCCGGCTGAGGGTCAGAGGCAGGGTTTTCTCAAATTGATAAATGGTTTTCCCCTGATCATCGGCCACCCGGCCATTAATTTCAAATCTAACCAGATAATTTGATCCGCCAGGTTCAACCGACAGTTTGGCTGGCTCAAAAGAATAGCTAACCAGATAATTACCCTGGCTATCACGCCTCGCCCAGATTTCAAAATCAGCTCTGATATAATTGGTGCTATAGTCAACCTCAATTAAATCTTTAAACTTAAACCAGGCCTGGGCATAGGCATCTTCTATCTTCCTTTGAGGCAGGGATAAAATTGTCGCCAGGAGCTTATTGGAAGCCAGATTAATGATACCTGGAGCCATTCTTTCACCGGGAACCAGGCTCAAGGATTGCTCCGCCAGATTGGGAGACAGTTGATATAGTCTTTGATAAGCATCACGGGCATCCCGGGCATTGTACATGTAGTCAGCGACCAGAGCCTGCGGCCCATAATCAGAAGGTGAATAGAGAATATATTCTCCTGTGCCTTCCTTTTTGAAAAAGATGATATTAAAAGCCGGTGGCAAATTTAACTGTGGATCGCCATAATAAAACCAGACCTGAGTGGGATAAACACCATCAATATCTTCATATTTTTCAATGTTGTTGGGTGGCCCGAGAATAATATAGATGCGGCCCTGGTCTGTTTTCCACCCAGGTTTGCCTGTCCCCCGCCCCAGGTATTCATTGGCATAATTAAAACGCTGATAGTGTTCCTCCCGGAATTCATTTTTAGGAGTCTCAGGCATCTGGTCGCGTTGTTTCCAGAAAGCTTCAATAAAAATTTCTCTTTCCCGGTCAGTCTGCAGCTTCAAAAATACTTCTTTTTCCTTCGGGGTGATTAAATAAACAACTTCCTCTTCCAGCCATTTCCGGTATCTTTCAGGCAGGTCAGAAGCCGCCAAAGGAAGACCATAAATGAAAATTAAAGCCAGGCCGGCTAAGATGGTAAATTTATTAGCAGATTTATCAGGCATACCTAATATTTAACTTTCCCTAACCATAGAAACAGGCAGGCAGCAGGATTTTGGTCATGATGGCCAGCAAAACACTTAATTCTAAAACTATAGCCTGTTAATAGCATTACCAGATTATATCTTTTTCCCCCGGTTGAGGCAAACAAAATGGCGCCCGGGAATTACCCCGGGTGCCATCTCGCTTTTCAACTATAAAAAATCTTCAGTATTCGTAGCTAAAGCTCAAACGGATCATCCTGGAAGGATAAGTTATGCCCGAAACCCGCCCGATATCAGGTTCAATGGCGCTTCCATAGCCAGCATTGGTCACCGCATGTTCATTAAACAGGTTCAGAATATCCACGGCTAGCCTGATCTGACCGGCGTTTTTCAGGCTGAAGGCCCGATCTAATCTCAGATCAACTACCGTTTCATGAGGCAGGTACCAGGGCTTCTTGGGATCAATGGAAACAATATAGTTATCGCCGGTATTGATAACCAGACCCTCTGGATAGCTCCACTGATCAATGACCCGATAACTTTCCAGCGGCCAGACTGGCCGGCCAGAATTATACCTTATTCTCCAGCCTAAATCAGTTTCAATCACCGGAATCCGGTATGAGCCTGACAGCTTGAACTCAAATTTCTGGGTATGAGGCAGCGGCCCTTCCATGTTATTAACCACCTGGTTCCGGCTGGAGATAAAAGTTGTATCCATAACCATCGGCCCTTCAAAATTAAAATCCTGCCGGACAGGCCTCATAGCAAAGCCATCTGACCGGGAGAAGACCGCTGAGGCCATCAGTTGCCACCGGTTGGAGTAACGTTTATTCAGCATAAATTGCAAGCCCTGATACGAACGTTTTGGTTTAATACCATCTACCATAGGCATATTCCGAACCATATAGTCAGTGTGCGTTCCAATCCAGCCAATATCGGCACCATCCTTATCGCCATCGCCGTCATAATCTTTCATGACAATGCTGTAGAGGGTAACCGTCCGTCCATATTCAGTCGTATATTCCTTCTCCTCATATTCAAATGGTTCCTGTGTCTCACGGTTTAGCGGCCAGTTGACAAAAATATTGGATGTTTTTTTCCAGATGTAAGTAGCGCTAAAAGACAGATCCCTGACAATTTCTCTTTCTAAGTTAAGTGTTATTTGATCAGTATGCTGGTCTTTGGTCCCTTCTTTGACTTTTAACTGCCAGGAATAATCCTGAGTGGTATCAACCATCCAGGGAGGCCCGGCGTCAGGATCTTCAGTCGAGTCACCTATATAACGGGCAGCAGCAATCGTTTCATCGGCTGAAATATAATCATCCCCATCAAGGTTAAATAGCTCAAAAGGAATATTATAGAATTGATAATGGATATTAGCTAAGGGCATATCAGGCCCAAATCTTCTTAAATATTCCACACTTAGAGGCAGATAATAGCGACCGTAGCTCGCCCGGAAAATAGTCTTCATATCACCGGTAATAGCCCAGGTCAGCCCGATCCGCGGGGAGAAGTTCTTAAAGTCAAAAATATTTCCAGTTCCCTGTCTATCCCTCAAGACTGGAGGCGGAGAATTGATCTCCTCTGGAGTTGAGGCATACTCATAGACCTTACCTTTACCATATTTGGTCGTCATACGGTCAAAGCGCAAACCCAGGTTAACAGTCAGCCTCTTAACGGGTGTCCACTGGTCATCAAAAAAGACACCCGCCTGGTTGGCAGTTCTAACCGTCAGGAAAGGATTCAGCCTGACCTGCCGGTTATAGAAAACCAGACCAGTTGCTCCATAGGTGTAAATCAGCTCACTAATCTTATTAGTCCACGGTAAAGGATAGGCAAAATTAGCATAATTATGGAAATAGCCACCCATCCAGTCACCGCGGCCAAAGGTATACTGGATACCAAATTTGATATCATGTTCACCCAGAAAATGTTCAGCATAATAAGAGACATCGGCCTGAATAGTATTGCGACTGGATTTCTGAGCTTCGACATTTGGCATGGAACCGTTAATTCCATAGGCAGCCCACTTCCACCAGTTGATATAACCAGGTTTCTCAGGAGCATCCTCAGGAATAAATGGCTCATCATTTCTCCAGAAACCAAGCCACTTGACGGTGAAGACCGTCTTGCCTGAAGCCATCCATTGCCATTGAGCGGAGATACTGTTGGTCTGACTGTTCTGGCCATAGGTCATAGTCGGATCCCAGTGAGGATCCCAGGTCCAGCCGTCACCTTTATTTTTTTCATAATGGTAAGCGATCCAGGCACGATGGTTAGTCCAGGGCTCAGTGGTTATTTTTATATCAGCCAATCGTCCCCAGTATCTATTCGGCACTTCCCAGAAAGGCTGCTTGGAATTGCTGCGGATATAATCGATCCCGCCGTAAAACCAGACTTTATCCTTTTTGATCGGGCCCCCGGCCGTCAAATTAAATTCATATTGTTTGGTCGTCTTGTTCAGTATGTCATCGCCAGGTCCAATATAAAGCCTCTCTCCATAAGGCCCGAAGATGCCCATATCTACGCTTTCTCCCGAGGTAGCCGGCCTGGGCTGATTGTCAGCCACCCAGTCTTTTGGTGCTCCATAAACTGAAAAATTACCATGAAAATCGTTGCTGCCAGATCTGGTCAGGACATCAATAGCCACGCCTGAATAGCTGCCATATTCGGCCCTGGAGCCAAGGGCAATGACTCTCACTTCTTCCACGGCATTATAGTTGACATTTACTAAGGAGCCATAAGCGGCTGATCTGGGGTTGGTCGTATTAACTCCGTTAATTAAAAATACATTCTCGTTAGAAGCGCCGCCATAGGCATTGGGGCTGGGCAGCGAGCTGCCATCCTTTCCCTGAGCTACCATGCCGGGAGTAGTCAGAGCTAAATCATAGAAAGCATCGCGGCTGGTTGGCAGCTTGGCCAGTAGCTCACTTTGAATGTTTGTTGAAACAGTGGAAGTCTTGGCATCAACTACCGGCCCGGCAGCAGTAACAGTTACCGTCTCTTCCAGCTTGCCCATTTCCATTCTGATATTAACCACCAGCGATGAGCCAGCGGTAATAATGATGTCTTCCTGCTTGCTGGTCTTAAAACCCGAAAGAGAAGCAGTCAGATCATATTTTCCTGGCGGCAGGTTGATAAAAATATAGGTGCCTCTGGCCGAGGTCTGGGTGGCCCTCTTCCCTCCCATTAAAACCGGGCTGCTAGCCTCAACAGTCACACCAGGAAGAGAAGTCCCCAGTTCATCAACCACCGTGCCCGTCAGCTTGCCATATTCAATTGTCTGGGATCTTAATGAGGGAACCAGAACAACAACAAGAATCAGGCAGAACATGCCTCCCTGCTTCTTAAGATTTATTTTCATTTTCCCTCCTGTTGTTAACGTTTGCCTTTCTCTCTGCTATTTAAACAGGCAAAAAGATATCCTGAGAGCCTGATTTTTTATAATCCATTACCATTCTCGTCTACTTTCTTCCGCTTATTTTAGCTTAGTCTCATCAATTTAGCTACGAAAAGTATTCCCTGTCAAGTATTATTCTTGACTAAAAATTTCACTTCTTCTGTCCCTTACTTAGAATTCCTATGGACCGTCATATTTTAGCCTAGTTTTTTATCTGCTCTTCCAGACTGGCAATAAATTTATCAAGAATTTTCATTTTTTCTTCATCCTGGCTGACTTCTCTGGCCTTTTTCAGAAAGTCAACCGCCTGCCGCCAATCCTCTTTATTGATGTAACACCTGCCGATCATTTCCAGCGTGTCAGCATCATCCGGTTTGACGGCCAGGGCCTGCTCAAAATAACCTAAAGCTTCATCTATCTTATTTTTTTCAAAAAGAATAAGCCCTAAGTTATAGAGATTAGCGGCATTCGACGGATCAAGTTCAGCCGCTTTTTTATAATAGTCAAGAGCCTTATCCATCTCTTTCAGATTTTGATAACAATAACCAAGCTGAAGATAAGCAGGCGAAAACTCCGGCACCCGCTCAGTCACCCTGATAAGTTCAATTAAGGCTTCCTGATATCGTTGCAGCCGGCCAAGAGTTAAGCCGAGAAGATAGCAAACGTTGGAGTCATCAGGATAATTTTTAGCCAGTTCTGACAGAAGATTCAAAGCTTCTTCCAGATCTCCTTTTTTTATTTTTTCCATTGATTCGGCCACCAGTTGCTGGGCTTCCTTCGCCTGGACGACCAGCTTGACCTGCTGCCCGGTGGCCAGGGCAATTGGTTCTATTTCAACTTTTTGCATTCTTTCCTGAGGTGCTGAAAAATCCCAATCAAAAGTCCTGGTTTCATAGCCATCTCTTTTCACTGTCACCTTATATTTCCCGTGAGGCAAACCAGATAAAACATATCTGCCATTCTTATCAGTCTTAACCCGGTAGTTCCGGCTGGTGCTCGCCTCCTGGAGGATAATCTCAGCTCCGGCTACTGGCTCGTCTTGAGAACCGATGACCAGGCCAGACAGATGATACTCCCGGTACTGACCGAAAAAGTAGCCAGCACTGAATACCAGAATAATAAAAGCTAGAAAAATTTTAGCTCTATTATTCATTTTTTTGACTCTCTGTTTGGTTTTTATATTCGCCAGCTCTGGCCAGGGCTTCTTCAACTTTCTGGGCCTGACCAAGCCGGTTATAAACATCAGCTAGAAGAAAATACCCCAGGGCTTTTAACTCAGCAGTTTTAGCCAGCCTCAGGCCGTTATTAATCAGCGACAGAATAACAGCCAGGTCATCTTGCTGGAGGAGCTTACCACGGGCATAAAAGAGATAGCCTTCAGCTTCCTGCGGAGCCAACTCTATGACCTTTTTCATCTCTTCCATATAACCATTAAAATCCCCTTGAGTCAGCTTAATCTTGCCGAGATTAAATCTCGCCCGGTAATGATTTGGGTAATATTCTACTTCCCGCTGGTAAGCCTGGCTGGCTTCAACCAGCCTGCCTTCCTCCTCATAAAGCACTCCTAAGTGGTAGTTGGCCAGTGGAAACCGGGGATAGTCAGAGAGAACTTTTGTCAGCAGCTCTTCCGCCCGGCTATATTGTTTAAGACCGGCTAAACACAAAGCTAGATTAAATTCATTTCTGGTAATTTTCGGCTGGATAACGAGAGCTTTTTCAAGATAGGGCAAAGCCTGAACCGGTTCCTGCCTTTTTAAATAAACCTCGCCAATAAGTGTACAGGCTTGAATATTTCTTTCATCGAGTGACAGGGCTTTTTTGCTCAAAGAAATAACGGCCTCATCCTGTCCTTCCTCGAGCAGCAGATTGGCCAGTCCAATCAGGGCTTGAATGGAATCCGGATCTTCTTTAAGCAAATTATCAAGAAGTTTTTTAGCTTCTTCTCGCCGGCCGAGTTCAACATAGCAAGTGGAAAGCAGTAGCCTGGCCTGTGGTATGACCGGCTCAAGGCTCAGAGCTTGCTCTAAAAAGGCCGCCGCTTCCTGGTATTGATCGTGGTTGATAAAATCGCCAGCCTGCTGAATTAATTCATAAACCTCGAGCTTGTCTTTGGGATCAGCCAGCTCTTTAGCCGGCCTGGTGTCTAGCTTGACCGAAGAACCAATATAACCGAGAGCTGCCAGCCGCTGGACAGTTTCAGCATCAAGATTGGCCGCCTGGGCTTCAGGCGCCCCCTGACCGATCTTTTCGAGGAGAGAATCAAGCTCTCTTTTTAGATTGAGACCTGCCCCGGGAAATTTATTCTGCACTTCATGTTGCTCGCCGGGATCATTTTTCAGATCATAAAGTTCCGGCCGCGGCGCATCAATAAACTTAAAATGGCTGGTTCTTAAACCAAGAAGAGGACTCCAGCCGTAATGCAGGCTGGGGCTCATTGATTCACAATAAGCGGGAATTTCTTTTTCTTTCCGGCCAGACATCACCGGCAGCAGAGAGCGCCCCTGCCCGCTCCTGGCTTTCAGTCCGGTCATTTCTAGAAGTGTAGGGAAAATATCAACGGTGCTGACCTCAAGCTGGACCCGCCTGTTCTGAAGTTTTTTATCAGGTGTAGAAATGATGAGCGGCACATGAACAGCATAATCGTAAATAAAGTAGCCATGGGCTAACTCGCCATGCTCTCCCAGCCCTTCGCCATGGTCACCGACCAGGACAATGATGGTTTTGTTTTCCAGGCCATTACCTTTCAGCCACTTATAGAGGCGGCCAATTTGTTCATCCATGGAGGCAATTTCACCATCATAAAGACTGAAGGGCGGAGAGTAATTATACCTGGAAAAGTAGGGCTCAGACGGCTGGTAAGGGAGGTGAGGATCATAAAGATGGACCCAGGCAAAAAAAGGCGCCCCACTATTCTTACCAAGCCAGTCGAGGGCGGAATTGACCACTTCGTCACCAGGGCGCTGAACCTGGCCGAGATCAAGCTGCTTATATTTTTTTAGATCAAACTGGTCGTCATAATAATCAAAACCCTGCTTCAGCCCCCAGCGGCCATCGAGAACAAAGGCCGCAATAAAAGCCGCTGTCTGATAACCAGCCAAGGAAAAGACTTCAGCCAGAGTGGTCAGGTCATCCCTTAAGGCGTTATTACCATTTACCCGGACTCCATGATACGGCGGATAGAAACCGGTTAGAATGGAACAGTGAGCGGGCAGAGTTAGAGGCGAAGCCGTCGCACATTGCTCAAAAACAACTCCTTTTGAGCCAAGCTCGTTAAGGTTTGGTGTTTCAACTGCCCCATAGCCATAGAGAGGCAGGTGATCTGCCCGGGTGGTATCCATAGTAACTAAGATAACATTCGGCTGACGAATGCCTTCCTTTTGCCAGAAATCCTGGAGCGAAAAACGGTGAAAGATAAATTTATAAAAAACAAGGCTAATCAGGGCTAAAATCGCTATCACGAGCAATAAAAAAATAAACCTTTTTGACCTGGTGGTTGCAACTCTACCAGCCTGGGCTGATCCACGGTCTTCATGCTTTTTTTTCTTGCTCATCGATTAATCATCCATCATGAACCTCTAAATTATAAACTAAACTAACCGCCTTCAGCTACTGAACCAGTTTTATCACTTCGAATTTTATCTACCCTGGTTTCTCTTAATCTATTTCAATTAATAATTGATTCAGAATTAAGAAGAGCGTGACAGACTGCCCAGGCTACCCGCCGGAAAGGCACTGCCCCCCGGTATTATTATCTATGCTTCCGGCAGCTGCCGTGTGACCAAAGGATTTCATTTTAAAACCGAAAAGGTGAGTAAAGGAACAAGCAGGAAAGCCGGCGAAGTCAGAGCCAGCGGGCTGAAATTTAAAACTCAGCCAGGGCTTTTGAGCTGCTTTTGATGACTGAATAGACTCCCGTTGACTCCTCTTGGTGGTCCTCAGCCAGGTGATACCGAACAGCCATAAAAAAACCAGTCCAGTAGATAAGAGCCAGCCAAAATTTGGTAGAATTTTCATTTTCATCTTATTTACCACTTTTATTTACCCCCTCCCTCGTATTTAAGCTATTCATATTTATTAGCCCGGTTATAGTTGGTCGCCTTCTCCCGAATAAACTTTTTCTCCCATAACAAAAGCCGCCACTGTCTTAAAATTCCTGCCGAAAATAGCCACATTAGCTCTCTTCCCCGGTTCCAGGCTCCCCACGATTTTCTCCAGCCCAACACTTTTGGCCGGCGTTAAAGTGGCCATTTTAACTACCTCTGGCACAGACAGTCCTGTCCAGTCAAGCACCTGGCGAACGCCATTATTAAGATGAAGGGCAGAACCAGCCAGAACGCCGTTATCCTTGAGTCTTATTTCCTGGCCTTTAAGCACCACTTCCAATCCACCCCAGGCATAAGTGCCATCAGGCAGGCCAACTTCCTTGAGCGAATCAGTGATCAAGCAAACCCGGTCAACCCCTTTGCGGAAAATGGCCAGCCTTATAAAAGAAGGATGAACATGTATCCCATCAGCAATTAACTCTACAAAGACCTGACTTTCATCCAGGGCCGCCCCTATTCCTCCAGGCTCACGGTGATGAAATTCGCGCCAGGCATTGAAGAGATGCGTAGCATGATTTGCCCCAGCCGAAAAAGCCTCGAGAGCCTCTTCATAACTGGCATCAGTATGGCCAAGAGAAACTGTCCAGCCTGCTTTAAGCAGTTCGGGTATATAACTTAGATTTTGCCCGGCTTCAGGTGCCAGGGTAATGAGCGTTTTTAGGTTTCCCAGCGCTGATTTTAACTCTTGAATCTCTTTGGGATTAATTTCCCTCACATAATTCGGATCCTGAGCTCCTTTCCTTTTATGGCTGATATAAGGACCTTCCAGATGGATGCCCAGCACTTCAGACGGCAAATTTTCCTGGCTGGCTTTCCTGACTACCGAGATAGCCTGGAGAAGGGCTTCCTGACTTGAAGTGAGAGTCGTCGGGAAAAAACCAGTTACCCCGCACTCAGCCTGATGCTTAGCCATTTCCCTGATACTTTCTGCCTGCCCATCCATAGCTTCTTTGCCCCTGGCCCCGTGGAGATGAATATCAATTAAGCCAGGTGAAACCCAGCAGCCGCTGTAATCAAGAATTTCTTGAGAATCAGCCAGATGGCCAGCTTTGCCTGCTTCCATTATTTCAACAATCTGGCCGCCTTCAATGATAAGAAGGCCATCTTTCTCCACTCTGCCTGGCAAAATCAAATTGCCTTTAATCATCTTCTTGTTCATAATCTCATCTAGTTCCTTAATCTTTAACTTATTTTTTCATTTTACCACTTTTATTGAAGCGACTTGAACCTGTAGGCTTTAGAGGTCAGGCCTATGGTCTGAATTTTGTCAGCCAGTTATCAATTAATAGCTGCTCTTCCCTCCGCTTTTAGCTGCTGGTAGCTGACCAATTTAATTTTTCTCTGGATGATAATCTTTTTTACCTTTGGGCGGTGATGGCCTGGACATCAGCCGAGCCATAGCAGTAAACATTTTTGAGGCCATCTGGATTTTGATTAATAAGAGCTCTCTCTTCTGGCGTATCAAGCCCCGGATGAACAACCAGAAGATAAGAGCCTGGTCTGGTGCTTCTTAACTTTTCTACCAAAACTTTTTCCTCCTCTTCCAGTGCAACATTATAAATATCAAAACATTCTCGGTCTTCACCGCACCAGCCAGAGACAGGCAAGTTATATCCCTTAGTCAATTTCCTGACAATTACCAGATATTCTTCTTTGGCTTCCAGGCTGTCCAGGTGGGTATCTGGATAATCAGGTTTAAGGCCGCAGGCCAAGGCCCGGCCAATTTGGGCTCTGAGCTCCTTTTCAATTTTATCCACCTCAGTGCCAATCACTAGAAAGGCTGAGCGGCTTGAGGACTTTTTCCCTGGTGATCTCCCTCCACCTCTGCTGCCAGGTTCTAAGTTTCAAACCAGCTACCACTCAAAGAGGAACTCAATTCCCCTGTCCATTGTCATCCCGAACGTTCATGGCCTGATAGACAGCGGGCAGCAATTCTGACCGGTCATTGACCCGGTCAGCCGTAACCTCCCAGATAATAAAGCCGGCCGCACCTTTGTCCAGCAAATAGCTGGCTTTTTCAAAAATTGACTTTTGATTATCAAAAGACAGCAGAGTTTTTTTAGCCGGGTCGATCAAATAAGGAACCTGCGCGCACTCATCCCAGTTGTAACTCCAGCCAGAAGCCATAAGCTTTAGTATATCTGAATAATTATAATACTGGCTGTTGCTGGCTGGTTTATAGAGGCCAGCCGTCTCAAAGGCTCGTCCATAAAAAGGAATTCCCAGAAGAAGCTTCTTAAGGGGAATTTCCCTGATGAGAGCATAGCTAAGAGTATCATCAACCGACCCGCAGGGATCATTCAGGCAGGTATAAAGCGGTGAATTGTGACCGGCATGATCAGTCCAGGGGCCATGATAGTCATAAGTCATAAAGCTGATATAGTCAAAATAGGAATGAAGCTCTTCATAATTGATCCAGCGGCCCCAGTAAGGCCCGGCCGGGGCAGCCATGGTCAGAAGAAGAGGCGGCTCCTGTGCTTTAAGAACAGCATTCAACTCTTTAACCAGAGCTGAAAAATTTTTTCTTTCTTCTTTGCTGGACACAAATTCCCAATCGAGATCTACGCCGTCATAGCCGTGCCTGAGGCAAAAATTTAAGACCTGAGAAATAAAACGTGAACGCTTTTCAGATGAGGCCGCCATGGGAGGAAAACCAGCGCAATTTCCCCAGCCGCCAATGCTCATGATGACTTTAACACCCTTCTCATGGGCTGCTGTCAGCAGTTCCGGATAAATGAAATCAGGATCAACTATTAAATTCCCGGCATCATCAGGCCAGGTAAAAGCCTCAGCAATATGGGTCAGATAACTAAATTCAATCTGACGGTAATCAACAACTGATCTTTTATCGCCTAGATAATAGCCAATAATGATTTTCTCCATGCTGTCTGGTTTAATTGCCGCCGCCTTTTCCTGCCTGGCATTTGGCCGGGCCTTTTGTCCGGCCAGTTCACTCCCAGCCAGAGAAATTAAGGCCAGCACTGTAAATAAATAAAAATACTTTTTTATTTTGGATATCTTTTGCTTCTTAATGTTTAAAACTAATCTCATAATAACAATCCTTGCTCCTTTTTTAGAATATATTAATCAGCAGAAGTCAATTTCGGCCAGAATTTATTAGCTGCCTGAAATCAACTTTTTATTTCATTTTTATATTTATAATTAAGTTATCCAGGGGTCAAGAAAATATTTTTAGCCTTTAATCCTGAAAGCCGGTCAGGCCGGGCCCGAGCAGCCAGTGTTGATATTGATTAAACATGCCTTTTTTTGATATTCTTTTTCTCATCATATGATTTCTAATCACCCCAATGATCACCAAATGGATAAGAATGTTATCATGAGCAGAATGATGAGAAAAACTTTTTTGTGCCTTCTATCCTGTCTTCTGATGACGACCGTCCACCTGTCTTTGGTGGCAGCAGACGGCCGGAGCAACTTTCAGACTCCCGGGCTTTTGTTGACTGAGGTGGCTCGTCCTCAGGAGTTAACTACTGCCTCTGAAGTTTCCACTGATGAACTGGCCCGGCTGGTCAGCGGTCTACCTACAGGCAACCCGGTTCTTAAGTCAATAGAAGAAGATCCGGCCTGGGTCAAATATCAAGCTTTTCTTGATTCTGCCTGGAAAAAGTTCAAAACCAGGCTGCTGGACTCGGTAGAAGCCTGGTCAAAATCAGAGCTGGCTGGAGCGAGAGAAAAAACTGATTTTCTTTTTTATCCCTTTGGCGGGCCAGATCTCATCACTGCTCTGGCCTTTTTCCCGGAAGCCAGCAGTTATCTGCTGGTTGGCCTTGAGCCAGGCGGTTATCTGGCGCGTCCTGAAGACTTCAAAAAGAAAACTCTGGATTCCTATCTTTCTGGCCTGCAAAGCGTTCTATCTGGTTTTTTTAAGAAAGGTTATTTTATCACCATGGAAATGAATGAAGAGCTTAATCCGGGCAAGATCAATGGCGTCCTGCCACTTCTTTGCCTGTTTCTGGAAAGGACAAATCATACAATTTCTGAAATCAAAAGAGTCGAATTTGATGAACAGGGTCAGCCAGTTGAGTCTGAATATACTGTCCCCGGACAAAGAATAAAAAGGCCGTTAGGCTTCAAGTTGACCTGCCTTGAAAATAGTTCAGGCAAAAGCCAGACCATTTATTATATCTCCTGTGATCTATCTGATGAACGCTTTGGGCCTGGGGCCAAATTTTATTTTTATTTAAATCGCTTTGATCACTGGTCCTGTCTGATTAAATCTGCCTCTTACCTGCTGCACTTTAAAAATTTCAGCCATCTACGACAGATGCTGCTGGAAAAAAGCCAGCATATTCTTCAAGACGATACAGGCCTTCCTTTTAAATATTTTCAGACCGGTGGCTGGGAGGTCAAGCTTTTTGGCCAGTATGGACCGCCAGTCAAAGATTTCAAGAACGTGGAGCAAGACGGGCTGAAAGCGGCTTATCAGGATAAAAAAGCGATAAAGCCTTTGCCTTTCCACTTTGGTTATCACTGGCAAAGCCATCTGGACAACTTGATTTTAGCTGAGAAGCTGCTACCCGCTGAGAAGAAAGAGGATTAGCCAGGTTAAGGCCGAGTTCGATGGATTCACCGTCACGGCTCTCTGGCCGTAGCCAGCCAGAGCAAGCTAAGGCCCTGGGTTTTTAAACCTTGCTACTTTATTTTTATAATCATAGAATACTCAGTGGAAAGGGAAACATGGAAAAGAAAATGCGCCGCCTCATTTGTCTTACGTTTTTTTTAATGTTATTAACCCTCATGGCTGCCAGTGGCGTTCTGGCAGATGACCCGGCCAGCTCTAAACCCGGAGAAGATAAAATTCAAAGCTCAATAGATGTAATTAAAGATCTAACCGCTCTTAAAGATGAGGGTATACCTCTCAGTCTATTAAACAAGGCCCAGGGTCTGGCTATCCTGCCGGGGGTAGTTAAAGCGGCCTGGGCACTGGGTGGACAGTATGGCAGCGGGATTGCCGTGGTTAAAAAGGAGAATGGCGAATGGAGCAATCCTCTATTTATCAAGCTGGCTGGCGGAAGTTTTGGCTTCCAGCTCGGAGTTCAAAAAGCTGATCTCGTCCTGGTTTTTAAAAACCGCCGGGGAGTGGAAAACATGGCCAGTAATAAGATTACTCTGGGGGCTGACCTGAGCGTGTCGGCCGGCCCAGTCGGGCGAAGTGCTGAGGCCAGCACCGATCTGGAGATGAAAGCTGAAATTTACTCCTATTCTAAAAGCAAAGGGCTTTTTGCCGGGTTGGCCCTTAAAGGCGGTACGCTTAAAGTCGATAAAAAGGCCAATAAGGCTTTTTACGGGAGCGAGCTACCTGGCCAGAAAATTCTGTATGAAAATCTTAAAACTCCTCTTATCGTCAATAAGCTTCAGGCCACTCTGGACAACCTGGGTAAAGCTAAATAAAAAAGTCCTGCGTTTTTTCTCTGGCTCGCAAATTCCAGGTAAGGTGGACGAGGCAAATTGAAAAATCAATCCTGCCCCTTCTTCCCGGACGGGAAATTCAATTTTTCTTAGATATCAACATGAAAATGGCTGGCCGGCAACTGTCAAATTGACAGTCTTTCCGGCTGACTCTATACTGAATAATGAACATGGCTGATAAATAAACAGGAGAAAAATGTGGGACTATACTGATAAAGTTATGGAACATTTTAAAAACCCGAAGAATGTCGGGGAAATTGAAAATCCTGATGC
>JAQURD010000038.1 GCA_028749115.1 Acidobacteriota bacterium | reverse complement strand
AATCTTCTTTTTTCTTTAGCTCGTCGAGTCTCTTATTAATCTCTTCAAGCTGTTTTTTGAGAATGTCCGACTCAGTCTGAAGCAAATCAATCTCCTGCTCTCCGCTATAAATGTTTGGAAAGAATCCAGCTCTACGCCAGCCGCGGCTACGACCAAAACCCATTCCCCGGCCATAGCCTCTACCGAACCCAAAACCTCGCCCTAATCCAAGGCCAGGATAACCAGGATTCATGTAACCCGGATAAGGAAAACCGGAACAGTAACCTAGTCCCCGGCCAGTCTTCGGCCCAAGACCCAAAGGACCAGTTCTATCTCCTAATGGCATCGTTATACCTCCTTTAGTGATAATGAAAACCATTTTCATTAATAATATAAAGCCCTTTTGTTTTTTTGTCAATAGAAAAAGTAAATTTTCAGCTTATTTTTTTCAGGCCAAGCTTTTCCCCGAGTTTTTCCAAATTACTTTCTGTGCCGAGATAGATAAGATGACCGCAACACCTGCAATCTGAGGCTCCGAATTTTTCCTGAGCGATCCTGGCCTTTTTTATCAGCTTTAAAATCCTGCAGACTATCCGGCATTCATCGAAATAATTCGCCTTAGTCCAGACCTCTCTGATAGAAGCCTTACTGGCAAAATAGTCTATGTGCCAGAAAATCTTTTTTCTGTCCCTCAGGTGCCGCGCAATCCTCTGCTTCAATCTGCTTTTAGCCCGTCCAACGTAAAGATAAAAGCCCGGTTGAAAATATTTTGCTGGCAGCCGGCCAGCTTTGATAGTCCTACCAGTTTCAAGCTCCAGGAGCAGAAGATATAGTCCCTTATCTTTCATAAGCAACTATTCAACCCGGCTGTTTAGTTTTCTGAAAAGTAAGAGTTTTTCCCCCTGTCTAATCAGCGCAAACGTTCTGGATTGAGTTATGGCCATGAACTGGGATAGCTTTTTATGTTTTGGCCGCTCAAGGCTGTCATTCTCTGGCCAACGGGCTGCCACACTTTGGACAGGTCATCTTGGTGCAGGGGATTCCCCTTTGATGTTCAACTCTGGTGCCGCAGGCCGGGCAGAGACAATAACCAACCGGTCCGAGAGCCTGGCCGCCCATTCGCCCGCCGGGGCCTCTGCCGGTTCCTGTTCCTCTGCCTGCGCCTTGGCCTGAGCCACCCTGACCCTGGCCTCTTCCCTTAGGTGGCATTTTAACCCCCTTTATTGATTTTAATTATAAGATTCCATAATTTTTCTGTCTTCCCTCATCAAATCTCCAGCCAGCTCTTCCATCTTCATGTCGTGCCAGAAAGGAAGCCTCTGATGCACCTCCAGGTATTTGAGAGGGATGGGATGGGTACCTACAACCACCGGGACTCCGTAACGCGCTTCAATAAATTGTTTAAAGTGGCGAAGACGAGGACAGGGAGGATAACCAACAATCAGCCCGGTGGCCAGATGAATAACCTGGGCTCCGTTTTTTATCATCTCTTCGGGTACATACTCAATATTGCCTCCAGGGCATCCGCCACAATAAGAATAACCTACCACTTCAACAGGTTCATCTTTGGGGTAACGGGCAAAACCCCCAACTCGTTCTCTTATGGCTCGAAAGCATTTGCCGCCTCCGCAGCTTTGATAGCGGCCGCAGATAATAATTCCAACTTTCTTCATGCCTGTCTCCTTTTTTATTAATTTCCCTTCAGGCTTTCTATGGCTTCTTTGACCGTACCTCTGTTGACTATGATGACGTGGATACCCGCCGCTTCCAGAACCCGGCGAGCATTCGGGCCGACTTGACCCCCTATAAGAACTGCCTTGACCCCTTTCTCAGCCATCAACTGAGCCGACTGAATGCCAACTCCATGAGCTTCTTCCACAGCCGGGTTTTTGTAAGCCTCAAATTCCATGGTTTCCGGTTCGACGAAAATAAAGTAAGCTGCCCGGCCAAAAACGTCTTCTACCTCTGCCTCAAGATCAGGCCCCTTCGAGGTAATACAGATTTTTCCGGTTAGCCGGCCAGACTTCTCTTCCTCGGAATCATGATGACAAGGCTCGTCGCCAGGCTGATGTTCGCCACCATGCTCGCATAAATCTTCGCCGGGACGAATCTCCTGGCGAACAAACCGGTCGATTACTTCCTCGACCTTTCCCTGAACTCCGGTTATAACCTGAATGTTATTTTCGGCAAAATGGCCCTTGGCCCTTGGGCCCATGCCGCCGGCTATGACTACACTGACTCCTTTATCGGCCAGAAAACGGGGCAAAAACCCGGGCGAGTGGCCGGGATTGGCAATTTCTTCTGACTTTATAACTTTTCCTTCTTCGATATCGACAATCGTGTAGGAAGGACACCGGCCAAAGTGGGCCGAGACAAAGCCCTTATCAGTGGAGATGGCAATTCTCATTTCTTCTCCTTTTCTTTTGTTCTGTTTCTCATATTTTTTGCTCATTATTTTCTATCCGTAGAGCATATAAAATTCAGGCAGCATCTATCCGGTTAATTTGGAAGGCCACGTTTTCTGCTGTTGATCCTGCTGAGGGCGAGCGAATTTTATTGTCTTCAAATATCACCTGCGGCTTGACGGCATTTATCGCAAAGGCCAAGGAATTCTATGTTGTGGTCAAGAATCAAAAAATTATGTTTCTGGGCCAGAGCTTTTTCTGTCTTTTTCACCAGTTCCAGTTCTTCATCGGCAAAATCCTGATAATCTATGATTTTTCCGCAGCGGAGGCAGATCAGATGATGGTGGTGTCCTTTATTTTCTTCAGTCCTTAGTTCATAGCGGGCCTGGCCGTCGGGGGAGGCGACTTTCTGAATAAAACCGAGACGGCGGAATAGCTCAAGAGTCCGGTAAACAGTAGTTAGCCCGATTCCAGGATGGCTTGAATAAAGGGCATCGTAAATTTCTTTAGCGCTTAGATGCCCCTTGGAGCGGCTCAGAACATCCAGAATGACGTCGCGCGGTTCTGTCCAGCGTCCGACCTGTTCTCTTAGCCCATGCCTGGCACAATGTCTTCGCGGCAAATTCTTACCTCTCTAAGTTAATGAAAATCATTTTCATTAATACACAAATAATATAAAGGCAGGAAGCCATTCTGTCAAGCAGAAAACTGGGGAGAAAAATGGGGACACAATCTATATTTCCTATTTTTCCCTAGAAAAATCGGGACACCCTAGATTTTCCCTATTTTTTCTCTTTATTCTTTTCATGTTTTACCGACGTTTTTGTGCCTGGCGAACTGTGGCCAGAGTCCTGGGCAGATTGAAAAGAAAGGGTTGTATTTTCAGTTATATAGTCGAATATCATCAGATGATTAAATTTATCGTCAGATTAGGCGCCGCTTAAGAGCCGCCTCCTGATGACTTAAATTGGTGTCCGATTCCTGCTCACCACAAAAAAAATAAAAATTAGGAAATATAGATTGTGATATAATGCTGCGCCACCCCCAAGGCCGATGGTTTTGGGGTAAAATCAGCTCAAGGAGGTGGCTCATGAACTTTGTAGGTATTGACCTACATAAGCATTATAGTCA
>JAQURD010000023.1 GCA_028749115.1 Acidobacteriota bacterium | reverse complement strand
TTTATAACCTTTTGAAGCATATGGAGGGATAATAAACTGTATCAATATAAAGATTAGAAAAAACCACCATTTGCCAGTTATTAATTCTAACTTTCTTTGAATTTTTTCAATTTTTTCTTCTTTCATCCAACTACCGCCTTTCTATTAAATCGATGGCCCATAAGAGTTCTGGCCTAAAAGAAGTTTTTGTCAAGCAAAAATCTGGTTAGAACCCTGAGGCATCAGCCTTATGGGCCGTGCTATATACTGCCGGCGCCTGCTTCTTCAATGCCTTTTTAATCTCCTTCATTTCCTTGCCAGGCTGCCGTAGTATATCTTTAGATATACAATTAATGTTTGCCTCGCACAATACTTTGTCTTTTAGCCATGCCACCAATACTATGAGACCAGACAGGTGATGACCGTTTCAATATCTCTCAAATCATCCACTCGTTTTCATAATTTCCTTAAGATGCTTCTTCAATACGGGGTTTTCAAGAATTCCACTTGAAAGCCTTTTTAATATCCATTTGATTAAGGCACCTTTTGTTGTCTTTTTTCTCTTATGCGGCTTGGCCCTCTTCTAAGCACCCTTTGATCTTGTTTGTTCATTTTTGCTCACCCCGTTTTTACCTTGCCTGTGGCCTATAAATTTATTGTAGGAGTATTCGTTCGGATATACTAATATTTTTTTCGGTCATGTATCTAAATTACTATAATGGTTCGGGAGATTTAGGTCAAAGAAGGGCATAATCTAAGGTATCGTGGTAGGGCTCAACCTTTTGGGGCAGAGAGGATCACAGGTTAGTTGAGCTTCTCCAAGCCCTATGGTCAGGGGCCCAGGCCAAGTCTGGATGCCTATTTTTCTTTTGTAATACAGAGTCGCTCCCTAAGATCTTAGGCCATAAGACTAGGCCAGAAATTATTTTGGTGCCAGGAAGAGTTCGTGGCATTTGACTTGAACTCAGGGAAATAAGTAAAATCCAAAATAGAGGCAATTGAAATATCTATCTGAAAAATATCCTCCTTTTCGTTCGTTCTGTCTGGATGAGCAAAATCGGCTATACGTTCGCACTTATGAAAAAGGTAAAACTCCGGGTTCTTACCTTTTCGATATTTTCAATCCCGAGGGGAAATTTATAGCTCGGTGTGAAATACCCTCAAGCTTTGTGGGATCACAGCTTGTCTGGAAAGGAAATAGGCTTTATAACGTAGAAAAAGATGAAGAAGGTTATCAGTATATTGTTATCTATGAGGCTAAGTGGGTAAAAAAAACTGCGAAATAGGAAGGATTATTAGTCGTGGAAAATCAGGGAAACTGAGGAAAATTGGGAGGAAATCGGGGAGGCGAGCCGATTTAAGAAAATGGCCATTACCCTATCACCATGTTTAAAAATCTGGGGACGTTCCATTTTTTGAGTGATGCAAGTTTGTAAATCATAAATATACAAAGCTTGAAGAAGTCTCATGGGGTAAAAGAATTTAAATCGATAGCCGCTCAGGTTCTGGTTTTATTTTCCTTAGCCTGCAGTCTGAAAGAAAATCAAACATACCAGCTGGTAACTCATATTTGAGCGCTGCACCGTCGTCTGATGGCCTGAAGTAACCGCCGTTTTTCGGTTTCCCATCTCCCTGTAAATAATGGTTGTGAGTCCTAAAATATGTCCTGATTCGTGAATTATGGAGGATGATAAACATCGGCCTCGTTCCATAGGAAAAGCTGCCTAAATCAGAGGAAGGCTTCTTTCTAACATTTCTTCGTAGTGCGGAAGCTCTTCTGGCCTGACCACGATGAGATCAAGAGACACTTTCAGCCTTTCTTCCCACCGATTCATTTTCGCCCTCAAGGAAAAAGATATTTAAAAGACTCATGGTTCTCCAATTTACCTTCGGCCTGGGATTTTTGACCCCGGTTAATTCTACTGAATAGTTTTTTGCCTGGCAAATTATAGAGGTTCCTGGCTTGAGTAGAACAGGGAACAAAAATTTATGCCCTCTGTTTTTTCATCTCGAAAAGGAACCTTTCAGACAAATATTTCGTCTTAACAGATGAGCGGTACGAAATAAACGAATAAAAATCTCAGTCTACAAACCATCCAGAATCTTAGCTTTGAGGAGATAGATAGATGAAATTTAAATTTTTTCCTGCACTTATCTTAAACATCTTATTTATAACCATCATGTTTGTGTTCAGCAATTTACTTTTTGCCTCAGGAAAAGCAGAGGAGGCAAAAAAGACTTACCGCCTTCCAGAGATTGAAGACAAAATCAAGATAGATGGCGCGCTCAGCGAAGAGGCATGGACGAAAGCCCTCAAAGTTGTTGCCGATATAGAAATCATGCCTGGTGAAAACATCGAAGCTCCGGCCAGAACAGAATGTTTTTTCTTTTACGACCGTCATAATCTTTATATTGGCTTTATAGCCCATGACCCGGAGTCTGATAAGATCCGGGCTTTTTATAACGACCGGGATAACTGCTGGCAGGATGACCTGGTCGGCATTATGCTGGATACTTTTAATGACGAAAACCGTGCTTTTACTTTTTTTGTCAACCCACTCGGCATTCAAGGCGATGAAATCATGAGCCTCGGCGGGCAACAGGAAGATGCAAGCTGGGACGCCATCTGGAATTCAGCCGCCAGAATGACCGGCTCCGGTTACGAGGTGGAAATGGCCATTCCCTTTAGTTCTCTCCAGTTTCAGCCATCGGAAAATGAACAAACCTGGGGCTTTTTGCCCATCAGGATCATGCCCCGCAGCCGACGCTATCAAATAACGATAATGCCGTTCAATCGCAATAATCCCTGCACGCTCTGTCAGGCTCCAAAAATTACCGGCTTTAAAGGAATTTCACCGGGGCGAAACCTCGAACTTGACCCAACTCTGACCGCTGCCCGGACGGATGCCAGAGAGACTTTCCCGACAGGCGGCATGAAAAAGCTCGATTCCAGAGCGGATTTCGGAATTTCGGGTAGATGGTATTTCAATAACAATATGAATTTGAGTGCCGCCGTCAATCCTGATTTTTCGCAGGTCGAAGCAGATGTAGCCCAGCTTGATATCAACAAGCAATTTGCCCTTTACTATCCAGAAAAAAGGCCCTTTTTCCTTGAAGGCCGGGATTTCTTTGAAACACCGGTGGAAGCTTTTTATAGCCGGTCTATTGCTGATCCCGATTGGGGGGTAAAAGTTTCGGGTAAAGCGGGGAAAAACGTCATCGGGATTGTCTCAGCTCAGGACACGATGACCAACCTGATTTTCCCCGGGGCGGAGGGCTCTGACTCAACCACTCTCGGACAGAGGTCCTACGCCAATGTCTTTCGCTTCAGAAGGGACATAGCTAAAGGCTCAACTGTAGGCCTGTTAGTTGCAGATAGGGAGGGCGATAGCTATCATAACCGGGTGGCCGGCCTCGACGGACTAATTCGCTTTACCAGATCCGACACTTTGACCTTTCAGTTTCTCGGCTCCAATACGGCCTATCCAGAAGATATCGCCGAGAGTTTCAATCAGAAAAAAGGTAGTTTTTCGGGTTATGGCGGCACGATTGGCTTCAGCCACAATAAAAGATCCTATTATTTAAACGCCGAATATGAGTTTGTTGATCCCGACGCCAGAGCCGATCTGGGCTTTGTCCCGCAGGTTGGATACAGAAGATTTGAGGTAGGAGGCGGACTTACTCGCTGGGGCAAGCAGGGAGATTTCTTTAACCGGATAACAGTCTTTAGCAATTTTGACCAGAGTGCTGACTATGACGGAAATCTACTTGAGAGAGAGTGGGAAGCCGGGGTGGATCTTGAAGGTCCTCTCTGGTCCTATTTTAACTGGGATATAGGGACGAGGAAAAAAGTTTATCTCGGGCATTCCTTTAATCAGCTCTTCAATCAGTTTTATTTCAGCCACAAGCCCGCTGGCAATTTAAGCTTAAATACCTGGGTTAGCTTCAGGGATGAAATCGATTATGAAAATATCAGGCCAGGACATGCCTTTGAGGTTGAGCCTGAAATAAGCATTAGACTGGGCAAGCATCTCGAACTGGGTTTGAGCCATATGCTGAGCCGTCTGGGTGTTGACGGTGGACGTCTTTTCCTGGCCAATCTTAGCCAGACGAGACTTTTATATCATTTTAACAGCCGTACTTTTTTCAGAGCAATTCTTCAATACCGCAACGTTAATAAAAACCTGGATCTTTATAATTTCCCGGTTGATGAAAATTCTAAAAAACTTTTCAGCCAGTTCCTCTTTTCCTACAAGCTCAATCCGAGGACAGTTTTATTCTTAGGTTATAGCGATAATTATTTTGGCTATAACGGAGTTTCATTAACTCAATCCGACCGCACCTTCTTCTTCAAGGTTGGTTACGCCTGGAACATATGATAGCAGGGGGAAAAAGGATGGCAACTAATGTCAAAAACTTTGCATTTTCTATTAGAGTTCATACTGATTCAGCCCTAGAAGCCGTGAGACTTTTCCTCTTCTCTGGAAATCTACCCTTTTGGTGGCCAGCAGGTTATAAACAAAGTAATTAGAATATTTAAAAGAACATATAGACCTCTCTTCCGTTACTAATAAAACTTGTCAGAAACCTGGTTGGTTATGATTACTAGTAGTTAAAACATTTCACCCAGTTACGCTGGGCCGGTCTATATATATATGTTACATAGGTAGAGATTTCATTAAAGTTCGGTTCTTCATACCCGGAGCTTGATCCATATTGTTGGTAGCATTCTTCTCGACAACTTTCAACCATCTCGGCAGGGAGTTTCATACAAGCACGCAAGCACCTTAACAACATTTCCTCCGGAGGAATAACTTGGTAAGGTGCTATTTCCAAAGTAATCTTATATAGGTCAAATCCTATTCCCGTATAAAAACTTGCTGAATTATATCCACTGCAAAAGTCAGGAAACTGGTATGTGTAACCTTCAACAATCGTATAGCATGTTTGCTTTGTTATTTCTCTTTGCAATCCCAATGATAAACCAATTATGCTAGCCAATCCAAATGAGAAACTGATATTGGAACTCATTTTCACAGCACTGCACGTCTGGATGGTTGTTGTTGTGGTATATTGCTGACCCGCACCAACCGAGCAGACATATTTAATGTCCTCAATTCCACCGACATTATACTCCACGAGTTCAGCGCTTATGAATCTTCCTTTATATCGAATGTCATCAATTGTAAGATCATACCAGTCGCTTACATTGTATATGAGTTCTGGGGGTGATATCGTTGGTGGAAGAATCTGAATGTTGTGATTAAAATATGTGAGGAAATCTTCATAAGTGCCGAATTGAGTTGGAACTTCCTGTGTTTGTGACCTTAAAGCTGGCCCATTTAGGCCAAAAACAACCAATACGAATACCGTCCAGAAAAACTTTTTTTTCATCACCATACCTCCCTTAAGGCTTAATTTTAATACATTTTTCGTATATCATACTTGTTAGAAATTGTCAAGTTCATTGAGCCTGTTCAGCCAGAAGTGTGGTAACTAAGAATAAGTTTGCTTCCTGACTTTTGTTTCCTCTTTCTGAACGGCAGGCAAGGTCTTGGGCTTCACCTGTTCTCTCCCACAAGTGTGTTTCCCCCGTCATTGAGCTATAGATTTATTTGCCTCAAATTTAAAGCTCTTAAAATAATTCAAATCGGCTATCATGATATAATATATTTGAGTTCTTAGAGGGAATTGGCCACTGAAGCCCCTTAACCTTTTCTATCAAACTTTATTATTTCATAGCTCTTTCTTTTTGTAACTTCCATATATAACCTATCTATATATGTTTATAAAAAGAAAAAATGGGACATATAAATTTATGTGCCTGATTTTTTTAAATCCAAAAAATTGAACTTTAACAAATTATTGGATTCAAATATTTGTATATATTGCCGATCAAGTCCTTTGTTAACCTGTTAAGGGTGGCAAGCAAAGCTGGCATAGTTTTTGCATATGGTTAAGACGGTGAGATGATTTTATTTAGGAGGTATTTATGAAAAAAGTCTTTTTTCCCTGTCTTGTTTTTCTCTTATTGGTCTCGTTTGGATTTTCCCAGACCGGACAGGTAGGGAACATCCAGGGCACGGTCTTTGATGAGAATAGGGTTCCCCTCCCCGGTGTGACTGTTACTATCAGTTCGCCCGCTCTCGTTATTGGACAGATGAGCAGAGTTACCAGTGCTAATGGCAACTACCGTTTTCCTTCCATCCCTCCAGGTGAATATGAAATCAAATATGAGCTTCAGGGGTTCAAAACAGTGGTAAGAAAGGGAATTGTTGTTTCAGCCGCTTCCACTGCTACAGTGGATGTTGCCATGCCCATTGCCACCATAGAAGAAGAAGTTGTTGTGGAAGGGGTTTCTCCAACTATTGATAAAGTGAAGACTACCAAAACGGCCAAAATTGATGAAAACTTTATTCTCTCTATTCCAGCTACCAGGACACTTGGCACCTATTTTAACATGACCCCGGGAGTTACTGGCGATGCAGCTCATGGAAGCAGTGTCAGGGACAATACTTATAATATCGATGGTGTAAACACTTCTGACCCGGTGGTAGGAACAGAAAGTATTTTCTTCAGTGTCGATACGGTAGAAGAAATTTCTGTTCAGACTGGAGGTTTGCCGGCTGAATATGGCCAGGTCCAGGGCGCAGTTATTGATGTGGTCAGCAAATCAGGCGGTAATGAATTTCATGGTTCAGCCAATTTTTATTATAAGGGTGAAGGCTTTCAGTCAAACAACACCCGTGGCACGCCGCTGGAAGGAATGAAGAGTGGCTTTAAATATGAAATGGAACCTGGCATAAACGTCGGAGGACCAATTATCAAAGATAAACTCTGGTTCTTCCTGAATGCCAGCCTCTGGAAACAGGAAGCTATCGTTTCCGGTTATCCTTATGATAAACCCGGAAATGAAACTGGCGTTGATCAGCTCAGGCCATATCCTTATATTAAATTAACCTTCCAGCCGAACCAGGACAATAAATTAATTGCTACCTACCGGTATTCTGATTTAAAAAGAAATCATCGTGGTGCTTCCCGCTACATGACAGAAGATACCACCTGGAAGCAAAAGACAGCCACCCATGTTTTTAACCTTCAGTACACCAGATTTTTTGGTTCCAGCTTCTTTATGAATATTAAGGGATTTGCCTATCTAAGCCAGTTTGACTTGCTGGCCAAAAATGACCAACCTATGTATTATGATGCTTATAATTATCGGCGTAGTGGAAGTTATGGCTATAGTGATCTTAATCCACGCGACAGATATTCAATTGCGGCTGATGGCACATTATTCTTAGAAAATCTGGCTGGCAACCACGAGATTAAATTTGGTGCGGAATATATGCTGGGTAAAGGTGGCCGCACAATGAATTTTAATAATCATCCAGGAAATCCTTACACAGCCAACGGTTACAATCTTTATTTTATCGAGGATTTGCATTTTGATCCCTGGTATTATGTAGAATGGTATGCTCCTTATGATGTAAAAGAAGAGAGCCGGAATTTTTCAGCTTTTGTTCAGGATGCCTGGGCAGTCAATAAGAGACTTACTTTCAACCTGGGTCTTAGATTTGAAAGAATGAAAGGAGTCATTCCTCCTCAGATGCAGGATGAGGGTGATAAAACATTGCCTTTGCCAGCTCCATATGATCATATTACATATAACAGAGCAGTTACCGAAACCATTACCGCTTATACCTGGAATACTCTTTCTCCACGGCTCGGTCTCGTTTTTGACCTGACTGGAGATGGAAAGACAGCTTTCAAGGCAAGTTTTTCCAGGTATTACTTAGCTAATCTAACCCAGTGGGTTAGCCGTGGTAACCCAAATGGATTTGTTTTTTTTGCAGGTTTTGTAGAATATGATGAGGCGACTGATACTTTCTCCCCGCTGAGTGATCCTTCAGATATTACAGGTTATATGGTAGCCGGTCCGGAATATGTTCCCAAGTATGGCTATGGCGATTACAAATTTAAGACACCTTACACAGACGAACTTGTTGTTGGCCTGGAAAGGGAGATTTTCAAAAATACTTCTTTCGGGGTTCGCTACATCAGAAAATGGTCGAGAAATAACATTGAAGATGCTGATGCCAGCTACCTGAATCTGGACAGTCTTCTTGCTAGCGGTGAGTATGAATGGTTAAATTATGAAGAATGGCCTGTCACTGATCCATATGATGGCCAGGAGAGAAAATTCTATAATCGGACGGATCTTCTTACCTCAGAATATTATATGATTAATCCTCCCGATGCCAATAGAAACTATGATGGAGTTGAGGTTACTATAGACAAAAGGTATGCCAATAACTGGCAGCTTCAGGTCTCTTATGTCTGGCAGAAGTCAAGAGGCTTAATTGCCACTGATTTTGATAGCACCTGGAGTGGAACTGGCTTATATGATAATCCTAACGCCCACATTAATGCTATAGGTAGATTCCCTGATGAGAGAAGAAATCAAATAAAGATTGAAGGAATGGTCAAGCTGCCCTGGGATATAAATGTGGGTGGCTATATGAGACTTATGTCAGGCCGGAGATATGCCAGAGCAATAACCAGCACATTTTTTGTTGACGACACACTTCCCGAAGGTACTCCCTGGCAGACTGACCTTAGCCAGGGTGGAACAACAATTTATGCTGAGCCGAGTGGCTCCAGGGCACTTCCGGAAGTAGCTATACTGGATTTACGTATTGAAAAGAGATTCAGGATATCCAGGACTTCTTTTGGTATTTTTGCTGATATCTTCAACGTCTTTAATGATAGTAGAGCTACCAGTCTTACTACCGTTTCTAACAACACCAGTATTGCATTTAGAACAATCCAGAGTATCACAGATCCAAGAATACTCCAGCTTGGATGTCACTTTGAATGGTAAAGCTTGAAGCTTAAAGCTTGAGATGAAAGGGGAGGCGCAAACCGCCTCCCCTCCTTTTTTCTTTAAATATGGTCTCGGGAACCCAACCAGGGAGAAGATGATGAAGATAATAAGGTATGCCTGGTTTGTGATTTTGTCCTTAGGGCTTTTGATTTTACCTCTATTCTCTAAGGGTAAGCCCAGGAATATAATGCTTCTCTTTGATCTCAAAGAATACAATCAGGAAATAGATAATACTGTTGATTATTTTTTTAAGAAGGTGATAGGTCCGGATGATCAGCTCATAGTTATGACTCCCTCGACTAAGATTTTCAGCTATTCCAGCAAAACCATAGCTGAATCATCGCAAAAAGTTAACCGGGAGATTAAAGACGTCTTAAAAAAGCACACTTCAGTCACCAGCTCTGATTACAGAAATATCTATAATCAGATGATGACTATTGTAACTGATATCAGTTATAGCTCAGGTCTGGAAGATACTAAAAATTTGATGGCGGCCTACGAAAATAGCCGTAAAGAATTAAGAAATACCAGAAGAATTAGTCAGGCCTCACTTCTGCAATTTTCTGATATCTTTAAAAGGTCCAGAAAAATGACCGGTGATACCGATAATCAAATCTATTTGTTTTTCCAGAGAGAAATCAGGCCAGTTCCGGATAGGGAAACTATGGCCAGGATGAGGGAGGTCAAAGAATTGGCCTTTGATGCGGCCAGAGTATTTGTAGAAGAAAAGACTGAATCAGACTTTGACACAGATCTCATAACTGAAGAATTTAAGAATGCCGGGGTGACTTTTAATTTTGTCTATATCAATCTTAAAGAACTGCCCACTCAAAGATATCAGCTGGTTGATAACTCAGGTGATTTTTATAGTGCTATGTCTGTAATTGCCGAAAAGACTGGCGGGAAAACTGTGACTACTAACCAGCCTAGTACTATTTTTGAAGTGAACTAAAGGCAGGCTATTTCTTTTCAAGTTGCTTGATGATTTCTTTAACCAGATTTACCTGAGGATCATCGGCCGGGCTTAATTCGACAAACTTTTTGAAATAGGACACGGCTGTTTCTGTCTCGCCTTTATTCAGGTAGCAGTAACCAAGTTTAAGATATGGTTTCTGCCAGGTCGGGTTTATTTTAATGGCCAGCTGGTAGTAATTTATAGCCTCATCTGTCTTACCAGAATTAAAAAGTATTTCAGCTACATTATAGGCAAGGGCATGATCTGAGGGGTCAATATTGATCGATTTTTCGAAATACTCTTTTGCTTTCTCTAAGTTGTCCTGGTCCATGTAGAGTTCACCGAGGCTGGCATAAAGTGAAGCGGCAACTACGTTACCCTTCAGGTCGGTATTTTCTTCATTCAGCTTATTTAAGACAAATTCAAATTCCTGAATAGCTTTATCATATTCTCTCAATTTGACATAGCAATTGCCCAGGTTAATTCTGGCCTGATATAGATCTGGCTGAAGTTCAATAAATTTATTAAACATCGTCAGCGCTTTTTCATAATCTCCCGCCTCATAAAGGTCCTCTGCCTTCTGGTAAACTGCCTGAGGGTTGCTTTCATCAAGGTTTTCCATACTTGTTTTTTCTATTAATCTAATTTCTTGATCGGGGTTTTTTATAGAACTCAGTTCAAGATGGGGAATAATTGTTGGGTCATAACCCTCCTTGCTGACTGTTATCTTTACCACTGTTTTGCCCAGGCCAAGGAAAGAAAATGAACCATTTTTGTCGGTGGTGGTGGTCATGGATAACTTGTGGGTTAAAGATTCGAGTTCCACCGTGGCGCCCTCGATAGGCTTTCCATTTTTATCTAGAACGACGCCTTTAAGTCTGGCCTGGCCTCTTCCTTCCTGGGCCGAGAGGAAAACAGATGAAAATAATAAGCAGACAAGCAGGTAAAAGACTATTGAATGCTTGATATATCTCATTCTATCCCTCCATTGTCTGGTCAAAATATGTTCGCTAACCATCTAATATCAGTGCCCGGATTTCGCTCTTAGAGTGGACTCATATCCAAACAATATTTTATCACATAGAAAACAGGGGACACAAACTATATTTCCTATTTTTTCAGTTAGTCCAATTCTATCGTCTCGTGCCCGGCAAACTGTGGTGAAGCTCCTGAAGAAATTGTAAAACTGTGATTATAATATCAATGTTTGAATATTTGCTCAAATTCGTGGTTGCTTTTGCTGATTTCAGTTAATATCACTATCAGTTAGCATCACCATTGTTATCAAAACCATTCTCTCTCAGGGAAGCTAAAAATAGGAAATATAGTTTGTGTCCCCTGTTTTCGCAGTCGTTTCCAGGCGGTCAGACAATATATAGCCTGCATAATGCGGGACTTTCATCGAACCGGTATATTCGACAGAAAACTCGGCATTTAACCAACGCTCATTTTTATACTCCAGGCTGGCATAGCCGTAAACCTTAGGTGTCCGGAAGAATTCCTTTGAATTGAATTCAGATTCCGGTTCGTCGAGTAAATTATTCTGGATGGTCAAGCCGGAATTCAAAGCTACTCTGCGGCCAAATCCCAGGCCTACCACGGCCGATATCCCATAAACCTTCGCCCCGGAGCCGTTAATTCTTTCCATCAGACGGGTATTTTCTGTGCCGCTTATCTCATGAAGAATGAAGGTATTAGCTAATCTGGTGTAGAAACCTTCCAGGCTGAACTGTAAATTATATCGTTCGTATTGGCGGCCATAATCAAAACCGGTGGTAAAACTGTATGAGCTCTCTTCCTTAAGATCTGGAGAATTAACAATCATCATCCCTTCTCCTCCGACCTGGGTAATGTGGAGGTCTTCATCGAAAACTTGAGGAGCCCTAAAACCAGTCGAAAAAGTTGTTCGCCAGGTTAGCTCCCTGGTAAGATTGGCCAGCAGGCTGAGCCTGGGAGTGAGAACGAGATGATTTAAAGCCGTATGCTTGTTCAGTCTTAGACCGCTCAGCAAACTAAATTTCTTGCTTATTTTCCAATCATCCTGGGCATAAATTCCGGCTTCGTCATGGGTCTGGTCTATTATCCGGTTATAACCTAAAGCTTGATCCTTGATTTTGTCCCGCCTGAGCTGAGAAATGATTTTTCCCCTGTTTAAATATAACAAATCTTTAAAATAAAAGCCCGATCTAACTTAATATTAAAGGGTTATGGTTTCGGTAGCCAGTTCACCTTTAAAGATTTGGGTAAAGTCCAGTATCCTGCCTGAAATCTTTTCCATGATACCCCTTTTTTTAAACTGAAGTATTCATTAGATGAAACGGATCCCAAACTAATGACCAACAATCGATAAGGTAACCGTAAAATAATTGGAGTAATTCAGGTTTATTTCCATCAACTATCAGGCTATCAACCTTTTCGGGATAACCAGCCCGAGCAAGATTCCAATAAAGACAATTCCCGCCATACAGATAAAAAGGAGCGAATCGATTAAATATTTCCAGCTATTCCTGCTCATGAGCAAACTCTCCTACGAAATTAACTCTAAAATTTTAGCCCACATCCTTTTTATTTCTATAGCAACGGCATTGTCTCCGGTTTTAGTTATCGGTTTCCCGTTAACTACCGAATGAACCACGGCCTCAGAAAAGGGAATTCTGGCCACAACCGGCACCGAATTAGCCTGACACCATTTTTCTACTTCGGCTGAAATCTTCACATTAAGGTCAAATTTGTTAAGAGCACAAGCTACTTTAATCCCGAAATGTCTGGCTACCTGAATAACTCTTTCCATATCATGACTGCCGGAAAGGGTTGGTTCAGTCACAATCAGAGCCAGGTTTACTCCTGAAAGTGCAGCGATAACCGGGCAGCCTATTCCTGGCGGGCCATCAATAATTACATAATTAAGACCATTGTTTTCAGCGATTTGTTTAGCTTTCTGACGAATCTCACTGACCAGTTTTCCAGAATTTTCTTCTCCCGCAGTCAGCCGGGCATGGACAAAAGGCCCGTATTTAGTTGAAGAAATAAACCAGCGTCCAGCAATATTCTTCTCCATGGTGATGGCTCCAGTAGGACAAAGATGAGTACAAACACCGCAGCCTTCACAGGAAATCGGGTCTATTCTGATTTTTCCATCCTCGGCTGGTTCTATGGCTGAAAAGCGGCAGACACCGAGGCAGATTCTGCAGCCAGTACAGCGGTCAAGATCGACAGAAGCTTTTTTCCCTCCTGAATAAAAACCTTCTTGCTGGATTTCAGGGTTTAAAAGAAGATAAAGGTTGGCTGCATCAACGTCGCCATCAACCATGACCTTATCTTCCACTAAAGTGGCTAAAGCCGCAGAGATAACTGTCTTGCCTGTTCCTCCTTTTCCGCTGATAATTGCTATTTGCTTCATCTGATTAATTCCTCTACTCTGGAAAAAAGCGTAGAAAATTTATCTCGATAAGAAGGCCTGACTTCAACGATTGGCATCCCCTCCGAGTAGGCAACAGCGATCTCCCGGTCGAACGGAATGGTCATCAAAACAGGAATACCTTCCTGGTAACAATATTCTTCCACCCGGTTATCGCCGATTCCGGCCCGGTTGATAATCACACCGACCGGAATTTTCATTGTTCTCAAGGTTTCGATTGAAAGTCTAAGGTCATTCAGTCCGAATGGTGTGGGCTCGGTAACTAGAAGACAAAAATCGCTTTTCTTAACAGACTCAACCATGGGACAGGAGGTTCCTGGTGGTGAGTCTATAATCACTACCAGATTTGGATCTATGTTCTTCTTTATTTCTCTAATCAGGGGAGGGGACATGGCTTGACCTATATCAAGCCTGCCCTGAATGAAACTGAGGCCGTTACTCAAGCCGGATTCCATCACCCCGATTCTCTGCCCGACCTCTTTTATGGCTTTTTGGGGACAGAGAAGACTGCAGCCACCGCAGCCATGGCAGAGTTCAGGGAAGACTAAAACCGCTTTCTTTACAACAGCAATTGCTTTATAAGTACAGACTTCGGCACAGCGTCCACAATAAGTGCACCTGGCCTCGATTATTTCGGGGACCTGAATGAAAACTTCCTGACTCTTCAGGATTTGCGGTTTTAAGAAAAAATGGGCGTTAGGTTCTTCCACATCGCAATCAAGAAATTGAACCTGCCTCCTCGGGCTCAGGCTAAGAGCCAGATTAACGGCCACAGTTGTTTTCCCGGTCCCGCCTTTACCGCTGGCTACTGACAGAATCATTCAATTTCAATCTTCTTTTTTCTTTAGCTCGTCGAGTCTCTTATTAATCTCTTCAAGCTGTTTTTTGAGAATGTCCGACTCAGTCTGAAGCAAATCAA
>JAQURD010000037.1 GCA_028749115.1 Acidobacteriota bacterium | reverse complement strand
CGACTGTTGCGTAAGGTAAATGGTTTCTTGAGATGGAGTCTTTTTGCCCTATATATTTATTTGATTCTTTATGCTTATTGAAGCTAAAAAAATAAGCACTTTTAAGGAGGAAGGTTATGAATAATCGCCATCGAGCCACGAGCAATAATTTTAAGGTATTTTCAGCGCTATCTTCTGCTTTGTGTGTTTTATTCATTTTGCTGGCGCTGGCTTTTACCTTTAGCTGCACCAAGCAACCAACCAGTGTCGTCTGGCTCGATGAGCTTGGCCCCGAGTATGCTATCTCTGGCTGGGGTGAAACTCAGGCTAATAAATCGATAGATGGCAATCCCCTGACCATAGCTGGCAAGGTCTATGAGCGCGGATTGGGCACCCATGCTGAAGGCATGTACCGTATAAAGCTGGATGGCAAAGCGACCCGCTTCAGCGCCTTTGCTGGCATTGATGACGAGATAAAAGGCAACGAGCGTGCCTCGGTCGAATTCATTGTTTCGGCTCGCGATAAAAATAACATCCTCCAAACCCTCTGGAAAAGTGGCGTCATGAAAGCCGGCCAGCCGGCCAAAGCAGTTGATATTAAGCTTGATGGCTTTCTTAGCCTTGATCTTATAGTTTCCGATGCTGGCGATGGGAATGCTTATGATCATGCCGACTGGTGCGACGCTAAGATCGAATATAGAGGGAACAAGCCTGAGCCCGTTAAGCCCTACGCCAGCCAGCCCTACGTTCTGACGCCTCTCCCCGGCCCCGAGCCAAGGATTAACGGAGCAAAGGTTTTCGGTGTTCGCCCCGGGTCACCATTCATATTTACCATTCCAGCCACCGGCTCTCGCCCGATGACTTTTGCCGCCGAGGGCCTTCCGGCCGGGCTCAAACTCGACAGATCCACCGGCCACATTACCGGCGTTGTTGACAGAGCCGGCACCTATAATATCAAGCTCATCGCCAGAAATAATCAGGGCACGGCCGAGCGAATGCTTCGTCTTGAGGTCGGCGATAAAATCTGCCTCACCCCTCCTATGGGCTGGAACAGCTGGAACTGCTGGGGCTGTGCCGTCACTGACGAGAATGTACGCCAGAGCGCCCGGGCCATGGTGGAAAAAGGCCTCATCAACTACGGCTGGACTTATATAAATATTGACGACTGCTGGCACGGCGAGCGCGACCCGAAAACCGGTGAAATTCGCTCCAATGAAAAATTCCCTGACATGAAAGCCCTGGCTGATTATGTTCATAGTCTTGGTCTCAAAATCGGCCTCTATACGGACTGCGGACCAAAAACCTGCGCCGGCTATGAGGGCAGTGAGGGTCACGAGGAACAGGACATTCTGACCTATGCTAAATGGGGCTACGACTATGTCAAGATTGATTGGTGCTACTGCGAGGGTAAAGATCCGAGAGTTGCTTATAAAAAATTTGGCGAGGCGATTAAAAAAGCCCCGCGGGATATCGTTTTCAGCATCTGCAACTGGGGTCAGCAAAATCCGTGGGAATGGGGCGAAAGCGTGGGCGGCAATTTGTGGCGGACGACCGGTGACATTACCGATACCTGGAGCAGCATGTCGCGGATTGGATTCGGCCAGGCAGGTCTTGCTCGCTATGCTGGCCCGGGGCACTGGAATGACCCGGATATGCTGGTCGTCGGCCGTGTTGGCTGGGGGCCTAATCTCCGCCCGACGCACCTGACGCCTGACGAGCAATATACGCATATCAGCCTCTGGAGCCTGCTGGCTGCACCGTTACTGATTGGCTGTCCCATCGAACAGATAGACGATTTTACCATGGGACTTTTAACCAATGTCGAGGTCCTCGATGTTAATCAGGATCCGCTCGGCCGCCAGGCAGATAGAATCGTCGAAGGCGAAGGATACGAGGTCTGGGCCAAGGAGATGGAGGACGGCTCAAAAGCAGTCGGCCTCTTTAACCTCGATGCTTATGACCACAAAACAATTCGGGTTGGTTTTGAGGCGCTGGGCCTGGGCGGCGGCTCACTTCGCGTGCGCGATTTGTGGCGGCAAAAAGACCTCGGGACCTTTGACGGGCATTTTGAAGCCGAAGTTGCCCCGCATGGTGTGGTCCTGGTCAGGATTTTTCAGAACTAACTTTATCGGGGAATTAGAACGTAAGAGGGCACTCTTCTACGCCTTCTAAGTCAACAAGTTATGGCTATCCTCATATCGTGGCTTGGCTTCCACAGAATCTGGTGGTCTCACCGGTTGGCATATAGTAGCTAATCACTGGCGCGAGGAGAAGCCTGAAGCAGCACCGAATAGACCTGACCGCATCTGTTCATGGTAAGAACTTAAAGGCACTGCTTTTAACCTTTATAATTCAACCCGAGTGCTGAAAATAATATAATTCTTTCTGGCATGGCTCTGCCGGTCTGTAATATGGCAATTCTGTGATATGGCCAGCAGCGATGAGGATTCGGAAGGCGATAAGAAGTTTTGTTTTTAGAAGCTATCTTCACCTGGCCAGATAAAGTAATCAAATAATTAAAAATAATAAAGAAATAAATAAAGGAGAAGGCCATGTACAAACTTAAAAGACTCGCTTTGGTTTCTTTGATCCTTGTTTCTGTTCTAAGCTTGACGTGTCTCGCCCTGGCCGAAGACGTCGTCAAATATTTCCCCAAGCCAGGTGATCTTAAATACACCTATGGCCAGCACAAGCCTGTCATGAAGATAAAGCCGGGCACGGTCATAATTTCTTCAACTGAGGATTGCTATGACGGCAAAGTTAAAAAGCCGACTGATAAGCCGTCAGAAGTAGTCGGCCTCTGGCATGATAACCCGTTAACCGGTCCGTTTTATATCCAGGGTGCGGAGATGGGCGATGTCCTGGCGGTTCATATCAGAAAGATTGAACCTGCCCGTCCCTATGCCATCAGTAGTTATGGACCGGGGTTCGGCGCTATAACCGGGACTGAATACACGGCCATTCTCGAGTCTCCACTGCCAGAGCTTGTCTGGTGGTATGAGGTTGATAAAGAAAAGGGAACGGTTAGATATAAATCTCTAAAAGGAAATACTGTTATAGATATTCCGATGACCCCTATGATTGGCTGTTTGGGTGTAGCCCCGGCCAAATTTGAATATCGCTGGAGCGTTACTCCGGAAGCTTACGGTGGCAATATGGATTGCCCGGAAGTCAGGGCCGGTAATACCATTTACTTACCCGTCAATGTTCCCGGGGCCTACTTGCTTTTTGGAGATGCTCACCTCGTCCAGGGCGATGGAGAAATTATTGGCTACGGCGTCGAGGCGGCAGTTAATGTCGAGCTCAAAGTTGACCTCATTAAGGGCAAGAAAATCAGCTGGCCTCGAATCGAAAATGACGAATACCTGATGACCCTGGGCATGTATCGTCCGCTGGAAGATGCCTTCCGGATTGCTACCAAAGAGATGGTGCTATGGATAGCCGAGGATTATGGTCTCGACATGATGGACTCTTATCAGCTGGTCTCCCAGGTAATGAAGGCCGAAGTCTCGCAGATGGTTGACCCGAACTACACCATTCTGGTTAAATTCCCCAAAAAGTATTTACCCGAGCAAAAGCCCGTCTTCGGCGGAATGCATGATAAGCTGAAATAAGACGGCCTTTTAAAAAAATCCAGGAAAGCGAAGAAATATTAAACTAAAAAGGTATCGAGGGACTTGATATGGCTACATTACCATAGTCAACATCATAGGTCACCTCAGTATCACGAGGCACTTTAATTTGAATTCTTGCTGTAAAGATAGACCATTTTCCAATAGTTAACTTCTTATAATTTACCCCATCTAGTGTTTTTTTCTGGCGATCCTTCCAGTCATAACGAATTTTTACTTGAGCACCTTCAGGCGCTCTAAAAAAAGCTGCAGTTTTAACATTCCAAAACCATTCTAATGTTCTCC
>JAQURD010000022.1 GCA_028749115.1 Acidobacteriota bacterium | reverse complement strand
GAATCTTCTCTACCGGGGTCTGGAGGATTTAAAAAAAATTCTGAAGGACAGGAGCCTTGATAAAGAAAAAACAAGAGGAAATACTTAAAAGCATTTTTTTATCTTCAAAAGATTTTGAGAAAAACGTTTCCAGAAGAGATTGCCCGGAACCTGAAGACCTGGCCCGGTCTTTTGATCCCGGGGCCGGGCTGGAATTTAAAGAAACAATAGTTGAGCACCTGAGTCGCTGCCTGGCCTGTCAGCAGGAATTTGAATTTCTCCATTTATCAGAAAAGCTGGTCACAGAGATAAGCCGTAAATTGTTAAAGCCAAAAAGGCCAATTGAACTGAAGCTCCAGTCATTTTTTTCTTCATCTTCGTTAATCAAGAAGGTTGCAGTTACTTTTACAGCTATAATCATCATTTTTTCCTTAGCTTACTATCTTAATATTGACTATAGAAAAGCCCGGGAAGTCGAGAGAAACTCGCGAGAAGTTCAAAATCTTATGATGACAGAAGAGATAGCCAAGCCGGCACCACTCGCCATTGCCCTGAAATGGCAACCAGTTGAACAGGCGCTTTTTTATCAGGTTGAAGTCTTTAATCAAAATATGTATCTCATCTGGCAAAGCCCTCCGGCCAGTGATACCCTGATCAGGCTACCCGAAGAAGTAGCCGATGCTCTCAAAAATGACCGGTGCTTTTTCTGGCAGATATTAATCTATACCCCCGGGGGAAAATTTGTAGATTCGCCAGTCAGAAAAGTAAAACTCAACCTTCAATAAATCTTTTCTGTTGCTCCCATTAGAATAAAGCCTGCCCAATAATAGGGATGTGATTTTGATGAAGTTATCATTTTTATTTTAGCCAGCCGTAAGGCCTCAGGCCTGGTCTGGCCGGTCAAAAGGCGGCGATAGAACTCCAGCATCAGTTCCTGAGTGGCCAGATCATTGACTGACCAGAGTGAAGAGATAACAGACTGGCTGCCGATCAGAAGAAAAATCCGGGGTAAACCTATTACTCCTTCAATATTTTCGACCAGGCCACGGCTGCTCTCACAGGCAGATAAGACTACCAGCTCCGACTTTAACCTCATCTGATAAATCTCTCTAACTGTTAAAAAACCATCCTCCGGGCTGTTTTTCGGAGCAGTTAGTATCAGCGAAGATCTTAAGGGAAATTGTTCACTGACCAATCCATGACAGGCCAGATGAATAATCCGGTACTGACTTAGATCAAGTGCCTTTAACTGATCCTCGGTGGCCTTTTTTTGAAGGAACAGATCACAGGATTTCAGCGGGAAGAGACCGGCAATTTTTTCAATTTCTTCCTGGGAAAAAGGGAGCAAGGCTAACTGCGGTCTGAGTCCCAAACCCCGGTTATCAGCAAAATAAAGCCTGGCTAAAATTTGCCCTTTCTCTTTCTGGTTATAAGCAGGATTGCCAAAACCAAGAAATTCCTTTTTATAACTATTACCGCCTGACAACCGGGTTGATTTATACAGAGCAGCCAGGGAAAAGCCATAAGAAACCGAATATCTTTCTACCAGATATTCTTCCTGACGGCCAGCCGAGTCGCCCGGAAGCCGCAGAGTCTCAAAAGGCAGATAACTCAAAATTCCATCAGGTATAATGGTCAGGAATTTTACAGGGCCAGGCAGGCTGTTCAGGCCAGGTAGCAGAAGGCGCCCGAGCTCCGCTCCGGTTCTTATCAGGTCTTCTTTCTCGCTGCCCGGATCAGCCAGAAGCTTGATATAAAGTTTGACCGACTTTTCAATCTCTTGCTCGGAAGGGAGCTGGAAAACCAGGTAATCATCCTGGCTCAGGAGAAAACAATATGATTCTCTCTGGCCTAAAAGGTAGTCGATGACAATCTTTCCCTCGGTTAGAAAAGTCTTCTGTAGAACCTGGAGTGCGGGTAGGGCCGAAGCACTTTTGCCTTTGTTTTTATTTTCCAGGGCTGATTCTAAACCCCACAGCCGGAAGTAGCGATTTTCAAGCTCGAGCAACTCTCCAAAGGAATCGCTCTCTCTGATATTTTCGCCATGATTAAAAAAGTCACAGATTACCTTGTCCAGGCCAGTCAGCTCCTCAGATGATTTTGCTGGCGGTTCACTATTTTTAAGATTATCCATTTCTTCCAGAAAAACCTGGGCTTTAATTTGATTTACAGTGTTAAAGAGTTGTTCATCAATTCCGGAGTCAGGCCGGCCGCTTCTAAGCTTAACCAGCACTCTGATCAGTCCCTCATAAACTTTCCTCTTGTTGCGGTCAAACCCAATTTTATAAAAATCGAAGTTAATATTGTCTCTAATCTTTTCAAAAGTGGCCAGAGCCTGCTGGTAATTTTTAAGCGCCCGGCGATAATCACCCAGCTCTTCATAGCAGGCCGCCAGACCAGCATAGTCTTCCCAGATCTCTTTCCAGTAATTTATTTGGCTTGCTTCCTGCACGGCTTGCTGGTAAAGTCTGATGGCCCTGGATACTTGCTTTCTCTTCAGTTCAATCGTGGCCAGGTTATTCAGAGAAGAGCTAATCACCTCTTTATCATGCAGCTTAAATCCCCTGGCCAGAGCCAGATTCAGGTATTGCTCGGCTTGATCAGGACTCTCACTGAGTATAACAAAGCCGAGATTATTAAGTATCCTGGCCTCCAAGATTTCATCTCCTGCCTGCTGACTTAGCCTGAGGGCCGTCTTTAATAGAGCCTGTGGTTGTTCGCTGGCCAAATTACCAGAGCTCCCTTCTCTTTGCCGGTAGATGGAAACAGCCAGACCGTTAAGGACAGAAATGGTTGAAGCTAAATCGTCCTGTTTTTCATACATCTTCAGGGCTCTTTCTAAATAATAGACTGCCAGCGAATACTGCCCGAGTTGATGGCAAATGCCAGCCAGATTAGTGAGGCTTTCCGGAAATATTTCGACCAGATTTTCTTTCTCGGCCAGAGATAGAGCTCTATCAAAATAAAAGAAGCTCATCGACAAATTGTTCTTCTTTGAATAATAGACGCCGATATGGCTAAGTGCACGAATTTCCTCATATTTATTATTTAGACTTATCGAAATTATAAGGCAGCTGTTCGCCGAAGATAAGAACTTTTCTAATCGATCCCAATCCCAATAAAGTAAGGAGAGCTGCCGGACGCACTTCATTTCCATATCTGGCATCTCGTTTTTCTTAGCCAGATCAATGGCTGAGAGAAACAGCGCTTCTGATTGACGGTAGTCTTTTTCTTGCCGTTTAAGTTTGGCTTCCTTATATAGCTTGATAATTTCCAGGCTGGCGAGGGCATAGTCCCTGATCGCCAGGTCCTTTTTCCCATCAGCTATAGTCTGAACAAAAACAAAAGCATTTCCAGCTTTGGAGACTTCACCCAGATTCCAGTAATCAAGAGCCAGATTCAACCAGCAAGCAGCCAGTTCAGTCGAGTTTTTCCCGCCTGGTTTCTGGCTAACTTCATTTTCAAGAATTTTCAGAGATTCAGTAAACTTACCGGCTGCTCTTAGCTGCCTGGCTTGTTCAATATTTGAAATGGGCCTGGTTGGGCTATCATTCCCCATCAAAAAAGAGATACAGATAGAAAGTATCAGGCTAATCAGAAATATTTTCCTACCAGTCAAAGAAAAATTCAGCTCTTTCCCGCCCATTGCCTTTTTTTAATTTTAATAATATTTTTCAAACCCAAAGTCAACAATATTAATCCGGACATGATTTTATTTCAACATTCAACAGTTCCTGTATAAGTTATGATTTAAAGACGGCCCGAAGGCAATTTTTTCTCATCAGTTAAATTATAATAATCTCCCCTTTACACCCAGACAGGATTCAACTGATTTCTAGCCTGCCTTCAGTCCGGCGAGGTGCGGGCCGCATAATTAAATTCTTTCAACTTATTGATAATATCCATAATTACTTCTTCCTTGCCGAGCTTGAGAACTTCAGCCGGCCTGACTTCGGGCATAAACTGCTCTTCTTTTTCCCCGGCAACAGGTGACCTTTTATCTTTTCGGCCTGAGGTCTTTAAAATCAGCCTCAAATCCAGCGAATTCCTGGGCAAAGAAATTTCATAATGGAAGTTGTCCACTTTGCTTTGAGGGAAGCTAATCTGCAGATGAAAAAATTTGTATTTTTCCCGGCTGGTTTTGATTTTGATGCCACGAAGCTTTAGCTCGCCAGCCAGGGCCTCAACCGCCGGCTCAACAATAAACTCGCAAAACTGGTCAAAATGCTCCCTGGCGTCCTCCTGGGATCTTTCAATAATTCTCAGGTCTTCAAAATATCTTTGAACCATCCCCTGCCATATTTCTTCTTTCATTTTTTCTCCCTTTTTATATTATAGCATCAAGATTGCTTGATTTTCCAGAGGCAAGCTTCCCTGTTTCTTGTAATTCAAAGACTGTCTCTTAACCATTAACTTGCCTGATCATTCTGTCCAGCCTGTTCAGCCTGGGGCCAGGAAAAAAAACCTCAAATCCATCACATTGGTTCCAGTCAAGCCGGTCAAGATCAGTCCTCCCGCCTTTTCAAAAAAACTATAAGAATCATTGTTATCAAGAAAAGCCAGCGGATCAAGTCCCATTTTCGACACCCGGGCCGCATTTTCTCTTGATACCCAGGCTCCGGCTGAATCTGTCGGCCCATCACGCCCGTCGGTCGCCAGGCTGACAATCAGCCAGTCACAACCTTCCAGCTCCTCTTTATTTTTTTCCATTTCTATCAGACAGGCCAAAATAAACTCCATATTCCGCCCACCCCTTCCGTTCCCTTTAACCGTCACTGTTAATTCTCCGCCGGCCAGAAGACCAAAGGCACGCCTTTCTTCTCTTGCTTTCCTGGCCAGCCCTCTGATTTTCTGGATATAAGAAACGGCTACCTGCCTGGCTTCACCGGCATCTGAAGAAGTCAAAATAACGCTTTCCAGACCGGACCTTCTAACTTCAGCTTTGGCTGCATATAAAGCTTTAAGGTTATCGCCAATGATAAAGGCCCTGGACTTTTCCAGAATGCTATCATCCTTTTTCAGCGTCTCTTCTCTTAAACCAGCTACGCCCTCCTCAAGGACTCGTCTTACTGAATCAGGGGCAGACCTCATCAAGCCTGTTCTGTCCAGAACCTTTAATGCCTCCTGAAAGGTAGAAGAATCATACCAGGCCGGGCCCGAGGCAATATCTGACAGGTTATTGTCTGCCACATCAGAAATAATGATATTAATGACTCTTCCTGGCCAGGCAGCCTGCAGAAGTTTCCCACCTTTAATTCTTGAGATATGTTTTCTGACCGCGTTAAGCTGATGAATATCAGCTCCGGCTTTGAGCAGAAGCCCGGTCACAATCTGCTTATCTTCCAGACTAATGCCTTCGGCTGGCAGGCAAAGATGAGCCGACCCTCCGCCTGAAATTAACAGGAGAAGGATATCTTTTGGACTGGAGACCAGAGCTAGCTCGAGAGCTTTCTGCCCGGCCCGCAGGCTCCATTCATCTGGCAAGGGATGACCGGCCGGAAAATAAACAATTCTGTCTTTCTCTTCATAGCCAGCCGCGCCGGTGACCACCCCGGCACTCAGCTTATCATCTATTAAGGGAATAAGGCTGCTGGCCAGCCGCAGCCCGGCCTTACCGCAACTGATCAGCCTGATTGTTCCGGCTGAATCAAGGCCAAAAACCTGGCCATCAATGATAAGCTTCTGGCCGTCCCTGATCACCTTCTCCTTTATCAGCCTCTCTGGACTGACCGCTTCCAGCGCTGATTTAGCTGCCTCCCTGGCCAATACTTTTAAGTCCATGTCTGACTGTTATCTTCTCCCTTTAATCTTTTCAATCTTTCACTTTGTTCTTCTCTATGGTAAAAATACTAAAGGAAAAGAAATGCAATTATCAACTCGTAATAAAAAACCTGGCGGCCAGTTTTTCCTCCCAAAGAAAGCTTTTCAACCCGCCTGGCTGCTCTTTATCTGCCTGCTGGTCATGATTATTTTAATATATTGCCCCCTCTATCCTCAACAGGAAACCTCGGCCGCCACTGATATAGAAAAAAGATTAAACCTTATTGATCAGCAGATATCTCAACTCAAAGCCAGGCTCGACCAGGAAGGAGAGAAAGAAAAATCACTGCTCTCCACCCTGGAAATGATCAGGCTGAAGAGAAATGTTCTAAAAAATGAAATTGACTCCTTAAATCTCAGGCAAAAAAGGGCGGCGAGCGAGCTGGCTGGGCTGAGTAAGAAAATCAGTGCCAATGAGATCAGCCTGCAAAGAGAAAAAGAGGCGGTCGAAAAGACCCTGGTTACTCTTTATAAATTCGGACGTCTTGATTTTTTGCATTTTTTTCTCAGGGCCAATAATCTTGAGGTTTTCCTCCGGGAAAGCAAGAATTTAACTTTTCTGGCTCAATACCAGGGAGAAGCCATCAATTCCTACCTAAATACCCTTAAAGAACTGGAAAAGCTGAGAGAAGAAGAAAAGCAAAAGAAGGCTGAGATTGATCTATGGCTTAAAGAAGCAGCCGGTAAGCAACAATCTCTTCTGGAGGAAGAAAAACGCAGTCAGCAGTTACTGACCGAGATTAAAAAGAACAAAAAGACCTATGAACAGATGATGGTCGAACTAAAGAGCAGTTCAGATGAGCTTCAGCGGCTGCTAAAGCGCCTGCAGAATCAAGAGATTGCCCTGCCTTCTCCTTTTATTCCACTAAATGAAAGAAAAGGTAAATTACCCTGGCCGATTTCCGGCCGCGTCATAACAAAATTTGGCCCGGAAAAAAATCCGAAATTTAAGACAACAGTAGTCAATAATGGCCTGGAGATATCTCCTTCCGGTCAGGACAGAATGATCAAGGCCATTCATGGCGGACGGGTAGTTTATGCGGATTATTTTCAGGGCTATGGAAATCTCTTGATTATTGATCACGGGCTTTCTTATTACACGCTCTATGGCCATTGTTCAAGTTTTCTGGTTAAGCCAGGAGATATGGTGCAGTCAGGCCAGGCCATAGCTCTGGTCGGCGACTCAGATTCATTAAAAGGAGAATGCCTTTATTTTGAACTTCGATATAAAACCAGAGCCATTGATCCCTTGCCCTGGCTAAGGAGAAGATGATAAAATATATTTAGAGAGAAAAATGAAAAATAACAAAATCAACTTATACCTGCTGATTTGTTTGATCGTTTTAGTTACTTTCCTGCTGATAGACGGAAGATTCCTGCCGGGCAAGAGCTCTTCTCCGCAGTATTCCAGAAACGATGCCGAACTGGTAGGAACAGTTATGCAACTGATTAAGACTGATTACCTGGAAGAGCCAAATCCTCAAAGAACATCTGACGGTGCCTTCCGGGGTATTGTCAATTCCCTTGATTCTTTAAGTGCCTATCTTGATGGAGATCTGGCGCGCAGGTACTTAAATAAAAAAATGGGTAATTTCCAAACCGGCCTGACGGTTTATAAAGAATACGGATTATTTCCGCTGGTTGTAGCCGTAGCTGCCAATTCCCCGGCGGCTAAAGCAGGACTCAAAGTCGGAGACAGCATAAGTTCGATAAATGACAAGAACACTTTGCTGATGAGCCTGGTCGAAACTGAGCTATTAATGGTCAGTGACCGGCCTGATGAACAGCCAGTAAAGCTAAGAGTGGTCAGAGGAACAGATACTATATCCTTTGAGCTCAAGCGGGATTATGCAGTTCCACGGGTCCTGCATGCTTCGGCTGAGCTGCCGGGCAGCCTGCATCTTCAGCCAACAATGATTTACCCTGGCCTGGCCAATGAGTTGAAAAAAGCTTTGACCGGTTTTCTTAATAAGAATAAGCAAAAAAATAAGGCAGTCATCCTTGACTTCCGGAATTGCTCGGCTGGCGATTATTCCGAAGCTAAAAATTTCATTAATCTTTTTGTTAAATCAGATGAAGCTGGCTATTATGAAAAAAAGGGGGTTAAGGAAAACTTAATCCTGAATGATGAGCCATTATTCCCTGAATTAAGCCTGATTATCTGGGTCAATCAGGCAACAATGGGACCAGCCGAACTGATCGCAGCTTGTCTGCATGAGCTAAGAGGAGCAACTGTTATTGGCCTGGAGACACCAGGACTGGTAGCTCAGCGTGGAAATTTTCCACTTGATGATGGCAGCCTGGTATTACTGGTAACTTCTGTTTTTACCCTAAAATCTGGTCAGAAACTACTAAATAACAGCCTGCCTGTCGATATCAAACTTGCCTATTCAGATAAAATCGATCAGGCTTATCTTGACAAGACGCGGGAAAGGCTGACTATTCTTAATTGATGGCAGTTAAAATTAGCCGGGTGAAGAAAAGCTCTAATTTCCAGGGCATTTTCTTTGAGCTAAGCATTATTTTGGCAGCTCTGGCACTTATTTCAGGTACCGCTCTTGATTATCTTAATTTCAAGCAAAACAAAACTGCCTACCTGCCCTGGAGCTGGTTGACCAATCATCCAGATGGTCAGGCAGAAAAAAAATTTGAGACGTCCAGCAAAAAACCAATCAGACCAGAAGGTCCTTATACCGGTTCAGCTTCAGCCATCCTTGCTCAAAAAAAGCTGCCTCTGGCCGCTATCATTATTGATGATATGGGTGAGGATCTCACTTTTATGCAGGAGTTGATTAATCTCCGGGTACCTCTAACAGTAGCCATTTTGCCTGATTCTGAAAATGCTGCCAAAACCGCTCAATTGGCTGCCCGATACCAGATAGATGTTTTAATACACCTGCCACTTGAAGCTTTTAATGGCCAGACAGTTGGCCTGGGGGCTGATGGCTTGATTACCACAGCTATGAGCCGGGAAGAAATCTGGTCAAGGCTCGAAAAAGATTATGAACGGCTGCCTGAAGCCAGAGGACTCAATAACCATATGGGCTCAAAAGGCACAGCTAACCAGTATCTGATGGAAATAATCATGGAATTTTTGAAAGAGAAAAACCTGTTTTTTATTGACAGCAGGACCAGCCCGCAGTCAATTGCTTATGATTTAGCCGTTAAGAGGCGGGTGCCGGCTGCCTCCCGCCAGATATTTCTTGATGCCGATGAGGGCCGGAACAAAATCAAAGACCGGCTGTTCGAATTATTTTCCTTAGCTAAGAAAAATGGCCAGGCAATAGGTATAGGCCATCCTTTTGAAGAGACCCTCCGGATACTAAAGGCCTATCTGCCAGCGGCCAGAAATTATGGAGTGCAACTGGCCACCGCTTCTGAAATGATCGTCAGGCAGGAAGCAAGTATTAAGAATTAAGCATCAAACTGAGCAATTTCCTGTTGACCTGGCTTAAAAGGCAGGTTGCCTTTGTCTTCTGTCATAAAGTTTTTTCCACGGCAGCATTTTTTGCTATACTATAAAGTGATTTTGTCCTGGAGGATAAATAAAATGAAAAAAATAGTAATACCAGCCCTGCTGCTGAGCGTTTTGTCTTCTCTTCTTCTTCTGCCTGGCTGCCATTCAATGAAGACCGAAGAATTAAAAAATTCAATAGAAGTCGTGGATGTCCAGACAAAATGGATTAGCAAAGAATACCGGGCCTGGCCACCGAAGCTGGTTCTTATACCTATTATTTCTTTTCGGGTAAAAAATATCAGCACTCAACCTCTAACCTATGTAAATTTTAATGCCATTTTCAGATTCCAGGGTGAGAGCAAAGAACTGGGCAGCAGTTTCCTGGCTGCCATCAGGAAAAAGCCTGTTATGCCCGGCCAGACAAGTGATGTCATAACACTAAAAAGTAACTATGGAGTTGAGGGCCAAACTGTCCAGTCATTTGAAAACAACCCTTACTGGAAAACAGTCACAGTTAAACTTTTTGCCCAATCAAAAGGTTCAGACTATGCCCTTCTGGGAGAATATGAAGTCTCAAAGACCATAGATTTCAAACCTGATGAGACAGTGACGCCGGTAACTGGACCTGAGGAACAAACTAAAAAATGATTACCCCCTCAATACAAATTTAGCTGCTAGAAAGGAAGAAAGTGATGGAAGCTATCTTGCCGCAGCAGATTTTCTTGACCAGAGGTCATGGTCAGCACCGGGAAAAATTGGTCAGCTTCGAGCTGGCCTTAAGGGAAGCTGGCATCTCACCATTCAATCTGGTCAAAGTCTCAAGCATCTTTCCTCCTCATGGTCGGGTCGTCAGCCGGCAGGCCGGTTTGAAAAAGCTTCAGCCAGGGCAAATTGTCTTTCTCGTCATGAGTGAAAATTCAACCGACGAAGCTTACCGACTGATCTCTTCGGCCATTGGTCTGGCTGTTCCACAGCCTCCAGGCCAATATGGCTACCTGGCTGAACATGAAGGCTTCGGTAAAAGTGAAAGAGAGGCGCGCCTCCAGGCAGAAGAGCTGGCGGCAGAGATGCTGGCTACGAAACTTGGCCAGCGTTACTCCCCTAAAAATTTTAAGAGGGGGAAAGCCAACTATTACCACCTGAGCAAAGAGCTAACGGTTCTAACCCGCAGTATTTCTCAAATTGCCACCGGCTCAAAAGGCCTGTGGACAACAACCATTGCCGCCGCCGTCTTCGTTACCTGACAGCCTAATCTGCCCGGCCCTTCTATTATCCAGTATCCAGAGAAAAGGCTACCTTAAAGATTCAGAGGGTTTGTTTTAAGTATCTTGATAAAGCTTTCCTCTCTTAGCTTCTTGATGTATTCATCTATCTTTTTTTGACGGATGTCATTATATAACTTATTTTCAATATCCTGTCTGGCTTCCTCAAAGGTTTGCTGGTGGCTCTCTTTTTTCTCTTCCATCTTAATTAAATACCAGCCATTTTTAGCTTCAATCCAACCGCTAATCTCCCCGGGTTTTAATTTTTCTACACCTTGTTCAATAACCTTATCAAGTTCGCCTTTTTTGAAAAAGCCCAGATCGCCGCCGTTATCCTTTGGACCTTCGGAATATTCTTGAACCAGATCTTCAAAAGACTGACCGCTCTTAAGCTTATCAGAAATTTCGGTTCTTTTCGCTTCCAGGGCTGAGGCCGTCAGACTGGTAATTGACAGGTAGATAGCTTTAATCCGGAATTCAGGCGGTATGACCAGCTCTGACTGATGCTCTTTATAATACTTAACAATTTCAGCATCATCAAGGGCAATCGTCCGGTCAATTTCAGTATAGATGACAGCCTGTCTCAACATATTTTCTTCAAGCTGTTTGACCCATTTATCATAGTCAAGCCCCTGAGAGTTCATGGCCCGGATCAGATCTACATCCGATTCAAAATTGTTCTGGGTCTTAACCTGGGCTATGGTGGCTTTAACCTGTTCTTTGACATTCAGCCCCTGTTCCTTAGCCTTTTGCAAAAGGAGAAGATCTACAATCATCATGTCGAGCAGACTGGTTTTTAAACGTTCATATTCCCTAAAATAGGTTTCACCGCTTAACTGCTGGCGGAGTATCTGAACCATCGAATCAAACTGTTCCTTATAATCAGACAGGGTGATTACATCCCCATTGACGATGGCTACTATCTCTTCCACCACCTCACCTGAAACCAGGCTGAAAAAAGCCAATAGAATCATCACCGAGAAAATAACTCGCTTTTCAGGCATTTTCTTTCCCTTCATACTTAAAAGGCAAGTTCTCTCTGAAAATTTGCCAGTGATAGGTAGCTTTAAGTTCTTCAATTTCCTTACTGATTATATCTTTAACTTTATTTTCCATTAAAATGTTTCTTATCCGCCGGGAAACTTCTTCTTCCTCCAGTAAAGCTGGTTCATATCTTTTGTCCAGCCGGAAGATATGATAGCCATAGGGAGATTGAAAAACCTGGGATATTTTACCCTCTTCAAGGGCAAAAATCACTCTTTCCATATCGTAGGGCAGGTCTCCTGGCTTAAAGATACCCATTAAGCCGCCTTTATAGCCATCAGGAGCTTCTGAATAATCACGAGCCGCCTGCCGGAAAGACTCTTCATCAGTCTTGCCAAGTTTTTGCTGAAGCTCAATGGCCAGATCGCTTGATCTGACGAGAATCTGGCTGACCATAACCCTTTCAGGCACTAAAAAATCCCTTTTATGTTCCTGATAATAAGCTTTGATTTCATCTTCAGTCACGACTACTTCTTTGATTTTTTCATATTTATATTTTCCCACCAGCAGGCTGTCTTCCAATTCTTCATCACTGGCCAGTTCCTCTTCCAGCCCCGGCTGCGGGGGATAATCACGAATTAACCGCTGTAAGAACGCTTGCTTTTCGGATTCAGCTAATTCCATCTTCCTGACTTTAGCCGAATAAAGAATTAGCCTATCTTCAACAAACTGATCAAACAACTCACTCAAGGCCTGGCTATCTATGTCCTGTCCCTGGGGAATGATCTGCCTGACATAATGTTCAAAATCCGACAGGTTATAGCTTTTATCTTCTATTTTCAAGACTACCTGACGGTTCTTGTTTTCTTCAGCCTTTTGTGCCTGTTTTCTTTTGAGAAAGCTGTAGCCGAAGAAACCGCCCCCGGCCATTATTATTATCAGGGTTATTATTATCAGACGGGTTTTCTTCATCAAATAACTCAATTTATTATAATATACTCACTCAGCTCCTGCAAGATATGGAGAGTTTCCTGGAGGAAACTTTGCTCATCTTCAGCCCTGATATTGAATGAAATTAGCCCCAAAGGGGAAACGCCTCCGGCATATCGCCGGAGTAAACCCTGAACTTTATTCCAGAGGAAGTTAGTTTCTGGCGGGAACTTGATCACCAGTCGCTGGCCGCTCCGGTCAAGGGCACTGGCTCTAATCTTCTGGGCATAAAATCTTATCCGGGCATAATAAAAAAGATTCTCCACGCTTGGCGGGAGAGGGCCAAAACGGTCTTCCACCTCCTCCCTGATCTTAAAGGCTTCACTGGCTGCTTCCAGAGAGGATAATCTTTTATAAAGGTTCAACCTCAAATTTACCTGAGGCAAATAGTTCTCTGGAATCCTGAAATCAATTCTGAGATTAATCTGGCACTTAATTTCTTCTATTTTCTCCCCTTTCTGTTCCTTAATGGCTTTATCCAGAAGCTGCAAAAAGTATTCATACCCTACAGCCTCAATAAATCCATGCTGACGGTGGCCAAGTATATTCCCCGCACCGCGGATTTCCAGATCTCTGGCTGCCAGCCGGAAACCAGATCCCAGTTCGCTGAATTCATTCAAAGCTTTGAGCCTTTCTCTGGCTTCCAGTGTCAGCTCTGATAGAGGAGGAACCAAAAAATAGGCATAGGCCTGGCGTGAAGAGCGTCCAACTCTCCCTCTTAGCTGATAAAGCTGAGCCAGGCCATAAAGATCTGCCCGGTCAACAATCAAGGTATTAACCAGAGGGATATCTATGCCATTTTCTATTATGGTCGTTGAGACCAGCACATTATATTTCTGGTTGATAAAGGCTGACATTCTTTTTTCTAGCTCGCTACCTGGCATCTGGCCATGAATGGAGACAACTTTTGCTTGAGGCACCAGCTTTTCCACCAGCCTGGCCATCCGGTCAATATCTTCAATGCAGTTGTGAATATAATAGACCTGGCCTGCCCGCTCGAGTTCCTGTCTGACGGCTGAGGCCACCAGCCGGCTATTAAAAGGGGCGACTACAGTGTGAACAGACAACCTGTCCCGGGGTGGTGTTTCTATCAAGCTAATATCTCGCAAGCCACTTAAGGCCATGTTTAGTGTTCTGGGAATCGGTGTGGCTGTCAGGGTCAGAACATCAACATTAGTCCTCAGCTTCTTTATCTTCTCTTTATGGCTGACACCAAACCGCTGCTCCTCGTCTACAATCAACATGCCGAGATCTTTGAACTCAACGTCAGTGGAAAGCAGGCGATGCGTCCCGATGATAATATCAACAAAGCCCTTTTTTAGATCTTGCAGAATTTTTTGCTGCTCTTTTTTGCTCTGCAATCTGGTCAGCCCTTCAATCCTTACCGGGAAGAGAACCATCCGCTGCCGGAAGGTGGTTAAATGTTGACTGGCCAGAACGGTAGTCGGACACAAAACAGCGACCTGTTTCCCATCCATAGCCGCTTTAAAAGCAGCCCTCATGGCCACTTCTGTTTTGCCATAGCCAACATCACCACACAGTAACCTGTCCATAGGCTGGGGAGATTCCATATCTCTTCTGACCTCCTGAATAGCCCGGGTTTGGTCCTCAGTTTCTTCATAAACAAAAATCTGATCAAATTCTTTTTCCCATTGACCCTCCGGACCGAAGGCAAAGCCTTGAGCCGTTTTCCGCCGGGCATAGAGTTCAATCAGTTCCTGAGCAATTTCTTCAGCCGCTTTTTTGACTCTGGCTCTGGTCTTAACCCAGGTCTGACTACCGAGCTTATCGAGTTGAGGGCTGGCTCCGGCCGAACTGGCGAATTTCTGAACAAAATTAAGATCCTCAACAGGAACCAGCAGGCGGTCATCATCCCGGTAAATCAGCTCTATAAAATCATGAGGCTGTCCATCAAGATCAATTTTTTTTAAACCATTAAATAAGCCAACCCCATATTCTGTATGAACCACATAATCGCCCTGCTTTAGATCCTGAAACTGCGAGAAAAATAACTTTCTGGGAGGACGGCTGATCAGAACTTTTTCTTCGGTAAAGATATCCTTCTCGGCGAAGATATATATTTTCTGGCGGGGATAGCTGAAACCCCGTTCGAGCTGGCCTTCAATCAAATTGATTT